>CBDBDH010000002.1:0-607500 GCA_965203725.1 Gammaproteobacteria bacterium
CCTCGACTTCCAGTGCAGCGATTTTCTCCTCGCGCACGACCTCATCGACCCGGCGCAATCCCTGGGCCGGGCGCCCGGAGGCCGGTGCCAGTTCCTGGGCCCGGTGAAACGCTGCCCGCGCATCTTCGAACTGGCGCGATTGCAGCAGGGTATACGCCCGGCTCATCTGCCGGGAAAACTCCGCCTCGGTCAGGCGGTCCGTGATCCGCTGCAGCGCCAGGGCAGCCTCGCCGGAGCGTGGGTCGAGTGCAACGGCTTGCCGGTAGGTCTGTTCAGCGGCCTGCAAACGGTTGGCCGCCTCGAACTGACCGCCCGTCCTGAGCAATGCAAACAGCTCGCTCAGGGTCTGTGCCCGTCCCCAGGCCCTCAAGCGCCCGGAGATTGTCCGCATCGATGGCGCGGGCCAGTTCGAAATGGCGTTTTGCAACCTCACCCTGGTTTTGCGCGAGGGCCTGGTCCCCCTGCGCGAGGGCCTCATCCAGCACGGCATCGACCTGGTTTAGCAGGGCCTGCAGGGCGTTCGCCGACTGATCGTAGAAGCGGACCGCCTCGGCAAAATCCTGCTTGCGAAAATACGCATCCCCGGCCTGACCGTTGGCGAGCGCCTCGGCATACTCCCGGTCTGCCCACTGCTCGACCCCGTGTCGCTGCAGGGCATCCTGCTTTTCGATGATGCCAAGCAGCAGGCTTTCCGCATGCAGCCTCAGGGCCGTGTGCCCGGGCTCGGTAGGTGTTGCGGGGATTTCAGTCAGGGCTTCGGGAACACCGCCTGGCTCGGAGAGGGTCTCGGGAGGCTCGTGCAGGGGTGCGGAGGGTTCCCGGTTCAGCGGGCCGGAGGCGCGTTGCTGATCCACCACCCCGGGCAGTAGCCAGAATACCAGCACCGCGACGGACGCCAGCCCGACGAACACCAGGAAAAGCAGCGTGTTGCGCTGGGCATGGGAGAGCCTGGCCCCGGAATCCGTGGCAGGAGATTGCAGCGATGCGGGATCGATCGGTTCAACCGGTGTGGAGTCGTCTTTGCGCATCGCCGTATCAAATGTGGTCCGGAACGTTTTTTTCCTGCACCAGCCCCGTCTCGTTCAAATAGATCTTGTGCAGCAATGCACGCCATTTACGGTACTGTTCTTCGATGCTGCCGGTGATCTCCACCGTGCGGCCTTCAATGTCCAGTACCATCGGGCGCACTTCCGCCTTGAGGGAATCTCCCAGTTCGCGGATGGCATCGTCGTGGATCTGGGCTTCCCTGCCGATGTCGATGCCATCCTTGTACAGGATGGCACCCGTGGTGACGAGGCCCGGGTAGTCGCGCAGCAGGCCCACCAGCGTGATGACGGCTGCCGCGAGCTTGGTTCGTCCGGCGCGACGTTCAATGGCACGTTTTTGCTGGGCTTCCATCAGGTAGTACCTGCGCCAGTTCGTGTAGGGCCGGTACATCGCGCTGTGGAAATTCGCGTAGTACTCGTTGATCGTATCGACGAACAAAAACTCGCGCTCGCGGATCTTGCGCACGCGGTGCAGCATGGGATCCTCCCTGGCCGGCAGGCGTGCCACCTGGACCTGGCCACCCGGCTCCCAGACGAGGTACGCGGAGAACGGGTCCGGCGAGATGCTGGCGGCGTAGCGCATCTCGGAGGTGTTGCGGATACGGATCAACTGCGGGTCGGTCAATTTCTTACGATGGCGGTAGAGATCGTTGGCGATGCGGTTATAGACGTGTTGATAGACGTCATCCCCAAGGTCGATGTCGGAGTAGTCCAGCTCGCTCAACCCGGCCGTGTATTTTTTTTCAAACCACGGCTTGCCGGTGCTGTCCGAGACATGGGCCTGGAGCATCAGGTTTTCGCCGTCGGAAGCGATGATCGTGCCGCGCACCACCACGTCAGCGATATGCGAGGCGGCTGGCAGCACCCGGATGGCGCCCCAGCCGCTGGCCCGCTGCAGCGTCTCTTTCAGGTGGTAGGCCATGTAGCGCGCTTCGGCCGCACGTATGTCCTCGTGGATGCTTTCCTCGGCCTGCTGCTCGGTGATTTCACCTTTCTCGAACAGCAACACGCCGACATCCAGCAGCTGGCTGTCTTGCAGCTGGACGGTCTCGGATTCAATTTCTTCCCCACCCGGGACCCGGACCGTGTTCAGCGCACAGCCGCTGGTCAAAATGAGCAGGCTCAGCCACAGGGAGGTCACAAGGGGTCTGCGCATGGTCATTCAGCCTGCGTTGGAGGCGGAGGGTTGATGCTCGCCTGCTGCTTCTTGTACTTGCGGTACTCGTCCCACAGCTTGTCCCGCAACACGGGATCACGCTCCTTTTGTGCCGCTTCGCGAAGCTGGCGTGCAACGACGTCATCATCATCCCCGCCGGGGATGTCGGCTGGCGGCGGTGTGCTGTGAGTGCCCCCGTCCTTGCTGCCCTCTTCTCTTTCCTTCGAATCGCTGTCCGGGTCGCCGCGCTCGGCCGGTGATGAACGAGTACGGGCCTGAGCTCCGGTTTCGTACGACTTTTCTGCCGGTGTCGCAGGGTCCGTGGTGCTGGCGGGGTCCCACTCGGACCCAGCCTCTTGTTCTTCACCTGCGGAAGCTTGCCCGTGAGCCCGTCTTTGGGCCTGCGCCTTTTCGAACTCCTCGTGGATCTGTTCATCATAGCGCCCCAACGCGTCCTCAAGTTGCTGATCGAGAACGGCAACCTCCTCATCGCTGGTGCGGGCCGGGACTTGCGGTTCGGACGTCCTTACCCCGGGATCGACAGATTTTTGCGCCTGGCCGGGTGGGTCCGTGGGAGGCCGCTCGGCTGGTTCGTCCGGGGGCCGGGCAGGATCATCATGGCGGTTGTCCCCGGAAGCGCTGGACTCGGGCGTCGGAAGGCCCGGTGCGGAGTCTGGTGAGGGGGTGTTGCATGCACCCAGCCATGTACCCAGCATCAAGATCAACAACCACCGGAGGTCATGTCTCGTCATTGTTTTGCTGCCCCGCGGGTTCTTCCGGACCCGGATGAGATTTTTCACATCACTATACTTGAATTGGGATTGTCCGGGCTAGCTGGTGCCGTCCGTGGATGCCGTCCCTGCCCGCAGAGAAAATCCATCGATTACAATCCTTTATAGGGTCCATAGGGCGGCATGGAAAAAGATTGACAACCCCCTGCGCGGCGCCTAGAAAGGTTGTATGTTGCCCGAATTTTCCATGAATGCTGAAGTGCTGGTCCGCCTGTCGAGCTTTGCCGGCCTGTTCGCGGTGTTCGCGGTGTGGGAGCTCCTGGCTCCGCGCCGCGCCCAGCACCATTCGCGAAGTGTTCGCTGGCTCAACAACCTGGCCATCACCGTGTTGAACGGACTGATCGTACGGCTCGGGATACCGCTGGCCGCGGTAGGTACGGCGATGGCTGCACAGGACCAGGGCCTCGGCCTGCTGAACCAGGTGGCCCTGCCCGCATGGATCGCCATGGCCGTCGCCATCGTAGCGCTGGACCTGATCCTGTACCTCCAGCACCTGCTGTTCCACCATGTGGATTTCCTGTGGCGGCTGCACCGCATGCACCACGCGGACCTGGAAGTGGACGTCACGACCGGCTTGCGGTTTCATCCCATCGAGATCGTGCTGTCCATGGCGATCAAGATGGCGGCGGTGCTGGTGCTGGGGGCTCCGGTCGTGGCCGTGATTGCTTTTGAAGTGCTGCTGAACGCAAGCTCGCTGTTCAACCATGCGAACATCCGCATACCGGGTCGCGTGGACCGGGTTCTGCGGTACTTTATCGTGACGCCGGACATGCACCGGGTGCATCACTCGGTGGTGCGCCGGGAAACCGACAGCAATTTCGGTTTCAATGTGCCCTGGTGGGACTACCTGTTCAAAACCTACCGTGCCTCACCCCAGGCCGGGCATATCGGCATGAAAGTCGGTATCGAGTACTTCCGGACCCCGCGTGACCTGTGGCTGGATCATTTGCTGCTGCAGCCGTTCAGAAAACCGGCCGGGTAATGTGCACGCCCCCTGGGCGCCCTGCGGCCGGGAAAGCCTGTTTAGATTCCGCGTTACTTCTGGATGACCCCGCAGGCAATGCGCGGCCCTGCGGCCCCTGCCGGATCGGTCTTGTAGTCGTCGGGTCCTGCATGGATGATGATGGCTGCACCATCTTCATCGAACAACGACTTGTCCAGCACGAGGCTGGTGTTGAGAATCTCGATTTCAAGGCTTCCGGAGGCGGGTACGTGGATGTTCGGCATATCGCCCGCGTGCATCCCGTCGGCACTCATAAAACCGTGCTTGTGGTCGTGCGGATTGTAATGACCGCCCGCGGACTTGAAGGGGGCCTCGCACTTTCCGATCGAATGCACATGGAATGCATGGGCGCCCTCGGGCATGTCGTGCAGCTTGGCGTGCAGCAACGTGCCGTGCCCGGTCCTGTAAAGCATCACCTTGCCGACCTGCTGGCCGGTGGCATTCATGATCTGGGCGTGTGCCTGCTCCGCGGCCGCGGCCCACTGAGATACCGCAGCGGATACGACAAGGACCAGCAGTGCTGTAAGAAGACGTGGTTTGTTTTTCATAACTTCCCCTTTGGTCTTGCGCCAATTTACGAAATGAAAGGTATTCGCCCAGTCATGCATCCAGTCCGGCGAGCTTGAGATTCAGTCGCCAGTATACAAGCGAACCCGGCGCAGCCTCAATGCATTGCCGATCACCGAGACCGAAGAAAGGCTCATGGCCGCAGCAGCAATCATCGGCGACAGCAGGATACCGAATACGGGAAAGAGCACGCCTGCGGCCACGGGCACACCGACGCTGTTGTAGACGAAGGCAAAAAAGAGATTCTGGCGGATGTTGCGGGTGGTCCCGCAGGCAAGATTCCGCGCCCGGACGATGCCGCGAAGGTCGCCTTTCACCAGCGTCATGCTGGCACTTTCCACAGCCACATCCGAACCACTTCCCATGGCGATTCCCACATCCGCGGCCGCCAGGGCCGGCGCATCATTGACACCGTCGCCCGCCATCGCCACCGAAAGCCCCCGGGTGCGAACTTCTTCAACGAGTATTGCCTTGTCCTCAGGAGAGATTTCGGCGCGCACCTCGTCGATGCCGAGCTGCTGGGCGACCACCTCGGCGGTGCGTCGACTGTCGCCGGTCGCCATGATGATCTTGAGGCCGGCCTCGTGCAACGCCCGGATGGCACTGGGGGTGGTTTCCTTGATGCGGTCCGCCACGCAGATAAGACCGCAAAGGACTCCGTCCACTGCCAGCAACATGACCGTCTTGCCGTCATTTTGAAACCGGACCAGTTGCGGGTCGGCCGCAGAAACATCGATGCCGAGCTCCGTCATCAGCTTCACGTTGCCGAATGCCACCGATGCGCCGCTGACCTGGCCCTTGACCCCCATGCCGGTCACCGCTTCAAAGCGCGTCGTTGCGAGGGGCTCAAGGTTTTTCTCGTGTGCTGCCCTGAGAACGGCCTCGGCCATCGGATGTTCCGAGCTGTGCTCAAGGGCTGCGGCCAGGGCGAGCACCCGGTCCTCGGGCATATCGCTGAAGGCCATCACATCCGTCAGACTGGGGCGTCCTTCCGTGAGCGTACCCGTCTTGTCGATGATCAGGGTATCGACGGTGGCGAATCGTTCCAGTGCTTCTGCATCCCGGATCAGCACCCCCGCCTGGGCGCCGCGTCCTGTCGCCACCATGATGGACATCGGCGTGGCAAGACCGAGTGCACAGGGGCAGGCAATGATGAGGACGCTGACGGCCGAGACGACGGCATAGCCAAGCGCCGGGGCCGGACCCCAGGTCATCCACACCACAAAGGCCAGCACTGCGACGGCAATGACGACGGGAACAAAATACGAGGCGACCCGGTCCGCCAGCGCCTGGATCGGGGCCCGGGACCGTTGCGCCTGCACAACCATGGCAATGATCCGCGACAAAACCGTGTCGCTGCCCACGGCCTTGGCCTGCATTACGAAGGAGCCTGTCTTGTTCAGGGTGCCGCCGGTGACGGTCTCGCCCTCGGTTTTTTCAACGGGCACGGGTTCGCCGGTGAGCATGCTTTCATCCACCGAGGAGTGCCCCTCGATGACGGTGCCGTCCACAGGCACCGCTTCCCCTGGACGTACGCGAAGCCGGTCTGCGGTTTTGATGGCATCCAGCGGCACGTCAACCTCCCCCGAAGCCGTCACCTGCCGTACGGTTTTCGGTGAGAGGTCCATCAGCGCCCGGATTGCATCTCCCGTTCGGTCACGCGCCGTCAGCTCCAGCACCTGTCCGACGAGCACCAGGATGAGAATGACCGCACTGGCCTCGAAATAAAGCGGGGGAGGATGACCACTCCCCAGTTCGGCGGGGAAAAACCATGGCGCAAGCAGTGAAACGATACTGAATGCGTAGGCTGCACCGGTGCCGATTGCGATCAGCGTCCACATGTTGAGATTGCCGGTGACGATGGAGGACCAGCCGCGTTTGAAAAAAGGCAGGCCGACCCAGGCCACGACCGGTGTGGCGAATGCGAACTGGAGCCAGCGAACCGTCGTTGATCCGAACCAGTCATTCCATGGAATCCCCAGCATGCCTCCCATCTCAAGCAGCAGGACCGCCAGCGCCAGGGGAGTACCGATCTGGAGCCTGCGCCTGAAATCGACAAGTTCGGCATTCGGGCCGGAATCCACCGTGGGCAGCATCGGCTCCAGCGCCATGCCGCAGATCGGACAGTCACCCGGTTCCTCTTGCACGATTTCGAGGTGCATCGGGCAGGTGTAAAGCGCACCTTCGGGCGCAGGTTCGGTTGGCGGGCGGCCTTCCAGGTAAGCGTTCGGGTCCTTCCCGAACTTTTCCTGGCAGTGGCTGGAACAGAAGTAGTACAGCTGCCCGTCATGCTCATAACGGGGCGTGTCGGCTCCCGGGTCAACGGTCATCCCGCAGACCGGATCGCGTGTAACGATGTCAGGGGCGGGTGTGGGTTCTACCATGTTTCAGTTCACCTGTTTATCCGATGCCAACCAGTATCATAAGGGATGCACGGGCTTAATCCTCAGGCATTTCATCTGTACTGGACCATACTAAACATGGTGCCGGAGAGGTGATTCGAACACCCGACCTACTGATTACGAATCAGTTGCTCTACCGACTGAGCTACCCCGGCACAGTCCGGTTTATAACTTGTCAGGGCAGGGTTTGTACAGGTGCAATGAGTCCGGATACGCCCGAATGATGGGCACAAGCTGCAGTGCCTGGACAAAGTCGGTCACCTGACACGAGGCCGGATCTTTTGCTTCACTTCCACCCGTATTGAGCCACGGGCTGGGCCGCGGACGGGTTCGTCATCAGTGTACAGGCGAGATCGGCGGATGCGAGGCTCATCGCGATTCCCCACCGGAAGTGTCCGGCATTCAGGTACAGGTTTTCATATCTGGGATGTACGCAAATGTAGGGGACCTCGCGCAACGTGCCGGGCCGAAGCCCACTCCAGTGATCCGCCAGTTCCGCTTCCTGCAGCTGCGGACAGTGCCGGCAGGCCCAGGCATGCAGGGCCTCTTTTGCCTCTTCGGTCACGGCACGGTCGAATCCCACGTGCTCCAGCGTGCTGCCACACAGGATGTACGGCTCTTTTCGGGGGATCATGTACTGCTCGTTCTGTACGAGGATGTTCGACAGCAGTCGTTGTCGCGTCTTCAACAGCAGAATCTGCCCGCGCACCGGCACGATGTCCGTGCAGGTGTCGCTGAGTCTCTTCAGAAGCTGCTGGGCCCAGGCCCCGTTGCAGACCACGACCTGGTTCGCCTGGAAGGCGCGCTGGCGGGTGCTGACCCCGGTGATCACCCGGTCCCGGTCCTGCAGGCCGGTGACTTCGGTGTCCTCGAAGATCTCCACGCCGTGCAGGGCGAGGGACTTTCGCATGGCCTTGGCGAGCAGGCGCGGCTGCACCTGCATGGCCGACGGGATGTGCAGGGCGGTCTGCAGATGCTGCGCGAGGTTCGGCTCCAGCGCCTGCAGCCGGTGCTTGTCCACGAGCTCAATTGGTGTGTCGCTTGTTCGGGCCCAGGCCAGCGCCTGTTCCTGCTCTTCCGTATCGGCGACGAGGATGCCGCAGCGCACCAGCTGGGGGTCAACCCCGGTTTCTTCCTGCAGTTGTGCCACGAATCCCGGGAAGGCGGCCTGGCTGGCCTCGATCAGCGCACGTGCGCCCTCGCTCTGGCGCCAGGGGTAAAACCGGGTCAGGATGCCGCCGGCCGCCCAGCTGGATTCCTCCCCGAGCCGGTTTTTCTCGAGCAGGGCCACCTTCAGCCCCGCAAGCCGCAGGCTGCGGGCGGTGGTCATGCCAATCAGCCCGCCGCCAATGACTACTGCATCGTAGGTCATGTCCGCTATTGAACTCTTCGAAAAGTTTGCAGATTATAACGGCTGTAAAGACTGCCTGTCCGAGGGCAAACCGTATGCAAATCATCCTGAACGGCCATGAGAAAAACATCTCCGAGGGACTGACGGCCTCCGGGTTGATCGATGCCCTGGACCTCGGGGACCGGCGCATCGCCGTCGAGGTCAACAGTGAAATCGTGGTGCGCAGCCAACTGGCCAGCCACGTGCTTCATCCCGGAGATCGGGTGGAAATCATCCACGCCATCGGCGGCGGCTGAGCCAACCCCACCCGCCGGTGCCTGCGCGCGCAGTGCTATGATAGAGGAATGCCACTCAACAAGTTATCCCGATAGAGCACGCACGGCCCATGATTGCGAACCCGACCACTGACAACCTCGCCTACGAGGATGCCGATGCGCTCGTGGTCGCCGGCCAGCCCTACCACTCCCGTCTTCTGGTCGGCACCGGGAAATACAAGGATTTGCAGGAAACCCGCGAGGCGATCGTTGCCAGCGGTGCGCAGATTGTGACGGTGGCGATACGAAGAACCAATATCGGACAGGACAAGGATGCACCCAGCCTGCTGGATGTCATCTCCCCGGAGGAGTTTACACTCTTGCCCAACACGGCCGGCTGCTACAGCGCCGAGGATGCGATTCGAACCTGCCGGCTGGCCCGCGAGTTGCTGGACGGGCATTCACTGGTCAAGCTTGAGGTGCTGGGCGATGAGAAAACCCTGTATCCGAACGTGGTCGACACCCTGAAGGCTGCCGAGGTCCTGATCCGGGAGGACTTCCAGGTCATGGTATACACCAATGACGATCCGGTCATTGCCCGCCAGCTCGAGGCCATGGGCTGTGTGGCCGTGATGCCGCTGGCTGCCCCGATCGGTTCGGGACTTGGCATCCGCAACCCGGGGAACATCCTCGATATCGTCGAGAACGCCCGCGTGCCCATCCTGGTGGATGCCGGTGTCGGCACTGCCTCGGATGCCTCGGTGGCCATGGAACTCGGCTGTGACGGGGTGCTCATGAACACCGCCATTGCCATGGCCCGCAAGCCTGTGCTGATGGCCAGGGCCATGCGCCATGCCGTGGTGGCCGGGCGCCAGGCCTTCCTTGCCGGGCGCATGCCCAGGCGCCGTTATGCCTCCGCCTCCTCCCCCGCGGAGGACCTCATCGCGTAATCAGGGCGGCCTCGTTGCAGACCCCGCCTCCCATTCGCAGCTACGTCCTTCGAGAAGGACGTTTCACCAAAAGCCAACGCGCGGCGCTTCAAAGCCTCTGGCCGGTATACGGCGTCGATACAGCGCGTGGGTTACTGGATGTACAGGCCCTTTTCACCAGGCCGCAGCCGGTCGTGCTGGATATCGGTTTCGGGGACGGTGAGGAACTGGCCGCTTTGGCCTCGGCCTGTCCGCATCTGAACTTCCTGGGGGTCGAGGTCTACCGGCCCGGTGTGGGTGCCTTGCTGCAAAAGATTGTGGCCGGTCGGCTTGAGAACATTCGCGTGCTGCGCAAGGATGCCGTGGCCGTGCTGGGCGAACACATTGCGCCTTCGAGCCTGGCCGCGGTGCTGATCTGGTTTCCGGACCCCTGGCCCAAACGCCGCCACCACAAGCGACGGCTGGTGCAGGCGGAATTCATCCGCCGGGTGGCCGAGCGGCTTGAAGCAGGGGGTGAGCTGAATCTGGCGACGGACTGGCCCTCATATGCGGAACACATCGAGGCCGTACTGGGGTCCTGCGACCGGTTTGAAAAAGCCGGGACCTCCGCGCTGTTCGGCGAGCGCCCGAGCACGAAGTTTGAACGCCGCGGGCTGCGCCTGGGCCACAAGGTATTTGCCCAGGTCTACCGCAAGGTTCGCTAGGTTTCCCGCGAGGGCTTGCCCGCATGCATGCGCCGCGCCGGGCACTCGTCTCCCTGCGCCAGCGGGCAGGTTTCCCTTTCACAGTGCTCGATGTTTTCCCAGGCGAATTCGATGGCGCGCTCGTCCGAGCGGTAGAAATGATCCAGCCAGTCGGGCCCGGCAAAGCCGGTGCGCACGAATACGTCCATGACCTGTCGCTTGGTGCGCGCAAACACCAGGCGCACGTCCAGGGCCACCAGGCGCAGCGACAGCTGGTGCAGCATGTCCTCCCCGGTGGCATCGATGTCCGTGATGGCCTCCGCATCGATAATGATGAACTTCAGTTCCGGTTTGGACGCCACGCGCTCCAGGACCTTGGCCTCGAAGTACATCGCACTGGCAAAGAACAACGGTCCCTCGAAGCGCAGCACGGAGATCTTGGGACAGGTCTTGAGAATGTTGGCCTGTGCATCGCGCAGGGTGCCGTCGGAATGGCGGGACAGCACGGAAATGTGCGGATGCATGGTGCGGTACATGAAAAGGCCGAGCGACAGCACCACGCCGATAAAGATGCTTTGTTCAAGATGCGGGGCCAGGGCTAGGGTCAGCACGAACGTCAAAATCGCGATGACGCCGTCGTGGGTATGTACGCGCAGCGCGTACTTGATCTGTTTGATGCGGATCAGGTTGATCACGGCCGAGATGATCACGGCCGCCAGGGTGGCCTGGGGCAGGTAGTACAGGTACTGGGCGAAATGCAAAAGAATCAGTGAGATTGCCACGATGATTCCGGTGACGATGGCGGCAAACCCGGTTTTGGCACCTGCGGACATGTTGACGGCCGAGCGCGAAAAGGACCCGGCCACCGGGTAGGCGCCCGACAGGCCCGAGATGATGTTTCCCAGGCCCTGTCCGACCAGGCCCTGGTTGGCGTCGATGCGCTGGCGGGTCTGCACGGCGATGGCCTTGGCGATGGAGATGGCTTCCATGTATCCGACCACGGCGATGACGATGGCCTTGCCAATCAGGCTGGCGGTAGTGGCCAGGTCCACATTCGGGATGGAGAGCACCGGCAGGCCGGCCGGCACGTGCCCCACGACTTTTCCGCCGAGACCCTCATAGCCAACCAGCAGGGAAATGATACTGGTCACGATCACGGCGATCAGCACGCTGGGAACTTTCGGGGCGTAGTGCCGGAGCCCGAAAATGATGACCAGCGCCAGGATGCCCATCGCAAGCGTCGGGAAGTGAGTGTGCTGGGCGGCCTCGACCAGCACATTCCAGATCGTAATGAAGAAATGATCACTCGTTTCCGCGGTCACACCAAAGAGCTTGGACAGCTGGGAGGTCGCAATGATGATTGCCGCCGCATTGGTGAAGCCCACGACCACCGGATGTGACAGGAAATCCACCAGCACCCCGAGCCGCAACAGGCCGAGCGACATCTGGAACACCCCGACCAGGATGGCCAGGATGGCCGCATACACCACAAACCCCTCGGGGTTGGCCGCAGCCAGGGGTTCGAGCGCGGCTGCAGTCATCAGCGAGACCACGGCCACCGGTCCGGTCTGCAACTGCCGCGAGGAACCGAAGGTCGACGCCACGATCACCGGCAGGAAGGAGGCATACAGGCCGTAGTAGGGAGGCAGTCCGGCAAGCTGTGCATAGGCCATGGACTGCGGGATCAGAACCAGTGCCACCGTAAGCCCGGCCACACAGTCTTTCCAGACGACCGCCGGGTCCTTGAGTTCCTGGATCCAGTTCAGGTAGGGGACAAACCGACTGATGAACTCGTGTGTATATTGCTGTGCTGTGATCAACAAAACCTCCCAGTCACACTGGTCTATCCCTTCGTGCCCTGCTTACTGGGCCTGCGGCCGTGGGTGTTTTGCCTTGAAACCGCATCACGGGCACGCGTCTGTTCCACTTATTGCATGCAGTTGTTCGATTCCCTGAACAAGATGGCCTCAGGCATTGATGCGCTTATTGGCAATCCGCGGGGCTGTCAGGATTCCCCTCGCTACGGCAGGTCATTGATTTCGTCTTGCATCTGGAAATCAGCATTCTGAATTATACGAAAATATGAGTGTGAAAGTTAAGCAATCAGCAGAACCGGTTCGATGCAAAGGCATGACGCTGTGGTTGTCCGCAGTATCGTACATTTCGTGATACTCTCTTACGGTAACTTCTGGCTTTGAAGCTTGTGAGGGAGGATCCGCTACAAAGTGCTCACATGTACCCGCCTGATGAGTTCATTGACAATTATCCGAAAGGCGCCATCTGATTCTTTCTGGTTGGCTTGTTCACGTTTTTCCCCTATGTGTCTGGTCCATGGCTGAGCCCTTTCATTTTGCGACTGCAGCAGGCCTTTCCCCGCGTGAGCTGGTCAATGACTGCCTGCGCCAGCTTGGCGACGTACGCGGCAAGTTCAAACTGGGATTCCTGTACGCCAGTGACAGTCTGTGTAACGACCTGGAGGATGTCGTCGGCCGGCTGAAGCAGGAAACCGGAATTCAGGACTGGGTAGGAACCGTAGGAGTCGGGCTTTGCAGCACCGGCTGCGAATACTATGACCAGGCGGCCCTGGTGATCATGCTGACAGATTTCGAGGATCAGGAGTTTTCGATCATCGGCGCAGGCGACCTGGATGAGGAACAACTGCTTGAGCAGGTCACCAGCTACTGCAAGGAAGAATTGCCGCATGTCGGGATCATTCATGGCGACCCCAGTAACCCGGCCACCCCCGGCCTGATCGACAAAATTTCCGAGGCCGTGCCCACGGCCTACCTGGTTGGCGGCCTGACTTCCTCGAATTTCCAGAACCACCAGATTGCCAGGGACGTGGTCAACGGAAGCGTATCCGGCATCTTTTTCTCACCGCAGGTCAATACGGTCGTCGGCCACACGCAGGGATGCACACCACTGGACATCCAGCATGTGATCACGAAAGCAGACCGCAACCTGTTGATCGAGCTGGACCACCGGCCCGCCCTGGACGTGTTCCGCGAGGATATCGGTGAGGTGCTGGCCAAGGACCTGCACAAAATCGCGGGCTATATTTTTGCCGGCCTGCCGATTGAATATTCGGATACGGGCGACTACCTGGTGCGCAACATCATCGGCATCGATGAGCAGGAGAAGGTCATCGCGGTGGGAGATTATCTTTATGAGGGCAGCAAGTTCATGGTATGCCGGCGTGACGGAAACAGTGCTCGCGAGGACATGTTGCGCATGCTGGGTGCCATGAAGTCACGCATGCAGGAGCGCCCGCGAGGCGGGGTATACTACACTTGCCTTGGCAGGGGCCGGTACCAGTTTGGCGAAAATTCCGAAGAACTCAAGATGATTCAAGACACCCTGGGAGATTTTCCGCTGGTTGGATTTTTTGCCAACGGCGAGATTTTTCACAATCGCCTGTACGGCTATACGGGTGTCCTGACACTCTTCACCTGAATCGCATATGCAGTACGCACCCCTGGGCCAGTCCGAACTGAACGTCAGCCGGATCTGTCTGGGGACCATGACCTTCGGCGAGCAGAACACCGAGGCGGAAGCCCACGACCAGCTCGACTGTGCACTGTCCCACGGCGTCAATTTCATCGATACCGCGGAGATGTACCCGGTGCCGTGCCGCGAGGAAACACAAGGCCGCACCGAGCAGTACATCGGCACGTGGCTCAAGAAAAGCGGCAGGCGCAACGATGTCATCCTGGCTTCCAAGGTGGCCGGTCCGGGCATGATGGAGTATCTGCGCGACGGACCACAGCTGACTGCGGACCACATCGAGGCGGCCCTCGAGGCCAGCCTTGAGCGTTTGCAGACGGACTGCATCGACCTGTACCAGGTACACTGGCCGGCCAGAAACACCAATTTCTTCGGCAAGCTCGGCTATGAATCCGACCCTGCGGAGGCTGCGACGCCGATCGAGGAAACCTATGCCTGCCTCGCCAAGGCGGTGGAGCAGGGCAAGGTCCGGTATGTCGGGGTCAGCAATGAGACCCCGTGGGGCGTCATGCGGTACCAGGCGCTGGCCCGCATCCATGGCTGGCCCGGCGTGGTCAGCGTGCAGAATCCGTACAGCCTGCTGAACCGCACCTACGAAATCGGTCTGGCCGAAATCTCCCATCGCGAAAGTATCGGATTGCTCGCCTACTCCCCGCTGGGATTCGGCGTGCTTTCAGGCAAGTACCTGGATGGCAAGGCGCCTGCCAATGCGCGCCTGACCCGCTATACCTACTTTGACCGCTACACCAGCGAGGTGGCGGTGCAGGCCACCCGGGCCTATGTGGAGCTGGCCCGCAAGAACGGCTATACGCCGGCCCAGATGGCGTTGGCTTTCGTCAATGCGCAACCGTTCGTTGCGTCCAACATCATCGGCGCCACCAGCCTGCAGCAACTCGAAGAGGACATCACCAGCATTGACCTGACCCTTTCAGATGAAGTGATGGAGGAAATCGAGCGGCTTCACAGCCGCCAGTCCAACCCCTGTCCATGAGGCCTGCATATCGGCCTGTCATGGCAGTCTGCCGTTCAGTCGGGGTCCCGGGCGAGCAGGTGATTCACAGCTTCCGCCAGGTCTTCGAAAACCAGCAGATTGCTCGGCAGCTGCTTGCTGCGTGACGTCACCGAGCCGTTGCCGGTCCGCACCAGAACGGGTTCCAGTCCGTAGGCCATGGCCGCCTGGATGTCACGCAGCGAATCACCGATCATTGGCGCTTGCTTCAGCGACAGCCCGGAACGCAGCTCGATTTCAGCGAGCATCCCCGGGTTGGGCTTGCGGCATTCCCCCTTCAGGTGCGGACAGATGAAAATCCCGTCGATATGACCGCCGTAGCGGGCAAGCTCCGACAGCATTTTCCTGTGGACCTGATTCAGGATCTCGTAATCCAGCAGCTTGCGGGCGATACCTGACTGGTTGGAGGCGATGAACACCTTGACCTTGGCGTGGTTCAGGCGGGTAATGGCCTCCAGGCTGCCTTCGATCGCGACCCATTCCTCGGGGGACTTGATGAATTCATCCGAGTCTTCGTTGATGACCCCGTCACGGTCCAGCACAACGACTTTCGGTGTACTCATCGCTGCGGGCCTCAGGATTGCAGCCGCGAGAAATCGGCCACGTGCATGAACAGGGTATCGATTCTTGCAAGCAGCGCAATGCGGTTGGTTTTGAGTTCTTCGTTATCGTCCATCACCATGACGTGATCAAAGAACGAATCGATCGGCCGGCGCAGTTCGGCAAGCCTGTGCAATGCCTGCCCGTAATGACGTTGCTGGAAAAGAGCCTCGACATCACCGGACATGGCTTCGATGGCGGTGTACAGGGCAGTTTCCGCATCCTCCCTGAACAGCTTTTTTTGCACGATCCCCGGCGTGGCACTCCCTGATTTTTTCAGGATGTTGCGGATGCGCTTGTTTGCCGCAGCCAAACGCCCGGCATCCTCCAGGGTTCGAAAGCGGGACACGGCATCAATGCGCATCGCGATGTCGCAGGGGCTGACCGGGCGGTTCTTGAGCACGGCATCGATGACATCGTGCGCCACGTTGCGCGCGGAGAAGTACGCATACAGGCGCTTGGTCATGTATTCGTGCACTTCACCGGCAACGGCATCGGTGTCCAGCTTTTTCGCAAACAGGCCGGCGGCCTGTTTCAGGGCTGAAGGCAAATCGATGTCGAGTTCCGTTTCAACCAGGATTCGCAGTACACCAAGCGCTGCACGCCGCAAGCCATACGGATCTTTCAGACCGGTTGGTTTTTTGCCGATTGCAAAGATACCCACCAGGGTGTCCAGCTTGTCGGCAATGGCAAGTGCCTGGCCCGGCGCACTCTCCGGCAACTCCCCGCCTGCCTGGCGTGGCAGATACTGTTCCCCGATAGCCTGGGCAACGGCAGGCACTTCTTTGTCATGCAAGGCCAGGTGGCGCCCGGCGATGCCCTGCAATTCGGGAAGTTCGGTGACGATCTCGGTCAGCAGATCGCACTTGCTGAGCCGGGCGGCGCGCCGGCATGCCTTCAGGTTGGCACCGAGTTCTTTGCCGATGGTCTCGGCCAGCTTGTGGATGCGCAGGGTCTTGTCATGCAGGCTGCCGAGCTCTTTCTCGAAGACCACGCCTTTCAGGGCCTCCAGCCGCGATTCCAGCGACCGGGCGAGATCACGCCGCCAGAAAAAGCTGGCATCTTCAAAGCGCGGCACGATCACTTTCTCATTTCCCCGACGGACTTGCTCCGGGGCCGTGCTGTCGATATTGCTGAGCATGATGAATCTCGGCAGCAATGTTCCTGCCTGATCGACCAGGGGGATGTACTTCTGTTTGTCCTGCATGGTGATGACCAGCACTTCCCGGGGCATCTCGAGAAAGCGCGGGTCGAACTCGCCGAGCAGGGCCTGCGGCCATTCCACCAGTCCGGTGATCTCGTCCAGCAGGGTCTGCGTGTAGACCGGTTCAGCCCTGGCACGGGCTGCGAGTGCACCGACCTGCTTGAGAATTTCCTCCTGGCGTGCTGCAAAATCGGCAAGCACGTGCCCTTCGGTTTCCAGCAGCCCGCAGTAGTGCGAAGGTTGCGGGATCCTGATCGCCTTCGGGCTGTGAAACCGGTGCCCGTAGGTGATGCCGCCACTGGCCAGGCCAAATGCACGGGCCGATACGGTTTCGCTGCCGTACAGAACCGTCAGCCAGCGTACCGGGCGAATGAACTCGTCCTCACCCGCATTCCAGCGCATGCGCTTGCGAACCGTCAGCTTGCCGAACACGGCCTCCAGCAACTCGGGCAACAGTGCCTGGGTCTCGAGGCCGGCCTGCTGCTCGCGGAATACGAGCCTGGCTTCACCGGAGTTCGATTCGACCTGCAGTTGATCCACTTCGATGTTACAGGAGCGTGCGAAACCGGTGGCCGCCGCCGTCGGGTCACCCGCGTCATCGAAAGCGATGGCTTTGGCCGGTCCCCAGCGCTCGATGGCCCGGTCCGGCTGTCGGGCATCCAGTTGCGCCACGACCACGGCCAGGCGCCGCGGGGTGCAGAATACCCGGTGTTCGCCGTAGCCCAGTTCCGCCCCGGCCAGCTGTTCACAGAGGACTTCACCCAGTTCGGCCGCTTGTGCCAGCAAGAACCGCGCGGGCAGGTCTTCCGTGCCAAGCTCGACCAGCAGGTCCTTCCTGCGGGTCATGATGCGGAAGGTTCCAGCAGCGGGAAGCCCATTTTTTCGCGACGTGCAAGATAAGCCGAGGCCACCGCCTGTGCCAGTTTGCGTATGCGCAGAATGTACTGCTGGCGCTCAGTCGCGGAGATGACCTGGCGGGCGTCCAGAAGATTGAAGGTATGCGAGCATTTCAGGACCTGGTCATAGGCCGCCAAGGGCAGCTCAAGCTCGATCAGCTTGCGGCACTCCTGCTCACAGGACTCGAATGTCCGGAACAGCAGGTCGGCGTCGGCATGTTCAAAATTGAAAGCGGACTGTTCGGCCTCGTTCTGGTGGTAGATGTCCCCGTAGCGGATGGTGCGCTCCCCGCTTCGGGTCCAGACCAGGTCGTACACGCTGCTCACGTTTTGCAGGTACATGGCGATGCGTTCGACCCCGTAGGTGATTTCCCCGGTGACGGGCCGGCAATCCTGCCCCCCGACCTGCTGAAAGTAGGTGAACTGCGAAACCTCCATGCCGTCCAGCCAGACTTCCCAGCCCAGCCCCCAGGCCCCGAGGGTGGGAGATTCCCAGTCGTCCTCCACAAACCGGATGTCATGGACCAGCGGGTCAATGCCGAGGGCGCCCAGCGACTGCAGATACAGGTCCTGGATGGCGTCCGGCGCCGGTTTCAGCACCACCTGGAACTGGAAGTAACGCTGTAGCCGATTCGGGTTGTCCCCGTAACGCCCGTCGGTCGGGCGCCGGCAGGGCTGGACATGGGCCGCGCGCCAGGGTTCAGGACCTATGGCTCGCAGGAACGTGCCGGGATGAAAGGAGCCTGCCCCCATTTCCATGTCGTAGGGTTGCTCAAGAACACAGCCCTGGGTGCTCCAGAACCGTTCCAGGTCAGCAATCAGGTCCTGTAGCGATGTGGTGTTGGGTGGCGGCATGGTCTCGGGCAGGTGCAGTGCAGGATGAGTATACTTGCTGCATCCGGCAATTCCGAGCCGCATGTCCAGGGAGTGCAGTGCCTGGCTGCGGCCAGGATTCTCTCCCTCGCGAACCCCTGTGTGGCTCTTCGCAACGTGTTGAGCCTTTGCACTGGTACGGCCAGCCGGGCGTCTCGCTTTTCGGCCGGTCGCATGTGAGGCAGGGAGGTTCAGCGTCCGGAAATCGGGAACGGGCCGCTCTTCGGTAATTTGCACCTTTTTGGTGTGTTACCGCATCAAAATGGTGCAAATCTGGGCGAACCTCGCACTGCCTATTGCTGAAAACCTGCGTATAATGGCGCACTGGCTTCGTTGGAGTGCAGATCCGGTGCGTTGGCACATATCGTGCTTCAATCTACGCATGACGCTGATCGTGTGTAGCCAACCATAGCCGCCAATCGCGATCAGAAAAACAAAATTTCGAGTTCGTAAGCTAAGGAGGAACTCATGTCCGCAAGCGATGTTATCAAAATGATGAAGGATAACGATGTCCAGTTCGTCGATTTACGGTTCACCGACACCCGGGGAAAGGAACAGCATGTCTCCATCCCGGCGTCCGTGGTGGATGAAGATTTTTTTGAGAATGGCAAGATGTTCGACGGTTCGTCCATTTCCGGATGGAAAGGCATCAATGAGTCGGACATGGTGCTGATGCCGGACGTGGGCACCGAGGTGATCGACCCGTTTTACAATGACACGACCCTGAGCCTGCGCTGCGATGTCCTCGAGCCATCCACGATGGAAGGCTACGTCCGTGATCCGAGGTCGGCCGCCAAGCGCGCCGAGGCCTATCTGCGTTCCACGGGCATTGCCGACACCGCCTACTTCGGGCCCGAACCCGAGTTTTTCGTCTTTGATGACGTGAAGTGGGCCAACGAAATGTCGGGAGCCTCGTATTCCGTCGATTCCGAGGAGTCGGCATGGAACTCGAACAAGGGCTACGAGGAGGGCAACATCGGTCATCGCCCGGGCGTGAAGGGCGGTTATTTCCCGGTGCCGCCTGTGGACTCGCTGCAGGATGTGCGCTCTGCCATGTGCCAGGTGCTCACACAGATGGGGGTGATGGTCGAGGTCCATCACCACGAGGTCGGCACGGCCGGACAATGCGAAATCGGCACGCGGTTCAATACCCTCACCGTGCGTGCGGACTGGAACCAGATCCTGAAATACGTGGTCATGAACGTGGCCCATAACTACGGTAAAACCGCGACCTTCATGCCCAAGCCGCTTGTCGGTGACAACGGCAGCGGCATGCACGTGCACCAGTCCCTGTTCAAGGATGGCGACAACCTGTTTACGGGCGACATGTACGGCGGCATGTCGCAAACGGCGTTTTACTACATCGGCGGCATCATCAAGCACGCGCGCGCGATCAATGCGTTTTCAAATGCCACCACGAACAGCTACAAGCGCCTGGTGCCGGGCTTTGAGGCACCCGTGATGCTCGCCTACTCGGCCCGCAACCGTTCGGCGTCGATCCGGATTCCCCATGAAGCCAATGCCAAGGCGAGACGCATCGAGGTGCGCTTCCCGGATTCAGCGGGCAATCCGTACCTGACGTACGCGGCGATGCTGCTGGCCGGAATTGACGGGATCCAGAACCAGATCGATCCGGGTGCCCCGATCGACAAGGACCTGTATGACCTGCCGCCCGAAGAGGAAGCCAACATCCCGACGGTGTGCGCTTCCCTGGACCAGGCCCTGGAGGCCCTGGACGGCGACCGGGAGTTCCTCAAGGCGGGGGGTGCATTCTCCGATGACCTGATCGATGGCTACATCGGGCTGAAGATGGAAGAGGTGACGGCCCTTCGCATGTCCACCCATCCGATCGAGTTCGACATGTACTACAGCTGCTAGCAGTCCATCCCCGGACCTCGCTGAAAACGCCCCTTTATGGGGCGTTTTTTGTTGGGGCCGCCGGGGCTTGGCCTGCCTGACGGCACCTGACCTTGATGCCGTTTCCAATACCGGGGTGCTCTTTGGCCCGCAGGAGCGTATCATCCAGACAGTTTTGCACTTATTTGGTGCAAATTTGTACAGGATGGCCTGTCCAGGTCCGTGAAATCCGCAGCCCACGGGGTTGGACTGAAAATTGCACGGTATTGAAGGACGGTCCGCCCTTTCGCGAATGCATCGGGCAGGTGCTGAACATCAAGCCGCGTACATGCCATGGATATACAGGGAATCATTGAAAATCTGACGGTGGCGATCGTCCTGGTCGATCAGGACCTGCGCGTCCGCTATCTCAATCCCGCCGGAGAGGAGTGTCTGGGCACAGGAGTACGGCATGCGCTTGGTCGGCCGCTGACCGGTTTCATCCAGGATGCCGGCGGCGATTTCATCGCACACATCCGGCGTTCCATCGCGACCGGCAACCCGGTGACCGAGCATGAAGTCAGCGTGCGCCGCCTGGGTGCGGACGAGATCACCATCAATTGCGTCATCACGCCGCTGGCCGCGGGTGACGCCACGGAGTGCTTGCTCGAGATCACCTGTATCGATCATCTGATCCGGATCTCCAGGGAAGAACATCTGCTGTCCGAGAATCTGGCTACCCGGAACATGCTGCGTGGTCTGGCCCATGAAATCAAGAATCCGCTGGGAGGGCTGCGCGGTGCGGCACAGTTGCTTGCCAAAGAGCTGGGCGATGAACGACTGCAGATGTATACGGACGTCATCATCGGCGAGGCCGACCGCTTGCGCAAACTGGTCGACAGCATGTTCGAGCCCAAGGTCACGCCCGAGAAACAGGAGCTGAATGTCCATAACGTGCTTGAGCATGTCCGGCGTCTTGCAATCGCGGAGCTCTCGGACGACATCGTCATCAAGACGGATTACGACCCCAGCATCCCGCCGTTGTATGCGGACTACGACCTGCTCGTTCAGGCGGTATTGAACATCGTTGGAAATGCCGTCCGTGCCGTGGAGGCGCAGGGCGAGGTCAACCTCAAGACCCGGGTGTTGCGGCAAATCACAATCGGTGAGACCTGCCACCGCTTGGTCGTCCTGATCAGTGTGACGGATAACGGTTGCGGTATTCCCGAAGACCTGAAACCGCAGATCTTTTTTCCGATGATCTCGGGCAGTGCCGAGGGGACCGGCCTGGGTCTGCCGCTTGCACAAAGTCTGGTGCATCTGCACGGGGGCCTGATCGAGTTTGAATCCGATCCCGGCCTGACGGAGTTCCGGATTTTACTGCCGTTGAACGGCACCGGATATTAAATGCCAAACCATTAGGAAGAGATGCCATGAGTGATGCCAATGTCTGGATTGTGGATGATGATCAAGCCATGCGCTGGGTGCTGGAGCGCGCGTTCGAGAAAGCCGGCATACCTGTGACGGCATTCGAGTCCGCAACGGCGGCGTTACGCACGCTGGAACATCATGTGCCCACTGCAATCCTTACGGATGTGCGCATGCCCGGGATGGACGGTTTTGAATTTCTGGAACGGATCAAGACGGAGCATCCGATGCTGCCGATCATCATCATGACTGCCCACTCGGATTTGCAAAGCGCGGTGGGCGCCTATGAAAAGGGCGCTTTCGATTACCTGCCCAAGCCCTTTGATGTTGACGAGGCCATCGAGCTTGCCCGTCGTGCGTGCCTCGCAGCAGGCAGCGGGCAAGCGGCGGTACAAGACGCAGCGGTGGAACCGCCGGTCAGGATCATCGGCAAGTCCCCCGCCATGCAGGAGGTGTTTCGCGCGATCGGCCGGTTGTCAAACTCCAGCATGACAGTGCTGATCAATGGAGCCTCCGGCACGGGAAAAGAACTGGTAGCCCAGGAGTTGCACGAACACAGTCCGCGGGCGATTGGCCCATTCATCGCCCTGAACATGGCCGCGATCCCGCGCGACCTGCTCGAGGCTGAACTGTTTGGCCATGAAAAGGGTGTGTTCACGGGAGCACTGGCCATGCGCAAAGGGCGCTTTGAGCAGGCGCACAAGGGGACCCTGTTTCTGGACGAGATCGGGGACATGCCGGCCGATCTGCAGACCCGGCTGTTGCGTATCCTGTCGGATGGACATTTTTACCGGATCGGGGGCCATGATCCGATCCAGGCCGACGTGCGGATCATTGCGGCGACCCATCAGGATCTGGAAGGGCGGGTCCGCAAAGGCGAGTTTCGTGAAGACCTGTTCCATCGTCTCAATGTGATTCGAATCAATATTCCTTCCCTGCATGAACGCAGCGAGGACATCCCGGTCCTGTTGCAGCATTTCATGCAAAGCTCTGCAAGGGAACTGGGTACCGAGCCGAAACAGCTGGCGGATGATGTCGTAGAGCACCTGAGCACCCTGCAATGGCCGGGAAATGTCAGGCAGCTGGAGAACGTATGCCGATGGCTGACGGTGATGGCTGCGGGCAATGAGATTCACATGCAGGATTTGCCCCTCGACATGCTCAAGGATGAAATCACGGATGCGGTGAACTGGCAAAGCCTGCTGCGTGAATGGGCCGACAAGGAATTTTCCAAGGGCAGCAGTGCGATCTGGAATCAGGCCTTACCGGAATTCGAATCGATCATGATCCGGGCAGCCATGAAAAAAACCGGGGGTCGGCGCCAGAAAGCTGCCCAGCTTCTGGGCTGGGGAAGAAATACACTGACCCGGAAAATTCAGGAACTCGGGTTGTTCGAAAAGGCTCAGTGATCTACAAAAGCCAAGCACTCCCTGAACGATGCTGCGAGGTCTTGCAAAAGCGTGAAGTAGGCTTCGGGTCCAGCCTCAATCGTAGCTCCCAGAGGATCGAGAACACCGATACGGGAGGGCGTATTTTCCGTGACGACCTCGACGATGCGGTTGTCAAACTGGGGCTCGGAGAAGACACAGACCGCCTCCAGTTCCTGCACCCTGTTGCGGAGTTTCCTCACGCGCTGGGCACTTGTCGTATGTTCGCCGCCGACGGTGATCGAGCCCGCTGCGCTCAGGCCGAAGCGAGCCTCGAAATAGTGGTAGGCATCGTGGAGCACGATAAAGGACCTGTTGCGCACGGGCGCCAGGTCTGCCGTGATTCTCGCACTCAGTTCGTCAAGCCGGTGTAGGAGTGTGCGGGCGTTGGCTGCGTAAATCGCGGCATTGTCAGGGTCTGTCTCGGACAGGACTGCCGCAATTTTGCGCACCATCGCGCCGGCATTTTCCGGGTCCAGCCAGACGTGCATGTCGTAAGGGCTTTCCGTGGCGGGGTGGTCCATATCGTGTCCGGCCTCGTGACCGGCGTGATGCCCCTCATGCTCATGGTGTTCATGGTGTGCTTCTGTGTCGTGATGATCATCCCGGTGTGCATCGTCGGACTCGTCTGCATGTGCGCCTTCTTCATGGCGGTCATGAGCGTGCGCCTCAAAGGTACCGCCCACGCGAATTTTTTTGAGCACCAGTCCCTTTGCTTCAGACAGCATGACGACGCGGGCGTCTTCTGCGAGTGTCTGGACCGGTTTGACCAGGGGAACCTCCAAGGAGCTGTCCACCAGGAAGATGATCTGGGCGTTCTTGAGCTTCACCGCGTCCGAAGGGCGCAGACTGAACGAGTGGGGCGATGCCGCTCCCTGTATCATCAGATAGGGTTCGCCCACTCCGGCCATGACAGCACTCACCAGGGAATGTACCGGCTTGATCGAGGCAACGATCCTGTCCATACCCTCGGCTGCCGCTGGAAAGGCAGTCATGCAGCCCAATACCACGGCCATGGCAAGCGTGCGACGGACACGCGTCAGTACAGGAGGTGGGCAATCACCAGTTGCAGGTTCACGCTTTCCGGTGGTTGCCGCAGTATTTCCGGATCTCAAGTCGCTGGCTGCGGGCAGGTTCATGGACACCATCCAATCCCTTAATAGATATGATATAACCTAACAGGATTAAGTGTTGTAATCCAGCGCTGCCCCTTTCCACACGCCCGTGCGCTTGCATTCCGGAACATTCGGTGGGTGTCGGGTCATCAAACCCAATTTCAGGGATGCCAGACTGGGTTCCTGCCGGGCCAAAACGCCTCAGGTGTATTCCGTTGCATCCGTGTGCATCTCCAAGCTCCCGGTCAGCGCATTGACGTGCGACAGACCGGTATCGTCGAGGTATTTTGCAATGCCGCGAGTGATTTTCTGACAGCACAGGGGATCGTAGAATAGACCTGTGCCCAAGCCGATGGCAGTGGCGCCTGCCATCAGGAACTCGATGGCATCGTCAGTGTGGACGATGCCGCCCTGTCCGATGATGGGAATCTTGTGAGGCTTGCAGACCTGGTACACCTCGTGGACCTTGAGCAACGCAATCGGCTTGATCGCCGGGCCGGACAATCCCCCCTGGTTGTTGTGCAGTACGGGCCGGCGCGTTTCGACATCGATGGCCATGCCCATGACGGTGTTGATCACGGCAAAGGCATCGCTGCCAGCCTCGATACAGCGTTTTGCATTGAGCCGGATGTCGGTCTGGTTGGGTGAAAGCTTGGTGATGAGCGGTTTTCGGGTCACTGCACGGCAGGCCTCTACCACACGTGCCGACATCTCAGGATCATTGCCGAAGGCCACCCCGCCTTCCTTTACATTCGGGCATGAAATGTTGATTTCAATCGCATCGATCGGGGAGTCGTCAAATCTGCGCGTGACCTCCCGGTACTCCTCCACCGTGGAGCCGGATACGTTGGCAATGAAACGGGTTTGCGAGAAATCGAGGCTCGGCAGGATCTCCTGCACGATGACATCCACCCCAGGGTTTTGCAGGCCAATGGCATTCAGCATGCCGTCGGTGGTTTCGGCCAGGCGGTGCGGTGCATTGCCAAGACGCGGCTCCAGGGTCGTGCCTTTCAGGCAGATGGCGCCTACGTCACGGTTGGAGAACCCCTGGATGCGGGTGTACTCCTCGCCGAAGCCGACGCAGCCCGACAGCAGCACCAGGGGCGAGGAAAATTGCAGACCGCAAAAATCTACCTTGAGTCTGTCATCATCGCTCATATCCGAAGTCCAGGATTACATCGTTTGGGTCGTACCTGCATCCCGCACGCCTGCCCCGCCGCCGGGTTCATGCAAGCTCGACTTTCATGTCTCGGCTCAGCAACTCGGATATGGCGGTTTCCAGCGCTGCATCCCCGTTCAGTACGCGCCACACCTGTGTGCAGATTGGCATGTCCACCTGGTGGTCCCGTGCGACCTGGTGTACGACTTGGGCCGCATGAAACCCCTCAACCGCCTGCCCCAGCTCCTCCATGTACTGCTGTGCCGTCTTGCCGTGTGCAAGTGCCAGCCCGAGGCGGCGGTTGCGGGACTGGTCATCGGTGCAGGTAAGCACCAGGTCACCGACACCTGCCAGCCCCATCAGGGTAGTCCGCTCGGCTCCAAGACTTTGGCCAAGGCGCATCATTTCCGCAAGGCCGCGGGTGACCAGTGCGGCACGTGCGTTGGCACCAAAACCGAACCCGTCTGCAATGCCGGCGGCAATGGCCAGCACGTTTTTGATTGTACCACCCAATTCGACCCCGATAATGTCGCCGCTGGTGTAGACACGAAAACTGCTGCTGTGAAAGTAGCCTGCCAGTTCCTTGGCAAAGGCCGGTTCATCGGATGCGAGCGTCACCGCGGCCGGCAGCTGGCCGGCAACTTCGGCGGCGAAGGATGGACCGGACAAGACGGCTTTCTTGATCTTGTCTCCCAGCACCTGGGTCACGACCTCGTGCATCATCAAGCCCGTGGTTTTCTCGAACCCCTTCGTGGCCCAGACCAGCTTTTCCGGGAAATGCAACGGCACGAGTTGTTCGCAAACATTGCGCATGGCATAACTCGGCACCGCCGCCAGGACAAAATCCGCAGACTCGAGGGCCTCGGCCAAGTCATGGTGTATCGTGAGGGAATCCGGCAGTGGATAGTCCGGCAGGTAACGCAGATTGCAACGACGGTTCTGCAGGGTGTCCATCAGGTCGGTGTCGCAGTCCCATAGCTGCACACCGTGATGATTTCCGGACAGTTGAAGGGCGAGCGCCGTGCCCCAGGAACCCGCACCCAATACTGCAGCGATAGCCATGGATTTATCAGTGTGTGGTTTGTTCGGGGCTGGATTTCTGCTCTTTCAGGGCCTTCAGGTGCTGCCGGTACAAGGCTTCGAAGTTTACCGGGTTCAACAGCAGTTGGGGAAAGCCTCCCTTTGAGACCAGTTCGGCGATGGTTTCGCGGGCGAAAGGAAACAGCGCATTGGGACAATGACTGCCAAGCAACTGGTTGTGCTGGTCCTTTTTGAAATTCCTGATCAGGAAGATTCCTGCCTGCTTGACCTCGACCAGAAACGCCGTACTTTCTTCCTGGGTCGCGGTGACCTGGACGGTGATGCAGACCTCAAAAATATGCTCGCCCAGCTTGGCAGTTTCCGACTGGATATGGACGTCGGTCTGGGGATTCCATTTTTCGGTGAATATCTTGGGGGAAACAGGATTCTCAAAGGAGACGTCTTTGAGGTAAATTTTTTGAATCTCGAATTTTTGATCCGTGTCCGCGGTCATGAGATCAGGCCGGGTTCAACATCATCCGATGATGCCAGCAGGATACCTCATGAAGCCAGCAACTCATCCAGCCTGCCTGCCTGGTTGAGTTCGGAGAGGTCATCAAAGCCGCCCACATGCTGCTCGTTGATGAAGATCTGCGGCACCGTCTGGCGTTGGGTACGCCTCATCATCTCTTCGCGACGGGCCGGGTCCTCGTCCACATTGATTTCCGTGTAGTCGACCTTCTTGCTGTCGAGCAAACGCTTTGCCGCATTGCAGTATGCGCAGCGGTTGCCGGAATAGATGACAACCTTGCTGGAACTCATTTCTTGACCACCGGGAGTTGATCGTTCATCCAGGCGGTAATGCCGCCCTTCAAGCCGAACACCTGGGTATAGCTGTGTCCTGTCAGGACCTTGCAGGCCTGCGATGAACGCAGTCCCGTTTTGCAAAAGACCAGTACGGGCTGGTCCTTGTTTTTGGCCAGCTCATCCGCTTTTTGCTTGAGCACGCTGAGAGCGACGTGCCTGGCGTTGATGATGCTTCCCTGGCCTAACTCGTTGGCCTCGCGCACGTCCACCACAAGCGCATCTTCCCGGTTGATCAGGGCGACCGCTTCCGCCGGGGTGATTTCCTTGTATCCCTTAGTTGCGCGCCTGACCTCGGTCCAGAGGATCATGCCCAGCACGACCGCAAGGGCGATGAACAGGTGATAATTCCTGATTGCGAAATCTGTAAATTCTTCCATTCGGTATTTTCTGGTGGCTGCAACCGTATCTGCTGGCCGTTGTTTGGGATACCCGCCCAAGTAAACGCGGTACCCGCAGGCGCGATGCTCAGGGCTAGTGGACCGAGCAAAATACCTGCTGCATCATTTCAATCAACTTCAGCGTACGCTCGTCTTCCACCCGGTAGTAGACCCGGTTGGCGTCTTTCCGGGTCGCCAATATACCTTTATCCCGCAAGATGGCCAAATGCTGCGATATGTTACTCTGGGAGGTGCCTACACTGCAGACGATTTCCTGTACGCTGATCTCTCGTTTGCCAAGGACACAGAGGATTTTCAGTCGCAATGGATGCGACATGGCCTTGAGCGACCTGGAGGCTTGCTCGATGTCTTTTTCCCGATGGACGAGTTCTTCGGCGCTGATGCTCACGATGCGGGTTCAGCAGGATGCTGCTTCCAAATTTCCTTATGGACATATAGTATAAGCTAATATTATAAATGTCTAATACATTAATGAAACCCCTGTACCGGAACCGGACAGGCCCCGGAGAAATGCCGTGAACCGGTACGGCTTGCTGGCTGTATCGCTGGCCTGCATGGCGGTATTCATCCCGCCGCTGGCAGGTGCTCCCTCCCAACAGGAGGTGGAGCAAAAGCTGGACCGGGTCCATGACCAGATTCAGGCCAGCCAGCTCAGGCTGGAGAAACACCGCGGTGAGGCAGGTGCGCTGGAAGCCGAACTGCGCGAATTTGAACGCCGTATCGGCCAGCTCAACCGTCAACTCGGCGACACCGAAGCCGCGTTGAAAGATCACCGGAACCGAATTCGGTCCCTGGAGTCCAGGAAACAGGACCTGCAGAAGCAGTTGTCGCGCCACCGCAACGTCCTGCATGCACAGATGAGATCCGAGTACCTGTATGCGGGCCAGGAAAAACTGAAGTTGCTGCTCAACCAGCAGGAGCCTGCGACGCTGGGCCGCACCCTGGTGTACTACGATTACCTGCATCGTGCCCGCATGCACGAGATCGAGGCTGTGGGGAAGGTCCTGCAGGAACTCGGCCAGGTGCGGGATGAAATCGAGGCACGGGAAAAGTCGGTCGCGCGGACACAATCCGTTCTGTCCACGCGCAAGCAGGAACTCGGCCAGGAGCAGGCAAAGCGAAAGCGGGTGCTCGAACGCATGCAGGCACGCGTGTCCGATGAACAGGTCCGGCTTGCCAACCTCGAGATCGACAGGCAACAACTCCAGGAACTTCTGGACGAACTGCTGGCCACTTTGATCAACATTCCCCACATCGACCAGGGCCAGGATTTCCGCAAGGAAAAAGGCAAGCTGTTCTGGCCGGTGGCCGGCAAACCCAGCAACCGCTTTGGCCAGAGACGCAATTTTTCACGCCGTGCGTTGTACTGGCAGGGCGTGTTCATCCCGGGCCGCGCCGGCAATGACGTGTACAACATTTTTCATGGGCGGGTGGTGTTTGCAGAATGGATGCGCGGGCTCGGGCTGTTGATGATCATTGATCACGGCAATGGGTATCTGAGCCTGTACGGGCATAGTCAAAGCCTTTACAAGCGCCCGGGCGAATGGGTCAAGGCCGGCGAGCGCATTGCCTCCGTGGGCAACAGCGGCGGGCAAAGCCGAACCGGCCTGTATTTCGAAATCCGCAGGCACGGCAAGCCTGTAAACCCCCAACTCTGGTGCAAAAAACCTGCCCCGTCAGGCCGCACCGGCTGAGCCTGCATTCCGAATGAATACCCCCTGCATGCCTTCTCGCGTTTGCAAACGGGCTTTTCCATCCCATAAATCGGGGTATGATTGGACAGCTGGATCAAACCCCGGAGATCGGCAATGAGATTCAAACCCTCCTTGGGCCTCGGACTTGTGCTGGGCATCGCCCTGAGCCTGCCTGTCAGCCTGATGCACAGCGTGTGGGCCGACAAGGAAAGTGCAGCCTCGCTGCCACTCGATGAGTTGCGCACGTTCACGGACGTCTATGCCAGGATCAAAAAGGAGTACGTGACCGAGGTTGAGGACAGCGAGCTTTTGAAAAACGCGATCCGCGGCATGTTGTCCGGTCTTGATTCACATTCCTCCTTTCTCGATGCGGAGCAGTTTCGCGAACTCCAGATTGGCACCACGGGTGAGTTTGGCGGGCTGGGGATCGAGGTCGGGATGGAGAATGGCTTCATCAAGGTGATCGCGCCGATCGATGATACCCCTGCACAGCGGGCCGGAGTGCAGGCCGGTGACCTGATCATCAAGCTCGATGGCGAATCGGTGAAAGGTGTGGACCTAGAAGAAGCCGTGCGGCGCATGCGTGGCAAGATCGGTTCGACGATCGAACTGACGATCGTGCGGGAAGATGAAGACGGGCCTTTGCAGGTGACCATCACGCGCGCCATGATTCGCGTACACAGCGTACGCAGCCGCATGCTGGAGCCGGGTTTCGGGTATGTGCGCATTTCAAATTTTCAGTCCAAGACCACGAGCGCGCTGCATGAAGCGATTGAGGGCCTGGAAGCGGAGAACGAGGGCGAACTGCAGGGCCTGGTGCTGGACTTGCGAAACAATCCCGGTGGACTGCTGACCGGTGCGGTTGGCGTCTCGGATGTCTTTTTGCAGGACAATGCCCTGATCGTTTATATCAAGGGACGGGCGGGTGACTCGGAACTGAAATACTCCGCAAGCACCGACGATTTGCTCGATGGTGCCCCGCTGGTGGTACTGATCAACAAGGGGTCGGCCTCCGCTTCGGAAATCGTTGCAGGGGCCATGCAGGACCACGATCGAGGCACGGTCCTGGGGGTCACGTCCTTTGGCAAGGGTTCCGTGCAAACCATCCTGCCGCTCAAGGACAACACCGCACTGAAACTGACCACGGCACGCTACTACACGCCTTCCGGCCGCTCGATCCAGGACGCGGGTATCGTGCCGGATGTTCTGCTGAAGCCTGCCGAGGACCCAGAAGACAAGGAAGCCGACGCGAACGGGATGAGCGCGACAGTCGAGGACGTCTTGCAGGACGACCCGGATGAGAATGCGGTGCCGTCTCACGATCCTGCCTCGATCGTAATCCTCCCCGAGCGCGGTGAAGACGACACCACCGACTATGAACTGGATGAGGCACTCAGGCAGCTGAAGGCCATGGCCCAACCGCCAGCGTCGGGTCAGGCCGCCGGCCTGACTCCGGGTGATCAGCTTTCAAAAGCCGACGAACAGGATATACAATAAAATCCCGTCAAGGTCAGTTTAAAGGGTAAACCCATGGCAACCGTACTGATACCCCTTGCAGAAGGGTTCGAAGAACTGGAAGCGGTGACCATCATTGATTTGCTGCGCCGTGCAGATATCGAAGTGATCACGGCCAGCCTGGATGGGCAGACCGTCACCGCATCGCGTGGCACCCGGGTGGTCGCCGACACCTCGGTGGACGAGGTACTGGAACAGGACTTCGACATGGTGGTCTTGCCCGGCGGACTGCCGGGAGCCGACCATCTGGATGCCGACGATCGCATTCACGGGATCTTGCAGCGCGCTGCCGAGAACGACCGCCCCATTGGCGCGATCTGCGCCGCCCCCAAGGTGCTGGCCAGCGGCGGCCTGCTGGACCACAAAAAGGTTACCGCCTATCCCGGGGTGCTGGACCCGCAATCCCTGGGCAGCACCCAGATTACGGATGCGGCCGTTCAGCAGGACGGCAACATCCTGACCTCTCGCGGTCCGGGGACTGCGATGGACTTTGCGCTGGAAATCATCGCCTGCCTGGCCGGCGCCGACAAGCGCAATGAGGTGGAAGCCGCCTTGCTTCGCAGCTGACAAAACCCGGCTACGCCGGGGGCTTTTGAAACAGGGTCTGCAACAGGACCAGTACAACTCCCAGGAAAATTGCCGAGTCGGCAAGGTTGAATGTCGGCCAATGACAGGTCGCCTCGTTCAGGCGATAGAAGAGTGGCAGGCAGGAATCACCGGAGGGGTAGTACCAGTCGATAAAGTCCGTGACTTTCCCGAGTACGATGCGGTCGATCACGTTGCCGATCGCACCTCCCAGTACCAGTGCGAGGCCGCAGGCCAGGAGTTTCTCCCCGGCATCCAGGGTTTTGAGCCAGACCAGGATGAAAACACTGATCGCGATGGCGAGCGCCGACAGGAACCAACGCTGCCACCCCCCGGCCTGGCTGAGAAAACTGAATGCGGCCCCCTCGTTGAAGGTGAGTGAAAGATTGAAATAGGGCAACAGGGCCACGGGCTCGTACTGAACCAGGGACTGCAAGGCGGCCTGCTTGCCGAGCTGATCGGCAAGGATCACCAGCAGGCTCAGCCAGAGCCACTTAAGCATAGAAACGTAACTCGCCCGAACCGCCGGGCAGATTGCTCACGCAACGCATACAGATTTCCGGATGTTGCGCATCCTTTCCCACGTCCTCACGGTAATGCCAGCAGCGAATGCATTTCGGGTGAGGCGACTTTCGTAACCGGATGAAGTACTCGTTGCCCTGGGTATCCAGTACCCGGGTGGCCGTCTTCGGTGCCTCTTCATTGCAAACGAGGCGCGCAGCGGACGTGATGAAGACGAAGCGAAGTTCATCGTTTTCGATCTTGGAAAGGCAGTCGGGAGCACCCCAGATATCCACCTCTGCATCCAGCGACGAGCCGATGACTTTTTCGTTGCGCAGGGTCTCGAGCTGTTTGCCGATGTGCTTTCGGACCTCAAGTATGGTCTTCCAGTCCGCGTCGGTCACCTTGCCCGGGGTGGCGAAATCATCCAGGTCGTACCAGGTCTGTACGAACACCGGGTCCTCGCGGGGGCCGGGCAGGTGCTGCCAGGCTTCCTCCGCCGTGAAGCTCAGAATCGGCGCAACCCAGCGGACCAGCGCCTCGGCAATGTGAAACATGGCGGTCTGTGCCGACCTGCGCGCCCGGCTGTCCGTCTGCATCGTATATTGCCGGTCCTTGACGATATCAAGATAGTCGCTGCCGAGTTCCAGCACGCAAAAGTTGTGAACCAGGGTATAGATCCGGTGAAACTGGTAGCGTTCGTAGTAATCGATGATCTGGTGCTGGAGCTGCCGGGTCTTGTACACGATCCAGTGGTCCAGGGCCACCATGTCCCGGGCCGGTACACGGTCGCGCGCCGGGTCGAAGCCACTCAGGTTCGATAACAGGTAACGGGTCGTATTGCGGATACGCCGGTAGGCATCCGAGGTACGGCTCAGAATTTCGTCGGAGACGTTGAGTTCTGCGCCGTAGTCGGTGGCGGCCACCCAAAGACGCAGCACATCGGCACCCAGCGCGTTGCATATCTTCTGCGGGGTAACCACGTTGCCGAGGGACTTCGACATTTTCTTGCCATCGGCATCCACGGTAAAGCCGTGGGTGAGCACCTGTTCGTAGGGTGCGATTCCGTGCATGGCCACCGAGGTCTTCAGGGAAGACTGGAACCAGCCGCGGTGCTGGTCGGACCCCTCGAGGTACAGGCTGGCGCGTTTGCCGTTTTCCAGGTCAACCCCGAGTCGTTTCCGGGCCACGGCATAGTGGGTGACTCCTGAGTCAAACCAGACATCCAGGGTGTCGGTGACCTTCCTGTAGGATTCGCTGTCCTCCCCCAGCAGCTCTTTCGCATCCAGTCCATACCAGGCGTCCATGCCCTGCTGCTCAATTTTCTGCGCCACCTTTTCGACGAGTTGTACCGTGTCAGGATGGGGTTCTTCCGTGGTCTTGTGTATGAAAAAGGCAATCGGCACGCCCCAGGTGCGTTGCCTCGAGATGCACCAGTCCGGACTGCTGGCCAGCATGGCGGTGATGCGTGCCTTGCCCCATTCGGGGACCCAGCGCACCTGCTCGACTTGTTCACGGGCGGTTTTCAGCAAATCCCTGGCATGCATGCTGATGAACCATTGTGGCGTTGCGCGGTAGATCAGCGGCACTTTCGTGCGCCAGCAATGCGGCAGGCTGTGGTGCAGCTCGGTGTGGTGCAGCAGCTTTCCCCGGTCGGTCAGGGTGTCGATGATTTTCGGGTCCACCTTGAAGACGTGGTCTCCTGCAAACAAACCGGTATGTTCCTTGAATATCCCGTGGTCATCCACCAGGTTCAGGGTCCCCAGGGCATAGGTCTTGCCGACTTCGAAATCGTCCACACCGTGATCAGGAGCGGTATGCACCGCGCCGGTTCCTGCCTCGACCGTGACATGGTCCCCCAGGATGACGGGCACGGTCTTGTCATAGAACGGGTGGTGCAGCGGCAGGTGCTCGAGCTGCTGTCCCTTGATGCGACCGACCACGGCAGGGTTCTCGATACCGTAACGCTGCATGCAGGTCTCGAGGAGCGCTTCGGCCAGCACTACGCGTTCCAGGCCGCAGTTGCCCTCGACCTGTGCGACGACGTAATCCAGTTCGGGATTGACGCACACGGCCTGGTTGGCGGGCAGGGTCCACGGGGTCGTCGTCCAGATGGCAACGGACAGCGGTCCCCGGCCGGTGAGTGTGTTGAGCCTTTCCGCCAGCGCACTCTCGTTGGCGACGCTGAAACGCACATCGATGGCGGGCGAGGTTTTCTCGTGGTATTCCACCTCGGTTTCTGCCAGTGCCGAGGCATCCACCACGTTCCAGTAGACCGGCTTGAAGCCACGGACAATGTGGCCTTTCGCATACAGTTTGCCCAGTGAGCGCACGATGTCGGCCTCGACGCCGAAATCCATGGTGAGGTAGGGCTTGTCCCAGTCGCCAAAAATACCCAGCCGCTTGAAATCCTCGCGTTGCTTGGCAATCTGCTTGCCGGCAAATTCGCGGCAGGCCGTACGGAATTCGCCATGGCTCTTGCGGGTTCCCGCCCTGCCGATTTTTTTCTGCACCTGGTGCTCGATGGGCAGGCCGTGACAGTCCCAGCCCGGTATGTACGGTGCATCGTACCCCGCCAGGGTCTTGCTTTTTACAATGATGTCTTTCAGGATCTTGTTGACCGCATGGCCGATGTGGATATCACCGTTCGCATAGGGCGGGCCGTCGTGCAGGACAAAAGTCTGTGCACCGTTTCGTGTCTTTCGGATTTGCCCGTACACGTCCCGGTCCTGCCACTCCCTCAGTATCCTGGGTTCCCGTTGTGCCAGGTTGCCCTTCATGGGAAAAGAGGTTTTGGGCAGGTTCAGGGTATCTTTGTAGTCGCTCATAGCCAGGCTTCAGGCAGCGATCCTGAAATGCTCTTTTGCCATTCCGGCATCAACATGTATCTGGTTCTTCAACTCTTCAAGTGAATTGAATTTTTGCTCCTCGCGAATCTTTTTGCTGAAAAACACTGTGAGGTGTTTTCCGTAGAGCATTCGCGAGACGTTGAACAGGTGGACTTCGATCTGGGTGCGCGTACCGGAGACCGTGGGCCGGTACCCGACGTTGGTCACCCCCAGGGCCTCGGTGTCATTCTCGATCTTCACCTTGGTTGCGAATACACCACTGATCGGGGAAAACCTGCGCTTGATCGGGATATTCGCGGTCGGGAAACCGAGCTCTTGTCCCCGGTGGTCGCCGTGTACCACGCGCCCGGACATGCTGTACATGCGTCCAAGCAACTGTTGTGCAAGATCCAGTCTGCCGTTGGCAAGGTGGTCCCGGATCAAAGAGCTGCTGACACGTTCTTCATTGACCACGAAGCCTTCGGTGTTCTCGACGCTGAAGCCCAGTTCGTTCCCCATGCGCACCAGCAAGGGATAATCCCCCTTGCGGTCTTTGCCGAAACGGAAGTCATCACCGACCGTCAGGTGCTTGATGTTCAGGCCGGAGATCAGGATATCCCTGACAAAGGTTTCGGGAAGCATGTCGGCCAGCGTCCGGTTAAATGAAAGACATACGAAACGGTCGATCCCGAGATCCCGGAGCAGGCCGAATTTTTCCCTGAAGTTGGTCAGTCTCGCCGGCGCCTGGCTGCCCCGGAAAAACTCCTTGGCCGACGGTTCAAAGGCGATCACCATGGAAGGCAACCCCAGCGACTGGCTTCTCGAGCGCAATTTTTTCAAAACGGTCTGGTGGCCCAGGTGCACACCGTCAAAGTTGCCGATGGTGGCCACGGATGCCACGGAAAGCCCTGTTCCGGTACCGAGGTATCTCGTTAGCTGCATAACATCAAAGACTCGTTCATGAAACCGTGTCGGCGCTTACGGTTGCAGCACGAACGAATTCCTGCGCACCCCCAGCAAGGCCAACGCGCCAATATACAGCACAAGCCCTGACAGCATAAAGCCCAACAAGGCCATGATACGTTCGGCCACATCCCAGTTCAGCCACTGGTGTGCCTCGGGCAAGATCCACAGCAGCGCGATTCCCATCACCACGGTGGCCGTCAGGACCTGGGTCAGGTACCTCATCCAGCCTGCCGGCAAAACCAGGGCTGCCGAGCCTTTCAGCCTGTGGAACAGCAGCGCGGCATTCAGGTAGGCGGCCAGCGAGGTGGCCAGGGCCAGGGCGGCATGCGGAGCGGCAAGATCCCACTGCAGCCAGATCCAGACGAAGGCGAGGTTCAGGACGATATTGCAGGCCATGGCAATCACCCCGATTTTTACAGGGGTCTTGGTATCCTGGCGTGAATAGAACCCCGGTGCCAGCACCTTGATCAGGATGAACGCCGGCAGTCCCAGCGCATAGGCCTTCAGGCTGGCGGATGCCATCAGCGTGTCCGTGGCGGTAAATTCCCGGTACTGGATCAGCGAAGTCAGAATCGGGCTGGCCAGCAGGATCAGGCCGACGGTCGCGGGAATCGAGATGAATATGGAAAGCCGCAGCGCCCAGTCGAGCGTCCTGTTGAACTCATGGGTGGATTGGTTGACGTACTGCCGGGACAGCCGGGGCAGGATGATGGTCGCCATGGCCACGCCGAAAATGGCCAGCGGGAGTTCCACGAAGCGGTCCGAGATATACAGCCAGCTGATGCTGCCAACGGCCAGGAATGAAGCGATCAGCGTGTTGATCAGCAGGTTGATCTGCACGACGGACGAGCCGAAAATGGCGGGCAGCATCAGCCGCATGATTTTGTGCACACCTTCCCTGGCGCCATGCAGTGAGACCTTCGGCAGCACACCCAGTGCCGACAGGAAGGGAAGCTGGAAGGCCAGCTGGACAATGCCGGCAACAAACACACCCCATGCCAGTGCGACCACGGGTTGTTCCATTTGCGGGGCCAGCCACAGGGTCGCGCCGATCAACGACAGGTTCAGGAACACCGGTGTGAAGGCCGGTACTGCAAAGCGGTTGAAGGTATTCAGGATACTCGCCGACAAGGCGGTCAGCGAGATGAACAGTATGTACGGGAAGGTAATGCGCAGCATCTGTGCGGCAAGATCAAATCGTGTGCTGTCGCTGACAAAGCCCGGGGCGAAGATGTATATCAGGGCAGGTGCGAGTAAAACCCCCAGGACGCTGACCAGGAAAAGAATGACACTGAGGGTGCCGGCCACATGATTGATGAGTGCCTGCAGTTCCGCTTGCGAGCGCTGTTCCTTGTATTCGGACAGGACCGGCACGAACGCCTGTGAAAAAGCACCTTCCGCAAAAAGGCGTCGCAGGAAATTCGGGATGCGAAAGGCCACGAAAAAAGCATCGGTTCCGCCGGTTGCGCCCAGGAAGATAAAGATCACGGCATCCCTGAGATATCCGAATACTCTCGAGACGGCCGTGATTCCGCCTGTGACGGCGGTGGATTTGAACAGGGCTCGATGTTCAGCCATTCTGTACCTGGAGTGCGGGCCTAGGGAGGAGGGGTTGACATTTATTTATCTTACTACCATAGTTCGCAGCCCGGACGCAGAATCCGAGCAGAAAAGCGATTAGACATTGGCCAATTCCCCCTCAGCAAGAAAGCGTGCACGTCAGGCGGTCAGGCACCGCCAGCACAACGTAAGTCAACGCACGAAATTGCGTACGCGAATCAAGGCGGTGGTCAAGTCGATTCATTCGGGAGACAAGGAAGCCGCAGCAGATGCATTCAAGCTGGCCCAGCCCAGCATCGATTCGGCCGTCGGCAAAAAACTGATCCATGCCAACAAGGCCGCCCGCCACAAGAGCCGTCTGAACGCACGCATCAAGGCCATGTAGCCTGGCGGCGCTGGGCGCTGCATCATCCGATCCACTAAAGAATCACCAGGTTGTCCCGGTGAATCAACTCCGGTGCATCCACGTAGCCCAGCACGGCTTCGATCTCCGTGCTGAGCCTGCCTTGAAGTTTGCGTGCCTCCTCGGATGAGTAGTTCGCGAGGCCGCGTGCAATCTCCTGTCCGCTGCGATTGAGGCAACTGACCACTTCTCCACGTTCAAAGTCTCCCTTGACATCTTCAACCCCGATCGCGAGCAGGCTTTTCCCGGACTCGCAGATGACGGCGCTGGCACCGTCATCCAGGAACAGCTCTCCGCGGGTGTACAGCTGATTTGCGATCCACTGTTTGCGAGCGACCAAGGGTTCCGCATCCGGCAAAAGCAGTGAACCGCACGCTGCGTCTTTTGAAATTCTGTTCAGGATGTCCGGTGTTTTCCCCGAGGCGACGATGGTCGCAGCCCCGGCACGAGCCGCAATCCGTGCCGCGGAAACCTTGGTGAGCATGCCGCCTCGACCGGTCTGCCTGGCACTGGGGCCCGCGGCACGGTCGAGCAGCGGGTCGTTGGCGGAAATCTCGTCAATCAAGGGAGCGCTGGCCTGGTCACCCGGGGGTGCTTCATGGATGCCTTCCTGGTCGGTCAGGATAATCAGGAGACTGGCCTCCACCAGGTTGCTGACGAGGGCTGCCAGCGTATCGTTGTCTCCGAACTTGATTTCGTCGGTGGCTACCGTGTCATTTTCGTTGACCACCGGAACGGTTTTCATTTCCAGCAACTTGCGCAGCGTGGTGCGCGCATTCAGGTAGCGCTTGCGATCCTGCAGGTCGGCGTGCGTGAGCAGTACCTGGGCGCTGTGCAGGTTGTGTTGCTGCAAGCAGGATTCGTATGCCTGGACCAGCCCCATCTGGCCGACTGCGGCAGCCGCCTGCAACTCGTAGATTGCACGCGGCCGTTTTTGCCAGGACAGCCGGTTCATGCCCTCTGCGATGGCACCGGAAGAGGTCAGGATCACCTCCTTGCCCGCATTCACCAGAGCGGCGATTTGCGAAGCCAGCCCGGTGATGGCCTCCATGTTCAGGCCATGGCCGTCCTCGGTCACCAGGGAACTCCCGACCTTGACCACCCAGCGTTTCCCGGAAATGGCCTGGTTACGCTTGCTGTTCATGTAGATAAGTATAAATGCTTTTGCTCAATTCCCGGGTGCCTGCCTTGCTGAGTGCGGAGATGGCAAACACGGGACCCTGCCACTTCAGTCTCGACACGCAGTCCTGGATCACCTGCTCGCAGTCGCCGGAGTCGAACAGGTCGGTCTTGTTGAATACCAGCCATCGGTCCTTGGCCGCAAGTTCCGCGTCGTACCGGTTCAATTCGTTGGCTACCGAAAGATAATCCTGACAGGGATCACCTTCCGCCTGATCCGGGTACAGCTCAAGCATGTGCAACAACAAGCCGGTGCGCGAAAGATGGCGCAGGAACTGGGCGCCCAGCCCGACTCCTTCGGCCGCTCCCTCGATCAGCCCGGGGATGTCCGCAACCACGAAACTTTGCTGCGGTGCGACGTACACCACGCCGAGGTTGGGGTAAAGCGTCGTGAACGGGTAGTCCGCAACCTTCGGGGTGGCGGAAGACAGGGCACGAAGCAGGGAAGACTTGCCCGCATTGGGAAGCCCCAGCAGGCCCACATCGGCCAGCAGCTTGAGTTCCAGATACAGGTCACGTTCCTCACCCGGCTTGCCAGGGGTTGTTTCACGGGGCGCACGCCGGGTCGAGCTTTTGAAGCGCGTATTCCCCAGTCCGTGCACGCCCCCGCCGGCCACCAGCAGGCGTTCGCCGTGCCTCGTCAGGTCGCCGATGACCTCGTGGGTCTGGGCATCTTTCACCAGAGTGCCGGTGGGTACCGGGACGACCTTGTCCCTGCCCGACCTGCCTGTACGGTTCTTGCCCATGCCATCCTGTCCGCGCTCGGCCTTGAAAGAGCGCACATGCCGGAAATCGGCCAGCGTGTTCAAGCTCTCCTCTGCGACCAGGTAGACGCTGCCACCGTCTCCGCCATCTCCGCCGTCCGGCCCTCCGAGCGGTACCGAGCGCTCGCGCCGGAAACTGAGACAGCCGCTCCCCCCATGGCCGGCCTGGACATGGATCGTCGTTTCGTCAACAAACTTCATGATGATTTGTGCCCGGAGTCAAAAAAGCCCCGTCATGCGGGGCTTCACGTCAAATCGGCTGGCGGGACGGGTCAGTGTACGGCTTCGATACGCACGAACTTCTTGTTTCTTGGCCCTTTGGTTTCAAATACCACTTGTCCATTCTGTTTTGCAAACAGGGTGTCATCCTTTCCCCGGCCGACGTTTTCACCGGCGTGAAAGCGGGTGCCCCGCTGCCGCACGATGATGCTCCCTGCATTGACCTGCTGTCCCCCGAAACATTTCACACCGAGACGCTTCGACTTCGAGTCACGTCCGTTGCGGGTGCTGCCCCCAGCTTTCTTATGTGCCATAACCGACCTCTACTTTGAAATGTCTGTGATCTTGACCTGCGTGTAGTGCTGCCTGTGGCCCATTCGCCTCATGTGGTGCTTTCTGCGTTTGAACTTGATGATGTCAATCTTCTTGGCCCTGGCATTATGCTGAACCTCGGCAGTAACTTTACCACCTTCGATATACGGTGTGCCAATGGAGACGTCGTCGCCATCGGCCAGCAACAGCACCTGGTCAAACTCGACTTTCTTGCCCGGGTCCAGATCCAGCGTTTCGATCCTGATCTGGTCTCCTTTATGGACAAGGTACTGTTTGCCACCTGTGGCAATCACGGCATACACCTGGAGCGCTCCGGGAATGGGTTGAAAAGAGGCGCAATTCTAGCGGGAGGTCTGGCAAGGGTCAAACAAAACTGTTTTGTAGCCGGGCTCACCGCAAAATCCGCACCGGGTGCACGAGATCAGGGTAAAATGCCCGGCCATGGACTTCAAGCAGGTACAGGCCCTGATGGCCGACGACATGGAAGGCGTGAATGACGTGATTCGTCGACACCTGCATTCCGATATCACCCTGATTTGCCAGATCATCAACTACATCCTGGACAGCGGCGGCAAGCGGATTCGCCCGCTGCTCGCCCTGTTGAGCGCCAGGGCCTGCAGCTACACGGGTGAAAAGCATCTGCAGGTGGCCGCCATCATTGAATTCATACATACCGCAACCCTGCTGCACGATGATGTCGTGGACAGCTCAAGCATGAGACGCGGCCACGAGACCGCCAACCTGATCTGGGGCAATGAAGCCAGCATACTGGCGGGGGATTTCCTGTTTTCGCGTTCCTTTGAAATGATGGTGGAGGTGGGCGAGATGCGCGTCATGGAAATTCTTGCGCGGGCCTCCAACACCATTGCGGAAGGTGAAGTCATGCAGCTTCTGAACTCCAATGACCCGGACTCATCGGAAGAACACTACATGGTTGTGATACAGTCCAAAACGGCAAAACTGTTTGAGGCTGCCTGCCAGCTCGGGGCCGTATTGGCGGGACAACCGCAGGAGGTTGAAGCGGCCTGTGCGAATTACGGGGTACATCTCGGCACCGCCTTCCAGCTCAAGGACGATGTCCTCGATTACCAGTCTTCGCCGGAGGAAATGGGAAAGAATCTGGGCGATGACCTGACCGAGGGCAAGCCCACGCTGCCCCTGATCCATGCACTCAAAAACAGTGACAGGGACACCGCCGAACTGATCCGTGAAGCCATCATTGAGGGCGGCAGGAAACACCTGCAGGAAGTCATGACCGCAATCGAGGAGACCGGTGCAATTGAGCACACCTTGAAAGCAGCCCGGCAACAGGCCCTGCTTGCCCAGCAGCATATTGAAAAGCTGCCGGACAACGAGTACAGGACGGCACTGACGGACTTAACCCGGTTTGCGATTTCGCGGACATCCTAGGAAAGGTCAACCCACGACCATGTTTCTGCAAGGGGTCGGAAATCTTGCTGGCACACGGCATGTGAAACCTGCTATTTTTCGAGGCTGGACGCTGTGTGCAAAACGATAACGGAGTGTAGCTCAGCTTGGTAGAGCACTGTCTTCGGGAGGCAGGGGCCGGAGGTTCAAATCCTCTCACTCCGACCAATCCATTCAATTTGTGAGCAGGTAACCAGGGCTCGCAATCCCGCCTGGCACCGGGAGGTTTTCCGGTTTCAACCTGGCTTTGACCCCTGAACAATGATCCCCGCCGGGGACCATTTACATGAATGAACCCGTTACCATCCCTGCAACTGACCGGCGGGTCGTGCAGGTCAGGTTGGCATTCAACGGCGTCAGGATTAATCATGGGGTATCATATAGGGAGAAGGCCCGGAGATGCCTGAGGTGTACTTGTTGCCCGGCATGCAGTTCAGTAACCGGTATTCAGCGGAGAAATGGAGCGAGCATGAATCACAAAAAATTCATATCTTGCATTACAGGCATCCTGCTATGGACGTTGCTGTCCGCCGTACATGCAGAAACTCCTCGTGACCCGTACCAGTACTTTTTCAGCCAGTCTTTTGGTGATTACTCGGAAGAGTTGGAAAATGCCCGGGAACAGGGAAAGAAAGGAATCATGATCTTTTTTGAAATGGACGAGTGTCCGTTTTGCATCCGGATGAAAGACACGATCATGAATCAGCCCGAGATTCAGGAATACTATCGTGAAAGATTCATCCTGCTTACTCACGATATCGAGGGCGATATCGAGATCGTCGATTTTGAGGGCAACGATACTACGCAAAAGGAATACGCGATTAAGGTACATCGCGTTCGAGCCACTCCCGTGATTGCCTTTTTTGATCTGAGTGGAAATCAGATAGCGCGTTATACCGGTGCAACGAAAAGCGCGACCGAGTTCAAGTGGCTGGCCGACTATGTTGCGGATGGCCACTATAAAAATACCAGCTTCACCCGGTATAAACGGGAGAGGAAAGAGGAGCTGCAAAAAAGCTGACAGACTCTCACCGGCCCTGGTACGCATTCACTGGAGGATGGTGCATGTATCTATGCAGAAGCTGTGTATGGTCTATGCTGCTGATCTCTGCAGTGCTGGCTGCCGGTCCCCTGCATGCTGCGGACCTGCAGCCCCTTCCGGATCCCCTGACCCTGCAACAGGCCATAGCGTTTATCGATGAACAGCATCCTGTGCTCTTGCAGGACAAGCTATTGATGGAGCGGGCAAAAAACACCGCAGATGAAGCCCGGGCACACAACAGCCTGAACGTCGACCTGGTCGGCAGGCTGCGCTGGTATGAGGCGGGAAGCTCCAGGCTCGATACCGGCGACCATGACGATCACGGCCTGCGACTGGTTTTGAGCAAGCCACTCTATGATGGCGGCTATAGCAGTTCACTGGCCGAGTCGGCCGAGCAGGATCGAAAGGCAGCCAGGCTGAGGATAGCTGACAACCGCAGCCTGTTCGCCATCACAGTGATGCAGAAGTTTTTTGACATCATACTTGCCGACCTGAAAGCCTCCCGCGACAATGAAAACATGGCGGTCAGGTTTGTCAGGTTTGACGAGGGGCAGGACAGACACGAGCTTGGCAAGCTGTCCGACGTGGATTTGCGGGAACTGGAGAACGCCTACCAGGAAGCTCGTCTTTCGGCGGCTGAAAGCAAGGGACAGGCGAGCCGCACACGCCAGGCGCTGGCCCTGGCGCTGAACCGGCCCGGACAGCAACCCTCTGTGCTGTCCCTGCCTGAACTTGATGTGGATAACCGCACGTTGCTGGGCTTCGACACATTGATGGAAAAAGCCCTGAAAAATAATCGTCTGCTGGCTGCGCTTGACTCGGAGTTGCTGTCTGCAAGAGCAGAAGTGGAAGCTGCGCACGCCCCCTATCGCCCGGACGTTTCTGCCGTGATTGAGCGCAGTGAATACTCGAGGGAACTGGGCAGCCATGACAAATGGCGGGCCGGACTGCAGATGACCTGGCCGCTTTTCAGTGGCGGCCAGGGTGATGCCGCCATCAGAAAGGCCCAGCTTAAGGTGAACCAGATCCTTTACCAGCGCCGGCAGCTTGAACTGGAGATACGCCAGAGAATCTGGGGCATGACGGAAGAGTTTGCCGTGCTGGAAGCCCGGCGCCAGGCCAGCGACGTGTTTTCCGACTATCGCGAACTGTACATGGATCGTTCCAGGGCACTGTACGAACTGGAAGTGAAGACGGACCTTGGAGATGCACAGATCCAGATATCCGAGTCCCAGTTGCGCGATGCCAGACAAACCTTTCAGATGGCTTTATTATTGGCGCAGTTAAGCCACCTGGTGGGTGAAGAAGATTCCATGAACTGGGCTGCGGTCACTGAAAAGATATAGGCCACCCCAGACGGGCCGATAAATGAGAAAACATGAGTAACAAAGTGATTGCGAATGTACTGTGGCTGGCCCTGCTGGCCGTGGCGCCTGTGGTGCATGCGGCAGGTGAGGCGCACGGCGTGTTGCAGTGGGAACACAAAGCCCCATTGTCCGTGCCGGTTTCCGGGGTCATTGAGGCAGTCAACGTCGTTGCGGGGCAACGGGTTGCCAAGGGTGCCGTCCTGCTTTCACTGGACAAACGGCCATTTCAGTATCGGCTGCAATCCGCAAAGTCGCGCATGGCGCAGTTTGCTCCCGGTCGCAATGAAGCCCGCAATGAGTTGCAACGCGCGGAGGAGTTATATGATCGGACGGTCCTGTCCCAGGTTGAGCTGGACCAGGCAAAGATCGATTTTGCCGAAAAGGATGCGCGTTATCAGGAGGCCGGGGCCGACGTCGATCAGGCAAAACTGGACCTCGAGTATGCTGAGCTGAAAGCGCCCTTTGACCTCATCGTACTGAAGAGCCACGTGGTGGTGGGGCAAACGGTCATCAACCGCTTGCAGGCCACCCCCTTGTTTACCGTGGCGGGCGGGAAACTGGTGGCTGTCATGTCGCTGGACCCGGAAAAAATCGCGGGGCTGGAGATCGGCAGCGAGCTGCAGGTCAGCATTGCAGGCAAGGCCCATTCCGGGAAAGTGAAAGTCACCGACTACGATGCAAACTCCGGTTTGGTAGAAGTTACCATTCTCATCGACAACCTGCCGGCGGCAACGGTTGGTCAGCGTGTGCACGTGACCTGGCAGTAACTGCCCAGCGATGCGGGATTTCTGATCAGCTACACGAGCCTGCAGCTTGCCTCGACCACCGCTGGATGACGTCACGCCTTGGCCGAGTCCGGGAAAAAGACGCGTATGGAAGTGCCGAATTCCGGGTGCTTGCTCTTCAGCATTTTCAAAATCGAATTGAAGCTTTTTGCTTCAAGGTTCAGGTCCTCAATGTCTTCACTCTGGACGGTCCACAGGTTGGTCTGTTTGTCCCAGTGAAAGGTCACGCGCTGATCTTCCAGTTTGTAGGTAATTGCCATCGCTTCTCGAATATTTGTGAATTCGAGAAACAGGGTAGAAGGGAAACATGAAACTTTTGTGAAACCCTGGCTAAGGTTTGGTGAGAAATCGGTTCCAGGCCGGGACGGATTCCGGGGCACGCACCCGTTCGGGCCTCTCTCGCTGGCAAAAGGGAAGTGCAGGACCGGTGGTGAGACCGCTCGGTCCCGAGATCCCGGGTCAGTTTACCCTTGCCTTGCCAGGCGCCCCCGGCTAGGCAAGCAGCAGAGACTAGTCGAGGTGCTGGAGGACGGCATCCATGCTTTCCTTGGCATCCCCGAACAGCATCTCGGTGTTGTCATGGAAAAACAGCGGGTTGTCGACCCCGGCGTACCCGGAAGCCATGCTGCGCTTGAGAACCACACAGGTTTTCGCCTTCCACACCTCAAGCACCGGCATGCCTGCAATGGGACTGTTCGGGTCCGTCTGTGCACTGGGGTTGACGATGTCGTTGGCACCGATCACCAGGGAGACGTCCGTATCCGGGAAGTCTTCGTTGAGTTCATCCATCTCCAGTACGATGTCGTACGGGACCTTGGCTTCTGCAAGCAGTACGTTCATGTGGCCGGGCAGGCGTCCTGCAACCGGGTGTATGCCAAAACGCACATTCACGCCCTTGGCACGCAGCTTTTTGGTGATCTCGCTGACCGTAGTCTGGGCCTGCGCCACAGCCATTCCGTACCCCGGCACAAAGATCACTTCACTGGCATCTTTCAGCATGGAGGCGACTTCCTCTGCACTGGTCGAGGTGACCTCGCCCTGTTCAGTGTCAACGGCGGTTCCCGAAGCGGTGCCGAAGCCCCCCAGGATCACGCTCAGGAATTTTCGGTTCATTGCACGGCACATGATGTAGCTCAGGATCGCACCGCTGGAACCCACCAGGGATCCCACAATAATCAGGGCGGTATTGCCCAGCATGAAGCCGGTAGCGGCGGCTGCCCAACCCGAGTAGCTGTTCAGCATCGAGACGACCACCGGCATGTCTGCGCCACCAATGGCCATGATCAGGTGCACGCCAATGGCAAACGCGATGAACGTCATGATCAGCAGCGGGACAAGGCCTGCCGCATGGGAGTCTGATCCCAGGAATACATATCCGAAGTAGATGCAGGCCAGCAGGGCCACCAGATTCATCCAGTGCCGTCCCGGCAGCATCAGGGGTTTGCCGCTGATCGACCCTTTGAGTTTCCCGAAGGCGATTACCGATCCCGTGAAGGTGATGGCGCCGATGAAGACGCCCACAAAGACCTCCACCTCATGAATGACTTTTTCGGCGCCCGCAAAGTGTGCATTGGGGTCCAGGTAGCTGGAAACGCCGACCAGCACGGCAGCCAGTCCCACGAAACTGTGCAAGATGGCGACCAGTTCCGGCATTTGCGTCATCTCCACACGTGAGGCGATGAATGCACCGATCAGCCCGCCGATGATCATGGCGGGAAGCAGTTTCTCGAAGCCGCCGACCTGTCCGCTTAATATCGTTGCCACCACCGCGATGGCCATGCCGAGCATGCCGCAGAGATTGCCGCGCCGTGCGGATTCCTGGTGACTCAAGCCATTCAGACTCAGAATAAAGAGAGCGCCTGCTGCAAGATACGAGGCAGTTAAAAGTTGTGGATTCATTAAATTGCTCTCCCTTACTCTTCTTTACGGAACATCTGCAGCATGCGCTGCGTAACGAAAAAGCCCCCGCCAATATTGATCGAGGCAATCAGCACGGAAATCGTTGCCAGAACCACGATCAGACCACTGCTGCTTCCAATCTGCAGCAGTGCACCGATGATGATCACACTGCTGATCGCGTTCGTGACACTCATCAATGGGGTGTGCAGTGCCGGGGTGACGTTCCAGACCACCCAGTATCCGATGAAGCAGGACAGTACGAACACGGTGAAGTGTTGCATGAACTCCCCGGGGGCATAATTGCCCAGCCCCCATAGCGCGAGTGCGGCTACCGCCAGGGTAATGACAAACTTCATCCCGCTCTTTTTCCTGACCGGCTCTTCAGCAACGGGGGCCGGAGCCGCTGCGGCCTGTGCCGGGGCTGCAGAAACCGAGATGGGCGGCGGCGGCCAGGTGATCTCTCCCTGGTGGATCACCGTGGTCCCGCGAATGACATCATCTTCCATGTCCACGATCAGGTTGCCGTCTTTTTCAGGCGTCATGTCGCTGAGCAGATGGCACAGGTTGGAGCCATACAGTTGGCTGGACTGGGTCGGCAGTCGGCTTGGCAAATCCATGTAGCCGATCAGCGTGACTCCATGCCTGACTACAACTTCACCCGGGCTGGTCAGTTCGCAGTTGCCACCCTGCTCGGCCGCGAGATCAACCACGACGCTGCCTTCCTTCATCATCTCAACCATGTCTTCGAGGATCAGTTTTGGTGCCGGTTTGCCCGGGATCAATGCGGTCGTGATGATGATGTCGACTTCTTTTGCCTGCTCCCTGAACAGGGCCATCTCGGCCTCTATGAACTCCTTGCTCATGACCTTGGCATAACCGCCCGCAGTGCCCCCGCTTTCTTCCTCTTCGAAGTCAAGCTCAAGAAACTGCGCACCCATGCTTTCAACCTGCTGCTTGACCTCCGGGCGCGTATCGAATGCCCGTACGATTGCACCGAGTCCATTCGCGGTGCCGACGGCAGCAAGCCCGGCAACGCCCGCGCCAATGACCATGACTTTGGCGGGCGGCACCTTGCCCGCTGCAGTGATCTGGCCGGTAAAGAACCGGCCGAAATGATTCGATGCCTCGATGACCGCACGGTAGCCTGCAATATTGGCCATGGAAGACAGGGCATCAAGTTTCTGGGCTCTGGAGATTCTGGGTACGGAGTCCATGGCGAGGACGGTCGCCTTGCGGGCCTTCAGTTGTTCCATCAGGGTCTCATTCTGTGCCGGCCAGATGAAGCTGACCAGCGTTCCGCCCTCACGCAGTAATTCGGTCTCGTGAATGCCAAGGTCCGTATGCTGTTCCGGAGCACGCACCTTGAAGACGATATCGGCCTCCGCCCACAGTTCCCGGGTGTCCGAGACCACGGCGACCCCGGCCGCCCTGTACATGTCATCGGTGAATTTCGCGCGTGCACCTGCACCGGCTTCGATGGCACATTCATAGCCGAGCTTTTGCAGGCGGCCTGCCGTTTCAGGCGTCAGTGCTACGCGATGCTCGTCTTTGTGTATTTCATTTGGGACACCAATCTTCATCTTGAGAATTTCCTTGAGTGACTTGAATCAGGTTAAGCCTTCAAACCCACATCGGGGTCCGGCACGAGACGGCTTGCACGTACAGCAAGCGACTCTTTGCTCACGGGGTTACTGGGGGAAAGCAGGCTGGGGCTGTTATCGTATTTCCATCGGTTCTAATGCGGGGGCGGCTATCATATATAATTATGGCGGTGACGACCATAGGCCTTGCTTGATAAAAGCAGTGGTCAACAGGCACGGACTCCGTGCGAAACAACGTCATCTCCCAAGCCTACCCGGGCAACCAAGCTTACATTCATTGCTCCTTGATTGACAGTCTCCAGACAGCCTGGCCCGGCAAGTCACCGGCGCCGGGCTGGAATTGCTGATCCAGGCTCGCAATGCAAGTCCCTGGCAGGCAGGCTGACCGTCCGGGAGCCGGTTTTGCAGGGCGTTCGAAATGACCCTCTGGGCTGTCACAGACAGGCCTGTCTATGGCGCCTGCAAATCGCGGACTTCATCAAAAACTTGTTGGGTCTACGGGGTTCATTTGGTACGCTAGTCAGCGTCTATGGAAGCTCTTTCTCCGGTCCGGAATCCCGATGACCCACCGCTGGAAGTTTCCTCCGTCATTGCTGCGGTGGACTTGGGTTCAAACAGTTTTCACATGGTGGTCGCACGCGACCAGCACGGCCAGCTGAAGGTCATCGACCGGATTCGGGAGATGGTGCGTCTTGGCGCCGGCCTCGACGCCTCGGGCAAGATCTCCGAGGATGCGCAGGAGCGGGCCATCGAATGCCTGCAGCGGTTTGGTCAGAGGATGCAGGAGATGCACGCCGATTCCGTGCGGGTCGTGGGGACCAACACTTTCCGCCGGGCCAGGAACAGCCGTGAATTCATTCAGCGTGCTGAAGACGCCCTGGGTCACCCGATCCAGGTCATCTCGGGTGTCGAAGAGGCACGTCTGATTTACCACGGTACGATCCATTCCGTCACTGGGCCACCGGGGAAGTGGCTGGTCATCGACATCGGTGGAGGCAGTACCGAAATCATCATCGGAGAGAAAAGCCGCCCGATCCTGATGGAAAGCGTCCAGATGGGCTGTGTCGGCATGAGCCTGAAGTATTTCCAGCAGGGCAACCTGGAGAAAAAGAGATTCAAGAAAGCGCTGGTCGAGGCCAAGTTGCAGTTACGACCGATTATCGCTTCCGTGAAAAGCCTTGGCTGGGACTATGCGGTAGGCACGGCAGGTACGATCCGGACCATTGACCAGTTGATGCGCGAGCGCGAATTAAGCGATCGAGGCATCACGGACCGGGGTATCGGAGGGCTGATTGCCGAGCTGCAAGCAGTGAAGAATATGGAGCATGTCCAGTTCGATTCGCTGGCCAGGGAACGCAAACCGGTGTTTGCCGGCGGGCTGGTGGTACTGAAGGCCATCTTTTCCGAGCTGGAAATCGAAGAAATGACAGCTTCGGAAGGCGGTCTTCGTGAAGGCCTGTTGTATGACCTGGAGGGCCGGATCCATCACCACGACACACGGGACAGAACCGTGCTTTCCCTGATGCGTCGCTACCATGTGGACTCCGAGCATTCCGCAAGGATCAAGACTGCGGCCCTGCGACTGCTGGAAAAAGTTTCCAGTGTCCTCAAAATAGACAAGGACCTGGCTTACCCGTTTTTGATATGGGCTGCGGATTTGCACGAGATCGGCCTGGACATCTCCCATTCACGTTATCATCGGCACGGCGCGTACATACTCAATAATGGAGACCTGCCCGGGTTCTCATGGAATGAACAGCGCCTGCTTGCCTGTCTGGTAGGCAACCACCGGCGCAAAATCAGCACCGAACTGGTCGACCAGTTGCCGGCCCGCTGGCAAGTTCAGGCCATGTACATGATTGTCATCCTGCGACTGGCTGTGCTGATCAACCGCGACCGGGTGCCGAAGAAAATACCGCCCATGAAAGTGCGCAAGAGCGCCGGCTGCGCGGAAATCGTACTGGCCCAAAAGTGGTTGCAGAAGCATCCCTTGACGGTTGCAGAACTCAGGCTGGAAGAGAGTTACCTGGAAGTTTTGGGCGTCAACATGAGAATTGACGGGATCGTTCACTAGTAGCTGGCTCGCGCCAACTGGCTGAGCAGCGTCTGTTGAGCACTGTAGGCGTCTGGTTCGCGATCATGAAGCGGTGTGTAGCTGCCATCTGACCGCAGGATCCATGCCTGCTGGCCGTCTTTCAGATAGACCTCGAGTTCCTCGGCGATGCGGTCCCGCAAGGCCGGATCACGTATCGGCCAGCAAACTTCCACGCGGCGGAAGAAGTTCCGGTCCATCCAGTCGGCACTTGAACAAAACACCCTGGGATCTCCATTGTTCAGGAAATAGCAGACGCGAGTATGCTCCAGAAAGCGACCGACGATGGAGCGGACTTCAATATTCTCGGATATGCCCGGCAAACCCGGTCGCAAACAGCAGGTGCCCCGTACGATCAGCTGTATCTTCACTCCGGCGCATGAGGCCCGATACAGGGCCTGGATGACTTGCGGTTCAACCAGCGAGTTGAATTTGGCAATGATGCGGGCAGGGCGGCCCAGTTTGGTGTGTTCGATTTCATTGTCGATCAACTCGATCAGCGTGTTATACAGGGTGAACGGGGCCTGCAGGACGGTATTCAGGCTGGGAACTTTGGTGAAGCTGGTGAGTTCGAGGAAGATCTCATGGGCATCGGCAGTCAGCCTCGTATCGCTGGTGAACATGCCATAGTCCGTATACAAACGCGTGGTTTTTTCGTGGTAGTTCCCCGTGCCAAAATGGGCGTAACGCCGCAGGCCGTCTTCTTCACGGCGCACGATCAGGATCATCTTGCCGTGGGTTTTCTTGCCCACGATTCCGTACACGACATGGGCTCCGGCTTTTTGCAGGCGGTTTGCAAGAGAGATATTGGCAGCCTCGTCAAATCGCGCCATGAGTTCGATGACGACCGTGACTTCCTTGCCGGCACGAGCGGCCTTTACCAGGTTGTCGACGATGGGCGAATCCGGTCCGGTCCGGTACAGCGTCTGCTTGATCGCCAGCACCTTGGGGTCCTCGGCCGCCTGGCGCACGAAATCTATCACCGGGACGAACGACTGGTACGGGTGATGCAGCAGGATGTCTGCCTGCTTGATCTGGGTAAACAGATTGACGTTGTGGCTGAACGACTGGGGAAGTCCCGCGGTGAACGGCGGGTACTTCAGGTCCGAACGCTCGACCAGATCGTAGGCCTGGCTGAGGCGGTTCAGGTTTACCGGCCCGTTCACACGGTACAAGTCAACTGCCGACAGTGAAAACTGTTGCAGGAGGTAGGTGACGAGTTCTTCCGGGCAATTGCCGGCCACCTCAAGGCGCACGGCATCCCCGTACCTGCGCGAGGCAAGTTCGCCTTCAAGGGCCCGCATGAGATCATCGATTTCCTCGTCATCCAGAAACAGGTCGCTGTTGCGCGTCAGCCGAAACTGGTAGCTGCCCTTGACCGTCAGGCCTTCAAACAATTCATTCATGAAGGCGTGCATGACCGAGGACAGAAAGACATAGTTTTCGCCTTCCTGCTCGTTGATTTCGTCGGGCAGGCGAATCAGTCGCGTCAGGGAGCGGGGCGCCTGTACGACGGCGTGTTCCCCCTCGCGCCCAAAAGCATCCAGGCCTTCAAGCTGAACGATAAAGTTGAGTGCCTTGTTGATGATGCGGGGGAAAGGATGGGCCGGGTCAAGGCCGAGTGGACTGAGCACCGGTTCGACTTCGTCCAGGAAGTACTGGCGTAACCACAGGCTTTGCGCAGGTGTCCACTGTTCACGGGCAATAAAGCGGATGTTCTGGGCATCCAGCTCGGGCTGGAGTTCTTCGTTGAAGACGCGATATTGCTCGGCCACAAGTTCCGAAGCTTCCGTGTGGATATGCTTGAGCAAATCCCGGGGCGCGATGCCGTCTGCCGTGATATGCGCGATATCCAATTCAATATGCTGCTTGACCCCCCCGACCCGGATTTCAAAAAATTCGTCCAGATTGCTGCAGGAGATGCACAGGAACTTGAGCCGCTCAAGCAGCGGCGTGGAGGGGTCCCGTGCCTGCTGCAATACGCGGGTGTTGAACTTCAGCAGGCTGAGTTCACGGTTGATGTAATTTTCTGCAAGTCCGAAATTCTGCTCGTCCATGTCTTGTTGTCACAGTGTCATGCGTTACCGTGAAGTATACTCGAAGCCTCTTTTCAGGTGCAGCCTGACATGCTGATCGACGGCGAGCCTGCGCATCGCCCTGGTGCATAGGCCATGGGCAGTCCTACTCGAAGAACCTTGCGTAAGCAATCAGGCCCCATACCATTAGCAGGGTGGCCAGACTGACACCGACGGCCGCAGAGCCGATGTCCTTGGCCCGTTTCGAAAGTTCATGATATTCATGGCCGATACGGTCGATGGTTGCCTCCACACAAGTGTTAAGAAGTTCGACAATCAAAACGATCAAAACGGATAGCAGCAGCAAGGCAACCTGCACACTGTTTTCACCAAGCCAGAAGGCGGCGGGGAACAGTACGATGGCAAGCAGCAGTTCCAGCCTGAAGGCCTCTTCGCTTTTCCATGCAGCGTGAAGACCGGCCACACTGTTGGAGATTGCTCCGAGAAGACGCTTGAGTCCTGTGTGGGGTGAACCTGCCATGTTCATAAACCGGGTAAGAATCTTATGGTATGTGCATCAACATACATGCCCTATGGTAAAATTGGAATCAATTTCCCGGATGCAATGAATGCCCTTGTGACCATGATGAAAACGGTTTTTTTCCTGGTGTGCGTTGTTGCAAGCTCGGCCTTGGCGAACGAGCAGCGCATCATCTACGATTTCGAGTATGGAATATTCACGCGCGGCATGGAGGAGTTCAGGGAAGGCGACCGGGCGGTGACCCGTGAAGGGCCGCTGGAACCCGTGACCATGATTCCGGCGCGGATGGGAACCAAGTTCGGCGTCCGGTACTGGCTGTCCCGGGGGGGATTTGCGAGCAAGCCCACGCTGCACCTGATCTACCATGTGCCGACCATGGTCAATCCCAGCACCGGCGAGCACATCGACAAGATCGAAATCCTGCAAGAGGAATCCACGCTGGACTATACCCATACCATGGCCTTTGAGTTTGCCGAGCAGTACGAGCTGGTCCCGGGGGAGTACCGGTTCTACATCTTCTTCGAGAACCAGAAGCTGCTGGAGCAGGTATTCCAGGTGGTATTGCAGTAAGCCCCGGCTTACGGGTCTGACGTCCTGACCTGCATCACGGTCAGGGTGCCGCTCTTCTCATTGGCACTGTAGACGTAATGCCGGCCATCGTGCTCATAGTGGGCCAGTCCTTCCGGTGCGTACTGGGTGCCTGAACCGGTTTGCGGCCCGACCGGCTCCACGCTGATCACTCTCGGGCGTTCGGGCTCGACCAGGGAGACCAGGGCAATGGCGTTCGCGCGCTCCAGGGCCACGGCGGCATGCAGTTCGCCCGCGATCTCGAAACCGACCACGCTTTCCGGCTCGGAGCCCTTGTTGTCGCTGCGCCCGTCCGGATAGAGCCCCGCCGCATGGGCCATCTGGTCCAGCTGGCTGCCGGTGTCTGCGATCAGCGCACCGGTGACCGCATCAAATACACTGAGTGTCCGCCCCCCGCCGGCAGGTTTGTTGCCCAGCACCTTGGAGGCCTTGGGATCCGTATCCCCTTCGTCCGCCGTCAGCACGAACCTGCCGTCGGGACTGACCGCAATCCCGTCCGGCTCCCGCAGTGCCCGCAGTTTCTTGCTGAATTTCACCCGGCCATCGTCCCGGATATCCGCCGGATGTTCCGTCATTCCCAGGCCAAACACTTTCTCGATGCTCGCCGTGGCCGCATCGATCACCAAGATGCCGTTGTTCTCCTGCAAGGAGACATAGGCCTTGCGGCTGTCCGGCGAGAAGGCCACGTACTCCGGTTCCGTGTTGGCCGGGGTGTTGTCCCTGACCGGCACTTCGGTTTCCTCATCGCTGTTCCCGCCAATCACCTCTCTGGGAAACGCGCGGGCGTGCGACCGGTGCAGCATTCCTTCGATGTCGCTGTAGTCCTCAAGTGAAATCTGGGTAACGACCGGGTCCTGCAGGCCGTCCCCGAAGCCCACGTGCGTCACGCTGCCCTCGGGAGATTCGTAGTGCCCGCCCGCATAACGGTAGGCTTCACCTTCGTTAGCCGCCACCAGGTACCTGCCGTCTGGGCTGAATGCCAGACTGTCCGGGTGTACGCCGGCCGCCAGGGTTGTCCGAAGTTGCCCGCTATCCGCATCATGAAGCTGGATCGACCCCGCAGTGAACGGGTCCGGGTGAATGACGGCCACGGCAAACAGGTTTTCCGTCGGATGAAAGGCGACCGAACTGATCTCCCTGCCGTCGGTGACCTTGATCCGGTGCAGCAGGCGGGGTTTTGCAGGTGTGGCGATGGAGAGGATATCGACGATACCTTTCGAGCTGCAGGACAATGCCAAACGCTGGGAGGTTTTCTGGATGCTGATAATTTCCGTTTTCTTGCTCAAATCCTGGACGTTGTAGATGCCAACGGTCTCAAGACTGGCACTTTGTCCGGCCAGGCCTGGCAAGGAATGAAGCAAGAAGGGTGCAACGATTGTGCAAATCAGTCGTTGAAATCTCATAAGCTCCTGCCTGAAAAACAAAAGGCCGTCTGCAAGAAACGGCCTTTTTCAAACATCTAAACTATGTCAAGTATGGTTTAGAAAACGTACTGGGCGCGGAAGGCCACGGCATCCCCGCCTCCCTCATCGCCAGCCTTGTTTGCATGATCCGTATCTGCATCCAGATAGTTCAGCATGAACTTGACGTTCTTGGTGGCGTACCAGTTGATACCCAGTGTCATCAACTCGTATTCGGTTTCATTGGCCTCGGCATCGATGTCAAGTTCGCCATCCTCGTACTTGGCCACCAGCTCCCAGGCGCCCATGGGGCCCTTCGGCTTGACCTTGTCGAACTTGCCGGCCTTGCCCTTGTAGCCGCGGGACTCACCCGTCATGATGTAGCTGACCTGGATATACGAGCCCTCCACATCCACGTCGCCCATTGCCTTATACTCATCGTCTTCCCCCGTATCAGCATCGCCACCGTCATAGTCCACCTGGCGGTACTCACCTTGCAGGGAAAGCGGACCCATCACGACGGCCCCTTCCAGCCCAAACTGGTCCGCATCATCGACGGCAAGCTTATGATCAATGGGCCTGCTACTGATCGTGTGTACACCCATTCGTGTGCGAAAGCGTTTCGCGCCCTCATCCCCGAAGTCACGGGAGGCAAATGACCCGGCCAGATGCATGAAACTGCCTTCACCGATGGGCATATGTGCACCGACCCTTGCTGCTATGCTGTAGGCATCGCTGCCATCATCATCCTCGTTGTCCTCGTCGATGACGGCTGCTTGCCAGAATAGCGGCCCCCCATGCCCGTGGAGTGCTGCCTGAAAGGAGGGTTTTCCAGACAGGAATCCAAGCTCAGGCGTGGGAGAGCGCTCGATGGTGCTGATCCACTTGGAGCTGGTCAGCTCTTCCAGTCCGAAAGGCGCCTTGAAGCGACCTACCATGAGTTTTCCAAGCCCTAGTCCCTTGTAAGCAATGTACCCGGTGTCCACTTCGGCTTCGCCTTCATCAATGTCAACTGTCATTTTATAGGCCCAGCTCTTGCCGGAGCTGCCTTTCAGGGTGACACGCGTGCGGCGAAACTCGGATTCGGATGCTGAATCACCGTCATTTTTGTAATTCCACAAGCCATCATAGCTGTCGTAGTCATACATGATACGCCCGCCGATGGCGAAGCTGTTGCCATTGTTCGACTTGATCTTGATGCCGCCGCCCGTGGTACTGATCTTGATTTCTTCCTTGGAGGTGACGGCGCCTGCGAATGCTGTCGTACTCCAGCAGAATACGGCCACCAGGCTGACCAAACCAAGAAAACGTAGTGTGTATCTCACGATATAGCCTCCCTATTTTTCATGAGTGATGCCAATTGGTCTGTTTTCAATCTGAGAGTCTCGTAATCGTAAGTACCCGGTATGAAATGAATGTGAATATATTGTTATAGTTTTATTACATGGGTGTCGTGCCCGGGGACGCTGGTCCGGCTTGGCCGTATTTTGCAAATCGGGCTAATTTCCAGAGTCGGTGTAATAGCCGTGTAACAAAATTTAAAAATAATGAGACCTTATTTTTTAAAATCAGGTCGATTTTTATGCAAAACCAAAGTACGCTCGAAGCCTCGTCCAACTACCGGATCGAGAGCCAGCCCATGAACGGCAAGCGGGTCCTGCTGGTGGAAGATGAGCCTGCCATCCGCGAGATGGTTACCTTTGCCCTGAGTCAGGGCGGCTATGTGGTTGATGAGGCCGAGGACGGCCGTTCGGCCGAGGCCAAGATGGCCGAGCACTTGCCTGACCTGATCCTGCTTGACTGGATGCTGCCCAACGTCAGCGGACTGGAGTTGCTGCGCCGCTGGAAACGCGGTGAACCCACAAAGGAAATTCCGGTGATCATGCTCACCGCAAAGGTCGAGGAACGCGACCGTGTGGATGGCCTGGACTCCGGAGCAGATGACTACATTCTCAAGCCGTTTTCCGTAAAGGAATTGTCCGCCCGCATCCGCGCCGTGTTGCGCAGGAGTTCGGGTGCCGACGAGGACCAGATCTGCATCGGCCCCATCAAGCTGGATTCGAAAGCCCACCGGATCTATGTGCGGGAAGAGTCGATCAATCTGGGTCCGACGGAATTTCGCCTGCTCGAGTTCTTCATGACTCATCCTGACCGGGTCTATTCCCGTGCCCAGTTGCTGGACTATGTATGGGGCCGTAACATGTACGTGGAGGAGCGAACCGTGGATGTGCATATTGTGCGCTTGAGAAAACTGCTTAAGCCCATGGACTGCGCTCACATGATCCAGACCGTGCGCGGCTACGGATACCGGCTCTCAGCCGATAAATAATGTCCTTTGGTGCATGGCTGTCGGAACTTAACCGCGTCCTGATTGTATTTATACCGTGCACGATCGCGGGCTTGGCCAGTGGCTACACGCTGATGTTTTTCATCATTGGCCTCATTGCATATGGCTTGTGGACAGCAGGCCAGATGATCACCCTGAAAAAATGGTTTGATAGCGGTGCCCCTGTCGGCAATGCACCGGAATTCATGGGCATTGCCGACCAGTTGGTGTCCGGAGTCGCGGACCTGCAAAGGCAAAACAGCGCCCGGCAAAATTCACTGGAAAAGCTGGTCAGCCAGTTTAATGAGTTGACAGAAGCCCTTCCGGATGCCGTGATCGTGCTGAAGCCCTCCGGTGAAATCCAGTCCTCCAACCAGGCCGCCGACAGGCTTTTGCATATCAATCCAGACAGCGATACCCACTCAAGGATCACCCAGCTGTTTCGGGATCCCTCGTTTACCGAATACTTCGCTGCAGGCAAGTTTGATGAACCACTGGAGGTACAGTCAACGACCATCGGCGACAGGGAATTAAGCATTCGCATCATTCCATTCAGCGAAGACAGGCTGGTGCTGATTGCACAGGACATGTCACAAACTGCACGAATCCATGAAATGCGACGCAGCTTTATCTCCAATGCGTCACATGAATTGCGTACTCCTTTGACCGTCATACTGGGTTACCTGGAAACGTTGTCGGGACATCCAAGGCTTCCCGGGGAATGCAAGGCCGCAACTCATTCTGCCGAGCTTCAGGCCCAGCGCATGAAGCAACTGGTGGAGGATCTGTTGACGCTGTCTCGCATCGAGTCCACGGCCTTGGTGGCCAAGGAATCCGAAATCATACCGGTGGGCTCCATCATCATGGAGGTGGTCAAGGAGATGGCGCTGTCCACGAGCATCACTCAGCACGACATCCGCACACGAATTGAGACGGACGCGAACTTGAAAGGCGACCTGCAGGAAATTCACAGCGTCGTCTCCAACCTGGTCAACAATGCCGTCAAGCATACCGAGCCGGGCACCTCCGTACAGGTCAGCTGGAAGCTGGCGGATGAGGACTCGGCCGAGCTGGCCGTGACCGACACGGGCCAGGGGATTGCCCCGGAACACATTGAGCGGCTGACGGAAAGGTTCTACCGGGTGGATGCCGGTCGCTCACGCGAGAAAGGCGGGACGGGTCTCGGCCTGTCGATTGTCAAGCATGTGGTTGAGCGGCATGAAGGACGCCTGATGATCCGCAGCGAACTGGGCCAGGGTTCGCGCTTCACATGCCGTTTTCCGGCGCACCGCCTGCTTCTGGAAGATCAATAAAACCTGATGCCCGGCAAGGGGCCAGCAGGATTCACAAAACTGTAATAATTTGCCCATATGCTTGTAACACGGGCATTCCAACATTGTGCAGGTATAACCATCACGATTCCATAACCGAAGGAGTTATAAATGTACACATTCACTGGTAAGTGTAATGCACTGCTGATAGCTTTTTTGCTTGTGCTGACCATGTCTGTATCAGCTGAAGTCAAGGTTGATTCCAAGCTTGGTGAGTATGCTGCCACCAGCGGTGTCTCTGGAAATTTGTCGAGTGTTGGATCGGATACCCTGGCGAACCTGATGACCCTCTGGGCCGAAGAGTACAAGCGTTTTTATCCCAACGTGAACATCCAGATCCAGGCAGCTGGTTCCTCGACTGCTCCACCGGCCCTGACTGAAGGAACGTCGAGCCTTGGCCCGATGAGCCGCAAGATGAAGCACAAGGAGATTGCGGCATTCGAGAAAAAATTTGGCTACAAGCCGACCCCGGTGCCGGTTGCCATCGATGCCCTGGCGGTCTACGTTCACAAGGACAATCCGATCAAGGGCATGTCCATAGCGGATGTGGATGCAATCTTTTCCAGCACCCGCAAGTGTGGCGGCAGTGCCGATCTGTCCATCTGGGGTGAACTCGGCCTGCAAGGTGACTGGACCAAGCGGGACATTCAGCTGTTTGGCCGCAATTCCGTTTCAGGCACCTACGGCTACTTCAAAAAGAAAGCCCTTTGCAAGGGTGACTTCAAATCCACGGTCAACGAGCAGCCGGGTTCCGCTTCCGTCGTGCAGTCCGTGTCGTCATCGCTGAATGGTATCGGCTATTCCGGCATTGGATACAAGACCTCCGGGGTTCGTGCCGTACCGCTTTCCAAGACTGCGGAGCCGGATAAAATCGAGGCCACGCCTGACAATGCGATTTCCGGAAAGTACCCGCTGGCGAGATTCCTCTACGTGTACGTCAACAAGGCGCCTGGAAAACCTTTGTCACCCCTTGAAGGCGAGTTCATCAAGATGGTGCTGGCAACCCAGGGCCAGAAAGTGGTTGTCAAGGACGGGTATATCCCGCTGCCATCCAAGGTCGCAAGCAAGGCTCTGGCCTCGCTCGGGCTCTAAACCTTGGCCTTGCGCTCGGATAACAATAATAAGCTTGGAGTGACCTCCAGGTGCAGGGCTGTGACTACAGCACTGCAAACGGTTACGAAGGCCCTGTGAAAGCAGGGCCTTTTTTAATTTTTGCGGATCGGCACCCGTAGCAAGAAAAGAAGATCCAGTTACATGTCGCAGCAAACAGGTTCTACGAAGTCGCTGATCCCCGAGCCGCTCGAATTCAACACGCAGTTATGGAAGCGGCGCTCGATGCGGGATTTTCTTGCCCGTAATTTTGTGGGGGCAGGCGGCATTGCCGTGATCGGGTCAATCATCCTGATCTTCGTGTTTTTGTTCACGGTGGTGTTTCCCCTGTTCAAGGGCGCTGCACTATACCCGGTCTCCAGCTATTCCCTGCCTGCTGCTGCTGTCGGCGACTCCCTGCTGTATTCGACAGAAGAGCAGGCGGAGGTATCCATGCGTCTCGATACAAGTGGCGTTGTGCACTTCTTCTACACGGACACCGGCACGCCTGTCCAAAAGTTTGATCTTCTGGCTGGCCTCAACGCCAAGATCAGCAGCTGGAAGCATGTGGACAGCGAGAGGAACATTCTTGCGCTGGGCCTGGACACCGGACAGATACTCGTTTTCCGTCACAGCTACACCCTTGAGTATGCCGACAATCGCAGGACCATCATTCCCCGGATCAGTTATCCGTACGGGGAAGAACCCATTGCTCTTGGCGTCGGTCGCCAGGCCGTGGATCACTTTGCCATCGGGGACAATGAGGACGGGCTGACCATTTTTGCCTATACGCGAGAAGGCCCGAGACTCGTGGACTATGAAAAGGTGTCTTCATTCCTGAATGAAGACGAGATTGTCCTGGAACTGGCCAGCCAGGTGAACTTGCCGTATGTCGATCGGCCCATGAACGCCCTGCTGTCTCCCGAAAGACAGTGGCTGTACCTGCTCAACGATGAAGGCGTGATTTCTTTGTACGACATCCGTTTCGCGGATACGCCCGTGCATATCGAGGATGTCCAGCCCCTGGATGTGGGAAGCCGGCCCACTGCGTTTGAATTCCTGATCGGCGGCATCTCGGTATTACTTGGGGATGACCGGGGAAATATCCATCAGCTGTTTCTGGTTCGTGACGAGGATGACAACCAGCGTCTGACCGAGATCAGGCGGTTCAACGGCAATACAGCAAAGATCTCTGGCCTCGTCGCCGAGCAGCTGCGAAAAGGGTTCCTGGTCACCGATGACGCCGGCCAGGTTTCGGTTTTTCATACCACGGCCAACCGCCACCTGCTTACCGAAAAAATTTCGGACCATGCGCTTTTGTCCCTGAGTATCGCTCCAAGAAGCGACAAGATTGTTGCCGAGGACAGCACCGGCCGGTTGCACGTATGGAGACTCGATAACGAGCACCCGGAAGCCTCGTTCAGTTCGATCTGGGGCAAGGTCTGGTATGAAAGCTATCCGGAACCGGACTACGTATGGCAATCCTCCTCCGCATCCAGTGACTTCGAGCCGAAATTCAGCCTTACGCCACTGACCTTTGGAACATTCAAGGCGGCGTTTTACGCGATGTTACTGGCGATGCCGCTGGCAATTTTCGGCGCCATCTTCACGGCGTATTTCATGGCGCCGAAAATGCGGGGCATCGTCAAACCCACCATCGAGATCATGGAGGCGCTGCCGACCGTGATCCTGGGATTTCTGGCAGGTCTCTGGCTGGCGCCTTTCGTTGAATCACACCTGCCGGGGATATTTGTCTGTCTGCTGGTGATCCCGGTTGGGATGTTTGTGGCCAGTCTGGCCTGGTGGAGCATTCCGGATCGTATCAAGCTGCTGGTCCCGGAGGGTTGGCAGGCAGCCCTGTTGATCCCGGTCGTCATACTGTGCGCCTGGATGGCCCTTGCGTTCAGCCCCTGGATGGAGAACGTGTTTTTTGGCGGCAACATGCGGATCTGGATTACGGATAGCCTGGGGATCGGTTATGACCAGAGGAACTCGATCATCATCGGCATCGCGATGGGATTTGCGGTCATCCCCACGATATTCTCCATTGCTGAAGATGCCGTGTTCAGTGTGCCCAAGCACCTGACTTCGGGCTCCCTGGCGCTGGGGGCAACCCCTTGGCAATCCCTGGTACACGTCGTGCTGCCTTCCGCCAGCCCCGGTATCTTTTCCGCAACCATGATCGGACTTGGACGTGCGGTCGGGGAAACCATGATTGTCCTGATGGCGACCGGCAATACCCCGGTGATGGATTTCAGCATCTTTGAAGGGATGCGGACACTCTCCGCAAATGTCGCGGTGGAATTGCCGGAGTCCGAGGTAAACAGTACGCATTTCAGGATTCTGTTCCTGGCCGCACTGGTGCTGTTTGTCTTCACCTTCTTCTTCAACACGATCGCGGAAATCGTGCGCCAGCGGCTGCGGGAAAAATACAGCACCCTTTGAACAAACCCCCGATGTACGTACCCCATGTCTGACCAAACGAACCGGAGCTCTTTCAAGTCATTCATGTCGTCCGGGCAGCCTTGGGTGTGGATGAATGCCGGGGCCGTGGCCATCAGCATGATCATGGTGGCGGGCCTGCTCTTTCTGATTGCCATCCGGGGTCTGGGCCATTTCTGGCCCAAGACAGTGTACGAGATCGAATACGACAACGGCACCAACATCGTGCGGATTGTCGGAGAACGGGTGGAAACCGAGGAAGTTCCCAAGAAGCGTATCGTGGAATCCGGCATCCGGGTCGATAGCGACAAGGACCTGATTGAGCGCAGCCTCATCAAGGTCGGCATACGCGAAGTGCTCGGCGTGGACTTCATGCTGACCGTGGCGCCCAATGAAAGGAGTGTCCGGACCCCCGAGGATGTGATCGTGCTGGAGCGTACACAGTGGGGGAACTTCTACGGCTACCTGACGGATGTGAAAGAGGACGGTGAAACCGCAGATGTTGCCGATACGGAACTGTGGGATGAGCTTGAACGTCGACTGCACCGTGTCACGGAATTGCGCGAGCGGATCGAGGACATTGAGAAAAACAAGATCGGTTCGATCAACTTCCAGCTGGAAAAACTGCGCCTCAAACGACGGGGCCTGGAACTGAAAGGTGTCACCGAGCAAAGATCCCATGACCTGATCAGCGCCAGACAGGATGAGTACACGCGTGATTACGAGGTGCTGAAAGCGGAACTCGATGAGCTTTATCGGGACATTGCACGGGACAGCATCACGGCACGTGTGATGACCGGGGATGAGGTCGAAATCAAGCTGGCCAATGTGGTCAAGGCCTACCAGCCCAACGCCATGAGCCTGGTCGCGAAGGTCGTTTTTTACATCAAGACCTTCTGGGGTTTCATATCGGACGATCCGCGCGAAGCCAATACGGAGGGCGGCATTTTCCCGGCCATTTTCGGCACCGTGATCATGGTGCTTCTGATGTCCATCATCGTGACCCCGTTTGGTGTGGTTGCGGCCATTTATCTGCGCGAATACGCCCATCAGGGACTGATCACGCGACTGGTCAGGATTTCCGTAAACAATCTGGCGGGCGTGCCCTCCATTGTGTACGGAGTGTTCGGCCTCGGCTTTTTCGTCTATGTCGTGGGCGGCACCATCGATCAGCTGTTTTATCAGGAAGCCTTGCCGTCCCCGACGTTCGGGTCCGGCGGTGTGCTCTGGGCTTCACTGACGCTGGCGCTGCTGACGGTGCCGGTTGTGATTGTGGCTACAGAAGAAGGGCTGGCCCGCATACCGCGGTCGGTGCGCGAAGGTTCGCTGGCCCTGGGCGCGACCAAGGCAGAGACCCTGTGGCGCACGGTGCTTCCCATGGCAAGTCCCGCAATGATGACGGGGCTGATCTTGGCGGTGGCTCGCGCAGCCGGTGAAGTGGCGCCACTGATGCTGGTGGGCGCAGTGAAGCTGGCACCTTCCCTGCCCGTGGACATGAATGCGCCCTTTGTGCACCTGGAGCGCAAATTCATGCATCTGGGGTTTCATATTTATGACGTCGGGTTTCAAAGCCCCAATGTCGAGGCAGCACGTCCCCTCGTCTACGCGACCGCGCTGATCCTGGTCGTGGTGATCGTTGTCTTGAACCTTTCGGCAATATACATCCGCAATCATTTGCGTGAGAAATACAGAAGCCTGGAGCAGCACTAGTGCTTCGTTGATTGCAGCACATCAGTAAATATGTAACGCTTTTGGGAGTTCAGGGCATATGACAATGGCAGCGCCACAAATATCACAAGACGTGCTACTCAATCGGGCAAGTCTGGATCTGGAAAAGGAGCAGACCTGCTTCGAGTGCAGGAATTTCGGTCTTTACTACGGGAACAACCAGGCCTTGCGCGGGATTGATATGGTGATCCCCGAGAGGAGGGTGACTGCATTTATCGGCCCGAGTGGCTGTGGCAAGTCCACCCTGCTGCGTTGCATGAATCGGATGAACGACCTGATCGACACGGTCCGGCTGGAAGGAGAGATGCTGTTGCACGGGAAGAATATCAACAGCAAATCGATCAATGTGACAGAACTTCGTCGACAGGTGGGTATGGTGTTTCAGAAACCCAACCCGTTCCCCAAGACGGTGTACGAAAACGTGGCTTACGGATTAAGGTTGCAGGGCGTGAACAAGAAACGGGTTTTGGACGAGCGTGTCGAGTGGGCACTGAAAGGTGCGGCACTGTGGGATGAAGTCAAGGATCGGCTGCAGGACAACGCCTTGGGGCTGTCGGGAGGACAGCAGCAGCGGCTGGTGATTGCGCGTGCCATTGCGATCGAACCTCAGGTGATTTTACTGGATGAGCCGGCATCTGCACTGGACCCCATTTCGACGCTGAAGATCGAAGAGCTGATAATTCAGTTGAAGCAAGACTATACCGTGGTCATCGTCACCCACAACATGCAGCAGGCTGCTCGAGTTTCGGACTACACGGCCTTTTTGTACCTGGGAGAACTGATCGAGTTCGGCGCCACCGATCAGCTGTTCACCAATCCTGCCCAGAAGCAGACGGAAGACTACATCACAGGTCGTTACGGTTAATGCTCTGGCAACATCATTCGAGGTAGCACATGGTTTATCAGGACATCGGTCAACACATCTCCCATCAATACGATGAGGACCTGGAATCCCTGCGCAGCAAAGTGCTGAACATGGGCGGATTGGTAGAAAAGCAGGTCCAGAACGCATTACTTGCCCTGACCCGCGCAGACAGCAGCCTGGCGGAGGACGTGGCTACCAGCGACTATCGAATCAATTCGATGGAAGTTGCGATCGACGAAGAGTGCACACAAGTGATTGCCAGGCGCCAGCCCGCAGCCAGCGATCTTCGCCTTTTGGTCACGATCTACAAGACCATTACCGACCTGGAAAGAATCGGTGACGAAGCGGAAAAGATCGGGCGCCATGCCGTGAAGCTGGCGGCCATCGAGCGTACCCCGACCTACTTTTCGGAAATCAAGCACCTTGGCGAGCAGGTTTGCAAGATGCTGCATGAGTGTCTGGACGCTCTGGCTCGCATGGATATTGATAACGCATTCGTTATCGCAAAGGGCGATCGGGCCATCAATGATGAATATGATGCGCTCACCCGCCAGTTGATCACTTACATGATGGAAGACCCCCGCAGCATCAAACGTTCTCTTCGGGTGATGTGGTGCGCACGCTCGCTGGAGCGGATCGGGGATCATGCAAAAAATATTTGTGAGTACGTGATATACACCGTAGCCGGTCAGGACATCCGCCACACCAGCTTTGATCAGGTCAAGGCAGAACTCAGCGACTCAGACAACAAATAGTTGTCCCTGCCTGGCCCGAAATTTCCTCCACACCGGGCGACAAGGCTTTTCCCTCCCTTTGTTCTTGCTTGGGATACTGTCTTATTGATAACCTGCGGGCACATCCTGGAGCCACGACACGGTCACTGGCAATAGAATGCTGTCGCCATGGCTTGTTGCATTCGGGACCGAACCCCGTGAAAGCGCAGTTGTGCTGTGGACTAGGGAACAATCTTTTATACACAAGAGTGAGGTAGAGATGCGTAAATTGATTCTGGTTTTGTTTATATCTGCACTACTTGCCGCATGCAGCAGTGAGGAAGCCGAAAATTCTGCAAGCACCGCCGATGAAGCCACTGCAGAGGCACCCATGGCAGAGGAGCATGCCGAGACGGACGCACCTGCAGGAGCGGGTCAAGAACAAGGAGGGTACTAGGTCAGGCGAACCCTCATGTCAAGTCAGCGGGCCGCCACGGCAGGATGTTGAGTACAGGGGTATTCCCCGGCTGACTCTTTCCCGGGCTCAGTGTCTGTCTGGGTGCATCTTGTGCGTACGGCCTGACTTGACTGCAGCTTACTCTGTAGAGCCTGTACAGGCATCTTGCGGGCAATGAGTCAAAGCAGACTCTTTGTTGTTTCCGGCCCTTCTGGGTCTGGAAAGTCAAGTTTGGTCAAGGCCGTCGTTGAGAAAATTCCGGATGTGGTGGCTTCGGTGTCGCACACCACCCGGCCCATGCGACCCGGAGAGGTCGATGGCAGGGACTACTTTTTCACGAGCGTGGAAGATTTCTCCGGCATGGTCGAGCGGCGTGAGTTCCTGGAGCATGCCGAGGTCTTTGGCAATTATTACGGGACTTCACAGGCGTCCGTGCAAAGTCAGCTCGATGACGGTCTCAGGGTGATTCTTGAAATTGACTGGCAGGGGGCGCGGCTGACCCGCCAGCGGATGCACGCTACAGTCTCGGTCTTCATATTGCCGCCCTCCAAGGCAGCCCTGGAGCATCGCCTTCGCACGCGGGGACAAGACAGCGATGAAACGATCACAGGGAGGATGCGCAAGGCTGAAAGTGAAATCAGTCACTATGCAGAGTTCGATCACATCGTGCTGAATGATGATTTTGATCATGCACTGGAGGCCCTGACCTGTCTTTTCACCAATCCGGAAAGTTTCCAGCCACTGGATGCCGCAGTACTGCAGACGCTGATCCGGGAGTTGCTGGAGTAGCACAGCGCTGGTAGCAGCAGGATGAATTCGCTAGAATGATACGTTCCCCAATATGTTTTTGTAGGAGAATGTCATGGCCCGGGTGACCGTCGAGGATTGTCTGGAACACGTGGAGAACCGCTTTGAACTGGTGTTGCTGGCCAGCAAGCGCACGCGGCAGCTCGTGCAGGGCGCCGAGGCGCTTGTCGAGTGGGAAAACGACAAGCCGACCGTAGTGGCATTGCGTGAGATTGCGGAAAATCTGATCAACGAGGAGAAGATGGAAGCCGCGCTCGCAGTTCCTGCAGAGGGAGAGGGGACTGAATTTGGTGAAGACGAACTGGCCGCGCTGTACACGGAGATCAGCCGCGAACTCAACCAGACCCGCCCGGACGGCGATCCTCTGGACAAGCCGGACGCCCTGTACTCGGCAGAGGAGTCGGAGGACCGGTTGCTGAGCGAACGTCTGCAGCGCCTGGTTGAAGAGGACGAGGCCACCGCGGGTGCCGAGTCGCAAGAACCGGCTCAGGATGACGCGGCTTCCGCCCCGGCGACGGATGCATCCGCTGAGGGAGAACAGGAGGCATAGGCGGTTTCCTGACCCGCTTATTCTGCGGCAATGGCTAGTGTTGTAGAACCCGCTAGCAAACATCTAGCTGCACACCACCCTTCACGCTTTCTGATCAGCGACCTTTGCGCGTTGCTGGAAACGTATCTGGATGCACAGCATGTCAAGAGCGTGTACCACGCCTACCTGTTCAGTGCGACCGCACATGAAGGACAGACACGCCTCACCGGCGAACCCTATATTTACCACCCGCTTGCCGTAGCCCGCGTGCTGGCCGGCATGCACATGGATGCACAGACGATTGTGGCGGCCGTGCTGCATGATGTGATCGAAGACACGGAAACGGCCAAGGGGCAGATTACCCAGGAGTTCGGCAAGGACGTGGCTGAACTGGTCGACGGGGTCAGCAAGCTCACCCATCTGGAATTCGGATCCAAGCAGGAGGCGCAGGCCGAGAACTTCCGCAAGATGATGCTTGCATTTGCAAAGGACGTGCGCGTCATCATCATCAAGCTGGCAGACCGGTTGCACAACATGCGAACCCTGAGTGGAGTGGCGTTGGAAAAACGCAGACGGGTCGCGCGCGAGACGCTGGACATCTATGCACCCATTGCACTGCGACTGGGAATGCATGAGTTATGCATGGAGCTTGAAGAGCTCTCGTTCAAGACTCTATGGCCGCGGCGGCATGAAGTGCTGCAGGATTCCGTAAAGCGTACCAACGTCAATCGCAAAAGGCTCCTGCAGGAGGCGGAGAAGAATCTCTGCGAAAGGCTGGACGATGCCGGCATCGTCAGCCGCATCCATGGCCGCGAGAAGAATATTTACAGCATCTACAGAAAGATGAAGGAAAAGCACCTTCAGTTCTCCGAGGTGTTCGATGTTTTCGGGTTCCGCATCGTCGTTGCCGATGTCGATACCTGTTACCGGGTGCTCGGCGTCATCCACAACCTGTACAAACCGGTGCCGGGCAAGTTCAAGGATTACATTGCCATCCCCAAAAAAAATGCCTACCAGTCACTGCACACCGTGCTGTTCGGGCCCAAGGGCATACCGGTGGAGGTCCAGATCCGCTCTGAAGAAATGGATCAGGTCGCCCAGTCCGGTATCGCGGCCCACTGGATGTACAAGGGGGGCGAGGGTGATCATGCAGGACCCCACACGCGGACACAGGAATGGCTCAAGACGGTTTCAGAAATACAGCACAGTTCAGGCAGTTCCCTCGAATTTCTGGAAAGCATGAAAATCGATCTTTTTTATGACGAGATTTACGTATTTACCCCGAGGGGCGACATCCTCGAGCTGCCGATCAATGCGACGGCTGTGGACTTTGCCTACGCGGTGCATTCGGATATTGGCAATCATTGCGTCGGGGCCCGGATCAACCGCCGGCTGGAGCCGCTCAGCACGATTCTCGAAAACGGGCAGACCATCGACATCATCACGGCCCCTGAAGGTCATCCGAGCCCGGATTGGCTGAACTTCATCGTGACCGCCAAGGCACGTTCCAACATTCGCAGCTATCTGAAGAACCTGCAGACCGAAGAGGCCGGTCAACTGGGCAGGCGGCTTCTGGATCAGGCCTTGATCGCCTATGAGAAAACCTGGGAGGACGTGAGCAAGCGGGATCTGGCCCGTCTGCTCAAGGAACTGCAGCTGGAATCCGAGCAGCAGTTGTTCGTGGAAGTGGGATTGGGCGACCGGATGGCACCTTTTGTCGTCAAGCACCTGGTGTCACTGCGGGGATTGTGGATGAAATTGCGATCCCGAGGCGACAGAAAGAATCCCCTGGCAATCCGTGGCACGGAAGGCATGGTGGTGAGCTACGGAAAATGCTGCCACCCCATACCCGGGGATTCCGTGGTTGGCGTGATGAATGCCGGCAAGGGCCTGGTGGTGCACCATGCCAAGTGCCGCAACATCGTCAGGCACAGGAAAAAAAGCCGCGACAAGTGGATTCAAGTATATTGGGACAGCAACCCGGGCAGTGAATTTACTGCGGAAATCAGTATCAAGACCGCCAATGAACGGGGTGTGCTGGCCGTGGTCGCAGCAAAAATATCCGAGGAAAGCTCGAACATAGAAAATATCATCCTGGATGAAAAATTCGGCACCACGACCACCATTACGATTTTGCTCACGGTCAAAGACCGTGATCACCTGGCGAACATCATCCGGGCCGTGCGGAAAACCCCGAAGGTCTACAAGGTAAAACGCATTTGATCAAGGAGATTTCAAAATGGAACGCGAGATCATCAACACCGCACGTGCGCCACAAGCCATAGGAACCTATTCACAGGCCGTCAAGGTCGGCAGCACGGTATACCTGTCGGGCCAGATTCCTCTGGATCCGGCTTCCATGCAGCTGGCAGGCCAAGACATGAGGGCGCAGATTTCCCGGGTCTTCGACAATCTTCAGGCGGTTGCAGAGGCGGCGGGAGGAACGCTGGGTGACGTGGTCAAGCTGAATATTTTTCTCACGGATCTTGCCCATTTCCCCCTGGTCAATGAAATCATGTCCGAATACTTTTCGAAACCTTACCCGGCACGCGCGGCGATCGGTGTGGCTGCCCTGCCCAAGGACGCGGGTGTGGAGATGGATGCCGTGATGCAGCTTGACTGAGACACGGTTGCCGTAACTGCTGCTTGTACAGGCCCACTGCCAAATGAACCGGGATGCGGGTTCCACGGATCGGGACACATTCCCCCCGGTTACCATCCTCAAGGGCATCGGCCCGAAAATCACGGGGCATCTGCAGCGCCTGCATATCCATACCGTGCAGGATCTTCTTTTCCATTTGCCGATCCGCTACCAGGACCGCACCCAGATACGCCAGATCGGGACCTTGCAGCCGGGGGATGAGTGTGTGCTGCTGGGAACGGTAGATCACAGTGAGATGGTGTACCGGAAAAGGCGAATGTTGCTGGTCAGTGTCAGCGATGGAACGGGCAGGATCCTGTTGCGGTTTTTTTATTTCAACAAGAAGCAGCAGGAAAATCTGGCACCGGGTGTCAGCATTCGCTGTTTCGGTGAGGTCAGGCGGGGTGTCTCGAGCCTGGAAATGGTACATCCCGAATACGAAATCCAGCACACGCGAGATACGGCCAAGGTTGAAGATCACCTGACCCCGATTTACCCGACTACCGAAGGCCTGCATCAAATCGCCTTGCGCAGCATGACCTCGAAGGCGTTACGCTGGGTTGAAGGGGACGAAGTCCCGGATCTTGACCTGTTGCCTGAAACCCCTGAAATCGACGGTTGCCGGCCCTCCGTGATCGAGGCGCTGAAATTCGTCCACCGCCCTCCACCCGAGGCCGACACGCAGGCATTGGCGGCCGGCACCCATGTGATGCAGCGCCGCCTGGCTTTCGAGGAGTTGCTTGCCCAGCGATTGAGCCTGTTCAAATTGCGGCTGCAGATACAAAAGCAGCCTGCCGTATCCATCGCACCGCCAGGCCGCCTGTACGCACGGCTGGTTGAAACGCTGGAATTTACCCTCACCGCTGCGCAACAGCGTGTGATCGCCACGGTGTTTGCCGATCTGAAAAAAAGCTACCCGATGCTGCGCCTGGTGCAAGGCGATGTGGGCAGCGGCAAGACGCTTGTGGCCATTGCGGCCTGCCTGCAGGTGATCGAGGCCGGTTATCAGGCCGTCGTGATGGCACCCACTGAAATCCTGGCCGAGCAGCACCTGCAGAACTTCTCAAGCTGGCTGGCCCCCCTGGGCGTGCAACTGGCCTGGCTGTCGGGCCGGATGACCTCCAGCAAAAGCAATGAAATGAAGGCGCGGATCTCAAGCGGCAGCGCGCAGGCGATCGTGGGCACCCACGCGCTGTTTCAGCAAGGCGTTAGCTTTCAGAATCTGGCCCTGGTGGTCGTGGACGAACAGCACCGTTTCGGTGTACACCAGCGCCTGGCCTTGCGTGAAAAGGGTGTGCAGGGGGTTGGCAGCCCGCACCAGCTGATCATGACCGCGACGCCGATTCCGAGGACTCTCGCCATGACCGCCTACGCGGATCTCGACTATTCCGTCATTGACGAGTTGCCGCCGGGCCGCAGGCCGGTCAGCACCATTGCCGTCCCGCACGAGAGGCGCCATGAAGTGGTCGAGCGTGTTGCCAGCGCCTGCCGGCGCGGCCAGCAGGCCTACTGGGTATGCACGCTGGTCGAGGAGTCGGAAGCGATGCAGTGTCAGGCGGCGGAGAACGTGTATCAGGAGCTGAGTGCCCTGCTGGACGGGGTCACCGTGGGGCTGGTGCATGGACGCATGAAGAGCCAGGAGAAAAATGCGGTGATGCGGGATTTTGCATCCGGCCGGATTGACCTGCTGGTGGCGACCACGGTGATCGAAGTCGGGGTGGATGTCGCAAATGCCAGCCTGATGATTATCGAGAATGCCGAGCGCCTGGGTCTCGCCCAGCTGCATCAGTTGCGTGGCCGGGTGGGGCGGGGAGTCCAGGAAAGCAGTTGTGTGCTGCTGTACAGCGCCCCGCTGACCGAGAATGCCAAGCTGCGAATCGACACCATGCGCGCCACCGGCAACGGCTTCAAGATTGCCCAGGTCGATCTTGAAATCCGGGGTCCCGGAGAGGTGCTGGGTACCCGCCAGACGGGCATGATGCAGTTACGGATCGCGGATATCCTGCGTGACCAGGACCTGATTCCGCAAGTGCACGAAAGTGCAAAATGGCTGTTTGCCGAACATCCTCGCACGGTAGATGCCCTGATCCACCGGTGGCTTGGAAAATCGATCGAGTTTGGGCAGGTATGACGCCGGGCGCAAGAGTGAGACTTAAATCCCGAAGGTACCGATCAGGATCGTGGTGAGGTAAATGCCGACCAGGCCCAGCAAGGCAAGAAAGGACAGGCTCTGCAGCCAGCCGATTTTGCCGGAGAACAAGGCCCCGGCACTGAAGATCAGGCCGAGGCCTGCAATGGCGAAGGATACCCAGAAAACCGTGTTCACACAGGCAGTTTGACAGGAACGTCCATCGAAGGGACCGGACAATAACTGCACCACCAGGAAAACAGCCAGCAGCCAGCTTGCGACTGCGCTGAAATAGGAGATCCACGAATTTTCTGCCATCTCTGCCCCCCGAATTTTCTCGGTTTCAGCCCCGGGCCTGTGCACGTCAGGCTCCGTCAGGGGATTATGCCATATTGCAGGCTCTTAAAGCTGCGCGTGGATGATCCGGTTGCGGACCGTGCACGGCAGGGCACGCAGATACTCGTTTTTGCAGGGGCCGTAGATGCACAGGCCATCCTGTATCTGAAAGAGGGCGCCATGGTTGGCGCACATGATATAATCCGCGCCCTCGTCGAGAAAACGGTCAGGCGTCCAGTCCAAAGGCCCCTGCGTATGCGGGCATGAGTTTTGGTAGGCATAAACCTGTCTGTCCTTCTTGACGACAAATACCCGAGTCAGCGTATCGTGAGTTTCAACAATCAGGCCTTTGCTGCCTGGATCCGGTATTTCGTCGTAGTGACATAATTTTGTTTCTGCCAAGCTCATGACATCTGGAATGTTACCCGGGTCGATGAACATTTGAAACTTGACTGGACAACCATGCAAAATCCGAATTGCTTTCAGACCTCCGAACAGGCCGAGCAGGCATTTTACCGATCCTTCCAGGAAGGGGATATCGAACTGATGATGTTCGTATGGGGCCAGGGTTCGGACATCGTCTGCATACACCCTGGCGGTTCTCGCTTGCAGGGCGTATCCAACATCCGCAAGAGCTGGGAACAGATGTTTTCCTATGAGCAGGGCATCGAGCTAAGGATTAACAGGACGGGCGTGATTCTGGCGGAGGATGTGGCGGTGCACCATGTTGTGGAAGACATCTACGTCGATGGCGAACTGCAGTCCGAGATCTTTGCCACCAACATCTACAAGAAGACGAACGGCAGCTGGCACATGGTTCTGCACCACGCTTCCGCGGAACTGCAACCCGTACTGGATCTGATGGACGAAGACGCAGAAGAGGCCCAGACCATCCACTGAGCCTGCAATCCCGGGTCCTCAGTAGACATAATAAAAGATCAGGTAGACGCCAAGCAGGAAGGCGACCCACAGCACCATGCTGCCGGTGGGCCAGGTTTTGGCCAGCAGTCCCTGGGGTCCGTGATGACGATGCAGGCGTGTACCCGCGCTGAATGAAAGCCGCTTGATCCAGACCCCCATCTTCTGTTCGCCGGCTACGATCGACCGCAGCGCGTATTCCGCCAGCCAGCGTCCCGGCTTGCGATAAAACCAGTCTGCATCCAGGTTCACGGAGCGCAATTCCGGAGGGTAGAGACCCTGTCGCACGAGCCAGGTGAAGGCGAGCGCCGAGAAGAACAATAACTGGAGCTGGGTGATCACGTGCGTCATCGTGTACGGCTGGTAGCCGGTCTCATAGGGCAACAGCGCATACAGGGTGTGCGGGAAGATCCCGATGCACATGGAAAGTACAGCAGCAACGGCCATGGCGAACAGCATGCTGGCGGGTGCTTCCTTGCAGCGTATGCCGCTGTCGTGGGCGAAAAAAGCAAAGTAGGGGATCTTGATGCCTGCATGGTGAAACACACCGGCAGATGCGAACAGCAACACCAGCCACACCAGGGTGTAGCCCTCGAGGGCGGCTGCCTCCATGATCATCGATTTCGTGACAAAGGCACTGAACAGGGGGAAAGCTGAGATCGATGCAGCACCAATCACGCAAAAGCCCGCGGTAACCGGCATCGACTTGTACAGTCCGCCCAGGTCCGAACCGTTGATGCGACCGGTGCGCAGCAGCACGGCGCCCATGCTCATGAACAGCAGCGCCTTGAACAGGATATCTGCAAAGGCATGGGCCGCGGTGCCGTTGAGTGCCAGTTCCGTTCCGATTCCAACCCCGACCACCATGAATCCCAGCTGGTTGATCATGCTGTAGGTCAGCACCCGGCGAAGATCATTTTCGATCACCGCGTAGAAGATCGGAAAGGCGGTCATCAGCAATCCGATCCAGATCAGGATTTCGGTTCCCGCAAAAGCGGTTGCAAGCGCATATATTGCCATCTTGGTCGTGAAGGCGGAGAGCACCACAGCTCCGGTCACGGTCGCTTGCGGGTAGGCGTCCACCAGCCAGTTATGCAGCAAGGGGAAGGCGCACTTGATCCCGAAGGCAAGAAAAATCAGCGCTCCTCCGGGTGTTCCGGGATCCAGCTGGGTAAATTCAATGGACCCGCTGCTGCGCGCATGCAGGATGATGCCGGCCAACAGCAGGAGTCCGGAGATGACCTGTACGATCAGGTAACGCATACCCGCCGCATAGGATGCCGGGGTACGCCGCGCCCAGATCAGAAACACGGAGGAAAGCGCCGCCGCCTCCCAGTAGATGAACAGTGTAACCAGGTCCCCGGCCAGCACCACTCCGATCGCACAGCCTGCGTAGACCAGGGTGATCATCTGCTGCAGGCGATCGCGGGCATGCAATGAGTAGAGGATCGACAGGAAAGCCGCAATGTGGAAGATCACTGCGAACATGAAGCTGAGCTTGTCGAGGTGCAGGGTCGTCAGGAGCATGCCGAGGATCTCGAACTCCGCACGACTGCCTGCGGGCAAGGTGTACAGCTGCAAAAAGGAAAGCACCGGCAACAGCAGCATGTAAACAGTACGCAGATGGCCTTTCAGCATCAAGGCCGGCAGCGCACCAAGCACCAGGATGAGTGCCGGGTTCAGGCTAGACATCACCGTAGTAGTCCTCGTCGCGCTTCACGAGCTTGCGCATTTGTTTGGCGAGCAGGACCAGGGCCACACACGCAATGAAACCGAACCAGGCAAAAAAGCCGAACCAGTTTTCAAAAGGGAAGTAGATGTGCTTGTGATAAAAAAAGTCGAGCAGCATCAGTGCTGCACACAAGGTGTACAGGCCGTACACAAGCTTGCGAACGTTATCGGGGCTGTCCAGCCAGTAGCGATGTTTCTTGCGGTTCATGAATTGAAAACGGGGTACAGAAAATCATAAATGGGCTGGATATAGAAAAACAGCAGCAATGTGGCCGCAGCCGTAGCGCACAGTGGGATCACACATGCCAGAGGCGCTTCCTGGATCCCGGAACCCGTGACTGCCTGGGCCGGATTCGGCGGTTTGAAAAAAGCACGCAGGCCAATCGGCAGCAGGTAGGCGCAGTTCAGCAAGGTGCTCAGCGCAAAGGCGAACAGCACGACGTAATGCTGCGTGTCCAGGCTGCCTTCAACCAGCAGCCATTTGCTCCAGCTGCCGATGAATGGCGGCAGGCCGATCACACTGAATGAGGCGAGCAGGAAAGCTGCAAAAGTGAACGGCATCCTGTGGCCGAGCCCGTTGAGTTGGCTGACCCGCGTATATTTCGTCACGGTGTAAATTGCACCGGCACAAAAAAACAGGGTAATTTTCCCGAAAGCGTGCGTGACGATGTGCAGGGCGCCCCCCAGGGCCGCCGCCGGCCAGGCCAGGGCCGCGCCGATGACAATGTATGAAAGCTGACTGATCGTCGAATAGGCCAGTCGTGCTTTCAGGTTGTCCTTGCTGAGCGCGATGATCGAGGCGATTATCATGGTGGCCACCGCCAGCCACAGGATCCAGACCGAGGCCTCCTGCGTGGCCAGGTAGTCGATCCCGAATACGTACACGGAAATCTTGAGCACGGAAAATACGCCGGCCTTGACCACGGCCACGGCATGCAGCAGGGCGCTCACGGGCGTAGGCGCAATCATGGCAGCCGGCAGCCAGCGGTAAAACGGTAACAGGGCCGCTTTTCCGATACCGAGCATGAACAGCGTGAACAGCAGCACGGCGGCCAGTCCCCGGGTATTCCCTTCCAGTACGCCCCCCGGCATGAAATCCAGCGTACCGGATCGAATCCAGGTGATGACCAGGGCGGTCAGGAAAAACATGATCGAGGTGCCAAGCAAAAGCCCCAGGTAGACGCGTCCTCCACTGCGTGCCTCGGAGGTTTGCTTATGTGTCACCAGGGGATAAGTGGATAGTGTCAATGCCTCATAAAATATGAATAGCGTGAACAGGTTGGCCGCGAAGGCGATGCCCATGGTCGCTGCAATCGACACGGAAAAGAACAGGTAAAACCGTGTGAGGTTCTTTTCTGAATTGCCGGTCATGTAACCGATGGAATACATCGTTGTGAAAACCCAGAGACCGGAGGCCAGCAAGGCAAACACAAGCCCGAGGGGTTCCAGATGGAAAGCGATCGAAAGATGGGCGGAGATGTTCAGCAAGGTGTGCACCGGGCTGGACTCGTGGTACAGCCCCAGCAACTGGGTGATGTACAGGAACAGGAGGATCCCGGCGAACAGCGAACTCGCCTCACGCAGCCTTGGCCGGTTGCGGAACAGGAGAACCAGGGCCCCGCCCAGCAGGGGGATCAAGAGTGCGAGCTCAAGGTGTTGCAGCAGCAGGATCATTGCTCAGTGAAATAACGTCTGAATGGCGGTACTTGCAAATCCAAGGCTGAAGGAGGTATCCAGGCCAAAATAAAAGTTGCCGGCCACCAGCAGCCACAGGGGGAGCAGCATCTGCCGGGGTGCTTCAAGGACCGCCTGCTTCTGGCGCGTGGCACTCACAGGGGTCTTGAAGTAGGCATGTTCAATGATTTTCCAGATGTACAGGACCGTCAACAGGGATCCTCCCACGACCACGATGGCTGCCAGCCAGTGCCCCTGTTCAATCGCTGCCGACAGTACATACCATTTACTGACAAAGCCGGCCGTAAAGGGTATCCCGATCAGCCCAAGGCCCAGCAGGACCACGGCCGCCATGGTCCAGGGCATGCGCCGGCCCAGCCCCGCGAAATCTTCCAGCTGCACCGAGCCGATTCGCAGCACTACGCAGGCCATGGCCAGGAACAACCCGCCCTTGATGATCGCATGATTGAACAGGTACAGCATTCCGGCGATCGTACCGTCCGCAGAACCCAGGCCGATTGCCAGCGTCATGTAACCGATCTGCGCAACGCTGGAATAGGCGAGCATGCGTTTGATGTTTTCCTGAAAGATGGCAACAAAGGACGCCGTCAGGATGGCAATGATGGACAGGGGCAGCAGGATCTTGTCCAGGTGAAATTGCTGTAGAGAAACTTCATGTGGAAACAGGCCGAAAAAAAATCGCAGCAGCACGTACACAGAAACCTTGGTCGCGGTGGCCGACAGGAACACGGTGATCATCGATGGGGCATGCGCATAGGCATTGGGCAGCCAGAGGTGCAGCGGAAACAGGGCAATTTTCAGCGAGATCCCTGCGGTCAGGAAGGCAAAGGCCGCGTGCAATGTCCTGGAGTCGACGACTGCCGGGATCCTCTGCTGCAAATCCTGGATATTGAGGGTGCCGGTCAACATGTACAGCAGGCCGACGCCGATCAGTATAAAGGTGGCGCCGATGGTCCCCATGATCAAATACTGGTATGCGGCGGTCAGGGCCCGGCGGTCACGGCCCATCGCAATCAGCACGTAGGAGGACAGTGAGCTGATCTCAAGGAACACGAAAATATTGAAGGCATCTCCCGAAGCAACGATGCCCAGCAGGCCGGTCAGGCACAGCAGGTATGCGGAAAAAAACAGGCCGGCCTTCTCCGGCGGAATTTCCTGCTGGATGCTTTCTCGTGCCGCAATCATGGTGATGCTGGCCGTTGCGGCCACGATGGTCAGCAAATAGGCGCTCAGGTGGTCAATGCGGTATTCGATTCCAAGCGGCGGCCTCCAGCCTCCCAGGTGGTAAGACAACACCCCGTGCGCGGACACTTCGAACACCAGCAGCAAGGCGATGACAAAAGAAATGATGCTCACCGCGGTGGCCAGCAGCCAGGCCCAGTTGGCCCGCGTGACCAGGACACAGGCGGGTGCACTGATCAGGGGGATCACCACTTGTAATGCAGGTAAATGAGCCAGCACTAGTTTTCGTCCTGAAGGTCATCCTGTTCGTGAATGATGGTTTCGTCGACGGTGCCGTAAGCCCGGTGGATTCTGGCAATGATCGCCAGTCCCAGCGCGGTGGTTGACACCCCGACCACGATGGCTGTCAGGATCAGGACATGCGGCAGGGGATTCGAATATACGTCGGTCCCGGCAATCAGTATGGGTGCAGTCCCTCCTTTCACCTTGCTCATGGAGATGAACAGTATGAATACCGAGGTTTGAAAAATGTTCAGCCCGATGATTTTTTTGATCAGGTTGGAGTCCGAGATGACGATATAAAAACCCATCATCATCAAAACGATCACGACCCAGTAATTGAAATAGCCGGTGATCATTGCCTATTCGCAGAACTCGTCAAGCGTGTAAAAAATTACAATCATCACGGCACCCACCGTGATACCCACCCCGAGCTCGATAAGAAAAATGCCCAGGTGCTGGGCTTGCTGATGGCCCTGCAGCAATACATCGTAGTCAAGGAAATTTCCACCCAGCAGCATGGTTGCCACACCCACCCCGGCATACAGCAATACGCCTGCCGCAGTGAGATAACGGACGGTCTCGGTGGGCAGAATGCGCTGGGCTTTCTGCCGGCCGTATACCAGCGCATAAAGGATCACGGCAGCGGCAAATATCACGCCTGCCTGAAAGCCGCCACCGGGCCCGTACTCTCCATGAAACTGCACGTACAGGCCAAACAGCATGACCGCAGGGATAATCAGCCTGCAGACTTCGCGCAATATCAAGCTGGAACGGAGATTCATGGTTTACGCCCGCTTCGCCTTGCGGTTTTTCCAAGCAACAGCAGGACCCCCACGGCCGCGGTGAAAATCACTGCGACTTCACCCAGCGTGTCGTAGCCCCGATAACTTGCCAGCACGGAAGTCACAACGTTGGGAATGCCAATCTCCTCGCTGCTTTGTGTCAGGTAATGCGGCGCGACATGGGTGTGGATGGGGGCGCTGGCATCCCCATACAGGGGCATGTCCAGCGTTCCGTAAATCAGGGCTGCCCCCGTGATGGTGATTACGGCTATGGGCAGAAACCTCTTGTGTTTGCTGACAGTCTGTTCCCGCCCCGTAATTGCGATGGTTCCCAGCAGCAGTACGGTAGTGATTCCGGCGCCCACGGCAGCTTCGGTGAATGCGACATCCACCGCATCCATCACTACGAACAGACCCGCTGACAAGAAGCTGTAGACACCGCTCGACAGCGCGATGGCCAGCAGGCTTTTCATGCGGATCAGTACGATCACGGTAAGCGCCAGCATGGTCAGCAGCGAAAAATTGACGATGGTTTCGATATCCACAGGTTTTCAGGGCCCGTTGGGCTGCTCGGAATCTTGATCCGAAGCCCGGTTTTTTCCGCTGAGCATCGCGGTGTGCGCCAGGGCATGTACTGCGGTCGGACCGGTGAGCATCATGAACAGCAGAATCAGGATCAGCTTGATGATCACCAGCGGGTCCTGCGATTGTGTGATCAGGCCCAGCAAAATCAGTATGGCCCCCAGGCTGTCTATGATGCTGGCCGCATGCACCCTGGAATAAAAATCCGGCAGGCGCATGAGCCCCAGGGTGCCGATCAGGCAAAACACGCTGCCGAGTACAAGCAGTATCCAGCTGACTACGAACATGCCCAGACCTCACTCATCGACAGATTTTCCCAGAGAGTCGTATCGGAACAATTTCAGTACTGCAATCGTCGATATGAAGTTGATCAGCGCATAAAGCAGCGCAATGTCCAGGAAATCCGGCCGGCCGGTCAAAAATCCGAACAATGCGATCAACAAGACGATCGCAGTGCCGAACGTGTTGATGGCCAGGATGCGATCAAAAATTGTAGGTCCGAGAGCCACGCGCAGCAGCAGAACAAACATGACGACCAGGATGGCAATGAATGCGGTTGTAAACATAAGATCCTGCGCAGTTTCAGGAAGTATCGAGACGCCCCTGCAGGACAGAAATCCGTTCCTTCATTTTTCCCTGCTGCAGTTTCTCGGCCGTCTCTTGAGTCAGTGAGTGCACTTCGATGGTTTGGTCGTCGACATTCAGTGTATATGTGCCCGGGGTCAAGGTAATGCAGTTCGCATACGTGGTTGTGGCCACATTGTTGAGCTTTGATGTGGACACGGTACTTGTGTTGGGAGAAATTGGCAGTTTGGGATGCAATATTCTCCAGCTGACATCCAGATTGGAACGCACCACTTCCAGAAAAAACCAGGGCAAGAATCTGGGCAAATTGAGGCTGAAATACAATGTACTGAAGTCAGGGTTTTGAAGCGCAAGCCCGTGGATGAGCCAGGCGACCAGCAAACCGCTGGCAATGCCCAGAGACAGCAACAGGATGCCCAGATGTCCGGACAACAATACCCACAAGAGGAGTAGCAGGGATGCCGCGATCAATATACGAATCAGCATGGCTTGTTGCCGTACGTCGGACTATTCATGTCGCAGAATACTTACGACAAAAACGGGGTTCAAGCAAGAGGTCTTCCTCATGGGACCCGGGTGGCTAGCTCCAGCCCTTTTTTCGTGTAGTGGTATGCAGTTTCAGTTTCATCAAGATGCTCGTGCAAAGCTGCAAGTTCGGCACAAGTCTCGGCCAGGGGTTCCGAGTCCAGGCTGGATTCGAGGTAGTCTTTTGCCTTATCCCAAAGCTCTGCTCGTTTACACAGGCGACCCAGCGTCAGGTACAGGCCGGCATCGCGATCGTGCAGGGCCATCCACTGTTCCGCCTGATGCAGTGCAGATGCGGCATCAGCATGTTCCAGCAGACCGAATTGTCGGACCAGTCCCGGGCTCCAGTGACTGTCCAGCATGTCCGTTACCAGCGCTGCGCCTGCCCGGTGCCTGTCCTGCATCCGCAGTGCCTCGACGTAGGCGACCGCCAGCGCGTCATCCGATGTGATTGTACTCCTGAATCGCTTGCCTAGATGCTCAATATCCTCGGCAGTGTCACCGCGCCTGGACGCTTCCAGCAGTCCACAAATCGTGCTTTTCCGTATTTTCTCGAGCGCCTCGGGGCCAATACTGCGGTTCTTTTCCATCTCGGGGATCATGCCTGCGAGTTGTTGCCAGTCGTGCAGTTGTTCGTAGGCACCGGCAAACAGGCCGGCGATTTTGGAGTTGTTTGCAATCTTCCCGCTGTACGGCTCGATGCAGGCCAGAGCCTGTTCAGGCAGGCCTTGCTGCAAGAGGAATTCCGCGCGCAGAATGTCCGGTACGGCCTGCTTTTCCGGCATGGAGTTTTCTGCCTGTTCCAGATACCGGTCACGCATTTCATGGTTTCCGCTCTGTTGTGCAGCACGTGCTGCCCAAATGTAGTTGATGTGCGCACTGCAGGCTTCATCAGCCCCCCGTATCAGCAGCTTCTCCGCCTGCAGCCAGTCCCCTGAGGCAAACTCGGCCAGCCCTTGGCTGGTATCCGCGGCGGCCTTGCGCTGCCTGCGTCTGGAACGAGCGGCACGAAACCGAAGAGGTGCGTTGAATACAAGGCCAAGCAGGCGCAAGGCCAGATACAGTGCGACAACCACGATGAATGCCCCGATGACAAACCGGACCAGTGGCATCTCGATCGTGACATCGCCATAGGTGAAGACTGCAAGCCCCGGGGCTTGCATGACATACAGGGTGATGCCTGCAAAGAGGATCAGGAAAACCACGAAAATCAGCAAGGGACGCAGCATTCAGCGGCTCTCTATATTCTCCAGCAGGCCTGCCAGAAGGGTGCCGGGCTCACTGATGTCTGGAAGTTCCGGTTCGAGATTCACGGAATTCAAGGCCCCCAGTTCGTCGGCCAGTTCACTCAGGTTGCTCCCGGGGGTTGAGGTTTCAAGCCATGTCAGCGCGGATTCAAGTTCATGATGGTAGCCTCGGCTGTCGCGCCTCGCCAGGGCATATTTGGCACTGAGCAACCGGGCCCGGAGAAATTCGTGGGCCTCGGTTTCCCCCCGGTGTTCGGCTGACGGGCCGGATGGCGATGCTTTCCGGGTGATGGTGATGGAGTCGTCAATGAAGTTTTTCACCCGGCCGGCAAGCTTTTGCCACAATTCCGGTGGGCTTTCCTGGGAGTCCGGCTGGCGAGGTTCAGATCGCGGACTGGGTGCTGGCCTGGCATTGACGCCGTCCTGGCGGATCCTGTCCAGCAAATTGTTGAGCTGCAGGCTGATTCCCGCCCAGTCTGGATCGGAAACGGTTTTCAGTTTTTGAATCTGTCTGGAGATGGATTCACGCACGGGAAGCAGGCGGGGGTCATTGAGTTCATGCAGGCGAGTGCTTGTGATTTCCAGGGCGGCAATGGTTCCCGGGATGTCACGCTCAATGAGCAGACGATGACCGGCCAGATGCAAGATATACAGGGCCTCGTTCAATCCCCATTCCAGTTGGCTCCGGTTGGCACTGGCTAGGGACTGTTGCACGAAACTGCGGGTATTTTCCTGCCGGTTTGCCTGTTCCTTCAATTGCTTGGAAAGCCCCGTCACTTGCTGTTCAAGTGCCGTGACCTGTTGCTGCAGTTCCTCTTTGAGACTCAGAAACTCCGTGCTTTCGTCAATGGTGGCAATACCGTCAGCCAGTGACTGACGCTCGGACGCGGCCTGAACCAGACGCTCATTGAGTCCGAGCCATGCATAGTATGCGAGGCTGCCACCAGCAAGCAGCAAGATTGTGATCAGGGCTGGGAAAAGAAGACCGCTGCGAAGCTTTCGCCCGCTCGGTTTTTCCGGGGCATCCGGCCCCGGCTCGGAAGGTGAGGTTGGTTGTTGAGCGTCCATCGTTCGGCATGCTGTACGTTTAGCCCGATCCCCTGGCCCATGCCTGCAGCGCCTCCAGCATGGCAGCATCGCTGGCATTACTGGCTATTATAGGGCTTTTCGTAAAACCGATGGCGGTGGCGGTTTCGGCAATGCGCCGGCTTCCTGCAACGAGTGCGACCTTGGCGGCCCATTTTCGCTCATCGACCGCACACAGGGTCCACAGGTTGCGGGCCGACTCGACACTGTAGATCAGTATGGCGGATTCGTTTTCGGGGCAAGCGCTGAGATTCAGCGCGGGGCGTGTTGCGGGGCACAGGCGGCGATACACTTCAGCAATGTCTACCTGGGCGCCGCGCGAACGCAGTTCGCGCACCAGGCGCTCGCGCCCGCCAACCCCCCGGACAATCAGTACAGCCTGCCCCTGTAGCTTAGCCTCGGCCAGCAGGTCTTCACTGCGGAAACCGGTCTTCGGCACGATGTCTGTATGCACGCCGTGCTGGCTCAGGGCAGCCTGGGTTGCCGGTCCCAGCGTGGCAATGCACTGTGTGCTGAAGGTCAATTGCAGCTTCTGCATCAGCGCCATGGCATGGTGCACCGCATTCGCACTGTTGAATATGACAGTGTCGTAGGTTGCCAGGTCTTGGAGCAGGCGGGTGGCCGCGCCAGGGTCCTCCACCGGGCGGATGTCGATGGCGGGGAAATGCACGATCCTGACCGGGAACTTTTCCAGGGAGGACAGCAGGTTTTGGGCCTGAGCCACCGGGCGGGTGACGACAATGGTCTTGTCTGCCAGGGGTTCGCGACCGGTCATGCTCATCGCTTTCGTTTGCTTGCGGGTACCCGCATCGGGACCCGGGTCAGGATAATCCTGCCAGGATCTTGTCGGCACCCTGCGCGCGCAGGTCAGCGGCAACCCGCTGGCCCAGCAGAACGGGATCCTCTCTGTGGCCGGTGCGTTCGCTGCGACAAATCCGTTCGCCTCCAGGATCGCCCACGAGCGCGCGCAGGACAAGTTTTTCGTGGTCCAGCTCGGCAAATCCGGCGATCGGAAGCTGGCATCCTCCCTGTAGGGCCTGGCTGACGGCACGCTCTGCCAAAATGCAAATTCGGGTGTCTTCGTGGTTGAGTGGCCGGATCAGGGACTCGATCTGCGGATCGTCGCGGCGGCATTCAATGCCGATCACGCCCTGGCCGATGGCCGGTATCATCTGTTCTGCAGTCAGGCAGGTGCGAACGCGCTGCTCGAGGCCAAGACGTTTCAGCCCGGCGACTGCCAGCAGGATGGCGTCATAATCCCCTTCATCCAGTCTGGCAAGCCGCGTACTGACATTGCCACGCAAGAGCTTGATCTCGAGTCCCGGAAATGATGCCTTGAGCTGGCAGGCGCGGCGCAGGCTCGCGGTGCCGATGGTCGCGTTCACCGGCAGTGTCTCAAGGCTCGCATACCGGTTTGACACGAGCGCATCGTGCGGGTTCTCCCGTTTGAGCATGACGGGCAGATGCAGTTCGGGTGGGAGCTCAACCGGCACGTCTTTCATGGAGTGCACAGCGATGTCCGCCTGATCTTCCAGCAGCCCGTTCTCCAGTTCCTTGATGAACAGGCCTTTGCCGCCCTGTGTCGCCAAGGACTTCTGCAGCAGGCGGTCCCCGGTAGTCGTCATTTTGACCAGTTCCGTAGACAGCCCGGAATGCTCCTGTCGCAGCAGACGCGACACCTCTTTGGCCTGCCACAGGGCAAGCGCACTACTGCGCGTGGCGATTCTTACATGCACGAAAAATCGTTTGTATCCTTCGTTCAGCCAATCAGGGTTGGCGTACTGTGCTGCATTTCCTATCGCTTTGGAAGCAAAAAGTTCTTCTGCCGTCTAAAATGGCCGATTTACATCAAGAAGCCATTGAGCTTGGGCTGATTTGGGGGATAATCGCTGTTTGATTACTTGGACCGGTGGGATGAAGGATAAAGGCACAAAGCCGTGGGGCGGGCGATTCAGCGAAGCGACAGATGAGTTTGTCGAACGGTTCAGTGCGTCCGTGGGATTTGACCGGCGATTGTACAAGCAAGACATTCTGGCTTCCCGTGCGCATGCCCGGATGCTCGCGCGCATCGGCGTACTGGACGAGCGGGACTGTGACAAGCTGCTGCAGGCACTGGACACGATTTCGGCAGAGATCGAATCCGGTGCGTTCCCATGGAACCGCGCCTTGGAAGATCTGCACATGAATATCGAGTCTCGCCTAGTCGAATTAACAGGGGAAGCGGGCAAGCGCCTGCATGCCGGGCGCTCACGTAACGATCAGGTCGTGACCGACGTTCGCCTGTACCTGCGGGACGCCATTGATGAGATCGACCCTCAGCTGGAAAAACTGCAACTGGCCGTGATTGCGCTGGCAGAGCGTGAAGTCGACACCGTCATGCCCGGTTTCACACATTTGCAGGTCGCACAAGCCATCACGTTCGGGCACCACATGCTGGCCTGGTTTGAGATGATCCATCGTGACCGGGTACGCCTTTTGCACTGTCGGGAAAGCGTGAATGTGATGCCGCTGGGGGCTGCAGCCCTTGCCGGCAGCGGTTTTCCCCTGGACCGGGAGTTTGTAGCACAACAGCTGCAGTTTGCGCGTCCCTGCGACAACAGTCTGGATGCGGTCAGTGACCGCGATTTTGCCATTGAGTTCTGCGCCTTTGCAGCCATGTTGTTTGCGCACCTGTCACGCATTGCCGAAGAACTCGTGTTGTGGACCTCGGCACAATTCAATTTCGTCGAGTTGCCGGACCGCTTTTGTACCGGCTCATCGATCATGCCGCAAAAAAAGAATCCCGATGTTCCCGAACTCGTGCGCGGCAAGAGCGCGCGCGTGTACGCCAATCTCTTTGCCCTGCTGACGCTCATGAAGAGTCAGCCGCTGGCCTACAACCGGGACAACCAGGAAGACAAGGAACCCCTGTTCGATACCATCGATACGGTCAATGACTGCGTCATCGCCTTCGCCGACATGTTGCCGCATCTGCAGGTCAACCGGGCCCAGTTGCTCGCAGCGGCGCAGCAGGGCTATGCGACGGCCACCGACCTCGCCGATTATCTGGTACAGAAGGGAGTGCCGTTTCGGGATGCGCATGAAATCGTCGGTCGGGCAGTCAAGCATGCGGTTGCCGAGCGCAAACGACTGGATGAGCTCAGCATGCAGGAGTTGCAAGACTTCAGTCCGCAAATTGAAAAAGATGTATTCGACATCCTCTCCCTGCAGGGCTCCGTGCATTCCAAGAACACTTACGGCGGGACTTCACCGCAACAGGTGGCCGCACAGATCAAGCGTGCACATCAGCGTCTGAAGGAGTTCAGGCCCTCCTGACGGCGCGCTATTGCCAGCACTCCAGCAACCAGCTGCGAATATCCCTGACTTCTTCCGGGGACACCGTGTGCGCGCACGGATAGGATTGCCAGGCGACGGTGAATCCATGCTGTTTGAGGGTTTCGCGGGTGAATTCAGCTGCGGTGATCGGGATCGTCACATCATACATGCCATGCAGCAGCAGGATGGGCAACGACCGGTCCGCATTGAGCGCATAGTCCGGAAATTTCTTGTGAAGCGGCAGCCAGCACGATATCGCCAGGATACCTGCCAAGCGGTAGTCGCAGGACAGTCCCGTATACAGGCATTGTGCCCCTCCCTGTGAAAAGCCTGCAAGAATGATGCGTTCCGAGGCGATGCCGGATTGCACGAGCTGCTCGATCAAGGCACAAATGTCGCTTTTGCTTTGCTGCAGGCCTTTTTCGTCCTGCGGGCTGTCTATGTCCAGCCCGTAAATATCGTACCAGGCCTGCAGGGGGATACCGTTATTCAGGGTGATCGGGCGGGTGGGTGCATGCGGGAAGACAAAACGCACACGCAGGTTCTCTGGAAGATCAAGCTGTTCGACGACAGGCTCGAAATCATGCCCGCTTGCCCCGAGGCCATGCAGCCAGATCACGGCATGTTCCGGATGGTCCTGGGTATCGACCGTGATGGTGGTCAAGGCCATGGCAATGATAGTTTCCTGTCAGCGGAATGGTCTATACAATGACGTCTGGTTAAAAGGATAGGGGTGCGTCAGTGTCACAGCCGAGATTATACGTCTTTATTTTGATGTTCTCCTTTCTGGCAGTCCTTGCGGGGTGCGGTCAGACCGGTGATCTCTATCTGCCTGAGGATGTTCCTGAACAGAAGGTCAAAGGTCAATTCTCCGGCTAGCATGTGCAAACGACTGAATTCCGGCGGTACGTGAATACATCTGTCTTATGAGTCCATTCACGTATCGTGACAACCTGCTGCATGCCGAGGAAGTGAGCTGTTCGAAACTTGCGGGCGCTTACGGAACACCCTGCTACGTTTATTCGAAGGCCTGCATACAAAACAATTACCAGGCGTTTGACGACGCCCTGCAGGACTGGCCAACGAGAATCTGTTATGCGGTCAAGGCGAACTCCAACCTGGCCATTCTGAACCTGCTGGCCCAGCTCGGTGCCGGCTTCGATGTGGTCTCCGGAGGTGAGCTGGAGCGGGTGATCCGTGCCGGCGGAGATGCGGGAAAAGTCGTTTTTTCCGGTGTCGCCAAGCGGGCTGACGAGATCCGCCGTGCCCTGCTTGCCGGAATCCACTGTTTCAATATTGAATCCGGCGATGAGCTTGATCGCATGGAGTCCATTGCCAGGGAAATGGGGATTCCTGCCAGCGTCTCCCTGCGCGTCAACCCCGATGTCGACCCGAGCACACACCCGTACATCTCCACCGGCCTGAAGGACAACAAGTTCGGCGTGGAGATAGATCAGGCCTGGGAGCTCTACCAGAGGGTTGCACAAAGCAGCCACCTGCATGCCGTGGGGGTGGACTGTCATATCGGCTCTCAGTTGCTGGACCTGGCCCCCTTTCAGGCCTGTTTCGAGAAAATTTTCGAGCTGGTGGACCGTCTCCACGGACAGGGCATCCGGCTCCAGCATGTGGATGTGGGCGGTGGACTGGGAATCCCGTATGGCCCTGCGGATACCGCCCCCAGTCCCCAGGAGTACGCTCAGGTACTGCACCCTTTCATGCAGGACCGGCAGCTGGAACTGGTCGTTGAACCGGGCCGCGCCATTGTGGGTGGGGCGGGACTGCTGCTGTGCAGGGTGGAGTATCTGAAACACACCGCACAGAAGAATTTTGCCCTGGTGGATGCCGCCATGAATGATTTTCTGCGCCCATCCCTGTATTCGGCCTGGCACGAGATCAGCCCGGTACACAGGGAAGCAGGAGAGGAGGTGCTCTACGATGTGGTGGGGCCCGTTTGCGAAAGCTCGGACTGGTTCGCCAGCCAGCGTAAATTGTGCATCCAGCAAGGCAGCCTGCTCGCAATCCATGATGCGGGCGCGTACGGATTTGTGATGGCCAGTAACTACAATTCCCGGATGCGTCCGGCTGAAATCCTGGTCGACGGCGATCAGGCATGGCTGATACGCAAGCGAGAGAGTGTTGAACAATTGTTTGCCGATGAGATGATCCCGGGCTGATGGAACGTATGCCCGAACCCGAACTGATGAATGATCCTGCACAGGCCAAGGCCTATGCCCATGCAGATTTCGAGGATGCACACAGTGCCATCGTGGCACATTTTTGCCGCGTTTTCGGCAAGCATGAAAAGCCTCATACAATGCTGGATCTGGGCTGTGGTCCGGCAGACATCTCGATTCGTTTTGCACGGCTCTACCCGGATTGCAAGATCGATGCGGTGGACGGTGCACATTTCATGCTGGAGCAGGCACGAGGATGCATAGAGCACGCTGAGCTGCAGCAACAGATCTCGCTGCACCTGCAGCGCTTGCCGGATTGCGAGCTTCCGGAGAAAAACTATCAGGCCATTGTCTCGAACAGCCTGTTGCATCACCTTCATGACCCTCAAGCCCTGTGGACTACAGTCCGCAACCATGCGATCCCGGGTACGGCCATCTTCATTTGTGACCTGTACAGGCCACAGACGCCGGAGCAGGCAGAAGATCTCGTCTTTCGCTATGCGGCCGGTGAACCCGAGATCCTGCGTCGCGATTTCCACAATTCGCTGCTGGCCGCATTCACGCTTGATGAAGTGCAGACCCAGCTGGACACGGCAGGTCTGCGCGGTCTGAAGCTGGAACCGATCAGTGACCGGCACCTGCTTGTCTCCGGTCGTTTTCAAGGCGCATAAATTGCCCGGGGACATCGTGTTCGACTGTGGACCTGTGACTGCAGCAAGATGCGGATCAAGCAGGGGTGCACGTGAGGTTGCGCTGGCGGCGTACCGGGGAATATTCTTGGCCCAGGGGCTTGGCTTGCACGGTGTGTCTCGATAAAGAACGGGGTGGTTGGCATGCATCTACAATTTGCAAAAATGCATGGATTGGGCAACGACTTTGTAGTCTTCGATGCCATTAACCAGGATGTCTGTTTGAGTCGCGAGCAGTTGCGCTGGATTGCCGATCGAAGGTTGGGCGTAGGCTGTGACCAGGTGCTGGTGGTGAGGTCTGCATCGGAACCTGGAGTCGACTTTGATTATCAGGTCTTTAACAGCAATGGAAAGGAAGCTGAACAGTGCGGGAACGGGGCACGCTGCATCGGCAGATTCCTCAGGAACAACAATCTCGTACACAAGAACTCAATCAGCATCAAAACCGTCAGCGGCATATACCGGATCAGTCTTCATGAGGATGACCTGGTGACCGTCGATATGGGTCCACCCGTGTTTGAGCCCGAGAAAATCCCGTTTACCGCCGAACGAACTTCGACAAGTTACCTGCTTGAGGTCGGCGAACAACAGGTCGAGATCGGCGCGGTTTCAATGGGAAATCCGCATGCTGTGATGCAGGTAGACAGTATCGAGCATGCGCCCGTGAGCACGCTCGGCCCCAAAATCGAAACTCACCCGGCGTTTCCCCGAAAAGCCAACGTCGGTTTCATGCAGATTCTGGATTCCCGGAATATTGCCCTGCGTGTCTTTGAAAGGGATGTAGGAGAAACCAGTGCCTGCGGCACGGGCGCGTGTGCGGCCGTGGCGGTAGGCCGGTTGCGGAAACTGCTCGATTCGAAAGTGTCCGTCGAGTTGCCCGGAGGGCGTTTGCTGATTGAATGTGACCACCCGGATCAGCCCGTTTTCATGACCGGTCCTGCAACATTGAGTTTTGAAGGTAGCCTGACGCTGTGAGCACGCGTGTTTTTTCGTGTACGGCCTCAACAGGCGATTTCCCCGGTTGAACCCCGGGTACCGGTACACTGTTCCTGGGAAGCCGGGTCAGGAATGCCATCATGATGCAGCAACGGCTTGCTGCCGCTCGGCTGCTCCCGCCTCTTCGCCCTGTCATGGACAGGGCCCTTGTTTCCCTTTGCTCAGATCAAGTGGTACGGTAAGGAGACATGATCGCTATCGGGCAACGAAATGGCTACAGCAAGCGGTTTGCCAAGCACCCATGATCTCGTTCGCAGATATCTGCGCTACCTGAGTGATGAGCGCAGGTATTCCCCTGCCACCGTGGAAAACTACCGGAGGGACATCCTGCAATTCGTGGGGTTCGTGGAGTCGGACAAGGTAAAGAACTGCTGTCAGGCGGATGCGCTGCATGTGCGTAATTTTGCCGGGTCGCGAAGAAGGCAGGGGATTTCTGCACGCAGTTTGCAGCGCAGCCTGAGCGCTCTCAGGGGGTTCTACAGCTACCTGCAGCGAGAACGGCTGGTAGGGAATAATCCTGTTACGGATGTGAGCGCACCGGGTGCCAAGAAAAAGCTTCCCGAACTGCTGGATGTGGACGAAATCAACTGCCTGCTTGCACAGGCCCCGCAAGGCCCGCTTGAAATGCGTGACCATGCGATGATGGAGCTTATGTATTCATCCGGGCTGCGCTTGGTTGAACTGGTCAATCTGGATATTGAAGACCTGGATTTGCCCCAAGGCCAGGTGCACGTACTGGGCAAAGGCAACAAGCCACGCTACCTGCCCGTGGGGCATGCGGCCCGCAAGTCGCTCGCAAAGTGGCTGGATGCGCGCAAGGCCTGGGTTGCCGAGGATGAAAATGCGGTATTCATCAGCAAGCGCGGCCGGCGATTGTCCGCACGTGCCGTACAGCAGCGCATGGCACGGCTTGCCCGCAAGCATGGCTTGGACAAGCATGTCCACCCGCACATGCTGCGTCATTCGTTTGCGAGTCATCTGCTGGAATCCAGCGGCGATCTGAGAGCCGTGCAGGAAATGCTGGGGCATGCAGACATCAGCACGACACAGATCTATACCCACCTGGATTTTCAACACCTTGCGCAGGTCTATGACCGCACGCATCCGCGTGCCCGGAAAAACCCATCCCGCAAAAGATCCGCTTCTGGCGAAAAATAATACACACCATTCGCCCGGTATAATCTGCCTGTGGTTTTTGATAATCTGGCTTCGACAAGGCGTCGGGATTGCTCCTTGTATTCGATATTCTGCAACTAAGAACCTGTCACACGGGCGCTACGTGAATGCAACAGTTTGAAGGTACTACGATTCTCAGTGTCAGACGCAATGGCAAGGTGGCACTGGGGGGAGATGGCCAGGTGTCTCTGGGCAACACCATCATGAAGGCCAATGCATGTAAAATCCGCAGGCTGTACGAGGACAAGGTCATTGCGGGCTTTGCCGGAGGAACCGCCGATGCGTTTACCCTGTTCGGGCGTTTTGAATCCAAGCTTGAGCAGCACAATGGCCAGCTGACCCGTGCCGCCGTGGAGCTTGCCAAGGACTGGCGTACTGATCGTATGCTGCGCAGGCTGGAAGCCCTGCTCGCAGTAGCGGATCAATCCACGTCGCTGATCATTTCAGGCAATGGCGATGTCATCGAGCCGGAAGACGCCCTGGTCGCGATTGGTTCCGGGGGACCGTATGCGCAGGCCGCAGCCCGGGCCCTGCTGGACGACACCGGATTGAGCGCCAGGGAGATTGTACTCAAGGCACTGAATATTGCAGCGGGCATTTGCATCTACACCAATACAAGTATCTCGGTTGAAGAACTGTAGCTTTCTGCATACCGGGTTCAGGAAACCGAACGACTCATGTCAAACATGACCCCGCGAGAAATTGTCCAGGAACTCGACAAGCACATCGTCGGACAGGACGAGGCAAAGCGGGCAGTGGCCATCGCATTGCGCAACCGATGGCGCCGCCAGCAGTTGCCGGAAGCATTGCGCGTGGAAGTCACCCCGAAAAACATACTGATGATCGGGCCTACCGGTGTGGGGAAAACCGAAATCGCACGACGTCTGGCGCGTCTGGCCAATGCACCTTTTATCAAGGTCGAGGCCACCAAGTTCACCGAAGTGGGCTACGTGGGCAAGGAAGTCGATTCCATCGTCCGTGAGCTTGTCGACACCTCGGTCAAAATGATGCGCGAACAGGAGATGGAAAAAGTGAACTTTCGTGCCGAGGAGGTCGCCGAGGAGCGGATCCTGGATGCGTTGCTGCCGCCCCGGGCAGACTCCGAGACGGAGGCTACACCGGGGTCTTCAAGTGATACCAGGCAAAAGTTCAGGAAAAAATTGCGCGAGGGTGACCTGGACGATACGGAAATTGATGTTGATGTAGCAGTTGCGCCGGTCGGTGTGGAAATCATGACCCCGCCGGGCATGGAGGAAATGGCGAGCCAGTTGCAGGGCATGTTCCAGAATTTGGGAGGCAACAAGAAAAAAACCCGCAAGATGCGCATCGAAGAAGCCATGAAAGCGCTGACGGATGAAGAGGCACACAAACTGATCAATGAAGAGGAACTGAAGGCGAAGGCTCTCGAGAATGTAGAGCAGAACGGGATCGTGTTTCTGGATGAGATCGACAAGGTTACGAAACATGGCCAGACCAGTGGTGCGGATGTCTCGCGCGAGGGCGTGCAGCGGGATTTGCTGCCGTTGGTGGAAGGCTGCACCATCACTACCAAGTATGGCATGGTCAAGACCGACCACATCCTGTTCATTGCTTCCGGGGCATTCCACGTGTCCAAACCTTCCGACCTGATACCGGAACTGCAGGGCCGGTTGCCCATTCGGGTTGAACTCAAGGCACTGACAACCGATGATTTCGTGCGCATACTGGTCGAACCCGATGCTTCGCTTACGGAGCAATATACCGAGCTGCTCGCTACGGAAGGTGTGCGACTGGGTTTTGCGGAGGATGGCATCCGCAAGGTGGCCCAGATCGCGCATGACGTGAATGAATCCACCGAAAACATCGGTGCACGCAGACTGCACACGGTGATGGAGCGGCTGCTTGAGAAGATTTCGTTTTCCGCACCGGATGAAGGTGGTACGTCGATCACTGTTGATCAGGCCTATGTGGATGAAAACATTGGCGAACTGGTCAAGGATGAGGACCTGAGCCGCTATATCCTGTAATTTGTGCAGGCATGCCAGAGATCGAGTAAGAGAGGCCGAGACACCTTGACGAAAAAGACACCCACCGAAATTCAACTGCATCAGAAGTCGAGGATGCTGGAGGTCGCATTTGATGATGGCAAACGTTTTAAGCTATCGTGCGAATACCTTCGTGTACACTCGCCTTCTGCTGAAGTGGCGGGCCATGGGCCCGGACAAGGGGTGTTGCAGATAGGCAAGGAGGATGTCGGCATCAATGCCATCGAGCAGGTAGGCAACTATGCCGTTCAACTGGTCTTTGACGACAACCACGACACGGGAATCTATTCCTGGGAATACCTTTATGAACTTGGCATTCACCAGGAACAAAAGTGGCAGACCTATCTGGAGCGTTTGAAAGAGGCGGGTTATCAACGAAAGGTCTTGAGTGAATAAAGCCCACCTGCACCAGGACTTGGCACATGCCTTCCCTCACAAACACGAATCCTGGCAGGAATGCAGTCGTTAGCATCACATAGCACAGTACGCTTGGCATGCAAGAAAAAAATACTCACTTCGGATACCAGGATGTAAGTCCCGGGGAAAAAACGGTCAAGGTCAGTGCGGTGTTCGACTCGGTGGCCAGCAAATACGATGTGATGAACGATGCCATGTCATTCGGCCTGCACCGGATCTGGAAGCATCAATTGGTATACCTTGCAAATGTTCGCCCCAGTTTCAAGGTGCTTGATCTTGCGGCAGGCACTGCGGACCTCTCCGCATTGCTGGCACCGAAACTCGGTGAACAGGGTGAAATCACGCTGTGCGACCTGAATCTTGCCATGCTGGAACACGGGCGTGAGAAACTTGTGGACAAGGGCCTGCTGAAAAACCTGCATTACGTGCAGGCGATGGCTGAAACATTGCCTTTCCGGGAGAATTATTTCGACCGTGTTGTGCTCGCCTTCGGCCTGAGAAACTTTACGGACAAGGATCAGGCCCTGCAGGCAATATTCAGGGTGCTGAAACCGGGCGGGCAGCTGCTCGTGCTGGAGTTTTCCAGAGCCCGCAAATGGCTGCGCAGGGCTTATGATCTGTACTCTTTCGAGTTTTTGCCGAAGATGGGCAAGCTCATTGCAAGGGATGCTGCAAGTTACCGGTATCTGGCAGAGTCCATACGCAAACACCCTGACCCGGGAACGCTGCAGTCCATGATGGAGTCCGCGGGTTTTCAGCAGTGCGATTACCTGGATATCGGCCTTGGGATCGTTTGCATCCACCGCGGCTACAAGCTCTCGGCGTAAACAAGACATGCTGGCCAAGCTCATCAACCATTCCCTGAAGAAACATTTTGACCGCGATCCCGAGGTTGCAGGACAACTGCAAGCGCTTGAAGGCAAAAACCTGATATTTTATCTGACGGACCTGAACAAGGAATTTCTTGTTACTCCCGGACAAGCAAGTGTCGCGGTTGCCGAGCATTTTGATCACGACACTCTTGAGATCACTGCCAGGGTTCATGCGGATGCCATGACCTTGCTGGGCATCGCTTGCGGTGTTCGATACCAGCCCTTGCTGGAGAATGGTTCTGTACATGTACAGGGTGATCTGGAAGCCGTGAGGCAGATGGGAAGGATCTTCCGTGCCGTGGAGATCGACTGGGAAGAGGTCGTGGCCCCCTGTGTCGGGGACTTGCTGGCGCATCAGTTTGGCATGTGGTTCGGCCGTGCAAACAGCTACCGACGCCGTTCAGTCAAGAACTTTCTCCTGGATGTGAGCGAATACCTGCAGGAAGAGTCCCGGGTCGTGCCTGCAAGGGCGGAAATTGAGCGCTTCCTGAAGGATGCTAGCAGTCTGGAAACTGACATCGGCCAGCTTGAAGCCCGCATCGACCGGCTTGGCAAGACTGATCGCCGATAGCCATGCGTTACGTCCGTTTATTTATCCGGCTTATCCGTATCAATATCATATTAGTACGGCATGGCCTGGAAGAGGTCCTGTTTGCCGTCCCCTATTTTCGACCCATACGATTTTTGCTTTTCCTGCTGCCGTGGCACTGGTTTCGGAAAGTGGACATCACGCATGGTGTACGCATCCGCTACGTGCTGGAAGATCTGGGCCCGATCTTCGTGAAGTTCGGGCAGACGCTGTCTACGCGCCGCGACCTGTTTCCCGAAGATATTGCCGATGAACTCGCCAAGCTGCAGGACCAGGTCCCCCCGTTCCCGGGCGAAGAGGCCAAGAAGCTGATCGAGCAGGCCCTCAAGAAGTCGGTCAACGAAGCTTTTGGCGAGTTCGGCATCGAGCCCATTGCATCCGCTTCCATCGCACAGGTGCACGCGGCCAAGCTGCATGAAGGGAAGGATGTGGTGGTCAAGGTATTGCGCCCCGGTGTTGAAAAGGATGTGCGCCAGGACCTGGATCTTCTGCATGTTCTGGCATCCCTTGTGCACCGGTACTGGAAAGATTCGCATCTGTTGCAGCCTCGGGAAATAGTGCAGGAGTTCGAACAGGTTGTCCTGGGCGAACTCGATCTCATGCGCGAGGCTGCAAATGCAAGCCAGTTGCGCAGAAACTTCGAGAACTCGCCGGACCTGTATGTGCCCGAAGTCTACTTCGACCTGTGTCGGCGCAACGTCATGGTGATCGAACGCATCTATGGCATTCCGGTCAGTGATCGGGCAGCCTTGGAACGACATGGAGTCGATCTCAAGAAACTTTCTGAACGGGGCTGCATCATCTTTTTCACACAGGTGTTCAGACACAATTTTTTTCACGGCGACATGCATCCGGGCAATATTTTCGTTTCCTACGAGAATCCGGAGGACCCCAAGTACATCGGGGTGGATTTCGGGGTGATCGGCACGCTGACAACGTCTGACAAAAGGTACCTGGCGGAAAATCTCCTGGCATTTTTCAATCGTGACTACCGCAGGGTGGCGGAATTGCATCTGGAATCAGGATGGGTTCCACCGGATGTGCGGGTAGAGGAATTTGAAGCTGCCATACGCACGGTCTGCGAGCCTGTTTTCCGGCGGCCGCTCAGCGAGATCTCGTTCGGGTATCTGCTCGTGCGACTCTTCCAGACGACGCGGCGCTTCAACATGAAGGTGCAGCCCCAGCTGGTGTTGCTGGAAAAGACCATGCTGAGCATCGAGGGCCTGAGCCGTCAACTGGATCCGAGCCTCAACCTCTGGGATACGGCGAAGCCATTCATGGAGCGCTGGATGAGCGAGCAGATCGGCATGCGGGCACTGGCTTTGGGCGTGCGCAAACAGCTTCCCCGAATGGCAGAACGCCTGCCGGAAATTCCGGACCTGGTGTATACAAGCATGAAGCGGTTCGAGCAAAACAATGAAATGCTTGAGCAGCAGAACCAGGAGTTCAAGGCGCTGCGCAGGGAAGTCAGGAAATCGAACCGGGCCATTACCGCGATTCTGATTCTCGCCTTGGCCGGTGCCCTTGCGGGCCTGTGGTATTTCTAGTCATCTGTTGACTGGCCAGATCCCGGCATACGGATGGACGTTACTCCTATTCTTGGTCCCCTGAATGGCGCGCAGCGGGAGGCGGTAACCGCAGGAAATACGCCGGCGCTGGTGATTGCCGGCGCAGGCAGCGGGAAAACGCGCGTCCTGGTGCACCGGATTGCATGGCTGTGTGAAGCGCAATCGGTTTCTCCCTACAGCATGCTCGCAGTGACATTCACGAACAAGGCTGCGGCAGAGATGCGCGCCCGTGTGGAAAATCTGCTGAACCATGCGATCGGAGGCCTGTGGATCGGGACCTTCCACGGGATTTCACATCGTCTGTTACGTGCTCACTGGCAGGAGGCGGGCCTCAAGGAGAACTTCCAGGTTCTGGACAGCGAGGATCAGTTGCGCCTGGTGAAACGCATCGTTCGGGATCTGAATCTGGATGACTCCAAATGGCCCCCGAAACAGATGCGCGGATACATCAACAGCCGGAAAGAAGAAGGCCTGAGGGCGGCGGAGTTGCACGATCGTGAGGATCAAACGGCCCGGCAGTTGATACGCATATACACCGCGTACGAGCAGGAGTGTGAGCGTACGGCCTCGGTGGATTTTGCAGAATTGCTGTTGCGCAGCCTGGAGTTGCTGCAGCAAAAAACCGAAATCCTCGCTCACTACCGTGAAAAGTTCCGTCACATCCTGGTCGACGAGTTCCAGGATACGAATGCGATTCAGTACAAGTGGCTCAAAATGTTCGCCGGAGATGACAATCCGGTCTTCGCCGTGGGCGATGATGACCAATCCATTTACGGTTGGCGGGGCGCGCGTGTCGAAAATATTCAAAGCTTCATGCGCGATTACAAGAACGCGCAGCTATTCAGGCTGGAACAGAATTACCGTTCCACCACCACGATCCTGTCGGTAGCCAACTCGTTGATCGATAACAACCCGGGACGCGTAGGGAAAAAACTTTGGACAGACGGTGCTGCGGGAGAGCCTGTTCACCTGTACGCAGCATTCAACGAACAGGATGAGGCGCGCTTTGTTGCGGACCGGGTACAGCAGTGGGTTGAGTCCGGCATGGGCCGCCGGGACGAGATTGCCATACTGTACCGCTCTAATGTGCAGTCCCGGGTTTTCGAGGAAGTCTTTATTTCACAAGGCATCCCCTACCGGGTGTACGGAGGGCTGCGCTTTTTCGAGCGTGCGGAGATCAGGGATGCCCTGGCTTACCTGCGTCTGGCACGAAACCGTGAGGATGATGCTTCTTTTGAACGAATCGTCAATGTGCCTCCGCGAGGAATAGGCCAGCGCACGCTGGCACAGTTGCGTGACTATGCTCGCAAGCATCAGGTGACGCTCTGGGATGCGGCTGCAAAAATCTGCCGTTCCGATCAGTTGGCTGCACGCTCTGCCAATGCCCTGCAGAACTTCATGAAGTTCATGCAAGCCCTGGGAGACGGGATCCAGGGCCTGGAACTCGAGGAGCAGCTGGATCAGATTCTCCAGGCATCGGGCCTGGTGGCTTACCATGGCCGGGAAGCAGGCGAGAAAGCAAGATCCCGGGTTGAAAACCTGCAGGAACTGGTCACGGCCGCGAGGGATTTCAATCTCGAGAATGAGCTGTATGAAGGCATGCAGCCTGTGGATGCCTTCCTGGTCCATGCGGCGCTCGAGGCCGGTGAGGGGCAGGGAGGCCAATGGGAGGATTGCGTCCAGCTGATGACCCTTCATGCCGCCAAGGGTCTGGAGTTTGCCTCGGTATTTATTGTTGGCCTGGAAGAGGGACTTTTCCCATCGGGACTGTCGATGGAAGAGCCGGGCGGGCTGGAGGAGGAGCGTCGCTTGTGCTACGTGGGTATCACTCGGGCGCGCCAGCAACTGGCACTGACCTATGCCGAGTCGAGACGGCGCTACGGGTCTGAAAGCTACTACAACCCGCCTTCGCGGTTCATCAGCGAAATTCCAGCCGAGCTCATTACCGAGGTACGTCCCCGGGCCATGATTGCAAAACCGGTGCACTCAAATGCAAAGGCCGGCATGTCCGCAAGGGATACGGGAATCGGGATCGGATGCAGCGTCATGCATGCCAAGTTCGGCAAGGGAGTGGTGCTGGAATGTGAAGGTGCTGGCAGCAGTGCGCGGGTGCAGGTGAAATTTGAGGAAGAGGGCAGCAAGTGGCTCGTCGTGTCCTATGCCAATCTTGATGTGCTTGCCTGATATGCCTCCGGGTCAGTATCACGTGCCGGCAAGGCGGGGATGCCGGCTGCTGAATCGATTTTAGAAGTATGCCCGCCTGTAGCTTATACTTGAATTTGGAACACTTCCCGAGTTGATCATGCAAAGAAGAAAATTTTTGTGCTACGCAGGAGCAAGCACGGCCCTTGCCGGAGGCCTGGTGGCTTGCAAGGGCGAAAATGCATCGGAGGCTCCTGCGTCCGTTGATAACCGAACCTGGGATTGGAAAATGGTCACCACCTGGCCGAAATATTTTCCGGGTCTCGGTACCGGGGCCGAGTTTCTGGCTGAACAAATCAATGTCATGACGGGTGGCCGGATTCATGTCACGGTGTACGGGGCAGGCGAGCTGGTCCCGGCCTTTGAGATTTTTGATGCCGTAGCCAACGGTTCTGCACAGATGGGGCACGGCTCGGCCTATTACTGGAAAGGCAAATACCCGGCGCTGCAGTTTTTCTCCACCACTCCCTTCGGGATGACCGCCATGGAGATGAACAGCTGGCTATACCACGGGGGCGGCATGCAGCTGTGGCAGGAAGCCTACGACATGTTCGGTCTTGTCCCGGCCGCATCGGGGAATACGGGTGTGCAGATGGCGGGCTGGTTCAACAAGGAAGTGAATTCACTGGAGGATTTGAAAGGGCTGAAAATGCGCATTCCGGGCCTTGCGGGCGAGGTCTTGAAACGTGCGGGCGGTACCCCGGTCAATCTTCCTGGCGGTGAGCTTTTTACTTCATTGCAATCCGGCACCATTGACGCTGCGGAATGGGTGGGCCCCTATAACGACCTGGCTTTCGGGTTTCACGAGATCGCGCGATATTACTATTACCCGGGATGGCATGAGCCCGGCACGGCCCTTGAGTGCTTCATCAACAAGGCAGCCTTCGAGGAATTGCCCGAAGACCTGCAGGGCATCGTGGTCAACGCCTGCCGGGTGGCAAACCAGGACATGCTGGCCGAATATGTCGCCCGCAACAATGATGCCCTTGAGACACTGGTGAGCGAGCATAATGTCGAGTTGAGGGCCTTGCCGACAGAAGTCCTGGACAAGCTGGCCCAGTTTTCCGAGGAGGTCATCGAAGAGCTTGCGTCCTCGGACCCCCTGGCCAGGAAGATACATGATTCCTATCGAAGTTTCCTGGCCAAGTCGCGTGCCTGGCTGAACATATCCGAGCGCGCATTCCTGAATTTGAGTCCTGCCGGAAAACCCCCTGTCTAGCGGCATCCTGGTCGAACCACGGCCGCCCGGGCCCTGCAGTCAAACCGCATGCCTTAGTAGATCCTGTCGGGCAGCCAGGTGGCCAGGGCCGGGAATTGCACCAGCAGCAGCAAGGTCAAAACCTGGATGGCAATAAAGGGCGCCACCCCGCGGTAGATCTGCTTGGTGCGTATCTCTGCGGGCGCCACGCCCCGCAGGTAGAACAGGGCAAATCCGAAAGGCGGCGTCAGGAAAGAGGTCTGCAGGTTGATGGCGATCATGATTCCCAGCCACACGGGATCGATCCCCAGGCTCAACAGCACCGGGCCTACAATGGGTACCACCACGAATGTGATCTCGATAAAGTCCAGGATGAAGCCCAGCAGAAACATCAGGACCATCACCACCAGCATGGCGGAGAGCGCCCCGCCCGGCAATTGCATCAACAGCTCGTGTACCGCGTTGTCCCCCCCATAGCCCCTGAACACCAGCGAGAAAATCGAAGCGCCGATAAAAATCATGAACACCATGCAGGTGATCTGCACCGACCTTCTCATCACATCCTGCAGGCATTCAAGGTCAAGACGCCGATAAAAGAGGGCCAGCAGGAGTGCACCCACTGCACCCACCGAGGCTGCCTCCGAGGGCGTGGCAATGCCCTGGATGATCGAACCCAGCACGGCGATGATCAGTGCAATGGGAGGCACCAGGGCATGCAATACCTGCTTGATCCAGGCACCGATGCCGAGGTCCGACTCGCGTTCGACGACGGGCATCATGTGCGGTTTCAGCCAGGCCAGCGTGACCAGATACAACAGGTACAAACCCACCAGCAGCAGGCCCGGAATGATCGCGCCTACGAACAGATCACCTACAGAGACGGTGTCCGGCTTGAAATTACCTTGACTGAGTTGCGCTTGCTGGTATGCCGAGGACAGGACATCGCCGAGCAGCACCAGGATGATTGACGGGGGAATGATCTGTCCGAGTGTTCCTGAAGCGCAAATCATGCCGGTCGATATTTCCGGGTGATAGCCTCTTTTCAGCATGGTGGGCAGGGACAGCAGCCCCATGGTCACCACTGTGGCCCCGACGATGCCGGTGCTCGCTGCCAGCAGCATGCCCACCAGTACGACGGAGATTCCAAGGCCCCCGCGCAGCGAACCGAACAGGGCGCCCATGGTGTCCAGCAACGTATCGGCGATGTTGGAGCGTTGCAGCATGACGCCCATGAATACAAACAGGGGTACGGCGATAAGGGTCTCGTTCGTCATGATTCCGAACAGGCGGCTTGGAAAGGCCTGCAGCAGGGCGGGCTCGAACACGCCCGCCGCGATGCCCGCTGCCGCAAACGCAAGGGATACGCCTGCCAGGGTGAAGGCCACCGGATAACCGAGCAGTAGCACCAGAATGACGGCAAGAAACAGCAAAAAGGCAACGATTTCCATGCCGGGCTTCTACTTGCGCAAGGCCAGCCAGGCGCGCCCGCCCATGGAGACCGCCTGCAGGAACAAAAGGATCGCCATGACGGGAATGAAGGTCTTGAGGATGAACACGAGCGGCAGGCCGCCCGCCTCACGGGACTTCTCGAGATATCGCCAGGAATTGATCACGTAATCAAAGCTGGTCCATGCGATAAAGCCGGCAAAAGGCAGCAACAGCAGCACACAGCCCAGCAAATCAACCCAGGCTTTTTTCCGCAGGGACATGCCCTGATAGAATATATCCACGCGCACATGCTCGTTGTGTTTCAGTGTATAGGCTCCGGCAACCATGAACACGAACGCATGCAGGTAGGTGATCGATTCCTGCAGTGCAATGCTGCCGAAATTGAGGCCGTAGCGCAGCACCGCCACCAGGAAGGTGATGCCTGCCATGAGCAGTATGAGCCAGGCCGCAAACGCCCCGACGCGTTCATTCAATGCGTCGATCTGGCCACACAGCTTTTCCATGCCTTTTCCTAAGTCCGTGGCGCCAGCTCAGTGGCCAAGATCCGGACAGTGGTGGATCCTTGAGAGCAGGATCTTCTTGTAGACATCGGGATCCTTGATGTGCGTGATTTCACCGTCTTTGGGGTGAATCTGATCGCGCAGGCGTGACAGCCAGAACCTGAGCGCAGCCGCACGCAGCATGTGGCTCCAGGCCTCAAACTCACATTCATGAAACGGGCGTTCCATCTGGTAGGCTTCGATCAGCGCAGCATACAACTGCAGATCCAGGTTGCCCTCGTCATCGCTGCACCAGTCATTCACGGTAATGGCAAGATCGTACAGCAGGCAATCATTGCAGGAGAGATAGAAGTCGATGATGCCGGTGAGTGCATAGCGCTTGAACATCACGTTGTCGCGAAACAGGTCAGCATGCACGATTCCCTGTGGAAGATTCGCATCCGAAGGCTGCTTGCGCCGTTGAAGTTCCTGTTTGAGCAATTGCTGATCATCGGCCGAAAGCCTGGGGAGCAGGCGGTCTGCGGTTTGTACGGTCCATGCAATCCCGCGCGGGTTGTCCAGTGCTCCGCTGAAAGATTCGCCCAGTATGTGTATCTGCGCGAGCGCATGTCCGACCGCCGCGCAGTGCCTTGCGGTGGGTATGAGTACGTTGTGCCCTTCCAGGCGTCTTACTATTGCGGCAGGCTTGTCTTTCAACACGCGCACGTAATCGCCGTGCAAGTCGGCAATCGGGTGGGCGGTCGGCATTCCATGGTCGGACAGATGCGCCATCAGGGTTAAGTAATAGGGCAAGGTGTCAAAACCGACTTCTTCAAAAATGGTCAATACAAACTTGCCATTTTCAGTGGTGACGAAATAATTCGTGTTTTCAATGCCTGCGTTAATGCCTTCATGGTTTAATAACGCACCCAGAGAGTAATTCTTAAGAAAAACCTCAAGCTCGTGTGCCTTGATGTTTGTGTAGACAGACATGTATCGTGGATGCAGCCAGTTATGTCGTTGCTTTGAATGGGCGGCAGCCCTTCACGTCAGATGCCTTGCATACCCCGTGTGCTGACAGGGGGTCGCGGTTTTCCACCTACCCGGGCAAAGGCATCAGTGTATGCTGTGGTATGGATTGTGCAACCTCCACTGAAAACACGGGCCATCATAGCGTGACGGTCGAACTTCATCCACTGACCGCCGATTTTGGATAAGGCATGTCGCCTGCAAACGCATCTCCACTGATTCTGGTCGACGGATCGTCCTACTTGTACCGGGCCTTTCATGTGCCGGAGCTGCAATCTCTTACCGCGTCGTCCGGACAGCCTACCGGCGCCGTATACGGTGTCGTCAATATGATCAGGAAACTGCTCAGCAAGGAACATCCGAGCCACATTGCAGTGGTCTTTGATGCCAAAGGAAAGAACTTCAGGCACGAACTGTACAGTGACTACAAGGCTAACCGCCCTCCCATGCCGGATGAGCTTCGCGTACAGATCGAACCCTTGCATGCGGTGATTCGCGCATTGGGCCTCGTGCTGATCTCGGAGCCTAACGTCGAAGCGGATGATGTGATTGGAACACTGGCCTCCCAGGCCGTGGACCAGGGTCATGAAGTGCTGATATCGACCGGCGACAAGGACATGGCGCAGCTGGTCAATGACCAGGTCACCCTGGTCAATACCATGACCAATGCCAAGCTGGATACAGCGGGCGTAGAAAAGAAATTTGGGGTTGCACCGCACCAGATCATCGACTACCTGGCGCTTACGGGGGACAAGTCTGACAACGTACCTGGCGTGCCGGGCGTCGGGCCGAAAACCGCTGCGAAGTGGCTGAATGAATTCGGGTCACTGGAGCAAATTGCCTCCCAGGCCGACTCCATCACCGGAAAGATTGGTGAAAAACTGCGTGCGCACCTGGAGCAGTTGCCCCTTTCGCATGAACTCGTATCGATACGCTGCGCACTGGACTTGCCGATCGGTATTGAAGATCTGCGTATCCAGCCACCGGACACACAACTGCTGCAGCGCTTGTATACCGAGCTTGAGTTCAAGAGCTGGCTGCGTTCCCTGGATGTTCAGCAAGGCGAGGTGGCGGGCATCACGCCTGCCGGGGTGACCACGGCCGAGCGTAGTTACGAGCTGGTGCTTAGCGATGAGGATCTTGACCGCTGGCTGGTGCGGTTGCAGCAGGCGGACCTGGTGGCCTTGCATGTGGAGACAAGCACGGCAGACTACATGAAGGCCAATGTCGTGGGGTTGTCGGTTGCCATCAGCCCGGGCGAGGGAGCCTATATACCTTTCACACACGAATATCCGGGTGCCCCTGAGCAACTGAACTGCGAGACCACCCTGGAGAAACTCAAGACCGTTTTTGATTCCGGTTCACCCAAGATCATAGGGCACAACCTCAAGCACGATCGCAGCGTATTGCTGAACCACGGCATTCGTCTGGAGGGGATAGCGCACGACGTCATGTTGCAGTCTTACGTGTGCAATTCCGTGGCCAGTCGACACGACCTGGATGCCTTGTGCAACAAGTACCTCGGGCATATGACCGTCGACCTGCGGGATATTGTCGGCAAGGGGTCCAAGCGGATTGCATTCGATCAGGCGGACCTGGAGGCTGTCACCGAATATGCTGCGGAATGTGCGGATATGGTGCTGCGCCTGCACGAGGTATTCTGGGCTGAGCTGGGACAAGAACAGCGCTCCCGGCAAAGAGCGCTTTATCAGGATATTGAACTGCCCATGCTGAAAGTGCTGTCGAACATGGAGCGACAGGGCGTGCTGCTTGACAGCGGGCAGCTGAAGCAGCAGAGCGAGCGACTTGACGAAAGAATTCATGAGATAGAAAAGCAGGCATTCGCGATCGCTGGAGAGGAATTCAACCTGGGCTCTCCAAAGCAGATACAGGAAGTCTTGTTTGAAAAGCAGGGGCTACCGGTGCGCCGCAAGACCCCTACTGGTCAACCTTCCACCGCGGAGGATGTGCTGCAGGAACTCGCCCGGGACTTTCCCTTGCCGAAGCTGTTACTTGAGCATCGTGCATTCAGCAAACTGAAATCGACCTATACGGACAAGCTCCCAGTGCTGGTCAGCACGCAAACAGGCCGCATACATACCTCCTATCATCAGGCCGTTGCGGCTACCGGTCGACTGTCTTCTTCTGATCCGAACCTGCAGAACATCCCGATACGCACCGAGGAGGGAAGGCGGATTCGACAGGCCTTCGTTGCACCGGAATCCCACGTGATCCTGGCGGCTGATTACTCGCAGATAGAACTTCGTATCATGGCGCACTTGTCTCAGGATGAGGGGCTGTGCGATGCCTTTTCAAGGGGTGAGGATATTCACCGTGCAACGGCTGCGGAGGTGTTTGCGACGGGTCTTGATGATGTGGGTCTGGATCAGCGACGTGCTGCCAAGGCAATTAACTTTGGCCTGATTTACGGCATGTCGGCGTTTGGCCTGGCGGTACAGCTCGGCATTCCCCGCAGCGAAGCCCAGCAGTATGTAAATCTGTACTTTGAACGTTACCCTGGTGTAAAGAGATACATGGGCGAAATACGTGAACAGGCACGTGCCCAGGGCTATGTGGAAACTCTTTTTGGGAGACGGCTGTACCTGCCTGACATCAACCACAAAAACGTCAAACTACGCCAGTACGCGGAGCGTACTGCCATCAATGCACCCATGCAGGGAACGGCGGCTGACATTATCAAGCATGCCATGATCCAGATCGATGCATGGCAACAGCAGGAACATCCGGAGTGCAAGATGATCATGCAGGTCCATGACGAACTTGTATTCGAGGTCCAAAAGGATTACAAGGATATGGCCCGGCAGATGATCATGCAGAAAATGGTCGCCGCTGTTGAGCTCTCTGTGCCCCTGGTCGTGGATACCGGGTATGGCAACAACTGGGATGAGGCACATTGACGATACGGCCTGCCAGACGAGAAACGTACAGGTGAGGGTGTACGGGGGGTTGCCTGGACCGACTATCAGCACCCCCTGCTGCACAACCCGCACCTGACGCAAAAACTGATCCCGTAAAGCAGGTCACTGCCAATCCTGCGCATCGCAGGCCGAATTGCGAAAGCAGCAGAACTGATTGATGCAGTTGACCCGCTCTACCGGATAGACAATTTACTCAAAAACAGCCTCCGGATTATCCAGACTGTCAGAGCCCTCAAACTCGATCGAAGCCAGCTGGAGCACAGCTGCGGCCTGTTCGATCCCACGGGTTTGCAAGGTCAAGGCGTCGATGGCTGCCTGAACCCTGGCATTCCCTGAACCATTCCCTTCTCCAATCATCTGGTCGTAGGCTTCTCCACTTTCTGCTGCGTGCACAAGCTTTTCCATCGCAGACATGGTGGCACCCAGTTGATTGCGCAAGTTCCTATCGGCATCGGGTGATGCTGCAGCGACGAGGGCAGAGAGGCTTGGCCCCTCGATCATCGAGCCATCGATGCGGCGATACTTGCCAAGATAGATGTTCTGAATGCCCAGGGCATCGTAGTAGTGGGAGTGATGCGTGTTGTCACTGAAGCAGTCCTGTTCCTCTTCCGGGTCATGCAGCAGCAGCCCGAGTTGCATGCGCTCGCCTGCCAGTTCCCCGTAGGAAAGGCTGCCCATACCGGTCACAATCGTGGATAGGCCGTATTTGACACTGCCCTGGATCAGGCCTTCACGGGCTTCGCCGCCCGGTGCCCACTGAGCCACCATCCAGGCTAGGTCGTCCACCAGAAGATCAGTGGCTGATTTCAGGTAGGCTGCCCGTCGCTCGCAGTTTTTCCAGGAACAGTTCCCCGGGTCAAAGTCCGTTGCCGGACGATTGCCGCTGCCCGGTCCAACACCGTTCAGGTCCTGGCCCCAGAGCAAAAATTCCACGGCGTGGTACCCGGTTGCCACATTCGCTTCGATGCCTCCGAGTTCATGCAGTGTGCCGGCAAGCAAATCTTTGGTGATGTGTGATGCATCGATGGTTCGCCCGGAATAGGTGAAGCTTGGGCTGGCGATGACATTCGCCCGGTAGGCCGGGTTTTCTTCCGACTCGGCTCCGTAACTCGCAGCGACATAGTCAATCAGGCCTTCATCGAGGGGCCAGGCATTCACCTTGCCTTCCCAGCCGTCGACAATGGCATTGCCAAACCGGTAGACCTCGCTTTGCATATAGGGTACCCGGGAAGCCAGCCAGGCCTGCCTGGCATGGCGGAGATTTGCCACCGTCGGTTCTGCAATCAACCGGTCGACGGCTTTCTGCAAGGTGTGTGCAGCGACCAGTGAGTCCTCGTACACTGCATGTGCCAGGTCAACGTAGTGTTCGACCACCTCACTTGCTTGGGGCACGGCAAACGCAGGTGCTGACAAAAACACCAGCAATGCTGAGGTCAGAACTGCCCTTGCTGTCATTGATTTCATGATCGGTTTAGCCTTTTAGTCGCGGTGGTTTAGAGTTTAGTTACAAGTTGAGCGGCAACCCGCTTTTCCAAATAATAATGCGTATTATTATCATTTCTGTTTGTATATGTAAACCACTCTTCCTCCATAAAAATGCAGCGATGGACTGGCAGCCGAGTGTTTGGCCATGTTGTCTGAAACTCTAGGGAATTATTCCCTTGGCGTATTACTTGTAGAGCTTGGCCACTTTGTACGGAAATTGAACAATCAGTCACCTTGTGTTTTGACTGGATGCATTCGTATTCGCTAACTGAACAACCGCTAAAACCTTCATGGTTGTGAATCGCGTAAATTATTCCTCCATCACGTTTCCAAATCGAGGTTTGGCAAAATTCAGGGATTTATCCTCAGACGTCGCCAGGCAATGGTAATGGACGTCAGCGAAAACAACGCAACAGCGCTGCAGAGCAGTATAAGCAGAATGTCCCAAAGTGGCCGGCGATGGATCAGGACACTGAAATCCAGCGTGTGCAGTCCGTTATAGAGCCATCGCTGTACACGTTTTTTGAACGTCAATCGCCCCAGCAGCTGGCCGGTTTGGGCATGAATATGAAACCATGTCGATTCAGGATCTGAAAACTTGACCCTGATCACCGGCAGCGGGCGAAAACGCTCATGGTGCGAATAGTAATAGCTGTCATAGTCTTCCAGGTACTCCATGGATGAGGCTTCACTGTCCGGGAGCAAATGGTTTATCGCCGATCTTATCTGTGGAGCCAGGTCGGCTTCAGTAAGCGGATTCTTGCCGCGCACAGACCGGAACACATCCGGGGAATGGTGCAGGGCAAGCAAGGACTGCCCTGCAAGCCAGTGCCAGTTCAATTCCTTGATATCGTCCGCCTGGTGTTGGCGCAGTAGTTGACGGATTTCCTCCGCAGTGGAATAGACCGGCTTCAAGCTGCCGATATCAGCCCGCTGCTGGTAACGCCACAATTGTTGCGCGAAGCTGGTTTTGGCATCGAACAGGCCCCAGGGTGTCATCGACATGAAGCCGCTGAACATGAAGGTCGTCAGGAAAAATGCGCAGGCCAAACCGGCAATGTGATGAAGTTTCATCACCCCCTCATAGGGACTCACATCCTTGCCCCGGTGACGCCGCCGGATACGCAGTTGCATGAGACCGATGATGATGCCGCTCAGCACCGAGGATAACCCCACCAGGGAAAGTGCGATCAATAAATTTGTCCACATCGTGGCGTGTTTGCGCAGCTGCACCGGATAAATCCAGTGCAGGTTGGCACCAAGCCAGTTCCAGACACGTTCGCTGCGCGTCACATCCCGGACCACCTGGCCTGTGCCGGAAGAGACATAAAGCCAGGTTGCGGCAGTGTCCTGCAGTACGACTTTATGCAGCGGCCGGTGTGAATTCAACGCACTGGAAACCGTCCACTGGTCCATTTCAAGCAGGCCCCGGTAAAGAGCCTCGGTCGGTTTCCCTTCGGCCTGCTGCGTCTGAAAAAACGTCCTGGCGGCACTTGTGGCGTGCTCGGCCGCTGGCTTTTCCAGCCACTCGCCGGTGTCGGCATAAAGCCCCAGCCAGGGATGTCCTGCCTGTTTCAATAAATAGGCAGGGCGGCTTGAAACACTGCTTAAACTGAATTGCGTGACCGGGGCGTCAGGCGAGGCGCGCTGCAACAGTTTCGATGGTCCTGCACGAATTTGCCCGGCGTCAAGGACGGGCAGACCGGCATGGCGTTCCATCTCGGTGAGTTCCGGAAAACCGACATACATCATCACCATGCCGCTCAGCGGCCACATGGCAAACAACAGGCACATGCCGACACCGAGCCAGCGGTGAAAAAGGTACAGCCAGTGTTTGAGTTTCACGGTAGCTCTTGGCAAACGGCTGGCCCGGCTTTTAAGGCCGGGCCAGCGCATTCCGTATGCTACTTAAAGGAAGCGATAGTCCAGGCTCAGGTTGTACGTGCGCGGTTTGCCGACGATCCACATGTCATTCCAGTAATATGCGGCAGAGGCATAAAGTTCATCAAACACGTTGTCCACGCGCATTACGATGGACAGGTCCTGATTGAAGTGCCAGCGTGCGGAGGTATCGACGACCGTGTACGAAGGAATCGGGGTGACAGGGTGATAACGCTTGCCGACATAACGGGCATCGGCCAGTAGCTGCAGCCTGTCCAGCGGAGCCCAGGCCACTCCCAGGTTATAGGTTTCTTCAGGCGCCTCTACGGTTGCCCCGCCAGCGCTGACGGTTCTGTCCACGTCCACCAGACTTCCGTTGGCTGTCAACTTCAGGGTACTGGTCGGTGCATAGGTCAGGCTGAGCTCCACCCCTTCGGAAGTCTTCTCCGGAATGACGATCCGGTCATCCGGGTTGTCGGAGTTCGGATCATCTTCCACCAGGTCATTCTTGACGATATCAAACAGGGCCAGGGTCCAGTGCAGGCGATTATCCAGCAGGCTTTGCTTGATGCCGACTTCGACCTGTTCAGTCTCGGTGAAATCCGCTTTCCGGTTTTGACTATTGACCTTCACGATGCCTCCGGTCGGGTGGGTCGCACCGGTAGTGTACTGGGCGTAAAGCGCCGTAGTATCGTTCATATCAAAGACCAGTCCTGCCCGGCCTGTGAGCTCGTCCACCTTTTGATCGAAGGTCGGCGGATTGCTGATATCGTTGTAATCCGTTTCAACGTCCTCATGACGTAATCCCAGCACCAGCGTCAGCGATTCGGTAAGGCCGACCTGGCCCTCGGCAAATACCGCGTATTGGGCGACATCAGAAATGATTTCCGTTCGGGTCACAGCCGAGGTGAGGTCGGAGAACACGCCGGGGTTGAAATTGAAGGGGTCGACGACATCGTAGTCATTGGCCCAATCAACTCCATTGGGATTTCCACCGCCAAAATTGGTTGGCCGCTTGAAGGTGACATCGTTGATCTCAAAGCCCAGCGAGGTTTTCAGCTTCCGTCCGCCATCACTCGCATCAAACACGAAGTTGGTGCGAAAGCCGTTGTGCTCGATGTCATGGGCGATGACCAGCGGCGAATCGCGCCTGACCTCGTTCTCGTCTCGATTGTATCGGAACCAATCGAGCGTCCTCCAGAGACGGTCGCTGTCCAGGCGGTACAGTTCAGACTGCATGAACAGGCGTTCACTGATATTCCAGTCCGCCTTGATCCGGGCAGCGCTTTCCTTGTGGCGGATCACCGCATCGCTGACATCATAGTTTTTTTTCAGCAATTCAGAGGGGAAATCCCCGTCGACCAGCGGGGTTCCGGAGTAGCGCATGGGTTCTTGCTCACCCCAGTCGTAGCGTGCTGTCAGCGCGAGATCCTTGCTGACCTGCCACAGCAATGAGGCGGAAATCATCTCGGTTTCGCTGTCACCCCTCTCCACCCAGTTATCGGACTGGTTGTTGCTGTAATCCAGCCGGTAAGCGAGGTTATCGGTGAGCCCGCCCGTCAGGCCGACACCGATGAAACGGGTATCGTCTTCACCGGTGGTGATGCGCAGGTCACCACTGGGTTCCTGTTGTGGCCGTTTGGGGATCACATTGTATGCGCCGCCAATACCGCCTTCACCGTACAGTACGGAGGCAGGCCCCTTCAGCACCTCGATACGCTCAATGCCCCAGGTGTCGAAGGGAAAGGTGATGGTGTTGAATGCATTATAGTAATTGGTGCCGTCGAACATCTTGGTGACGGTCTCCTGGCCATGAAAGCCCCTGGCGGCGATGTCCGAGCCACCCTCGGCATGGTGTGCATCATTGGTGAACCCGGCGGAACGGGTGACGGCCTCCATGACGCTCGTATCCAGGCGTTCACGAATCGTATCGCCCTCAATGATTTCCACCGTGGCCGGTGTTTCCATGGCGGTCAGTCCCAGCCGGCTGCCCGTCTCGTTGTCAGTATGAATTCTCTCGCCATGGATAGTGATTTTTTCAAGGTATACGCTGTCGCTTTCCTGGGCATGTAAGCCCGCGGTGGTCACCAGGGTGGCGATGAAGACACCCAGCAATAGAGAAGACATATTTTTTTTCGTTTTCATCATTATTTGTTTGCCTCTAGTGTAAGAGAAAGCGGTCTTGCTACTGTTCCGTGTTCGTTGCAAATACACTTGTCCGGTTTTTCTGCCTTCTTTGAAGGCAGAACGGTTAGCCCCTTGCGACATGCGATGCTATATTTAAAATGCCCGAAATGCCATAACAAAATCCTATCAGGTTGTTGATTTTAGTAGCCATCTTCCTATGCATAACTCTCGTGCCCGTTTCCGCAGCGTCGGATGCGGAGCATGAGCGGATACTGGCTGTTACCAAGCCCGCCGAAAGTTTCTCTCGGGCGGAAACCTACGAGCTTCGGCCTGGCGGTTCGGCCACCGTTTTCAAGATGCAGAATCGAGATGCCTTCTCGCATCCATCGGCCAACATGCCCTTTGAACGTCAGCTCGATTTCCGGGTGGGCAATGGAATTTTCAAAAAAGTGTGGGTGTCATCGCCGAGCTCGACTGCTTCTTCAGATGGCTTGGGGCCACTCTTTAACGCGCGTTCTTGCCAGCGTTGTCACCTGAAGGATGGGCGCGGACGCCCCCCGGCCGAGGGTGAAAAAGCCGGGCTGATGGTTCTGAAACTGTCGATTCCACCACAAAATGAAACCCAGCGGTCCGCGCTTTTGCAAAACCGCATCAGCAGCATTCCTGAGCCCACGTATGGAAACCAGTTACAGAATTTCTCCGTCCAGGGTGTACGAAGCGAGGGAGAACTCACCCTTCGGTACAGGGAGTTGTCCGTGCAGCTTGCCGATGGGGACATCGTCCATCTCCGTGCCCCGGCGTACCAAATCGGGGACCTCCAGTACGGCGCCTTGCATCCCGACACGATGGTTTCGCCCCGGGTCGCCCCGCCGGTGATCGGCATGGGTCTGCTTGAGGCCATCCCGGAAGCAGATATCCTCCGTCATGCCGACCCGCATGACCTCGACGGGGATGGTATTTCCGGGCGGGCAAGACAGGTGTGGAGCGACGAACATCATCGAGTGATGCTGGGGCGGTTCGGCTGGAAGGCCGGACAAGCCACCATCGTGCAGCAGGCGGCCAGCGCATTCCAGAACGACATCGGAATTTCCACTCCCCTCTACCCGGTCCCGCACGGCGACTGTACCCCTGCCCAGGAGGACTGCGTGGCAGGCCCGCACGGGGACGTTCCCGCCCGGGACGGCATCGAGGCCGTGACGGAGATGTTCGACCTGCTGGTTTTCTATACCCGGAATCTGGCTGTCCCGGCCAGGCGCAGGGTCGATGACCCGCAAGTGCTCAAGGGCAAGCGCCTGTTCTATGAAGCACAGTGCGCTGCATGCCATGTGCCGAAATTTGTGACTCGGCGGGACTCGATTGGTGAGGAGCAATCATTCCAGCTGATCTGGCCCTACACGGACCTGCTGTTGCACGACATGGGGGAAGGCTTGGCAGACCATCGGCCTGAAGGCAATGCGAGTGGGCGTGAATGGCGCACTCCACCCCTTTGGGGAATCGGACTCACGGAAACGGTCAGCGGCCACACCAGGTTCTTGCATGACGGTCGTGCGCGAAACCTTCTCGAAGCCATCCTCTGGCATGGTGGCGAGGCACAGGCTGCCAAGCAGCGAGTGATCCAGATGACCCCAGCCGAGCGCGCTGCCCTGCTGGCGTTCCTGAACTCGCTTTGATGAAGGGGCTGGGACGGATGGGCGCCCCGATCAGGCAGTCCCTGCCGGACCATGCGGTCAGCTATTGTCACAACCTGCCTCAGGGACTGCGGCAGACAGTCCGATAAAACCGGCCTATACCTCCTTTGGCCAGGGAGAAGTTCGGCTCGGCCCACCTTGTGCCGTGAACTTTCAGGGATATTTGCCCTCTAATCTGTAGTGCTAGTGCTACAAGCACGACCCGCTTCCCTCCCTAAAGCGGGCTTTTTTGACTTGGATTTCCAACCGAGTCACGATTCGCCCCGGTTCTCCTTTAGACCGGGGCACTTTTTCATCCTGGTCCGTGTTGCACCAAAGTCTGGTTGACCCAGGCGGATATTTTTTCCTGCACCTGGGCGATGCCGGTCCGCTGTGGGGCAGAAAATATCTGTGTGCCTGCATGGAATCCATGCTGCTCCAGCTCGGAAGTGACTCGGGTCAGCGATTTGGCCATCGAATTCCTGTTCACCTTGTCGGCCTTGGTCAGCAGGATGTGCAGCGCGAGCTTGTAGTGCTGGCTCCAGCGAATCATGGTCCAGTCGATCTCGGTCAACGGATGACGAATATCCATCAATAAAATCAGACCGCATAGTGCATGGCGATGAACCAGGTAGGATTCCATCAGGCCTTGCCACTGGCGTTGTATGTGTGCAGGCGCTTTTGCATAGCCGTACCCGGGCAGGTCGACCAGTCGGGTGTCCCCGTCCAGCCTGAAAAAATTGATTAACTGGGTACGTCCGGGGGTCTTGCTGGTGCGCGCCAGGTTGCTTTGCTGGCATATTGCGTTGATTGTGCTTGACTTGCCGGCATTGGAGCGCCCGCAAAAGGCAATTTCTGCGCCTGCATCCTCAGGGAAGTCATGCAGGCTGCCGGCACTGGTCAAAAACCGTACTTGTTGAAAGGGCAGGCTCATTTCACCAGGGTCACTGCGTCATTCCGGGTCTCGGCCATCGGTCTCGTAATCGATTCAGGGGCGGAAAGCCACTGCCCTGTGCAACAGAACAGCAACAGGTCCTGCAGAGTCGATCTCCCAGGATATCTCCTTCAAGATCGAAACTTCAGCCTGGAGCCCGATTCAGCTGTGCTTTGCCCCATACAGCTTTCTGGCGCCTTTCAAATCCCGTTCCCACACGGTCATCGCGAGCTTGAGAAGAAACTCCCTCCATGTTTCCAGGCTGTCACTTTCTGCGTCCGGGTAGGGAATTTTGTGTTTTTTCAGGATTTCCCTGGACAGGTAGTCGAGTTTTACAATGACATGGTCCGGCATGTCCTGCCGTTTTTGGCTGGCGCATATCAGCACATCATCCAGGCATCCTTCCACCATGAACTGGCAGTCCCGTTGAAACCTGTATCTAGGATATAGCCGCTGCCAGAATTTACGCATTCGCCTCATGTCCCTTCGTCATTCAGCCGGTGTGGTACCAGTGACAGCCAAAAACTTGTCTCGTGACTCATATGCGGGTGTGTACTCTTGAAATCAGGTATTGGCCTGCATCGTTAACAAATTTCAGATTTCCGGTGACCAGACCTTCTCGGTATGGTGGTATTTGAGCACCTTCTGAATTCTTGAACGTCTGGCCTTTGGCTCAACCCTGCTGCGAAATGTGTCGTGTGCCCATTTTACACCTCTTGGTTTCGGGTTGCAGGGGCAAGGTGCCCATATTTGGGGCCGATACTTTGCGACTGTGCCTGCTTTTATGATATACAACGGCTTCCTTGGTCGGCCCATTTCCAGACGGCGTTGACCTCTAGCTGCAGTGCGATGCAGCAGGATTTTATATTCAGGACCGAATGCATGAAGAGACTTTGCCTGATGGCTCTTTGCCTGATATTTGCCACGTGGGTTAACGCGGGGGGCGATCTGGATGCTGGAAAGCAAAAAGCGGCAGCTTGCGCGGCATGTCATGGGCCTGATGGAAACAGTGCCAACCCGGCCTGGCCAAAACTTGCAGGTCAGGGCGAAAAATACCTGGCCGGTCAAATGCGGTTGTTCAAGAACAAGATACGCGTAAATACCCTGATGAATCTTCAGGTGGAAAATTTGTCCGAACAGGACATACAGGACATCGCTGCTTATTTTTCCAGCCAGGTGGCGAATTCGGGGACCGCCAATGCCGACAAGGAACATCAGGGCGAAAAATTGTACAAGATAGGAGAGAGGATTTATCGTGGCGGCAATGCTGCGACCGGTGTGCCGGCCTGCATGTCTTGTCATGGCCCCAACGGGTTCGGCAATGTACCGGCACAGTTCCCGCGTCTTGCGGGTCAGCATGCACAATATACCGCGGCACAACTGCGAGCCTATAAAAGTGGCGCGAGGTACCATCCGGAGGATCACCTGAACACGATGCCAGGCATTGTCGGCTACATGACGGAGGTCGAAATTGATGCGGTTGCGGAATACATTGCCGGACTGCATTAGGGGTTGTGTCGTTGCAGTGCATTGGCAGATGTGGAGTTGAGTCCTAGCCGCGACCTGCGATTGTCTGGCTTGATGCGCACCTGATGAAAAATACAACCCCACCTCATATTTCCATTTTGTGGCTGCTGATCGCGTCCATCGCTGTTGTCTGCACGACCGCATGGGCGGACGAGTTTGATGAGGGCTATCACTACCACAGGATTTCGCCTGCTTTGCCGCTGCAGGTGGATGCCGGTCACGTGGAAGTTCTGGAGTTGTTCTGGTATGGCTGCCCCCACTGTTACGTCCTTGAGGAGTATCTGGCTCAATGGAAACGGGAAAAGGCAGACCACGTGAAGTTTGTGCGGGTGCCGGCAGTCATGAATCGCAACTGGGTGCCACAGGCCCGTGCATATTTCGCCTTGCAGGAGATGGGAGAGGCAGACAGGGTACATGCCCTTTTTTTTGAAGCCATCCATGTGCAGGGGCGGCGATTGCGAGACATGAAATCCATTTCACGCTTCCTGGGCCAGCACGGTATTGACGCTGTCTCGTTTGAAACCGCTTACAGGTCATCCGGTGTTTCCGAACGGATCCGGCGTTCCCGGCAACTGGCACGGGATGCTGGGGCCCGCTCTGTACCCACAATCATTGTGAATGGGAAGTACCGGACCACGGCCGGCGATGCCGGCGGCTATGACCTGCTCCTGCAACTCATGGACCACCTTGTACTGCAGGAAACGAACTCATCCCGATCGGCAAACTAGCGAGAGTCCCTACACATTAAGTAGCAAGGAGCAGCGTTCGCCTGCAACGGGAATGCGGTTTTTGCGATACATGAGGTTGCATCATTAGCACCGACGCCTTTACCCAGCACACAAGTGTTCGTTTTCAGCCTGATGAAAATCCCCCGGCTGCACTGGCATTTGGCCTGGGCCTGCAGCTGGCGATCCTGTGCATCTCGGGCATCGTCCTGACTCCGGCGATCATCGTCCGTGCAGCGGGCGGGAGCGAAGCCTTCCTGTCGTGGGCCGTATTTGCCGCCGTTGCAGTCAGCGGCATCAGCACAATGCTTCAAGCCAAACGGGTAGGGCGAGTCGGTGCAGGCTATGTACTGGCGATGGGTACTTCCGGGGCCTTCATTGCGATTTGCGTCACGGCAATCGCCGAGGGCGGTCCGGCCATGCTGGCCACACTGGTGGTGGTTTCATCTTTCTTTCAGTTTGCCCTGTCAGCGCGGCTGTCCCTGTTTCGCAGAATCCTGACCCCGACTGTAGCGGGTACAGTCATCATGTTGATACCGGTTACGGTAATGCCGATTATTTTCAGCTTTCTGAAGAACGTTCCGGAGGGGGTGCCTGTCTCGGCCGCACCGATGAGTGCGCTGGCGACCCTGCTCTGTATCGTCTTCATCGCTCTCAAGGCGACGGGAGTACTGCGTCTTTGGGCACCGGTCATCGGGGTTGTGGTCGGCTCGGTGATTGCAGGGTTTTATGGTCTCTACGACACGGAACGTGTCGCCGCCGCTGCCTGGGTGGGTTTCCCGGCTGGCGAGTGGCCAGGTCTGGACCTGAGCTTCGGGCCGGTCTTCTGGACGCTTCTTCCCGCATTTGTGTTTGTGACTCTGGTCGGTGCGATTGAAACCATCGGGGATTCAATCGCCATTCAACGGGTGTCCTGGCGCAGGCCCCGAGCCGCGGATTTCCGTGCGGTGCAGGGTACGGTAGCCGCCGATGGCGTGGGCAATCTGTTATCCGGTCTTCTAGGAACCGTGCCCAATACGACCTACTCGACGAGTGTTGCCGTAGCTGAACTCACCGGGGTTGGCGCACGCCGGGTCGGCATCGCACTCGGGCTTGTCTTTATTGTTCTGGCGTTCATTCCAAAAGCGCTGGCTGTCATCCTGGCGATTCCCGGGCCTGTGGCTGCTGCGTATATCGGTGTGCTGCTAATGATGCTGTTCGTCGTTGGCATGAAGGTCACCGTTCAGGACGGCATCGATTATCGCAAGGGCCTGGTTGCCGGGGCTGCATTCTGGATCGGGGTTGGCTTCCAGAACGGATGGATATTCCCCGAGTATGCTTCAAAGTTCGCCGGCGGGCTCCTGGAGAATGGAATGACGGCGGGCGGGCTGGTCGCCATCCTGATGACGTCGTTTGTTGAGCTGACGGAGCCGCGCCGCAGCCGGACCGAGATGATGCTTGACCTGTCGGCTTTGCCGAAAATCAAGACGTTCCTCGGTGAATTTACATCCCGCAGCCATTGGGATGCAGCCATGGCAAACCGCCTTGTTGGGGCGGCCGAAGAGACCCTGCTGACACTCCTCAAACATGGTCAGGATCAAGGTTCAGAAAAGCAGCAACGCCGCTTGCTCCTGATGGCTCACAAGGAGGGCGGTCAGGCCGTGCTTGAATTCGTGGCCGCGGCAGGCGAGGAAAACCTTCAGGACCGTATCGCGCTGCTCGGTGAGCGCACGGATGCCGAGACCACCGAATGGGATGTCTCACTTCGGCTTTTGCGACACCTAGCTTCCTCTGTCCGCCACCAGCAATACCATGATACGGACATTGTGACGGTGCATGTGGATGCCCCTGAATCCGTACCGCCGGCACAGGCATAGCGGCCTGTACAACATCCTGGCGAACCCGGGTTTGACTGCATGAGATGCGGTTCCCGGTTACGCTGTCCGAGTGCGCCTGCATGGCCGGAATGCGCCGGCCTATCCACACCGGGCAGTGCGGGCATGGCAAGCACGATAGGCCATAAAGAGTATTTGGTTTTACCCCCATCATTCACTATAATTCGCTGCGCATCAAAGCGGAACCAACTGAAACAGGAGCTCATGTGGCCGACCAAAGGTTTGTAAAAACATTAAAAGTCGTATTCGGGGTACTGGTGGGATCGACAATCGGGATTCTGGCCCTGGCAAACGTACTTATTTCAGATGCGGACTATTCCCATGAGACCGTGATCCAGGAAAATATCGAGGACCGCATCCGGCCGGTCGGCAACGTGCACCTGTCCGGCGAGTCCGTGATGGCCGAAGCGGTTGTCGCCGTCGATAACATTGAGCCCGTGCAGGTGGCCGCCGCTGCAGAAAAATCAGCCGAGGAAATTTACCAGGCCTGCGCCGTGTGCCATGGTTCCGGGGTCTTGAATGCTCCGAAACTGGGAGCCAAGGCCGATTGGGAGCCACGCCTGGCAAAAGGGGTCGAACAGCTTTATGCAAATGCCATCAATGGCATGGGCACCATGCCCCCCAAGGGCGGCCGTCTTGATTTCTCCGACGAGGAAATCAGGAGAGTCGTGGACTACATGCTGGATTCGGTACGCTAGTTGCCTGAGTAGGCGGCTTTACGGTCCCGCTGGCACATCTTCGGCCAACGGAACCTTCGCAGGGCCAGGCGGCTGCAACTGTCTCGACAAGCCTGACCCGTCATTCACTTGCCAGCTTTCCCTTCGAGTTCCTGTACTCGTTGCTCCAATTCCTTGACGCGCAGCTGGCTCTGGGCCAGCATCTCGCTTTGCGCATCGAATTCATTGCGTGTGACAAGATCAAGTCGCTGAAATACGCTTTCCGCAGCAGCACGCACATTTTTCTCGAGCCTGTCCCTGCCTTTTTTCAAGTCATCGGGAAGCACCTCGTCAATTTTGCGAGTCAACTCATCCAAAATACCTGAACCGAGTTTCATGGCTGAATACTCCTTTTCTCATCTCTAAGTACGAACCTTGCAGCATATCATACCAGTTTAAAGTCCGGTGCACTGATACGGTGCGTCCAGGGTTCAGCGAGGTGCGTTATCTCTACCGCCGGATGCGACCAGCCTCCGTGTGGTTTCCGTAACTCCTTGTTTTGTAAAGCAAGGAAATGTTGGCACGGTGTGTGCTTAATCCCTGTAACGAATTCACAGATATGGGAGGAAGTCCGATGAGCAAAACAATTTACAAAATGGTGTTGCTGGCCGTTCTGGTCAGCCCGGTGATCCCGTTTTCAGTTTCCGCCGAGATGAGCGTGTCAGGCAATGCCGGGATCCTGTCCGACTATATATTCCGGGGCATTCCCCAAGACTCCGGCGTTGCCAACGGGGGAATCGATCTGGAAGCCGGTGGATTTTACCTGGGGACCTGGATCGCCGATGTGGGTGAAGGGATCGAGCAGGATTTCTACACGGGGTATGTCATGGAGTTGCCCAGCGGGCTGTATCTGGGTGCCGGGTTTACCAGCTACCAGTACTCCGACGACTTCGATGACGAATACAACGAGGTCAACCTGTATGCCGGCTGGGCCAGCGACGCCTTGTCCCTGGACCTGGAGTACACCGACGGTGAGTACAACGGGGTGTTCACAGAAGATGTGGGTGGTGTAGAGGTGGAACAGGGCGACGAGTACGGCTTTTTTGCAGCGACCCTGGGCTTTGGAGGGGCGTACCTGACCTACGGAGACTTTACCGATGATGCGGACGAAGCCCTGGGAGATTACCTGGAATTCGGTTATTCGCTCGAGGTTTCGGGTTTTGAGGTGACGGCCGCAATTGTACGTACGGATGCCGAAATTCTGGGAGCTGAGGACGATGACGAAACTGAAGCCTACATTAGCATTCATCACAGCTTCGATCTCATGTAGCGGGATCAGCGGCAACGGATCAATAGCGTTTCTGCCAGGGTATCCGGTTCGAATTCGAATCTCTTAGACAAACGCACAATCAGGAGTAATCACTATGAAGCTTGTTACCGCAATTGTTAAGCCCTTTAAGCTTGATTATGTACGCGAAGCTTTGTCGGAAATTGGTGTCACGGGTGTCACCGTGGTCGAGGTCAAAGGCTTCGGCAGGCAAAAGGGGCACACGGAGTTATACCGGGGCGCGGAATACGTTGTTGATTTCTTGCCCAAGGTGATGCTGGAGATCGCCGTTGACAGCAGTTTGCTGGATTCGGTGGTCGAGGCCATCAGCAAAGCAGCGAGCACGGGAAAAATCGGTGATGGCAAGATTTTTGTCACCCCGCTCGAACAGGTCGTGCGCATACGCACGGGCGAGACGGGTCCGGACGCCCTGTAACGATAAATACATTCCTTAGGAGGGAGTTGTGGAGGATCAAATTTTTGAATTGCAATATGCGATTGACACCTTTTACTTTTTGGTGTGCGGCGCATTAGTGATGTGGATGGCTGCCGGCTTTTCCATGCTCGAATCGGGACTGGTGCGGAGCAAGAACACGGCCGAGATTCTGACCAAGAATGTCGCGCTGTATTCGATTGCCTGCATCATGTACATGGTTTGCGGATACATGATCATGTATGACGGCACTTTGTTCTTGTCTGGAATTGCAGGCGGCGAAAGCCTGGTGGATGACGTTTTGGCAGCCTCTGCTGAAAATGGCTTCCACGGGGATTCCGTATATTCGGATGCATCGGACTTCTTTTTCCAGGTCGTGTTTGTTGCAACAGCCATGTCGATCGTATCGGGTGCTGTAGCCGAGCGGATGAAAATGTGGTCATTTCTCCTGTTTGTCGTGGTGTTCACCGGGCTCATCTACCCGATGGAAGGCAGCTGGACCTGGAACGGGAAAGATGTGTTCGGCTGGTTCAATCTTGGCGATGCAGGATTTTCTGATTTTGCAGGGTCGGGTATCGTCCACATGGCCGGAGCCACGGCTGCACTGGCTGGCGTCATGTTGCTCGGGGCACGCCAGGGCAAGTATGGGCCTGATGGAAAGATAGTCGCCATTCCCGGCGCCAATCTCCCGCTTGCCACGCTGGGGACATTCATCCTGTGGATGGGATGGTTCGGCTTCAATGGCGGTTCCGTGCTGAAGCTCGGAGATGCTGCCAGCGCCAATGCCGTGGCCATGGTGTTCCTGAACACCAATACCGCAGCTGCAGGCGGGCTGATGGCAGCCTTGGTCACTGCACGTCTGTGGTTCGGCAAGGCTGACCTGACCATGGCCCTGAACGGTGCACTGGCCGGCCTGGTAGCGATTACGGCTGAACCCTCTACTCCTTCAGCCTTGATTGCATCCCTGATTGGAGCCGCCGGCGGGGTCCTTGTGGTGCTGTCCATTGTGCTGCTGGACAAACTCAGGATAGATGACCCGGTCGGGGCGATTTCCGTGCATGGAACCGTTGGACTGTGGGGGCTGCTCGCCGTACCGCTGACCAATCCCGGCGTGACATTCAGCGGCCAGCTGCTCGGCGCGGCCACAATATTCGTCTGGGTGTTCCTGACCAGCCTGATCATCTGGAGCGTGATCAAGGCGGTCATGGGACTTCGCATCAGCGAAGAAGAAGAGATGCAGGGGGCCGACATTTCCGAGTGCGGCTTGGAGGCCTACCCGGAGTTTGTGATCGAATAGGCCCTGGAAAGTCTTGCAGGTCAAAGCGCCTCCTTTTCAGGGGGCGCTTTTTTTATCTGCGCTCCTTATCCCTTGCCCATGAATTGCGGTGTTGCAAAGCAGGCCCGGTGCACTGCGTGGTTGTAATACCGGGTTTGAATCTCCAGTTGCCTGGCGGATTTCTCGCGGGCAAAGGACAGCGGCCCGGACTTGCATGCCAGCGTCGCACTCCACCAGCCCGTCGGGTAGCAGGGCTGGGGAAAAAAGATCAGGTCAACACCTGAAAATCCGGCAGCCTGCATCGAGTCATGCATCGGTTGAATGATGCTCTCGAGATGGACCATGGGAGATTCGCTTTGCTGAACGAGCAGGCCCTCGGGCTTGAGTGCGCGAAAACAGTCTTCATAAAAGGCCGTCGAGTAGAGGCCTTCTGCAGGGCCTACAGGGTCTGTGCTGTCGACGATAATGATGTCCACTGAACTGGACTTCTTCGCCTGCAACCACTTGATCGCATCCTCGAAAATGAACTCGACACGGGGATCGTTGTTGGCCTCGCACAAGGCAGGGAAATACTCCTCCGACAGCCGGGTAACCCGCTCATCAATTTCGACCTGAAAAATTTCCTGTACACAAGAATGCTTTGCCACTTCGCGCAGGCTGCCGCAGTCTCCCCCGCCTGCAATGACCACGCTTGCCGGATCGGGATGGCTGAACAGGACCGGATGAGTCAGCATTTCATGGTATATAAAGTTGTCACGTTCCGTTAGCATGACAAATCCGTCTATCGCCATCAGCATGCCGAAGCTTTTGGTGGAGTAGATCTCTATTTTCTGGAAAGGAGTCTGTTCCTGGTGAAGTTTCTCCTTGACCTCGAATGAGAGTGCCGTGCCGCATTCTGTGCAGGCTTCGGTGAGCCATTTTTTCCTCTTGTTCAGCACGTGGGTATGTAAATTGAGAAGGGAAAGTTCCAGATACGGTAAACCGGGCGGCTTCGGTTAGCAAACGGACAGATTATGCATCACTGCTGTGAATATCCGTAAACACTGGAACGTGGCCGATGCCAGGGTTCATTACCGGGTCCCCGGCTGGGGAATGGGATTTTTTGGCATCAATGAGGCGGGCCGGGTCAGCACCAGGGCGGGCGACCGTGAACTCGACCTGTATGCGCTGAGCAAGGATCTCAAGGAAAGGGGAATGGAATTTCCCGTTCTGCTGCGGTTCCCGCACATCCTGCAGCACATGCTGGACAGGTTGTATTGTGCATTCAAAAAAGCCATGACTTCCTGCAGGTACGCTGGCGACTATGTTGCCGCGTACCCGGTCAAGGTAAACCAGCAGGCATCCGTCATTCAATATTTCAGCCGGCAAAATCAGCACCCGGTCGCTTTTGAAGTGGGCAGCAAGGCAGAGCTGATAGCCTGCCTGGGAGTCGCGCAAACGCAGACAATCATCTGCAATGGTTACAAGGATGAAGCGTATATACGATTGGCATTGACCGGGTGCCTGCTGGGCCATGAAGTCATCATCGTCCTGGAGAGCCTGGGTGAATTCCAGCATGTGCTGAAACTGTCAGCGAAAGTCAATGTTCAACCGGCTCTCGGCATGCGGGTTCGCCTGTCAGCCGTCGCGGATGGAAAATGGCAAAACACGGGAGGGAAGCGCTCGAAGTTTGGTCTGACCGCAGGTCAGGTCATGCAGTTGCTCCGGGAACTGAAGAAAAACAAGGCGCTTGGCTGGATGCGCATGCTGCATTTTCACATGGGATCTCAGATCCCTTCCCTGCGGCATATCCGCAAAGGCATTGCAGAAGGGATGAGTTATTTTGTGCAACTCCACGGACTGGGGATACGGCTTGACCAGTTGAACGTGGGCGGCGGGCTGGCCGTCGATTACGAGGGCAGCCATTCGAATTCATATTTTTCAAGAGAGTACGGCGTGGACGAATATGCTGACACCGTCGTCCGTACAGTCCACGCCGCATGCCTTGAAAACAAGGTGCCGGAACCTGTCATCTTTACCGAAAGCGGGCGTGCCATGACGGCACATCACGCAGTACTGGTCACCAACATGATTGATGCCGAGTACTGGAGGGAGAACGCCGCCGAGGCATGTCCGGTTCCTGGCAAGGATTCAAAGACTGAAGATGGAAGACTCAAGGAGCTGGCTGACTTGTGCCGGCGCATCCGGTCCAGTTCCGAAAAGCCCGACCGCCAAACCGATTATTCGCATGCCTACGCCAGCCTGGTACGGGCTGCAAAACAGGTTGATCAGGCCTTTTCCCGGGGAGACCTTTCACTGGGCTGCAAGGCCTACGCCGAGAAAATCACGCAGCAGGCCTATCGGCATCTGTCCGAGCACAAGGAATGTCTCGACGCCGACAGCAGGCATGATCTCGAGGCGAATCTGGTCGACAAGTATTTCTGTAACTTTTCCTTGTTCCGGTCAACCCCGGATATCTGGGGCCTGGGCCAGTTGTTCCCGGTTTTGCCACTGCATCGACTGGAGGAAAGTCCAACCCGGCAGGTACGGCTGCATGACCTTACCTGCGATTCGGATGGCCAGATTGACCGTTATATCGAAGCGGATTCGATTCAGTCCTACCTGTCCCTGCATGCGCTCATCCCGGGGCAGGACTACCTGATTGGCATATTTCTGGTCGGCGCATACCAGGAAATTCTAGGAGACCTGCACAATTTGTTTGGAGATACCCTTGCGGTAAATATCAGGGTGAATGCCGATGGAAGCTACCAGGTCGGTGAGCAACAGCAAGGCGATACCGCTGAAAAAGTGTTGTCCCATGTTCACATCGATGCTGCAGAAATTCGCAAGACCTGGCATGCACGACTGGCGGAAATGAACGTACCCCAACCGCTCGCCAAACAGGCATTGCATACGCTCGAGACTGCGCTGCAGGCCAATTGCTACCTGACATCACCTTCAGATGAACCCAGGCATGCACCATGAAGTGCTATGTGTACAAAAGCCTGGAAAAAGAAGGCACATTTCTGTACCTGGGTGAGAAAGACCACTTCGATCTTCTGCCGGAGGGGCTTCTGAATCTTTTCGGCAAGCCTGGTTTTGTACTGGAATTCGAGCTGACACCGGATCGCATGCTGGCGCAGGCTGATGCCAGGCAGGTGATGGCTGGCCTGCATGAGCACGGGTACTACCTGCAATTCCCGCCCCGGGACCCCAAACGATCCTGATCCAGGCGGCTGCGGACGTCATTCGGTACGGCAACCGCCGTCATGCGGGAAGTCCCGCCTGGACAAAAAACAGTGACCGTACGCCGGTGTCATTCAGGAGAATGTTCTGGCTGGACTTCAATTGGCAACGAAATCGAGCATCCGGTGGGTAGAACGGTAGGCTTTCTTGCGTATTTCTTCCGCCACGTGAATCTCGTTTTCCCCGGACTCCAGCACTGCTTCAAGATTGTGCAGCCCGTTCATGGCCATCCATGGACAGTGCGCACAGCTTTTGCAGGTGGCGCCTTCTCCGGCGGTAGGGGCCTCGATGAAAATCTTGTCGGGCGCGGCCTTCTTCATCTTGTAGAAAATGCGATTGTCTGTGGCCACGATGAACGACCGGTGGGGCAGCTCCCGGGCTGCCCGGATGAGGGCCGTGGTCGAACCCACGACATCGGCTGCCTCGATGACGGCTTCCGGAGACTCCGGATGCACCAGGATGCCCGCATCCGGGTGCTTCGCAATCAGGTCCCCGAGAGCACGCGCCTTGAACTCTTCATGCACGACACAGGCTCCTTGCCATGAAATCATGTCGGCGCCCGTGACTTTTTCAATGTAGCGCCCCAGGTGCCGGTCCGGTGCCCAGAGGATTCTTTTGCCCTGATCCATCAGGTGCGAAACCACCTTGAGTGCGATGCTCGAGGTGACGACCCAGTCCGCTCGCGCTTTGACCTCGGCGCTCGTGTTGGCGTACACGACCACTTCGTGGTCCGGGTGCTGGTCGCAAAAAGCACTGAATTCCCTGGCGGGGCAGCCAAGGTCGAGTGAGCAGGTCGCCTGCAGCGTGGGCATCAAGACCCGTTTCTCGGGATTGAGTATCTTCGCCGTTTCGCCCATGAAGCGCACACCTGCCACGATCAACGTGGTGGCATCGTGGCGGCTGCCGAACCGTGCCATTTCCAATGAGTCGGAAACGTAGCCTCCCGTCTCTTCCGCAATGCTTTGCAGGGTTTCATGGGTGTAATAATGTGCAATCAGGACCGCGTTTTCCTTCTTGAGCAGGAATTTGATGCGATCGATTTTTTCTTTTCTCTGCTTGGCCGAGTACACAGGCAAGCGCGCCTGGACAGCTGCTGTTTCAGGGATGTCGTGCAGGGGCACGGCGGCTTCAAGTGATGTGTCTAGCATGCGAATACTGTAAATACCTGTTGACCTATATATAAAGAGGTGCAGTGGGTAAATCAAGCCGGGACACTGCAGCACACAGGGTTTATGAGGTGTAAGATGATTGTCATAAGGAAAAGTAATTGCAACGTCGCTTTCTGCGTACAAAGCAGGCGCCGGAGTGCCTCCATGAATGAGTGACACTGACTACATCCCCCCTGAAACTGCACAGACCCTGCCAGGCCTGTTCCATGAGCGCGTGATGCGTTCTCCCGATGCACGGGCCTATGGGTTTTTTGATGACCAGAATGGTGCCTGGGAAAGCCTGACCTGGGCGCAGGTGGCGCAGTGTGCAGCCGGGATACAGGCGGGGCTGCAGGGCGCAGCGCTCACCGAGGGCGACCGCGTGGCCATCATGTTGCGCAATTGCCCGGAATGGATCATGTTCGATGTGGCTGCACTCGGCCTTGGCCTGGTCACCGTGCCCCTGTACACGAATGACCGGGCAGAAAATGTGGCCTACATTGTTCAAAACGCCGGCATCAAGGTGATGCTTGTTCAGAATCAGCGCCAGTGGCGGCAACTGTCGCAAATCGAAAGTATCCGCGAGGCACTGCAATGCGTGATCAGCGTTGCCCCGGTTACGGATGCACCGGATCACGGGCCCCGCCTGGTGCATTTGCAGGACTGGATCGATCGGGACATTCATGCCGAATACCGGCCGGTGCCCCTGGACGGCGGCCACCTCGCCACGATCATCTACACGTCCGGTACCACGGGACGCCCCAAGGGAGTGATGCTGAGCCACCGCAATATCCTGTCCAATGCCTTTGCAGCTTTGCAGTGCTCCGACATTTCCGGAAAAGACGTATTCCTGTCCTTTCTGCCGTTATCGCATGCCATGGAGCGTACGGCGGGATGTTTCATGCCCATGATGGCCGGCTCGAGAGTGTGTTTTGCCCGCTCAATACCGCAGCTTGGGGAAGATCTGCAGGAGGTTCGCCCAACCGTGTTCGTGTCGGTGCCACGGATTTACGAGACCGTCTTTACAAGGATTTTGAACCAGGTGGCACAGATGCCTTATCTGCGAAAAAAAATGTTTGCGTGGACACAGCAAATCGGCTGGCGAGATCTCCAGTTCAGGTTAGGCAAGGCAGGGTGGCACTGGAGCCTGCTTTTGTGGCCCCTGATGGATCGCCTGGTAGCTGCAAAGATCAAGCAAAGGCTGGGCGGTCGGCTGCGGTATGCCATTGTCGGTGGCGCTGCACTCGATAAAACGATCACGAGGTTTTTTGTCAGTTTCGGAATTCCGGTGTATCAAGGCTACGGCATGACAGAAAGCGGTCCGGTGATCAGTGTAGTGCGGCCCGATGCCAACGACCCCTTCAGTGTCGGCAAGGCCTTGCCCGGCGTTGATGTGAAACTTACGGCAGAAGGTGAGCTGTGTACGCGCAGCGACTGCGTGATGCTTGGATACTATGGCAACCCACAGGCAACCCGGCAGATGATTGATGCCGAAGGCTGGCTACACACCGGTGATATTGTGCGCATTACAGAGGAGGGCTATCTGTATATCACGGGCAGGATCAAGGATATTATCGTCCTGGCCAATGCCGAGAAAGTGTCTCCCCAGGACATGGAAACCGCGATTTGTGCTGACCCCCTGTTTGACCAGGCCATGATACTGGGTGAAGGACAGCCTTTTCTGTGTGCACTGCTGGTGCTGAACGAGACGGAATGGAATTCCCTGGCTGAAGCCAGGAAGCCCGACGGCGGCATACAGGAAAACCTGCAGGATGCTTCCGTGCATAAATATGTATTGCGGCGTTTGGGTGATTGTCTGAAAGAATTTCCCGGATACGCCCAGGTGCGCAGGGTGAGTATCTACCTGGAACCCTGGACCACCGAGAACAACTTGCTTACCCCGACCCTGAAAACCAGAAGAAAGCTGTTGATGGAGCTGTTTGCAGAAGACATAGAAGCCATGTACAACTCCATGGAAAAACGGCGGTAGGGTATTCCTCGGCAGTCTATTGTTTTGCCTGCATCAGGATCGTATCGATCTGTTGGGTGCGCAGACGCACCCTGATCTGTTCCAGCGCCTGCCGGTCGCTTGAGGGACCCACCCGAACCCGGTGCCACCGGGTATTGTTTACCTCCACGGACTGAACGTTGGCTTCGATGCCCAGCAAGGCCAGTCGCGCCTTCAGGCCGTCGGCATCCTCATGGCTTTTGAATGAGCCTGCCTGCAGCAAGTAACCGCCCTTGTGTGTCGGGGGCGCGGCTTGCTGGGCGGGTTGCTTGTCGGGCACGCCCGTTTCTTCTTGTGGAATTACAATTTCCAGCTCGGGCAGCAATGTATAGAAGTCAAAGCTCCGTTTTACCGGTGGTTCTGCGGCTTTTTCCGTAACAGGCGGAGCCTGGGCCTTGTCCGCATACCAGCCGTCGATGTCTATCAGCATGGCGATGGCGATACCGGCCACGATACCGACTGCCAGCCAGGCCCAGGCCGGTACGGCGTTTGACGATCGGGTTGATCTCTTTTTCCTTCTAACAGGCACAACCACCTCTACATTTGTTCAGGCGCACTTACATCAAGCAGCTTCAGGCCGTTGCCAAGCACGATTTGCGTGGCCCGGATCAGCTTGAGACGCGCATTCCGCATTTCGGTTTCAGGCACAAGAACCTGGTGTGCGTTATAAAAACGATGAAAGGAGCTTGCAAGCTCGCGTAAATAATTGACGATCATGTGCGGCGCCAGCTGGTCTGCCGCGGCCCGTACACTTTCCGGGAATTGCGCCAGTTGCTTTACCAGGGTTTTCTCCTGCATCGATACCAGCGGTCCGTCATCGATGTCTGCCAAAACTTCATCCTGCAACGGCGAAGTGCTTTGTTTCAGTATGCTGCAAATTCTGGCGTGTGCATACTGCACGTAATAGACCGGGTTGTCCTGGGTTTTCGAGGTCGCCAGGTCTAGGTCGAATTCCAGGTGTTGCTCGCATCTGCGCATGACATAGAAAAACCGTGCGGCATCCTTGCCGATCTGCTTGCGCAGTTGACGCAGGGTCACGAATTCTCCGGAGCGCGTGGACATGGGAAGCCGCTCACCATTCTTGTAAAGATTGGCAAACTGCACGAGCAGGATCTGTAAACGGCCGGTGTCCTTGCCAAGGGCCTGCATGGCGGCCTGCATTCGTGCCATATAGCCATGGTGATCCGCACCCCATATGTTGATCAGCTGATCGAAGTTGCGGTCATACTTGTCCAAGTGGTACGCGATGTCGGAGGCAAAATAAGTCGCCTTGCCGTTTTTTCGTACCAGCACGCGGTCTTTCTCATCACCGAATGCCGTACTTCTGAACAGCAGGGCGCCATCCTCCTGGTAGGTGTGTCCGTTCTCCGTCAGGGTGTCGAGGACATCCTGTATTCTTGCCTGGCCCAATGATTGCTCTGAATACCACTGATCGAAGGTGACCGCGAACAAGTCCAGATCGTTTCGGATATCACGTGTCAGCGTATCGAGTGCATAGCCGAGCAATGTCTGGTAGCCGTCTTCTGCAAGCAGTTTTTTTGCCTTGCCGATGACTGCATCGATGTGACTCTCCGCATCCGCTTTCTCATCGGCGTGTCCGCCAGGGGGCAGGTCCAGGACCTCTTCTGCAGGATGAAAGAAAGCATGCTCGTGCTCGCGGTGCACGGATGCCGCTATATCCCATATGTAGTCGCCCTGGTAGGCATTGACCGGAAAGTGCAGGGTCTGTCCGCAAAGCTCCAGGTACCTGAGCCACACGGAAACCGCCAGGATATCCATCTGGCGACCGGTGTCGTTGATGTAGTATTCGCGCTGCACCTCGTGGCCCGCGGCCTCGAGAAGGTGGGCAATGGAGGCGCCGTACGCGGCTCCGCGCCCGTGTCCCACATGCAGGGGCCCGGTAGGGTTGGCCGAGACAAACTCGATCAGTATCTTTCTGCCCGTGTGTTTTTTGCTGTGACCAAAACGCTCCTGACGCTGGAGGATTTGGCGCAGTATTTCTGCCTCATGGCCGGTGTTTAAATAAAAATTTATGAATCCGGGACCTGCAACCTCGACTTTTGCAATGCCGGAGTCCTGCGGAATATGTTCTGCTATTTTTTCAGCCAGTGTGCGTGGCGGCACCCTGGCGGCTTTGGACAACTGGAGTGCCAGGTTGGAGGCAAAATCGCCATGCGTGTTGTCTTTGCTGCGAGTCACCTGAACTTCGGTGTTCGTGTCTGCGGGCAAATCTCCCGTGTCTTGCAGACTGGATACCGCGGCGGCTAGCAGTTTCGAGATTTGCGCTTGCATGGCGAGAGGATAATCCTGTAGGGCAGGCTGCATTGTACCCAAATGCAACGATCCTGCACGTGAATTTGGCAGGCTGGATGCCTGGCGATTTTTTGACTTTGATCGCACGTCAAACCCGGATGTCAGGCGGTGTCGCTCGGCGGCCAGAGGGAATGCCGGTGCAGGTCGAGGCACGACAGGATCATGTCGCCTTGGGACTTGATGCTGTGGGTCAGCCGGTTTCCAGCGGGTCCACCTCGATGTTCCAGCGCACACGCTTTGAAAGCGGATGTTGCTGCATCGCTGCGGCCCAATCGGGCAGGTGCGCCTGTATCTCCGTTCTGCTCGTTGCAATCACCACCAGCTGGCTCTGATACATCCCGGCCTTGCGCTCCAGGCTGGCAGGAATGGGCCCAAACAGGTTCAGGCCGGATGAAGCCCGGGGCAGCATCGAGGATTTGATTTCGCGCAGGAACCGATAAGTCAAATCCTGTTGATGGGCGCGGGCGCGTACCAGCAGCATGAAGGAAAAGGGCGGCAGTGCACAGCGTTCACGCTGGCGGAGGACTTCCCTGGAAAAATCCTGGTAGCCATGCTTCAGCAGGCGGTTGAGCAAGGGATGTTCGGGCTGATGGGTCTGCAGCAGCACCCGGCCTTTGTTTTCAGAGCGTCCAGCCCTGCCGGATACCTGCACGATCAGTTGTGCCAGGCGTTCCGAGGCGCGGAAGTCGCTGCTTAACAGCCCGTGGTCAACGTTCAGGATGCCCACCAGAGTTACATTGGGAAAATCATGTCCCTTGGCGAGCATCTGCGTGCCTATGATGATCTGGTGCTTGCCCTGGCGCACCTCCTCCAGCTTCTCCTGCAGGGTGTGTTTCTTGCGCGTGCTGTCGCGGTCAATGCGAATCATGGCCGTGTCGGGAAATTTTTTCCTGAGATGGTTTTCGATCCGTTGTGTCCCCTCGCCCAGGAACATCAGATGTTCAGAACCGCATTGCGGACATGTGGCGGGTGCCCTTTCCTGTTTCAGGCAGTGATGGCACTTGACGATGTTCTGTTCCTTGTAAAAAACCATGCGTGAGTCGCAGCGCGCACACTCGGCAGTCCAGCCGCAGTCATGGCAGAGCAGCACCGGAGCGAAACCGCGCCGGTTCAAAAAGAGCAGGATTTGGTGATCTTGTTCGAGTTCGGCCTCCATGGCCTGCAACAGTTCACTCGACAGACCGTTTTCGACTTGCTTGGAACGCAGGTCGACCAGCTTCACCTGGGGAATCTTGGCCAGTTTTGCGCGTTTGCTCAAAGTGACATTTCGATAATGGCCCAGACGGACATTGTGCTGGCTTTCCAGGGACGGTGTCGCACTGCCCAGGACGACGGGGACGGAAAGTTGTTTCGCCCGATACACTGCAACATCACGCGCGCTGTACAGAATGCCTTCCTGCTGTTTGAAGGACAGGTCATGCTCCTCATCGACCACGATCAGGCCAAGATTCCTGAAAGGCAGGAAGACAGCTGACCGGGTACCCACCACGATGCTCACCTGGCCCGTGCCGGCCTGCAGCCATGTCTGGCCTCCTTCGCCGGCACTCAGGTCAGAGTGCATCAGCGCGACCGGTACATTCAGCCGGGTTTCGATTCTCTGTACCAGCTGTGGTGTCAGCCCGATCTCGGGGACAAGCACCAGCACCTGCTTGCCGCGCCCTATCACATCCTGCGCCAGGGCGAGGTACACCTCGGTCTTGCCGCTGCCGGTCACACCTGCCAGCAGGTGGACGCCGAATTGATGAATTTCCCGGTGGATCTGCTCATAGGCATGACGCTGTTCCTGATTGAGGGTCAGGGACTCTGCAACGGCACGAGGGGGTTTGGCCGAGACTTCGCCATTCGTGATCTTCTGAACCAGGTTTTTGGCAATCAAGGCATGGACAAACGGGCGCCAGTGACTGATCTTTGCCGCGATTTCATCTGCGGTGAGGCCTGCGGGATGAGCCCGGATGAGCTCAAGCACTTGCCGTTGCCTTGGCGCCCTGTGCAACCGCTGGTCGATGGCTTCTCCCGTGCAGGCCCGGTAGACGGCATTGGAGTCCGTGCTGACCTGTCCCTGTTTGCGCAATGCCTTGGGCAGGGCGGCATTGAGCACTTCACCCGGTGGCTGCTGGTAATACCGTGCAACCCAGAACAGCAATTTTTTCAACACGGGATCAAACACGGGCTCGGCATCCAGAATTTCCAGAATCGTCTTGAGCTTGTCGGGGGCAAGCGAAGAACGGGAACACTTCTCCACCACGATGCCGGTGAGTATTCGCCGGCCGAAGGGTACACGCACACGCACACCCGTCTGGATGCGCTCGAAGGCTGCACCTTGAGGAGGCCTGTACTCGAAGTACTGGTACAGCGGCACAGGCAGTGCGATTTTTAAAACGGGAGGTGCTGGCATGATGAGGCTATAGTCTATCAAGGCACTTCGGCGACTGTTGGGGCCTTGCCCGGTGCGAGTCAAGGCTTCTCTGCCTGGCCCGCAGTGCTGTGGATAATTCTGTGGATAAAATGGTGTATTGGGCACCCATGTTGCACCGGCTTCCCCTGAATAGGCCGGGGTTCTCGAAAATGACCAAATGGACCCTTTAAAATCAATGACCTGCATGGATACGAAGATTCCGGCAATGCGCTCAGTGAACGCCGCATGCTTAGCGCCAGATGTGAATAAACCACATCAATATTGAGGGATATCCCTTTCATGGCACATGTGCGCACCGGCGGCGTCGACCGGTCTGGAGGACGGCAGGTCATTGCGGGTGTAGAAATAGTGTAGTATTCACATGCTCTAATTTTACAAGTGCGGCAAGATGTCTTCCGGCCTTGTCGAGAGAGGCTGCGCCAAACCAGTGAACAACTTCAACCTACAAATTCTGCGCACGGATGTCTCGGGCATGCCCATGGAATGGGTGAATTATCAGGATGCGGTACGCCTGTACCATATTGAACAGGTCGCCTATACATGCGGAGAACGCCTGTATGTGGTGCGTGGCGGCATCAATGCGCGCAGTGGACTTCGCAGCCAGATCGAGGTCCATTCCATCATCGCCACACAGGGCAGCAACCGCTCCCTGCGCGACAGCTACATCCCTCCCCTGAATAACCGCGCGTTGTTCAAGCGGGATGCCAACATGTGCATGTACTGCGGACAGCAGTTCACCCGACGTGACCTGTCAAGAGATCATGTGCGCCCCCTGAGCCAGGGCGGTTACGATGACTGGAACAATGTCGTCACGGCCTGCAAACGCTGCAATAATCACAAGGCCGGGCAAACCCCCGAGCAGGCCGACATGCAGTTGCTTGCAATTCCCTTCACTCCCACCCATGCGGAGTACATTTTTTTGCAGGGACACCGTGTACTGGCGGACCAGATGAAGTTCTTGCTGGCGCATTTCCCCCGCACCAGCCCCTTGCATAAGCGCTTCAACAAACTGGCATAATTGGCCGCATCCCGGGAAGAACAAAAATCGTGTCGGCTGTCCAGGTCGACGGGTCGCATTCTTCCCCGTGGCATGGCAGGGATTCACTGCAGCTGAAGTCAAGCGGTTCACACTGATGTCGAAATACAAAGGCAAGAAGGACCATGTGCACGGCGACGACACCTGCCTTGGCGTACTGATGGTCAACCTGGGTACGCCGGAGGCACCCACGATCCGTGCGATCAGGAAATTTCTCGCAGAATTCTTATGGGACCCGAGGGTGGTCGAGATGCCCAGGATCCTGTGGTGGCTGATTCTGCATACGGCAGTACTGCAGCTAAGGCCGCGAAAAAAAGTCGAGTCCTATGTCAAGATCTGGACTGAAGAAGGCTCGCCGCTGCTGGTCATTGGCAAAAAGCAGGAAGCTGCATTGCAGGCGGCCCTGCAGGAGTCCTGCGCCGGCAGGGTAAAGGTGGTTCTCGCCATGCGCTACGGCCAGCCTTCGATGGCATCAGCCCTGCAGGTCCTGCAGGAGAACAATGCCCGGCGCATCCTGGTATTCCCCATGTATCCACAGTATTCCGCCAGTACCGCAGCCTCTACATTCGACGCGCTGGCGAAACAGTTTGAGCGGTTGAGGTGGATTCCGGAAGTGCGCATGATCAACAGCTACGGCGCCGAGCCCGAGTATATCCGCGCCTGTGCAGAACGGATCCGTTCGCACTGGGAGCAGCACCCGCGCAGCCAGAAGCTGCTGTTTTCCTTTCACGGACTGCCAAAGCGCAGTCTCCTGCAAGGAGACCCCTATCACTGTGAATGCCATCAGACGGCGCGATTGATTGCAGAACAACTGGGCCTGAGCGACAGCGACTGGGTGCTTACATTCCAATCGCGGTTCGGCATGACGGAATGGCTGCAGCCCTATACCGACAAAACCCTGCAAAAACTGCCTTCTGAAGGGATCGAGTCGGTCGATGTGTTTTGTCCCGGATTTTCAGCCGACTGCATCGAGACCCTGGAAGAAATCGATATGCAGAATCATGAGATATTCCTGGGCAGTGGAGGAAAGTCTTTCAACTACATTCCGGCCCTGAACGACACGCACGCACATATCCAGGCCCTGGTGCAGATCATCTCCCGGCATATACAGGGTTGGCCGGAAGTCACCCAAAGACCCCGGGCGTCCCAAGAACGGGAAACCGTGCGCCAGCGCGCATTGCAGTTGGGCGCAAAACAATAACGGGATTTCCCGGCGGCCGGCTACCTGAGCTCGCTGAGCACTTTCAGGCAGGTTTGCTCGGCCTGCTTGGCATAGCCGCCGCCAAACAGATTGAAATGGTTCAGGACGTGATAAAGGTTGTAGAAATCCTTGCGTACCCGATAGCCCGCATCCAGCGGATATGCCTCCGTGTAGGCGCCGTAAAATTCCTGGCTGAAGCCGCCAAATAGCTCGGTCATGGCGAGATCGGTTTCCCGGTCTCCGTAGTAGCACGCCGGGTCATACACTACCGGCCTCGCCTCGGCATCGAAGGCAAAGTTCCCCGACCACAGATCACCATGCAGCAGGCTGGGTTCGGGTGAGTAATCCGCAAACAATCCGTCCATGTCACACAGCAGGTGTTCGCCATGTTCAAGCAGTGCGTGCGGGGCGCCGTTGTCCTTCGCCAGCCCCAGCTGGTGTGCAAGCCGTCTGTGGCGCCAGAACGAGACCCAGTCCGTGCACTTCGCATTCGGCTGGGAAGTCGTGCCGATCCAGTTGTCCTCGAACCAGCCATAGTGGTTTTCCGTATGTTGATGCAGGCGGGCAAGCTGCCTGCCCAGGGCTGCACCGGGCCCGCTTCGGTGAAGCTCCAGGAATTCCAGCAACAGGTAACAGCGCGTGCCGATTTGTCCATGCGCTACAGGCAACGGAATGCGCAGGGCCTCTGTGTCGGCCAGGGCCTGCAGGTTTCGTGCTTCGCTTTGCAGCATGGGATACATGCCTTGGCGATGAAGTTTCAGAAAATAAGGTTTGGGGTTGCACTGGACCTTGAAGGTTTTGCTGATGTCACCGCCTGCAACCGGTGTGATTTTTTCAATGTGCAGGGGCTGCGCGATTTTGCGGCTCAGTTGCGCTTCCAGCAACCCCAGGTCGATGCCTGAACTTGCCGTTTCAGGCTCCAAGGACACTCAACCATCGCTCACGCCGGTATTTGCTGAACCCGAATTTGTCAAACAGCATTTCAAGGGCGGGGAAATCGGGAGGTTTCCTTTCCAGGCTGATCTCATCGGAGAAATCGATATCGCAATAAATCGTTGTCAGCTTTTTATACAGCAACAGATGCTCCTGGTGGTTCTCGATCAGGCCCTGGATGCGCTTGGCTCCACGAATGTTCATTGAGCTGATTTTTGCACAGTTGCGGAGTAGGTCTTCGAGGCTGGGAAACTGGTTCAGCAGCTTGGCCGCAGTCGCCATGCCGATGCCGGGCGCGCCCTCGATGTTATCCGTCTTGTCGCCCGCGATGGCGAGCTGGTCGGCGATCTGGCTGGGGTCGACGCCAAACTGTTTCCTGATTTGGGGAATGGAGTGTCGCTGACCCTTGGCAAAATTCCACAGGATATCGTTTTCAAAAATGAGCTGGGCCAGGTCCTTGTCCGAGGTCACGATGGTGATCGGATGACCGCGCTTGCGCATTTGTCTGGCCAGCGTGCCGATGATGTCATCCGCTTCATACCGGGGCTGTGCAGTCTCGAACAAGCCCGAGGCCTGCAAGAGTTCCCGGCAGTAGGCAAACTGGCGTTTGAGTTCCTGGGGGGCAGGTTCACGGTTGGCCTTGTATTCGGGGTACAGCTGGTTGCGAAAGGAGGTGCTGAGGCTGTCGTCAAAGGCAAAGGCAATGTACCTGGCCTGGGTTTGTTTCAGAAACTGGTGGGCGAAGTCGACGAAACCATACACGGCGTTTACCGGCTCATTGTCCGGGTTCACGATGTGATCCGGCACGGTAAACCAGGCGCGAAACACGTAGATACTGGAATCGATGAGGTAGACCTTGTCGGGGGTCATGGGCAAGGCCGGAGGAAGTCAGCAGGGAGGGCAGGCATGCGCAATACGCTCACTGGACGATTTTGATCCATTGGCCGGGTTTGGGCTCGCCCTCGGGATACATGCCGTTGATCAGGCGCAACCGCTCAACGGGGTGATTGGGAAGGGTCGACTGTCTCGCCAGGGAAGCGAAAGTATCGCCCGGCTTTGCACGAACCAGCCGGATGCGCTGGGACTCGGCCAATTTTTGTTCACCTCCCTTGAGGTATCGCATGCTTCGAACCGTATCGAGCACGGCGCGGTCATGGCGGTCCAGGGCGCCCTGGTCCTTGCCGACGGCCATGATCGTGTAGACACGGGTATCCTGGATCACTGCCGCAACGCGCCCCGGCCTGGATGATCCCTTGATGTCCAGGGCGGCATATCCCGTGTACCCCGCAAAATCGGCAGTCCGTATGTCTTCACCCTGGTGGAGCCGCCCCCGGGTTTTGCGGGTCAGGAATTCTCTGGGCGTCAGGTAGCGGTTCAGGTCCTCTGCGGTGATCACCAGATGCAGCCCCCTGTCTGCAGGTCTTGCCACCAGGCGACTGGGCAGGTTTTCTACTTTCCAGCCTTCGGGAAACTCAATAAAGAGATCAAGATCGCGATGATAGAATTTTTTGCCCCGCAATATGCCGTCGCTTTCGCCAGCACCGACGGTGAGCCCCTCGATGTGGTGCAAAAATTTCTCGCGATCGACCTTGCGGGCGACCGGTGACCTGAATTTGTCTGCTGCCTGTACCACCTCGTGAAGACGCGTGTCGTTATCCGGGTGGGTTGCAAAGATGCCGTGATAGACGTTGGGTTCGCGTCCCTCCCGTTCAGCCAGGTTCTTCTCGAATTCTTCCTGGGATTTAAGGATGCCCAGAACGCTGATCATCTCCTCGGGGTCATAGCCGGTACGGGCCAGGTACTCGGCGCCCAGGCGGTCCGCTTCCAGTTCGTGCTTGCGCCCGTAACCGCGGATCAGCGCGACACTCCCGATGCCTGCAGCCTGGGATGCAATCTGGCTTCCTGTCAGGACCTCGATGCCCGTGCCCAGCAGGTCGGTCAATGTTCCGGCGCTTTGCTGGCGGACTCCGTGCCGTGCCGTGACGTGGCCGATTTCATGACCGAGCACACCCGCCAGCTCGGCTTCCGAATTCATGTAGGCCATGATGCCGCGCGTGATGTATATGTAGCCTCCCGGCAGTGCGAAGGCATTGATCTGGGGGCTGTCCAGAACCGTCACATGGAATACCAGGTCCTGGCGATGGCTTTGTTGCGACAGTTCCCGAACAATCCCCTCGACATAGTCTTGCAGTTCTGGGTCACTGTAGGGGCGGTATTGGCGCATCATTTCCCGGTGCGCCTGTCGGCCCAGGCTGATCTCCTGGTCTTCGGTCATCAGCACCAGGTCCTGTTTGCCCGTGACCGGGTTGGTGGCGCATCCTGAAAAGAACAGCCATCCCGAGAGGATCAGGCACGTGACAAAAGATCTCATCCCTTGAAGCATGGGCTTTCCCGGAATGATCGTCAACCGAACAGCGCCCGGCAGATACGCCAGGGTCGATGGAGCGGGCCTTCGAGTGTTCAAAAACTGCCGGATGCTGGCAGGGTGCGGTGGATCAGCTTTGGTTGCCGTAGCGCTTTCTGAACTTGTCCACCTGTCCGGCAGTATCCACGATCTTCTGCTTGCCCGTGAAGAAAGGGTGACATTGCGAGCATACGTCGATGTGCAGGGACTCGGCTCCGTAGGTTGAACGCGTGGTAAAGCGGTTCCCACAGTTGCAAATGACCTCGACTTCCTGGTATTCGGGATGGATATTGGCTTTCATGATCTTGACGTCTCCTGCAAAGTGGCAGGGAGCATACTGAACCCCAACCACCAACTCAAGTGCTTGACCCGGGGAGGTATAAGTTAGCCGATTCCCTTAAAGTATTTTTAACCATTTTTACTTAACTGATTGTCCATGTGAAGGTTTATGGCGTAATCCACAAATTTTGTGGATAAGATTGTGGACAATTCTCAAACATCGCTACAAATCCCGAGAAATATGACATATTTGTTAGACTGCTTAAATAACGTACGATCTTTTAACTGGTTGATTACAAATAAAATATTTTGCCATTGCCGTTTTTGGCAAGCTGCCGGTACAAAAAAGTTCATGCAATTCGGCTTTTTGTTGCAGTTGTGCATAACTCTATGCCCGAAACGGCAGATTCAGGGCAATTTCCCCCGCCCGGGACGACTTGAGACCGGTGTGAGCAGGGCTCAAGCGATTTTCCAGTGAGCCCGCCAGGCGGCCCGAATCCTGGCAGGATGGCGCTGTGCGCACCCGGTTCGGTCCTGCGCAGTCTTTCGGTGCAGGCTACCGGGTGTCGAGGGGCGTTGCCGGTGCCTCGGGAAGCAGGCGCATCAGGAGGTCGTCGAGGTACCGGTACCCGGTTTCGCTGCATTGCAGGCCGTCATCGAGGCAGACCACAAGCCCCTCCTGGACCAGGGCCTGAAGTTTCGTTGCCAGCCAGGTAAAGGAAAGGCCGGTATTGCGCTCAAACAGTTGCCGGGTGAATCCTGATTTCAGGCGCAGGGCATTCAGCAAAAACTCGAAAACCAGCTCGTCGCGACCCAGGGGATGACGTGCGGGTCCGGCAGAAAGGTGATCGAGTGCCTGTTCCATGTATTGCAGCGGATTTTTGGGTTTTTCGCTGCGCCAGACGCCGGTCCGGTCGAAGCTGATCTTCTGGTGCGCTCCGGCACCGATGCCGAGGTAGTCCCCGAACTGCCAGTAATTCGTGTTGTGGGCGCATTCGAACCGGTCTTTTGCGTAGGCGGAGATCTCGTACTGCCGCCAGCCGTGCCGGGTCAGCAGGTCTGCCCCCTGCTGGTGCATGGCCCAGCCGAACTCGTCGTCCGGGAGCGTGGGCGGGTGACGGTAAAAGTGCGTATGCGGTTCGAGTGTCAGCTGGTAATAGGAAATATGGGAGGGTGCCAGGGCGATGGCCTGTTCGACGTCGCGCCGGGCCTGTTCCAGGGTCTGCCCCGGCAGGGCGTACATCAGGTCGATGTTGATATTTTCAAACCGGGCCTGCCTGGCTGCGAGCACGGCCTGTTTCGCCGTGCCGGCATCGTGGATGCGTCCAAGCGCACGCAGCAGGGTGTCGTCAAAGCTCTGTACGCCGATCGAGATTCGATTGACTCCGGCACTTCGAAAGCCGGCGAAGTTTTGCTGATCGAAGGTGCCCGGGTTGGCTTCGATCGTAATTTCCGCATCCTGTGCGAGGGCGGTTTCACGTGCGATCGCATCCAGCAGCCGTTCGATGCTGTGAGCGGAGAACAGGCTGGGTGTGCCCCCGCCTATGTAAACACTGTCAACACTTCGCCCGGTCACGGCATCCGCCTGTTTTTTCAGGTCTGCAATCAGTGCATCGACATAGCGGACTTCGGGCAGGGCGGACCGTTTCTGGTGTGAGTTGAAGTCGCAGTACGGGCACTTCCTGACACACCAGGGGATGTGGACATAAAGTGACAGCGGTATTGCGGTGGCCTGCATTCGGGTGGCGCGAATTGTGCGGCTTCAGCTGAGTCTGTGCATCAGTTTTTGCAGGGCCCGGGCCCGGTGGCTGATGCGATTTTTCTCGGCGGGGTCGAGTTGTGCAGAGGAGCAGTCATGGGACGGGACATAGAACAGGGGGTCGTAACCGAAGCCGTTGCAGCCTGCGGCCTTGTGCAGAATGCGGCCTTCCCAGGTGCCCTGGCAGAGGATGGGCATGGGGTCGTGCGCATGCCGCATGTACACGATGACGCACCGGAAGCGTGCCGTACGTTCGTGGTCGGGGACCCCCTGAAGCGCGCCAAGCAGTTTTTCATTGTTTGCCGCATCATCGGCCCGTTCGCCTGCATAGCGTGCGCTGTAGATGCCGGGAGCGCCCTGCAGCGCATCCACTTCGATGCCTGAGTCATCCGCCAGTGCGCCCAGCCCGCACTGCGATGCCGCATGCCGCGCCTTGATGATTGCATTCTCCACGAAGGTGGTGCCGGTTTCGGCGACTTCCCCGATCTGCAGTTCGGATTGCGCGATGAGCCGGTATCGCTGCTTGTCCACCACCGCCTGGATTTCCCTGAGCTTGGCGGCATTGTTGCTGGCCAGGACAATCTTTTCGGCCATTCAAATCCCCAGGCAGTCCCTTTGGCGCCGGACGATCTCCTGGATGCCCTGCTCGGCAAGCTCCAGCAGCGCTGCCAGCTCCTCACGGGAAAAGGCCTGCTGTTCGGCGGTCCCCTGGACCTCGATGAACGACCGTGCATCGGTCATGACAATGTTCATGTCGGTATGCGCGGTGCAGTCTTCCGCATAATCGAGGTCCAGTACCGGAACGTGATCGCAGATCCCGACCGATACCGCGGCCACGAAATGCTGCACGGGATTTGCCGGGATCTTGCCGGCCTCGACCAGTTGCGTGAGCGCCATGTACAGGGCGATAAACCCGCCCGAGATCGAAGCGGTACGTGTTCCGCCATCGGCCTGGATCACGTCACAGTCGACCGTGATGGCATACCCGTCCAGCCCTTGCAGGTCCACGCCTGCCCGCAGGGAACGGGCAATCAGGCGCTGGATTTCCAGGGTGCGCCCTCCCTGCCGGCCACGCGCCGCCTCCCGGGGCATGCGCTCGTTCGTCGAGCGTGGCAGCATGCCGTACTCGGCGGTGACCCAGCCCTGGCCCTTGCCTTTGAGAAATTTCGGCACCTGATCCGCGGTCGTTGCGGTACAAATCACCCGGGTGTCTCCGAATTCTGCCAGTACGGAGCCCTCGGCATGTCGGGTATAGTTGCGTGTGAACCGGATCTCGCGCAGTTGGCCGGGACTGCGGCCGCTGGGCCGGGTTGTAGGGTTCATAAGTCAACCTGAGAGGGATCAAAGAGGCGTATTATACGGAAAAGTTCGCTTGCGAAGGTGCAGGCTTCATCGCAACGGCTAGAAAAGGAAACATCTCATGCTCTGCAGTATGACAGGATTTGCGCGCGTCGAGGACACATGCCAGCAGGGAACCCTGTGCTGGGAAGTGCGCTCGGTCAACCACCGTTACCTGGACATGAATTTCCGCCTGCCGGAGGAGGTTCGCAGACTGGAGGCGCGGTTGCGCAGCCACCTTCAGAGCCGGCTCGCGCGCGGGAAAATCGACTGTGTATTCCGCTACCGAATGACGGAGTCGCAGACCGCGGCCCTGGAGTTGAACCGGCCGCTGCTGGATAGCCTGGTGCAGCAGATTCGCAAGGTGAATGAAAAGCTGCCCATTTCCGCACCGGTCACGGCGACAGACATCCTGGCCTGGCCCGGCATGATCCAGGCGGTCGAGGATGACCGGGAAAGTTTCCATGCGGCCTGTTTCAGCCTGTTCGAGGAGGCCGTTGGCCAGCTTGTCGACATGCGTGCGGCGGAAGGTCGAAGGATCGAGAAAATATTGCAGGACAAGTGTGCAGAGGTCCAGTCGATTGTCCGGGATGTGCGGGTTCGGCATCCCCAGGCATTGGTCTCAATCCGGGAAAAGCTGCAACAACGCATCGAGGAGTTGCTGGATGGAGTGGACCAGGCACGTTTTGAGCAGGAACTCGTCTACCTCGCACAGAAAATGGATATCATGGAAGAGCTGGACCGCCTGGACAGCCACCTGGATGAAATGGAATCCATATTTGCATGCCAGGAAGCGACCGGCCGGCGACTGGATTTCCTCATGCAGGAATTCCACCGTGAAGCGAACACCCTGGCGTCAAAATCTGCCGACGTGGAGACCACCCAGGCCGCGGTCGACCTGAAGGTGCTGATCGAGCAGATGCGCGAACAGGTCCAGAACGTGGAATAAACCGTGAGAATACAGACCCCATGACAAACGAGACCCACGCCAAAAGGCACCAGGTAAAAATTTTCTGCACGGGGGGAACGCTGGACAAGGTGTACTTCGATGCCCTGAGCGAATACCGGATCGGGGACCCCGTCGTGGGCGATATCCTCAACGAGGCCCGCGCCAGATTTCCCTTCGAGGTGCAATCCATCCTGAAAAAGGACAGCCTGGAGATCAGCCCGCAAGACCGCCGGCAGATCGTTGAGCATGTCAAGGCCGAACCCTGTACCCGCATCCTGATTACCCATGGTACGGATACCATGGTGGATACCGCGCGCTGCCTGCAGGACATCCTTGGCAAGACGATCGTACTGACGGGGGCCATGCAGCCGGCGCGGTTTCGCGATACCGATGCCATCTTCAACATCGGCTATGCCATCGCAGCCGCCCAGCACCTTCCCCATGGGGTGTACCTGGCCATGAACGGAGAGCTTTTCACTCCGCAGTGCGTGCAAAAGAACCGCGAGGCAGGACAGTTCGAGTGGGTCCGGGACAGCGCACAAAAATGACCTCCCGGCCTTGAAAAAGTCTTTTCAGCCCGCATCTCTATAAGCATCTACCGTTTAAATTTTTATTTCAGGAGGTGCAAGATGCTTGCAAGAAGGATATATCGTGACCCGTGGGAAACACTGCGGGACTTCCAGGGGGAAGTGGACCGAATGCTGCACGGCAGCACGGCAGGCTACACGGACACGGCATCCGACTGGGTGCCGCCGATCGATATCAAGGAAGGTGAGGATGCCTATGAGGTCAGTGCCGATGTGCCCGGTGTGGACCCGAAGGATATCGAGGTTTCCCTTGAAGATGGCGTGTTGACTGTGAAAGGCGAGCGCAGGGCAGAAAGCCAGGACGAGAGCCTTGGCTACACCCGCACGGAGCGGGCCTACGGAAGTTTTTTCCGGCGCTTTACCCTGCCTGATACTGCCGATGCAGACAACATTTCTGCCAGAACGGAGCATGGGGTGCTCAAGCTCCATGTGCCGAAGAAGGAGAAAGCGTTACCGAAGAAGATTTCGGTGCAGGGCTGAGCCCGGGTACGGTCCAGCGTCTCCGGCACAACCAGAATGCCGCGGCTTGCCGCGGCATCCGGCAAGGGTTTGCCGCATAGCTTGGTGCGCGTATGCAATACAAAGACTACTATGAGGTACTGGGTGTAAAGCGTGATGCAAAAGAGGCTGAAATCAAGGCCGCCTATCGCCGCCTTGCGCGAAAATACCATCCGGATGTCAGCAAGGAACCCCATGCGGAACAGAACTTCAAGGATGTGGGCGAGGCCTATGAAGTCCTGAAGGATCCCGAAAAACGACAGGCCTATGACCAGTTGGGTGCGAACTGGCGTGCAGGCCAGGATTTTCAGCCGCCGCCGGGCTGGCGGAACACGCATTTCACAGGCCCGGGTTTTTCACACCGCACTTTTTCACAGGCGGGATTTGAAGCCTCCGGCTTCAGCGATTTTTTTGAATCGCTGTTCGGTGAGGATTTCCTGCATGAAGCATCGCAGAAGACCCGGGGAGTCGACCAGCGTTCAAGCCTGGAAATATCCCTGGAAGAGGCCTTCTCCGGCACGAACAGGCATGTCCGCCTGCAGGATGGACGCAGCCTCGAGGTCAAGATTCCGCCCGGGGTGACCTCGGGGAAACGGATACGGCTTGCCGGCCAGGGCGCAGCGGGGCGCAAGGGGGGTCACCGGGGCGATCTCTATTTTGAAGTCGTGGTTCGCCCACACAGGCTTTACCGGCTGGATGGCCGGGATGTCCTGCTGGACCTTCCGCTTTGTCCGTGGGAGGCTGCGCTGGGTGCAAGTGTCCAGGTTCCCACGCTCGGCGGCCGTGTACAGGCCCGTATACCGGACGGCTCGAAGTCGGGCAACCGGTTGCGCCTGAAAAACCGCGGCCTGCCCGGGTCCCCCGCCGGGGACCAGATTGTCACCTTGCAGATCGTTACACCCGAGGCAGGCGACGAGGCGGACCGGGAGTTCTACCGGGAGATGGCAAAGCGCTTCAAATTCAATCCGCGTGAATACTTTTAGCCGTGTTTGCCCGTATAATCTTGGCCGGTTATCTTTCCGGGACATTCGGGTTCAATAATTATGCTTAAGACAATGTTTCGAACGTTTGCGGCGACCGTCCTGCTGGGGGCCATTGCATTGGCCGCCCTGGCTGTCGGCCCAGACAGCCAGACCCTGCCGACCCTGGCGCCGATGCTGGAGAAGACGACTTCTGCGGTGGTCAATATTTCGACGACGGGCAAGGTGGTGGTGCGCGATCCTTTCTTTGATGACCCCTTCTTTCGAAGGTTTTTCGATGTGCCCAGGCAGCGGCGCGAGAGACGCATTTCCGGTTTGGGTTCGGGCGTCATCTTTGATGCCGACGACGGCTATATCGTGACCAATTCGCACGTGATCGACAAGGCCGAGGATATCGTGGTCACCCTGGAGAATGGACAGCGCTTTGATGCCACCGTCATCGGCAAGGACCCGGGCGCTGACATTGCCGTGATCCAGGTCGAGGCAGACAGCTTGACGGAAATCCCCCTGGGGGATTCGGACGAGCTGCGACAGGGCGATTTCGTGGTGGCCATCGGCAATCCATTCGGTTTGGGCCAGACGGTCACTTCCGGGATTGTCAGTGCCCTTGGGCGCAGCGGGCTTGGCATCGAGTCGTATGAAGACTTCATCCAGACGGACGCCTCCATCAATCCCGGAAATTCGGGGGGAGCCCTGGTCAACTTGCGCGGGGAACTGATCGGGATCAACACTGCCATTTACGGATCGGGAGGCAATATCGGGATCGGCTTCGCCATCCCTGTCAACATGGCCAAGCAGATTACTTCCCAGCTGATCGAACACGGTGAAGTCCGGCGTGGCCGGCTGGGGTTTGTGGTGCAGGACCTGACTCCTGAACTGGCCGAAGCGTTTGGAGTGGCTCACAAGAAAGGTGTGGTGGTCGCACGCGTGGAGGCGAAGTCTCCTGCGCAAAAAGCAGACATAAGAGTCGGGGATGTCATTGTCACGGTGAACGGGCGCGAAGTGGAAAATTCTGCGCAAGTGCGCAATGAAATTGGATTGCTGCGTGTGGGTGCGAAGGTCAGGATCGAGGTATTGCGGGACGGCAAGCCCCGCACCCTGACGGCATCGGTGGGCAAGCACCTGAAACAGACCGTCAGCGGAAAATCGTTGAGCGACAAGCTGGCGGGTGCCAAGCTCAGTGAGGCCACGGAAGATCCTTCACGCGGAACCGCGGCGGGCATCCAGGTGGTCGAGGCGGGCGGCCGGGCGGCCGCCGCCGGGATCCGCAAAGGGGATATCATCATCAGCGTGAACAAGAAGCGGGTAAAGACAGTTCGGGAAATGAAGGCCGCGATCCAGAAAAACCCCAAAACGCTGTTGCTGAATATTCAGCGTGAGAGGCGCGGCCTGTTCATCCTGATCCGCTGACGGCCGATACGGCAAGCCCCTGAAGCACAGGCCTGTGCTGCGCAGGTCATCCCCCCGTGACCGGTGGGAAGAACGCTACCTCGTCGCCGTCGTGGACCACCCGTGTGAAGTCCGCATATTCCTGGTTGATGGCGACCAGCACCCGTTCGGGGCGCTGCATGCCACTCGTCGTCTGTTGCCAGATCTCTTCCACGGTGGCCTGGCCGGTGATCGAGATCTCATCGCTGGACCGCCCAATCGTTTCCCGCAGGCTGGCAAAATACTTTACATGGACGGACATTGGCTGTATGTCAGTATTTGTTCGACAATATGAAAGAATGGCTTGCACAGAATAGTACCATCACTGTCTGGGCAAGATGGAGTCGATGACGTGGATAAACTTACACATTTCAACGCTGCCGGAGAGGCGCACATGGTCAATATCGGTGAAAAACCGGTGGCCCGTCGCATTGCGGTGGCCGATGGGCGGATCTGCATGCAGCCGGACACGCTGCAGCAAATACAAGCTGGCGGCCATGCCAAGGGTGACGTGCTGGGCATTGCGCGGATTGCCGGCATTGCCGGTGCAAAAAAAACCCCGGACCTGGTTCCCTTGTGCCACGTGATTCCGCTGACCTCGGTGCAGATCGAGTTTGTCGTCGAGGACATCACGCCGGGCGTGTACTGCAAGGCCACTGTGGAAACGCTGGGTCAAACGGGCGCGGAAATGGAAGCCCTCACTGCCGTGCAAATTGCGTTGCTGACCATCTACGACATGTGCAAGGCCAGTGACCGCGGCATGACCATGCAGGCCATCGGGCTGGTCAGCAAATCCGGCGGCAAATCCGGGCTGTGGGAACGTGACCGGCAGTGAGATTGGTCCAGCAGGTTCCCGGCGCGGGCCCTTGCAGGATATCACCCGTTCAAGCAGTCCCGGCGGGCAGTCGTGAGCCGCGATTTCAGCGACCGGGTTCTCGCCTGGTTTGATCAGCACGGCCGCAAGAACCTGCCCTGGCAGCGCGATCGCGATCCATACCGGATCTGGGTGTCGGAAATCATGCTGCAGCAGACGCGTGTGGACACGGTGATTCCCTACTATGAAAAATTCACACGACGCTTTCCGGGCGTGCAGGAACTGGCAGCGGCAGGGATCGACGAGGTGCTGCATTACTGGACAGGCCTGGGGTACTACGCGCGTGCACGCAACATGCACAAAACCGCGCAAAAACTTTGCGAACAGTATCAGGGAAGGTTCCCTGAAGACATAGTGGCCATGAAGGCACTGCCGGGCGTCGGGCGTTCCACGGCGGCTGCGATCCTGGCACTGGGCTTTGGCCGGCGTCATGCCATACTGGATGGGAACGTAAAACGTGTGTTGGCAAGATATTTTGCAGTGGAAGGGTGGCCGGGTGAGACCCGGGTGGAGAAGCAGCTCTGGGCGCATGCGGAGTCACTGCTGCCACAGCATCGTCTTGCAGACTATACGCAGGCCATGATGGACCTCGGTGCCACACTGTGCACCCGTGCGCGACCGGCCTGTCTGCTGTGCCCGGTTCGCGGCAGCTGTCTTGCCTCTGGACAAGGCCGCCAACACGAGCTGCCTGCACCCCGGCCATCCCGTGATCTGCCGCAACGGGATGTACACATCGTGCTGGTCAGGAACCAGGAGGATGCCGTGTGGCTGGAAAAACGTCCTCCTACCGGGATCTGGGGTGGACTCTACAGTTTCCCGGAATTCGAGGATGAAGCCGATGCGCAGCAGTGGCTGGACAAGACGTGTAAAACCGATAACCTGGCAACAGAGACGTTGCCTGTGATCACACATACCTTCTCGCACTTCCGGCTTCACATGTACCCGACGATGGTGAAGATCGACCACAACCCCATTGGTGTAATGGAAGATGATGCCGGGGTTTGGTATAAAGCCACCGGTGAAAAGATCGGCCTGGCAGCCCCTGTCAGCAAGGCCTTGCAACAAGTAACGAGATGAACGAAAGGAAAACCGGCATGACGCGCATGGTCCAATGTGTAAAGCTTCACAAGGAAGCGGAAGGGCTCGAATACATGCCTTACCCGGGCGAGCTGGGGCAAAAGATATACGACAATGTCTCCAAGGAAGGGTGGCAGCAGTGGGTGGGCCATCAAACCATGCTGATGAACGAATACAGGTTGACCCCGGTTGATCCCAAGGCACGTAAATTCCTGGAAGAGGAAATGGAAAAATTCTTTTTTGGCGAAGGCTCGGCCAAACCCAAGGAATTCGTGGAGCCTGACAATCAGTAACAGACAGCAGGTCGAAGCCTGTGCGGATCTCCTTACCATTGGAAGGCCCTAAGCCACAGTCTTGAAACAGACCCTCCAGTCCTGGCCAGGTAGCTCAGTCGGTAGAGCAGTGGACTGAAAATCCTCGTGTCGGTGGTTCGATTCCGCCCCTGGCCACCATCTTCAACCGCAGGAAATTTCTGTTTTCAATTGAGTGTCGTGCGGTACACTTTTGCCATGCCCATACTGGAGTAGCCCATGGCGCCTCCCGCCGACCCCCCTTCGGACCCCTGTGATACAGCTGCCCGCAGGCACGACCCGACTTCCCATGACATGCCACGGGTCCGCGACCCGCACCGGTTTATCAATGACCTTGACCCCGATGCGATCAACGGCCTGATCGACCGACTCGAGAGTCGCGGTAAGGAGCATGCCTTTACCTGCTTGTTCAAGGACTATGCGTCCAAACTTGGTTTGTCCAAAAATGCCAAGGTGCTTGAGATCGGTTCAGGGACCGGTGTCATTGCACGTCTGCTTGCCTCCATGACGGACAAGGAAATCCATATTACAGGCATAGATCAGAGTCCGGCCTTGGTAGAGGTCGCCAGGCAGTTCGCAGCTCATGAGGAGTTTGAAGACAGACTGATGTTCAAGGTGGAAGATGCGCATGCCCTGCAGTCCGCATCCGGGTACTTCGATGCCGTGATCGCACACACGGTAATCAGCCACGTCACGGATCCTGCAACGGTTCTGAAAGAAGCCTGCCGTGTCCTGAAACCCAAAGGCACTCTGGTGGTTTTTGATGGCGACTACGCATCGCTGACCTACGGGTTTGATGATGTCGAGATGGGTCGGCGTGTGGACTGGGCGCTGGCTCGCACGGTCTTCAACAACCCCGTGGTCATGAGGCACATGTCCGAGCTGCTCGTGACCGCAGGTTTCGAGTTGACCGAAATCCTCGCCGACCTGGTGTCAGAAATCGGGCAGGGGAGCTATTTTCGCAGCATGGCCGATACCTACGCTCCCTTGATGGCGGAGTCCGGCCTCGTGCCGAAGGCGGACATAGACAGGTGGATCAAGGCGCAGCACCGGGCGATCGAGGAGCATCGTTTCTTTGCCTCGTGCAACTACTACAGTTTCATTGCCCGCCGCCTCGGCTGAAAAGAGTACCTGCTTCCCGTACCGGTTCAGCAGGCATGTGCCCACCCGGGGCCATGGATGCATGCGGATGTCCGGGATTTTCCCGATTCCCGGCCAGCCACCCGGCTGACTCGCAAAATGGGTATCGGTCCAAATGCAGGAATGTAGTAGTGTGGTGTGCCTGAATTTTCCTGCAGCCGCCTGATAATGAAAATCCATATCCTGAATGACCTGCACATTGAATTTGAAGACTTCAAGCCGCCGGCAACGCGTGCAGATGTCGTGGTGCTGGCGGGTGATATCGGAGTCGGGCTGGGAGGCTTGCACTGGGCACAGAAGCAGTTTCCCGACCGGCCCGTGATCTACGTGCCGGGCAACCACGAGTACTATCGAAACAACACGGGCCTGATCGATGAACTGAAGGCGGGGGCCTTGCAGAACGTGCATGTCCTGAACGATGACCAGGTGGTGATCGACGGGGTGCGATTCCTGGGCAGCACCCTGTGGACCGACTTTGCCTTGCTGGGCCCGCAAATGCAGGTGTCAGCCATGCTTGCGGCGCGACAGTACATGACGGACTTTGCGGTCATCAGGCATGGGAACCGCGGTTTTACGCCCCGGGATGCCCAGCGGCTGCACACCGACAGCCGGGCTTGGCTGAGCTCCAGGCTGGCGCAGCCCTTCAGCGGCAAAACGGTGGTGGTGACTCACCACGCACCTTCATCGCGATCGATTTCCCGACGCTACGTGGGCGACCCCTTGTCGCCTGCCTTTGCCAGCGACCTGGAAGGCCTGATGGGTGAGCGCCGGGCCGTCCTGTGGGTCCATGGGCATGTCCACGATTCCTTTGATTATGCGGTCGATGGCACCCGGGTGGTTTGCAATCCCCGGGGTTATGCGCCTAGCGCCCTGAACCAGGATTTCGTTCCGGACAAGGTGGTCGCGCTATAAGTCGCAGTCGGACTGCCGGTTCTGCCGGGCCCCGGCCCGGTATCGCCGGCTTACTGCCTGTGCCACTTGCAGTGCCTGGCCGTGTTCACCGTCCAGTTTTCCGCCAGGTATTCGACGCTGTACTCACAGGTTCCCGCCACCCCGGCATACTTTCCGGTCCCCCCCAGAAACTTCCAGACCCCGGTGCCGCCACCCCCCGCTTCGGTGTCGCCTCCGTGCCTTCTCGCGCCCATGTGGAACTTGTCATTCGAGGCGTCGGTCAGGGTGCAATGTGCCTCAAGATCGTGCTCGTCTTCTGATTTCTTCGCATAGACCAGGCACTTCGAGACGCTGTGTTCGCCTGCCACGAAGGGACCGTGGCTGCTCTCAAGAATGGTCATGATTCCCTCGAGAGTGCCGATGGTGACAGCGCGCCCGGGGCGCTCGAGCCTTTGGTAGTCGTGCACCCAGCTCGTGATCATGCTGAAGCTCCCGCCTTCGCCGGCATGGAGGCTGTGGGTGGTGCACAGCAGCCCCGTCAGAATCAGTGCCGTCGCAATTTTCCCGCCTGCGCGCATCGCCATCTCCCGATTTTTGATTTCCAGTCGAGCGGGATTATATATGCCTGGGATCGTGCCTCACAATCTTGGAGGCTTGCGTGTCACCTGACCGGGGGGTGCCTTCGGGCATTCCGCGCGGGGCAGAAAGCCGGTGCTTCGCTGCTGCGGTCTGTTCCAGGCCTAGACCGGCGCGGGGCCTTCGCTCGTGCCCCCCAAGTGCCTGTAGAACAGGGCGCAAAAAACGCCGAGCAGGATCCAGAAAATCGCATTCGTCACCAGGGTTGCGACAGTGAACGAAACCCTCAGTTCATCGGGGGCCAGCCCCCCGTGCATTTCCGGACGCGGTGCATCGAACAGGTGGGGCAGCACCAGCAGGGCGACTCCGAAAAGCTTCAGGTAGGGTTTGGGCTGGAAGGCAATGATCCAAAGACCCGCGGCCGTCACCGCGGCCGTGAGGACCCACCATACCTGCCGCTGTTCAAGTCCTGCAGCGACATCCCCCGGAAGCTCCGGCGGAAGGCCCAGCGAGGGCGCGAGGTTGAATACCGCAAAGCCCGCGAGCCCCCAGAGTATCCCGCCCTGCCAGGTGATTTTCCCGCGCAAGGCATAACACGCAGTCAGGAGCAGGCCGAACCCGATCCCCACCAGCATGCTGTTCAGCACCGTCCAGAACATTCGTTCCGTTCCGTCTTCAGGAGCCCACGCTTCCTCCTCACCGCCCGGGTCGGCCTCTTCCTCCCCGGCTCCCGCCGTTTCGTACGTCTCGGCTTCGAGGATCAGGGGGACCACGGTAATCTGCTGCACGCCCCCGAGAACCAGCCCGGCCAGCCCGCCTGCCAGCAAGGCCGTCAACAGGATCGTGTTGAAGGTTTTCAAGGGCGGCTTGTGTCAGTGGCAGGGAAAGACCAGCGCGTGGCGCAGGTCATGTGCGGCGCTGTGCACAACCTCGGGGGCCGCAAAACCGACGGCCGCAATGATCAGGGTGCCGATCAGGATGGCAGCCGTCACCGCCGGAACGGTTTCCAGGGATGCCAGCCCGGCATGCGTTGAAGCAGACAGATTTTTTGTGTTTTGGCCTGTATTCATTTCAGTTCTCCTCTGCAGTTACCCGGTCATTGGCGGGGCCCGCCTGACCGAGCGTCGAGTCTAAAGGAACCCGGCCTGACTGCCAACAGACGGCCCCGGAATTCCATAAATTTTAACTATTCGTTATTTTAAATAGATAGATGAATAGAATACAAAGGCCTTGCCGGGCAGGTTCCGGAGTGGCCCCGGACCCTCACTGGATGTAGTGGATTTTCGTATCGATGCCGCCGCTTGGGTTCAATTCGACGAAGCGGTAGGCGGGCGGGAGCGGGTCGGTGAGATGAACCGGGGCATTCGGCTTGAACTGGTGGCAGGTGGAAGGCGTCGACAGGAAGCGATGTCGGTCGAGCTGCTGGTCGACGCTCTGGTGCACGTGCCCGAACATCACCAGCAGGTCTTCGGGATGGCCGTTTAGAATCCGCAGGAAATCGGCTTTGTTCTGCAGCCCGATTTCATCCAGCCACTTGCTGTTCACCGGCACCGGCGGGTGATGCAGGACCAGCACGTTGAGCCGGTCTTCGCAATCTTGCAGATGTTCGCGCAGTTGCGCGAGGCAGCGACGGGAGATTTTCCCGTGGTGTCCGTTTGCGATCCAGGTGCTGATCAGCACGAGCGAAAACCTGCCCAGCTCAATGACGCGGATGGAGTCCACCGGACATTCGGGGACCACCTGCTGCAGGAGCTGCGGCGTGTCATGATTGCCGGGAACGCAGTACACCGGCACGTCATAATCGCGAATCGCGGACTCGAACAGGGCGTAGCTTTGCCTTGCGCCCGTTTGCGAGATGTCGCCCGTAAACAGCCAGAAGTCGGCATCCGGGTAGCGGGCCGCACAGTGCTCCAGCACGGCCTGCAGACTTTGCCTGGTGTTGATCCGATGGAACGTGTCATCGGCCCCGTCGAGTATGTGGGTATCCGTGATGTGGATGAACCTCAGGGCATCCTGCGGGTGGCGGCTGGATTCGCTGGACATCGGGCTGGAGTTGCGGGCGGTCATACGCTCCTGCATATGTTTGCGACTGGATCGTTTGCGAACATGAACCTGCAGCTTTTATTTTTGCAAAGTCTTGAAAAATCCGGGAGCATGCGAGCGTCAATACTATCGCTCCCGGAACGGCGACGACAATACCACACCCCGTAGCCTCTTTTCGCCGGGGTGAAAACATGCAGGTTGTTTGGTCCGGTCGGTTATCGTTTTCAAGGGGTCTGTGCCTTTGACTTGCACGTACCAAATAGCTGTCCTAGGATGTAATCAATTACCCGCTGGCAGCATGCTGTCAGCTCAAGGGCAACCCTAGGGTTGCCCTTGCTTCGTTTTGGGGCTGATGAAAACCCAGGTTTATGTGGATGGCTTCAACCTGCTGAATGCGGTGCAAGTTCTGCCTTCCTGTTGATTGGTACGTAGATATACTGCCGATTGGGCAACAGTCTCCTGCTTCCATCTGTTTTCCGGATGATAGAAAATGCCCAGGCACTGATGAAACGTGTTTATTTCCAGCCCGGCGGACGCGAGATTACCAGCAGGGATGGAGAGACAGTGTTGTCTGCCGCACTTCGCCAGGGCCTTGTATTTCCCCACAGCTGTCGCAGTGGAAATTGCGACACATGCCGTGCCCGTCTCGTCTCCGGGAAAATTGCCCCGGGTGCGACACCCCAGGCAGAGCCGGGCCGCCACACCGCCCAGTCCGGGGCCATCCTGCTGTGCCAGGCCGTACCGCTTTCCGACGTGGTGATCGAAGCCCGTGAGCTTGAAGCCATGGCAGGCATACAGGTCCGTACACTGTCCGCCCGGGTGCTGGGCGTGGAGGCGCTTGCCCGTGAGGTAACCGCGCTCACGCTGGGCCTTGCGAAAGGACGCGGCACCCTGGAGTTTTGCGCGGGCCAGTACGTGGATCTCCTGCTGTGGGATCATCACCGGCGCAGCTACTCGATTGCCAGTTCGCCCGCGGACCCCGAAGTGATCGAGCTGCATGTGGGGAGAGTTCCGGGAGGCCGGTTCAGCGAACAGGAGTTGCCTGCGCTGAAGCCCCGGGACGTACTGCCCGTCATGGGGCCCCTGGGAACTTTTTTCCTGCGCGATGACGCGCGTCCCGTGATTTTTGTGGCCGCAGGCACGGGCTTTGCCCCGGTCGCCGCCATGATGGAGGACCTGCGAAGGCGCGGCATGCGAAGGCCGATACAGCTCTACTGGGGGGTGCGCTCGCAAGCAGACCTGTACCGCCTGGACCAGATCGGCATCTGGGAGCGGGACCTCGGCCTTGAGTTCTCGCCGGTGTTGTCCGCGCCTGATCCGGGCTGGGACGGGCGATGCGGGAGGGTGCACGAAGCCGTACTGGCCGAGCATGCGGACTTGTCGGGGATGCAGGTGTATGCCAGTGGACCGTCGGAAATGGTGGCCGCGGTTCGCGCATCCTTTCCCCGCCACGGACTGGGGGCCGATGCGCTGCACTGCGAGCCTTTCGTGCAAGCGCAGGATTAATCCTGCCTTGGGCATCGATTTTTCCGGGCGGTGCATTATCATTGGGAGATCAGGCACCCGATGCCTGGTCAACAGCACAGGAGGATACCGGGCCGTTCGAGATGAAAAACAATCTGGTGCAAAAGATCGTCGATGGATTCGTTGACGTGATCACGGCGGGCAACCGGCCGTTTCGCATCCTGCTGTTCGGCGGGATATTCCTGGCCTTGCTGATCATGAACATCCTGGCCAGGCTCCTTGGCATCCGGACAGACATCGGCGGGGATGTCGAGTTGGCGAATGTCGTCCTGATCGTGGTTTCCCTGTTTCTGGGCTTCGGGATCTCCTACTGCATCGTCTACTTTTCGGACGCCAGCAAACGCAAACGCGCGCGGAGGTAGGCGCGTTCGGTGGGTCCGGGCTGCCGGGGCGTCAGGAACCCGCCGGCCAGGTCAGGGCGTACCTCGACTGGTCCACCTTGCCCCGGTTTACGTGCAGGGTGATCCCGGCCCCATGGGATTTCAGGGCCTGGTTGATGGCGCTTCGGAAAACGAGCTGGCGAAACCGGTCGTATTCGAGCGTGGAAAAGGCCGGGTCATGGCCCTGCAGGAAGGCGTGCAGCCCCGTCAGCGTAAAGCACCAGCATCCCGGTTCCAGATCGAAACCCGGTTCTTCTCGCAGCTTGCCCAGCAACTCCGGGTCTTTTTGGGCGACCCGTTCGAAAAAACGAAGCAGCTGCTGTTGCAGATCCTGCATGCGGGCAGACTGCGCTCTACTGCCGTAACGGTGCCGTCAGGTGCTCAAGCGGTGCTGACACCGGTGGTCACAGACGTCAGCACCGTTTAGTGGAGCCCCTTTCCGCGGGTACGGTCAGCACCCGGGCGGTGCGCTGCTACCATGTGGTGTACTTCAGGAATTTCCCGTTCATCGTGATCACGACGCGGTCCCCTTTCGGGTTCTCTTCCTTGTCGATGTCCATGGAGAAGTCGATCGCGCTCATGATGCCGTCGCCGAACTTCTCGCCGATGATCTGCTTGATTGTGTAGGCGTAGACGCCGACGATCTCGTAGAACCGGTACATGACGGGGTCCTGGGGAATGGTCTTTTCCCAGGCCTTGTTGGGGAATTCCTGCAGCGCAGCACATACCCCTTCATCCAGGTCGAGGACCTCGCACAGGCTTTTTGCGGCATCCTCCGGCATGCTGTTCATGCCGTAGCAGGCGGAAGCCACCCACACCTCGCCCATGTCCATCTTGCCGGCAATGGTTTCCCAGGTGAATCCCTTGGCCTCTTTCGCGGCCAGGATCAGGCCGGTCATTTCTTCTTTGGTCATTTCAGTTCCTCCGTAATAAAACTGTATGATTGGATTGAGCAAAAAACGAGCCAACCCGCTGAACCGCGGAATTTCGCGGATTTGCTGCCTCGAGAATGCCAGCGCTGCCCTATAAATGCACCATAATAGAGCATAATTGCACCAAAACAATGCAACCCCTGCGGTCTGCAGGCCTCTCGCGGGTTGAAGCCCTTGCTTCGGGGCATCACCTCAGACTTTTTTCCTGCAGCACATCGGACGACCAGGCCGAGGCCAGCTCCAAAAAGGCGAGACATGCGGGGCTCTTGTACCCGCTTTTGTGCCAGATCATGCTGACAGTGTGATGCGGAAGCTCGGGCACCACGGCGATGGGATAAAGCCCGTCTTGCGTGTTGATGATCGTGCTGGGCAGGACCGTGGCCAGGGAGCCGAGTTCGACCAGCTCGATGATCACGGTCAGCGAATTGGTCTCGATCACGTTGCGGGGTTCGATGCCGCAATCATGGCAGTAGCGGTCGATATGGTGTCGAAGGGCGAAGTCCGTGTTGAGCTGTACCAGGGACTCCTTGCCGAAGTCCTGGGCGCTGATCCGCTTTCTTTTCTGGACACGCCTCGGATGCGCTTCCCCGACGGCGAGATACAGGGCTTCCTCGAACAGGGTGAATGTTTCGGTATTACTGGAATTTTCCTCGGAATGCTGCGGCTTGCTGAACGCGATCCCGATATCGATCCGGGCTTCGGAGATGGCCGGCTCGATATCGTCCTGGGGCATGTCCAGCGTGCTCAGGGCGATGCCCGGGTACAACTGGTTGTAGCGGGACAGCAGGGAGCAGGTCAGGTAGTCGGTGATCGGGGTCCAGCCCAGTCGCAGGGAGCCGCGGCTGAGGTCCTGCACGTCCTGGATCGCCCGGGTGCCGATGTTCAGTTCCCCCCATGCGCGCCGCGCATGCCGGAGGAAGATTTTTCCGGCATCAGTCAGCTGTACAGTACGGCCAGAGCGGTCCAGCAGGGGCGATTGCAGGTATTCTTCCAGCTGCTTGATTTGCTGGGACAGGGTCGGCTGGGAGACATGCAGGGCTTCGGCCGCTCGCGTATAACTGCCGTATTCTGATATGGCAATCAGGTACTGGAGGGAGCGCGGAAAAATGTCTCGCCTGTCCATAGCTAATCCCTATGAGTTTGATAAATATAAAGTCTTGGATTAATAACATAACTCCTTTAGACTTGTCATTATCTCATATTAAGACCCTATAAAATAAGTATATAAGTAAATACTGAAGTACCTGTAACAACCAGCATGCAAGGCAGCGTGTCTGACACCCGGATATGCAGAAAATAAGAGGAGTCCAGAGTCATGCCATCTGATACCAGACAAAAAGTTTTGCGGCACATTGACATTGTGGGTCAGTTGCAACCCGCTCTGCATCAGCCGCAGCATGCCCCCCTTCCCACGGAGGTCGACAACGCCCACTACCGGGCCTACATGCGGACTTCGCACGATGTCGGCGGGGAGCCCGATGTAACGATCCAGTGGCACGAGAAAGAAGAGGAGCAGTGGGAGCTGAACACCTACGTGACGTGCGAGTGCCTGGCATGGCGCGGTGTCTGGAATGCCGAGGAAAGACGCCGCCGGCAGAATGTCGACCTGGGACAGACCCAGTACCTGGGCCTGCCCTATTACGGGCGCTGGCTGCTGTCCGCCGCAAGGATCATGGTCGACAAGCAGCACGTTACGCTCACGGAACTGATGAATAAGATCGAAGAGGTGAAAAAGCGCCATGAGTAGAGGTCATCACGCCGAGAAAGCCACCGGGAAAGGGGATCCGCAATGTTTCCGGGGCGAGGCGCCGGCACCAAAATTCAAGGTCGGTGATCGTGTGCGGATCCGGGACTTGCCGGACATCTTCTACACCCGGTGCCAGGTGTATACCCGGGGTGCAGAGGGCGAGGTGGCCGTTGTCACGCACGAAAGCCCCGCCCCCGAGGATGAGGCCTGGGACAATGTCGACAAGCCCGAGTGGTTCTACATCGTGCGCTTCAAGCAAAAGGAACTGTGGCCCGAATATCCCGACGTTTACGAGAACGACACGTTGCAGACGGAATTTTCCGAGCGCTGGCTGGAGTCCGCATGAATTCGGTTGACTGGATTGACAAAGAGAATCGTATAGAGAGGAAAAATCATGGCAGACAAACATAAGCCCGCACCTATGGTGGATGAAGTCAGCGACTTCGAGGTTCTGGAAGTCGCGGTTCGTGAGCTGGCCATTGAAAAAGGCCTGTTCAGCGCCGAGGACCATCGGCGCTTTGCAGAATTTGCACACAGCATCGGTCCGCTGCCGGCCGCGCGGCTGGTGGCGAAGTCCTGGCTGGACCCCGAGTTCAAGAAGCTGGCGCTGGAGGACGGGTTCACCGCGAGCAAGGAAGTGGGGGTCGACTGGCTGAACCCGACGGGATTCGGGACCCCGAGTGACTACTGCGACCTGCGCGTGCTCGAGAACACCCCGTCCGTACATCACGTGGTGGTCTGCACCTTGTGCTCGTGCTACCCGAGGCCGATTCTGGGGCATTCCCCCGAGTGGTACAGGACCCCCAATTATCGTCGCAGGCTGGTTCGCTGGCCGCGCCAGGTGTTGTCGGAGTTCGGCCTGCAGATTTCCGCAGATGTCGAGGTGAGGGTCGAGGATTCCAACCAGAAGTGCCGCTTCATGGTCTTGCCGATGCGACCTGAAGGCACCGAGGACTGGAGTGAAGACCAGCTCGCCGAAATTGTGACGCGTGACTGCATGCTGGGGGTCGCCCTGCCGCATCCGGACCGCAAGGCCGATGACAAGCGGCCCGTGCACAAGGCGGCCAACCCGGTGCATGGGCACTGAAGCCACCGCGTGATGGGCAGCCAGGAAAAAAATGCAGGCGCTGACCCGGTGAACCGGGAGCCGGAGTTTTCTTCGGTTTCGCTGCTGGAGAAGATTAGCAGGCAGGGAAGGGTCTGGGAGGAATTGGCCAGGAAGTACGGCGTGGACAATCCCGATCCGCCCTGGAAGATCAATCTGGACTCGACCTGCGAGGCCCTTTCCGCCGAGCAGTGTGCGCTTCCCGTGCTGGAGCGCAGGAACGAGGAGGACGTGCTCTCCGAGAGCCTGTATCAGGACGTCCCTTATCCGGAGCGCCAGCTGCTGGCCCTGGCCCATTCGATGATTGAGCGCGGACTGATTGATGAGGATGAACTGGCACTTCGCATGAAGTTTGTCAGCAAGCGTCTTAACAGTGCCTGATGGTATGGATTATGCGTGTGGTCAGGCAGGGTTTGGGCGAGAGCATGACCGGTAGACGGTGATACTAAGGACGATAGCCAATGGCAAATATATTTATGAAATCTTCATGGGGGAGCGACGACCCGACACGGGCGGCAATGGTTTTCGGGCATGCGAATGCCCTGGCGAGCGCAGGCCATGAAGTGCGGATATTCCTGCTCGGTGAGGCCGTTTGCCTGGCGCGCCCCGTGGTTCGCGAGAACATGATTCCAGTGGGCTGGCCGTCTGTCGCAGAGCAGTGGGACGAGGCTATCGGGAACAATGTGCGCATAGAATGCTGCGGTGCATGTTCCAGGGCCCGGGGCGTGAGTGAAGACGACATGGCGAAAGCCGGAGCCCAGCCCGGCAATCCCACCACCTTCGTGGAGAGTGTTGAGTGGTCCGACAAGATTATCGCGGAATGAAAGAGGACAGGGGCCAGAACAGACCGGATACGACCCTTGCCTGATCTTTTGTACCGTGCATGCGTGTAAGACAGATGAGCCGGCAAGATACAGAAGATGAAGACCGACCGTAGAGGCGAAGAACATATATGGAAAGACGCACCGGCGTACGCATCGATATTGGCGACCTTACCCATCGCTATTCCGCGAAAGCCCCGATCACCTTTGAGCAGGTCAATATCACGGCGGAACCCGGCGAGGCACTGGTCATCATTGGCCGGTCCGGTTGCGGCAAATCAACGCTCTTGCATATCCTGGCCGGCCTGCTGGAAAAAACCAGCGGCGTTGTACAGCTTGACGGAAAGGACGTTACGGAGCCCTCCTCACATTGGATAATGATGTTTCAGGCACCGCATCTTTTCCCCTGGATGACGGTAGAACAGAACGTTGGCACAGGCCTGCGCTTTGCGCGCTGGCCGGAGGAGAAAATGAAAAAACGGGTGGCCGAGGTGATTAATCTCGTACACCTCGATGAATTTGCGCAGAACAATACGCAAGACCTCTCCGGTGGTCAGCAACAGCGTGTTGCGCTTGCCCGCTCACTGGTGATGGAACCGGACCTGCTGCTGCTTGACGAGCCTTTTTCGGCACTGGATGCCTTCACGCGGGCAACACTGCAAAAAGATGTGAGAGCGATCTCGAAACAGCTGGGGTTTAACCTGGTGATGGTCACCCACGATATCGATGAGGCAGTCATCATGGCCGACCGTGCGTTGGTCATGGCGGGTTCGCCCGGCAGGATTGTCCATGACTTCAAGGTGGATCTGGAAGATCCGCGAGAAAGACAGGATCCCGAAGTTCAGGCCATGCGTGCTACACTGATGGAGATATTTCATCAGGCGGCAGGTGTGCCTGTTGACAGTTCCAATGAGGAAGGAGGCGATGCCGGTCAACCGGATGTTGAGATGGCAGGCAACTAGAATAATGTCTGAAAGTGCACTTCAGACCCTATTAACTACGAGAGCAACGAGTAGAGGAATTCCGACATGAAGAAAATTTACGAGAAACATGGCGACGGGATACAGACCGATGATCCCAGACTCGCCATAGAGTACGACCCGCTGTTCAAGGGGGTGCTAGGTACCGGTATCAACCGGCGTGAATTGCTGCAGGCGGGTGGCCTGGCCGCCCTGGGAGGTGGAGCCGGTGCCTTGCCGATGCCCTCCTTCGCCAAGAAAAAATGGGACCCGGTCATCAAGATCGGTTACATTCCCATCACGGACGCGGCCGCACTCCTGATCGCCCATGACCTGGGCTATTTCAAGGATGAGGGCATCGATTCCGTGAAGCCGACACTGATTCGTGGCTGGTCGCCACTGGTGGAGGCCTTCGCAGCGCATCGCTTCAACCTGACGCATATGCTGATACCGATCCCGGTATGGATGCGTTACAACAACAAGTACCCGATCAAGATCACGGCCTGGGACCACACCAACGGGTCTGCCGTGCTGGTGGGCAAGAAGAGCGGCATCAATGAGCCCAAGGACTTCGGTGGCAAGCAGTTCGCGGTGCCGTACTGGTACTCGATCCACAACATCGTATCGCAGCGGATCATGAAGGCGGCCGGCATCAAGCCGGTCATCCGGCCCCAGTCTGCGAAGCTGGCGGATGACGAGTGCAACTTCCTCGTCCTGGCGCCGCCCTCCATGCCGCCTGCGCTGGCCGCGGGAACCATCGACGGCTACTGCGTGGCCGAACCGTTCAATGCCCTGGGCGAGCTCAAGGCGGGCGGAAAGGTGCTGCGCTTTACCGGGGATGCCTGGAAGGGACACCCCTGCTGCGTCGTCGTGATGCACGAGGAAGACGCCATGGATCCGGACCGTGCGGCCTGGGCCCAGGGGGTACACAACGCGGTGGTCAGGGCGCAGATCACGCTCGCCGAGAACCGGGAGTCCATGTCCGAGCGGCTTTCACGCGACGGCAAGGGTTACCTGCCGGTGCCGAAGGAAGTCGTGAAGCGGGCCATGATGTTCTACGACCCCGCCTACTACAAGAATCCGCCTGCGATCAAGCATCCGGAATGGGGACAGAACAGGATTGACTTCCAGGCCTGGCCGTATCGCTCGGCCACGGAACTCGTGGTCAGTGACCTGAAGGAAACGGTGGTCACGGGCGATGCGCGGTTCCTGGAGACGCTCACTCCGCAGCATGTTTCCGACGACCTGGTCAATTATGACTATGTGAAGAACGCGCTGGAAGCGAATCCGAAATGGAGAAATGATGCGAGTGTGCCGCAGGAAGGCGATCCGTACATTCGATCCGAGGTGTTCGTACTTTGAGTAACGGCAAAGTGGATGTGGCGGATGTCGATGCGGGGACTTCCGCATCGGCGCTGAGGGCTGCGCAAAGCGCGAAAAAAGCCAAGTCGATGGGCAAGAGCCTGTTCAACTGGGCTGCCGGCCTGGCGATCCTTTTCGTGCTTTGGTGGTTTGGCGGGTATCTCATCGAGATCAACCCGGATACCACGAACTTCAGCGATTTCGGGCCGATCCCGACGTTCAAGGCATTTCCGGAACTGTTTGCCATCGGCAAGATCCAGGCCGCGGTCATGACCAGCGGCTATCGCCTGGGGGCAGGACTGCTCATTGCGATTGTCGTCGGCATCCCCATCGGAATCCTGCTGGGGCGCAGCACGGTCTTTCGTGAGCTCAGCAATTCGCCATTCCAGCTGATCCGCATGATCAGCCCGCTTTCCTGGGAGCCCATCGCCGTGATCGTGTTTGCCACCTGGAACGGGGCGATCGTGTTCCTGATCGCGGTGGCCGCGGTCTGGCCGGTCGTCTTTGCCACGGCAGCCGGGCTCGCGAAGGTGGACCCTGCCTGGTTCAAGGTGGCCCGCAACCTGGGTGCCAAGCCCTGGCACATGGTGACGGAAATCATCCTGCCAGCCATCATGTTCGACATCCTGACGGGCGTACGGCTCGCTTTGGGTGTCGGATGGATTGTGCTGGTGCCGGCGGAGTTTCTCGGGGTGACCTCGGGACTCGGCTACTCCATTGCGGATGCCAGGGAGACGCTCTCGTATGACCACTTGACGGCGATGGTGCTGACCATCGGGGTCATGGGCTACATACTTGACAGTTCCTGTGCGATGCTGATCAAGAAGTACAGCTGGCACCACGGAGGGTGAGCCAACACCGAACGAACACAGATTAATTTGCTGATTTAACTAAATCGAGGAAAAAGATAACCATGCAAAATCAGATAGCAAGCAGTGTAAGACTGCATGATGGAACGATTTCGAAGGCAGAACGGCGTCCGTTGTTACAGGTTGCCGCGGCCTTTTTGTTGGGCGCCGTAATCCTGTACGGCGTTGGCTTTGCACATTCGGCTGCGGTGCACAATGCGGCCCATGATGTTCGCCATACCCAGGTTTTCCCCTGCCACTAGGCATTAAGGGAAACATCACAGGAAACTGCTGAGAATTCCTCTCGATGGTCTGGCCCACGGTCATGATGACCGCGGGTCAGGCCTGTATTTTTGACTGGCTTGTAAATAAAAATACAGGCCGACATCCCGCACGATAAATCCTGTTCGGACGGAAGTTCGTCCTACCTGTCTGATAATTCATCTCTGCTGAAGTAGGGTGTTGATGACCTTGTACGGCAAAGGGCAAGGACATCCTGTACTTGAAAATCATTGACACTTGATTGATCTAGTTTTCAATTTGCGAGTATGCAGAAATGCATGCTGTCTCAAACTACCATTGCTTAAAGAATACCTTGCTGATTTTGCGCCATAGCCTTTTATAGCATGGCACCTTGGGTGCTGGGCTCTGGACTAGGGGTGGATGGCAGCGGCTAGCCTCACACCAGCTCTCACAATGAGAGGGCCTTTCGGTCTTGCAACTACCGATTTCCGGATAAAAGGGTGCTTTATTGATAAAGCCAAATGCTTTCCGTTTGGCCGCTCAAAATAAGCCCCGATATACTTCTCTTTGCGCCCAGTTCTGTAGAGTCCAATTCTATGAGCCGTTCCGTTTGGTCGCTCAAAACAAACCTCTGTTCTGCAGCGTCTAATCTTGAGCGGTTTAATACTTTTGTGTATATGGAAGAGCAACCTTGCGACCATAATAACTAAAATAGACATGCAAACCCCTAATATGATTTCGTTAGTTCGTTCAGATATCAGGTGACTAAATTCACCCAGTCCAAATAACTGAAGCCATGCCCCGAGATTCGATTGAGCGTCTTGTGGGGAAATATTTGCCATACCGGTGAAGACACAAAACACTACCCCCAAGGCAAATGAAAACTTGCTCCGCATCCAAAAATGCTAGCACAAGGTTCTTGGTCAAGTATATTACTCTAACTCCTCTAGTTAGGATTCATGGCATTTGTTGATAGCATGCGCGTATTGTCGATGACTCACCTGCAATAGCCTCTTTAGACATCATGGCCTACCCAGTACCTGAGGTAGGCCATGATGTCTAGCACTACGCCGTGATTTAAGGGCTAGTTCCACCCAATGATTTGCGCAAGAGATTGCGAATGGTAGACCTTCGCACAAAAAAAGAGGGGTGCAATCTGCACCCCTCGGGTTAGTGTAAGTTTGCCTTGCAATGAAGGCTATCCATACGGGTCTTACTTGAAGCGATATTGGAGCAGTGTCCAGAACTTTTTGGTGTCCGTGGAGAACCCGTCCTCACTTTCGAAGTCCGTATACTTTATCGCAAACAGGAATTTACCCATGAAGGGCTTACCCCACAGCACGCCCCATTCATCCCCATAATCAGAAATGCGGTTGCTTCCTGACATGTAGGACCGGTCTGTGCTGAACTCGTGATAATTGAAGACGAGCTTGTTCTTGCCAATTTTGTGACCCATAAGACCCAGAATTGTCACGGTCACGCTGGTGTCTTCGATGCCGCCAATAGGGGTTGCTGAACCACCAGGAGCGGCCACAAACTTGTCAGCCCAGCCGTTGAAGGCGTGTACTGTAGCCAAAGGGGTTTGTATTGCATTAGCGCCGTTACTCTCCAGGACCTCGTAACCGACTCTGATCTGGTAGGTAGGTTCGCCAATCGGCATGAAGCCCAGGTTGTCAACCCTGGTGCCGCCAAACCTGATCCCGAATTCAATGTTGTAATAATCATTGTCATCCAGTGAGTCCATTGCGTCGTCACTCGGGTCTTGGTTTGCCCACTCCAACTCGCTCTGGATATCCAGCGTATCACTGAATTCGTGCCTGCCGGTAAAGCGTACTCCATAGGTCTCCGAGTCAAAATGCGCCGGGCCAACAAACCACGGCGCCATTCCTGTGCCTTCTTTAATCGGTGGGGTACGAGGATTATCATCAAAATCAAGCAGGTAACCATAGGCAACCAGTTTGCCATTGAACTGCGGGAGCTTGTAGGAAATATTGATCAGGTGAGAGTCATCCATTTCCCACTCATTGAAAACTGAATCCGGGCCAAACAGCCGCTTCACCTTGTCAACATAGGTATAAGAAATCCCAAGTTTTCCGAGCGTCTTGTCTACCCTGAATGCGTCCATGGCAACGTTGTTTCCGCGCCAGATTACATCACCAACCCATCGGTGGTTGTCATAAATGACAGTTTGCCGTCCCAGTTTAAACGACAGGGGACCATCACAAGGACCCGGTGCACTCGGGCACCCACCCGTTGGTGCACGCCACCCTATGTACAATTCATTGATTTCTTCAAAATCATTGTCCGGGATGATGGCATAACCCTCTGTAAATCTGTTAATCGCGGGTACGTTTGGCGGTGGCGCCTGTGGAGGCATTCGTAAGCCAACGGGCACCGCCGGTGCACCACCTGGCGGGAAGTTTGGAGGGATCCTGAAATCTTCATCAAGGTTCAGCGCCCTGTCCGAGTTCAGGACTTCGTTCATCTCCCCTTCGATCCGGGCATAAAAACCATGGAGGCGACCTGTCGTATAGCCCAGCGCATTGCGCAAGACAATCATGTCGGCCTTGTTGGTGTCACCAAGGGGGTGAGTGCTCGGAAAATCATCTTCCACGCTCTCAAAGCGCGCGCGTGACCAGAAATCGAACCGGCCATTGGTCAATGCTTCACCAAGGTTTGTGTGGTCCGGCGTCATTTTGTGATGCGGGTTGTGATGGGCGTTGGGGACATCCGGCAAGCCCACCGCTCCGACACCCTGCGCAAGCACCAGAATGGCTGCGGCCATGAGACATGGCAGAGGTTTAAAGTTGACCATGGTTTTACTCCTCCCTTGCAAGGGTTTTGGCCAGGTTGTCCTTGATGCGCCCGGCTATAACAGTTTCAGGATCCTGTGCTATCTGCTTTTTTTAAGCCTACTCCCTTAACATAAGCTTAATGTTCCATCTATAGTAAATTATCGCTTTCCCGTCCAAGACTTTATCATTATTGAAACCATAGATTATAACTATGGACCAATTAATAGTTATTACATTATAAGGGTGCAGGCGATAAATACAAATGCCGGGGAGCTTTCTTCGAGCATAAAGATCAAGGTCTTAGGCCAGTAATCCGGGTAATCCGGCGATGGGTTGAGGGAAGCCCCGGGGAGTTTTTTCAGTCACCGGCAGGGTCCGGCGTCCTGAGCCATTTCGAATCGGCCACAACCGGTCCGGTGAGAGTGTGCAGGAATGCCTCGAGCTGCCTGGCCTCCTTGCGCGTAAGGGACAGCACCCTGGCCTCGTTGTGTCCCACCATGGCGGCGGGCGCGCGGTCATAGTGATCGATGACTTCCCCGAGCGTTGCGAGTTGTCCCGCATGCATATAGGGGGCGGTCTTTGCAGCATTCCTGAGCGACGGCGTCCTGTGGGCACCGACCAGGTTGTCGCCGGTCCGGATAAAGCGCAACTCGGTGCATTCCCTCGGGTGGATGTCGCTGAAATCCCCCCGGCAGTTGAACGGGTCATCCAGTACGCCCTGCACTGCATTGATCCGGCCCTTGCTCGGAAGCGAGTCCGGGCTGGACAGCAACGCCGTGTTGTGAAACTCGTGATTGGTGAGCAGCGGGCCATTATGGCAGTTGATGCACTGTGCCTTGCCGATAAAGAGCCTCAGGCCGGCACGTTCATCCTTGCTCAGGGTTGCAGCGGGTTCACTGTTTTCTGCCACCAGCGCTTCGACGTAGCGATCGAAACGCGTTGCACTTGGTATCAGCAAGCGCTCGTAGGCGGCGATGGCCTTGCCAATATTCACGAACACCCTGGTCACCGCTTCCCGGTCACCCGGGGACATGGACTGCCAGTTTTCGTTCAGATCCTTGTTGACCACAGGGCCAGCGGCTGCTGGAAAACGCGAAGGATCGGAAAAATCACCCAGGGGCCCGAACAGCTTCTCATACCGTGCACGGTAGTGCTTGTCCTGTGCGACCAGGTGTGCGAGTTGCATGCGCGAGCTTCCATGCTCCAGCGGGTTTTCAAGCGGGGACAGGGCCTGGGACCAGAGGCTGTCCTTGCGCCCGTCCCAGAACAGCCAGGGGCTGTAGGCCGCACCGACAATGCTCATGGTATTTCGCCTGCCGGTGCCGAGCCCTTCGGCAACCGCCAGGGCGTCCGTGAAAAAATGCCCGGGCCGGTGACAGCTCGCACAGGAGATTTGTCCGTTGGCGCTCAGGCGCTTGTCGAAAAAAAGACGGTGGCCGAATTCCGCAGCCTGCCGGTTGTCGGCCACGGCATTGCCCGTGCCGGTCGGCAGGGGAGGGAGGTTGGCAATCCAGAGCGAGCGGATCAGGTTGATTTCCGAGTCCGTCCAGGCTTCGCTGTCCCGGTCCGTCCAGGCATACCACCCGGCACCGCCCAAAATGGCCAGGATGACGGCTGCGAGCGTGCCCCGGTGCGCTTTAGACATGGAGTGTCTACAGGTCCAGGTCGAAGGTCACGCGGTCCGAAGTCGTCCCCTGTTCGATCAGGAGCGTGACCTGCCACCTGCCGCCCATGTGGAACTTCATGCCCTCGAGCAGGTAGTCCCCGCCGCCCAGGTTTTGCGTGACCCTCGGCCGCGTGGGCAGGCCATGGTCATGGTCCGGCATGCCGCCCTCGACCCGGACCGCAGCATCGGTGACGGGCCTGCCCGAGCGGTCCCGGATGTGCAGCGTCCAGACGTGCATGGTGTTGATCGCGATGGGATCGAGATGGCTGGTGTAGCGAACCGCGAAGTGTTGCTCGTCCGTGAGACTTAAGGCCCCGGTGTCAGGTAGTTGTGAACTGCCTTGCGCCCATGCAAACCCCGCATAGACGCAAAGTATGACCAATGCTGCTTTCATGATCCTCATGGGCTCAGTCCATGCCAGGTGATGCCTGGTTGCGTTTCAACATCCTGCGGATGCGTGCATAGCCGCCGCTCATCAGCCAGTAATTCAGCTGCAGGAACACGGCCAGTGCGACGAACCAGGGAATCAGCCCCCAGTCGGCCCCACCCACCCGAAACGGGAACATGGCCGTGTACGTCTTGCTGCCCTCAGGGCTCTTGGCGGTAACGATGCCGATGTAGTTGCCCTCCTCGGCGAAGCGGTACATGGCGAGAAATACACCGTCGCGCTCGACCAGGGGGGGCTGGTGAAACACGGTATTGCGCTCCACGCCCTCTTTGATGTCGTTCCACCTCGCAAACCGGCCGCGGTTGTCGACGTCCTCGATGATGCGAAATTCCACCGGGACCTCTCTCAGGCTGTCGTGCAGGTACTCGAGAACGAATACGCTCTCATCGGCATGGGGGATGTCCTCGCACCATTCCTCGTGTTGGCTTTTCCGTGGCTGGTAGATCTTGAAATGGGCCTTGTAGAAGCCGATCTGGATGACGCAAAGATCGTCTTCCATGAACACGCCTCCATGCGCATGGACGTTCTGGCACGGCCACAGGGCCAGGCAGGCCAGAAGAAGTACCGAGCGTGCCGAGGGAATGTGCGTCAAGATTCAGGCAGGGTATCCACCCGATCGGCCACGGGTGGGCGCCATGGCAGGCACACCGGTGTCTCGGTGGATCCTGGATCGGGATCCTGTCTGCCCGGGAAAACTAGTGCCCGGATGCGTGGTGGTGTTCAACAACGGGCGCTTCGTCCACACCGAAAAACTCGGCGCGCGACAGGTACGTGTAGTCCCCTTCGATGGACATCAGGCCAATGAGCACCAGCAATGCCATGGGCGGCAGCAGGATTGCGGTGATCAGCGCCAGGCGCTCCCAGGCCATGTGCATGAAGATGGCGACGATGAAGCCCGCCTTGAGCATCATGAAAACCAGGATCAGGTTCCACCTGAGATAGCCCTGGAACTGGTAGTAATCCACCATGTAGGAGAACGCACTGAATACGAATAACAGCAGCCAGATCCCGATATAGATGCTGAGTGGATGTTGTTGACCTTCTTCCGGTGTAGCCGCCATGAGTTGTTGTCCTCTACCAAAGATAAAAGAATGCGAAAATGAATACCCAGACCAGATCGACGAAGTGCCAGTACAGACCGGCGATCTCGACGATGTCGTAGCCCTTCTTCTCGTAACGCCCGTTCAGGACACCGATGGCAACGTAGGTCAGGTAGGCGACCCCGCCGCTGACATGCGCTCCGTGAAAGCCGGTGATCATGAAAAAGCTGGCCCCGAACTGGGCGGCGCCGAACGGGTTGCCCCAAGGGCGAACCCCTTCGTCGACGATGAGCTTGGTCCACTCGAAGGCCTGCATGCCGACGAACATCAGGCCGAAGCCTGCGGTGATGAGCAACAGGACCGCGGTTTTCATGCGATCCCTTCGATAGCCGTAGTTCACGGCCAGTGCCATGGTGCCGCTGCTCGTGATCAGCACGAAGGTCATGATCGCGATCAGGATCAGCGGGATCGGTTCACCGCCGAAGCTCAGGGCAAAGATTTCGCTGGCATTGGGCCAGGGCACCGTGGAACTGATGCGCACCTTCATGTAGCCCGTCAGGAAAGACGTGAAGATGAAGGTGTCGCTGAGCAGGAAGATCCACATCATGGCCTTGCCCCAGTGGACCTTGAAGACCTCCTTTTCGGCGCTCCAGTCCGTTACGAGGTCCGTGACGGCATCGTTGGCCATCGCTGTATTTCCCGGGCTTTGTGCCATGTTCTCCTTGTCCCCTTTTTTTAAGTCGATAGCAGTAACGCGAACAGGCCCAGCCAGACCAGCAGCAGAAAATGCCAGTAGATGGTGCAGAGCTCGACGCTCATGCGGACCTTGTAGACTTCAACCTGGTTCTGCAGCTTGAAGACCGTCGTGCTCCAGACCCAGAGCCCGCCCAGCATGTGCAGGGCGTGGATCGCCGTCAGCACGTAGAAGAAGGCGTTGGCCGGATTGGTGGACAGGAAGTAGCCCTGCTCCTGCAGGCCCTGCCAGGCCCACAGCTGGCCTGCGATGAAGGCAAAGGTGAGAAGTCCCGCCACCAGCAGGTTGGTCCGCACGCCCTCGATCCGGTCGTTGACCACGGCGTTGCGTGCGCGCTGGAAGAACAGGCTCCCCAGGATCAAAAGGGCCGTGTTGAACCAGAGAATGTCGGGTTCTGCAAGCGGGCGCCAGTCATTCAAGTCCATGCGCTGGAAGTAGGCGCTGACGAACAGTGAAAACAGGGAGGCTGCGACACACAGGAACACGACCAGTCCGATTTTCGCGGCGGGAATGGAATACGCGCCGCCGGCATGGTGCTGGCCGATGGGTCCTTCCTCGGCCCAGGGCTGGACGTTGATGGTCTGGAAGATGAGCCAGAACACCACCGCGCCCATGATCAGGGCCAGTACGATCAGGGTTGCCGTCATGTTCTAAACTTCGCCTTCGCCCTGGGTGTACTTGCTGGGCGGCTCGTTTTGCGGAATGAAGTCCTCCTTAGCGCCCGGCACACTGTAGGAATACGCCCAGCGGTGAACCACGGGCAGCTCCTTGCCCCAGTTGCCGTGCTTGGGAGGATAGTCCGGGGTCTGCCACTCGATCGTGGTGGCCCGCCACGGGTTGCGCGGTGACTTCCTGCCCTTGAACAGGCTCCAGAAAATGTTGATCAGGAACAGGAACTGTGCAGCGGCAACCACCAGTGCTGCAATCGTGATGCTGAGGTTGGCGGCCTGCACGCTGTCCGGCAGGAACTCCGTAGTGCCGTTGGCGTAGTAGCGCCGCGGCACGCCGAGTATGCCGATGTAGTGCATCGGCAGGTAGATCGCGTACGTGCCCAGGAAGGTCAGCCAGAAATGGATTTTCCCCATCGCGTCATTGAGCATGCGTCCGGTCAGCAGGGGGAACCAGTGATAGATGCCTCCGAATACCACCAGGAAGGGCGACACGCCCATCACCATGTGAAAGTGTCCCACCACGAAATAGGTGTCGGAAAGCGGCACATCGACGACGACATTGCCCAGGAACAGCCCGGTGATGCCCCCGTGGATGAACGTGAAGATGAAGCCGATGGCAAACAGCATCGGGACGGTCAGGTGGATGTTGCCGCGCCACAGGGTGAGCACCCAGTTGTACACCTTGATGGCCGTCGGTACGGCAATGATCAGGGTGGTCGTGGCAAAGAAGAAGCCGAAATAGGGATTCATGCCGCTGACATACATGTGGTGCGCCCAGACGATGAAGCTCAGGCCCCCGATCGCGACGATGGCCCAGACCATCATGCGGTAGCCGAAGATGTTCTTGCGTGCGTGGGTGCTGATCAGGTCGGAGACGATACCGAAGGCCGGCAGGGCCACGATGTAGACTTCCGGGTGACCGAAGAACCAGAACAGGTGCTGGAACAGGATGGGGCTTCCGCCCTCGTGTGACAGGTTCTCGCCCAGCGAGGAGATGGCCGGCATGAAGAAGCTGGTGTCCAGGGTCTTGTCCAGGGTCATCATGATGACGCTCACGAGCAGTGCCGGGAAGGCCAGCAGGCCCAGGATGGTGGCCATGATGATGCCCCACACCGACAGGGGCATGCGCATCAGGGTCATGCCGCGCGTGCGCGCCTGGAATGCCGTCGTCACATAGTTCAGCCCGCCCATCGTGAACGCGACCACGAACAGGCCGAGCGACACCGTCATGCAGAGGATGCCCCAGTCCGCACCCGCCGTGCCTTCGGTAATGGCCTGCGGGGGGTACAGGGTCCAGCCGGCCCCCGTGGGCCCTTCCGGCACGAAGAAGCTCGCGCACACGACGATGACCGACAGCAGGTAGACCCAGTAGCTCAGCATGTTCATGTACGGGAAGGCCATGTCACGGGCTCCGCACATCAGTGGAACAAGGACATTGCCGAATCCGCCCAGGAAAAATGCCGTGAGCATGAAGACGATCATGATCATGCCGTGCATGGTGACGGCCTGGTAGTACTCGTCGGGCTGGATGAAGTCGAACACGCCGGGGAAGCCGAGCTGCAGTCGCATGAGGCCGGACAGGATCAGCGCGACCACACCGACCGCGGTCGCGGTGATGATGTACTGGATGCCGATGATCTTGTGATCCTGGCTCCAGACATACATGCCGATCCATGTCTTCGGATGGGCAAGTTCTTGTTCTTTATCGGCTAATGCAACGTGCGCCATTCTGGCTTCTCCTCGACTCTATGCTATGGGTACTGTATTCGTTTCGTAGCGTGTCTTCAAATGGGTCTGCAGGCCTCGATGCCCGCTAGAACGTGTTGATGTACGCGATCAGGTCGTTGATCTTCTCGTCATCCAGGCTGAGTACCATGGACTCCATTTGCCGTCCTGTCGCATCCTGCGGGTGGGCACCGCGTATGCCCTGTTTGAAATTCCGCAGTTGGGCCGCCAGGTACCAGTCGCTCATGCCGGCTAGACGCGGGGCGTTCACCGCCCAGCGGCCTTCGCCCTGTCTGCCGTGACACTTGCCGCAGGTGATGTACAGCTGCTTGCCGTTGTCCTCGTCACCCTGCACGGTCGGCTCCGCGTGCTCGTCCGGAAGCGTCTGGATGTAGGCCGCGAGATCCTTGATCAGGGCGTCGTTGACCAGGCCTGCCGCCATGGGCGCCATCTGCTGGCCGAGGACGTCTTCGGGATTCGAGCCCCGGATGCCGTCCCTGAAATACGTCAGCTGGCGTTTCAGGTACCAGTCTTCCTGGCCGCTCAGCTTGGGTGCGTTCAGTGCCTGGTTGCCTTCGCCCTGGATGCCATGGCAGGCCGCGCAGATCTGGTACTGGGCCTGGCCTGCCTGCGCGTTTCCGGCCGTCCTGGCCACCATCATCGCATAGGTCGGCTGCTGGGCGAGCCACGCATGGAACTGTTCTTCTTCCACCACGGTGACCTTGCCGCGCATGGTGTGGTGGCCGATTCCGCACAGCTCCTCGCAGAGGATCTCGAACGTGCCGACGCGCGTGGGGGTCAGCCACTGCCAGGTGACCATGCCGGGCACCAAGTCCATCTTGACGCGAAATTGCGGTACCGTGAAGTTGTGCAGGACGTCCTTGGAGCGCAGCAGGAACTTGATCGGGAGGCCGATGGGAATGTGCACTTCGTTGCCTTCGATGAGGACGTCATCCTGGCCGTACGGGTCTTCCTCGTTCATGCCGAAGGGGTTGTCGATGCTGATCTTGCGGCTGTCCGTGGTGCCCAGCTGGCCGTCCTTGCCCGGGAAGCGGAAGCTCCATTGCCACTGCTGTCCCACCACTTCGACGATCGCCGCATTTTCCGGAGGCGATACGAACTTGCCCCACACGATCAGTCCTGGGGCGAGCATGGCGACGACCCCCACCGTGGTGATGGCCGTGAGCCAGCCCTCAAGCTTCTTGTTTTCAGGCTCGTAATCGGCGCGCTGGTTCTTGTCCTTGTTGCGGTATTTTATGATGCAGTACGCCATGAACAGGTTGGCCGCCACGAAAACAATGCCGCATACGATGAAGGTAATGGTGACTGTCGTATCGATGGCAGTCCAGTTCGAGGCAATCTCCGTGAAGTACCACGGGCTCATGAAATGGAAGACGACCGACCCTACTACCAGGATGATCAATATAATGGCTATGGCCATGTCCGAGACTCCTTAGTCATTACTTGCGGTAGGCTCACCGGGCTCACCAGACAATTCCGCCACTGCATCCGCAATCTGCAAAGATCAGGGTAAACAGGCCCAGCAGGTAAAGGATGGAAAACCCGAACAACCGGCGCGTGCTTTGGTGCGTGATGGGCTTGCGAACAAAATCGATGGTCAAGGCCAGGTACGTGATTCCGAGTCCGATGCTGAGCACCAGGTAGAGCGGGCCGACGACCCCCAGCCAGTACATGACCGTGCTCAGGGGGACCAGGGCAATGGTGTACAGCAGCATCCGGGTCTTGGTGGCGTGCGGTCCGTGGGTCACCGGCAGCATGGGCAGGCGGGCCTGGCGGTACTCATCGGCCCTCAAGAGGGCCAGCGCCCAGAAATGTGGAGGCTGCCACATGAACATGATCGCGAACATGGCCAGTGCGGGCAGGCCGATTTCGTTGGTCACGGCTACCCAGCCGATGACCGGGGGCAGCGCGCCGGCCACCCCGCCGATTTCAGTGCATAGCGGGGAGGAACGTTTCAGCCAGACGGTGTACACCATCACGTAGAAAAATGTGGTGGCCGCGGCGAGGTAGGCGGTCAGGGGGTTCACCAGGTAAAAGAGGATTGCATAGGACCACAGGCTGAGCATCACGCCCAGCCACAGGGCCTGTTGCGGATGCAGGCGCGAACAGGGCAGTGCGCGCATGCGTGTTCGCGCCATCCGCTTGTCCACTTCCCGGTCTACGTAGTTGTTGAAGGCTCCGCTTGCCGATGACGCAAGTCCCGTGCCCAGCAAGGTGAAGAAGACCAGGTCCAGGGAGACCGTGCCGCTGCCGGCGAGCCACATCCCCGTAAACGTGGTCACCAGCACAAGTACGGTAATCCGTGGTTTGCACAGCTCTACGAAGTCACTCGCCTGGTCGCGGACCGCTGTGATGGTTGCGTTCACGATGTAAGACACTCCCTGTGAGCCCGATGGCGCATGAACGATATTTTCATCTTGAGTCGGCTGGCTTGGGGTCGTGACAGGTCCGTCAGTGTGTACCGGGGAGACGTGCTTCCAGGGGGCCTGTGCCCTGTGTGCTGACGATCTTCCCTCGGGTCATGGTTTCAAATCGGTATTTTGCCTTCATGATAATGATGAAATCTTGACGGTCTCGACCACTCAGGCTGTTGTCTACGGAATTTTTGGGAATGCCTAACGAAATAGCGATGGTTTGCAGGCGAATACAGGCCTGTTGTTCACAAGCCAGACTCTTGCATCCAGAAGGTGCACACCCTTGCGCATGACTACTCGTAAATGAATTTAAAACAGCATCGCCGGTTCAGGTTTTCGTCCCGGCTTCATCCAGAAGCTCCAAGGCGCTGTCGCCCAAACCCGTTAACAATTACAAAAACATATTTCGGCATCTTCATGGCCAAGCGCCACGGTGCCTTGCGTTACTTATCCTACAGGACGGGCTGATTGCATTGTGCGAAACCCGGTCGCCCGCCAAGATACCAAAGTGACTGCGAAAAGGTACCTGCCTGATATGGATAACCGCCGAATTCTACCATACCTTCAGAAGGGGAGATCAAGACCAGCCCCGGCTGCATTCGGGGAAGTCCATGATGGATCTACCCCGGTGCGAAAGCCCATCCGGGCTTGCGCCGGCAGGAGCGAATTGACTAATGGGAACCATTCTCAAACACTTCATAATAGCCGTCCGGCCTGCGGGTGCCGGGGCAACGCGTGGTTCATGCAAGGGCCTGGGGCACGGCTTGAAGTGGATACATTCCAAGGCCTAGCATGACGGGGAATCTGGCCATCGGTGAACCAGCAGACGATTAAAAACGAGGGTCCCGTATGCTAGCATGTGAAAAAAGCCAAATTGGGGGGGGTAGCAGCATGGGGAAGGCCTTTCTTTCTGCAAAAGTAGGCAATTCAATCGTCGCGGTGGCCGCGACCGTATGTTTCTTGATCGCTGGTGTGCCGAAAGCGGAGGCCGCAGATTCCGGCTGGTACGTCGGGGCAAGCATTCCGGTCATGTACATCGATGATACGGATACCACTACCACGGGCAGCAGTGCGGGCGGCATGTTGCATGACAATCGAGTGCCGCCGAGTACCTACCGGGGGAAAGCCGTCACCGAATACGATACCGGCTACAAGCTGGAAGGTGTCGTTGGTTACGAGCTTCTCCCCAATATCCGCATAGAGCTTGAGCTTTTCTACTCGGAGGCGGATGTCGACAAGCTCACCTATAGCGACGTGAGCACCACCTTTCCCGGCCAGCCGGCAATACACGTTACCGGCGAAACGCGTCCTCGTGTATCCGGCTCCGCTGAACAGCTGGGAGCCATGCTGAACCTGTGGTACGACATCGATCTCGGCTCCAAGTGGACACCCTATGTCGGGGTTGGAGTCGGTGTGATGGAGGTTGACTTTGGCGACGTCAAGTACGATGACAATGCACTGGCTCAGTACGTGGCGGATGAGGTGTACCTGTTACAGAACCCGTTGACGCCCCGGGACATCTACCTTGCGGGCAGGCCCGCACTTCCGTCAGGATACGTACCTGGAGTCTCCACGACGGACACGGTATTTGCCTACCAGGCCGCCGCGGGAGTCGGTTATCAGTGGTCGGACAACATCGTGTTGCGCCTGGGGTACCGCTACCAGACCTCGGACGACCTGGAATTCAGGGGCCGGAGCAACGCTTTCGGGAACACGGTCAAAACCAAAACCGACTTCGACGTCCAGTTTATCGAAATCGGTGTCCGTTACCATTTCTGAGACCGGTAAAGCCTGCTAGCTTCCGAACATCGCGCAGCATTGCCCCTGTGCTATCTTGCCGGGGACGCCGGCAGGCGGTCGTCGTTGGACCGGGTCCTCAGCTTCAGGCGCTGGAGGATGGCGGTGGCAATCTCCTCGATCGAGATGGCGGTGCTGTCCAGGTAGGGCAGCCGTGTCGCCCGGAATATGGCTTCTGCACGCTGCACTTCGTACTCGCACTGTTCGAGCGAGGCATACCGGCTTCCGGGCCGCCTTTCCTGGCGAATCTTGTGCAGCTGACGGGGTGACAGGGTGAGCCCGAATACACGCTCCTGAACGCCCGCGATCGCCCTGGGAAGCGAAGCGCTCTCGAAGTCGGCATCGGCCAGCGGGTAGTTTGCGGCCTTCAGGTTGTAGTGCATGGCCAGATACAGGCAGGTCGGCGTCTTGCCGCTCCTCGACACCCCCGTGAGCACGATATCCGCGTTGGCCAGGTCAATGATTTTTGTACCGTCGTCGTGGTTTAACGTAAAATCCAGGGCCTCGATACGCTGCACGTACTTCAACGGGCTGCCCACCCCGTGCGTTTCACCTACGGCATGTTCGGCCTTCGTGCCCAGGCGGGATTCCAGTTGCGGGATGAAGGTGGAGAAAATATCCAGCACCGGTATGTCGTGGGACAGGAAAAGATCGATCAGGGACCTGTCCGCCAGGCTGGTAAACACGATCGGCGGGGTGGAATCTGCCTCCATGACGGCCGAGACCGTTGCGATGACGCGCTGCACCTCCTGCGCATCGGATACGAACGGGAAGACCGTCTTGATGAACTCGGTGTCCGGGAATTGCGCGAACAGGGACTGGCCCAGCGATTCGATGGTGATCCCCGTGCTGTCCGAGATGAAAAACACCTTTTGTTTTTGGGCTGCCATATAGTAAATATAGGAAATTATGTAATCCCCTAAATATACCCGATATGAACCGCTGTACGATTGATCTGGCCGAAATTGGCGCCGAGGACGGAGCCCGGGTCGGAGGCAAGAATGCCTCCCTGGGCGAGATGATCCGCAACCTGGACACCCTGGGTGTGCGGGTGCCGGGCGGGTTCGCGACGACCTCGGAAGCCTTCCACATGTACCTGCAGGCCAATGGCCTGACCCGGAAAATCGCAAGCCAGCTGGAGGCCCTGGACGTGGAGGACATTCCCCGCCTGACCCGGGTCGGAAAGACCCTGCGCGAATGGGTCCTGGCGGGCGAGCTGCCCCGTGAACTGCACACCGCGCTCACCGAGGCCTACCAGGGGCTGGAGGCGCGCACCCGGGCGGATGTGGCCGTGGCCGTGCGTTCATCGGCCACCGCGGAAGACCTGCCGGAGGCTTCCTTTGCGGGCCAGCAGGAGAGCTACCTGAACGTGCGCGGGGTCTCCGACGTGCTGGCGGCGGTCAAGAAGGTATTCGCCTCCCTGTTCAACGACCGCGCCATCGCCTACCGCGCGGAGAAGGGATTCGGGCATGACGGGCTGGCGCTCTCCGCCGGCATCCAGCAGATGGTGCGAAGCGACCTGGCGGCCAGCGGCGTGATGTTTACTCTGGATACGGAATCGGGCTTCAGGGACGTGGTGTTCATCACGGCGGGCTACGGGCTGGGGGAGACCATCGTGCAGGGCCAGGTCAATCCCGACGAGTTTTACGTGTCGAAGGCTGCCCTGGGCCGGGAGTGTCCGGCCATCGTCCGGCGGGCCTGCGGCAGCAAGCTGCAGAAGATGGTCTACAGGGAGGAGGGCAGCGGCACGCAAACCGTGGCCGTGGCGGAATCCTTGCAGAACCGCTTTTGCATTTCCGATGCGGATGTCGAGGTCCTGGCGCGGATGGCCGTGCTGATTGAACGCCATTACCGGCGCCCGATGGATATCGAATGGGCCAAGGACGGCTCGGACCAGCAGCTGTACATCGTGCAGGCCCGTCCCGAAACCGTGCAGAGCGTTGAGCAGAAGGTGATCGAGAAATACCTGCTGAAGGAAACCTCGCAGGTGCTGGTGACCGGTCGAAGCATCGGGCAGCGCATCGGCGCGGGTGCGGCCCGCGTCATTCCCTCACTGGCCGAGATCGAGCAGCTGCAGGCGGGCGAGGTGCTGGTCACGGACATGACCGATCCGCACTGGGAGCCCGTGATGAAACGCGCGGCGGCCATCGTCACCAACCGCGGCGGGCGCACCTGCCATGCGGCCATCATCGCGCGCGAACTGGGAGTGCCGGCGATCGTCGGATGCGAAGACGCCACCCGCGCCCTGCAGCGTGCCCGGGAGATCACGGTGTCGTGCGCCCAGGGAGATACCGGCCATGTGTATGAAGGCCTTCTCGAATTCGAGATCAACCGGACCCGGCTCGACAGGATGCCCGACATTCCGTGCAGGATCATGCTGAACGTCGGCGACCCCGAACAGGCCTTTTTCTTTTCCCAGACCCCTAATGCGGGGGTCGGGCTGGCGCGCCTGGAGTTCATGATCAACAAGACCATCGGCGTGCACCCGCGCGCACTCATCGATTTCGACCAGCTGCCCGGTGACCTCAGGGCGCAGATCGAGGTGCGCAGCGCGGCGTATGCGGACCCGCAGACGTTCTTCGTCGAGAAGCTGACCGAGGGGATCGCGACCCTGGCGGCGGCCTTTGAGGGCAAGCCGGTGCTGGTGCGGCTGTCGGATTTCAAGTCCAACGAGTATGCGAACCTGCTGGGCGGAAACCTGTACGAGCCCGCCGAGGAAAACCCGATGATCGGCTACCGGGGCACGTCGAGATACCTGTCGGAGCGGTTCGCGCCCTGTTTCGAAATGGAATGCCGGGCCTTGCGCACCGTGCGCAATGACATGGGGTTCACCAACATCCAGATCATGGTGCCGTTCGTGCGCACCCTGGAGGAGGCCAGGAGTGTCACGGCACTGCTGGACGAACACGGCCTGGTACGCGGGCAGGACGATCTCAAGGTGGTCATGATGTGCGAAGTCCCCTCGAACGCGGTACTGGCCGATGATTTCCTGCAGTATTTCGACGGGTTTTCCATCGGCTCGAACGACCTCACGCAAATGACGCTGGGTCTGGACCGGGATTCCGAACTCGTGGCTGGGCAGTTCGATGAGATGAACGAGGCGGTCCTGAGCCTAGTCCGCCAGGCCATCCGGGCCTGCAGGAAAGCCGGCAAGTACGTGGGCATCTGCGGGCAGGGTCCTTCCGATTCCCCGGAATTCGCATACTGGCTGGTCGAGCAGGGCATTGACAGCATCTCGCTCAATCCGGACTCGGTGATCAGCACCTGGGTGCACCTGTCAAAGTACGGCGGGTGAAGCCGCACTGCCGGCCGGCTTTCGGCCGGTTTCCTCGCGCCTTGGGGTCGTCCGGGCGGTCTTCCTTCCCGAACCCGGGGAATTTACGGCAGAAGTTTCATACGAATGCAACGATGCCGTGACAATGCCTTTATATATTCAAGGTTATATATTCGCATGGACAGGGTCTGTATCCTTGGTCCGGAAATCATGGAGAAAAATATTGAAAGCCGTCGGTCTGTACAAGTACCTGCCCATTGATGAAGCCGATTCACTGCTGGACATGGAGATTGAAGCCCCCCGCCCTGTGGGCCACGAACTCCTCGTCCGCATACAGGCCATTTCCGTCAATCCCGTGGATACGAAAATGCGCGCCCCGCAGGACAAGGTGGAGGACGCGCCCCGCATTCTGGGCTGGGATGCCGCGGGTGTAGTGGAGGCCGTGGGTTCGGATGTGGCGCTGTTTCAGCCAGGAGACGAAGTGTTTTATGCCGGTGACTTCACCCGCCCGGGCTGCAACAGCGAGTTTCACCTGGTCGACGAGCGCATCGTGGGCGCCAAGCCGCAATGCCTGGACTTCTCCCAGGCCGCTGCCCTGCCACTGACCAGCATCACCGCCTGGGAGGCCCTGTTCGACCGTCTGGGGATTGCTGCGGACGGCACAGACCGGGGCCGGCAGCTTCTCATCATCGGGGGCGCAGGCGGTGTAGGCTCGGTGGCCACGCAGTTTGCCAAGCAGGTCGCTGAGCTGAGTGTCACGGTCACGGCTTCCCGGCCCGAGTCACGCAAGTGGTGCAGGGAACTGGGCGCAGACCACGTGATCAACCACTACCTGGACATTCCCGAGCAGATGGGTCAACTGGGAATCGACGGCTATGAGTTCATCCTGTGCCTGAACGATACGGACAAGTACTGGCAGACCATGGCGGCCGTGATTGCGCCCCAGGGGAAAATCTGCTCCATCGTGGAAACGGCGGCCTACGTGGACCTTGGCACGCTAAAGAGCAAGAGCGCGACTTTTGTCTGGGAGTTCATGTTCACCCGTTCCATGTACGAGACCGAAGACATGATCGAACAGCACCACCTGCTTCAGCGGGTCGCCGCCCTGGTGGATAAGGGCGCGGTCAGCACCACCGTCAACAAGGTGCTGGAACCCATCAACGCGAAAAACCTCAAGGCCGCCCATGCCGAGATTGAAAACCGGCACACGATCGGCAAGATCGTCCTGCAGGGCTGGGGTTCCTGACTGGCGCAAGTTGCCGTTTCGCTACCGGGAGCCCGGCTGCAACAGCATGTCCCGCCAGCGCTCATTCAGGCTTCCGAACACGATGAACGAGGGATTCAGCAACGAGTCCTTCGTGTTATAACGCACCGCCCTCAGGCGGGTGTCGACCAGCGAGCCTCCCGCTTCCTGCACGATGCAGTGTGCGGCCGCGGTATCCCATTCGGAAGTGGGCCCGAACCGGGGATAGAGGTCGGCCGTGCCTTCTGCGACCAGGCAGGTCTTGATCGAGCTTCCGACACTGATCAGTTCATGCTCACCGATCCGTGCCAGCAAGGCCTGCAGGGAGCGCCCGGTGTGGGACCGGCTGCCGCATATCGTCGGGCTGGCATCGGGCGTGGAAAAACGGGTCCTGATCCTGCGGGCAGCCAGTTCGCGCTCGCGCTTGAAGGCTCCGTGTCCGGTAGCTGCGTAATAGCAGGTGCCCTGCACCGGCAGGTAGACCGCACCGAGGTGGGCCACGTGATCGATGACCAAGGCGACGTTCACGGTGAACTCGCCGTTTTTCTTGATGAATTCACGGGTCCCGTCCAGCGGGTCGATCAGCCAGTAGCGCTTCCACCTCATCCTTTGCGAGTACGGGGCCAAGGCCGATTCTTCCGAGAGCACGGGAATGTCCGGTGTCAGGGTATTCAGTCGCCGGCAGATCAGGCGGTGGGAGGCGAGGTCTGCCGTGGTGCGCGGCGAGCGGTCCTCTTTCTCCTCGACCTCGAACCCCGCGAGATAAATTTTCATGACCTCTTGGCCGGCCTGCTTTACAATGTCGCAGACCGGAGCAATGAGCGCTTCAAGCTGTGCAGAATCCGGGTCCATTACCAGCAATTACGTGTTCGGAGAATCCTTGTCCATGCCTGTGTCTGCTGCCTGGGGAGAAATTGAAACCGTCTTTCTGGACATGGACGGCACCCTGCTGGACCTGAGTTTTGACTCGTATTTCTGGCAACGCTACCTGCCCTTGAGGTACAGCCAGAAGAACCGGATTGAATTCAGTCATGCCAGGGAACTTTTGCAGTCCTATTATAAAGGAAAAGCCGGCACGCTGGACTGGTATTGCACGGATTACTGGACGAACGAATTGGGTATCGACGTCGCGGCGCTGAAGCGCGAGATCGCCTGGCGCGTGCGGATTTTCCCCCACGTGGAGCGGTTCCTGGAGCGGCTGGTGGCGGCGGAGAAACAGGTGGCCCTGGTCACCAATGCGCACCCCAGCAGCATTTCGGTGAAAATGAGCTGCGTGCCCATCGAACCGTACTTCGAGCGGATCATTTCCTCCCATCACTTCGGCTGTCCCAAGGAACGGCAGGACTTCTGGGGCAAGATGATGCATTCCTTCCCGTTCGACCCGCAAACGACCCTGCTGGTCGATGACAACCTGGAAGTGCTGGCCGCGGCCGAAACCTACGGCATCCGCCACCTGATCACGATTCGACAGCCGGACAGCACCAGGCCGGCGCGGGACGCCTTGCCGTATGAAGCCATTTCGGACTTTGCCGAGATCATGCCGGCCTGACTAACCCCTGCCCCAGCGCTTGAAGCGCTTCTTGCAATACTTGAGCAGGGTTTCGTAATCGGGAAAGTGCAGTTCATAGTCGTTTTCCACCGGGGCATCGAATTCGCAGTAGTCATTGCTGTGGTCCCGGCAGATCTGCGGGCGCACCTCGTAGATGCCGCAGCGGCCATCGCTCTGAAGGTGTGAGCAGCGCCCCGAAACCATCAGCCACCAGCCTTCGTCGTCCCTGTACACCTCCACGCCTTCATGGGACACCTGCCAAAGCAGGTGTTCGTAGTCCTGCTTGCTTCGCGGGGTGATGAGTTCCTCGGTCACATAGGTGCAGCAATACGAGTTGGTGCAGTAGCCGCATTTGTTCTCGGCCGAGATCTTGATGCCCGGCTCAAGCTTTACCTTGATGTCGGCGAGGCGTTCCATGGGCTTGAATATGCTGCCAGATCAGTCGTCATCCGTCGGCTTCTTGGGCGGCGGCTTGAATTTGAGGACGGTGGAAGTCTGCGGCTTGTCGGCAAAATGAGGCCGATCCCTGTTTTCGATCCCGGTGTTCTCGATCAGTTCGCGCTCCCGGGCTGCAATCAGGCTGAAGCAGTCACGGATGTCCTTGATCGTTTGTTCACTCAGGGGGTGGCGCACACCCGGCCCGGGAGTGGTATCGCGCACGATCTGCGCCAGCAGCTTGCGCATGACGACGAGTATGCGTTGTTCCTTGCTTCTGCTGGTCATGTCGGGACGGTCCGGGTAGAGGTTCGCGCTTTCTTGAGTTTGATTGCCAGGTTCAAATATAGCCTAACAGATTTGAAGCCATATACCATCTCATGGCGCCGGGGGCGGGACCGGTTCCAAACCGGTTCAGCAACTCCGGCAATTGCGGTAGCATACGGTGAGTCGCTCATCCAACCCATAGCCGCAGCCGAGGAGTACCAGGCATGTTTCAGGCACAGTTTTCAATCGGTCAGCTGATCGTGCACAAAAAGTTCAATTACCGGGGTGTCATTTTTGATGTGGACGCCAAGTACAGCGGTACGGACCAGTGGTATGAGCAGGTCGCAAAATCAAGGCCGCCCAAGGACAAGCCCTGGTACCACGTGCTGGTGGACGGGCAGTTGATGACCACCTATGTCGCAGAGCAGCACCTGGAGCCGGATGCCTCGCTTGCCCCGATCACCCACCCCCTGACCGAGAATTATTTCGACGGTTTTGAAGAAGGGTCCTACCGCAGCTACCGGAACAGCAACTGAAGATGTTCGAGTCGGTTGCCGCCTTCGTCAAAAAGAAAATCAAGCCGCAGCGTGAAGAGCTGGATGATGACCACATCATGCACCTGGCCACGGCGGTATTGCTGCTGGAAGTCAGCCGGGCGGATTTTGACGTTCAGGAAGAGGAATTGCGGACCATCGTCGGCGCACTGGCCGAAAGGTTTCGCTTTTCCGGGCAGGAGGTGCAAAGCCTGGTGGACCTGGCACTCTCCGAGCAGGAGCATCATGTCTCGATCTATCCGTTCGTGAAGGTCATCAACGACGGCTGTACGCCGGAGGAGAAAAAAAGGCTGTTGCTGGACTTGTGGAAGACGGCCTATGCCGACCGCAGGCTCGACAAGTACGAGGAGTACCAGATTCGAAAGATTGCCGATCTGCTGTACCTGCCGCACAGCACCTTCATCCAGACCAAGCTGGAAGTGCTGGAGGACCTGGAGTAGCAGCAGCAGACGGCCGCGCTTGCGCGGCCATCCCTGTCAGACCATGCTTTTGAGCTTCTTCAGGGGCAGGACCCGCACCGACTTGCTGGCCGGTTTGGCCTTGAAGGTCATCTCTTCACCGGTAAAGGGATTGATGCCCTTGCGCGCCCTTTTGGCCGGCTTCTTGACCACCTTGATTTTCAGCAGGCCCGGAAGGTTGAAACATCCGGCACCCCGTGGCTTCAGCTCCTTGGCGATCATGCCTTCAAGCGATTCAAGTACGGAGGCGACCTGTTTGCGGGACAGGTCCGTCTCTTTCGCAATCCCGCTCAAGATTGTTGTTTTTGTAGGGGGTTTCTTGTCAGGTCTGGAAGTGGCCATGTAGTGTCATCCTTAGTCATCAGTAAATGAGATCGGGCACGGTTCCACAAGCAGGCATCGAATCGCTGGCGGTGACCATGATCGCAATGTAGAACAGTTGAATTTTTCTTGCATTGTAATGAAAAACCGCCGCTTTATCATCCGGCCCGGCCGGTGTTTTTTGCGCGGGCATTCGCAAGCACGGGGTGGGGAATCCATGAAGGATGTGAAGGCGCCTGGCGGGGTTCTGTGCGCAGGCAAATCCAGAAATCCGGCTGGCTGCAGGGGAATCCATGTTGTCCGTCTTTGCAGCATGCAGGGGCTAGGCACCGGATTTGCAGAACCGGTAAATCGCGCTTTCCCCGAACAGGTTGGGCCACAGGCGGGTTTTTTGCCCGGTCCGGCTGGCATGGGTGACCGCGGCCCGCTGGAGAATCCTGATGCCCCTTTTGTCGCACAGGGCCTCAAAATCCTGGATGGAGCACAGGTGAATGTTGGGGGTGTCGTGCCATTCGTGGGGCAGAGCCCGGGTGACCGGCATGTACCCGCCCAGTCCGAGTTGTACGCGGCTTTTCCAGTGGGCGAAATTGGGGAACGTCACGATCCCTTCCTGTCCGATGCGCAGCATCTCGTCGAGCAGCTCACCGGGCTGATGGATGGCCTGCAGCGTATGGGTCATGACGACATAGTCGAAGGAGTGTTCCTCGAAGAACTCGGTGATCCCCTTGTCGAGGTTGGTCTGGATGACGGGGATTCCGCTGCCGATACATTGCTGCACGTTCGCGATATCGATTTCCAGGCCGTAGCCCGTCACATTGCGGGTCCGTCGCAGGTGCGTAAGCAAGGTGCCGTCTCCGCAGCCGAGGTCCAGGATGTGGGCGCCGGGCTGGATCCACTCGCAGATAATTTCCAGGTCAGGCCGCAGGGATATGCTCATGTCTGAAGGGTATTGATATAGCTGCGCAAGACATTGTGGTATTCGGGAATCTCGGTCAGGAAGGCGTCGTGCCCGAGCTCGGCTTCAATTTCCACGTAACTGACCTTCTTTTTTGCGGCAATCAGCGCACGTACGATCTCACGGGAACGTGCAGGTGAAAATCTCCAGTCTCCGGTGAAGGAAACTACCAGGAAATCTGCACCGGTGCGCTCGAAGGCCCGGGACAGGTCATTGTCCCAATTCAGCCCGGGGTCGAAGTAATCGAGGGCCTTGGTCATGATCAGGTAGGTGTTGGCGTCAAACCGGTCGACGAAGGATTTTCCCTGGTAGCGCAGGTAGCTCTCGACTTGGAATTCCACGTCGAAACCGAAATTGAGGGTTCCTTCACGCAAGTCGCGGCCAAATTTCTCCCGCATGGCGTGATCCGAGAGGTAGGTGATATGCCCCAGCATGCGTGCCAGCATGAGTCCCTGGCGCGGCAGGGTGCCCTGCTCGTAATAGTGTCCCTGGTGGAAATCGGGATCGGAAAATATGGCCTGGCGCGCCACTTCGTTAAAGGCGATGTTCTGTGCGGTCAGCTTGGGTGCTGCAGCGATCACCACCGCCTGGCGCAAGCGGTCCGGATAGTCAATCGCCCATTGCATGACCTGCATGCCCCCCAGGCTGCCGCCGATCACCGCAGCCCACTGCTCGATGCCGAGTGCGTCCGCGAGGTGGCCTTGGCTCACCACCCAGTCGTGGACGGTGACCAGCGGAAAATCCGGTCCGAACGGTTTGCCGGTGTCCGGGTTGACGCTGGTGGGCCCGCTGCTGCCCTTGCAGCCTCCCAGGTTGTTGGGAGAGACGACGAAAAAGCGGTCCGTGTCGAAAGGCTTGCCGGGACCAATGCAGTTGTCCCACCAGCCCGGCTTGCGGTCATCGACACTGTGGTATCCCGCTGCATGCTGGTCCCCCGAGAGCGCATGGCAGACCAGCAAGGCATTGCTTCGCTCCGGGTTCAGTTTGCCGTATGTCTCGTAGGCCAGCGTGAATTCCGGAAGCGTGCGGCCGCAATCCAGATCGAGCGGCTGCTCGATGGTAATGAACCGGGTCTCGACCAGACCAACGGAATTCGCAGGGATTGAGTCAGGCACGTTGCGGGGACTTATCGTTTAAATGGGTAAGTGTAATGAGTGCATGTGCCGCGCACAATGATACGACAGGCGGATGCGTCCTGCCCGATCACAGGGAGTGCAGGAATATTTTTGCGCAGAACAGTGCCAGCAGTACGGCCGAGGCCGAAAAATCAAACATCCCGACCCGTGGGATCATCCTTCTGGCCGGGTGCAGGAGCGGTGCCGTGATGGAATGCAGCACCGATACGAACGGATTGTTCTGGGCATGGAGGTGCGGGGCAAGCCAGCTGATGGCGACCAGTGCGATGATCGCAAAGATGTAGAGGTTCAGTGCCAGGTCAATGACCCCGAATACCGCCGCAAGAAGCAGGGTTCCGGCATCGGCGGCCCTCCCCATGAGAAGCCCGCGCAGCGCCAGCTCGGCGAATTTGACGGCGACCATCAACAGCAGCGCGGCGGTATCCACGCGTCCTGCATTGGGGATCCACTTGTGCAGTGGCCGCAGCGCCGGGCTGGTCAACGTCAGGATGGATTGCGAAAAGGGGTTGTAGAAATCCGCGCGGGTCAAGCCCAGCAGCATGCGGATCATGAGCGCGTACACGTACAGGGTAAACAGGACATGAACCAGGAAATCCGCGATGCTGAGCAGGGCGTTCATGGTCTATGGGTCCGTACCGCAAGGACTGCTGTCCGCAGATGACGGCGTTGACCGGGAAAGCAGTTCGGCTTTTTGTGCGGCGCTGCGGATCGCGGCAGCGAAGATTTCCTTCACGCCCGCTTGCTCGAGAATTTCAAGGGCCGCTTCCGTGGTCCCTCCCTTCGAGGTCACGGCGCGGCGCAATGCATGCGGGTCCTGGTCGCCCTGCTCCACCAGCCTGGCTGCGCCAAGCGCGGTGTGAACCGTCAGCTGGCGCGCCTGGTCCGCGCTCAGGCCCAGGGACTGGCCGGCTTCCAGGATGGCTTCGATGAGGAAGAAAAAATAGGCCGGGCCGCTGCCGGACACGGCCGTCACCGCATCCAGCAAGGTTTCCTTTTCCAGCCACACCGTGAAGCCCACACTGGCAAGAATGCTCTGTGCCAGCGCCCGTTGTGCCTCGGGCACTTCCGGCCCGGCATACAGGCCCGTGGTCCCGCAGCGCACCAGGACCGGCAGATTCGGCATGCAGCGCACGAGCGGGAATGCATCGCCCAGCCAGGCGCCGATGTCCCTCAGCATCGTGCCTGCGGCAATGGAAACGATCAGGGGCCGAGCCGATTGGTAGTGTGCGCAAATCTGCTCGCAGACAAGGCGGACCACCTGGGGTTTGACCGCCAGTACAACCGCTTGCGCCGATGCCGGGGCGGACCCGGCCTGAGCGCGGATGCGGCATTGCGGGAATTTTTTTTCCAGCAGGGAACCTGTCGAGGGGTCGGTGTCGATGACGGTAATCCGGTCGGGCGGCCATCCGCTGTCCAGCAGTCCGCCGATCAGGGCCTGCCCCATGTTTCCGCCTCCGAAGATCACGATTTCCTGTTTTTCTGAAGGCTGATTCATTTATCTGGCCGCTCGTGCACCAAAAATTGCAGTACCTATCCGAACAATGGTTGCACCTTCTGCCACTGCCGCCTCGAGATCGTCGCTCATCCCCATCGACAAGGTATCGAGCCCGAAACCCGACTCGTTCAGTTGTTCCAGCATCTCTCGCAGTTGCGCGAAACGCCGGCGTCGATGAATAGTATCACTAGTTTGGCGCGGGATGGCCATCAGGCCGCGCAATTCCAGACGGGGAAGCTCCTGCACGGCGCTTGCGAGGTCCTGGACCTGTTCGCACTGCACTCCGGACTTGGAATGTTCGCGGTCGATGTTGACCTGCAGGCAGACCTGCAGGGGAGGCAGATGGGCCGGGCGCTGGGTGCTCAGTCGCTCGGCGACGATCAGGCGTTCAATGCCGTGTACCCAGTCGAAGTGTGCGGCAATTTGCCGGGTCTTGTTTTTCTGAATGGGACCGACGAAGTGCCAGCACAGGCCTTCGCTCTCCAGTGCGGCGATCTTTTCCAGGGCTTCCTGCAGGTAGCTTTCGCCGAAATCACGCTGTCCGGCGCGCACCGCAGAGACGATGTCCCCGGCACTCTTTTTCTTGCTGACCGCCAGCAGGCGCACGCTGCCGGGGATGCGGCGGTACTGCTTCTCCAGGCGGCCGATCGTTTCCCTGACCTGCACAAGGCGTGTCGCCGATGTCCGCTCAGAAGATGTTGGCTGCATCAAAAACCGGCCCATCAACGCACACCCGCTTCATGGCCACCGTGCGGTTGTTCTCCCGGTAAGGTACGACACAGCCGGCACAGCCCCCGACGGCACAGGCCATGTATTCTTCCAGGCACACCTGGCAGGGGAGCGCATGCCGGCGACAAAATTCCGAGACCGCCTCCAGCATCGGATTCGGTCCGCAGGCGAATACCTGCACGCCTTGCTGTGCTGCACCGTCCAGGTTCAGGAACCAGTGCTCGGCCAGCTCGTGCACATAGCCCTGGAAACAGCCCGGATACCCCTGTTGACTGGCAAGCCGGGATGCGATGCCCCAGTCATCGAGCAACGGCATGGCTGCAATGACGCCCTTCGGGGCGTCCGGGGCCAGTATTTTTGAGGGCCGGGTCGGGAAAGGAAAGGGAATTTCAGAACCCAGGATCGCCAGCGGATGCAATCCCGGGTTTCCCCTGAGGGTTTCCGCCAGGAAAATCATGGGGGGAATCCCCACGCCTCCGCCAAGCAGCAAGGGATGCGTGGTGTTTTCATGCACCCTGAAGGTGTTGCCGATCGGCCCCAGGCACTGCAGGACATCTCCGGGTTTGCGTACCGCCAGTTCAGTGCTTCCCTGTCCTACGATCTTGTACAGGACTTCGACCCAGCCTGCGTCGGGGTCGCAGCGCATGATGGAAAAAGGCCGGCGCAGGGCTCTTTGGGGGTCGCACTGCAGATGCAGGAAGTTACCGGCTTTTGCGTGGCGCGCGCACTCGGGTGCGCTCAGCCTGAGGACAAACTGCTGTGCCGCCAGCGCATCATGACGGCTCACACGGGCGCATTCCTCGAAGATCGGGTTTGGCTCGGTTTCCATACCTTGGGCTGCCTTGCGAAGGCCGGCTCACTCGGGTCCAAGCTGGAAGACCGGCCTGCCGTCGAGGATCGTGTGAGTGACGCGGCCTTTGAACTGGCGCCCCAGCAAGGGCGTGTTTTTGCCCCGACTGAGCAGGGTTTCATGGCTCAGGGTCCAGTTCAGGCCGGGATCGACGACGCAGGCGTCTGCCTGCCTGCCCACAGACAGGTTGCCGGCCGCAATGCCGAGGATTTCTGCGGGTTGCTGGGTCACCCGGCGCACGGCTTCCTTCAGGCCGAGGATGTCCTCATCCACCAGTTGCAGGACCAGGGGCAGCAGGGATTCCAGGGTGGAACTGCCGGGTTCCGTGGACTGGAAGGGGGCCAGCTTGGCTTCGATTTCATGCGGCTGGTGATCAGCGCAAACCGCGGACAGGGTGCCGTCCTGCAGACCCTTTCGAAGGCCGTCGCGGTCCTGCTGTGTACGGTAGGGAGGGAGGTTGTGACACAGTCCGTCAAAATCCTGGAGGTCGTGGTCGGTCAGGAACAGGTGCAGGATGCTGGCATCGGCGCTGACCGGCAGGTGGTCCTTGCGCGCGCGTGCAATCATGTTCACCGCGCGCGAGGTCGAAAGGTGGCAGAAATGGGTGCGGACATTGAGTTCCTCGATCAGTGCCAGATGAAAGGCCAGTGCCGCCGTTTCCGCCGCGGCGGGTATGCCGGGAAGGCCGAGGCGCAGGCCGGTGAGGCCTTCGTGCACGCAGCCGTTGTTGGCCAGGTGATGGTCGAGCGGGTAGGTGAAGACGGTGAGGCCCTGACTGGATGCATATTCCATGGCTCGCCTCAGGACAAGCGGGCTTTTCAGGGGATGCAGGACGTTGGTGACCCCGACGCAGCCGGTCGCTTTCAGCGCAGCCATTTCACTCAGGTTTTCCCCTTTCAGGCCCTTCGTCAAGGCTCCGATGACGTGCACCTTGCAGTGGCCGCTGTCCTGTGAAAGCTGCTCGATCAGCTCGACCTCCGCGGGCGAGTCGACGACCGGGCTGGTCGTCGGCAGGCATGCCAGGCTGGTGACGCCTCCCGCCGCTGCGGCCCTGGTTTCCGAGCGTATGGTCGCCTTGTGCTCCTGCCCCGGCTGGCGCAGGCTGGCGGAAAGCTCGACGAGTCCGGGCAGGACCAGCTTGCCGGTGGCATTGATCGTATGATCCGCCTCCCAGGCAGCAGGGGGCTTGTGGACGGCCGCCACCTTTCCATCCGCCATGAAGATGTCTGCGGCCTGGTCGATTTCGCTGGCGGGATCGACGAGATGGCCGTTCAGTATCTCAAGTTTCATGACTGTCTCCAGGCTCGCCGGTGCTGATCGCGAGCGACAGGATGGCCATGCGAACGGCAATGCCGTACTTCACCTGCTGCAGGATGACGGACTGGGGGCCGTCGGCAACTTCCGAGCTGATCTCCACGCCGCGGTTGATGGGGCCGGGGTGCATGACGATCGCATCCGGGCTGGCCAGCGCCAGTCTTTCCGGAGTCAGCCCGTACAGCTGAAAGTACTCGTGCTCACTGGGGATCAGCGCCCCCTGCATGCGCTCTTTTTGCAGTCGCAGCATGATGATGACATCGACATCACGCAATCCCTGCCAGCAATTCTGGAACACCTGTACGCCGAGCTGCTCGATGTTCGCAGGCAACAGCGTGCGCGGTGCGATCACGCGGATCTCCCGGGTCCCCAGGATGTTGAGCGCCTCGATCTGGGAACGGGCGACGCGTGAATGCAGGATATCGCCCACGATCGCAACGCGCAGCTTGGAAAAATCCGGGTGGTGTTCACGGATCGTGAAGACATCGAGCAGGGCCTGGGTCGGATGGGCATGACGCCCGTCGCCGGCATTGATGATGCTGACGTGCGGGGCGACGTGCTTGGCGATGAAATCCGCCGCCCCGCTTTCCGGGTGCCTGACGATGAAGATGTCCGTGTTCATGGCCTCGAGGCTGAACAGCGTGTCCAGCAGGCTTTCGCCCTTGACGGTAGCCGAGGTGGCGATACTGATGTTCAGGACGTCGGCAGACAGCCGTTTGGCGGCCAGTTCGAAAGTCGTACGGGTTCGGGTGCTGGGCTCGAAAAAGAGGTTGACGATGGTCTTGCCGCGCAGCAGCGGCACCTTCTTGACCGCCTGGCCGTCCACGCTGGTGAATGACTTGGCAGTATCGAGGATATGGGTCAGCGCCTCGCGGTCCAGTCTGCCGATGTCCAGAAAATGTCTCATGCAAAAAGGCTCAGTCCACGATCTCCAGAACGATCGGCTGCGGGCCGCTGAGCTGCACCTGCTGCCTGGCCTCCAGGCTGAGCCTCGTGCCAACGACATCCGCCTGGATCGGCAATTCCCGGCCATTTCTCTCCACGAGGATGGCCAGGCTGACCGATGCGGGGCGACCGTAATCGAAAATCTCGTTCAGGGCCGCGCGAACCGTACGCCCGGTGTACAGCACATCGTCGATCAGGATAATGTGCCGGTCCGTTACGTCCAGGGGCAGGTGGGAAGGCTTCACGGTCGGCTGGATTCCCGCACGACTGAAGTCATCCCGGTAAAAGGTGATGTCGAGTACCCCCAGTTCATCCTTGATTTCAAGCATCGACTGGATCTGTTCCGCGACCCATACCCCGCCGGTGCGGATCCCTACCAGCAGGGGCTCGGCGATGCCCCTTTCACGCATGAAAGCCCCGAGATCCTGTCCCAGCTTGTCAATCAGTTGCGGGGCATCCAGGTCCGTCATGGCGTGGCCCTTTTCACGCCGGGGTCATCATGATGCGTGAGCCAGGTCTGCAGGATGATGGCCGCCGAGGCCTTGTCGATGTCGGTCTTGCGAATTTTTTTGCGCTGCCCCTGCGCGCGCATGTCCTTGAGCACGGCATACGCGCGTGCCGAAGAGAATGACTCGTCCACGGTTTCAACGGGCAGGCAGTAACGGTCTCGCAGGGCCTTGCAGAAATTCCGGACACGCCGCTTGATGCGACCCTGGTCCTGCGTGTCATGTTCGACCCGGCCCACCACCAGGGCATCGGGGTGCCATTGCCCAATGATCTCATCGATCTTGTCCCAGGGCATTCCCGAACTCGGAACGACCAGGGTCGTCAGGGGGTTTGCAGTCCCGGCGCTGGGCACGCCAACGGCAATCCCTATCCTGCATTCTCCATAATCAAACCCGATCACGTTGGACATGGGCAGCAATCGGACAGGCAGCCCGGGGCCTCAAACAGATTGGCAGGCATGCCCTCAGGCATGGCCGGCCTCGCTTGAAATCAGGTTCAGGTCGATTCCCAGTTTGCTGGCCGCACTGCGCCAGCGTTCTTCCACCGGCGTATCGAACACGATCTTGGCGTGGTACGGGACCGTGAGCCAGGCGTTTTCCACCAGTTCCTGTTCCAGTTGTCCCGGCCCCCATCCGGCATAGCCCAGCGCGACAATCGCGTTCTTGGGCCCCGCGCCCCTGCCGATGTCCAGGAGGATGTCCTCCGACGTGGTCAGTTTCAGGTCATCGTCAATCGTGTAGGTGGAGGTCCACTTGCGGTCTGAATCGTGCAGGACGAATCCCCGGTTGGCATGCACGGGCCCGCCCGCGTACACCGGGCCGTGCACGGACGCCGTTTCTTGGTCATCGGCATCGACGTCCAGGTAGCGGATCAGTTCATCGACACACAGGGTGATCGGCTGGTTCACGACAATGCCCATCGCACCGTGCTCGTTGTGTTCGCAGATCAGGGTCACCGTGCGTGAAAAATTCGGGTCATGCAGGGCGGGCATCGCCACGAGCAGTTGTTTGGTAAGGCTCTCTGACATGGTTGACCGGGCATGCTAAGGGATGTTTTCAAAAACATCCAGACACGGGCAATTGCCAATATACCGCAGTTGCTGCCGATTTTTCAGAAAATGATGGGATATGTGCAGGTCCCGACGCCGTTTTTGGCCGGTCCCCGTTCAATCAGGTGGTTGTCCGCTCCCGAGCTTTTTTTCGATCCAGTCGAGCAGGATCGCGGCAATATTGAGTCCGCACATCCTGTCCAGTTCCCGGATGCCGGTCGGGCTGGTCACGTTGATTTCCGTCAGGTAATCGCCGATCACGTCGATTCCCACGAAGTCCAGTTGCCGGGCCTTCAGTTCGGGCCCGATTTGTTCACAAATCCATCGGTCCCGTTCGGTCAGGGCGGCGGCTTTCGGTGTGCCTCCCTTGGCCAGGTTGGCGCGCAGTTCCCCTTCGGCGGGAACCCGTACCAGGGCATGCGGTACGGGTTCACCGCCAATGAGCAAAATCCGCTTGTCGCCTTGGCGGTACTCGGCAATCAGTTTCTGCGCCATCACCGAGCGGGTGCCGTGCTGGGTCGAGGTTTCCAGGATCACGCCCCGGTTCGGGTCGTCGTGTCGCACGCGAAAGACCAGGTCACCCGCCATGCCGTCAAGCGGCTTGACCACGGCTTCCTTGTGTTCGTCGACGAAGTGCTCGAGCGCCTGGCGGTTGCGGCTGACCACATAGGGCACGGTGCACTCTGCAAAGCAGGTGGCGAACAGCTTCTCGTTGGTATCGCGCAGGCGGGCGGGATCATTGATCACCAGCACCCCGCTTTGCTGCACGCGTTCCAGCAAAAAGGTCGTATAGATGTACTCCATGTCGAACGGCGGGTCCTTGCGCATCAGGATCACGTCGAGCTCACCCAGTTCCCGGGTCGTGTGCGCCTGCGCCTCAACCCAGTTGGCCGCATCGTCGCGCACCGTGATGCGGGCCGTGTGTCCGCTGATCACGCCGTCTTGCAGAAAGATGTCGGACGGCTGCAGGTAGTGGATGTGCCAGGCCCGGCGCTGTGCCTCCAGCAGCATGGCAAAGGTGCTGTCCTTGTGGATGTTGATGCCCTCTACAGGGTCCATGACGACACCGAGTTCAATGGTCATCGAAAGGTACTGCCTCGTCTGTACCGGCTGCCCACAGGATACCATCCCGGACCGGGACCCATGGCGGGGAAAATGCACCGTGCCCGGCGGGGCCGCACAGGTAGCCCGCTAGCACTCGTCATGCGCCGACAAGTCCCCCCACAGCAGCTGTGCGCAGGCGAGGGCAGTCAACGCGGCCGTTTCGGTACGCAGTGTCCGCGGACCCAGGGCGATGGCCTCGAACCCCTTGGCCAGGACCCGGTCCGTCTCGGTTTTGCTCAGGCCACCTTCCGGGCCGATCACCAGCCAGACTTTTCCCGGGGAATCCTGGGCGAAGTGCGCCAGCCCGTCGCTAGCGCCGATGTCGAGGACGAATCCCCGTGCATCCTCCCCGGGTGGGTCCAGGCTGCCCAAATCCCGTGCTTCATGCAGGATGGGAAGGACCGCACGTCCGCACTGTTCGCAGGCGCTGACGATGACGTTCTGCCAGTGCCGGTGCCGGTTTGCCCGGACCTGGTCCGAGAACCGGGTCACGGTGCGCTCGGTGATGACCGGGTGTATTTCGCTCACGCCCGCCTCGACGGTCTTCTGGATGGCGAAGTCCATGTGCGTATTTCTCGACACGCCGAGCACCAGGTGGGTTTCCAGGGTGGATTCCTTCCTGGCAGGGGTCCGGTCCGTGATCCGCACGGTCACGGCTTTCTTGCTGAAGGTTACGGGCTGGCCGGGGTAGTCGTAGCCGTCGCCGTTGAACAGGACCAGCGGCGAGTGCCTGTTGATGCGAAGTACGCGGGTTGCGTGATGGCGCGTGCGGTCATCCAGGCTGATTTCGCCGTGCACGGTCAGCTCTTGAGGGGTGTACAGACGAATGGCCTGCATGGTGCCGAAGGCAAGTGAGCGCCGGGTTCAGTAGCGGTAGTAATCCGGTTTGTAGGGCCCGTCCAGGTCTACCCGGATGTATTCCGCCTGTTCCGGGGTCAGACGCGTCAGTTTCGCACCGATCTTGTCCAGGTGCAGGCGCGCCACTTCCTCGTCGAGCATCTTGGGCAGCACGTACACCTTGTTTTCGTACTGGTCCGGATTTTTCCACAGTTCCATTTGTGCGAGCACCTGGTTGGTAAAGGAGTTCGACATCACGAAGCTCGGATGGCCCGTGGCGCAGCCCAGGTTCACGAGACGGCCTTCTGCGAGGAGGATGATGCGCTTGCCATCCGGAAAGAGGATGTGATCCACCTGTGGCTTGATGTTCTCCCACGGGTACTGCCTGAGGCTTGCGACATCGATTTCATTGTCGAAGTGTCCGATGTTGCAGACGATGGCCTGGTCCTTCATGGCCCGCAGATGATCATGGCTGATGACATGGTAATTGCCGGTTGCGGTCACGAAGATGTCTGCGCTCGAGACCACGTCTTCCAGGGTGACCACGCGGTACCCGGCCATGGCGGCCTGCAACGCGCAAATGGGATCGATCTCCGTGATCAGGACGTTCGCCCCGAGGCTGCGCAGGGACTGCGCACAGCCCTTGCCCACGTCGCCAAAGCCGAAGACCACTGCGGTTTTTGCCGCGATCATGACGTCGGTGGCGCGCTTGACGCCGTCCACCAGCGATTCGCGACAGCCGTACAGGTTGTCGAACTTGGACTTGGTCACGGAATCGTTGACGTTGAATGCCGGGACTTTCAGGTCCTTGTTTTTTTCCATTTCCAGCAGGCGGTGAACCCCGGTGGTCGTCTCCTCCGACAGGCCCTGGACCTGCTCCAGCAGTTCGGGGAAGTTTTCATGCATGATCTTGGTCAGGTCGCCGCCGTCGTCGAGCAGCAGGTTCGGATGCCAGCCGCCGGGCCCGCGGATGGTCTGCTCAATGCACCATGTGTAGTCCTCCTCGGTTTCACCTTTCCAGGCAAACACGGGAACCCCGCCGGCCGCCATGGCCGCGGCCGCGTGATCCTGGGTGGAAAATATGTTGCAGGAGGACCATCGCACCTGGGCGCCCAGTGCGGTCAGGGTTTCGATCAGTACGGCGGTCTGCACCGTCATGTGCAGGCAGCCCGCAATGCGCGCACCGGCCAGCGGTTTCTCATCGCCGTACTTCTCGCGCAGGGCCATCAGGCCGGGCATCTCGGTCTCGGCGATGGCGATCTCCTTGCGCCCCCAGTCGGCCAGGGCGAGGTCCGCCACCTTGAAATCCGCTGCCACTTTCTGCGCAGGTTGAATGCTCATGATCTTATCGTGCCGTTCAGCCGGTTTGCGGCATTATACCATTGCGCCCAGTCCGGCCCGCTCCTTCAGTTCGTCCACCCGGTCCGTGCGCTCCCAGCGGAAACTGTCCTCGCTGCGGCCAAAATGCCCGTAGGCGGCCGTGGCCCGGTAGATCGGGTGAAGCAGGTCCAGCATGGACAGGATTCCAAAAGGCGACAGGTCGAACATGTCCCGGACGATCGCCTCGATCCTGTCGTCCGCGACGGTCCCCGTGCCGAAGGTATCGATCGAGATGGAGGTCGGTTGCGCCACGCCGATGGCGTACGAGATCTGGATTTCGCAGCGCTCTGCCAGCCCGGCCGCGACCACGTTCTTGGCAACATAGCGTCCCGCGTACGCCGCCGAGCGGTCGACTTTCGAGGGGTCCTTGCCCGAGAAGGCGCCGCCGCCATGGCGCGCCATGCCCCCGTAGGTGTCGACGATGATCTTGCGCCCGGTCAGACCGCAATCCCCGACCGGGCCGCCGGTCTCGAACCGCCCGGTCGGGTTGATGTGGACCTTCGTGTCCGCCGTCATCCACTTTTCCGGCAGCACCGGCTTGATGATCATTTCCCGCACCGCTTCATGCAGGTCTTCCTGGGTGACGTGCGGGTCATGCTGGGTGGAGAGCACCACCGCCTCGATGCGACAGGGCGTTCCGTCCTCATAGGCAATGGTGACCTGGCTCTTGGCATCCGGGCGCAGCCAGGCCAGTTGCCCGGTTCGCCTGAGCGTGGACTGCCGGTGTACCAGGCGGTGTGCATAGGTGATGGGCGCCGGCATGAGTACATCGGTTTCGTTGCAGGCGTAGCCGAACATCATGCCCTGGTCCCCCGCGCCCTGATCCTCTCTGTGTTCGCGGTCGACCCCGCGTGCAATATCGGGCGACTGCTTGCCCAGCACATTGATGACTGCACAGGTATGCCCGTCAAAACCGATCCCGGAGTGGTCGTATCCAATCCCGTTCACCGTGCGCCGCACGAGGGACTCGAGGTCCGTCTGGGCCGTGGTCGTGATCTCTCCGGCCAGCACGACCATGCCGGTTTTCACGAGGGTCTCGCAGGCTACGCGGGCCTCGGGGTCCTGTTCGAGAAGGGCATCGAGCACGGCATCGGAAATCTGGTCTGCCATCTTGTCCGGATGCCCCTCGGATACGGACTCGGAGGTGAAAACGCGTGTCGCAGGCATGGGCCTCATCGGGTCTGGTACGGCCTGTCAACGGTTAACAGGCGCCTTGAATCGCGCTATTCTACGCAATTCGAGTACATTTAAGAAATGCACCCCTGATTCCATGGCGCTCACACCTTCCAACATGATGCCCCTAGGTACCCCGGCGCCGGAATTTTGCCTGCCGGACACGGTTTCCGGCAAGGAAGTGTGCCTGTCGGATGTGCGCGGCGAGGTCGCGACCGTGGTCATGTTCATATGCAACCACTGCCCCTTCGTAAAGCATATCCAGGACGAACTGGCCCGGCTCGGCCGGGAGTATCCTGCCCGGGGTGTCTCGCTGGTGGCCGTCAGTTCCAACGATGCCGTCGAGTACCCCGAGGATTCACCGGAAAACATGAAGGCCCTGGCGGAGTCCCTCGGATATACCTTTCCCTACCTGTATGACGAGACCCAGCAGGTGGCCAGGCTGTACGATGCGGCCTGCACGCCCGACATCTATGTCTTCGACCAGGCGCTGGAGTGCGCATACCGGGGGCAACTGGACGATTCGCGACCGGGCAATGACATCCCCGTGACCGGCGAAAACCTGCGCCGTGCCCTGGATGCCCTGCTGGCGGGTCAAGATGTCGACCCCGAACAGAAACCCAGCGTAGGGTGCAACATCAAGTGGAAGGCATGACGTCTTGCCCGGGATAAGCCGAGAGGCAGGGTCCGGCGGCTGAACCCGACCCGTCGGGATGGCCGGACCGCCTGTTCTGGATGATGGCACAGCGACGGATGATCCCTGCCCGGGCCCCGGTGCGGGCTCGATGCAAAGGTCGCTGAGCGGAAGTGTCTGCGTCGCGCCCGTAATGCGGTAGGCTGCATGGTAATGGCAACTGTTTCAGCAAGACTGACAAGGCGGCGACGGCAGCCCGCGTCAACGGTGCTGTTCCCGGTCATCGCCGGGTTTCTCGTGGCCGCGTGTTCACAAAAATCATTCCTGCCGGTGCAAGAGCCCGTGCCGCCGTTGCCCGAGAAATTCACCGGGGAGGCGGCGGTCGAGGCCTACGCGCCGCTGCAGTGGTGGAAAACATTCAACGATCCGGTACTTGACCGGGTCGTTGAAGCCGTGCTTGCGTCGAACTTCGATCTGGCGGGGGCCGTGGCGCGCGTGGAGCAGGCCCGGGCCCGGGCCCGCATTGCGAATGCGGCCAGGTACCCGGCGCTGCAGCCGTCTGCGGTGGCCGAGGACACGGATTCACCGACCAATGCCGGAGTGGGTCAGCAGATCGAGGAGGTCGGCTTGAGCCCGGAACTCAAGCAGGAGTTTGGCATTTCCGTGCCGGACCGCCTGGCGGTGACCACCTATTCCCTGAGTACGGAATTCTCCTACGAAGCCGACTTCTGGGGCCGCAACCGCAATGATGCACAGGCGGCCCGAGCCCGAGCCCTGGCTTCCGAGTGGGACCACCGTGCCGCCCGGATCGGGGTCATTGCGGAAACCGTGCACACCTACATCGAGGTCGCCTGGCTGCACCGCCAACTCGGGCTGTCCGACGAGATCGTGGGGATCCTGAAGGAGCGCGAGAAGCTCACCACGGCCCGCTATCACCGTGGCCTGAATACCGCGCGCGAACTCTATACCGCGCGCCTGCAGCTGTGGAATTCGCAGGCTGAATTGCCCGCCGTCCGGGGCCGGCTGGCCGATGCGCAGGGGCGTCTATGGGTGCTGCTGGGAGGGTACCGGGCGGACCTGGCCGGCATGCTGCCCGATTCCCTGTCGCCGTCGATGACGTTCGAGCGCATTCCGGTGGGCATCCCGGCGGACCTCCTCGCGCAGCGCCCCGATGTGGGTGCGGCCCGCCAGCACATGGAAGCGGCCCGCTATGCCGTCGGTGCCCGCCGGGCCGACCTTCTGCCGTCCCTGTCCCTGTCCGGCTCCATCGGTCTGCAGGGTTCGGACACCGATCAGTGGTTCGATGCGGACCAGTGGTTCAAGAACCTGAGCCTGAATCTGGTCGGGCCGGTATTCCAGGGCCAGCGGCTGCGCCACCACGTGACTCTCGCAGAGACCCGGCTGGAAGAAGCAGTTTCCGCCTACAGGCACTCCGTGGTGACCGCGGTCAACGAGGTCGAGGCGGTGCTGGCCCAGCTGGAGACCAGCCGCCACCGCCATGCCCTGCTGAGTTCGTCCGTCGAGGAAGCCCGGGCGGAGGCCGCCTTTCAGGAGCGGCGCTACCGGTCCGGGGTCGGGGACTACGATGACTATCTGGCCGCCTCGGAAACCCTCACCAGCATGAAGTCCTCGCTGGTCGGGGCAGAACGTGACCTGGGCTACATGCGACTCGCGCTGCACCGCGCCCTGGGCGGTGTGTGGACGGCTTCTGACCCGGGCGCCGTGCAGATCGACGATTCCCCGCAGGCTGCGGGTCCGCAAGTTGCAACCTTACCCACTGAGTAAACCAGCATGAACAGACTGAAGAACAAACTGAAAGGTTACCTGGTCGCCGCGGGGATCCTGGCCGGTGCGGTGGTGCTGGCATCCGTTCTGGTGTCCCTGGCCCCTGAGCCGGAGCGCCGTGAGCAACCGCCCCAGATTCCGTTTGTGCGTTCCGCCCAGGTGGTGTCCGGGAAGGGAGCCATCCCCGTGTACGGGGCCGGAACCGTGCGGCCCAGTGCGGAAATCGACATCACCCCGCAAGTCAGCGGCAGGGTCGACTGGATGAACCCGGGTTTTCACAGTGGCGGGCGGATCGGGGCGGGCGATACGATCTTCCGCATCGAACAGGAGGACTACCAGTACCGCCTTCGCGAGGCCGTGGCCGACCTTGAAGACCGCAAGGTGGCCCTGCTCGAGGCCCGGGAACTGGCGGCGGTGGCCCGCAGCGAATACGAGCAATTCTCCGGACGACAGCTTGAGTCGGGTGCCGCGGTGGACCAGGCCAGCCCGCTGGTTCTGCGAGAACCCCAGCTGAAGGCGGCCCAGGCCGCCCTGAAACGCGAGGAAGCCAAGGTCGCCGAAGCCAAGCTCGCCTTGGCCCGGACACGTGTGAAAGCCCCCTTTGACGGCTATGTGCGCGAGGAATCCGTGGACATAGGCCAGTTTCTGACGGTGGGCCAGGTCGTCGGGCGGCTGTTTGCCGCCGATGCCGTCGAGGTGGTCCTGCCGCTGTCCGACGCCGATGCTGCACTGATCCCCGGACTGTGGGAACTTCAGGCCGGCGATGCCGGGCGACAGGTGGATGCGCGTGTCCTGGCAAGATACGGTGACGCCCATTACGCCTGGGATGGTTACGTGGACCGCGCCGAGGCCTCGCTTGACAAGCAGACCCGCACCATCGATGTGATTGTGCGTGTCCCGGATCCCTTTTCTGCAGGCACCCCGACTGGCCCGGCAGGCCCCGTCGGCCGGGCGCCTCCGCTTTTGGTGGGCAAGTTTGTAGAGGTGGAAATCCAGGGGCTCACCCCGCAGAGCTATTTCCGGATCCCGCGTTCGGCCCTGCAACCGGGCAACGAGGTCTGGGTGATCGGCGATGACCAAGGAGTCCGCATCGTCCCGGTACATCTCCTGCAGCGCGGCGACGATGAAATCTTCGTGACCGGCGCCCTTGAACAAGGGCAGGCCGTGATCACCGGCGGCATCCAGTTTGCGACCGAAGGCATGAGGGTGCGCAGCCTGGATGCAGTGGAGCCATGAGCCGGGAAGAAAGTCATCCGGGAGAGCCCGGCGGCCCGATCGCCTATATGGCGAACAACAGCATTGCGGCCAACCTGTTCATGTTCGCCATACTGGCGGCAGGCCTGGTGGCCTTGACGGGGCTGGAACGGGAATCATGGCCGACAGTGCCGTTCAATACCGTCGAAGTCTCCATGGCGTACCCCGGCGCTACCCCGGAAGAGGTGGAAGAGTCGATCGTGGCCAAGATCGAGGAGCAGGTCAACTCGCTCGATGATGTCAAGAGAGTGAAGTCCGTGGCTGCGCCGGGGATGGCGTCGGTGCGTGTCGAACTGAAAGCCGGCACGGATATGGGCCGCATGCTGGATGAGGTCAAAACCGCAGTGGGCCGCGTGCAGTCCTTTCCCGCCGCCGCCGAGCGAGCGGAGTTCAGGGAAATGACCAATCATCAGAGCGTGATTCGTCTCCTGGTCTACGGCGCGATCTCCGAGCGTTCCCTCAAGGAACTGGCGTACCAGATCGAGGATGAACTGGCCTCGCTCCCCGCTGTGTCATCGGTCGAGACCAGCGGTGTGCGGGATTACGAGATTTCCATCGAGGTCCCGCAGTCCCGCCTGCGTGCCCTGGGCATTACCCTGGCTGACATTGCAGATACGGTTCGCCACGGTTCCCTTGATCTGTCGGCAGGCAGTATCGAAACCCGGGAGACCGAAGTGCGTGTCCGTACCCGGGGTCAGCGTTATGTTCAGCAGGATTTCGAGGAAATTGTCGTTCTCAGCGGAAATGACGGCACGGTCGTGCGGCTGGGAGACATCGCCAGGGTGCACGACGGTTTCCAGGATTCCGACCTGATCATTCGCCACCAGAACCGGCCGGCGGCCTTTGTCGAGGTCTACAGGGCGGACGGGGAACAGGTGATGGATGTTGCCACGGCAGTGCAGGAACACGTTGCCAATGTGATCACCCCCTCCCTGCCGGACGGTGTCGGGATCACCATCTGGAACGATGACTCCCTGACCTATCAGGAACGCGTGAACCTTCTTCTCAAGAATGGCAGCCTGGGTCTTTTGCTCGTGCTGGTTGCATTGGCCCTGTTCCTCGAGATCCGGCTCGCCGTGTGGGTCGCGGCCGGCCTCGCCGTAGCGGGGATCGGCGCGCTGGCCGTCATGCTGGCAGTGGACATTGCGATCAATACCATCTCCTTGTTCGCGTTTGTCCTGGCCATCGGCATCGTGGTAGACGATGCGATCGTCGTGGCCGAGCACATCCACTACGAGCGCAAGCGGGGTACGCCCGGTGTCGCTGCTGCGATCCGGGGCGCACGGCGGATCAAGGTGCCGCTGACGTTTGCCGTGCTTACCTCGGTTGCCGCATTCACGCCGCTGTTCTTCATACCGGGCGGCATCGGGCAGGTGTGGAAGGCGTTGCCGGTGATCATTATTGCGATGCTGCTGATTTCCCTGATCGAATCACTGCTGATCCTGCCCAACCACCTGTCTCGCCTGCATGGCCCGGAGTGGGTTCCCACCGGATCGGTCGACCGGTTTTTTGCCCGCGTCCAGGGCACCGTCGACCAGTTGCTGGACAAATTCCTGCAGGGTCCCCTGGATCGAGGGCTGCACTTTGCGACGGCCCAGCCCGTCGTGACGCTGGCGGGCGCCATCGGCCTTTTGATCCTGAGCATTTCCCTGATACCGGCAGGCATCGTTGCGACATCCTTCGCGGACGTGGTGGAGGGTGATTTCGTAACCGCTACGCTCGAGATGCCGGACGGCACGACTGCACAAAGGACGTACGAGGTGGCGAAGGAACTGGAAGCGGCCGGACATCGGGTGATCGAACGAATTTCGCGTGACCGGCCGGAGGACGAACCCGACCTGCTTTCCGGGGTGACCGTGACCGTTGGCCAGGGACCGAGGGTCGAGGGCGGAGGGCTGGCGCCCAAGCTTTCGCTGAATCCGGAAGCCAATATCGCCACGATCGAGTTCAAGTTGGTGAGCGCTCAACAGCGACAGATCTCCACGGGTGCAGTGGCCCAGGCATGGCGGGACGAGGTGGGGATCCTGCCCTACGTTCGTGGTGTTGCCTTCAGCGGCAAGGTCTTCGATCTGGGCAATCCCATCGAGGCGGTGCTGTCACATCCGGAACCGCAGCGTCTCAACCAGGTAGCGGAATCCGTGGTCCACGGTCTGCGCGAGGTGGAAGGGGTCTTTGACGTGCGCTCCGACCATACGCCGGGAGTGCGGGAAATCCAGCTCGAATTGCGACCGGAGGCACGTACGCTCGGACTTACGCTTGAAGAAATGGCGCAACAGGCGCGCTCGGCATTCTTTGGCGCGGAGGCCCTGCGGGTGCAGCGCGGGCGCGAGGAGGTGCGGGTGTACGTGCGCCTGCCCGAAGAAGAGCGCAATGCCATCACCGACGTTGAACGCTACCTTGTCTACACTCCGGATGGGGCCGAGGTCCCGCTCAGCCAGGTCGCCAAGCTCAATTCAGGCATTTCGCCGCCGGCCATACGGCGCAAGGACGGGCAGCGCGTGATCACGGTCACGGCGGACGTGGACCCGACCGTAATTACCGGTGGGGAGGCCAATACCATTCTGGCGGATTCAATTCTTGCAGAACTCAAGGACAGGCACCCGGGCCTGGTGTACACGTTCGGAGGAGAGCAGCAAGAGCAGATCGAATCGCTGGATTCGCTGAACCGCGGGTTTGCCATCGCAATGCTCATGATATTTGCCTTGCTGGCCATCCCGCTTCGTTCCTATACCAAGCCATTCATCATCATGGCCGTCATCCCGTTCGGACTCATCGGCGCCATCTGGGGCCACCTGGTACTGGGGATCGCCATGAGTGCGGCATCCTTCATGGGTATCTTCGGTCTGAGCGGTGTCGTGGTCAATGACTCCCTGGTGATGATCGATTTCATTGACCAGAAACTTGATGAAGGGGTTCCTGCGCGGACTGCAATCATCGAGGGCGCGAAGGGACGCTTTCGTCCCATTCTGCTTACTTCCGTGACGACCTTCCTTGGGTTTACGCCACTCATTCTTGAACGTGCCATCCAGGCACAGTTCCTGGTCCCGTTTGCCGCCTCACTGGGATTCGGCATTCTCATCACTACGGCTGTTTTGATGATGCTCGTGCCCGCGCTCATGGCGATGCACCTCCACAGAAGAATCCGACAAAGTGAAACAGGCGTTGAACGCATCTCTGCGGCAACTGCCGGTCCTGCGGACTGAATGCTGCGAAACCGCTGCCCGGGTGATGTTTGAACGACACAGGCAGGGAAACACAGTGTCGGTCAGTCTGCATCAGTAAGTTCCCCGGTACCCGCTGCGGCCGACGGGTTCCGATTCCCGCGAGAGCCGCCGGCCCGTGCATCCAGGTGCGCACCCTGTACGCAAGCACATTCTTTTAGCTATCAAACAGTTGCGTTACACAAAATCCGAGGGGAATGACCCTGGGCGTTGCGCAAATATCATCAGGGCACCGTATATTTGCAGGCTCGGGGCATGGTATTTTATGCACGTTCCCGGTCTACAGAGAGGACCGCGCCAGTCCACGCACAGAATTCAGGTAAAAAATGCAAGCCAGTCGAACCGAAAGTGACGATGCCTCCCCGCTGGACCCCTTCCCCGAAGGCTGGTATTTCATAGCCAGTCGCCGGTCCATTCTCAAGGAGAAGCTGATTCAAAAAACCTGGCTGGGAAAGCAGGTCGTCGTTTGGGGTGATGAAGAAGGACGCATTTGCGTGGCCGAGGCGGTATGCCCGCATATGGGCTCCGAACTGGGACCTGCGGCTGGCGGGCAAGTGCGCAATGGCTGTATCGTCTGCCCGTTTCACGGTTTCGAGTACGACACGACCGGTCAGTGCGTGGCCACCCCGTTTGCCCCACCCCCCGAATCTGCCAGGCTCAATACATTTGAGACCCGGGAACTTCTCGGCCTTGTTTTTGCCTGGTGGGGGAGCCACGGAAGACCCCCTGAATGGAGCCTTCCGGAAGATCCTCCAACTGGTCCTGATTGGGGTGAATTGGAATTTCGAACCCTCCAGTTTCCCGGCCATCCCCAAGAGACCACCGAGAACGCCGTGGACCTGGCCCACCTGCGTTACGTACATGGCTACAGCAATGTGCGCCGGACGGCCTCTGTGTCTGTGGATGGCCCACATCTGGAAAGCTGCTTTGATTTCAAGCGAACCCAGTCCATTGCGGGAATCACCAGGTTTGTCTTCGATGTTTCTGCCGTTGCCCATGTCTTTGGACTAGGGTATTCGTTCGTTGATATCCGCGAGCATTCCCTCGGCATGGACTCGAGATTGTGGGTACTCGCGACCCCGGTCGATGGCAAGCACATAGAACTGGTGCTGGTAGGACAGTTGCGGGAATTGCGCAAGCCAAAACGGCCGATTATTGGCATGCGTTTCATCCCGGTGGGCCTGCGCACCCGGCTCATGAGGAAAATCATTGCATCGGTGCAAAAGCGCGACGTGCTGCAGGATGTGACGGTCTGGAGCCGAAAACGGTATCGGCCCAATCCCCGGTTGTGCCGGTCCGATGGCGAGGTCGCAGTATTCCGGAACTATTGCAAGCAGTTCTATCCGGATCGCCAGAGTGATGGCGGGGGCCTGTATGAACCGCAGCCTGTTCAGCTACGGTGACCCCGGAAAGACCGTGTTCTGCCTGGCCCATCGGCCTGAATTACCAGGACAAGGCAGGTACTGAGTTCTGCCGGGATTCCTGCCGGATACCAGCTCGTACGGATATTGATGAGTCTCCTGTGGGACCCGTCGATTTATTCAATGGAGGTTCACGGGATTCCTGACTTCGGCAACCTGGAACTTCATCTTCTTGTTGGGTGCCGATGTCGGAAAGGGATTGATGCCCAGCTTGTAGTTTTCGGGCTGCAATTCCAGCCTGAAGTGATAGGCGATGAGCAGGCAGTTGACCAGCATCTGCAAATGGACCCAGCGATGGCCCAGGCAGGCATGCGTACCCAGTCCATAAGGTGCATAGGCGCAGGGAGTCAGGTGTTCCTGGCGCCCTTTCTTGTAGCGTTCGATGTCAAACTTCAGCGGATCCTTGAACACATCATCCATGTAGTGGGTGGCTGTTTGACATATCAACAGGCGGGTTCTGGCCGGCACCTCGTAATCTTCGATGATGCAGTTGTTCATCGCGGTCCGCAGTTGCCAGGGTATGACAGGAAACATGCGTTCAGTTTCAAGGAACACTCTGTGGGTGACATCAATGTTTGACGGGTCGAAATCCTTGGCATCCGGCATTTTGCCATTCCCGAACAACGCGTCCGCTTCCTGTTGCACCCTGGTGTATAAATCAGGATGGCTTATCATCGAATACAGCAAGAAGGCCAGTCCGCTGCCCAGGTAGATGCTGGCGACCATGGAGGCCACAAACGGAAATATGATGTCGGTTTCGGGCAGGAATTGCGGGTCGCTTCTGTGAATTTCAAGAACTGCATCGGCAAGGTCCGGCTGCTGCCCCTCCCGCTGTGCCGGCGTATGCGAGGCATGTATGGCCTCGACAAGTTTTCGAACCGCCTTCTTGGCCCGGTTCATGCGTGGTGTGTGCAGCAGGATTTTCGGCGTCATTCCGGACACGTGGGCATTTAGCGCGCGATGCTCATAGGCCAGAAGGTCGTCCACGAAGTCAGCACAATCCACTCCGATCATGAGATGGGAAATCTGGCTGCTGACATGGTTCTGGCAGGCCCTGGCCGCACTGAGTAAAGAGCCCTGGTTCCACTGGCTGAGGGATTTTCGGCAAAGGCGAACGAGTTCCGGAAGCTTGTGGGAAAGATTGGCCCGTGAATATACGTATCGCAAGGATTTTCTCAACCGGTAGTGTTCCGCCCCATCCATGCCGGGTAACGTGCGTGATGCACCAAATTCACTTTCCAGATCCCTGATGTAGTCTTTTGAGCGAAGATAGAACCTGCCGTTTTTTTGAATCCACTGGTTGGTATTCAGGCCCATGACCATGAGCAATTTCTGCCCCCTCATCTTCATGGGTGCTTCAACGACCGGGCCGTACTTGTCATGAATCTTGCAGACGGCCCTGGGGATGAAGCCTTTGCGGAAATCCGGGTTCAGCAGAATGTCAGATACCCCCATCTTTGGAATGGGCTTGGTTCGGATGACGCGTTTCGTCTTTGGTGTGATGGTGCTTTGCTTGACTGCCTTGGAGATGGATTGGCCGACCAGGTCCATTGAGGCAAGCATTTCGATACGCTCAATCTTTTCCTGGTAGTCTTCCTCGCTGAGAACAAGTTTGAATCCCCCGCACGCATGCATGAGACAGATGAGGATGACATCACGGGGGTCCGGAATGATGTCGTTCAAGATCACATTCAGAATTCTTGATTTGGCCTCCTCCCGGGATGAGCCATCGACTGTCGGGTAGGTCTTGGTACGGGAAACTGACCGTGACAATGACCAAAAATCGCCTGTTTCGTGTTCCAAGATCCCTTTTTCAACCAACCGGTCCAGCGTAACAGTGACGATATCTTCAGAACGCGACGTGTTCTTTTCGATCCAGTATTGAGTGCTGAAAGTGCCGTGTGATTCACTGATTTCCTTCAAGGTAGGGTCCAGCGTGGAGTCGCCGGTGGGTTTGGCATCAATCAGATGCAACGAATCCAGGTCGGTATCGATTCGAAACTCCAAGGCCAAGTCGGCGATGATCGCGCCAGCGATGACACAGGAAAAGTCCCAGCTTGGCACCATTTCGAGGTAGCCGCTTTGCTCATCGAGCATCAAAAGGATCAGTTCATCAATCAGGCGCACGGTTTTTTGTCACTGTAAGTGTCAACATGCAATCAGCCAGTGACTGGTAGCCACACAATCTTACAAAGTATAGGGAATTATATACTTAAGTCCGCAAGGGACAATCCGTATCCTTTGACGCTTCCCAGGCCGGGTAACCCCGCCGCCTCCACGTCCAGTGGCCCCATTCCCGAAGGCCGGTATATTCAATGCGGCCTTCTGTTTCACGTGCTTGCCGGGATTGGCAGCATCCCCCTGGCGCTCGCCGTCATGCCTTTCGTATCCAGGTCTTCCAGGTACACCACGTTGTACCGGTCGGCAATTTCCCTCCAGACCTGGTGGCACCGGTTGGTAACAGACGGCGCGATGCGTTTGAATTGCGGGCTTAAGTATCTAATTACCGATATTTACTTTAAATCAGACATCTGGCCTGATGCCGCAGTGAGGAAGGTTTCCGCGCTGTTTTAGGGTTCTGCAGACCGATTTCCTGCAGTGCTCTGCCAAGTGGCTATTGCCCTGTCTGGGCAAGTATTTCACAATAGCGCCCCCGGAAACGGGACTGCAGGGTCCTGCGGCATGCCGGACCTTTTCTTATTTAGGACATTGACGATCACAAGAGCGGTTTTGATGGACACCTGGCTGTACAGGCCGGCGGGAATCTCCTAGATGGAGAACCGGCTGGAGTTTGCCAACGCGATCCGTGCACTGAGCATGGATGCCGTGCAGTGTGCAAACTCCGGTCATCCCGGCATGCCGATGGGCATGGCCGACATTGCCGAGGTGCTGTGGAATGACTACCTGAAGCACAATCCGAACGACCCCCGGTGGCCGGACCGCGACCGCTTCGTCCTGTCCAATGGCCATGGCTCCATGCTGTTGTATTCGGTGTTGCATCTGAGCGGATATGACGTCTCCATGGAAGAGATCAGGAACTTCCGGCAACTGCATTCGAGGACTCCGGGGCACCCGGAGTACGGGGACACCCCGGGCGTGGAAACCACGACCGGCCCGCTGGGACAGGGTCTGGCCAATGCGGTGGGCATGGCGCTGGCGGAAAAGGTCCTGGCCGCGACCTTCAACCGGGGTGACCTGAACATCGTCGACCACTACACCTACGTATTTGCGGGCGATGGCTGCCTGATGGAGGGGATTTCGCATGAGGCCTGCTCCCTTGCAGGCACGCTCGGGCTCGGCAAGCTGATCGTGTTTTACGATGACAACGGGATTTCCATAGACGGCGAGGTCTCGGGCTGGTTCACCGACGATACCCCGAAGCGGTTTCAGTCCTACGGATGGCATGTCATTGCAGACGTGGATGGTCATGATACCGCCCAGATCAAGACGGCGATCGAGAATGCAAGGGATGCGCTGACCCGCCCCACGCTGATCTGCTGCAAGACGGTGATTGGCTGGGGTGCGCCGAACAAGCAGGGCACGGCAGCCACCCACGGCGCCCCGCTGGGCGAGCAGGAGATTGAACAGGCGCGTGCCCGAATCGGCTGGCAGCACCCGCCTTTCCATATCCCCGAGTCCGTGTACGGTCACTGGGATGCCACGGAAAAGGGCAGTGCACGCCAGGCCATGTGGGAAGAACGATTGGGACACTACCAGCAGCAGCACCCGGAGCTTGCCGCCCAGTTTTCGAGAAGGATGCAAGGGGCCTTGCCCCCGGACTGGGCTGCGGAATCGGACAAGGTGGTCAGCCAGGCGGTGGCCGAAGAACAGACCGTGGCCACGCGCAAGGCCTCGGAACTCGCCCTGGAAGGGTACGCGAGCCTGCTGCCCGAAATCATCGGAGGTTCGGCGGACCTGACCGGCTCCAACAATACCTGGTGGTCCGGCTCGGTGGCCGTCGGTGCGGAACAGGTGCCGGGAAACTACATCTATTACGGCGTGCGGGAGTTCGGGATGTCGGCGATCAACACAGGGATTGCCCTGCATGGCGGGTTTATCCCCTACGGCGCCACCTTCCTCGTATTTTCGGAGTACGCACGCAACGCCCTGCGCATGGCGGCCCTGATGGGGCAGAGAAATATTTTCGTGTACACCCACGATTCCATCGGACTCGGGGAGGACGGTCCGACGCACCAGGCCGTGGAACAGCTTGCCACGCTTCGGTATATCCCGAACATGTCGGTATGGCGCACCGCGGACACGGTAGAAACCGCGGTCGCATGGAAATATGCCATCGAGCGCGACAGTGGGCCCACCAGCCTGGTCTTTTCGCGCCAGAACCTGCCTTTCATACCGCGAAGCGCAGACCAGGTCGCCGGCATTGCCAGGGGCGGCTATGTCCTGCTCGATTGCGCCGCCGTCCCGGAGATCATACTGATTGCGACCGGGTCTGAGCTCGGGATCGCGCTGCAGGCCGCCGAAGAATTAAGCGGCCGGGGCCGGCAAGTGCGCCTGGTTTCCATGCCAAGTACGGATGTGTTCGATGCCCAGGAGGCGGCATACCGGGAGTCGGTGTTGCCCGGTGCCGTCAGGACGCGTTTGGCCATTGAGGCGGGCGTGCCGGATTACTGGCTGAAATATGTCGGCCTTGAAGGGGATGCCATTGGCATCTCCACGTTCGGGGCATCGGCGCCCGGTCAGACCGTGATGCAGCATTTTGGCTTTACCCGCGATCGTATCGTCGAGCACGCCCTGGCCATGCTTGACGGATAGATGCTTTGTTTCAGAGATAAGTACGGAGAATGTGATGACTATAAGACTTGCGATTAATGGTTACGGGAGAATCGGCAGGAATATCCTGCGGGCACTGTACGAGTCGGGCCGCAACAAGGAAATTCAGGTGGTGGCCATCAATGACCTGGGCGATGCGAACACCAATGCACACCTGACCCGGTTTGACACCGCGCACGGCAGGTTCAATGGCACGATCGAGGTCGATGGCGAGTACATGGTCATCAATGGAGACCGCATCCGTGTCTGTGCCGAGCGCGACCCGACCCGCCTGCCCTGGGGCGATCTGGACATCGATGTCGTGCATGAGAGCACGGGGTTCTTTGCCAGCAAGGAGAAGGCATCGGGCCATCTGCAAGCCGGGGCAAAGAAGGTCATCATTTCCGCACCCGGAGGCTCGGACGTGGATGCCACGATCGTGTACGGCGTCAATCACGACATCCTGAGCGCCGAGGACACGGTGATTTCCAACGCTTCGTGCACCACCAACTGCCTGGCACCGATGGTGAAGCCCTTGCATGAGAAAATCGGCGTCGAAAACGGAGTCATGACCACGGTGCATGCCTACACCAACGACCAGGTGCTGACGGACATCTACCACACCGATTTGCGGCGTGCGCGCTCGGCAACCATGTCGATGATCCCCACCCAAACCGGCGCAGCCTCCGCGGTCGGGCTGGTATTGCCCGAACTGAACGGCAAGCTGGACGGCTTCGCCATCCGTGTTCCGACCATCAATGTCTCGCTGGTGGACCTGACGTTCCTGGCGGCCCGGGAAACCAGTGTCGATGAAATCAATTCCGTCATGCGCGAAGCGGCCGACGACAAGGTGCTGGGCTATGTGGATGCGCCGCTGGTGTCCGTGGACTTCAACCATGACGCCCACTCCTCCAACTTCGATGCATCCCTGACCAAGGTGATGGGCGGGCGCAATGTGAAGGTCTGTTCCTGGTATGACAACGAGTGGGGCTTTTCCAACCGCATGCTGGATACGACACTTGCACTGATGAGTGCCAAGTGACAAGCCAGCCCGGCGGCCACCGTTCAGCAGCGCCCGGGCCAGCCTCCGGGACCCGTCCGTGCTAAGCATGACAGACCTCGATCTCGCGGGTCGCCGTGTGCTGATCCGTGAGGACCTGAACGTGCCCGTGAAAAACGGGCGCATCACCAGCGCCGCGCGAATCGAAGCCGCTCTGCCCACCATACGCCTGGCCATGCAACAGGGCGCCAGGGTCATCCTGCTCTCTCACCGGGGGCGGCCCGAGGAAGGCAGCCATGACGAGGACTTCTCTCTTCTGCCGGTAGCACAGTACCTTGAAGCGCACTGCGGCCTCGAGGTGCATTTCGAGAAAGACTGGCTGGATGGCATCGAGGCGCAGCCGGGCCGGGTCACGCTGTGTGAGAACGTGCGTTTCCAGGCCGGAGAACTCGCCAACGATGAACGGCTCGCGCGAAAGATCGCGGGCTTGTGCGATGTCTACGTGATGGATGCGTTTGGAACCGCCCACCGCGCCCAGGCCTCAACCCACGGGGTCGCCAAGTACGCTCCCGTCGTCTGTGCGGGTCCACTGCTGGAGAAGGAGCTGCAGGCACTGGACAGGTCCCTGGCCAGGCCGGACCGGCCGCTGGTCGCAATCGTGGGAGGCTCGAAGGTTTCCACGAAGCTGAAGATCCTGGAATCGCTGCTGGACAAGGTGGATCAGCTGATCGTCGGCGGGGGCATCGCCAACACATTCCTGGCCGCGGCCGGGAAGCCGGTTGGAAGTTCCCTGTATGAGAAGGAACAGGTGGGGATGGCCGAAGATTTGCTGGCGGCGGGCCGTCGCCGGGAGATGCAGATTCCGCTGCCAACGGACGTGGTTTGCGCCACCGAGATGTCCGAGGCTGCGACGGCCACGACGAAGCCGGTGGACGCGGTTGGCCCGCAGGACATGATTCTGGACTTTGGCCCCGACTCGTCAAAAAGACTGGCATCCTGTCTGGCCAATGCAGGTACAATCATATGGAATGGCCCGGTCGGAGTGTTTGAGCTTGAAGCCTTTTCGCGGGGTACGGAGGTCATCGCCAGGGCCGTGGCCGAGAGCCGGGCGTTCTCAATCGCCGGAGGGGGTGATACGCTGGCTGCAATCGACCTGTTTGAGCTGGGAGACCAAATTTCATACATCTCCACCGGAGGCGGTGCATTCCTTGAATACCTGGAAGGGAAAGTCCTCCCCGCCGTCGGCATCCTGGAGCAAAGAGCAAATCGCTAATGTGTAGAATCACCCGCAGCATACCCATGGGTCAGGCCAGGCCATGCACGCTGCCATCTGCAGCGCAACCCGGTGCCGGGAACTGACATGGAGGCGACTGCAGGAGTCCGCGACTGGAAAACAATTTTCCGGCATACCAAGATCATTGCAACCCTGGGCCCTGCCACAGACAGTGAGCAGATCATGGCCGGCCTGATTGATGTCGGCATCGATCTTGTACGCCTTAATTTTTCACACAGCACCTACAAGGAGAATCGATGGCGCATCGATACCTTGCGCCGGCTGAGCAAGGAAAAACACCACGAGGTCGGCGTGCTGGGAGATCTTCAGGGCGCAAAAATCAGGATCGGCGCATTCAAGGACAAGCGGGTTCACCTGGATGCCGGGCAGGCCTTCTGTATCGATACGAACCTGCCGCTAGACCAGGGTGATGAGACGATGGTCGGCACCACGTACCCGGGGTTGGCGGATGATGTGAGCGCAGGTGACAACCTGTTGATCGATGATGGAAGGATCGTGCTCAGGGTTACCGACGTGGCCGAGGGCAAGATTCACAATGAAGTCGTGATGGGAGGGGAGTTGCTGAGCAGCAAGGGCATCAACCGCCAGGGGGGAGGGCTGGCCGTGGCCACGCTGACCGACAAGGACCGCCAGGACATTCGTGATGCCGTGAAGCTGGACATCGACTATCTGGCCGTTTCGTTCCCCCGTTCGGCGGAAGATGTCCGGCAGGCCAGAAGGCTGTTCGAGGAAGCCGGTGGCCGCGGCGGGATCATTGCCAAGATCGAGCGCACCGAAGCGCTCGATGCCATTGATGAAATCCTGGACGAGTGTGACGCGATCATGATCGGCCGGGGAGACCTCGGGGTTGAGATCGGTGATGCGGAAGTCCCCGGCGTGCAGAAGTCGCTGATTGATCAGGCGCATGCCAAAAACCGCATTGCGATCACGGCCACACAGATGATGGAGTCGATGACTTACAGTCCAATCCCGACCCGTGCGGAAGTCTCGGATGTGGCGAATGCCGTGCTCGACGGAACCGATGCGGTGATGCTCTCAGGCGAGACCGCGGTGGGGAAATATCCTGTCCAGTCCGTCAAGGCCATGCACCGCACCTGCCTTGCCTCGGAGCGGCGGATTCTGAATACGGTATCGGATCATCGCATGTATTCAAGATTTGAAAGGGTGGACGAGGCCATTGCCATGTCGGCGATGTATACCGCAAGCTATCTGAATGTGACCGCCATCGCCGCACTGACAGAATCGGGTTCCACGGCCCTCTGGATGTCCCGGATCAGCTCGGAAATTCCCATCTATGCCTTGACACAACATGAGAAAACCCTGCGCAGGGTAACCCTGTACAAGGGGGTCTATCCCGCCCCCATGGAAATCCTCAGCCGTTCCCATGCGGAGGTCAACAAGGATGCGATCGATGTGTTGCTTCGCTGCGGGGTTGTGCAGGAAAACGACCTGGTTATCATTACCAAGGGTGATTTGATCGGGGTGGACGGGGGCACGAATGCGCTGAAAATCGTGCGTGTCGGACATTTGATCGAACCGGAATGATGGTTGGCACTGGCGAGCATGCAAGCCTGTCTGCCGGCTCCAAGTTTTGTTGCCCGTATTAGGAGAAACCGTATGAATATTGAGGAACTGAACAAGATCGCCCATGCCATGGTGGCGCCCGGGCGCGGGATTCTTGCCATGGATGAAAGCCATCCAACCTGCAACAAGCGCTTTGAAAAGCTTGGAATCCCCACGACGGAACCCATGCGCCAGGCCTACCGGGACATGCTGGTCACCGCACCCGGTCTGTCCGACTATGTCAGCGGTGCGATCTTATTTGATGAGACCATCCGCCAGAAAACCCTGGATGGAGCTCCGTTCGCGAACCACCTGTCGGATCTCGGCATCATCCCGGGGATCAAGGTGGATGGTGGTGCAAAGCCACTGGCCGGGTCCGGGAACGAGAAGGTCACTCATGGACTGGACGGGCTGGCCGAGCGCTGTGCCGAGTATTTTGAGATGGGCGCACGGTTTTCCAAGTGGCGCGCGGTCATCACGATTGGAGAGGGGCTTCCCAGCTGGGCCTGCATCGAGGCCAACGCCCATGCCCTGGCCCGCTATGCACGCATCAGCCAGGAGGCGGGGCTGGTTCCCATCGTGGAGCCGGAAGTGCTCATGGACGGGGATCATTCCATCGCACGCTGCTACGATGTGACGGAGCTCACCCAGCGGGTGGTCTTCTACCAGCTCAAAAATCAGGGGGTTGCCCTGGACGGGATGGTGCTCAAGCCCAGCATGGTGATTTCGGGCGCTTCTGCCAGTGCCCGTGCCGATGTGGAAACGGTTGCAGAACAGACGGTGCGTTGCCTGCAGAACACGGTGCCTGCGGCCGTACCCGGGATTGCTTTTCTGTCGGGCGGGCAAACCGACCAGGAAGCCAGCCGGCACCTCAACGCCATCAACCTGTCGGAACGCACCAAACCCTGGGCCTTGACGTTTTCCTACGGGCGTGCCCTGCAGCAAACGGCGATGCAGGTCTGGAAAGGCGACAGCGCGAATGTGGAAAAGGCCCAGCAGGCCCTGCTGTGGCGTGCCCAATGCAACGGTTCGGCGGCACTCGGGAAGTACTCGGATGCCCTGGAAAAACAGGCGGCCTAGACGGCGGGCGGGTGCACGGCCCACCTGCATGCCCTGCTGCATGAGTGCGCCGATGCATCAATTTACCTATAATTTCCTGCGGTCAGGAGCGCTAGCCGGTTCAGCCGCATCATAAAATGCAGCAACGAGCTATACGTGTATTGTAGAAATCACCTACGTGAAGGAGTATTGCCATGAAGATGATCACGGCCATCATTAAGCCATTCAAACTTGATGATGTACGGGAAGCCTTGTCAGAAATCGATATACAGGGCCTTACCGTGACTGAAGTCAAAGGCTATGGCCGCCAGAAAGGACATGCCGAGCTTTATCGCGGAGCTGAATATGTCGTGGACTTTCTTCCCAAGATAAAAATTGAAATTGGAGTCCCGGAAGATCGGGTGGAACCGGTGGTTGAGGCCATCATCAGGACAGCCAACACCGGGAAAATCGGAGATGGGAAAATTTTTGTAACCAGCGTCGAACAGGTTACACGGATCCGTACCGGTGAAACCGGCACGGATGCACTCTAAGAGCTACCGGGGACAAGTAATGAGAACCATACCTAAAAGTCTATATCTTTTTGCCGTTCTGGCCTGTGCGCTGCCGACGGCCGTACTGGCCGAGTCCGCCCTGGACACTGGAGATACCGCCTGGATACTGACTTCCACCGCACTGGTGCTGTTCATGACCATCCCGGGATTGTCGCTGTTTTATGCAGGCCTGGTGCGCAGCAAGAATGTGCTGTCGGTGCTGATGCAGTGTTTTTCGATTACCTGCCTGGTCTCCCTCTTATGGCTGGTGTTCGGTTACAGCCTGGCGTTCAGTGACGGCGGCAGTCTGAACAACTGGCTGGGGGGACTGTCCAATGCATTCCTGTCGGAGGTCAGCCGGGATTCGATGAGCGGCACCATCCCGGAAACCGTGTTCGTCATGTTTCAGCTGACCTTTGCCATCATTACCCCTGCGCTTGTCGTCGGCGGTTTTGCAGAGCGCATGAAGTTCTCTTCCATGCTGTGGTTTACGACCTTGTGGCTGCTGCTAGTCTATCTCCCGGTCTGTCACTGGGTATGGGGAGGCGGCTGGCTTGGCGAGAAAGGCATCCTGGATTTTGCGGGCGGCCTGGTCGTGCACCTGACGGCAGGAACGGGCGCGATCGTTGCCGCCATGGTGCTCGGCAAAAGGAGAGGGTTTCCGAGGACTGCCATGCCGCCGCATAACCTCACCATGTCGGTCACCGGGGCCGGGATGCTGTGGGTCGGATGGTTCGGTTTCAACGCCGGAAGCGCGGTGGCTGCCAACCAGGATGCGGGAATGGCCATGCTGGTCACGCATCTCAGTGCTGCCACGGCATCCCTGGTATGGATGTTCGCGGAGTGGATCCGCTACGGCAAGCCCAGCGTGCTGGGCATCGTTACGGGCATGGTGGCGGGTCTTGGAAGCATCACGCCGGCCTCCGGTTTTGTCGGCCCGCTGGGGGCACTCGTCATCGGTGCTGTGGCCGGTTTCGTCTGCTTTGCAGCGACCAACTACATCAAGCGCGTCCTGCAAATCGACGACTCGCTGGACGTGTTCCCGGTGCATGGAATCGGCGGGATCCTGGGCACGTTTCTTTGCGGCATCCTGGTGGCCGAGCAGTTCGGAGGGGCCGGCCTGGCGGAGGGCGTGACCATGGGCCAGCAGTTGTGGGTCCAGCTGCAGGGCATTCTCGCCGTGCTGGTATGGACGGCCGTTGCGACCTTTGTGATCCTGCAGATCGTCAGGGTCATTACCGGGCTGCGTGTTGACGACCAGCAGGAAACGGAAGGCCTGGACATCACCCAGCACGAGGAAGCCGGCTACAACATGTAGGCCGGGCCGGGTTGAGAATAAGGGGCTCGTGGACGAGGGTCCGGGAGCCCCTTTTCAGTGGTTTGTGATGGCCTGCAGGATCAAGACCGCCTTGCGGGCGGCCTTTTGCAGCGTTTCTTGGTGAGAAAGCGTGAACACCGGTGCCTCAAGCAGCGGGCTCAGGTCTTCGCCGTTGTTCATTTCGGGCGTTTCACTCGCACGCCTTTGGCTCAGGATCACCGCACACACGGACAAGCCGTGGGAGTGAATCGCCTCGACCGTCAGCAAGACGTGGTTGATGCAGCCAAGCTTGTCGTCCGCCACCAGCAAGACCGGCAGGCCGAGCCTCTTGGCCAGGCTTGAATTCATGCCGTCTTCGCAAAGCGGTGAGTAGAATCCTCCTGCACCCTCGACCACCAGGAAGTCGTCGCGCTCCGTTCCCTGGATGCATTTCGCACAGACCTCTTCCGTGTAGGCGGGCTGGCGGGCCAGGCGGGCTGCGCGTTGCGGCGAGATCGCCGGCTCAAAGCGAAAAGGGCAGACCTCCGAAAGCGCGAATTTCCGGTGGGCGGCCTCGTAGTACTGGCAGGCATCCTGCGGCACCAGCTCATCGCCTACGCGCTTGCATCCGGATTCGATGGGCTTGCGCGGTACGGCATTGATGTTGTCCTCGTGCAGCAAGGCCACGATCTGCGTGCCGACATAGGTCTTGCCGGCGTCGGTGTCCGTGCCCGTGATGAATATTCCTTTGCGCGGGGTCATTGATGAGGGAGGATCAGATCCTGATCCCGGTCAATTGTTCGCAGGCTTCCCGGTATTTCTCACTGGTCTTCTCGATGACTTCCCGGGGCAGTCTCGGTCCCGGTTTCCGCTTGTCCCAGTCCAGCGTTTCCAGGTAGTCACGGACAAACTGCTTGTCGAGGCTTTTCGGATTCTTGCCAGCAACGTAGGAAGCCCTGGGCCAGAACCGTGACGAGTCCGAGGTCAGTACCTCGTCCATCAGGACGATGTTCTCCTCGCGGTCCAGGCCAAATTCAAATTTCGTGTCCGCAACGATGATGCCGCGCTGCAAGGCATATTCGGCTGCGCGGGCGTAAATCCGGAGGCTGATATCCCGCACGTGCTCGGCGATGTCCCGACCGACCAGGTTGACCACTTCGTCGAACCCGACGTTGACGTCGTGCTCCCCCACCCGGGCCTTGGTCGACGGCGTGAAAATGGGCTCCTCAAGCTGTTGCGCCAGTTTCAGGTTTTCGGGCAGTGGCACTCCGCTGATCCCGCCGGTCTGCCGGTATTCCTTCCAGCCGGACCCGATGATGTAGCCGCGCACGATGGCTTCAAACGGTAGTGCCTTGAGTTTTTGTACGACGACGCTTCGCCCGGCCACAACCCTCAATTCCTGCTCGTCCTTGATGACGGCTTCAAGCGGGATGTCGCTGAGGTGGTTGTTCACCAGGTTTGCAAACCGGTGAAACCAGAAGTTGGACACGGTGGTCAGTGCGATACCCTTTTCGGGGATCAGGTCGGGCAAGATCACGTCGAAGGCGGAGATGCGGTCGCTGGTCACCATCAGCCAGTGCCCGTCGTCGACCTCGTAGATGTCTCGGACTTTGCCCTGGTATATTTTTTTCAGGGATTTCAATCCGGGTTCTAGCAGCATTTCGGGATTCCGGCAGCCAATTGTCTAGCGCACACTGGTTTTATTGACCTGTCTCAGCCAAAATGCGCGTTTGTTTCCATAATCCGCACGGGGGAACAGACGTAATGGCCAATCCAACAGTAAGCCTGATCATGGGGAGCAGTAGCGACTGGTCGGTCATGCACGCAGCTGCAGACATCCTGGACCAGTTCGGCCTATTGTACGAGAAGCGCGTGATTTCTGCACACCGGACCCCGGACCTGATGGCGGAGTTCTCACAATCCGCAGCATCGCGCGGCATCCGGTGCATCATTGCCGGTGCAGGCGGTGCCGCTCACCTGCCCGGGATGGTGGCCGCAATGACTCCCGTACCCGTTCTCGGAGTGCCTGTCCCCGGCAAACACCTCGCCGGGCAGGACTCGCTGTATTCGATCGTGCAGATGCCCAAGGGCATCCCCGTCGCGACCTTTGCTATCGGCGAGGCCGGGGCTGCCAACGCCGGGCTCTTTGCGGTTTCCATCCTGGCCAACGGCGACAAGGATCTGAAAGCAAAGCTGGATGAGTTTCGCGCAGCGCAGACCTCCAGGGTGCTGGCTGCCCGGTTGCCCGACTGAAATGGTTCTGCCGGGGGCCACACTTGGCATGCTGGGCGGTGGCCAGCTCGGGCGCATGTTTGTCCATGCCGCCACAGCCATGGGCTACCGCGTGACGGTGCTGGACCCCAGCCCCGACAGCCCGGCCGGGGAGATTGCCCACTCGCATCTGCAGGCGGACTACATGGATGAGCAGGCCCTGGACGCGCTGGCCCGGGAATGCGCCGTCGTGACCACGGAATTCGAAAACGTGCCGGCACAGGTGCTGCAATACCTGCGAGACGGCTGCTGCGTGTATCCGAGCCCGGAGGCCGTGAGTGTCGCGCAATGCCGAATCCGGGAAAAGCAGTATGCCCGCTCACTCGACATCCCCTGTACGGCCTTTCAGCCGGTGCGCAGCGACCGGGACATCCGGCAGGCCTTTGAGGAAATCGGTGCGGACCTGATTCTCAAGACCGACCGTTTCGGCTATGACGGCAAGGGTCAGGTCTGTGTATCCAGTGTCGAGCAGGCCATGGAAGCGTGGAAGGGCCTGGACCAGGCAGAGTGCATTCTGGAGAAAAGGATTGACCTGCGCACGGAAATTTCCTGTGTGCTGGCGCGCTCCTCGAGCGGCGAGACAAGTTTTTTCGGGATTGCCGAGAACCTGCACCGCGACGGCATCCTGTTCACCAGTACGGTTCCGGCAGGCGTGGACGAGGCGACCCAGGATCTGGCCCGGTCCCACGCGAGGAAAATTGCCGACGACCTGGATTACTGCGGTGTGCTGGCGGTCGAGTATTTTGTCGACCAGGGCAATACCCTCTATTTCAACGAGATGGCACCGCGCACGCACAACAGCGGGCATTACACGATCGATGCCTGTTACACGTCCCAGTTCGAGCAACAGGTACGCGCGGTCTGCGGCCTGTCCCTGGGCAGTGCCGCCGCGCACAGTGCCGTGACCATGGTGAACCTGCTGGGTGACCTCTGGCGGCCGGCAGAGCCCCGCTGGGGCGACCTCGTGGAGGAGCCCAGTGTCAAGCTGCACCTGTATGGCAAGAAGCAGGCGCGCCCGGGGCGGAAAATGGGGCACTTTTGCGTGCTCGCACCGCCCGGCGAGGACACCCGGGCCCGGGCAGAACAACTGTTCTCAAAACTGTAGCCCGCTTTGAGCCCGCCGGATTCCATGGAAAAGTTTTCCGCGTTTCGTATTCACACGGACGAGGGCGGAACCCGTGCCGGAGTCGAACCGCTGGGGCTGGCGCAATTGTCCGAAGGCGACGTCGTCATTCGCGTGCATTACTCCAGCGTGAACTATAAGGATGCGCTGGCGGCCACCGGCAAATCAAGGATTCTCAGAAAATCCCCCCTGGTCGGCGGCATCGACCTGGCTGGCGAGGTGGCGGAATCCTCCAGCCCCCTGTTCTCGCAAGGCGATGCGGTCATCGTGAACGGAAGCGGCCTGAGTGAAGTGCACGACGGAGGCTATGCCGAATATGCGCGGGTTCCGGCCGACTGGGTCGTACCCCTTCCGGACCGGTTGCGCCTGGACCAGGCCATGGTGATCGGCACGGCAGGCTTTACCGCGGCGTTGTGTATCCATCGGCTGCAGGAAAATCACCAGCAGGCGGTCGATGGGCCCGTGGTGGTGACCGGTGCCAGCGGGGGAGTCGGGAGTTTTGCGGTGGACCTTTTGCACAAGCTCGGCTTTGAGGTCACGGCGGTCACGGGATCCCCGCAGGCATCCGACTACCTGTATGAACTGGGGGCAAGCGAGGTGGTGGCCCGTGACTGGGTAGAGCGTGGAGGGGGCGTGCTGGAGAAGGCCCGCTGGGCCGGTGCCATCGACAATGTAGGCGGGGAGACGTTAAGCCACCTGGTGCGCGCGACCCGGCTCTGGGGCAATGTCGTGAGCGTGGGGATTGCAGGCGGAACCGGGTTTCAGCTGTCGCCGATGCCGTTCATCATCCGCGGAGTCAACCTGCTGGGAGTCAGTTCATCCAATTGTCCGCAGGAGCTGAGAAAACAGATCTGGCAGCGCCTGGGCGGTGACCTTTACCCCGAGCATATTGCCGGCATTCATGCGCGAACCGCGTGCCTGGAGGAGTTGCCCGAGGTATTCGAGAAGCTTCTGAACAATGAAATCCGGGGACGGGTCCTGGTCAGGCTGCTGAAGGATTAGAACGACCCGGTTTTCGGCCCGGGCCAGGGTATCAGGCGAAAAACCAGTAGCCGACGGCAATGGCGGCGGTGACCCCCGTCAGGTCCGCAAACAGGCCACAGCCGATGGCGTGTCGCACGCGCTGTATGCCAACGCTGCCGAAGTAGACGGCCAGCACGTAAAAAGTGGTTTCCGTGCTGCCCTGGATGGTCGCGGCCAGGTTGGCCGCGAACGAATCGACCCCGTAGGTGTTCATGGTTTCCAGCATCATGGCGCGGGCCCCGCTGCCCGAGAAAGGCCGCATCAGGGCCGTGGGCAGGGCGGCGACAAAGTCCGTATTCAACCCGAATGCGCCCAGCACGCCTGCAACGATGGCCAGGACATGATCCAGGACCAGGCTGGCGCGCAACACCCCGATGGCCACCAGCATGGCCACAAGATAGGGGATGATTTTCACGGCCACCTCGAAGCCCTGTTTGGCCCCGTCGATGAAGGCATCGTACACATTGACCTTGCGCACGTAGCCCAGCGTCAGGAATGCGATGATGACCAGCAACAGCAGAAGGTTGCCGAGCAGGCTCGATCGCGCGGTCAGGCCGTCGGGGGGGCCATTCAGCAGAAAACCGAGCAGCAGCAGGATCAACAGTCCGAGTCCGGCCAGGTACGCCAGCACGGTCCTGTTGAGCAGGTTCAGGCCCTGGATGTAGGCGACCAGCATCAGGCCGGCCAGGGTCGATGCCGAGGTCGCCAGCAGAATCGGAATGAAGACGGCGGCCGGGTCCACGGATCCCTGCTGTGCACGAAACAGGAATATGGTCACGGGCAGCAGGGTCACGGATGACGTGTTCAGCACGAGGAACAGGATCTGTGCATTGCTGGCAATGGATTTACTTGGATTGAGTTCCTGCAGATCCTGCATGGCTTTCAGGCCCAGCGGGGTGGCTGCATTGTCCAGGCCCAGCATGTTCGCCGCCATGTTCATGGTGATGGAACCGATGGCGGGATGGCTGCTTGGCACCTCGGGCATGAGATGCCTGAACAAGGGGCGGAACACCCTTGCCAGCAGGTCCACGAAACCGGCACGTTCCGCGATGGTGAAAAACCCCAGCCACAGACAGAGCACGCCGATGAGTCCCAGTGCGATTTCAACGCTCAGTGCCGCCATGTCGAACGTGGCCTGGATCACTTGCGCGAAGATCGCGCCGTTATCGTGCACTAAGGCCTGGTAGATGCAGCTGAGAAAGCCGGCAATGAAAAAGCTGAGCCAGATGAGGTTAAGCATGGTGAACGCCTGGGCTTGGTTCTGCCTTGCTAGGCATGCCGCAGGCGAGGTCGGGGGCAGCAGGTCGATAGTGTGCCGGCAAATCCATTTCTAGCGTTCTCTTTGCTGTCGCTCGCCCGGTCGGGAAGCGGCAGGCGTCGAACAGGCAGAGTTTACTGGAACCGGGCTGCAAATTACATGGTTATAGGCTAAAGTGCGGTTCCCTGAAACGAGCGTTTTGAACCCATGCAAACTGACTGGATTGCACCCTCGATACTGTCGGCGGATCTTGCACGTCTTGGCGAGGACGTTGCCACCGTGCTGGATGCGGGTGCGGATATCATCCATCTTGACGTGATGGACAACCACTACGTTCCAAACCTCACGTTTGGCCCGGTGGTGTGTGAGGCGCTGCGCAACTACGGCATCCAGGCGCCGATCGATGTCCACCTGATGGTCAAGCCCGTGGACCGGATCATCACCAGTTTTGCACAGGCGGGGGCGAGCTACATTACGTTCCATCCCGAGGCATCCGAGCACATCGACCGGAGCCTGCAACTGGTCCGTGACTCGGGCTGCAAGTCGGGGCTGGTGTTCAATCCGGCCACGCCCCTGGATTTGCTGGAGTACGTGATCGAGAAAGTCGACATGGTCCTGCTGATGTCGGTCAACCCGGGGTTCGGGGGGCAGAAATTCATCCCGTCCGTCATGGACAAAATCCGCGCCGCCAGGGAATTGCTGGACCGTTCGGGCCTTGCCATTCGCCTGGAAGTGGATGGGGGAGTGAAAGTGGACAACATCGCCGAGATCAAGTCGGCGGGGGCGGATACCTTCGTGGCCGGCTCTGCGATCTTCGGTGCGCCCGATTATGCGCACACCATTTCAGAAATGCGCAAGCAACTGGCAGGCGTGGAATAAGCCTGCCTGACTTTCAAGACCCTCAACAGACACCATGGAGATGACGTGCAACTCACCGAGTTTGAGGCGCTGAAAAAGCAGGGCTATACCCATATCCCGCTGCTGAGGGAAGTCCTCGCCGATCTCTATACACCTTTAAGCGCCTACCTGAAGCTGGCCAACCGGCCGTTCACCTACCTGTTCGAATCCGTTCAGGGGGGAGAAAACTGGGGGCGGTATTCCGTCATCGGCCTGTCGTGCAACGAGCGCATCAAGATTTCCGGGGAAGAGATCCTGCACGAGCGGGACGGCCGCCCTGAAGAATCGACACGGAACCCGGACCCGCTCAGCTGGATACGCGAGTTCAAGCGGCAGTTTCGCGTGCCGGACATTCCCGAGCTGCCCCGCTTTACCGGGGGTCTGGTGGGGTACTTCGGCTACGACACGGTCAAGTATATCGAGCCCCGGCTGGCCGGCATCACCAAGCCCGATACCCTGAAGACGCCCGATATTTTCCTGATGGTGTCCAGGGAGCTGGTGGTCTTCGACAACCTGGGCGGCAGGGTGTTCCTGATCGTGCATGCGGACCCGGGCGACGAGCAGGCTTTCCAGAAGGGCCAGAAGCGCCTGGATGAGCTGATACGGACCTTGCGGGAACCCGTGCCCGTTCCGGCGGGAACCTGCAGCCAGAGGCAGCCGGTAAACTTTACTTCGGAATTTCCGGAAAGCGCCTTCAAGCAGGCGGTGGAACGCACGCGCGAATACATTCGTGCGGGAGACGTCATGCAGGTCGTGCTGTCACAACGGCAAAGCACGGTCTTCGAGGACCCGCCGATCAATCTGTACCGGGGCTTGCGCAGCCTCAATCCCTCTCCCTACATGTACTACCTGGACATGGGCGATTTCCAGATCGTAGGCTCCTCCCCCGAGGTCCTGGTGCGCCTTGAGGAGGGCGAGATCACGGTGCGGCCTATTGCAGGAACAAGGCCGAGAGGAAAAGGCCACGATCATGACAGGAGGGTAGAGCAGGAACTGTTGCAGGACCCCAAGGAACTGGCCGAGCACCTGATGCTGATCGACCTCGGGCGCAATGATGTCGGCAAGGTCGCGGATACCGGTTCGGTAACCCTGACGGAAAAAATGATCGTCGAACGCTATTCGCATGTCATGCACATCGTTTCGAATGTCACCGGGAAACTGAAAGAGCCGTTTGATGCGATCGATGTGATCCGCGCGGTATTCCCGGCGGGCACGGTCAGCGGTGCACCCAAAATCCGCGCGATGGAAATCGTCAATGAGTTTGAACCCGTGAAAAGAGGCATCTACTCCGGGGCGGTTGGCTACATCGCCTGGGACGGGAATATGGATACCGCGATCGCAATCCGCACTGCAGTGATCAAGGATCAGAAACTTTACATTCAGGCAGGGGCGGGAATCGTGCATGACTCGGTACCTGAAAATGAATGGGATGAAACGAACAACAAGGCAGGCGCCCTGATGAGGGCTGCGCAAATTGCGAAATCGATCGTTTGAGTCCGGCCATTGCGTATAATCCGAAGCTGTCATGATATTGATGATCGACAACTATGATTCCTTTACCTATAACCTGGTGCAGTATCTGGGAGAAATTGGTGAAGACGTCAAGGTGGTGCGCAATGACCAGATCGGCGTTGAGGACATCAAGACGATGCGCCCGGACCACATCGTCATTTCACCCGGCCCCTGTACCCCCAACGAGGCGGGAATTTCGATGAACGCCATCGCCTCGCTGGCGGAAAAGATTCCGATCCTCGGCGTTTGCCTGGGGCACCAAAGCATCGGGCAGGTCTACGGCGGGAAAATCATCCGGGCACGCGAAGTGATGCATGGCAAGACTTCCAGGGTCTACCATAACGGCACCCATGTCTTTGCAAGCTGCGACAACCCGTTCACGGCCACCCGTTACCATTCCCTGGTGATTGAAAAAACGAGCGTGCCCGAATGCCTGGAGGTCACGGCATGGACGCAGACCGAGTCGGGGGACATCGACGAAATCATGGGCGTGCGTCACAAGGAGTACGCCGTGGAGGGCGTGCAGTTTCACCCGGAATCCATCCTGACCGACTTTGGCCATCACCTGTTGACGAACTTCATCCACCAGAACCGATGAGATGAGCACGCAAGCCTCGACGATCCAGCAAGTCCTGCCGAGCGTAATCGAGGAGCAGGACCTGGCTGAGGAACAAATGAGCGCCGTGATGCGCGAGATCATGTCCGGCAAGACCAGCCCCGCCCAGATGGCGGCCTTCCTGACCGCCCTGCGCATGAAAGGCGAGACCGTGACGGAGCTGTCCGCAGCGGCCTCCGTGATGCGTGAGCTTTCCACCCGGGTGGAGGTGTCTGCGGACTTCCTGGTGGACACCTGCGGTACCGGAGGGGATGCAAAGGGGACCTTCAACATCTCCACGGCCGCGGCATTTGCCGTGGCCGCCGCGGGCGGTTCGGTGGCCAAGCATGGCAACCGCTCGGTATCGAGCAAAAGCGGCAGTGCGGACGTGCTGGAGACTGCGGGTGTCAATCTGGAACTGACGCCCGGGCAGGTGGCGCAGTGCATCGAGGAGCTCGGTGTCGGGTTCCTGTTCGCACCCGCGCACCACAGCGCCATGAAACATGCAGTGGGCGTGCGCAGGGACCTGGGGGTGCGCACGATGTTCAATCTGCTGGGTCCTTTAACCAACCCGGCCGGTGCACCCAACCAGCTGCTGGGGGTGTTTGCGGGCCAGTGGGTCAAGCCGCTGGCACAGGTGCTGCACCGGCTTGGAAGCCAGCATGTGCTCGTCGTGCATGCCGAAGACGGCCTGGATGAAATCAGCATCAGCGGCGAAACGGAAGTGGCGGAATTGAAGGCCGGGGAGGTGACCCGCTACCGGATTTCGGCAGCGCAATTCGGTATTGACCCGTGCAGTCTGGACGATCTCAGGGTACGGGATTCACAGCAAAGCCTGTCCATGGTGAAGGCGGCTCTCAGCGGCAAGGTGAATGCCGCGGCTGAAATCGTCAGGCTCAATGCAGGCGCGGCGCTGTATGCATGCGACAGGGCGTGGACCCTGGAAGAAGGGGTGGAGATGGCGGCCTCGGTATTGTCCAGCGGGGCGGCCTGGAAAAAATTCCAGCAGTATGTGGAATACACGAACGATGTCTGAGAATGCCTGAGCAGCCCGAAATCCTTGCAAAGATCATCGCACACAAGAAAGATGAACTGGTAGAGCGCAAAAGGCACATTTCCGAGCAGAACATGCAGGAGTGGGCCAGGGAGGCCCCGGCATCCAGGGGATTCGAGTCCGCCTTGCGGGCCGCGCAACAGGCCAAGCGCCCGGGGGTGATCGCGGAAATCAAACGCGCGTCTCCCAGTCGCGGCATCCTGAGAGAGGATTTCGATCCCATGCGGATTGCAGCCAGTTACCAGATGCATGGTGCCACCTGTATTTCCGTGCTGACCGACGGACACTTCTTCAAGGGTTCCTGCGCCATCCTTGAACTGGCCCGCAAGACCTGCCACTTGCCGATCCTGCGCAAGGACTTCATCATCGACCGCTACCAGGTGTATGAGACCCGCGCAGTCGATGCCGACTGCGTGCTGTTGATTGCCGCGGTCCTGGAGGACGGGGAACTGGCGGAACTGAACGACCTGGCCAGGGAGTTACGCCTGGATGTGCTGATTGAGGTGCACAGCCGGGAAGAACTGGAACGTGTGCTTGCGATGGAGCCGAGCCTGCTGGGAATCAACAATCGAGACCTGAACAGTTTCGAGACCACCCTGGACACTACCTTGGAACTGCTGCCTGAAATTCCGGCTTCCTGTCACGTCGTCACTGAAAGCGGGATCCACACAAGGGAAGATATTGCCCTCATGACGGGGAAAGGGGTCAACTCTTTTCTGGTGGGTGAGGCTTTCATGGTTGCCGAGGCCCCCGGTGCAAAACTGAGGGAACTGTTTTTCTAGAAACGTGGCATCTTTTGACGATTCGTTTGCCTGGTTCCCGGCAAGTTCCGGACCCTTCCGGATACTGGACTCGCCCCTGCCGCCTTCCGAGGAGAAGAATCAGCTGCAAGTGCTTTAAGTCCGCTTCAAGTTGGTAAGATGATGCCAGGGAAATATCGGATGTAGGGTACATATGCGGGCCATGGTGTTGAATGCTGTCGGGCAGCCCCTTGAGCAGGTTGACTTGCCGATACCCCAACCCGGGGCAAAAGAAGTGCTGGTCAAGGTGTTGGCATGTGGTGTCTGCAGGACAGATCTGCACCTGGTGGACGGTGAGTTGCCGGATGTGCATACACCGATCATTCCCGGGCATGAAATCGTCGGGGAAGTTATCAGTGCCGGGGCCGGCGCGTCGTCGGAGTTGATCGGCAGTCTGGTCGGAATCCCGTGGCTTGGGTGGACCTGCGGGGATTGCCGGTTTTGTCAAATGGACAGGGAAAACTTGTGTGATCAGGCGCGGTTCACCGGCTACCAGCTGGATGGCGGGTATTGTGATTATACGCTTGCAGATTACCGGTATTGTATTCCCATCGTTCGTGGGAGCAGTGCTGTCGAGATCGCGCCGCTGCTGTGCGCAGGACTGATTGGCTACCGATGCCTGAAAGTTGCGGATACGTTGTGCCGGCAAAACCGAAAGATCGGCTTGTTTGGTTTCGGTGCAGCAGCCCATATCCTTGCACAGGTCATTGTTCACCGCGGCAGCGATTTTTATGCATTCACGCGACCGGGCGATCTGGATGCACAGCAGTTTGCAGATCAGCTGGGTGCGGCTTGGTCAGGGGGCTCGGACCAGACCCTGCCGGAGGTGCTGGACAGCGCCATTGTTTTTGCACCCGTGGGAGATCTGGTCCCGCAGGCCTTGCGCAGTCTGCGCAAAGGCGGTGCAGTGGTGTGTGGCGGGATCCACATGAGCACTATCCCGTCCTTTCCCTATGCAGCTCTTTGGGGTGAGCGCCAGATCAGTTCGGTGGCAAACCTGACGAGACAGGATGGAATAGAGTTTTTCGAGTCTGTCGGACAAATGCCGGTGCGCACGCATGTCCATTCATACCCCCTGACAGAAGCCAATCAGGCGCTGGACGACTTGCGTTGCGGGAAACTGAACGGTGCCGCCGTATTACTTGTTCAGGAAAACGATACATGACCCGCCAGGCCATGCATGTTGATGGACAGAAGCACGATCGAAGTACAAAGGGCAGCGGCCTGCTTTTTTTGTGCGGTATCCCGGGTTAAGCTCATGGAACGGTCACTTTCGAAATAACGTTGCATACCTGCCATGGAAGCCATACTTGAAAAACTGCATCAGGATCATATCAATTTCGACAGGCTTCTGAATGTCCTGGAAGGGCAGCTTCATCTGCTGGAAGACTGTGAGGTGTCGGATCTCGATACTGCTTTGGATGCAGTCAGGTATATGAAGGAATATCCTGATTATGTGCATCACCCGATGGAGAACACCATTTTTGAATACTTTCTGGAACATTATGATCACACGCACGAGCACATACAGGGCCTGCTTGTTGAACACGATGACATGCCCCTGCTGACTGACAGGCTTTTTGAAGCCCTGCAGAATGCCCTGGCAGGGTTTCCCCAGGAAAGGGAAGAGCTTTGCACGATTTTGGGAGAATACATTTCCGTACAAAGAAAGCATATTGACCGTGAGGAGGCCCACGTGTATCCCATGCTGAATTCCAGACTCGACAAAAAGGATTGGCAGCAAATTGATCGCGCCATAGCTGAGGTTGAAGACCCGCTGTTCGGGAAGGATGTCCACGAATCCTATCAAAAACTGCTTGCACAGATCATGAGCCAATAGAGCGTTGCGGGTTTCATGCCATCGGTTTCTTTTGGCAGGCCCGCCGCATGCAGCCAGGGCAGATTCAAGCAGGTAATTTCCATGTTTTTGTGAGTAAGCAGGCAGGCAAGAAAAGTGAAGGTACGAGTAAGATGGACTGACCACATGAGGTTCGAGGCCGAAACCGGCAGCGGACATACGGTTGTCATGGACGGCCCTCCTGATCATGGTGGTCAAAACCTGGCGGCACGCCCGATGGAAATGATACTCGTGGGCATGGGCGGGTGCAGTGCTTTCGACGTGGTGCACACCCTCAAGAAGGCAAGACAGCCCGTAGAGAACTGTGAAGTCGAGCTGCATGCAGAGCGGGCAGATGCAGTCCCTGCGGTCTTTACCAAAATACACCTGCACTTCATTGTTGCCGGGCCAGGTCTGGATCACCGGCGCGTCAACCGGGCAGTAACGTTGTCCGTTGAGAAGTACTGCTCGGTGATCATGATGTTACGCGACAGCGTTGACATCACCTTCGACTATGAAGTCCTTGCGTAAGCTGGTGGTGTGAAGTCGTACATGAACACGGATCACACAAAAATCAAACTTCATGGCTTTAACAATCTGACTAAAACCCTGAGTGTCAACTTTTACAATATCCGTTATGCGCACACCCTGGCGGACCGGCGAGACTACCTGCGGCATATCGATGAGGCTTACAGCTCAGAACGTCTGCAGCAGGCACTGTGTGAGGTGGTAGACATTATTGGCGCTGATATCCTGAACATGTCGGCGTACGACTACGAGCCTCGCGGCTCCAGCGTTGCCTGCCTGGTCGCAGAAGAACCCGTGTTGCCTGGCACAGCCTTGCATGCGGGGAACCAGCGTGTCGGCATGCAGCAGTCCACGGTCGCACATCTGGACAAGAGCCATGTGACCGCACACACGTACCCCGAAAGTCACCCGGATGACGGCATTCATACGATCCGTGTTGACCTGGACATATCCACTTGCGGCGAGGTGTCACCGCTGAACGCACTGGACTATCTCATGGAAGCCTTCAACGAGGACATCGTTGTTCTGGATTACCGGGTTCGCGGCTTCACCCGGGATGTCCTCGGACAAAAACACTACACCGACCATGAAATTGCATCCATCCAGGACTTTTTGCCTGAGAACGCCAAGCGCCACTACCAGATGACTGATACCAATGTAGTGCGGACAAACACCTTCCACACCCGGATGAAGCGGCTTGACTTCAGGCTAGGCGATTACTTGTTTGGGGGTGGCACACACGGATTCCAGAAGGATGAACTGGATGCCCTGGAACTGCGGTTGAGAAAAGAGATGGATGAAATTTACTTCGGGGCGGGTCGCCTCGAGTAATCAAGCCCAGTAGGCGGTTTTGGTCATCACCTTGGAGGCCGCCTGCATCGCATGGCGGGCTAATTTGGGCAGTTTGTGAACTCCGGCATTCTGCGCATTTTCATCATGTCTTGCCTCGTCCTCGCGTATCCTTCGCAAAATCTCCTGACTCCTTGTATCGTTTTCCGGCAGGCGGGAGAGGTGCTCGTCGAGATGCCGTACAACCTGTTTTTCCGTTTCTGAAACAAAGCCCAGGCTCCATTGGTCGCCGAGCAATCCGATGGTGGCGCCGATGGCATACGAGCCAAGATACCATGCAGGCGCCAGGGTGCTTGGACGGTCATTGAGTTCGGCGAGCCTTTTCTTGCACCAGTCAAGGTGGGCCTGCTCTTCTCGTGCACAGTCTTGCATGTGCTGCCTGACTTCCTTGTCCCGTGCAGTCAGCGCCTGTCCGTGATAGAGGCCTTGTGCAGCGACCTCTCCGGCATGGTTCACCCGCATCAGGCGGGCAGATGTTTTTCTTTCATGGGCCTGCAAACCGTCTTCAGCGGGCACATGGTCGTCAGCGTTGGCGCCGGGCCCCATCCCGAGCACGGTAAACATGGCCCGGATGCCGCTTTCGGCATGAGACAGGAAATGGTCAAGTGTGCTGTGCTCGCGCATGTCCTGAGTATATCAATTGCCTGGCGAAAAGTTGTATCGGATGACAAACCGCAACGGGTGCACTGATTTTTGAGAGCTGCGCCCGGAGGTGCAAGGCACAACCGATGTTGGGCGTGACCAGGTAGGCGGCATCACTATTCAAAACTTCTGTGATCATGTTCTTGCCCAGGCAGTCTGCATGCCGGGCCTGGAAAAGTACATTCAGGCCTCCCGCTCCGCAACATGCTGAAGTGTCCTGAAAGGTTTCAAGTTGAATTTCCGGTATCGCATCGAGCAGCTTTTCAACCACATGCACATCATCGCTGACCTGTTTTTGTGTGCAGGGGGTGTGGACGAACACTTTTTGCGGCAGTGCCCGCAAATCCAGGCCCTGCCTTTCGAGGTGCTCGACGGCAAACGAACAGATATCCCTGTGACGGGTTGCCAGCTCGGCGGAAAGCGGGTCATCCAGCAGTTCCGGGTATCGATCGATCTGCGAGGCACAGCCTGTAGCCAGGGAGACCAGGGCATCGATATCCTGGTCCCTGAACGTGTCGCAGAATTCCTGGACCAGTTTTCTTGCGGTGCGCGGGTCCCCGTTGTGCTGGTGCAGGGCTCCGCAGCAGTGCGTCTGCGGAAAGCGTACTGTTTCAAATTGCAGTGCCTGTAAGACTGCTTCGGCAGCTGGAAGCGTAGTATCAGAAAAAATGTCTCCGGCGCATGACTCAACCAGTGCGACCCTTTTTCTTGGCAAGTGGGCAGGCACGGACGGTACGGCGGACTGGGTCCTGTGCGCTCGCGGGATCAGGGTGATGACACGAAGCAGGCGGGGAAACCGCAGGGCAACCTTTTTCAGCAGACGGTCCATTCCCAGGGCATGGTAGATACGCAACATGCCTTTCATGAATTTTCGGATCCTGGTCTTACTTAATGCAGCCAGCAGCAGTGAACGCCCTAGCCTGGAACGGAACGCATGCTGCTGATTCGTGATGTTGCGGCCGGCATCAAGAATTTTCGCGTAGTCCACCTTCGCCGGGCAAACGGCCATGCAGTTCATGCATGCCAGGCATTGATCAAGGTGGTTTATCAAGTTGGGGCTGGGTGATAACTCATCTTCATGCAAGGCTCGCACCAGGGCAATGCGGCCACGCGGCGATTCCGCTTCATTTCTTGTAATGGAGTACGTTGGGCAGTGGGGCAGGCACAGTCCACACATCACGCATTTGTCTGTTGCAGCGATGATGTCCTCGTTGTTCAACCGGGTTGGTAGCATGGTGCCTCTTGGGGAAACTTGAAAGTCTCAGGATAGCAGGGCTCAGCGCGTGTCCTGATTGCGGACAGCTAAACCTGAACAAGAAACAGACAGCAGTCTAGTGTTGATACAAGTGTATAATTAAAATGCGGTTATGGATAATCCGGGACCGAAAGAAGCCATGTCTTTTTATAAACGTCATCTCTTCATGTGCGTGAATCATCGAGAGGACAAAGCCTGCTGCCAAGACCATGGGGCTGCCGAGTTACGCACTTATGCCAAAAACAGGACGAAAGAGCTGGGTATTGCAAAACAGGGTGGGGTGCGTGTGAACCGGGCAGGTTGCCTGGACCGCTGTGATGAAGGCCCCGTAGCAGTGGTTTATCCCGATGCCGTTTGGTACACCTACAAGGATGAAAGCGACCTGGATGAAATCATTACCAAGCACCTGATTGCCGGCGATATCGTTGATCGTCTGAGAATCTGACCTCTTCTGTATATCCATATCGGGGTGTATGGCGAAAATTCCTTAAAAATTAGTTGACTGTAATATAGAAATATTAGAAAATGCGCATATTCTGATAGTTTGAATGCAAACTTAAGAGCTCCTCCATCTACCTCTCTGGTAGTTAACTAAGCGTAGGCCGCAAAAGCCTACGCTTTTTTTTGCCCGGAAACAGGGGTTGCTTGTCAGCATACTATGATGTCCGTTACTATGCCCCGCTTTGCGGAACAAAAATACAAGGTGAGTTTAATGGCCACAGTCAGCGCTAAGCCTGCAGAAATAGAGCGCAGTTGGTATCTGGTGGATGCCACTGACAAAACCTTGGGGCGCATGGCCAGTGAAATTGCAACAAGGCTGAAAGGCAAACACAAACCCATCTATACGCCACATGTGGACACCGGTGATTTTATCGTTGTCATCAATGCCGAGAAGATACGCGTCACGGGTAATAAAATGGAAGACAAGAAGTATCATCGCTACACGGGCTATGTGGGTGGTCTCAAGTCCACCAAACTCAAGGAAATGCAGGCGAAATCCCCAGAGCGAGTCATTGAAAATGCCGTAAGAGGGATGCTGCCGAAGAACCCATTGGGACGTGCAATGTTTCGGAAACTGAAAGTCTATGCAGGTTCAGAACACAAGCATTCTGCACAGAAACCCCAACCGTTGGAGTTTTAGCGACCCATGCCACAAGAACTGTTTTATGGAACCGGACGAAGAAAAAGTTCGACTGCACGCGTTTACCTGCGTCCTGGCTCAGGCCAGATCACGGTAAATATGCGTGCCTTTGATCAATATTTTGGCAGAGAGACATCATGCATGATCATTCGCCAACCACTTGAACTCACCGAGCTGACAGACAAATTTGATATTGATGTCAAGGTCAAGGGTGGTGGTTCGAACGGCCAGGCGGGGGCGGTACAACTGGGCATAGCCCGGGCCCTGCTGGAGTATGATCAGAATCTGCGTGCGCCGTTGCGACAGAACGGATTTCTTACCCGCGATGCGCGTGAAGTGGAACGCAAAAAAGTCGGTTTGCGCAAGGCGCGCAAGAAAGAACAGTACTCCAAGCGCTGATCAGCAACTGTTCTAGGCGCAGCTTTCCGGGGCACTGAACAGCTTGACGATGCCTGTAGCCCCTTGATATCCACAGGTGGGATACGGTATCTGAATCTCCCCCGACCTGCCTCAGGGATGTAAGCCAGGTTCACTGCCAGGTGAGTTCCTGTCAGATAATCCGAAGGCCCGATCCTTCACCCAAAATCAGGATATCGGCGGGCCTCAATGCAAAGATTCCGACAGTAACAACCCCGGCGATATTGTTCAGTTCACGCTCTTTGTCTACGGGATTCAGGATTTCCAAATTGTGCACATCGAGAATAAGATTGCCGTTATCGGTTTTATACCCTTCCCTCAACTCGGGGACACCGCCATGTTTGACAAACTGTCTTGCCACGTGACTCCTTGCCATGGGGATCACCTCAACGGGCAAGGGGAAAGCGCCTAGCGTGTCGACCAGTTTGGTATCGTCAGCAATGCACACGAATTTTTCACTCACTCCTGCAACGATCTTTTCACGCGTCAGTGCACCGCCGCCGCCCTTGATCAAGTGTTTGTGGCTGGTCGCCTCGTCGGCACCATCGACGTATACGGGCAGGCTGGATACGCTATTCAGGTCCAGCACCTGTATGCCGTGCTCCTTCAATCTTCGGGCTGTGGCTTCTGAGCTTGCCACGGTCCCATCGATTTTCCCCTTGATGCCTGCAAGGGCATCAATAAAATGATTTGCGGTAGACCCTGTGCCAACGCCGACTACGTCGCCGGCTTGTATATAGTCCAGGGCACCCTTGGCAGCAGCCAGTTTTTTTTTCTCCAGTGACATTGCATGAAAACGGTTTGAGTTTTATAAATGATACCGGTACCCGGTGTGGAAAGCATGATCAATCGTAATTTTTACCATGGCAAACAAAAAACTTGTAAGCAAAATTGAAAATGCCAAGGTGTATGACGTTGCCGTCAAGTCTGCACTTGATTTTGCATCGACCCTGTCCAGCCGGTTCTCCAATCATATTTACCTGAAGAGAGAAGACCAGCAAAGCGTTTTTTCCTTTAAACTCAGAGGCGCCTATAACAAAATCGCGCACTTGCCGGATGCTGAAAGAAAGCGAGGCGTAATCGCTGCATCGGCAGGAAATCATGCCCAGGGCGTAGCACTTGCCGCGAAAAAACTGGGTATCCACGCCACGATCGTGATGCCATGTACTACCCCATCCATCAAGGTGCAATCGGTCACCAGCATGGGGGCGAATGCTGTTTTACACGGTGACACCTACGATGAGGCCTTTTTGCATTCCCAGGAACTTGCAGAAAGCCGGGGGCTGTCTTATGTGCATCCCTATGACGATGAAGACGTTATTGCGGGACAGGGGACGGTTGCACTGGAGATCCTGCAGCAAATTCCATCCGGCATAGACGCAATCTTTGTCCCGGTTGGCGGCGGCGGGCTTATTGCCGGCATGGCAGCCTATATCAAGCACTATCGGCCCGACATAAAAGTGATCGGGGTCGAGCCGCAGGACGCACCGACCATGCATGCCGCGTTGCTGGCTGAAAAGAGGGTAGAGCTGGATACGGTCGGGATTTTTGCAGATGGGGTTGCGGTCCGATGCGTAGGCGAAAAAACTTTCGAGATTGCAAGACGACTTGTCGACGAAGTGTTGCTGGTAAGTACGGATGAAATCTGCGCTGCAATCAAGGACCTTTTCGATGAGACACGCACACTGTGTGAACCTGCCGGGGCATTGGCTTTAGCGGGGATCAAACAGTACGTCGACCGGGAAAAAGTCACAGATAAATTGCTGGTTGCAGTAAATAGCGGTGCAAATATGAATTTTGATCGTTTGCGTCATGTAGCAGAGCGCGCAGAGCTTGGCGAACGAAAGGAATGCCTGTTTGCGGTAACAATTCCTGAGCAGCCAGGCAGTTTTCTGGCTTTCTGCCGATTGCTCGGCTCCCGAGGGGTTACGGAGTTTAACTATCGTTATGCAGACACTGAGGAAGCCCAAATCTTTCTGGGTGTGAACGTAGAGGACGCGGGAACCGAAAAAAATCAACTGCTGCAAACACTGGAAGCGTCCGGGTATCCTGCACTGGATATCTCTGATAATGAAGTCGCAATTCTTCATTTGCGGCACATGGTGGGTGGTCGAAGTCCGGCCTTGGAGAATGAAATTTTATTTCGTTTTGAATTCCCAGAGAGGCCGGGTGCATTGCTAGACTTTTTGGAAATGATCGGGCAGGAATGGAATATCAGTCTATTTCACTACCGCAATCACGGTGCAGCTTATGGGCGTGTGTTGGCCGGAATCCAGGTGCCTGCAGGAAACAGAGAGCGCTTTGACCAGTTCCTGGCGAAGTTGGGGTACAGATGCTGGGAGGAAACCGGTAATCCAGTGTATAAACTGTTCCTGGGTTAGAAGTTATTGAAACTTCAAACAAAACGAATCCTGAAGAGGGATTTCCTGCTTGCATAAAAAAAGGCTCAACGAAGAGCCTTTTTTATATGGTGCTGCCGATTTAGCGTCAGCGGGACTTACGCCTGACGGTTCTTTTAGCAGTCTTGCGCTTGGCGGTCTTACGCTTAACAGCCCTTTTAGCAGTCTTGCGCTTGGCGGTCTTACGCTTAACAGCCCTTTTAGCAGTCTTGCGCTTGGCAGTCTTACGCTTGACAGCCTTTTTAGCAGTCTTGCGCTTGGCGGTCTTACGCTTGACAGCCTTTTTAGCAGTCTTGCGCTTGGCGGTCTTACGCTTGACAGCCTTTTTGGCAGTCTTGCGCTTGGCGGTCTTGCGTTTGACAGCTTTTTTAGCAGTCTTACGTTTAACGGCTCTTTTGGCAGTTTTACGTTTGGCAGTTGCAGCAGTCTTACGCCTAACGGCTTTTTTGGCGGTCCTACGTTTCTTGATGGCCATCAATACTCCCCTCCAAACAATAAACGTTGAGTTACAGTCGCGCTAAAGTATATACGTTTGATATATAAATACTAGTTTTTTTGCGATGTTTTTAACTTAAATACACGTACAAAAACCGGAGTCACTCAGCATCAATTCATTCCAGTGACAAAATACAATCCCAGTGCTTTTTGCTTACTGGCATGACTGAAAGTCGGTTGCCACGTCTTAACAGCTGCAAGCCATCAAGCTTTTTCTGTTGCCTGAGTTCAGACAGCGTAATGGTACGTTTCAGTTTCCGTTTATAACGGACATCTACCATGAACCAGCGCGGATTCTCGGGATCACTTTTGGGGTCATAATGCTTGTCCTCCCGGTCAAAGGCGGTGTAGTCCGCATACGCCTCGCGCGCGACCGTCATGATGCCCACGATCCCAATTTCATCGCAATTCGAGTGATACATAAAGGCCAGATCACCTTTTTTCATCTCATCACGCATCATGTTGCGCGCCTGGTAATTTCGTACCCCGTCCCAAGGCTCCACTTTGTCCCGTTTCAGGTCATCGATACTGTATTCACCTGGCTCGCTTTTCATTAACCAATACTGCATGGCGGTCTGCTCTGCGAATTGTTTGAATGGTAGATTTTAGTAAAGAACCGGAGGCGTAGTACGCGGATACACTCCACGAATACTGTGGTCGCTATAGCCCTTGAACCAGAGGTTCAAGTGGGAGAACTGAAAAATGCATCAGGCTTCCCATTTTCTGGGGCTGCACAACAGCATTTTTTACAGCATTGTCCCCGGGTAAAAAAATAGGCTCAAGGTATGTATCTAGCAACTCACCTGTACCGCAGAGGTATCCGGTTTCAGTGTGAGTTTAGCAGATTCTCAGAACTCAAGCTGTCCGCTATTCTCCAAGGTGGAATCAATTTGGTCTTGCAGGTCGCGAATGCGGGTACGGAAACTTTTGCTGACCTGGTTCCGTTCATCTGTCTGCGACAGCAGGGTGTGGGCCAGGTTCAATGCGGCCATCACGGCTATGCGATCTGCACCGATGACCTTGCCTCCGTTGCGTACTTCCTCGATATGCGTATTCAGCAACTCTGCAGATGCCTGCAGGGACTCTTCTTCGCCCTCCCCGCACACCACACGGTATTCCTTGTCCAGGATACTGAGTGTTACGGGAGCATCCGGGGTACTCATATGCTGACCTCCATCGACTTGAGCCGGGTGATCATGGCCTCGACCCGTTTGCGGGCCTGCTCGTTTTTATCAATCAGGCTAGCCCTTTCAGCGGTGTACGTGTCCTGCTGCGCCTTCAGAAGGCCGTTCTCCTTCTTGAGGTCTTCGTAGGCCCGGATAAGGCCGTTTACACGACTTTCAAGTCGCTTTAGCTCCCGTTCATTGAGCAGGCCTGACTCTGTCTTCCCCATTCCAAAATGGTAGGATGATGAAACTTTATCGTCAACTCAAATTTAAGAAATATGCCTTGATATGCTGAAAAAGCTGGATATATTTCATACTGTACAGCGTCCTCGCAGGGGTCTGGCGCACCAGGCCCTGGCCGCGGGCACAGTGGGCCAATTTTCAGGGACTTATCTGGCATACTGGCCGGATTCACCTGCAGATGACCGGGCTGTCTGATCTGTACCCCGTAGAGTTCGCTGCTGGAACATGACATGAACACGAAAGAGCTGGTCAAGCGACGCAAAACACTGATGCGCATGGTAGGCCCAAAGGGAGTCGCCCTTGTGCCTTCTGCAAATCTGGTCCCCAGAAATCGGGACGTGGATCATGTCTTTCGCCAGGACAGCGACTTCCTGTACCTGACAGGTTTTGACGAGCCCAATGCCCTGGCATTGCTGATGCCGGACAAGGAGGGTGACCGGTACATATTGTTCTGTCGGGAGCGCGATGCTGACCAGGAGATCTGGAACGGGCGCAGGGCCGGTCTGGAAGGCGCGGTAAAGGATTTTCTTGCAGACAAGGCCTATGCAATCGATCAACTGGATGAAGTATTGCCACGGCTCCTTTCGGATCGTGAAAGAATTTTTTATCCGATGGGCCGTGATGCAGGTTTTGACCGCAAGGTCATCAGTTGGGTGAACCAGTCCCGTGGCTCTTATCGGGCCAGAAAACGCACGCTCCATGAGCTGCTCTCGCTGGACTACCCCTTGCACGACATGCGTTTGTACAAGTCACGCAGCGAGGTAAGTCTGATGCGCAAGGCGGCAAAGGTTTCCATCGCTGCCCATCGGCGTGCCATGCAGGCTTGTGAGCCGGGCAAGCATGAGCATGAAATTGAAGCCGAACTGCTCTATGAATTCAGGAAAGCAGGCTGTGTTCCGGCGTATCCTTCTATCGTTGGCGGTGGAGGCAACGCCTGTATATTGCATTACATCGAAAACAGTGAAGTACTCAATGATGGCGATTTGTTGCTGATCGACGCAGGCGCGGAGTACCAGGGTTATGCCAGTGACATTACCCGTACCTTTCCTGTAAACGGAACCTTTTCGAGGGTTCAGCGGGAAGTGTACGAGCTGGTGCTGGAAGCCCAGACCGCTGCGATCCGGAAGGTAAAGCCCGGCAACCACTGGAACGACCCGCATAATGAAGCCGTGAGAGTGCTTACCAAGGGCCTGGTGGAACTGGGTTTATTGAAAGGCAAGCCCGCCAAGCTGATCAAAGACGGGAAATACAGGCAGTTTTACATGCACCGTACCGGTCATTGGCTGGGTATGGATGTCCATGATGTCGGCGACTATCGTTTCGATGAGGAATGGCGATTGCTGGAACCGGGCATGACATTGACCGTCGAACCGGGCTTGTACCTTACCCGGGCCAAAGGCGTGCCCAAACCTTACTGGGGTATGGGGATCCGCATCGAGGACGATGTGCTGGTCACCAAGGATGGAAACCAGGTGCTCACCGAAAAGCTCACCCGGGACCCGGGCGAAATTGAAGCCCTGATGGCAGGATCCGTACATTAGGTTTCCCTGTACATTATGTCGCGCCATTATGATATTGCGATTGTAGGCGGTGGTTTCGTTGGCGGCACACTGGCTTGTGCCCTGGCAGCTACACCCCGGCGGATTGCCCTGATTGAAAGCAGGCCCGTCTCTTCGGTAAACGGTACAGGCGCCCGCCGGGATGAACGCAGCATTGCACTGGCCCTGGCTTCCAAAAGAATGTTCGATGCCCTGGGTGTATGGGAGCAGATTGGACCGCACTCCATCGCGATCCGGAAAATTCATATCTCGGATCAGGGGCGATTCGGTGCCATGCGCATGGACTGTCGAAACCATGAATCGGAGGGTTTCGGCTATATGGTTCCCGCGGAAAAGCTCGTATTGTCCTTGCAGGAGCATCTGCGGCACCATGAGAACATCCAGTGCATCCAGCCCTACAAGGTGTCCGATATTGAAAGTCATGCGGATCGGGTCATCCTGCACGGTGAGGGAGAACCCATACAGGCTGATCTGTTGATTGCCGCTGACGGGACACATTCTTTCATTCGCAACAAGCTGGGCATACCTGCCAACGAGAAGAAATATCATCAGACGGCCATTGTCGGCAATGTCAGCGTGGATGATGACCATCAGTTTACGGCCTATGAGCGGTTCACCCGGCAGGGTCCCCTGACGCTGCTGCCGCATGCCGGTAACAATTGCGGCTTTGTTTGGGTGCTCCCGGACAATATTGCACAAGAACTCATGGCGTGCACCGATGAGGATTTCCTGCTGCAGCTGCAACAAGCCTTTGGTTACCGCCTGGGCTACTTTTCAAAAATAGGCAAACGTTCTGCCTTTCCCCTGTCATTATGGGTGAGTCAGCGGCGTGTACAGGAGCGTGTGGTGTTGATCGGCAATGCAGCCCAAACACTGCATCCGATCGGCGCACAGAGCCTGAATCTTGCATTGCGGGATGTTGCGGAACTCAGTGAAGTGCTGCATGCGGGCGACGACGGGCTTGATGGAATCAGCGAGAGACTTCATGCATATGCGTCGGGACGTCAATCGGATATCAAGCGCACCATACGACTTACGGATACCTTCAATTTTTTGTTCACCACCAACGATCCGGTACTGTCTCGTACAAGGGGGATTGGCCTTGCGCTGCTGGGCGCGATCCCGTTCTTGGAAAACATCATTCTGCGACAAAGCTCGGGTGATCCCGACTCGGTGGCAAATCTTTTTCAAGGCAAACCCCCGCAGTCTGCATGACTGCACAAGCCACACAGGTCGATGTCATTATCGCTGGGGCGGGCATGGCTGGCCTCACATTGGCCAACCTGCTGGTAAAACAAGGCAAATCACTGGCCGTTGTCGACCGCGTGCTGCCGCCGGGGTTTGACCTGGAAAAACCTTACGATGTGCGGGTCACCGCTGTCAGCCCCGGTTCCAGGGCAATTTTCGAGCACATTGGAATCTGGCCGCAGATACAGGCGAAACGGACAAGCGCCTTTGATGCCATGGTTGTCTGGGATGCCGCCAGTGGCGCGAAAATTCACTTCCGTGCGAGAGAGGTTCACCAGCCTGTCCTGGGCTATATCGTGGAAAACAATGCGATTCAGTCAAGCCTGTACGAATCTCTTGGCGAGGTATCCGGTGTTCACTGGTGTGTACCCGGGAGTGTGGCCGATATGGTCCACCGTAACGATGGGATCGAGGTCATTCTGGAAAACAAGCAATTGCTCAGGGCGAAATTGCTGGTGGGCGCAGACGGGAGCCGGTCGGGTGTGCGCGGTCTTGCAAAAATCCCTTATGCCGAAAAGCCATATCTGCAGCAGGGAATCGTGGCAAATGTACAAACGGAATTTTCACACCAGCGCACGGCATGGCAGCGTTTTCTCAAAACAGGCCCACTGGCCTTGTTACCCATAGGAAGCGACAAGCAGCATCGCGAATGTTCCATCGTCTGGTCAGCGGACCATGAGTATGCGAAGCAGCTGATGCAAATGGGAGAAGAGGAGTTTTCCCGGGAAATTACCAGGGCCAGCGATTCACGGCTGGGCAAGATCCGTCTGATGTCGGAACGTGCGGGGTTCCCGCTGATTTCAGGTCAGGCCGGGAATCTGGTCAAACCCCGGCTTGTACTGGTCGGAGATGCTGCCCACACATTGCATCCGTTGGCAGGCCAGGGCGCCAATCTTGGATTGACCGATGTCGCGGTTTTGGCCGATACCCTGGAACACACAAAGCGGGATATCGGCAGCATTCGGGTGTTGCGGAAATATGAACGCGCCAGGGCGGGAGAGATCCGGGTCATGCAGTCTGCGATGCATGCATTTGCAGCCGTATACGGTTCTTCTTCCAAACCGGTAGTCGCGGCCCGCAGTATTGCACTGAACATTGCGGAACACACACCTTCCATGAAAAGATTTTTCATGGAGCATGCCATGGGGCTGAACAGGGACAGGCCGGTTTTTGCCAGATAGAATCCCCTTGTACCGACCGCACAGATTCAAAATTGCAGTACAAGCGCAGTTACTGCGGCAGTGCGTTCGGGAAAAACAGTTGCTGACCGTTTAATGTGAAGCTGGCGATCGTCTGCTGGCCTTCACTGGAAGCCAGCCAATCCGTGAACAGTGCGGCCTCCCTGGATTTTGTGTGCGGATGACGCTCGGGATTGATCTCGATGATGCTGTACTGGTTATGCAAGAGGGGGTCATCCTCGAAAAGCAGAGTCAGTCCGTTGCGATTCTTAAACGAGAGCCAGGTTCCCCTGTCGGCGAGCACATAGGCACCCATTCCATTCGCAATGTTCAGTGTAGTGCCCATGCCTGCACCGGTTTCGTGGTACCAGCTGCCGCTGTACTGCTGAACATCCACCCCCAGCAAGGCCCATAACTCCATTTCCTTTTTGTGCGTGCCGCTTTCGTCACCGCGTGAAACAAATGGCATTCCATGTTCGAAAATCAGTGCAAGCACACGCTCTGCACTAGCTTCTTTTCTTATATTCAGCGGATCTTCATGTGGCCCGGCGATGATAAAGTCGTTGTACATGACTTCTCGACGCTTGATCCCAAAACCCCTGGATACGAATTCTTCCTCAGAGGGCCGGTGGTGTACGAGTATCAGGTCCGTGTCGCCCGTCTCGCCCAGTTTCAGCGCTCGACCCGTTCCCACCGATACCACACGCACGTCAATGCCGGTGCGGTCTCTGAATCTCGGGATCAGGTAATCCAGCAACCCGGAATTTTCTATTGAAGTGGTGGAGGACAGGGTGATGAAAGGCGGTTTTTCTGCCGGCACCGAGGCCAGGGCCATGCCAAGTGCCACCAACGCGATGGCTTTGACCCAAAAGTATTTCATGATTTTTCAGTCCGTATCAAGCAACTTGCCAGCTAGGAAATCTGCGGCGAGACGGGTTTTAGGCTGGGCAAAATACACTTTTGCCGGAGTGTGTTCAATCAGCCTGCCCCGGTGCAGGAACAAAATGTCGTGTGCCAGTCTTCTCGCCTGATCGAGGCTGTGGGTAGTCATGATTATTTTGGTGTTGAGTTGCGCAATTTTCCGGATCAGCATTTCCATGGTGGCAACACCCGAAGGGTCCAGTTCCGCCGTAGGCTCGTCCAGCAGCATCACTTTTGGTTCAAGCACCCAGGCCCGGGCTACATTCAGGCGTTGCTGCTCGCCGCCGGACAGGGTGCGTGCGCTTTGTTTCGAAAGTTGCATGAGCCCGGTATGTTGCAGCGCCTGCTGGATGAGCAGGGCTTGCCGGGACCTGGCCACCTTGTGCAGGGAAAGCACGTATTCAAGGTTGGCCTGCACGCTGCGCTGCAGAAAGACCGGTTTCTGGAATACGAATGCGCGCCAGGGTTCCTGGGGCTTCGGGACGTGCTGATTCCAGGTCAATGAGCCACAATCCGGTGCTTCCAGGCCATGCGCAATGTGGAGCAGCAAACTTTTTCCTGCCCCGTTGGGGCCGAGGATGATGGTGATCCCGGCCGTGCTGATGGTGGCGTTCACGTCGTCCAGCAACTGCTTGCCCCGCCTGGAAACACCCAGGTGCTGAATTTTCAGTGGCAGGGGCGATGCAGGGAACACTGGGCTAGGTATAAATTTTGTGAGCGGTCTGCCGTGCGCTCATGACCGCCGAGGTGACGATCAGGGAAAGCGTGATCAGTATCACACCCAGTGCCAGCGCCAGCTCGATGTTCCCCTTGCTGGTCTCAAGCGCGATGGAGGTCGTCATCACACGGGTATTGTGATTGATATTGCCACCTACTATCAGTACGGCGCCCACTTCTGCGATTGCCCGGCCAAAGCCTGCAAACACGTTGGTGACCAGGCTGTACCGGGTCTCCCACAGCAGGGTATTCATCATGCTTTGGGGTTTGGCGCCAAGTGCGCGCAGTTGCGCATGGAATTCATCATTGGCATCCATTACGGTTTGACGTGTCAACGCAGCGATAATCGGTGTGACCAGACACACCTGCGCAATGACCATGGCCGTGGGTGTGAACAGCAGCCCCAGTGCTCCCAGCGGACCTGAGCGGGAAAGAATCAAATAAACCACCAGGCCTACAACGACGGGCGGCAGACCCATGAAGGTATTCAGTAAAGCGACCAGCAGGCCACGTCCAAAAAACTTGTACAAGGCAAGCGCTGCACCCAGCGGCAGCCCGATCAGCCCGGCGATGAGTACGGCCGTCAGACTTACCTGCAAGGACAGCGCGACGATCTCTATCAGGTCGGGGTCGAGTTGTATGATGAGTTGAAGGGCTTTTAGAAAAGCTTGTGAGAAATCGTTCAAAATGAATGCTGTATTGCCTTGCTGGTTACGAAATGGCTCCGGCCGGACTGTTCAGGGCCCCGCATCCCGCAGTTATATCAATCAGCCCGCATTGTCTGGGCAGGACATGATCATGATCCCAGCGTGACAGGGGTGCAAGCTGAAGGACCCTGCATTTCGTGCATGACGTGCACCGTCGGCAAGGCCTCTGGGACTCAGGCATCCCGTACTGTGATCGGTTGCTCCTGCGCACAAGGTCAAGGCCGGCAAAAAAATCCGGAAAAGCCGCAAACCTGTACATTGGGGGTGGCTGCTTTGTTGGCGGTTTTCCGATGTGTACAATACCCGCTTCTAAAATCATGTCAAACAGTAATTCGACAACCACTGAAAAAGCGACCGGCCCGGGAGATTGCTGATGGATGCTGTGCCCGTTGACCGTATCTATTCGTCTCAGCATGTTTGGCTGAAGATGCAGGATGGCAATACGGCGATCATAGGTATCACGGAATTTGCCCAGTCTGAACTGGGAGACATCGTCTACATTGAGCCTCCGGACCTGGATCGTGAGTATCGGGCAGACGAGGCCTGTGCAGTCGTGGAATCGGTCAAGACCGCCAGTGACGTGCACATGCCCGTAGACGGTAAAGTCGTTGAAATCAATGAAGATCTGCTGGATTCTCCGGAAATGATGAACGAAGCTCCCTACGAGAAAGGCTGGCTTTGCAAGATCGAGTTGCCAGTCGCCACGGCAATTGACAGCCTGCTTGATGCAAGCCAATATGAAGATTACACAGCTTTATAACCAGAGTAATAAACTTATCCTACAGCGCAAGGTCACTTTTTGGTGAGCCTGGTAGAAGCTGACAACGTCGTCCAGGATGTTGCCAAGCCCATACCTATGCGCCTGTTGCTGGAGAAATAAAAATGGCAAAGATTACCCTGCATGGAAATGAGATCCACACCCATGGGAGCCTGCCGGGCATTGGTTCAAGTACGCCGGACTTCACCCTGGTGAACAAGGACCTGGAAGACGTATCCCTTTCGGCCTTCCCGGGCAAAAGAAAAATACTGAACATTGTTCCCAGCCTTGATACACCGGTCTGTGCAATGTCTGCAAAGAAGTTCAATGATTTTGCAAAGGAACATGACGATACAGTAATACTGATTATTTCTGCAGACCTGCCGTTTGCAATGTCTCGGTTTTGTGTTTCCGAAAATCTGGAGCATGTCACCTCACTTTCCATCATGCGATCACAGGATTTCTCCAGGGATTATGGCGTGTTGATCGAAGATGGGCCGCTTGCGGGGATTACCGCGCGTGCAATCGTGGTATTGGACCAGAAGAATCAGGTTGTTCACACAGAGCTGGTTGGCGAGATTGCGAACGAACCGGACTATAAAGCTGCCATACAGGCACTCGGCAGCGTGTCCTAGCCGGATTCATCGACCACCTTGGCCACCGAATTTCTTGCCAGCTGGGCAAGCTGTTTTCTCGGCTGGTCTTCACTCGATATGGGCTCACACAGCGTCAGTACAGCAGGGGTGCGCTTGGCAGACATGATGCGAAAAGCATGTTTCACCAGGTTGCGGTTGTTGACGAACGGCACTATTGGGTTGACGCCATCGGCATGCGGGTAGCGAAGCGCCACCGGCTGAATCGTGGACTTCGTTTCAATGGCGGCTGCAAACAGACGGGGATGGAACGCATGCACACAAGTGCCGTCCGTCGTCTTGGCTTCGGGGAAGGAAGCCACGCTATGCCCTGAGCTGAGCCTCTCCCGCATCAGGTGAATCGCTTCCATCGCCCCGGTTTTGGACCCCCGGTGAATAAAGAGGGTGCCGGATTTGGCGGCAAGGAGGCCTACCACGGGCCACCTGCGAACTTCGACCTTGGACAGAAACGAAACGGGCAGTACTGAGGCGACGAGTACGATATCCAGCCAGGACACGTGGTTCGCTACCACAAACGCCGGCGATTTTTGCGGTGTGCCATGCACGGTAAGATCGATACCAATGATTTTTGCGACCTTGTGCAGCCAGTCCTGGATGATCCTGTGCTGTTTCTCACTCAGGTCGAATTTCTGTGCATCCCCCAATGCGGTATAGCAAATGTGAATCCCTTTGAGGAGATGAATCAGCAGGCGGAATAACCGAAATGTCCCTCTGATTATATTCATCGAACCAGTCGCGATGGCGTACTGCAGTCTTATTGAGGGATGCCGGTATCCGACATGGCGCTCTGCAGCTCAGCCAGGCTCGTAACCGGAGACTTGCACTGTAGGCCTTCACATATATAGGCAACGACGCCTTCCGGGCTGGGCTTGAGATATTTCTTTTCCGCCAGTCCTGCCGGCAGATTTCCTTCGTCTGCATGGATGGCAAATACCAGTCGCCCCGGGTGATAACCCCGGGTGCATTGCTGTTGCCACTTTTCAAGAGCGCCCTTTTCTCCGCGCAAAATAATGATCTGCAGCGGATAGTATTTTTCTTCATACGCGGTGATCAGACTGGCATGTCCCATAGGTGCCTGCGTGACGGCCTGGCCTGCAAACTGCAACACCCGTTCTGCTGCATCGAGGTACTCTGTTTTCCCCAGCAGGTAACTCAGGCGGGCCAATGCCGTGGCAGCAATTCCGTTGCCGGAAGGCATCGCCTCGTCGCTCAGTGTTTTGGATCGCTGTATAAGCCGCTCATGATCTACAGATGTGAAGTAGAAGCCGCCCGAGGCATGGTCCTCAAATTTTTCCAGCAATACATCGGCGATTTCACAGGCCCAGCTCAAATCCTGGCTGCACCAGCGCACTTGCAGGATTTCCAAAATGGCGTCCAGCAAGAACGAGTAGTCGTCCAGGTAAGCGTCAAGATGCGCGGTGCCGTCCTTGTACGTGGCTGCCAGGTGTTGACGGGTCCACATGGTGTTGCGTAAAAAATCCAAAGCGCGCTGTGCCGACTGTATGTATTCGGACTGTTCCAGCACCCGGCCCGTGATGGCCATGCCGCGGATCATCAAGGCATTCCAGCTGCTCAGGATCTTTTCATCACGGCCGGGACGCACGCGCTGCTCGCGCTGGGAAAAAAGTTTTTGCTTGGCCTGGCCGAGCAGGGCATCAAACTTCTCTTCGGATACGCCAGCCCTTTGACACACCTCATCCCGGTTGACGAAGGTATGCAGATGATACCGGCCTTCAAAATTGGCATCCCGGTCCAGACCATAGTGGGGTGCGAATACGGCATATTCTTCCTGGTCGAGTATCTTCTCGACCTGTTCGCGGTCCCAGACGTAGTACGTGCCTTCGCCGCCCTCGGAATCTGCGTCCAGGGAGGAATAGTAGCCCCCCTCGGGCGATTGCATCTCGCGCATGACCCATTGTGCCGTGCCCTCGCACACGCTCCTGAACTGTTCCGTGCCTGTCAGGGCAAATGCCTGCGCATACAAGGCCAGCAGAGGACCGTTGTCATACAGCATTTTTTCGAAGTGAGGGATCATCCAGTGGGAATCCACCGAGTACCGGCAAAAACCTCCGCCAACCTGGTCGAAGAGACCGCCTGCTGCCATTTTCTCCAGGCTGTAGAGCGCGGCGTGCAAGGAGCGTGGGCTGTCCTGTCGCGCCCGTTTTGATTGCGAGTAGTGGCGCAACAGCCGCTCAATATGGGTAGGATGGGGAAACTTGGGCGCGCTCCCGAAGCCCCCGTCCTTCGCGTCAAAGGCCTGCTCTATCTGGTGGTTGCAACTCCTGAAGATCTCGGGAGAGAGGTCTGTCTTGGTATAGTTGGGCTCGTGGATTTGTTGCAGCACGTCTTGTATGGACCGGTTTTGCGCCTTGATCTCTTCGCGCCGCTGCTGAAAAACACCTGAAATATGCTGCAGCAGGTCCTTGAATGCCGGCAGCCCGTGGCGTGCCTCGTTCGGGAAATACGTCCCCCCGAAAAACGGCACCTGGTCGTCCGGGGTCAGGAACATGGTGAGTGGCCAGCCCCCCGTACGTTGCGTAAGTACAAACTGGGCAGTCTGGTAGATCTTGTCGATGTCCGGGCGTTCCTCGCGGTCGATTTTGATATTGATGAACAATTCGTTCATTATTTTTGCAGTGGCCTCGTCTTCGAAGGATTCGTGCGCCATGACATGGCACCAGTGGCAGGCAGAATATCCGATCGACAATAGGATCGGTTTGTTTTCCAGTTTGGCAAGCTCAAGTGCTTCACTGCTCCACGGGTACCACTGCACGGGGTTGTCGGCATGTTGCAGCAGGTACGGGCTCGTTTGCCCCACCAGATGGTTTTTGGCTTGAATCATGTTTATGATGCGCTCACTGTTTTCGTAGGTGTTCCATGCGGACTTTGCGCCATCTCTGCAAGGCGACCGGAGACTTGATTGTATACTGATGCGGTATGTTGAATTACCCGGATATTGACCCCGTCATCTTTTCCCTTGGGCCGCTCAAGCTTCACTGGTATGGCCTGATGTACGCGGTCGGGTTTCTGGCATTCTGGGGCCTGGGCCAGGTTCTTGCAAAAAAAGAACATACAGTAGTACAGCTTGATGATGTTGGCGATCTTTTTTTTTACGGCATGCTGGGAGTCGTGATTGGCGGTCGCCTGGGTTCGGTGCTGTTCTACAATTTCTCCTATTTCCTTCAGGACCCGCTCTACCTGTTCAGGATCTGGGAAGGGGGCATGAGCTTTCATGGCGGATTGCTGGGCGTCATCCTCGTGTTGTGGGCCTTTCACCGGAAAAAAGGATGCGGTTTTCTGCGTTTGTGCGATTTTGTCGCACCTGCTGTGCCGGTCGGTCTCGGGGCCGGGCGCATCGGGAACTTCATCAACGGAGAACTGTGGGGGCGCGCCACCGATGTGCCGTGGGGCATGGTGTTCCCGGGTGCGGATGCACTGGCACGACATCCCTCGCAGCTCTACCAGGCTTTCCTGGAGGGCCTCGTACTGTTCGCGGTGCTCTGGTGGTTTGTACAAAAGCCCCGTGCGGCGGGTTCCGTGGCCGGTTTGTTCATGCTGTTGTACGGGGCATTCCGGTTTGCGGTGGAGTTTGTACGCGAGCCGGACATGAATCTGGGGTTTGTCGCCTTCGACTGGATGACGATGGGACAGCTTTTGACGCTGCCCATGATCCTGGTAGGCGCGGGGCTGATGTATCACGCCTACGGAAAACCTGAAACGCCGGCGCGGGCGCACTGAGCCATGCAGCAGTACCTTGAACTGTTGAGGCATGTCATGGAGGAGGGTGTGGAAAAAGGGGATCGTACGGGTACCGGTACGGTTTCCGTGTTTGGTTACCAGATGAGGTTCAACCTGGCGGAGGGGTTTCCTCTTCTGACAACCAAGAAGCTTCACCTGAAGTCGATCATCCATGAACTGCTGTGGTTCCTGCGGGGCGAGACCAACATTTCCTACCTGCAAAGAAACGGCGTTTCGATCTGGGACCAGTGGGCGGATGAAAATGGAGATCTGGGCCCGGTGTATGGTTCACAGTGGCGAAACTGGCCCTGTGCTGATGGCAGGACCGTGGATCAGATCAGTGCACTGATCGAGAACCTGAAAGAAAACCCGTCGTCAAGAAGGCATATCGTCAGTGCGTGGAATGTGGGTGCACTGGATGCCATGGCGTTGCCGCCGTGCCATTCTTTCTTTCAATTCTACGTGGCCCAGAACCGGCTTTCGTGTCAGCTCTACCAGCGCAGTGCAGATGTTTTTCTGGGCGTGCCGTTCAACATTGCCTCCTATGCACTGCTGTTGCAGATGGTCGCCCAGGTGACGGGCTACCAGGCCGGCGAACTGGTACACACCTTTGGCGATGTGCACCTCTACAACAACCATCTCGAGCAGGCCCGCAAGCAACTGAAACGGACCCCTTTTGAATTGCCAAGGATGCACCTCAACCCGGAAGTCAATTCGATTTTTGATTTCGTGTATGAAGATTTTGAATTGCAGAATTATCGGTGCCATGAGCATATACCAGCCCCGGTGGCCGTCTAGTGCCGGGTGCGAAGATCATTGTAATTGCCGCCATGACCCATCGGGGGGTCATTGGAAAAGACAATTCGATGCCTTGGCATTTGCCCGCAGACCTGCAGCGCTTCAAGCAGGTCACCATGGGCCACCCCATGGTGATGGGGCGAAAAACCTTTGAATCGCTGCCGGGGGTATTGCCCGGCCGGCGGCACGTGGTTCTCACCCGCAACCGAAAGTACCCTGCGAAGGGTTGCGATGTCGTGACCGGCTGGGCCGAGGCCGAGGCCCTGCTGGCAGGGTCGGATAAGATTTTCGTGATCGGCGGGGCCGAAGTGCACGCGCTCGTGCTGCCCTTCGCGCAGCAACTGCGCCTGACCTTCGTGCATGCCGACCTGGAGGGGGATACCTATTTCCCGCCATGGGATGAAAATGACTGGCAGGAGGTACACCGTGAATTTCGCCCCAGGGACGAGAAGAACTGCTATGACCTGGAGTATGTCAAGTACCGTCGAATAGGCGGCGGTCGCGACTGACCGGTTTCGGCGCACCGGTCCGCCGGATTCCGGGTTCAGCGCTGAGTTGCGGAAGGACCGAGGTACGAGGCCGCAGTTGCCGGAATGGCGCGCTTGGCCTCACAGGCAATCTGGTATTTTCTCCGTTCGGCCTCACTGATTCTTACCGCCGTCAGGGCCCCGCCCCAAAGACATCCCGTATCGGTGGCGATGACATTGTTTTTGTCCCGATAGCCCAGTGTCGACCAGTGTCCGAACACGATGGTGGTCGCCTGGCTTTTTCGTGAACTGACCTCGTACCAGGGCTGCACCCCCGGACCTTGTGTGCCGGGCGGTCCTTTCTCCGCCAGGCTCATCACACCTTCGGGGTCGCAGTAGCGCAGCCGCGTGAACGAGTTGGTGATCACGCGCAACCGGTCCCAGCCTCCCAGGGTTTCGTGCCATTGCCCGGGTGTATTCCCATACATGTTCTTGAGGAAGTCCCGGTAGTTCCTGGAGCGAAGAACGGTTTCCACTTCGTTTGCATGGACGATCGCATCCTCGATACTCCACTGGGGGATGACCCCTGCATGCACCATGGCGATGTTGAGCTTGCTGTCGAAATGCAGCAAAGGGCGATGCCTCAACCAGTCAATGAGTTCATCTGCGTCACCGGCATCGAGGATTGCGGCGAGGCTGCTGGATTCTGTGGCCGGTTTTATGTTCGCGTGGGCGGCCAGCAGATGAAGGTCGTGGTTGCCCAGCACGGTGGTGGCCGACTTGCCCAACGACTTGACCCAGCGAAGCGTTTCAAGTGATTTCGGACCCCGATTGACCAGGTCACCGACAAACCATAGTTCATCGAACCTCGGATCGAATTCAATTTTATCAACCAGCGCAGTCAGCTCATCGAAGCAGCCCTGCACATCTCCAACAGCGTAGATGGCCATGATCGAACTTCAGCTTGCGGGATTGGGGAACCTGGAAGTTTGCCACTTGAGTCGAGGCCACCCCGATGACATGAACTCCGCTAACCGGTCACAATACAGAATCAGGCGTGTTTTCCAGGCACGAGGATCGGAAGGTAAAGGCCTGCGCGCTAGTGCAAAGTACGGGGTGCGGCCAAGGTGAACGGATTGATTTCTGCATCAAATTCCGTGCCGTCATCGCTCACCATCTGGTAGCTTCCTTGCATCGTGCCCACCGGGGTCTCCAGCATGGTTCCGCTGGTGTATTGAAAGGCTTCACCCGGGCGCAGATAGGGTTGTTCTCCTACCACGCCTTCACCCTTCACTTCCTGGGTCTTGCCATTGGAATCCGTGATGATCCAGTGGCGTGTCATGAGCCGGGCCGGCATGAGCCCCGTGTTATGTATGGTCACTGTGTAGGCGAAAACAAACTTGTTTTGCCGTTCATCGGCTTCGATAAATGCACTGTCCACACTTACATCTATATTATGAATTTCTGATTTTTCCACAGTGCTTGTTGATGCATTTGCACCGGTCTTGTTTCAAAAAAAACATATCACCCTGTGAGCAGGTTGGCAAGATTTATATACCGCTGCACAGATATTTCCTGCGGTCGATGACGGGGGTCAATGTCAGCCTGTTGCAGCTCTTTTTCCGTGACCTCCTTGGCCAGGCTGTTCTTGATAGTTTTGCGCCTTTGCTGGAAGGCAGTTTTCACCAGCCGACTGAACAGCGTTCGATCATGAATCTTTCCTGAAGTGAGCGGGTCCGGAAGCATGTGTATGAAGCGCGAGGTGACTTTGGGCGGCGGCGAGAACAAATGTGGTGCTATATCAAACAGGCTTTCCACTTTGTAGCTGCTCTGCATGATTACACTGAGCCGGCTGTACGCTGAGGTCTTTGGTGCTGCGGTGATTCTTTCCGCAACTTCTTTCTGAAGCATGAAATGCATGTCGGAAATTATTTCGGAAAATTGCAACAGGTGAAATAACAGCGGGGTTGAAATGTTGTAAGGCAAGTTGCCAATCAGGCGAATCGACTGGTCTGCCTCGCTAATGCGATGGAAGTCGAACTTCAGGACATCGCCCTGGTGCAGGGTCAGTTTGCCGATCCCCTGGCACTGCCTGAGCAGTTCCCCGGACAGGGTTGGGTCAATTTCAATGGCATTCATGGCACCTGCCGCTTTCAGTACGGGCAGGGTGATGGCGCCGAGCCCGGGGCCGATTTCACAAATGTTCTGTTCCGGGGCAGGGGCGATGGCCTGCGTGATCGCAGCGATTGTGGTTTCGTCCGTCAGCAGGTGTTGTCCCAGTCGTTTGTTGAGTTTCATGGCCGCTGCGGGTCCCCTGGTGAACTGCCCAGGGCCCTGTCTTTCTCCGGTCGGCTCAAAGCACCCGCCCCGACTGTCTGTCGCCTATGCACCAGTCTGGCGGGCCCGGTACACGCTGACGTGGCAAGTCAATGTGGGTGTGCCGGTTGATCAGCAGGCACTGCAGCCGTGGCAGCCTCTGGGCTGGCTGCAGCTTCTTCAGGTTCTGCAGGTTTCGAGTCTTTGATTTCGCCGGGTACCCCGGTTTTTGTTTTTCGAACAGCATAGGTACAGACAATTTCAAAATGTGCCTGCTCAACCGGTTTTACCAGGGTGAGGGTAATCGTGACATCCGGGTGGTAAAGCAGCAGTTGTTTGCTCTCCTTCAGGATATCCGATGTTGTCGAATCTGTAATGACACCGAACCTCAACTCCAGACTTTCTCCGATCTGGTTCGCAATGCTGCGCAAGGCGGCCAGGGGAGTAGAATTTTCCCTGAGCACAAGCTGGCCAAGGTGGGCAACCCCCAGGGACGAAGCATTTTCTGTAATTTCTAGGGTTTGGGCCTTGCTGGAAAGTGGATTGAATTTGAATGTAATCACACTACCGTGAAGCAATGCGAACTCTTCAGTACTGGAAATGGTAATGAAGCGGTCCAGGTCCACGGGATATGCGGCAGGGATATAGCAACAGGCCAGCAGTACTGTGAGCAGTATGGATTTGTTTGGAGGACTCATCTGTCTTGGCTGGGGTACCGGTGATTAAGCCGCATTCTCATTTTGATTTGCCGGGGCCCGTTGCTGCCAGCTTTGCAGCCATCTCTGCCGCAATACGGATGCTACCAGCATCTGCAATTCCTTGTCCTGCAATATCGAGTGCAGTGCCATGATCCACGGAGGTGCGGACCACGGGCAGACCCAGGGTTACGTTGACGAGATTCCCGAAGCCGCTGTACTTTATCACGGGTAAACCCTGGTCATGGTACATGACAACGATCGCGTCTCTCGTGTGGAGCCTGTCTCGGGCAAAGGCCGTGTCGGCAGGGATCGGGCCCTCCAGCTGCATGCCTTGCCCGCGGAGCCTGTCAAGTGCCGGGCTGATGATCTTGATTTCTTCTGATCCCAGATGCCCGTTTTCGCCCGCATGGGGGTTCAATCCGCATACGCTGATAAGCGGGCTTTCGATGCCGAAACGATCAAGCAAGGCATGATGCAGAATCCCCAGCACTTCTTCGATGCGTGGTGCGGTTATCTGGGCAGGCACGTCGGCAATTGCCAGGTGAGTGGTCATGAGTGCCACACGCAGTACCGGTGTACTCTCCGTGTTGCCCATCTCATTGCTGAGCAACATGACCGGGTTGCCTCCGGTTTTCTCAGCAAAGAATTCTGTATGCCCTGAAAAGAAAATACCGGCTTCGTTGATGATGCTTTTTTGTACAGGGCCGGTGGTTACTGCCTGGCACGTGTCTTTGCGTACAAGCCCGATTGCAGTGTTCAGGGTCTCGATGACGTAATCGGAATTTTCGACATCCGGCTCTCCGGGGACAACCTGATTCGGGACGGGAATATCGATCACCTTGAGCTGACCCGGATCATGTGGTGCCGGCGGGTCCTTGGGGTTGAAGCCGTGAACAGACACGTCGATGCATAATTGCCTGGCGAGATTGGCCAGCAGGGTTTTGCTGGCCACGGCGACGATTTCGAATGCCAGCGGTTGCCGGGCCAGCTTGAGCACGATTTCCGGTCCGATTCCGGCAGGCTCGCCAGGCGTTACGGCAATGCGGGGAATGGGTTGCATGGCAGCTGTCAGCGGATGCAGGCGGCTTGCAAGCCGGGGTCAGTTAGAGGAGTGCAACCGATTTTCTATATAACTTTCGTCGCGAAGCCGCCTGAGCCACAGCTCGGTCTCTTCCTCAATTTTTCGTTGCCTGATCTGTGCCTGGGCTTTGGCACGTATGGCTTCCCGGGTATTGTCGTGTTTGCGCACGTCCAGTAATTGCACGATGTGCCAGCCGAACTGGGTGCGAAACGGCTCACTGACCTGCTTGGGTTCGAGGTTGTCAACAACATTCCTGAATTCGGGCACGAAAGTACCCGAGACCGACCACCCCAACTGACCGCCATTGAAAGCGCTGCTCAGGTCCTCGGAGTACTCCTTTGCAAGCTCTCCAAAATCCTCACCCGCCTCTACCCTGGACTTGATGTCTTTCAGTTTTGTTTCGGCAGCTTCTTCGGACAGCAGGGCATTTGTGCGAACCAGGATGTGGCGTGCCAGCACCTGGTCAACCACGGTTTCTTTTTGGGTTTCGCGCTGGCCCAAAAGCTTGAAGATATGGAATCCTGAAGGACTCTGAATGATTTTGCTGATTTCCCCCGGGCTCATCCGGGTGATTTGCTGCAAGAAAGGCTGGGGCAGCCGGGCCCGGTCCCGCCAACCCAGGTCGCCGCCCTGGAGTGCATCCTGGGCATCGGAAGCGGCAATGGCCAGCTGGGTGAAATTGTTGCCGGATGCAGCACGCTCGTATACCGCGGAAGCACGGTTTGCAGCATGTTTTATTTGTTCCGGTGTCGGGCCCTCCGGGACTGCAATCAGAATATGTGCAACATGATATTCATGTTTTTTTTGCAACAGTTCCCCCTCCGATCGAGCAAGCAACTCTTCAATTTCGGTTTCTGAAACCTGGATGTTCTGATCGATGGTGCGCTGGCGCAACTGCTCGATGATCATCTCGTCCCTGATCTGGTTTCTGAACACGACATAATCCAGTCCCTGTTGCAGCAGCGTATCGCGAAACTGTTCAAGGTTCATGTTGTTGCGTTTTGCCAGGCTGCGCATTGCCTGGTCCAGGGTCAGCACATCGATCTGTATCCCGCGGCGCTCTGCAAGCTGCAGTTGCAGGCGTTCCACGATTAAACGCTGCAGTACCTGCTCGATGAGGACATTCCTGGGAGGAAGTGCGCTGCGGTTCTGGTTGAATTGTCGTACCAGTACTTGTATGCGTTGGCGGAGCTCGCTTTCCATGACGACATCGTTTTCCACGACCGCCACAATCCGGTCTAGTGCACTTGCGCCGGTGGCGGCAATCAACAGCGCGACACCCAGCATGTACAGGATTCGTTTCATTCTGGTATCGCAGGTATCAGCGATGGGGGTGCAAGTGAATTCTAGTAGAAGTTGTGATCGTCTTTGTCATCGTATCCGCGTACTCCGCGTTTCAGCAATTCGCCCAGGGGTGAACCGATCTGCCCCAAGCCCTTCAGAACCAGCTGGAATTCCACGCTGGTATTATAGTCCTCGTTCATATTTTGACTATAGCGTCTTCCCGCCAACCGGAGTTTCCAGCAACAGGTTTCGTACTCGAGTCCGCCAAGCAATTCCAGGTTGCGTTTGTTCTGCAGGTCGTAATTCCAGCGCGTTACCGTACGCCAGTGATTGTTCAGGGGCAACACCAGGGAGAGATCGGACTGCTCCAGGCTTTGTTGCCGGTTTGTGACCGGATCGAGCGGCTCCGTGCTTTTGTGCCGGTAACGGTAGGCCAGGTTCAGCAACCTGTCATCTTCGTCCCGGTAGTGGAAGCGTACGGAGTTTCTCTGCGTGCGATCATTATGGGTATCCAGCAGGATTGAGCCGACGGCTTCCCAATGCGCACTGAGACCCAGCTTCAGTTCTGCGGCTACCTCTGAGGACGGGCTGCGCTCCTCCGGGGTGTCCGGCCGCCACGTTTTTCGATCCCTGAAATAGAATATGCGCCCGATACTGGCCCGCAATTTCTCCTTGCCACTGGTCGTGTTCAGGATTCGCGAAGTCATGCCGACGCTCAGATGATCTGCTTCCCCGATACGGTCGTGTCCACTGAAGCGTCTGTTGCGGAAAAGCTGCTCAAATCCGAATTCATATTCCTTGGTGTCGAAAAGCGGTATTTCGGCCTGGTTGCGAAACGGGGTATGAAGATAATAGATGCGGGGCTCAAGGCTCTGGATATCCGCAGAATTCTTCAGCTCCCTTTCGAATTTCAGCCCGGTATCAAGGTATGCGCTGGGTACGCTTCGTGTGGGTTCATCGTCCAATCCATCCCGGCGATGCAGGTCATACCGGGTATGCGTCAGGCGGATGCCGGGGTGGACAAAATAGGCCGCACTCTCAAAAGGCCGTTCCACGGCAAGCTTCAGATGAAGTCGCTCACCATCGATCTTGTCATCATGCTGGAACCGTACCCATTCGTTCTCAATGAAATAGTCAAATCCACCCGATGCAGACAGGTAGTTCCCCTTCAGTTCCAGCTGCGGAAGACGCTTGAAAGGATCTTCTCCACTGCTCATGCTGGGGTCCACTCCCTGAAAACCCTGCATGAAGGCCGCGAGTTCCCAGTGCTTTCCCAGGTAGCTCAAACGTCCTGACTGCTCGATATACTGGGTACTGCTGAGGCCAAGGCCATCACCCAGGTCCTCGAAATACCTCCTGTCAGAAGCCCTGTTGTAGAAGAGATCCAGTTCGATTCCCGGAACCACGGCCCCCTGGTATTCGATCGATGTCAGATAGCGGTCGTCGTCGAATTCACGATCACGCAGGTACTCCACGCCCACTTGGGCCAGCCCTGCGTGATGCAGGTGACGGTAGCCGGATTGCAGCTGCAATCCACGGTCTGTGAGCCAACGGGGCGCAACGATTGCGTCCCGGTTTGCAGCCATGTTCCAGTACCAGGGCATTTCGAGGCTCAGGCCGGAATCGCTGGAATTGCCAAGGGTCGGGGCCAGAAACCCCGATTTTCGGGCAGAGCCAATTGGAAACCGTATCCATGGCGTATAGAAAACAGGGATGCCCATGAATCGCGCGGTGACATTTTTTCCAGTCCCGTCTCCCGAGGTTCTGTCCAGTTCCAGTGCACCGGCTGCGAGCTCCCATGAGTCGTTTCCCTTGGCACAGGTGGTGTAGGTTGCATTTTCCAGGTAGGCAAGATCCCTGGAAGTCCGTTCGACGAGGTCTGCCCGGCCGCGCGCAGACAACGACTTGTACTGGTAGGCGATGGAATTCGATTTGAAGTGGTCCGTATTGAGGTCAAGCTGCGCATCTTCACCTTCAATGACCCACTCCTCGTCTTCAATGCGCACTTCGCCTTCGGCCTGTGCCGTTTGGTCATGTTCCTGATAGTACAGCCGGTCCGCATTCAGCACCTGGGTTCCCTGCCTGATCTGCACGGCCCCCCGCAAGGTGACCGTGCCGTTGCCATCGCGCTCGATATGATCTGCACTCAACTGCACGGGCGCATCGGGATTTGGGGCAGCAACGGTTTCCGGATCGAAGGTCGCTTGGCAGGCCTGGTGCGTGGGGCCTTGATTTTCCTGGGCGGTGTTTTCGCTTCCATGTTCGGCGGATGCTGATCCGCTGGCCTGGGCCACAAGGAAAATGCCTCCCAAAATGGACACACCTAGCTTGTTCTTGATTATTTTTGACATAGGTGGTGAATATGAAAACAGGTATACGATGGTAGCACGGGCGGCCCTGCATTTTCAGGGTGGCCGGGGCGGCCTGCAGGGAGCACATGATCTGTGCGGTTTTCATGGGGCCTTGAAGGCGGCGCCCGATGAGACGGACAACATGGTTACAGGAGCCCGTATGGGTGATTTGCAGAGGTCTGCGGTGCCTGGGCGAAGCATCGTTTGAGGCAGGAGGGGCAGCCCGGTTGCCGGGCATGGGTGGCCGGGGAATACGCCGTCCCGGTTAAACCCCGGCGCGGGCAGGGGTTTTGGGACTGTGCCCGAACCTGCAGAAAACGACCCGACCCCGCACGCCCGTGTGTTCCCTGGCGTGGATACGGCCGGCCAGCGGGGGGCGTGCCCGGGATTATCGCAAGAGCGGCGCTATGACGAGGCTCACGATCGCCATCACGTTGATCAGGATGTTCATCGATGGGCCGGAAGTGTCCTTCAGCGGATCACCTACCGTGTCACCGACGACCAGTGCCTTGTGAACATCGGAACCCTTGCCGCCAAGATTTCCTTTTTCGACATACTTTTTCGCATTGTCCCAGGCGCCCCCGGCAGTGGTCATGGTCAGTGCAAGCAGGACACAGCCCAGCAGTGCACCCCCGAGCATTCCGCCCAGCGTCTTTGCACCAAAGCCGAAGCCGACAACCACGGGTGCAATCACGGCCAGCAGGCCCGGGGCTACCATGCGCTTGAGTGCTGCCGTGGTTGCAATGTCCACGCAACGCACCGTGTCGGGCTTGGCTTGGCCATCCAGCAGCCCGGGAATCTCGTGAAACTGCCGGCGGATTTCCTTGATCATGTCAAAAGCGGCATCTCCGACAGCCGTGATGGTCAGGGATGCCACGATAAAGGGAAACACCCCGCCAATGAACAAACCGATCAGAACCTGGGGATCGCTCAGGTCCAGGGTAATGGATTCTTTTCCGTGACTAACCTCGGCAAGGAAGGCCGTAATGATGGCCAGTGCCGCCAAGGTAGCTGCACCGATCGCGAATCCCTTGCCGATGGCGGCCGTGGTGTTGCCCACTTCGTCCAGTTCGTCGGTGATTTTCCGTACATCCTCCCCAAGCTCAGCCATCTCCGCAATGCCGCCGGCGTTGTCGGCCACGGGGCCATAGGCATCGATGGCCATCGTGATGCCGACGGTGGCCAGCATGCCGACTGCGGCAATGCCTACCCCGTACAAGTCAGCAAACTGATTTGCGAAGAATATGATTGCGGCGAGGCTCAGTACGGGCACCACCACGGATTGTGTGCCGGTTGCCAGGCCTGCAATGATGACGGTTGCAGGGCCGGTGTCCCCGCCGTTGGCAATCTTCCTGACGGGTGCGCCGCCGGTGTAATATTCAGTGACCAGCCCGATAATGATGCCGCCGACCGCCCCGGCCAGTACGGAGGCCCACACCCCGGTGTCTATTCCAAGTGCATGTACAACCCAGTAGGCCGCGGCAATAAAGATCACTGCGGCTGAAAAAGTCCCGATCCGAAGCGCCGTTGCCGGGGATTTGCGGGCGGCGATCTTGACCAGCAGAATTCCCAGGATGGAACAGACGATGCCGGTCGAAGCCAGGCCCAGCGGCAGGAACATCAGGGCCTGTCTCTCGCCCAGACGTTCAATCACGGCCGGGGCCAGCGTTGCAGAGATTGCCACAGTGGCGATGATCGAGCCGCAGTAAGACTCGAAAATATCCGATCCCATGCCGGCAACATCCCCCACGTTGTCCCCGACATTGTCTGCAATGACACCGGGGTTGCGCGGATCATCTTCCGGGATACCCGCTTCGATCTTGCCGACCAGGTCTGCCCCCACGTCTGCGCTCTTCGTGTAGATTCCTCCACCGACCCGGGAGAAAAGAGCGACAACCGATGCGCCCATGCCAAAGCCATGGATGACATTTGCCGTAGCGGGATCCCTTCCGAAAGCCAAATACAGGGCGCCAAGTCCCAGCAGGCCCATAGCTGCCACGGTAAGCCCCATGATGGAACCCCCCATAAAGGCAACATTGAGTGCGGCATCGCGTCCTCTTTCGTGGGCCGCCACGGTCGTTCGAACATTGGCACGGGTCGCCGTGTACATGCCAATGTAGCCGGCTGCCGATGAACACAGTGCACCGACAATAAACGAGATTGCCGTATTCGAACCCAGATCAGAGAACCAGATCATGACCGTGACTAGTGCGGCAAAGACAAACAGGATCGAGTACTCGCGACGCATAAAGGCCATTGCACCGACATGGATGGCATCTGATATTTCGACAACCTTGCTGCTGCCCTGGGGGTAACGCAGCACCGACCGGTAAATCCAGAATGAAACGACAAGGCCCAGGATACCTAGGGTGAAGGGCAGGTGATGCATGGTCATGAAAATTTCTCCCTATCGAGACGCCAAAATTGTTGCCTGCAGCCAAAGAAATGGATGGCCTCCGGCTGAATGAACATCAATCCTCACAGGCAGGAAACGGGGTATTGTACTTGAATATCGGCATTCGCCAACATGTGGCTGCGACCGGTCGTGCATTTGATCTCCCTGGTCTCAAATAAATGCCGGTAAACCTGCGGGAAAGACCTGCGGAAAAAGTGTTTCCGTACAGGTGCGGGGTGTAATTTGATACCATCACCGGGTCGCACACTGGATTGTATAGTCGAAATTGGCTGCACGCGATTTTTTTAAAGATATCAGGCTGGAAAAACGCTATTTCAGGACGCGGGTCTATCTCGTCGCCATGCTCGTCCTGCTGTGCATGCTGATCCTTGCCCTGCGCTTGTTTTACCTGCAGGTCAGCAGCCACGACCACTATGCGACCTTGTCCCAGGAAAACCGGATGAAAATCGTGCCGGTGCCTCCCACCCGGGGACTCGTCTATGACCGCAACATGAACTTGCTGGCCGCCAACAAGCCGAGCTACCAGATCAGGGTGACACCGGTAGAGGTAGATGACCTGGAACGGGTGGTCGCTCAACTCGGTCAGCTTATCGATCTGGAGGAGCACCACCTCAAGAAATTTTATGGAGACCTGAAGCGAAAGCAGTCATTTGAATCCATCCCTCTCAAGGTAAATCTGAGCGAAGACGAAGTGGCACGATTTTCGGTCAACCGTCACCGGTATCCCGGGGTTGAAATCACTGCGCACGCCAGTCGCTACTACCCGATGGCGGGCGTGGGCGCCCACGCCTTGGGCTATGTGGGGCGCATCAATGCCGACGAGATCCGGAAGCTGGACAAAAAGGACTACAGCGGGACCACCTATATCGGGAAAGTGGGGGTGGAGAAATTCTATGAACAAGCCCTGCATGGCACAGTGGGTTACCAGCACATAGAAATCAATGCGCAGGGCCGCAGGCTCCGGGTATTGAAGAGGATCCCGCCCGAGCCGGGTAAGGACGTCATGCTGACACTGGACGTGCGCCTGCAGGAGGTTGCGCTGCAGGCGCTTGGTGAACGCAGGGGTTCTGTCGTCGCCATAGAGCCGGAGACGGGTGAAATACTGGTTTTTGTCAGCACGCCTACGTACGACCCCAATCAGTTTGTGAACGGGATCGGCAGCAGACAGTATGCGCAGTTGCGTGATGATCCGGATCAGCCGTTGTTCAACCGGGCCTTGTCGGGCCTGTACCCGCCGGGTTCAACCATCAAGCCGATGGTCGCCCTGGCCGGGCTGCATTACGGTGTAACCCGGGCAGACGACACTATCTGGGCAGGCCCTTACTATCAGCTGCCCGGCACTCAGCACAAGTACCGGGACTGGAAAAAGGAAGGCCATGGCAGGGTCGACATGCCGAAAGCCATCACCCAGTCAAGCGATGTCTATTTCTATACACTGGCCTACAAGCTCGGGATTGACCGCATGGCCGAGTTCCTTGCACAGTTTAATTTTGGAAGCAGGACAGGATTGGATACCTGGGGCGAGGCCAAAGGGATCCTGCCTTCACAGGAATGGAAACGCAAAGTACACGGACAGCCGTGGTATCCCGGTGAAACTGTTATTACAGGCATAGGCCAGGGCTACTTGTCGGCAACTCCGCTCCAGCTCGCCCTGGCAACCAGCGTTTTGGCGACGCGCGGGCAAGGGGTGCAACCAAAGTTTTTGCGGAAATTCTTGCCGGCGACCCGCCCATCCGGCGACGGAAATGACGGGAGCCAGGCACCCGCTCCGCGCTCCGTTGAGATTGCCGATGCACTTCACTGGGACCGGATTGTTGAAGCGATGGAGGATTCCGTGCACAAGCCGAACGGGACTGCATATGCAGTAGGAAGGGATGCCGGTTACAGGATTGCCGGCAAGACCGGAACTGCCCAGGTGTTCGGCCTGAAAAGAGACGGAGAGCACCAGGAGTACATCGAGGAAGAGCTCGACGAGAAACTTCGCGATCACGCCCTGTTTATTGCATTTGCCCCTGTAGACAAGCCAAAAATCGCAATTGCCGTGGTGGTGGAAAATGCCGGTGCTGGCGGTGTTGCCGCAGCTCCGGTGGCAAAAGCCGTTTTGGATCATTACCTGCTGGGGAATGAGTATGCACAGCGGGACACCCCGTGATTTCTAACCGCGGACACACGGCATGGCAACACTCGGCACGATGACGACACAGGAAGGGCGACCGCTGCTCAACCTTGACCCCATTTTAATGGGTGGCCTGGTCGTACTTTGCGGAGCAGGCCTGGCCGTGCTTTACAGTTCTGCAAACAATGACATGGGTGTTGTCCTGCATCAGTTTGGCCATTTCGTCATTGGTTTTATGGTGCTGGTGCTGTTGGCACAAATCCCAAGCAAGCAACTGTTCCAGTGGTCACCCTGGCTGTATCTGGGAGGTTTGGCATTACTGGTCATGGTGCTGTTCGTGGGATACAGCGGCAAGGGAGCGCAGCGCTGGCTGGACCTGGGCGTCATTCGTTTCCAGCCATCCGAACTCATGAAGATATTTCTTCCCATGATGATCGCCTGGTATCTCAGCGACAAGCATGTGCCGCCTTCCTTGCGGTATATCGTCGTGGCACTGCTCATGATCGCAGTTCCCGTTTGGCTCATCTTCTTGCAGCCCGACCTGGGTACCGCGCTCCTGGTGTTGAGTCTTGGCTTTTTCGTTGTATTTCTGGCCGGGATCACCTGGCGCCTGCTGGCGGTTTCGGGGGGCCTGATGCTGGCCAGTGTGCCGGCATTTTGGCTTTATCTGCACGACTATCAGCGGCAGCGGATCATTACCCTGCTGAATCCTGAAAGTGATCCGCTGGGGGCCGGATACCATATCATTCAATCCAAGATCGCACTGGGTTCCGGTGGCCTGTATGGCAAGGGCTGGCTGAATGGAACACAGTCCCAGCTGGATTTTCTGCCTGAGCGCTCCACGGACTTTGTGTTTGCCGTGTTTGGTGAGGAATTCGGCTTTCTGGGGACGGTACTGCTGCTGTTTGTCTACGGGTTTGTGGTGATGCGCGGCCTGAGTATTGCGTCTTATGCGGAGGACACTTACTCGAGGCTGCTTGCGGGCGGCCTGAGCCTGTCCTTTTTTGTGTATTTCGTGGTGAATATCGGGATGGTCAGCGGTTTGTTGCCGATCGTGGGCGTTCCCTTGCCGTTGATCAGCTACGGAGGGACCTCGATGGTCACTATTTTGGCAGCCTTCGGAATACTGATGTCTATTCATTCGAGCCAAAATATGTTTACATCCTGAGCCATGAGAAAGCTACCGACCGCTGTGTTATCCCTGTGCATTTTTGCAGTCAACCCGGGGCTTGCGAGTGAAAACTATCTGGATCTCGCGGAAGTCAGAAGCTTCATCGACGACTTTTCCAAACGGCATCAATACCCAAAATCCTCTCTGACTACCCTGATCGGGAATGTGAAAAAACAGGTTCGGGTGCTGGACGCCATACAACGCCCGGCAGAGAAGAAAAAGAACTGGCGTGAGTACAGGGAGATCTTTGTCACCGCGAAGCGGATCAACGAAGGTTTGCAATTCTGGGCCCAGAATGCCGTTATCTTAGAAGCTGCAGAGAAGCGGTTTGGCATTCCCCCTGAAATCATAGTGGCCATCATCGGGGTCGAGACATTCTATGGACGATACAAGGGCGTATACCCGGTTCTTGATTCGCTTGTCACGCTGGGATTTGAATATGAACCGCGCAAGAAGTTTTTCCGCAGCGAGCTGGAGCATTTTCTCCTGCTGACAAAAGAAGAGGCACTGGATCCTTCCACCATCAAAGGTTCGTATGCAGGGGCCATGGGCAAAAGCCAGTTTATTTCAAGCAGTTACCGCAGATACGCGGTCGATTTTGACGAAAACGGCAAACGGGATTTGTGGGACAGCAATGCAGATGCCATCGGCAGTGTAGCCAACTACCTCAAGGAACATGGGTGGCAGATGGATCAGCCTGTCACTTTCCCGGTCACCGTGGAGGGGGACCGGTACAAGGCGCTTTTAAAGAAGGGGCTCAAACCCGCTGCCCCGGTAGTCGAATTGTCGCACTACGGCGTCAAGCTGCGCGACGATTTGCCTGTGAAGGAAGGCGAGGTCGCACTGCTGGAATTCAAAAAGGACAACTCCACTGAATACTGGGTGGGGCTGAACAACTTCTATGTGATCACCCGCTACAACCACAGTTCCATGTACGCAATGGCTGTGTACCAATTAAGCCAACAGGTCAAACAGGGATTTAAAGACTACGTTGCTCAGAACTGAACCTTTTAGGCTCGCAGCCTGTTTCGTCAATGCATGGCTCTTTGTCCTGCTGGCCTCGGGACAGGTAGCCTGTACATCAAAAAAACACGTGGCGGCGGTATCCGTGATCCCGCCCGTGTCAAAAGCAACCCCACGCGGGTTGCCCCCGGACCCGATCCCCAAGGCTGAGCCACGCAGTCGCTACGGCAACCCTCCGTCCTACACGGTACTCGGCAAGCGCTACCACACGCTGTCCACGAGCAAGGGCTTTACCGAGCGCGGCATTGCCTCCTGGTATGGCAAAAAATTCCATGGCCGGCGCACTTCCAGCGGTGAGACCTATGACATGTACGCCATGACGGCCGCGCACACCCGCTTGCCGTTGCCAACCTACGTCCAGGTTACCAACCTGGAAAATGGCAAACAGGTGATCGTGCGTGTAAACGACCGTGGACCTTTTCATCAGAACAGGGTGATTGATTTGTCGTATTCGGCAGCAAGAAAACTCGATATGGCCACGAAGGGGACCAGCCTAGTGGAAATTCGTGCACTCGATCCATTACACTACCCGCTGGCACAAAAATCTGGAACAAAAGCCACACGAAATACTGATACTGAAAAGACCGAAAGTACAGCGACCTGGACTCAGAAGTCGGATCAGCAGATCATCCATGGAAGGCCAAAAGTATTTGTACAAGTGGGCGCCTTCAGCAAACGCACAAGTGCGGATCAGCTGTTAAACCAACTTCGCAATCTCAATCTCGGGGATATCTCCGTGTCTTCAGTAATGAGGGACACAGGGCAGCTTCATCGGGTTCGAATCGGCCCACTGCCTACGGTTCAGTCTGCCGACGCCACCTTTTCCAGACTCACTGGCATGGGTATGAGGGAACACCGGGTTGTAATTGAGTGAGCACTGCATACGAGCAGTTATTGGAGAACAAAAGGTTTGATGAAGCTTAAAACAGTGATCTCGATTCTGGGGCTGCTATTTGTCTGCATGTCCGTGCATGCAAAACCGTTCCCGATTCCTGCAGCTCCGAAATTCGGGGCATCCAGCTACATACTGATGGATTTTGCAAGCGGAAGTGTGTTGGTGGATCACAATTCGAAAGCGCGTGTAGAGCCCGCAAGCATCACAAAAATAATGACCGCCTATGTCGTGTACCATGCCCTGCAAAGAGGTGATGTGCGCCTGGACGATCAGGTTTTTGTCAGCGAGAAAGCTTGGCGCAGCATCGGTTCCAGGACCTTTGTCGACGTAGGAAGCAGGGTTTCCCTTGAAGACCTGCTGCTGGGCATGGTTGTACAGTCAGGCAACGACGCCAGCATAGCGCTGGCTGAACATATTGCCGGAACTGAAGAGAGTTTCACGAGCATGATGAATGCCTACGCAGCTCAATTGGGCCTTGAGGACACCAGCTTCGTCAATGCAACGGGCCTGCCGGAGCCCAAGCATTACACGACCGCTTATGACATTGCCTTGCTTTCCCGCGCGATGATCAGGGAATTTCCACAAGAATATCAACGCTACGCGCAAAGGGAATTCACTTACAACGATATCAAGCAATACAATCGAAACCGTTTGCTTTGGCGTGACGATGCTGTAGACGGCATCAAAACCGGGTTTACCCGGGCTGCGCGTTACTGCCTGGCCGCCTCGGCCGCTCGCAAGGGCATGCGTTTGATTTCAGTAGTGATGGGCACAGACAGTCCCCGCTCCCGCATGGTAAACAGCCAGGCGTTGCTGAATTACGGGTTCAGGCACTACGAATCACACAAGCTGTACCAGGCAGACCAGGTCCTTGCCGAGCAGCGTATATGGCAAGGGGAGTCGAAGCTGACTCCGCTGGGGCTGGATCAGGATCTTTTCGTGGCGATACCCCGTGGTCAATTCGACAATCTGAAAGCTGTCTCACAGGTTCCGCAGGACATCGTTGCACCGATTGCCAGGGGAGACCGGCTCGGGACGGTCAAGATCAGCTTCAAGGGCGAAGATATTGCCGAAAGGCCGCTCGTTGCCCTGCAGGCCAACCCGCTCGGGAACATCTGGCGACGCGTCGTGGATTTTTTTGTAAAATTTTGAAACTTTCTGCTTTAGATGTGAATCAGGTTCCCGCTTTCTTAAATGGAGAGTACATGCCGCTTGAGGCATGCCGTGTCTCGCCGCTGGACCGTGGTTTCGTATTCGGCGATGCGGTATATGAACTGATCCCTGCTTATGCGCATCGCGCTTTTTGCCTGCCGCAGCACCTGGCAAGGCTTGAGCGAAGCCTGGGGCAGGTCCGCATTCAGGATCCCTATACACGGACACAGTGGGAAACCATGATTGGAAATCTCATCCAGCAATCGCAGAGTGGCGATCTGGCCGTTTACATCCAGGTGACCCGGGGGGTTGCCACACGAGATCACCCGTTCCCCGAAAATGCGGTTCCGACGGTGTTCGCCATGGCAAATCCGCTACCCGGCATTGCCGATGAGGCACTGCAAAACGGGGTTGCGCTGATCACGGTCAAGGATATTCGCTGGCAACGCTGCGACATCAAGGTGACAGGATTGCTGGCCAACATTCTGGCCAAGCAAGATGCATTGCAGTCCTCGGCCTCCGAAGCAATTCTGGTTCGCGACGGTTTTGCCTTGGAAGGCAGCGCCAGCAACCTGTTCGTCGTACGCGAAGGCATGGTCCACACGCACCCCAGGGACAATCAGATTCTGCCTGGCATAACACGCGACTTCGTTCTGGAATTGCTGACTGAGCTGGGGCTGGAATACCGCGAACAGGCGATTCCTGAAGAATGGCTATACTCGGCGGATGAGGTCTGGATCACAAGTTCTGCAAGAGAAGTCCTGCCCGCTGCAAAAATTGACCGGCATGTTGTAGGGAAAGGAGTTCCCGGAGAGCTTTGGAGGGACGTTTATGCGCTGTACCAGAAAAGGAAAGCATCCAACGGAGTGCGCTCTCAAGGTTCGTGATTTGGGGATACGGGAATATCTTCCCGTGTATGAAAGCATGCGCAGGTTCAATACCAGGCGCAGTACAGCCACTGCCGATGAATTCTGGTGTCTGCAGCATGCGCCTGTCGTCACGCTGGGGGCAAATTCCAGCCAAACGCACATTCATCCCGGAATGGATGTGCCCGTGGTGTGCACGGACCGGGGCGGACAGGTCACCTACCATGCCCCGGGCCAGGCCGTGATCTACCTGCTGGTTGACCTTCGTCGAAAGGCCCTCGGTATCCGGAAGTTCGTACACCACATAGAGCAGGCCGTGGTTGACCTGCTGGCTGGCCACCAGGTTTTGGCATTTGCCCGAACCGATGCCCATGGCGTATACATAGGGGATGCAAAAGTTGCCTCGCTCGGTCTGAGGGTCAGTGGTGGCTGCAGTTACCATGGTGTAGCGCTCAATGTCGATATGGACCTGGGTCCGTTTTCCCGCATGGATCCATGCGGATTCCCGGGGCAAGCCGTCACGCAGTTAAAAGACCATGGGATCGAGTCCAGCTGTCAGCAGATTCATGCGGAATTGGCAATGCAATTGTGTGAACATCTCGATTACAAGAAAACGGACATAGAAACCATTGGCCAGTAAGTCGCATCTAGCAAAACTTGGCGTGAAACGGCGCGGAAGTGAAAAGGTCATTCATATTCCGGTCAAGCTGGAAGAGCCTTTGCAACACCTTCCGAAACCCGCGTGGCTTCGCGTGCGTGCGCCGACCGCCAAGGTAAAAACCCTGAAGAGACTGCTGAGAGAGCAGAAGCTGCACACGGTATGCGAGGAGGCCTCATGTCCAAACCTGACCGAGTGTTTCAGTCATGGCACGGCCACATTCATGATCATGGGGGATATCTGCACCCGCCGCTGTCCTTTTTGTGACGTGGCGCATGGCAGGCCGCTGGCCCTGGATGAGCAAGAGCCTGAACACCTGGCCCAGGCCATTGGGCATATGGGACTTCGCTATGTGGTCATTACATCCGTTGACCGCGATGATCTGCATGACGGGGGAGCCAGCCATTTCGTGAAGTGCATGCAGCGTATACGCGAGTGCTGTACAGAAACCAAAGTGGAAATTCTTGTGCCTGACTTTCGCGGACGCCTGGACCGTGCACTGCAAATTTTGTCACGGCAACCTGCAGACGTGTTCAATCATAACCTGGAAACTGTCCCGCGCCTGTATCCTTACGCCCGGCCCGGTGCGGATTACCGGCATTCACTGAAATTGCTGCACGAATACAAAAAACAACACCCGCATACCCCTACAAAATCGGGCTTGATGCTGGGTCTGGGTGAGCGTACGGAGGAAGTGGTTGAGGTGATGAGGGATTTGCGTGCACATGAAGTAGACCGGCTTACCCTGGGACAATATCTGCAGCCAAGCCGCCATCACTTGCCCGTGCAACGCTATCTTGATCCAGGGGAGTTCGATCGGTTACGTCGCGTCGGTGAAGACCTGGGCTTCTGTCATGTGGCAAGCGGCCCGCTGGTCCGCTCCTCTTATCATGCAGATATTGAGGCGTACGGGCACTGAACCCAGGGTCGATTTGCCGGACTGTTAAGTGACCAGGGCTTGAACCTGCGCCGAAGCGCTCGGGGATTCATCCGCCGGGGTCAGCCCGCACCGTGATTCTGCAAGTGTCGCTCGGCTTCGCGAAGCCGTTCGGGGGTGCCAATGTCAAACCATGTCCCGGCATAATGTTCGGCACTTGCTTTTTCCTGGCCAATGGCAGAATGCAGGACGGGTGCCAGGGCGGTTTGCCCAACTGCTTGTTTCTCGAACAGCTCCGGCTTGTAGATACCGATGCCACTGAAGGTCAGAAAACTCCCCCCCGCACTGCACGCCCTGCCGGATTCGCAGGCAAAGTCACCACTCGGGTGGTGTGCAGGGTTATCTACCAGCACCAGATGCGCCATGTCATGCACCAGGCTGGGAAAGGAAAGAGGGTGGTCGCACCAGATATCACTGCTGATTACCAGAAACGGCTTGTCTCCCAGAAGCGGCAGGGCATGAACAATTCCTCCTGCTGTCCCTAACGGCTGTTCCCCTTCATGGGAATACTCGATGTGTACCCCGTAGCGTCCGCCATCCCCGAGCTTTCGCTGGATCATGTCTCCCAGATAGGAAAGATTGATGACGATTTCCCTGTGACCCGCGGATTCGAGCCTCGCCAGGTGATGTTCGATCAGGGATTTGCCCGCAAGCTTGATCAGAGGTTTCGGGATTTGTTGAGTGAGAGGGCGCATTCGCTCCCCCAGGCCCGCGGACAACAGCATGCACTTCATCATGATCAGAAAATTACCTTTTCATCGATGAAGTCAGCCAGCTCATGGGTCTCCGGGTACTTTGGTGCAACGGATTTGATATACCCCAGGGTGCGGGGAATATCCTTGAGGTAACCCGGCTTTTTGTCACGCAGGTTAAGGCGCGCAAAGATTCCGATGGCCTTCAAATGTCGCTGGACCCCCATCAGGTCAAACCACTTCAGAAAGGTTTCGTCGCTGATGCGGGAAACGATGTTTTTTTCTGCAAGCCTGTCCCGGTACTTGAGTGCCCAGGCCTGCACGCGTTCATGGGGCCATTGAATGTAGCAGTCACGCAGTAATGAGACTGCATCATAGGTGAGTGGCCCGCAAACGGCATCCTGGTAATCGATAATGCCGGGCCAGTCCGTGTCGATTTTCATCAGATTGCGCGAATGGTAATCCCGATGAACGAAAACCTGTGGCTGTTCCAGCGCGTTGTTTTTCAGGTGCGCAAAGGCACGCCGTAAAATCTGCAAACTGGAATCCGACAGCTTGACATCGAGGAGCTGGACCAGGAACCACTGCTGAAACAGCTCCATTTCCTGCAACAGCAGTTCCCGGCTGTATCTGGGCAGGCTGTCAGCGGAGACCTGCTGGATAACGGTCAGTGCTTCGAGTGCATCGCTGTACAGCTTGTCGGCATTTTCTGCATCGAGAATGTCCAGCAGCAGTGTATTGCCGAAGTCGTCCAGCAGGAAATATCCGGCATCCATGAAACTGTAGTGGACATGGGGCACAGGCAGGCCTTCGGCTTCCAGCAGATGCGTTACCGTGGCAAAGGCCTCGTTCGACTCTTTTTCAGGTGGGGCATCAACAGCTATATACTGTCCCTGTTCAGACGAGAGCCTGAAGTACCGCCTGAAGCTTGCATCTTCAGAGGCCGGCTCAAGTGTGTACGGGACATCTCCGAATATCCCCTTGATCCATTCATGTAGCTGGGCGAGACGCGGGTCGGGATCCATTTTACGTGTCCAGGCAGGGGTGCAGTTCCAGGCAGCAACCGGATAGTCTGGGGTCAGGTTCCAAAGCCTCTGGTTTTGGCAAGGCCCGTCACCGCGTCTGGTGCATGCGGCAATTACAGCAGGCTTACATTTTCAGCCTGGGGCCCTTTTGCACCTTGCACGACATCCATGGAAACTTTCTGACCCTCACGCAGTGATCTGCGGCCATTGCTGACGATAGACTTGTGATGTACAAAAACGTCTTCACCATTTTCCTGCTCAATAAAGCCAAAACCTTTCTTGTAGTTAAACCACTTGACAGTACCTCGGGCCTGCCGGGATGTAGTCTTTGGCTTGGCGTTTCTCCGGGCTCTCGTTCCGATGTTGCGGACCAGGCTGATCAATGCAGGTACGGCAAGGATAAACGCAATTACCAGTCCCCCGAAAATCAATAACTGGGCAGTGTCGCCGTCAATCAGGATAGCCAGTGCTATACCTGCCATGACACCCAGACTGATCAATATGGTGGGACGGATTTTCATGACACGTAATTTCTCCTGAGATCAGCTATAGGGGCTCAGTACTGGCAGTTCAATACCGCAGTTCGTACTGTGCATGATACCTGCCGCAATGTTCATTGAATAGTTTTGCTGTAAATTTTTGATTTGCGCATGTCATCATATAGCACCTGTTTTTGCATAGGCAGGTCTTCGATTTTTGCGGATTCAAAACCCTGTTCCTGAAACCAGTGCTCGGTTTGCGTCGTCAGCACGAAAAGTTTCCTGAAGCCAGCCTTGCGGGCTTTGCTTTCCAGGTGCATCAGCATTTTGCTGCCGCGCCCGATGGACTGAAATTCCGGATGCACTGCAAGACAGCCAACTTCGGCGGCATTTTCTTCCGGGAAAGTGTACAGAATGCCGCAGGTCAAAAGTACGCCGTCGCGTTCTATGACATCAAAGCGGTCAATTTCAAGCTCCAACTGTTCGCGGGGACGTGCTACCAGGATCCCTTTTTCAATAAAAGGCTGTATGAGTTCGGCGATACCGTCCAGATCATCCAATGTGGCAGGCCTGATTTCCTCATAGGCTTGAGCGGTTACCAGCGTGGCGGCTCCGTCCAGACTGTAAAGCTCTTCCAGCAGCGTGCCCGGTTTTTCTGTGTCGACCAGGTGTACGTTCTTGATGTTTTTCGAGCATGCCTGGATTGCGACCCTCAAATAGTGCCCGGCCTCCTGCTCGTGCTCGGGCAGTTTTTCTACAAGCTGCCGGGCTTCATCGATGCTGTAGTGATTTTCGCTTTGTTCTTGCTGTTTTTGAAGCCTGAATTGATCCAGTACCAGGATCAGTTTCTCACTTTGCAGTACGCATGCGGTGTGCGTCGCAAGTTCTGTACCTGATAAAAGGACCAGACCGTCGGCCGTCGTACGAGCCATGGGAGTCATCGCTGCAATGTTTCCCTTGTCCAGTTGCTGTTGCAGTGCAGTTTGGATGATGCTGCAGCTTTCCCCGAGCCGGGAGTCCACTTGGCCTTGCTTGTCAACGTCAGGGTCGGCCTTCAGGAAATCGCCACAGGTAACGTCCAGCCTGGCGCCTGCCAGCGGTGTATTGGCGAGGCTGGTAGAAAAAATTGCCTTTACGTTCTCGCACAGGTCGCTGGACACATTCCTGATCTCTTCTACAGAGTCTGGATCGGTGACATGCGAAGTGCGGTGCAGCCCACCTTGGCCTGGATCCGTTGTTCCCTGGCAGTTCGATGTCCCGTCCCCGAGTACCAGCACCAGCTTGGCGCCCAGCGTATGCATCAGCGCAAGGTCGCGAATGAGTGCATTCAGGCGGGTATCTGCCAGCAGAACACGGGTGTCGATATAGACCACGAAAGTTTTGCCGCGATGAGAGTGTATGTAATGGGCGGCTTGGCGAAAACTCCCGGTTTGAAACAGGGAAGTACTGTTCATAATTTATACTGCGATCAGATGGAGGGACGGAATTACGCGGCTAATCCAGGGTAAGCCCATGAAATGATGAAGGATTTTCAGTAATTGGTTTTTATGCTATCCGGGGCTTGGCTTGCCCCTTATAATAGATCATTCAAGCACTGCCACAGGCACTGCCGCCAGGTCAGCGGATCACATTTTATACATAAGGAACCAAGAATGCGAAAAGTATTATCGAGTGGAAAGGGTTTGTTTTGCCTGCTGCTGGTGTTGGCCGGTCCTGCGGTCCTGGCCAGTGGCGAGGTGCTGAAATCGCCCATTCTCGATCGTGTGAAAGTGCTGTATTCGGCGCCCGCCAATCTGGAGGGCCTGACTCTGGAGCAGCTGCATGCGGAAAAGACCGTACTCGCTGATGAACTTGCAGCCATCCAGCAGGTCAGCGATGCTCCTGAAGTTGCCAGACAAAAGTTTCTCGAGACGGTTTTTGAACATGATGACAAGCGCCTGAGGATTGTCGATGTCATACACAAACTGATTGACGAGTATCAGATAGAAGGAAAATTCCGTGACGACCTGATCGGCTACAGCAATACATTCGACCAGGACATCAGGACCGCCCGCAAACATGTTCACACGCTGGAGGACTATAAATCCTATGATTTCAGATTTTCCGCGGTCTACATGGCCATGATGCTGAAGTTCAATGAAAACCCCGAGTTCCGCAAACGCATGGAGGCGGACATGAAGGACCCGGATACGTCAATGGGCAGGTACCTGAAGGAAATGGATGAGTCCTATGCCGTGGTCCTTCACGAAAAATATCGCATTCAAAACATCTATTCCATTCATGAGCTTGAAAATGCGATTACTCACATCAATGCAGAAATCTCCAGGCGGGATCACACGGAATTATAGGCAGGCTAGGTCATGGTTGGGCGAATTTGTATATTGCTGGGAGTGATGTGTTGGGCAGCACCCCTGCTTGCAGAAACGGGTGCAGAAGTCAGCGAACCCCCGGAGATCGTCTTGGATGCACCGCCTGCTGCCAAGCCGGATTCTGAACCGCATATAAGCCAAACGGAAAAAGAAACCGTCTACGAATCGAGATTTTTTCCTGGCTTTCGCCCGTGCACGTCACAGGACTACCATGACCATGATTTTGGCCCGGGTGCCTGTCAGGATACTGCGGCTGCACGCGCACTGTCTTCCCCCGATCAGGAGTACGGGTCAAATCGCAAATTGATGGAAAAGGATACGATGCCCCAGGGAAATATCTTCAAGTTGCGTTTCGGGCGTATCCCCAAGGGCGCAGGCGCCAAACAGTAGGTACGCAAGGGCAATCAGAAAACCGTACTGCCGTGGACTCCGGGTCAAGCCGGATCAGATCATCCATCATTAAATCCTGGGTTGCACAAACCAGCCTTCTCCAGAGGGCAGTTATTTCTGCATGCAGATCGAGCCTATGATTTTTTGCAGTAATTCAATGGTTGGCTCGAGGGATGAGAGCGCAATGAACTCATTGGGCTGGTGGGCCTGATCGATCGAACCAGGCCCGAGCACCACCGTTTCTATTCCCATGGAATTGAAAAAGGGGGCCTCCGTGGCAAAGGTCACGGATTTCGGCTTTTTACCGGTATACATGCTTGTCAATTCGACAATCCTTGAGTCACCTGCAGTTTCGAAGGCGGGAACCCCGTCAAACAATGGCTTGAACTTGCAGGCAAGGCCAAGCGGGTCTGTTTTTTTAGTAATCCTTTCGTGGAGTTCATCTCTGAGGGTATCGATCTGCATGCCGGGCAGCAGGCGCAGATCAACGTGCAGTTCGCACTCTGCACAGATCCGGTTGGGGTTGTCGCCACCATGAATATGGCCAAGATTCAGCGTTGGGACCGGCACGATGAAATCATGATTCGTATATTTTTCAGCCAGCTCTCGCTTGAATTTGTCCAGTTCGTTCAACACTACGCGCATTCCTTCCAGTGCGTTGTTCCCCAGTGCCGGGTTGCTTGAATGACCCGCTTTTCCATAGAGGGTAATTGACTCCATGAACACCCCCTTGTGCTGGCGTACAGGGGTGAGGCTCGTCGGCTCGCCAATCACGCAAAAGCGCCCCGGTTTTCTGTTTTCTTCTGCAAGTGTGCGCACACCCTGCATGGTGCTTTCCTCGTCGGCCGTTGCGACAATAGTAAGGCGCTGCTCGAGATTCTTGCCGACAAACTCTTTTGCCGCCTCAATGGCAATTGCCAGGAACGATTTCATGTCCGCTGTACCCAGACCGTAAAGGCGGTCCCCGACTTGCTGGGCTCGAAACGGATCAGTATTCCAGCCTGTTTGGTCAAAATTCACGGTATCGGTGTGGCCTGACAGCACAAGGCCATCCTCCCCCTCTCCAATCCATGCCAACAGGTTATATTTTTCTTCCGAGGAAGGAACGATCTCCGTCTGGAAACCCAGGTCGTCCAGCCAGTTGGCCAGGCAGTCGATCATGGGTTTGTTGCTGGTATCAAATTGCGCCTGAGTGCTGCTGATGGAGGGGATTGCAATCAGTTGTCCGATCATTTCAAGCAACGGAGGCGGTGACTTCATGCTACCGGGACCCTGTCATTTCCTGCGCAATTTCATAGATCGCGTTCGCATCCAGTACCTGGTCGTTGGACGTAAACAGCCTGTCAATGCAAGCGCGATGCAGCTTCAGTTTCAGTGCCCCTATGCCCAGGCCGCCAAAAATTCTCTTGCCAAATCTTTCAGTATCCCTGTCATTCATGCTGATGCCCTCAAAGCCCAGGGGTTCCGCCGTACTGACGTCAGCCAGAATTTCAATGCTGTCATGCTGTTGCCACTGGCCTGCATCCAGTAAACGGACACCTGCCTTGCCTGCACCGAACACAAGCTGCGCCCCTTCCAGCGCAGCGTGGGTCGAGTCGGTGTCATTGGCCTCCACAGGCACAAGTCGGACTCCAAATTGTTTTCCCATGTCATCACATGCCTGCTGCGAACGACTCTTTTCCCGCGAGGTAAGGCGCACCTGGGCACCGCTTTGTGCAAGCATGACCGCGGCACGCTGTCCCACGGGCCCCGTACCTGCCAGGACGACGGCAATTTTGCCCGCCAAGGTTGTGGCCCGGTTCAACAGGGTGACACCGGCTGCAGCAGTGGTATTGCAGCCGTTGCTGTCCAGCATCACGGATACACGAAAATCCTGAAAAAAATGACTTTGTACGGCCTTGAATAAAGACTGGCCACTGACAAGGTTGCTGCCCCCAATAAAAATTGCAGTGTTCCTCTTGTGCTTGGGGGCTCGTGTATAGATCGCGCCCTCAACCAGGCTTGTGCAATTGCCTTCATGGATGCCGCCAAGTTGGGTGACCTGGTCTGCTCCTCCATCGTAGGCAACTACAGAGTCAAATACACTGGGGATAGGATCAGTATCGAAATGGTACAAAAGCTTTTTCATGGTATCGAGAGGTCAGCGTATCCCCACAGGGTCACTAGCCGGTGCTGCCAATTCCCGCAGCAACACAGTTGATCGACAAAAGCAGGGGAACCAGAATATTTTGCCTGTCTTCGGCCTGGTGTTGCTCATTGCGGAACTTTTTGACCAGTTCGGCTTGCTCAATACCGACCTGGTTCAGGGATTTCAGACGCCTGCTGAAGTGCCTTTTGAAATTCGGAAAGCGATCACACAGGTGATCCTCTCTGGTAACCTGCAAAACCATCCGGCTCGTACGCTCATACTCGGATTTGATATCTGAGAAAATTGCTTCACTGTATTGGGTGTTAACCACCAGTTCGGAATATTTTTCCGCGACCTCAAAGTCGACCAGCAACAATGTTTTTTCAACGCTGTCCAGTATCAGACGAAACAATGAATGCGTATTATATAGTTCTTGCAGCAATTCTTTCCCCAGCTCCCCGCGGATGCTGATCAACTGTTCGAGGCTGCTCCCCACTCCATACCACCCCGGAACCAGAATGCGGTTTTGTGTCCAGGCAAAGACCCAGGGTATCGCACGCAGGTCTTCAAGGGTGGCTGCACCAAATCTGCGCGAGGGCCTTGATCCGATTTTCATCAGCGTCAGCTCCTCCACGGGGCTTGCCTGCTGGTAGAATTCCACCAGACCCGGGGCTTCGATGAACTTGCGGTATGCGACGTACGCTGTACCTGAAAGTGCCTGCATGACTTCATCCAGTTCGGCGTTGGTTTGAAAAGCCGGGTCTTTGCCCGACATGAGCGTGTGTGCGAGTGCGCTGGAGGCAAGTATCTCCATTTGCTCTTCAGCAAACCCGTGGTTTGCGTACTTGTACGACACGACTTCACCCTGTTCCGTGACTCGCATGCGCCCGTCGATCGTGCCTACAGGCTGGGCTGCAATGGCGCGGCCACTGGGGGCGCCGCCTCGACTCACCGAACCCCCGCGCCCGTGAAAAAATGCAGCCTCTGTTTTGTGCTTGTCCCCGGCTTCCTTGATGAGGGTCTGTGCCTGGCTGATGATCCAGTTGGAAGTCAGGAATCCGCCGTCCTTGTTTGAATCCGAGTACCCCACCATGACCTCTTGTGAGTCTCCGTTTCTGCGTATCGTGCGCCTGACAAATCCGTGTTCGAGCAATTCACTCAATATGGAGGGGCCCTGCTCCAGGGCTTCTATAGTCTCCAGCAGGGGTACGACCAGGATGCGACAGGCTTCCAAACCGTCCACATCCGTGAACAGGCCGACATATTTCGCCAAAAGGTAGACTCCCAGCACGTCGGTTGACGTTTGCGTCATGCTGAGGACGAAAACGCCAAATGCCTTGGAGTCCAGTCCGCGCTGGTAATGCTTGACCTGTTCCAGCATGGCCAGCGTGGCTTGGGCCTGGCTGGATAGAAAATCAATGCTCGGGATTACACGCAGGGGCTGCATGAGTTCGCTGACAACCCATTCTCTCCACTCATCTGATCCGAAATCCGGAACATCAAAGTGGGTTTTCTGATGCAGGGCCTGCCAGATTTCTGCGAGAGTGCTATTCGTGATCGTCGTGTTCTCGCGAAGGTCCAGGCTGGCAGTTCGAAAGCCGAAGGTATCCACCATATGGCGTAAGGGAACGACATTTGACGTGCACAAGTGTTCGCATCGGGCATCATTGAGTCCACGCTCGAGCACCCGCAGATCGGACGCCAGGTCCGCTGCACTGTGGTATGCGACACTGGATTCTCCGGGCTCATCAATATGTTCCAGGGTCGCGTCAATGCTGCGCAGCATGCAGCTCAGATACTGCCGGAACACCTCGCCGGGGTTTCGCTTGGAAAAGGATTCCGTTTCTCCCAGCACTTCAAGTTTTTGTTGCAGGGCATCAAGGAAGTGTTCGGGGACTCTCAGGGAATGACTGGCAATGCTGAGCTTGGTACACAGCTCGCGAAGATCCTGGCGATATCGCTTCAGGCTGGCCTTGGCATTTTCACGAAGGGCGTAGGCAGTGACTTCAGTGTTCACATTCGGATTCCCATCCCGGTCACCGCCAATCCACGACCCGAAACGGAATATCGGCGGTACCTCGAATTCAACGTGCGGATACACTCTTCTCAGGGCACGCTCCAGTTCAGAATAGAATTTCATTGCGCCGTCAAACAGGGATTCCGTAAAGAAGTGCAGTCCCCATGTGATTTCCTGTTCGACGGTGGGTTTTTCCAGGCGAATCTCGCCCGTCAGCCAAAGCAGGTCGATCTCATTGCGTAGTTCATGGACCAGTTTGTCCCGTTCCCGGGGCGTCCAGCGTGTGAGTTCCAGTTGCTTGAGCAGCACATAGATGCGCCGGTGAATCTCCAGCACTGTGACGCGCTTGGCTTCCGTGGGATGTGCAGTGATTACCGGACAGAAAAAACTCTTGTTCAGAATTTTCTGGACTTCTTCTGCCGGGATGCCATGCCGGGTTGCCGTGGAAAATGTATGTGCGAAAGTTCCGGGCACGCGGCGGCGTCCGTACTCTTTTTCGATATGTCTACGCTGCTGTACGTTTGCATTTTGCTCGGCAATGCTGAGCAGCTGGAACCAGATGCCATGGGCTTCCAGTATGTACAGGATTTGTGTGTCCGTACTTTCGCGAATATCTTTGCGGCCCTCGATGAAGGCTTCTATGTCAGGTTGCCGAGCGCGCAGCACACTGAGCAACTGCTCGTACAACAGGTCTACAAGCTTGTTTTCATAACTTGCAGCCGGGTCAACAATGGCACGGCCACTGGCGACCCGGGTCAGTTGTGTCCAGGAAAGTGGAGAGGCGTCACTCATACTGCATGTATAAAATCAGATTGATACATGCAATATACAGCAAGGCCACGAAATACTCCCTCCCGTTGCGGGAAGGCATACACCGGTGCACTGACCAGGGGCAAATAAAGATTTAAACCAGCTTGTCTCTGGGGGTGTCGCCTGCTTCGAATGCAGCCAGATTTTCCAGTACACGGTTGCCCATCGCAATCCGTGTTTCAGTCGAAGCACTCCCCAGGTGGGGCAGCAGCACGGCATTTTCCAACTCAAGAAAACGCTTGTCGAGGTTGGGTTCGCCTTCGAACACGTCCAGGCCGGCTCCGGCAATCGTGCCATTTTTCAATGCCTCTATCAGCGCATCATTGTCCACCACATCACCACGCGCCGAATTGATCAGGAACGCGCCGGACTTCATCTTGGAAAGGTTTTCCCTGTTCAGCAGGTGGTAGGTTTCCTTGCCTCCGGGACAGTGGATGGATACAAAATCAGAGTTTGCAAGAACCTCATCGATGGATTCGCACTGCGTGGCGTTAAACTTCTGTATCACCTCGTCGGGCGGGGGGTAGGGGTCCACAAAAATGATTTTCATCCCGAAGCCGTGGTGCGCGCGCCTTGCCATGGCCTGTGCAATTCGCCCCATGCCGATCATGCCGAGTGTCTTGCCGGTTACCTTGGTAGCCAGCAGGTGTGTGGGCCGCCAGCCCGTCCAGGCATTGGCACGCAGGTGACGCTCCCCTTCACTGGTGCGCCTTGCTGCGGTTAACAGCAATGTCATGGCAATGTCAGCCGTGCAGTCGGTGAGCACTTCAGGCGTATTGGTCACGGTCAGTCCACGTGCCTTGGCCGCATCCAGATCGATATGGTTGAATCCCACGCCAAAATTGCCGATAAACCGTGCACGCAACGGCTCGGCACTCAATACCTCCGCATCAACGGGGTCGGTAACGGTGGGCAGGAATGCATCGCAATTGCCCAGTGCCTGCTTCATTTCATCCTTGCTCATGGCAACGTCGGTCTCATTCAGCTGCACGTCATATTTCTCTTTCAGCGTGGCTTCCACTTCTGCAGGCCACGCGCGCGAGACGATGACTTTCAATTTGCTCATTTTGTTCTTCTCCTAGGCAAGTTCTTTCAAGACGCGTTCCATGGTGGACCCGAGCTCGGACGGATCCGGTGCAACCGTGACACCCGCATCCCTCAACAGCTCCACCTTCTCGGCAGCGCTTTCACCCTTGCCGGATACGATAGCACCTGCATGGCCCATGCGCCGTCCCTTTGGCGCCGTCAGTCCTGCAATGTAGGCAACCAGCGGCTTGGTCATGTGGTTTTTGAAGTACTCCGCCGCATCGGCTTCCTGGGGTCCTCCGATTTCACCGATCAGCATGACCGCCTCGGTTTCCGGGTCTGCCTCGAACAGCTCAAGAATGTCGCGATGAGAGCAGCCGTTGATGGGGTCACCACCAATTCCGACACTGGTGCTGATGCCGATTCCGCACGCCTTCATCTGGGATGCGGCCTCGTAGCCAAGCGTGCCCGAGCGTGCGACGATGCCGACGTTGCCGGGGATATAGATATGTCCCGGCATGATGCCAAGCAGGCACCTGTCCGGACTGATCGTTCCGGCACAGTTGGGGCCGGTCAGGCGCATTCGCTCTTCTTTCTTGTAGCGGTACATGTAACGCTTTACAAGCATCATGTCCTGTGCGGGGATACCATCGGTGATTGCGACACAGGTCTTGATGCCCGCATCGGCCGCTTCCATGATCGAATCTGCGGCAAACGAGGCAGGTACAAACACGATACTGGCATCGGCACCGGTCTCCTCAACCGCCTCCTTCATGGTGTTGAATACAGGCAGTTCGAGATGGGTTTGGCCGCCCTTGCCAGGCGTTACGCCGCCGACCACCCGGGTGCCGTACTCAAGCATTTCCTTGGCATGAAACGTGCCTATTTTGCCTGTGAAGCCCTGAATCAGTACCTTGGTATTCTTGTCAATCATTATGCTCATGGGTATCTCCTAACGCTTTATGAGGCTTCAGCCGCGCGGTTGCGTTCCGCCACAACTTTTTCCGCCGCTTCAGACAGCGTATCCGCAGTGATCACCGGATAGCCGCTGTCTTTGAGCATCTGCATGCCTTTTTCCACATTCGTTCCGGACAGACGGACAACGACCGGGGTGCGTACATCCAGCTTGCCAAATGCCTGTATCACGCCCTCGGCAATCCAGTCACAACGGTTGATGCCGGCAAAAATGTTGACCAGCATGGCCTTGACGTTTTCATCATCCAGCACCAGCCTGAAGGCCTTGGTGACCCGGTCCGGGGAAGCGCCGCCGCCGATGTCCAGGAAGTTGGCCGGCTCACCGCCCTTGTGCTTGATCATGTCCATGGTGGCCATCGCCAGTCCTGCACCGTTGATCATGCAGCCGATGTCACCGTCCAGGCCTACGTAGCTCAGGCCCCTGTCCGATGCCGCAGTTTCACGCGAGTCCTCCTGGGACTTGTCGCGCAACTCGGAGATCTTCGGTCTTCGAAACAGGGCGTTGTCATCAAAGCTCATCTTGGCGTCCAGGGCCAGGATGTGGTTGTCCTTGGTGACCACCAGAGGATTGATTTCCACCAGGGTGGCATCGAGTTCACGAAAGGCCTGATAAGCACCTTCGATGCAATGCACGGCCTGGCTGATCATCTCGGGATGGATATTCAGGGCGAATGCCAGCTCGCGTGCCTGAAAATCCCGCAAACCCACGGCAGGCTCGACTTCCAGCCTGTGGATGCTCTCCGGCTTGGTCGCGGCCACTTCCTCGATATCCATGCCGCCTTCGGTTGAGGTGACGATCGTGACGCGCTGCTTGTTCCGGTCCAGCACCAGGGCGAGATAAATCTCGCGTTCTATGTCTGCAACCTGCTCGATGTAGAGCCGGTACACGACCTTCCCGCCGGGGCCGGTCTGGTGGGTAACCAGGCGCTTGCCGAGCAATTCCTCGGCGGCATTCCAGATCTCCTCGTCACTGGAGCAGACCTTGATTCCACCGGCCTTGCCCCGGGCCCCGGAATGAATCTGTGCCTTGACGACCCACTGGTGTCCGCCGATCTCCTTGGCGCGGTACACGGCCTGTTCGGGACTGTATGCCAGGCCGCCGGGGGAGATCTCCACACCGAACTCCGATAGCAATTCTTTCGCTTGGTACTCATGAATATCCACTTGCATTCCCTCCCGAGAATTAATTCGTTTCTACCGCCTGTTCGTGGCGCTTCGACATCTCCTGCCGGATGGATGGATGCTCAAGATCCAAACACCTGCCGGGCGCTCGCAACAGACGAACGGAAAAACTGCTGAGATGTCAGGATCTGGCAGCTATGGCGTCAGCGGCGCGCACCACGTTTTCAGCCATGCGTGCAGAGGCCGCATCGATCATCTTACCATCGAGCGAGGCAGCGCCCTTGCCCTCTTTGGCAGCCTTCTCCAGCTCTTCCAGAATCCTTTTCGCCCGGTTGATCTCAGCTTCAGGCGGCGTAAAGACTTCATTGGCCAGTTCGATCTGCTTGGGATGAATCGCCCATTTTCCTTCACAGCCCAACGCGGCAGCACGGCGTGCAGCCAGCAGATACCCGTCCGGATCGTCGAAATCCCCGAAGGGGCCATCGATCGGGCGCAGTCCATACGCCCGGCAGGCGACCGTCATGCGCGAAATTGCCGCATGCCACTGATCGCCCGGGTAATCCGGATTCAAGCCGCCGATGTTGACCGTGCGGGCACGATTACTTGCAGCATAATCCGCCACACCAAAGTGCATGGCTTCCATGCGCGTGCTGGAAGTTGCGATGGCTTCCACGTTGGCCATGCCCAAGGCGGTCTCGATCAGGGCTTCAAGCCCGATACGGTTTTCCAGTCCCTTGGCCTCTTCGATCTGGGTCACCATGGCGTCAACCATGTACACATCACCGGTGGTTCCCACCTTGGGAATGAGTATGGTGTCCAGCTTGCTGCCTGCCTGTTCCACCACGTCCACGACATCGCGATACATGTAATGGGTGTCCAGTCCGTTGATGCGCACGGAAACCGTTTTCCCCTGACCTTTCCAGTCAAACTCGTTGAGCGCGGCAATGACGTTCTTTCGTGCCTGAACCTTGTCATCAGGTGCGACGGCATCTTCGAGGTCCAGAAACACGTAATCTGCAGCACAGGTCACTGCCTTCTCCAGCATCCTGGGGTTGGAACCAGGTACAGCGAGTTCGCAGCGTTGCAGTCGCTGTCTGGCCGGTTTGTATTGGGTAAAGCTCATCTTGATTTCCTTGTTGGTTTTTTCTTTGCGGCTCTTGCCTCGCGGGGCGCTGTGACTGAACCGAACTTCTTGATCTTCTTGGCGGTTTTGCGGTAGTACTCTCCGGCTGCGGCAACTCCGCTGCCGGGTTTCACTTTCATTCCCGCATCTCGCATCGCCATTTCCACAGTACCCAGCACGGCCATCATTCGTGCCTCGTTGTTATCCCCGAGGTGTCCGATCCGGAATACCTTGCCGGCCACTTTGGACAACCCGGCACCCAGGGAGATGTTGTAGCGGTGATAGGCGATGTGGATCACTTCGGCCGCATTGACACTGGGAGGCACTTCGATCGCCGTCACCGTGTCGGAGTACCACTTGGGCGCCCTGGCACAGGGCTTGAGTCCCCAGGCCTTGATGGCTTTTCGCACCCCTTCGGCCAGTCGGTGGTGGCGCTGGAATACGTTTTCCAGGCCTTCATCCATTAGCAGGTCGATGGCGGCCCGCAGTCCGCGCAGCATGGGTACCGAGGGGGTGTAGGGGAAATATCCGTCTTTGTTGGTGTTGATGTGATCCTGGATGTCCAGGAAGCAGCGTGCACAGCGGGCCTGTTTGCGTGCCCTCAGTGCCTTCGGGCTGAACGCCACGATGGCCATTCCCGCCGGCAGCATGAATCCCTTTTGTGATCCGCTGACGGCGACGTCCACGCCCCACTGGTCCATGCGAAAATCGATGCTCGCGATCGAGCTGACCCCGTCAACCATGAGCATGGCCGGATGCTTGACGGCATCCATCGCCTTGCGCAAGCCGGCGATGTCACTGGTGACCCCGGTGGCGGTCTCGTTATGACAAACCACCACGGCGCGAATCCGGTGTTCCTTGTCCGCGGCGAGGATGCGCTTGAACTTGCCAATCGGAACGCCTTCTCCCCAGGGGGTTTCGACCAGGTCGACCTCCAGGCCGATGCGGCATGCAAGGTCATACCACAAGTGACTGAACTGACCGAAGCGCGTGGTGAGAATCTTGTCCCCGGGAGACATGGTGTTGGCGAGAGCCACCTCCCAGCCTGCGGTGCCTGTGGCGGGAAACAGAAAGCAGGTTCCCTTGGTCGTTTTGAATATTTTTTTGCAGTCGCGAAGCAGGGGTTTGACGAGTTCTGGAAAATCTGGAGCCCGATGGTCCTCTTGCGGGACGATCATGGCGTTTTGCACGGCCTGCGGGATGTGGGTCGGGCCCGGGGCAAACAGGTAATTTCGTCCAGGAAATGATAATTTTTCGCTAGGCATAATCAGGAATCCTTGAATTGTAAAATTTGGTAAAAAATGCAAACGCCTAGATGGTTGTTTCTGCAGTCCGGGCGGTCATTTCTGCATACAGGATGCTTTTGTCCGAAAAACTAAGCATCCTGCCACAAGCACAGCACCAGACTCAAGCAGTTTGGCCATCGAAAGGGGCGATTCCCGGATGGTCTCAAGCCTGCAGAGACCTTCGGGGATGACATTCGGGACCTACGGGCGTGCCGGGAGCCAGCGCCCCCGCATTACGGCTGTTTTTCAGGGTGCAGGAAAATAAAGCTTTTGCCCAGGCGCCCGCCATAGTTGCCGGCAGAAATCATCTTCAGGCCCGGGGTGTCCACCGAAGCCCGGATCGCAGCCTGAGTGGCATCGATAATGGGCTGCATGCCCTGACCGTTCATGATGATCTCCATGACCGAGTGCACACCCTCCGGGAGCCCAGCCTCGACCTCCGGATTCTCCTGCAACAGCGGGCAGAACTTCTCATAGGTGCTGGCAATGGTGAAGTCATAATTGCTGCCGGCCTTGGAGCCGCTGCCGGCAATGCCGCCGGGAAAAGTCGTGATGACGCCGGGCATGGGCAGGATCGCTTCCACCCCTTTCTCTGCCGCTTGCAGCGCGGAATCCACGCTGTCGCCGAAAAACCACAGGTTGCCGCCCATCAGGCCATCGGCATAGCCCAGCCTGCGGTCCAGGATGAACTCGCCTCCCAGGATCGGAATCCACCACATTTTGCGCCCGAACCGTTCGATGCGCCGCTGATGCCCGTTGCCAAAGTAGGCCACCTTGCGGCCCATGTGATAGTACTCTTCGGAGTCAATCAGGTTGAAGCACGAAGCGGTCGGGCAGGTGAGGACGTTCTGGCTGATTCGAACCAGGGCCGAACGCTCCAGGGCCTCGACCCGGTCCTTTCTGAAACGCGGGAGGTGCAACTGTACGATCGCACCCGGGCGGCCATCCGGTGTCTTGAAATTCTCGTCTCCGCCGGGGCCTACGTAGCGGTCCATGCCGGCCTCGCAGTCACATAGAATTGAGCTTGAGGCGTTGCCGGTCGCCGCATGCACGGCATGGTCCAGCCATTTTCGATCACGTGCGGTGATCAGGAATTCGGTGTACAGGCTCCGGAACGCTTCCGCATAGGTGTCATCGATAATTGCTGCCACGACTACCCCCGTCCAATCCCTTCGTAGACCGCATCCTCGGTGATCACCTTGTCCATGTAGACGTCATGCGGGGCCACCAGGACTTCATCAAACAGTTGCGACTCGTAACACAGTGCGACCAGCGGACAGTCCGGCCGGGCTTTCTCCAGCAGGCGGTCGTAGTATCCCTGCCCGTTTCCCATGCGCCCGCCTTTCTGATCGAAACCCACACCGGGCACCATGATGATATCGAGGTCTTCGGGCTCCACCTCTTTTTCCGGATTTCCCCACAGCTCCCTCGGGGGCTCCAGGATATTCCACTTGCCGACGACCATCTCTTCCAGGCTTTCCATCCACCACAGGCCCAGCTTGTTTTCGCCGTTTTCATCTTCGGTGCAATAGGGCACGATGATCTTTTTCTTGCCCCTGGCCACTTCTTCGAGCAACTGCGGCTTGGTCCGGGTCTCGGAGCGGCAGTCGATATACCACATCGCGGTCTTGGCGCGCTGGTATTCGGGCAGGGCCATGAATTTCTGGCAGGCCCGGGCGCTGATCTCGTCCTTGTCTTCCTGCGCATTGCGCCGGTCATAGGCTTCACGGCGCATCTTGTTCTTGCGTTCCATTACGGCCTCTAGCTCTTCGGGGGATAGTAATGTAGCCATCGCAGCTCCTGGGTTATCGTTCTGGTTATTCCGGGCAGGTCATGGGCAACCGGCAGGGACAATCCTAAAGGATTTGCACGCTGCCTGACAATTTTGAATTTTCAGTCCGTAGTGGCCCCGTTGGAAGCCGAGCGCACCTGCCGGGCGTATTTGGCCAGAACTCCTTTGGAGTAACGGGGCCTGGGGGCGCGCCATCGCCGTTTTCTTTGTCCCAGCTCTTTCCTGGAAAGCCTGACGTTGATCTCGCGCTTTTCGGCATCGATGGTGATCACATCACCATTTTTCAGAAGTGCCAAGGGGCCACCGACCGCAGCTTCCGGGGTGATGTGACCGACCACAAAGCCGTGACTGCCTCCCGAGAAGCGCCCGTCCGTGATCAGGGCCACGTCCTTGCCCAGCCCCTTGCCCATGATGGCCGAGGTCGGAGACAGCATCTCGCGCATGCCCGGACCGCCTTTTGGCCCCTCGTAACGGATCACCACCACATCCCCTTTTTTGACACCGCCATCCAGGATCCTGGCCAGCGCCTTCTCCTCGGAGGGGAAAATGCGCGCCTTTCCGGTAAAGTGCAGCCCCTCTTTTCCGGAAATCTTGGCCACGGCACCTTCGGGTGCGAGATTTCCATACAGGATCACGAGGTGGCTGTCTTTTTTGATCGGGTCCGCGAAGCTGCGCACGATGTCCTGGGATTTCGGGTATCGCCGGATGCCGCGCAGGTTCTGTTTCAGGGTCTTGCCGGTTACGGTCAGGCAGTCCCCGTGCAGCAGGCCCTTGTCGAGCAACATGCGCATCAGGGGCCGGATGCCGCCGATTTCGATCAGTTCGGACATCATGTACCGCCCGCTCGGTCGCAGATCGGCCAGCACCGGCACTTTCTTGCCCACCCGCGTGAAGTCGTCGAGGCTCAGCCTTACCCCGATGGCATGCGCCATCGCCAGCAGGTGCAGCACCGCATTGGTGGACCCTCCCAGTGCGGTCACCACGGTGATCGCATTCAGGAAGGCCTTGCGGGTCATGATGTCCCGGGGGCGGATATTTTTCCGCACCAGGTGCATGACGGCTTTGCCGGCAGCAATACAGTCGAGCCGCTTGTCTTCCGAGATTGCGTTTTGCGCCGAGCTGTTCGGCAGGCTCATGCCGAGCGCCTCGATGGCACTGGCCATGGTGTTGGCGGTGTACATCCCGCCGCAGGACCCCGCGCCCGGGATCGCCGCGCATTCAACCTGCTTGAGCTCACGGTCCGACAACTGGTTTTTGGCGTGCTGTCCCACGGCCTCGAATACCGAGACCACGTCCACCTTCGTGTTCTTGTAGTGCCCCGGCTGGATCGTGCCCCCGTAGACGAAGATCGAGGGGCGGTTGAGTCGCGCCATGGCGATCAGGCAGCCGGGCATGTTCTTGTCGCACCCGCCAATGGCAACCACGCCGTCAAATCCCTCGCAGCCCACCACCGTCTCGATGGAGTCCGCGATGACTTCCCTGGACACCAGGGAATACTTCATGCCTTCCGTGCCCATGGAAATCCCGTCAGAGACGGTGATGGTGTTGAAGATCACGGCCTTGCCGCCGGCCTGGTCGGCACCTTGGGCCGCTTCATCGGCCAGGGTGTTGATGTGCATGTTGCAGGGCGTCACCATGCTCCAGGTGGATGCGATGCCGATCTGCTCTTTCGAGAAATCGTCATCCTCAAAGCCCACGGCCCGCAGCATGGCGCGGCTCGGTGCGCGCTCCACCCCGTCCACGATGATGGAAGAATGGTTTCGTGACTGTTTGTATCTACCCAAGCCGGTTACCTGCTATTTGCCGCCACCTGGGGAGGATGGCATCAAAAGAAGTCCTGCCACGCTGGTGCGATCCGTGTGGCATTTTCGGCTTTTTATAGCGGTTACGCGTGCGGAATGCAAAGTTTTGCGCACGCATCCGGGCGCCAGTCGACCCATCCCGGGAGGTATCGGTGACCGGGGCTGGCCCTAGGGCGAGGTGCCTGACGGCAGGGGAGACTGGCGGGCGAAGACGACCAGATGTTCGATGTCCAGATTGATCCCGATCGGCTCTCCGATCTGGTGGTCGTGGTGGCTGGAGGCATAGCACAGCACGGAATTTCCACTTTGCAGGCGAAGCTTGTACAGGAATTCGGCGCCGCGGAAACGCTTTTCCTCAACCAGTGCAGTAATGGAGCTGCTGTCATCATGGGGAATATCATCCGGTCGCACCAGCAAGTCCACTTCCTCACCGCAGGCAAAAGACGGATCCAGGCTCCCTCGCAGCCGGCCAAACTCGGTATCCAGCGTATGCGCGTCAAGCACCCTGGCCGGAAGCATGCTGCCGAGGCCGATAAAATCGGCCACGAAACGGGTTCGGGGCCTGTGATAGATGTTGTAGGCGCTGTCCCACTGCACGATGCGGCCCCCTACCATGACACCGATCTCATCGGCCATGGCGAAGGCCTCGTTCTGGTCATGCGTCACCAGTATTGCAGTGGCGTTCTCATGCTTGAGGATCTCGCGCACCCCGGTTGCGACCTGTTCACGCAGGTCAGGATCGAGGTTCGAGAAGGGTTCATCCAGCAACAGGATCTCCGGCTTGGGTGCCAGCGCTCGTGCCAGCGCGACTCTCTGCTGCTGTCCGGTGGACAGCTGGTGCGGGTACTTTTCTCCCTTGTGCTCCAGCTCGATCAGTTCGAGCACCTCGCGCGTGCGCGCCACCTGGTCACTTTCAGTCAGTGACTTGAGACCAAAGCATATGTTCTGCCGAACCGTCAGATGCGGGAACAATGCAAGATCCTGGAACATCATGCTGATGTGCCTCTTCTCCGGGGCAAGGGTGAACTGTGCCTTGCTGAAAAGCCTTTCATGTACGTAGATCTCGCCACTGGCGACCGGCTGGAATCCTGCAAGGGCACGCAACAGCGTGGTTTTGCCGCAGCCACTTGGTCCCAGTATGGAAGCAATGCATCCCGGCTCAAGCTGCAGGGAAACATCTTGCAGGGTGTTTTTGTTGTGCAGCTTCAGGCTGACGTTGCGTACTTCAAGTCTGGGCGCCATGGATGACTCCACTTTGTATGATCGAGCGGTTCAGCATCAGGATGGGCAAGACACTGATGGCTACGATCAGCAATGCGCTGCTCGAGGCATCCGCCAGGCGTTCGTCGGAAGCCAGCTCGTACGTGCGCACCGCAAGGGTGTTGAAGTCGAACGGACGCAACACGAGGGTGGCCGGGAGCTCCTTGGTGACCTCGACGAATACCAGCAATGCCGCCGTGAGTATGCCGCCCCGGATCATGGGAAGGTGAATGCCGGCAAAGCGCTCGAAGGTCTTGCGTCCCAACAGCTGTGCGGCGTCATCGATGCTGCGGTGGATTTTTGCCAGGCTGGCGTCCACCGAGTTCAGCCCGATGGCCATGAAGCGCACCACGTGGGCGAATGCCAGGGATACCAGGGTGCCGGTCAGGAGCAGGCCGGAGGAGATCCCGAGGTTTCGCTGCAGCCACCCGTCCAGTGCATGATCCAGCCATGCAAAGGGCAGCAGTACGCCCACCGCGATGATCACCCCCGGTACCGCGTAGCCCATCGCGCTGAGATTTACGGTGTAGGGAATGGAAAAATGTGTGCCGACACGCTTTCCATAAGCCAGTACGGCGGATGCCGTGATGATGATCAGGGTCACGATGACGGCAAGCTGCACCGTATTGAAGATCAGTGCCAGGAAAGAACGGTCGATGATTTCGGGTGCGGTCCTGAGTGCCCAGGCGCCCAGCTGAAGCGCCGGAACAATGAAGCCGAGGAGAACGGGCAGGCTGCAAATGACGATCGCTGCAATGGCCTTGACCCCCGATAGCGGATAGCGCCAGCTTCTTTGCACCTTGGCCGGATTTTGATAGCGAACCGCTTTTCGCGAATAACGCTCTGCCAGGATTACCGCGAACACGCAAAGCAGCAACAGGCTGGCCAACTGGGTGGCCGCCACCAGGTCGCCCAGGCCAAACCAGGTGCGAAGAATGCCCGTAGTGAACGTCGGCACGCCAAAATAGTGAACCGTTCCGTAATCGGCCAGCGTTTCCATGACCACCAGGGTGAGTCCTGCAACCAGGGCAGGACGCGCCATGGGCAGGATGATCGTGAAAAGGGTTTTATAGGGGCCCACGCCGAACATGTGGCTGGCTTCGCGCAGACTCGAGGACTGCTCGGAAAATGCGGTTCTCAACAGCAGATAGACGTAGGGGTACAGCACCAGGGAGATCATGATGATGGCACCTGCAACGGAGCGGATTTCGGGAAACCAGTAGTCTCCGTACCCCCAGCCAAAGAGGTTGCGCATCAGGGTCTGCACGGGCCCTGAAAAATCGAGCATGCCGGTGTAGGTGTAGGCAATGATGTATGGAGGGAATGCAAGCGGTAGGAGCAATGCCCAGCTGAACAGTTTTCTGCCTGGAAAACTGTAGGCGCTGCACAGCCAGGCGGTGGAAATGCCGATCAGGGACGTGCCGATACAGACACCGACAGCCAGCACCAGGGAATTCCAGGCATAGTCTGCAAGGACCGTGGACCTCAGATGCGACCAGATGTCGCCGGTCGGTAACAGGACCGAGTAGAGCACCGTGACCACCGGGATGCTCAGCAGCAAGGCGGTGCCTACCGCGAAAAACAGCCAGCCAAGGTCGCTTTTCTGTTGCCGGAACTGCCGGAAAAAGCCCGATGGAGCCAGTGCTTCGTTTTCCGTACCCATTGCGGTGCTTGTCTGTATCTATTTCCACCCGGCGCGGTCCATGACCATCACCGCGCTTGCATTGAGTTCGCCGAGCCGATGGAGGTTCAGGGAGTCCGCCTTGAATTGGCCCCAGCTTTCGAGCATCTTGCTGGCCCGTATGCCGGGCTTTACCGGGTACTCGAAATTGGTTTTTGCATACCACTGCTGTGCATCATCGCTTGCAAGGAATTCCAGGAGCCTGATGGCGGATGTCCTGTTTTTCGAGTATTTGGTCACCGCACCGCCACTGATATTGACATGCACCCCGCGCCCCTCCTGGTTGGGCCAGAATATTTTTACTTTTTCAGCGGCCTCGCGCTGTGCAGGATCCTTGGAAGCGAGCATTTTGCCGAGGTAATAGCTGTTGGCCACCGCAAGGTCGCATTGTCCTGCAGCCACGGCCCGGATCTGGTCGCGGTCCCCTCCTTGCGGGGGCCGGGCAAAATTCCCGACCAGGCCCTGGGACCAAGCCAGGGTGTCCTGCTCTCCCAGGTGTGCGAGCAGGGAGGCGACCAGCGACTGGTTGTAGATGTTGTTCGAGGAGCGAATACAGATTTTCTTTTGCCAATGCGGGTCGCCCAGGGCCTCGTAGGTCGACAGTTCTTCGGGCTGGACGCGGTCACCGGCATACATGATCGGGCGGGTCCTCAGGGAAAGTGCAAACCAGTATCCCTCGGGCTCACGGTACTGTTCGGGTATGGAGTCTCTGAGAATCTTCGAGTCCACCGGCTGCAGTACCTGGGCCTGCTGGGCACGGTACAAACGACCCGCATCCACAGTGATCAGGATATCGGCGGGGGAGTGTTCGCCTTCACTGACGATGCGCTGCAGCAGGGCATCCGCCTTGCCCGTGATCAGGTTGACCCGGGTGTCCGTGCGATTTGCAAACTCGCTCAGCAGGGGCTTGATCAGGTTTTCTTTCCTGGCGGAGTACACGTTTACCTCCGCAGCGCCGAGCAACGAAGCGGATAGACACAGGCAGACGCCAAGCGCAAACTGCATGCTGGACAAGCTTCGGATTTTCATGGGGAGCCCTTTTCGAAGTTGGGAAACGTGGCACAAGTATACAATTATAATAGCTATTCTCATTAGCATTTAGAATACCTTCATTTCACAGGCACGTGATCGCGCACCACTTTTTTCGCTGAGACTTTCGTATATATTTTGCAGCCATGCCCAGATCCCTGCCTGAACCCCTGCTCCCCCGGCTCGTCCAGGAATTCGAGACACTGGTCGCACAGACCGGGAGTGCATCGATTGAAAATTCCAGGGACGAGATCCTGTCCGTCTGGCATGCCAGCCCGTTCGTGCGGCGGGTCTGCCTGGCCCAGCCGCAGTGGCTGGAGCAGCTGCTCTCGAAAGGGCAGTTGCACATGGATTGCGATTTCGAACAGTATGCCTGGCAACTGGAGTCCGAACTGTGCGAGGCCACGGGCATCGAGCACTTGCAGCAGATCCTGCGCGGGGCCAGAAGCCGCGCTTATGCGCGCATCGCATGGCGGGACCTGCAGCAGTACGCCAGCGTGCAGCAGACCCTGTCCGAGCTCAGCGCCTACGCACAGATCTGCATCGACCGGACGCTCTCATGGTGCTTCGAGTGGCTGAAGTCGCGCCCGCACGCGGGTCAGTTCGAACAGTCCATGTCCAATGACATCGTGGTCTTTGCACTGGGCAAGCTCGGCGGCGGCGAACTCAATTTTTCATCGGACGTGGACCTTGTGTTCGCCTACGTGGACGATCCGGCCCACTCGCAGGATGAGCGCGCTAAGGCCGGCAGCTTCTACCTGAAGCTGGTTCAGCTTCTGATCAAGGTGCTTTCGCAGCAAACCCAGGACGGATTTGTCTTTCGGGTGGATACGCGGCTGAGGCCGTTCGGCAATTCCGGTGCGCTGGTGCCGAGCCTTGCCGGGATCGACCAGTATTTCCAGACCACCGGGCGTGACTGGGAACGGTATGCCTGGATCCGGGCACGCGCCATCGCGGGCAACACGGAGCTTGGAGAACAGTTTCTCCAGGATGTCAGCCCGTTCATGTACCGCCGCTATCATGACTATGGCGTGATGCAGTCCTTGCGTGAAATGAAGTCCATGGTCGATCGCAAGGCGGGTCAGGCGACGAACCGGGACAACCTGAAAATCGGGCAGGGCGGCATCCGTGAAATCGAATTCGTCGCCCAGATGTTCCAGCTGATATACGGGGGCCGGGACCCCGACCTTCGGATGCGCTCGACCCTCGAGGCGCTGACCTACCTGGGAGGGACCGGCAAGCTGTCCGGCGAAAGCGTGAGCGAGTTGCGCAGTGCCTACCTGTTCCTGAGGCGCGCGGAAAACTGTCTGCAGATGCGTGAAGACCAGCAGATGTACAGCCTGCCGGCCAAGGACCCGGAGCGCGGGCAGTATGCCTACGCCCTGGGCTTTGAATCCTGGGATGCATTGTACGGCGAGTACCTGGAGCGCACGGCGAAAGTCAGCAAGATATTCCATGCCCTGCTGCTGGACGAGCAGCTGGGGCCCGAAGATACAGACAAGGATTTCGGCGATCTGGCACTGGTCTGGCCGCAGCTCCAGGATGAGCCCTTGTGCATGGAAATCCTGGCCCGGCACTTCGATGAGGATGCCAAGGACGTTTACCGTCGTTTGCGCGGCTTCGAGGAATCGGTGCGCCAGATCGAGCCCGTGGCGGAGCAACGACTGGAGCGGTTTTTCCCGGTCTTTCTGAGAAACCTTTCCAGCCACGCCCAGGCGGCCCTGATCCTGACCCGTTTCCTGAGAATCCTCGCCAAGATCGTGCAGCGCTCCACCTATATCGCCCTGCTGAGCGAGAACCAGAACAAGCTGGCCAGGCTGCTCAAGCTGATCGAGGCCAGCCAGTGGGTGGCCCAGTACATCGCCGCGCACCCGCTGCTGCTCGATGAGTTGCTGCATACCGACAACTATGATCCCCCGGACCTCGAGGAGATGCAGTACCAGATGCAGGTGCTTGAGCAACTGCAGATGCTGATCGACGCCTCCGGGACCGATCTCGAGGCCTACATGGAACGCCTGCGCGAGTTCAAGCATGCCCAGGTGTTGCGCATTGCCGCAGCGGATATCGTCACGGACTACCCCATCATGCGCGTCAGCGATCACCTGTCCTGGCTGGCGGATACCTGCCTCAAGAGTGCGGTTCGAAAGGCCTACCAGGATCTGGTGGACAAGCATGGCGAACCGACCGGCATCGCGGAGGGTGAAGCCGTGGCCCCGGAGCTGCTGATCATCGAATACGGCAAGCTGGGCGGCCTGGAACTCGGCTACGGCTCCGACCTCGATGTGGTTTTCGTGCATGACGGTGTGGATGAGTCAGGAGAAACCGGTGGCGAGCCTGCACTGAAGAACACGGTTTTCTTCACCCGGGTGGTGCAGCGCACCATCCACCTGCTGACGACGACCACGGCATCCGGCAAGGTGTTCGACATCGACACGAGGCTCAGGCCGTACGGCCAGTCCGGAGCCATGGTCTGTTCGCTGGCAACCTACGAGGATTATCTGAGGAACAAGGCCTGGTTGTGGGAGCACCAGGCGCTGATTCGCGCCAGGCCGGTCACCGCAAGCAGGGGCCTGGCGGAGCGCTTCCAGGCGTTGAGGAAAGACCTGCTCTGCCAGGCACGGGACATCGACGAGGTCCGCAACGCGGTCATTGAAATGCGCGACAAGATCGTCGCGAGTCACCCGGCCAGGGACGGGGCGCGGTTCAGCCTCAAGAAAGACCGGGGAGGCATTGTCGATATCGAATTCATCGTGCAGTTCTACGTTCTCAGCTACGCCAGCCGGCACCACGAGATTTGCGTGCATACGGACAATGTCAGGATTCTGGATGCGTGTGCAAAGGTTGGTCTGATCAAGCCCGGATCGGTCGATGAACTCAAGGAAATTTACATTGCGTACCGCAAGCATCTTCACCAGCTGAGCCTGCAGTTGCTGCCGGAAACCGTAGCGGCCGACAGGTTTGCCGAGGAGCGGTCCGTCATACAACACCATTGGACAACTCTGTTACACTAAACGGCCATTTGATCTGAGGGAGTCCGGTAGCCATGTCGATGTCTGATAGGGAGGGGGTCATCTGGTACAACGGCGAGTTTGTACCGTGGCAGGAAGCCAGCACGCATGTACTGACTCACACACTCCACTACGGCGGCGGAGTATTCGAGGGAGTTCGCGCCTACCAGACCGACCAGGGAACGGCCATCTTTCGCCTCCATGACCACACCAGCCGGCTGTTCAATTCCGCGAAAATCATCCGCATGGAGCTGCCTTACAGTCCGCAGCAGATCAGCCAGGCACAGGTGGACACCGTGCGCAAAAACGGCATGCGCTACGGGTATATCCGGCCGATGTGCTTTTATGGCCCCGAGGATATGGGCCTGAGGGCCGACAACCTGAAGGTCCACTGCATCGTGGCCGGGTGGGAGTGGGATGCCTATTTCGGCGAAGAGAAGATGAAGAACGGAATTCGCGTCAAGACTTCGTCCTACTCGAGGCACCATGTCAACGTGGCCATGTGCCGTGCCAAGGTGAACGGCAACTACATCAACTCCATGCTGGCCTTGAACGAGGCGCTGCAGGATGGCTATGACGAGGCGCTGTTGCTGGACGTTGACGGTTTCGTGGCGGAGGGCAGCGGCGAGAACATCTTCATCGTCAAGGCGGGAACGCTGTTCACCCCGGAACTGACCTCGGTGCTCGATGGCATCACCCGCGATACCGTGATTGCACTGGCCCGCTCGATCGACATTCCCCTGGTGGAAAAACGCATCACGCGTGATGAGGTGTATATCGCCGATGAGGCCTTTTTCACCGGCACCGCGGCGGAGGTCACACCGATACGCGAACTTGACAACCGCACGATCGGGGAAGGCAAGCCGGGTCCGGTCACCCAGAAACTGCAGACCATGTTTTTTGATCTGGCGCGCGGCAAAAGCGAGATGTCCGGTGACTGGCTTGCCTACGTGTAGACAGGCTTTGAAGCGGCGTCAAAAACAAGCCTGCCTTTCGTTGATGCGATCTGCACCCGCGTACCCCTGAGTCAAGCCTCATGAACCTGGACAATCTTGCAAAGGCCAAGATCCTGGTCATCGGGGATGTCATGCTGGACCAGTACTGGCTGGGCGAGACCAGCCGCATATCCCCCGAAGCCCCGGTCCCGGTCATCAATATCGAAGACATGGAAAACCGGTTGGGCGGTGCGGCCAATGTCGCAGCCAACGCCATCAGCGTGGGAGCCGACGTGACCCTGATCGGAATGGTCGGGCGCGATGAAAACGGCGACCGGCTGCTGGAGTTGCTGGATGCCACGAACATCCATACAAAAGTCATTCGCAAGGAGGACTACAGGACTTCCACCAAACTGCGCGTCGTCAGCCGTAACCAGCAACTGCTCAGGCTGGACCATGAAGACAGCCGCAAGGAGGCCGACAACACCGAGGTCCTGGAAGTGTGCGAACAGCAGATTTCCGGGCACGGAACCATCGTGATCTCGGATTATGACAAGGGGGCAGTGGCAGGAATTGAGCACATTATCGAAGCCGTACGCAAGGCCGGCAAGCGGATCATCGTAGATCCGAAAGGGGCCTGCTTCGACAAGTACAAGAATGCAAGCATCATCACCCCGAACTACCAGGAGTTCATACAGGTTGCCGGTGAATGCACGGATGAGGAAGAGCTTGAGAACAAGGCACTCGGGATGTGCAGGGAACTGGACCTTGATGCCTTGCTGGTCACGCGAAGTGAACATGGCATGTCCTTGTTCATGCAAGGCCAGCCTGCCAGGCATTTCCCTACGCAGGCCAGGGAGGTCTACGATGTCACAGGAGCCGGAGATACCGTAGTGGGCCTGTTTGCCTCGGCGGTATCCGCCGATTATCCAATTGCAGATGCGGTGAAAATCGCGAACCTGGGAGCGGGGATTGCGGTGAGCAAGCTGGGCACCGTGGCCGTGACGACTGAGGAGCTGGATTTCAGTTTGCAGGTCGCGGCCAGCAGAGGGAAACGGGTCGCTGACCTGGATGAATTGAAGCGGGTCGTGGCCGCGCTGAGGCGCAATAATGAAAAAGTCGTGTTCACCAACGGGTGTTTTGATCTGATCCACCGCGGCCATATCGCTTGCCTGCGCGATGCCAAGTCCAGGGGTGACTGCCTGATCGTGGCCATCAATGACGATACTTCGGTAAGAAGCATCAAGGGGGACAGTCGTCCCGTGTGCAGTCTGCAAAACCGCATCGAGGTGCTTGAGGAGCTGAACTGCATTGACTGGCTCATACCGTTCTCCGAAGACACGCCCTTGACGCTGATCGAGGAACTGAAGCCCGATGTTTACGTCAAGGGTGGCGATTATGAAAAGGAGAAGCTGGCCGAATACGAACTGGTCAGCAGCTACGGAGGGGAAGTTGTCATCTCGCCCTACGTGGAAGGCTGCTCGACCACCTCGATCATTGATTCCATTCAGAGCGCTTGACTGCGAACTAGGCGGGCGGGAGTTCGAATCTTTCCGGGCGTGCCATTTTTTGTGACTCACGCTTGCTCTGGGGCTGAGGCTGTCCAATAGTATCGGGTTTACCTGTTTTTTTCTCAGGGGTGAGTTGCACCCGCACCGGCTTGCGCCGGTATATCCGCTGGGTGATCATGGTGTCCGCACGACCGAGGCGTTTCGAGGCTTCGACCAAGCTGTTCGATTCGCTCGTGACTTTGACTTCAATCGTCTGCAGTAAATTGATGAGCTCTGGCTTCCTGAATCGCTTGCGTAGGGCGATCCCCCTGACCCAACTTAGCAGAGTTTAGACTATAATCTGGAGTGAGTTTAGGGCAGGACACTCAAACCGATAAGAAATATACATAGACTTTAAACAAAGTCAAAGTGCACAAAAATATTCTTTTTAAAAGATATTTGGCACTGTAATGGTTAGGTTCTTATAATTTGTCTCTTTATTTATAAAGAATACACTCAGGGATACTAAACACGGGGAAATATCATGACTGATAAAAACCAAGATGCATGTTTATCAGCATTCAATTCAATTATATCTATTCTTTCTGATTTTAATAATGAAGATAAAAAGCACGTTTTAGGTTCTGTTATTAACTGGCTAAAAATTTCTGATATAGGTTCCGGTTTAGGAAATGCTAAAGAGTCACCACTACAATCGAGTCCTTCAAGGGCAATAGCAAATATTTCACTTGAATCAGATGTGTCCCCAAAGGACTTTCTATTAGAGAAACTCCCTGGATCGAACGTTGAGCGTGTTGCTTGTTTGGCATACTATCTTACTCATTACAGAGATACCCCTCACTTCAAGACAACCGACATCAATAAATTAAATACCGAAGCTGCGCAACCAAAGTTCTCTAATCCAGCTGTTGCTGTGAATGATTCGTCAAAAGCAAGATTATTGGTTGCAAGCGGCAAAGGGAATAAGCAATTGAGTGCAATGGGAGAACAGTTTGTTCTGGCACTACCAAATCGCGATCAAGCTAAATCGATTCTGAACAAAATGAGACCAAAACGTAAAGCAAAAAAAAGAGCAAAAAGACAATAAAGATAAATTGATAAATTGTTCTGGAAAAATGGCTGGGCGACATAAAGCAATTCGGATTTCTATTTTCAACCATAAAGGTGGTGTAGGTAAGACAACTCTTACGGTTAATTTAGCTGCAGCTTTGGCAGAAGCAGGGAAAAAAGTTCTATTAATTGATTCGGACCCACAATGCAATATTACTCAATACTTGTTTGATGACTCTACAATTGATGGTTTGTTGGAAAAATCTGATGAAAGTGATGGAGAGACAATCTGGTCAGCAGTTAAGCCGGTTGTAGAAGGTGAGGGGAGAATATCAGACGTAGGTGTATACGAAACTGCCGTTTCTAATTTATATATCCTTCCTGGTGATATTCAGTTATCAGAATTTGAAATTGAACTCTCTAATTATTGGACAGCATGTATTAAAGGCCAAAGGAGAGGATTTAAGGAAATTTCTACCCTAAGTCATCTCGCGAATATGTATGCTAAAAATGATGATATTGATTTTATATTTTTTGATACAGGACCAAATATTGGCCCATTAAACCGTATAATTTTATTGGATTGTGACTATTTTTTAGTTCCAGGAGCATGTGATCTTTTTTCGGTTAGAGCATTAAGAACTTTAGGTTCTTCAATGACGAAATGGATTAAAGAATGGGCTGAAATCTCAAAAAAATCAACAGGCGACATTAATATTCCACCTGGCTGCCCTAAATTTCTTGGGTATATACCCCAAGGATTTAGGGTCTATGGACAAGGCATGGCAAGGTGGCCTTCTAAATATCATGCAAGGTTTCGAAAAGAACTCCAAAAATACTTACTGACACCACTAAGGCGAATATCTTCAGATCTAATTAGGACATCCGGGTCTGAGTCGAAACTAGGAGAAATAAAAGATTTTGCGCATTTAGTTCAAAAATCACAAGAACAGCGTGTGCCACTATGGCTTGTTGCTGGTGGGCCGGTGTATCAAACCGAAGAAGCGCATGATGCTTTTTCTAAGATGGCTGATGAACTAATCACTCGAACAGAGGAATAGTAAATAGTGGCCAGAATTACTGAGAGCCGCCATCGTGAGATCGACAAAGCAGTATCAAAATATGAAAGCATACGCACAGACTTTGATAATCTAGGTGAAACCACTAACAGATTACTAGTTAGTGATGCACGACTAAAGCATTATATTCACTCTAGTAAATATAGAACAAAAGATCCCAAAAGATTAAAAGAAAAAATCATAAGAAAAACAAGTGATCGATTAAAGTTGCCAAAAGATGAGAGAGCCCCATTAATAACTGCTAGAAATCTTCTGGAGACTGTGGAAGATCTAGCTGGAATTCGACTCCTTCATTTGCATACGCAACAAATGTCAAATATACATCCAGTAATAGTCGAAATACTTGAAGGAAATCGCTATCAAATTATCGATAGGCCAGTCGTATATATATGGGATACTGAGAACAGAGAGTTCTTCAAAGGTATTGGCATAAAACCAATCGAACGCCTAGATAAAGAAATGTATACAAGTGTTCATTATGTTGTTAGTTCACCTCAACGACCAGAAATGAGAATTGAAATACAGGTGCGAACACTGATGGAAGAAGTTTGGGGAGAAGTATCTCACATTATAAATTACCCTCAGAAAACTGAAATTACAGCCTGCCGTGAGCAACTTAGCGCCCTTGCAAGATTTACTTCTGGGTGCAGTCGTTTGGTTGACTCAATTTTTGCCACTAAAGCTGAAAGTGAAAAATAATTTTTAGAAAGGTCTGATCAATTTAGTTGCTGAGAGGCGATTTCTACAGATCATGGATTTCAAGCCAGTCTAGAAGATCAAAAGGCCTGGAATCCGTGGCCTGTGCCGGGTAAATGCGGATCAATGCAGGCGATGGCACATCCCTCCAATTTTTCAAGTGCACGCCCCCACCAGTTCCTTCTAGGGAAATGATCCGCCCCATGTCTTCCTGGAACGCTTCCTTGCGGGTCTTCTTGCTGTACTGGTCGAATCTGGTATCAGAAAAGGCTGGCGGACGTATGGGATAAATCTCTATCATTGAATCCTTGACAGAGATTATGATTCTTGTGGGTTAATTAATCAGAGGTTCCTTAAAATTGAAGCTCAATCAAGCTGGTATTTCTAATGATCACGTTTACCCAAGGTAATCTGCTTGAAGCCGATGTTGAGGCAGCAGTGAACACCGTGAACACTGTTGGCATCATGGGAAAAGGTATTGCCCTGATGTTCAAGGAGCGGTTTCCGCAGAATTTTGAAGCCTACGCACATGCTTGTGAGGACAAGGAGGTGCGTATCGGGAAAATGTTTGTTAGTGAGAACAGAGAGTTTTTCGGTCCGAAGTGGATAGTCAATTTTCCAACTAAAACGCACTGGCGAGCAAATACACAGCTTGAATGGATAGAAAAAGGTCTTCAAGACCTCATCTGGGTCATCAAGGAAAAGAATATCCGTTCGATTGCAATCCCGCCTCTTGGTTGTGGCAATGGTGGCCTCAATTGGGATGACGTTCGGCCTCTTGTCGTTGCAGCTTTAGAGAAAGTTGAGGGCCTTGAGGCAGTGGTTTATGAGCCTACTGCCAAATAACAGGATGTCGCGAAACGTACCAGTGTAGAAAAGTTTACGCCGGCCCAAGCTCTCATGGTAGCGTCCATCAACAAGACCGCCCTCCCGTTGCGCGGGCGTGGGCTGTTTCGAAAAGGATGACGCGTTACAGTCACTCAATCGAGGAGAACTAGGAGCATCAGCCGGAAACGATACTCAGGCGTCGCCACGCCCCGAGTCTTTGATCGCGGAGATTGGTGAGGATGGCCTTTTTCGTGGCGAAGCAGAGCAGTTCCCAAGGATATATCAGCAGATCGCTGAAGTTAGCATTTGACTGTACACTCTTGATTTATTTCACCAATAGGTGTACTTTCATCAAATGGTGAAAGTACCTGAAACAGAGAAACAGGTAGAGGGTGCGATGGTGGACGCGGTGCGTGCCCTCCTTGAGCATGTCCCGAACACACAGATCATTGGCGTTCGCCACGCGCTGCATCTCAAGGCCGACTACCGGCTCGATGCCAGGATCGATATAGATCACGATGGAAATCGCTATGCGCTCCTCATGGAGATCAAGTCAGATGGAGCGCCGCGCTTTGCCCGTTCCGCGGTCTATCAGCTCGAGAGCTACATCGCGCATTTGCATCGATCCGAACACCAGGACGACACCGGGCAGTTCATTCCGATGCTGGTGAGCCCCTATTTGTCTCCGGTGTCGCGCTCCATCTGCCTCGATCACAATGTCGCCTACCTCGACTTCTACGGTAACGCCCAGCTTGCTTTCGGCTCCGTCTATATCGAGCGGTCCGTACCGGACAGACCGAAGTCTGAAATCCGCACCCAGCGGTCATTGTTCACTCCAAGGGCGGGCGCAATCCTGCGAGTTCTCCTGCGCGACCCGACCCGCGCATGGCGCGTCACGGACTTGGCTGAGGCAGCCAACTCCAGTCTCGGGCACGTAAGCAATGTCCGCCAAGCACTGCTCAACCGGGAATGGATCGAAATACGAGACGACGGTCTCGTCCTTGTCCAGCCGGATGCGCTGCTGAAGTCTTGGCGCGAAAACTACCGTCAACCCGCCGGTCGTCACGTCAGCGGATACACAAGCCTGCACGGGGACCAGCTGCGCAATCGCCTGTCGGGAAGCCTGAACCCGGGACCGCAACCCCCGCGTGCAATCTGCGCATTAAACTCGGCTGCCCAGTGGATTGCGCCATACGTCCGAGGCGGCACGCAGAGCTTTTACGCAGACGAACCCGGGGTGCAGATGCTGCAAGAAACGCTGCAACTGACTCATGCCGCCCAAGGTGCCAACGTGATCCTTCGCATCCTCAAGGATGAAACCCTGTTTGAAGACGCCGTCCAGCCGGTGCCGGGCATCTACTGCGCAAATCCGGTAGTCACCTACCTCGATCTGTGGAATAGCAACGATCGGGGTCGAGAGGCTGCCGACCATCTGGCCACGAAGTGTTTTTCATGGTTGTGAGGGAACTCCAGGCCGCTGGTGAGTACGATGACCGGACGACAGCCGCGGTCAAGTCCGTACTCATCGAGATCGGCCAGATTCTTGGCAGCTTCAAAGGCAAGTTTGCGATCATCGGCGGCGCTGTTCCCTGGCTGTTGCTGGGCGAAGCCGAGATGCAGCACGTCGGCACCGTCGATGTCGACCTCGGCCTCGATCCGGCTGCTTTGGGCGATAGTGAATACGCTCGGCTCGTCGAAGCCCTCCGGGAACACGGCTACCTTCAACGAGACAATTTGCGGCGCTTTCAGTTGGTACGGACTGTCCCGGCCAGTGATGGCGGGCCCGACATTGACGTCGTCGTCGATTTCTTGATGCCGCGCGATGCCGAGATTACAAGGAATACGCCGCCGCTGATCAGCGAATTTGCCGTCCAGCGTGCGGACGGCGCAGACCTGGCGCTCAACTTCTATCAAATGGTCGCTATCGAGGGACACATGCCGGACGGTGCCCAAAATCGCGTCAACATCGCGGTGGCATCGATCCCAGCCCTTCTCGCTATGAAAGGTTACGCCATCGCCAACCGTCTGAAACGCAAGGATGCCTACGACATCTACTTCTCCGTGAGGAACTTCCCGGAGGGAATTGATGCCCTCGTCGAAGCAACCCGGCCACTTCTCGATGTCGAGTCGGCCCTCCAGGGGTACCGCTCTATCGGTGACAAGTTTCGGAATGTCGAAGATTTCGGACCGTCGAGCGTGAGAACGTTCGTTGAGGGTTCCGACCTGCTTGGCGACCGTACGGCAGACCAATGGCAGCAGGATGCCTTTGGACAGGTCGACGCCTGGCTCAGGGGCCTGGGACTGAAATAGTCATGACCGGAACCTCGAATGCCAGAATCCGTACAGTGGGCATGCCGACCCGCGAGACGGGGTGATGGTGGTGGTGCTCCCAACAGTTGCTGCTCCTACCTGCGTGGAAGGTCGCTCGACAACCTCGATCATTGATTCCATTCAGAGTGCCTGACTTCAGCAGTGACACCTGTTCAGGCTTGCCTCCTAGCGGTCGATGTAACGGCGGTACGTGCGCGCGCATACACCCAGCAGCCGCGCCGTCGCCTGGCTGAGGCGGCGTTGCGTCCAACCCTCATACGCTTCCTCAAACCTCATTCTCCGGATCTCCTGTACCACGCTGTCCGTCTCATCGGGTACCGCCTTAGAGGCCCCATGAAAACCGGACAGATCATGTGCTCCCTACAGTGATTTAGTCCTAGCGTTCAAATTTGCCCGCAGAGAGGGTATTTTGGTATGCCTGAATCATCTTGGGCATGGTGTAAAACGTGAACTACAAGTTCACGTCGATGGTTTCATCCCATACAACCCAGCATGAGACAGGATGCAGCAGCCTATGGCCTACACGTTTACTGAGCGGTAAGCCCGTAAGCTTTATCCAGAGTTCACTGTGGGGGTGGCCCGATGAATGAGGCCCATCGGATCCCAAACCATCAAGGGAGGTCTGATTTAGTTTCCGAGAGGTGATTTCTGCAGATCATGGAGTTCAGCCGGTCCAGAGGATCAATAAGAATGCTGTCGGCGGCCATCGCTCTCAAAATGCAGCTGACCGACAATACGCTTTGCCTGCCCAAGTGCGACGATGGCTTCAGGCATCAGAAGCCGACTCCTTCATCGTCCACGCTAGCACTTTTTGAATCGCTTCGGCGATTGGGTGCGAGTTGATCAGGTATCTTTCTCCGCTTAGTTCCAATTCGCTTGGGTAACAGGTTGCGCTCCAGCAGTAATGCCGTATCGTCCGAGGCGGGATCAAGCAGGTCGCCGATACGGTCGATTTCTCCAAGAACCAGGCATGCCATCGCCAGGGTTCCCGTACTGACACCGTCATCGCCTTTTTCAAGGCGCGTGATCGTACGGGCTGACACACCAACACGGTCGGCAAAATCCTGGACAGCAATCCTGCGCTTCAATCGTGCTGTTTTCAGGTTCTCAGCCATCTGGCGCAATGCTATTTGTGCACGTTTGGATTTTATTTTGTCTGACATATTTGTCTCCTAATAAATTATTATATGACAAATATGTCGGTTATAAAGAAAATGTTAAATATTTCTCTATAAATTTCACTATGGAAGTTCACTTCCAAACAAAGGAATCGGTCATGTACAAAGGCAAACGGGTGTTCTCTCGGGTCATGGAGCATGCGCCCCAGCATCCCGACTTCCTGTACATCTCCCATGAGTTGAGCAGCACCTGTGCATCAAGTCGTTCTTCGGCACCTCCGGGAATGCCGTGAAGCCCCAGACCTGGGCTGCGGTGGCCGTCCACGTACTGGCTTTCGCAGTACTGTTGTCGCAGATGGAAGAACCGACAGGGACACGGGGAAAACCACCCAAGAAACTACCCAAGAAACTACCCAAGAAAAAAATTCTTGCTTTATTACGTGAGCATCCTGAGCTTACCCGAAGGGCCCGAAATCCAAGATTGCTTACTCTCTGAATGAGAAATCTTCTAAGATAGGTGGCAATATCTCAGATATAGCGTGAGATTAAATGCCGAAAAAGTCGGATAAGTGACATTGTCACAAGCAAGCTTAATATTCGTGGGGCAGCAACTGAGCTACTGGAATCGAGACCGATTGTAGCCGAAGATGGACGCGAGAGCGTCCAAACCAAGTTCAATCCACGATTTTCCAGCAACATGTTGGGAAAGGAGGAAAACTTATGACGAACTGGACAGACTGTCCTGCGGTGGAACGTAATCCCCGCAAGATCAGTGGCGACTGGGCCTTCGCGGGAACCCGGGTGCCGGTATATGCCCTTTTCGAGAACATCGAGAGCGGCGCCACTGTCAAGGAGTTTCTTGAATGGTACCCCGAGGTGAAGGCGTGGCAGGTTGCCGCTGTCCTCAAACACGAAGCTGAATCCCTCAAGACGTTCGCCGAGGCGTGAAAATCCTGTTTGACCACGGGACGCCAGCGCCCCTTAGGCGACACCTCGAAGGACATATCGTGGACCGTTCCGCAGAGAAGGGATGGGAGTTGCTAGAGAATGGAGAACTGATCCGCGGGGCTGAAGAAGACGGCTATGAAATCATCGTCACCACGGACCAGAACATGCGGCACTAGCAAAACCTGGCCAGTAGCAAGTTGGCAATCATCGTGCTGATGGCCACGGCATGGCCACGCGTGCAGCATCGAACGAAAGAGGTCCTTGAGGCCATCGAGGAAGTGCGTCCGGGCGAGGTTCGGGAAGTCCCGATCTGATTGCATGCCTGTCTGTGTCATGTGACTCACGGATGGGGTGGTCCATATGCCCGGATGAAATAGCCAAATGCGATACGCGTTGAAGCTAAGTAGTCCTTTTAGAAATCTTGGCAATAATAACCTCGTGAAAACACCTTAGAGATCAGATCAACGCTATGAAAGTTTGCTAGGTTATCTTGAGACGCAGTTCATGCATTGACCTATTGTCAGATACTGGCTTATGCCACTGTTCTGCAACATGTGTAAGTAAGGCTTGCAATCCTCGGGAACATTCTCCGTAGCATGCAGTCATAACTATAGGCAAAACAGGCAGTTCCCTACCTGCTCGGGGCTTGCTGGAAGGAAGGTTTTGCTCCCGATAGCTATAACTATCGGGATTAAATTTGTAAAGCGGAATCGTTTTTCCGGCAGGGCTGCCATCGCAGCCCGCAGCCACTTCATGCCTGTTCAATGATAACTCCCTGAATCCATGGAAGTAAAATGGGGCAAATCCGCTCACGCTGGGGCAGGCAGGCGTCCAGCAGCCTGACCGGTCTGCGCGATTTTTACTCCTGATAACATCATGCGGTCCCGGCTGCAGTTCCTCCCGGAATGTATGCACAGAAAACCCCTGGGCACGCACATGCATGCATGCCCGCCCGATCCACTCGGCCAACTGCGGCGATCCACTACGCTCAGGTCATCGACGTTGTCTCCGGCTCATCTCCTGTGCTGCAGTTCGGCCAGTTGGGCCGCCCCGCTTCTTTTGGCCAGCAGCTGCTCCCCCCAACGTCCTTCAGGCAGCTGGCCAAACGCACGCCCAGCCCCGCATCGGGCGAGGTGCATGCGAGGACCTCCACATCACTGATACAAGCCCCGGAAGTTTACTCCCGATATTTATAGTTATCGCGAATAAAAAAGGATAATTCATGTACCACATTTTTGGGGACCCGGATTTGTCGTTATTACATCCTGAAACTTGGGTATTCCAAATTAAGATCGCGATCGGGGTAATCACCCGCCGCCCCAAGATCTAGGAGGCGCATGATACCCGTCTCGCCCGGATCGGACTCTAGGCAATCACCTCCCTTGCCATCTCTACAGGCTCGTGCATTTTCCAGGCGGGCGGCTCTCTCGTGTGCAATGCTTTTGATGAGTAATCTGTACGCAGGGTATGCCCATGCGGCCGACGTATGCCATAACTCGCCAGCGCAAGGGGACAGGATCGTATGTACAAAAGAGGGGGACACATCGACCGGTAATATCGACATTGACGTCGTCGGCCTCGACATCGATACGACGGCGGATGAGGGGAGTCAAGGGACCAACGACGGCGGACATGGGGTAATTCTTAAACACGAAGGCAGCGGGAACATTGAACTCGATATCGCCGGAACCACCACAGGAGGCACCACGACGCCGTCGACCATTGACACGACGGGCGACAGTGCTGTGGGCATTGTGCTTTGGCATGTGGATTTACAGTCCAGCAATGGCCGGTCAGGAAACATCACCGCTACACTGTCAGACACCGAAATCAATACATCAGGCGCTGGCAGCACTGGTGCACAAGGGATCTGGGCCCGCAACTCGGGCAATGGCCATGTGACTCTAAACCTGAATCCAGGTGTCACGATTGGTACGGGTGGAAGTAATGCGACTGGCGTGTACCTGGTATCGGATAATGCCGTGGCAAACCAAAATAACGATGTGATCCTCAACGCTCGAGGGATCACTATCACGACACAAGGAGGTGGAACCTTATCTAACACGATCTGGGCCGAGCGGATAGTTGGACCAGGAGATGTCCGCCTGGACATCAGGGACAGCACGCTTAGCACGACAGGCGATTTCCTGTATGGAATCCGTGCCAACAACAGTGGTGGCCAAAATAGCGTTGGTGATGTCGACATTGACCTTGTGGGTGGACGCATCACGACAGGGGGCTACCTTGCCCATGGCATCTATGCGCATCGCCAGAATGACAACAGCCTTTCGGGTACCCCTTCCGGCAATATCGAGATCACGTCCCGAAACCACACCATCGAGACGACCGGCACAGCCCATCATGCGGGCCTACAGGGCACTTACTCATACGGCATACTCGCGGCTCACGAAAGCGACGGCAACACTGTCATCGACCTGGGGGAAGGATCCTCCGTGATTACGCACGGCAAGAACTCTCACGGCATCGTGACCTACCACTACGGTACAGAAAACACCCGGAGCATGGACGTTACCGTCAGCGGTACGATCACCGTGAATGGTGAAGCCGCACAGGGCGTCCGTGTAGGAACAATCAGAGGCGGTGCCCTTGAGCGTATGGCTGCACTGGACAGTGAAGGTTACCGCCGGCACACGGTGACGGTGAACGGACCAATCACGAGTACCGGTGAAGGCGTGTATCTGGTCAACGGCGGGCGGGTGATCATCGGACCACAGGGCAGCATCAGTTCCGGTTCGGGAATCGCGATCCTCGCAACGGGCACCGTGCCAGAGGACAACACCGACCCACAGAATATTATCCCGGCTATACCGCCGAAGCTGCGGGTCGACCTGAACCTGGGGGGTCGACGGGTGTCGGAGGCGATTGGCGATGACTGGATTCTCAACGATGGCGGTGAAACCACGCTGGCCGTGAACAGTATCGTGCTGCACGACGGTGCGACCGGCAATACTGGCAACACGGCAAGAAACGGCGTCTGGGATGTAACCCTGGCTAGTCCGGGTGTATCGGTCACCGACCGCACCACGGACCCGTGGACCACGGCTGCATCCACTGCGCCTGCGGACCGTGACTTTCGGGCGGCAGATTTCAATGAGGTCGAAGCCAATTGCCCCACCGGCCAGATCGGCACACCACCGAATTGCAGAACGCCCCCACCTCCTACACCACGTCGGCCTCCTCCTGAACCTGAACCCGAGCCCCAGGTGCATCAGGTGAATGAAGCGATATCCGCTGGGACGGATGCCCCGGCAGGTGTGGTGGTCCAGGGGGACGGCGAGGTATACATCGGGGCGCAGGGCCGCATCGAGGCGGCCTCCGGCATCGCCATCCTGGCCACCGGAGACGACCCGGACCTGCTGGTGGACATCGACCTCGATGGCCGTCAGGTCCGCGAGGTGATCGGGGATGACTGGATTATCAATGACGGCGGCGGCACCACCCTCGTGATCAATGACGTGAAGCTGCACGACGGGGAAGCTGGCGTAGTTCCGGAAGCCTCGGCCCCGAACGGCGTATTTAATGTGCGGGTCCTGGCCGAAGGCGTACAGGTGCTGGACCGTACAGACCCGGATCCTGCAAACTGGAACGTGAGTCTGCGGCAAGCTGGCGTTGTTGCCGACCGGGACTTTGCCTCGGCGGACTTTGTCGAGACCCGGGAGGAGCCCGAGCCCCAGCCCCCGATGCTCATTGAGGAGTACGCCCCGCGGGCAGCCCTTTATGAAGCGCTGCCCGAGTTCCTGCTGGGCCTGCAAACGAGAACACCGGGAGGTGCGTACCGGGTTCTGCTGAAGCCGCCGAGGTGGATTGAGTTGCGGGGCAGTTCCGGGTCGCAGGACTTTGATCGTTCGACCGTGGGCGCGAAGTACGATGCGGAGCATCTGGCCGTGGAAGCGGGCGGGACGGTACTGGAAAGTGAGCACTGGAATGTCGGTGCCTCGCTGCACCACGTCACGGGCTCTGCGGACGTGTCATCGCCGGTCAGGGGCGGGGACATCCGTGTGAAGGGCGTGGGCCTCTCGTTCGATGCCCACCGGCACAGTGGGCACGGCCACTATACCGCCGCCCGTGTTTCATGGACGAACTACTACGACCTGGACATCTCCTCGGACACGGTGGGACGGCTCATCTCGGAGGTGGATGCCGACTCCCTGGCCCTGAATGTGGAGGCCGGGCGGCGGATACGCCAGGGAGAGGACCGCACCTGGTACACACCGCATGTTTGGCTGGGCTACACGAGAGTATCGGTCGACAGTTTCATGGATGCCGTGAAGGCCCGGGCATCATTTCCGGATGCCGATCGCTACACCGCAGGACTTGGGCTGATGGCGGAGACGGTGAAAGACACGTCTAGCGGTGAGCTGGCCCTGATGGCATCGCTGGACATCGAGCACAAGTTCGGGGGAGCGGACACCTCCTCCAAGGTCTCAGGGGAGAGGCTGAGCGCCGAACCGCAGGAGAACAGTGCTTCGCTAGCCCTGGGGAGCGCCTGGCGGCAGGGCCCCTGGTCGATCGATGCCGTGATTTCCACCCGCGAAGGATCGGGGGACGACGGCTATTCGGGTTCCTTCAATCTCGGCATGCGCTTCTAGGGGTCCACTGGCTGAATAAAGATTCGAATCTATAGTTCTTGCTCTCATGTTACATGCCCTCGCCCTGAGCGGGTGCCCCGAGTTCTATAGCGAACGTGAACTGGCTTTGACAAGAAGATTGGCATAACCAAGTGCAGTTGTCGCACGAGGTAATGCTGAATTCAATTGTTCCCTTTATTTTCTCTATTGGTGAGTTGGCCTGAGAAAATCTGCAGGACTTTGAACTATTCAGCCAATTTCAGGAAATTAATCCTTTTGTGAAAGTTGAATCCGCCGGAACTCCAGAAGCTCAATACATGCCGCCAGTAGGTTCTGTAGTCTTCTTTCAGGTACCGGCGCAGCAACTCCTGCTTTGGAATTTCGCAGATGCTGAATCTTGCCAGGCACTTGATATCAAAAAACCGCTTCAGCAAAGGGCTCATGGTACGTGAAAATGTACAGCGGTCATTATCAATCAGGGTGAATTTTGCTTTCATGATGTCTTCTACACTGAGTTCGGCTATGTCCTGATGTGTTAGGTCTGTCAGTATGTTGCGATCGTGCGGGTCGTCGTGGCGTATGTTGCCGGCGTGAATTTTCTTGACGATTTCAACACACCGGTTTGCAATCGCTTCGATCAGAACCTCTCTGCCTCCTCTCCCGGACCGCAGGATATGCCTGCACAACTCAGATACAGTCAGCTCACTTTCAACTTTTTGGTACAGCAGGTAGCTTCTTCGATGCAGCCAGGATGATCTGAAAGTCCAGTACGCTATAGGTTTGATGGTATCGACCCCGGCCTGCTGGAGCCGCAAGCTGCCGATATAACTCCTGTAGTTATAGTCTTTGAACAGGCTGGTTAGAAACAGGTTCACTCTCCTGGCAAGTTTGTAGTGCCGACTGATCTGGGAAACTTTCATGATCACACGACAGTTAGCGGGCTCGTAGTCAAAGCAATACAGCCGATTCCTTTTCCTGCTTTTTGTGTCCAGCTGAAACTGGGCGATTTCATACTTCAAAAAATGCTTTTCCCGTATCCATTCCTCCGTCAAAGGGCAGGACGGCATAGCTCTGTTAATCAGGAATTTGCCATGTGAATAGAACTGCTTGCTCATTCTAGGGAGGCCTTGCGGGTGCGTTATAATGACTCGGCAGGTTTGGGGAAGTGCGCCCCGAATTTTACAATCCCACCTATGTGAGATCAAAGGATACCGACTTCGTCATGGTCAAGCTGAACAGGATAAATACTCTGAAGGCGCGTGAGATAGAGATACAGCAGGCACCTGTCTTGCCAGAAGAAATACAGATCAGGGAATTCCTTGGCAGGGGCCGTCGATCTTTTTCCTACAAGGGCGAATACGAGGGAAAGGATGTTGTCATCAAGATATACAGGAAAGAGTTTGTCGAAAAGTACCAACGGAAGTGCAGTATTGACATTGCAAAGTTCGAGTTTGAACGAAATGCAACCCTGTACAACATTGATGAGATTAGTTCCTACATTGCCAGACCATACAAGGTTTTTACGCGTCAAAGCGGCTTCACGCATTCATTTGTGCAGGAATATATCGATGGCATCTCACTCAAACAGTTGATTGTCCAGTCGGGGTGCCTTCCTCAGGAAGTATTGAATGCAGGCTATAAGATCGTGCGGTCCGCAGAGGCCCGTGGTATCCATGACATGGACATCTTCGCAGAAAATGTGTTTGCGGTTCGAAGTGAAGGTGCTTGGGCGCCAAAACTGTATGATTTCAACATGTTGCCTCAGCACGTGAGTCCTCCCAATCTATTCATCGCACTGGGTATCAGGCTGGGATTGCGCAGAAAATCATGGAGGGATTACAGGAACCTCAGGAATTGGCAGCGTACCGGTGAACAACAATGCATGGCAGGCAACAACTAGAAGATGGAAAAAGATTTGAGCAAACCGGTTTGGCTGTGGCTACCAGTGATTATATTTTTCGTGCCCTACCTAATGCGCATTGGAAACACTGGTGTGGATGTATATCTGTACGGAGAAAGCGGCTGGATAGAAGTGCTGACTGTGGTTTTTCTGTTCGTTGCAATTCTTTTTGGTTTAGCGTCGCTGCTATTTATTAAAATATCTGGTCACAGTTGGATGCGGTGGTGGATGGTCCTGATGGTCCTGGGCTCCGTCTATTTTGCGGGAGAAGAGTTGAGCTGGGGTCAACATATATTTGGCTGGGAAGCTTCCGACTACTGGAAGAATTTCAATGATCAGGGTGAAACCAACTTGCATAACACAGGCCCTCTTTTTGACCAGGTTCCGAGGACACTGCTGTCTGTTGCGGCGCTCGTTGGAGGAGTATTGGCGCCCCTGTATCTGGCACTTTCCAAGCGGCGTCTACGCAGGGAGTCTTTTCATTACTGGCTGTGGCCTACGTATGTTTGTATGCCAGCGGCATTTTTTTCCCTGCTGGTAAGTTGGCACGAAAAAACTTACAGGCTTCTGGATGTACAGATTCCAGCCGTGCTGGATGTGCGTGCCGGGGAGGTTAAGGAGTGTTTCTTGGCACTGTTCATTATGCTTTACCTGGTTTCGGCCTGGTACAGAAGCCGGAATATTTCGCTGCCTGGGTAGTTGGTGTAATACTTCCGAAAGAAAACCAACCTCGACCTCAGGAGGCTGGGTCAATTCAGAAGCAGGTCTTGCAGGATGCCCTCAGGGATTTCGGGTCATCAGTACATCGCATTCAATCAAAGCACCCTTATCCCTCAAGATAGGAAACCACCCGCTGGGGGAAAATCCTGCCTCCGCGTATGCGGTCAATGCCGTCAGGTAATTGGGCATGCCCTCGTACAGGGCGTGGATCGACAGCTCCGCCTGCAGGGTTTGGACTGTCTTCAGGGTCTCTCGGGCTCCCGCAAATACTTTCAGGTCAAACCCCTGTGTGTCCATCTTCAGGTGAATCCTGCTCGCATCGCCACACGGCAGGTCTGCGAATATGGCATCCAACGTCTGCACACGAACGGACAACGACTCATCAATACTGGATTTGTTTTGAAGAAAATTCCTGCAATATGCATTTGGTTCAAGGAAGGATGAGAGGCCCCGGCCATGCAGAACATTCAAAGCAAGCGAGTCTTGGGTGTCGCCCAACGCTAAGTTGTATATGTGCCAGTTTGTATCATGTTTTGAACGCTTCTCAAGGAGGTTGAAGGCATCGGTAAGCGGTTCAAATGACAGAATCATGCCCTTGAATCCAAGTTTTCGAAGCAAGGATCCGAACTGTCCCCTATTCGCTCCCACATCAAGGACTGTATCAATTCGGTGAGCACGCAGAAGATTTATTAAGTGCCTATTAAACAGTAGCTTATAAGCTTTCCGTGTGAAATCATACATGACAGTCAAACCCTGCTATGCAGTCGTGTGGTAATTCTGTTGCCAGCGCATGATTAGCTTTTGCGAGACGAATGATGGCTGTCTTTGGCGCACGCGGGTAACGTATGGATGTAGCGGATGGACCACACATTCTGCAACATAATCCAGGCAAACGAAACAACTACAAGTCGTTCTGCTCTATCCTGTCCCCGGGCATTGGTGGTCTGTCAATTTCCTGGCCCTGCGCTGGAAAAGACAGCCTCTTCAGGCTTGCAGAGGATATCGTAATGTTGCCACTCGTTGAGATTATCCTCGGTTAGTACCGGTCCAGCCCCGATCGGTTCGTCGACTATCTTGTACACAAGATAGCCAAGCTCCAGAAAAAAGGTAAGCAGTTGCTTGCGGTATTTCGTATCCGTTCTTTTAAATACTTCGGCCTTGATGACCGGTTGGTAGGTTTTGATGATGTCGCGTACCGATTGCAGGATGTACAAATCGTAACCCTCGGCATCCACCTTGATGAATTTTAACCGCGACAACAACTCCGGATAATCTTCACGCAGTTCTTTTTCCAGGTCGATGCAAAATACTTCCAGCTTGAAGGGATGCCCATGTTTGATTGCAGGAATGTTTTCATGGCGTCCTCCATTACAAAAGCCTGCATCGGAATATTCGAACTTCATGAACCCTTCACAAGATCCGGCAGCAGCCATCATGGTCTTGATATTGGCGACGTGATGGTTTGCCCGGGCATTTTTTTCTAGGACATGGTAGACGTACGGGTTGGGCTCCAAGGCCAGCGTACAACCATTTTTACCCGCAGCCACTGCCATGGGCAGGGTTGTGTCTCCAGTCTGCGCACCTATATCAATACAAAAATCACCTTCCTGTAAAATTTCACGGTACGCACTTATCATTTGAGCCGTAACAGTTTTCTTTGCTTCGCCGCGGTGTGGATGTGACCAGCAAGCAAAGTGAACAGTGTTGTCACCCAGGTCAATGTCATGCATTTCATAAGCGTAATGCTTGGACCTTCCACGAAAACCCAGGAATTGGATCATGTTTCTGATCTTCATCTTATGTTTCGCACCCCTTGCACAAGATAAAATCCAAGGCTATACGGCATGTTCGTCAGTAATCGGCATAGGATTTTTCTTCCATGATGCCCGACCCAAGCAGTACATTGATCTCTTTCTTAGTGGCGGCACGTTTGTCGTTTTTCAGATAAACGGACCGCGCCAGTTCCACGAATTCATGATCAAACTCTTTTCGTGCCTCCTTGATACGGATCTTGTCTTCTATTGTCCAAAGGTCCATGTTGGTTGTCTTGAGAGTCTGTTTGAGCTTCTGCACCGTGTCGTTGTCTGCAGAAGCCTGATCCCACACTTGGCCCAGCAGATCAAGTTCTGTTTTTACATTGCGTAACTTTTCATTGTCCGCAATCTGCTCTGCTTTGATTTCCAGTATGGTGATTTTGTCCAGCAATTCCCCGGGTGAGATCGGTACGCGAATATTTTCCATAGTGCAGCTTTGGTGTTGATGGTTTATCGGTGATGGCCGAGGGTGTCCAGTGTGGAGATGACCTCGTCCACGGTGATCAGGTCCATGACCCCCGGAAATTCCAGCTTTGTCCCCCATTTTAATTGATTTTCGGACTTGTTTTTGAAAGTCTGCGCAGCGTCTCCGTACTTGTCCACACACCATTGCCGACTGAGGTAAGGGCCGCTTCGCTTGGGGTTACTCGCGGCATAAAGTCCGATGACCGGCGTACCCAGGCCGCCCGCCATATGTGCAGGACCGGAGTCTGGCGAGATGATGACATCTGCGGCCTGCAGCAGGGCGAGAAATTTCTTCAAAGTGTCTTTGCCAATCAGGTTTGTAGCCTTCATTTGCATGCAGGCCTCGATCTCCTGTCCCATTTGAATTTCTGTTGGGGATTTCCCGCCGCAGAGGATGACCTGGGCATCGAGTGAGCGGATGGCGAAATCGGCCACCGCCGCATAGCGTTCCGCTCGCCAGTTTCTGAGCGGGTGGCTTGAACAGGGACTGATAATCACTTTGAAGCGATCCTCGGCCAGGTTCGTCTTAGCAAATTGACGGGCATCCTCCGGGATGACGTAGTCCCAGCGCAGGTCACGGTCCGGCAATCCGATGTGTTCGATGAAGCTGAAAAAACTGTCCAGGACATGCTGCTGCGATACCGGCTTGATGTGCTGGTGTACGAAAAGGGAGTGCAGATCCTTGGAGCGCGCCTTGTCGTAGCCCAGTTTCAGGTCCGCATCGATAATTGTACTGAGGATGTTTGCCCTCAGTGAGACCTGGGCACATAGCAGTACATCAAACTTCCGATGCCGGGTTTGGCGGGCAATGGACTGATAGCTGCCCAGCCCCTTTGCCTTGTCAAACTTGATAAACTCGATTCCGGGGATGTCGCCGACCAGTTTGGCCTCGTGATTTCCGATGATCCAGGTAAGTTCGGTAGCCGGCCAGTATTTCTGGATCGTGCGTACTACCGGTACCATATGCGTGACATCTCCAATCGAGGAGAGTCGCAGGATACAAATGGATGTTGGTGAGCTGTCCATATCGAGTGAGTTGAAGCCGAGGAACAACCGCAAAAGCAGTATCCATGGATTCGCTTGAATTCAACCGCTATGGTAACGACATTGTTGCCTACAACAAAAGCCTGTATTCCGAATTCCGGGTTGATTTGTTTCGTCCCGAATTCCTTTCATCGAATCCTTCCCTGCACTACGAGCGGCTGTTGCCCTCCGACATCAAAGGGCGCCAGGGACTGCACCTGTTTACCTACCATGGGCAGCAGCTGGTTTTGCGGCATTATTACCGTGGCGGTGCGATAGCCAAATTCGTTCGCGACAGCTATCTCTGGTGTGGGCTGCACAGAACCCGGGCCATCGGTGAGCTGCAGACCCTGTGCACCCTGCGGCAGTTGGACCTGCCGGTGCCGGCCCCGGTGGCCGCACGTGTACGAAAAGAAGGCCTCACTTACCGGGCGGACATTGTGACCCGGCTTATCCCGGAGACACGGTCACTGAGTTCCAGGCTGGCGGAAAATCCTCTCTCGGCGGATACCTGGCGCAGGATCGGTGCCGTGATCAGGCGGTTTCATGATCACAACTGCAATCATGCTGATCTGAACGCACACAATATTCTGCTCGGAGAAGAAGAGACCGTGTACTTGGTCGATTTTGACCGGGCGAGGGTTGGCAAGTCAGTCCGTGGTGCAGCGCAAAGGAATTTGTCCAGATTGCAGCGCTCACTGTCCAAGCTCAAAGAAAGGGAGCCTTTATTTCACTATTCTGGACAGGATTTCAGGTCGTTTTTGGAAGGATATGGAACGGACTGATATGGATTAATCTGTCGAATCTTTGGTTGGGCTCGACGACCCCGACAAATTTCTTGTCAACAAAAAGAATATAGTCGGCAGGTCCAATATCTGTCTGATACTCGCAAGCTTGGAAAGTTCGCCAAAAACGAAACTTTCCAGTAGTGGTCCGAAGAGTGTCCGTTTACGATTCAGGTGGTCCAAAGAGAGGCCTCTCAGCGTGGCCAGCAGCCCGGAATGCTCGGCAAGAACAGGCAACAGTCCCGGTATGGCACTCAATTGCCCCACGGCCCCGGTATTTGATAAAAAGAGGATATATTTCAGCCTCCAAAACAGCCGACCATTTGAAAGTCAGTGTACGACTGATTGAAATTCAATATACGACTATTTGAAAGTATTCATTTGGCCGATTGCAGCCCAGCAACAGCCTGCCACTGCCCAGAACCCCCTGGACCTGACTTGTATAGCTTGGGACCAAGGCGGCCAACCCGCGCTGTCTAGCGTGGTGGCAGCATCGGCTGCAGATGCCCGAGGTAGCTGTCCAGTACACGAGCCTTGCGCCGCACAAATTGCTGGGCATTTCCCCCGTACCGGTTTCGCACTTCTGCATTGTCCAGCAGCTGCGTAAGTTGAAGTCCCAGATCCTGGTTGTCAGAAACCTGGATAATCGCCTCTGCTTCTTTCAGTTCTTTTGTCTCCAATGCGAAGTTATCGGTATGAGGTCCCACAACCGTACACTTGCCAAAACCTGCCGGCTCCAGGATGTTGTGACCTCCACGAGAGATCAGTGAACCGCCCACAAATACCAGGCTGGCCTCACTGAAAAACCCGTCCAGTTGGCCGAGGGTGTCGACGATGTAGATGTCGGTCTGCTCTGTAGCCCCGTCCTGTTGGCTGTGCAAAGCCACCGTCCAGTTTTCTTGCTGCAACTGATGGCACAGGGTTTTGCTGCGCTCAGGGTACCTTGGCGCGATCACCAGCCGATGGTTTCGTTCTCGCAGGAGCGGCAGGTGTTGTGCCAGCTGCAGTTCCTCGTTTTCGTGTGTGGAGACCGCCAGTAAAAAAGGGTATTTGATGGCAATTTGGCGGCGGGATTGATCAACCCGGGCGGCGGCATATTTGAGATTGCCGACCACATGCGTCGTACGAGGTTCGGCTCCGAGTTCCAGAAATCTCAGGTGATCGTCGTCGGAGCGTGCCAGAACCAAGCTCAGGTTTCTCAGCGTGGCCTGCTGTTCGTTCTTGAAGTACCTGCTGGCCCGCAGTGTCTTCTCTGTCAGCCTCCCGTTGACAATGGCAATATCGATCCCTTTTTTCGCCGCCTGATAAAACAGCGTTGGCCAGATTTCGGTTTCCAGGACCAGTACGCAGGCTGGACCCACACGCCTCAATAGCCGGTGGACCGCAAACGGGTAGTCGAGCGGCATGTATACATGCGTGACTCTTTCATCCGCCTGTTTGGATGCCAGTTTTGCTGCAGTGGGTGTGTTGGTGGAGAGTATCAGGTGGTAGTCAGGATACTGGTCATGCAGTCTGAGGATCAGAGGCTTGGCGGCATTGAACTCGCCCACCGAGGCGCAATGGATCAGGATAGAGGGGGCCTGTACGGGCGGGTAGCCGAAGCCGAAGCGCTGCTGGAAGTAACGCCAGCCTCCATCTTTCACAGCCCGGTACACCGTGTAGATGACCGCTACAGGAGCCAGCAGGAGTATCAGCGCCCTGTATCGCAGGGAGGTGCGATGAAGCGGTTTCGACATCTGGCTAATTTAGCCAATCATCAATCTTGAGTAAATCATCGACGGAAAGGGTTCCCGTGGCCTGCTTGAGCTTTAGCGTATGCAACAGGTAGTCATAACGTGCGCGTGCATGATCCCGCTTGGCACGAAAAGTATCCTGCACGGCGAGCAGCACATCCACCGAAGTGCGTGTGCCTGCCTGAAAGCCAGCCTCTGCCGCCCGGGCGGCAGCCTCATTGGATTCCACGGCCGTGGTCAGGGCCTTGACACGACTGATTCCGGAAATCACGTTCAGGTAAGCATCGCGCACATCCTGAATAGTCTGGCGACGGACCTTCTCATACTCACTTTGGGCAAGTGCGGCATTGTGGCGAGCCTGCTTCGTGCCGTAATACGTCCTGCCCCCTTGGAAGATTGGCATGCTGAGTTCAAGGCCCAACTCCGTGTCTTCCATTTCCCGAGGGCCGGAAATCCCGCCGGTGTCGGCATGGGAGTACGAGCCCACCAGATCGAGTGTCGGGTGGTGGCGTGATTGCTGTAACTTGATCTCCTGGCGGGCAATCCTGCTTGCATGTTCGCTCGACAGCAATGCCAGGTTCTGCTGCAGGCCTTTGGTGATCCAGTCCTCGGTGTTGTTCGGGACCGGTGCAACCAGCTCCATGCGGTCAGACAAGGGGAACAGGTTGTCCAGACGTTGTGCAACGATCACCTCCAGTGCTGCTTTGGAGATTTCCAGCGCATTCAGTGCCTCGATTTCCTTGACCGCGGCAAGATCATAGGAAGCCTGGGCCTCATGTACGTCCGTGATCGCAATGATGCCCACATGAAAATGCTGTTTGGCCTGCTTCAACTGACGGCCGATGGCCTTTTTCTCCGCTTTTTGAAAGGTGACCGCATCCTGTGCAGCGAGCACATCGAAGTAGGCGTCGGCTGTGCGCACGATCAGGTCCTGGTGCGCTGCATCCAGGTCGACCCTGGCCTTGTCGACGGAGTTTTGTGCCTGGCGGAACTGCACATAGAAGTCCCGGTGGTACAGTACCTGGCTGAGATTCAGGCTGTAGCCGTGTGAGTTGAAATCCACCGTTCTGCCGGGGAACCCAAAGGTTTGCCCCCGGGTTTCCTGGCGGACATCGGCTGTATTGGCCTTCAGGGTGGCCTGAGGCAGCAGGTTGGCACGGGCAATCGGTTTTTTCTGGGTCTCTGCGCCGTACCTGGATTCTGCGATCTGGATATCGGCATCATGCTGCTTGGCCAGGGCATACACGTCCATCAGGCCCTTTGCGGAGGCAGGCACAGGGACAGCCATCCACAGCGTGGCAAGCAGCAGCATGGAATAGTGGGGCAGGGCACTCAGGCGCATAACGTATGCAAAGCTCTGTACCGCCGGATCAGTACACGGGCATGGACGGGTCGACTTCCTTGGCCCATCCATCCATTCCGGTGGAAAGGTTGATCACCTTGGTAAAATTGTGCTTGACCAGAAAACCGGCAACTGCACGGCTGCGTATGCCGTGGTGACAGATGACGACAATTTCCCGGTCAGGGTCAAGGTCGTGCAGCAGACCCGGAATCTGCCTCATGGGGACCAGTGTCGTTTTGGGAAGGTGGCAGCGTTCATATTCCCAGGGTTCCCTGACATCCAGAAGCACCGGCTCGGGGTCGGCCAGTTCCAGATGATCCTTCAGCTCACGCGGGCTGTATTCCGCAAACATCACAGCTGGAAGGCCCTGGACTCCTCAAGGCCGACCAAGGGAGGCAGGTTGGTTTCGAACAGGGTGGTGCAATGCAGCCCCTGCCGGTCCACCCGGGTCAGCAGTTGTGCCTGCATGACCGGGGCCTCTCCCGTGACCACAAACATCCGTCCACCCGTGGCCAGCCGACTTTCAAAGCTATCCCGGTACACGGGTATGGAGGCGGTCACGGCGATCACATCGTACTGCTTGTCTGCACATTCACTGATGGCATCGCCGTGAACAAGGCTGACATTTTCAATCTCCAGGTTTTCCAAGGTGCTTTGAGCCCTCATCAACAGGTCTTCAAACCACTCGATGGTGTCCACGTGGGCGCCCAGTTTGGCAAGACAGGCAGTCACGAACCCACTGCCTGTCCCGATTTCGAGGACCCTGTCGCCCGGCTTGACCTGCAAAGCCTGAAGCATGCGCGCCTCGACTTTCGGGGCCATCATGCATTGCCCGCACGAAAGTGGAATCTCCAGGTCGGAAAATGCCAGGTTACGATACTGGTCAGGAACGAACAGTTCACGGGGGGTCTGCCTGACCACTTCCAGCACACCCGTATCCAGAACGTCCCAGGGACGTATCTGCTGCTCGATCATGTTAAATCTGGCTTGTTCGATATCCACGGTCCTACTTATACTCTGATTCGTATATTCTTCGGCAGGCGTTTGTAAACTATATCAACATCATCCGTGCGTGAACTACAGGCCTGCCGATGCACGGCAATATACTGGAAAAACAAGCAGGTTTCATGAATCCGGTGCAGTACCGCAAATACTCTTGAACGCGAGGAAAATTCTGGTCATCGGCCCAGCCTGGGTGGGCGACATGGTGATGGTGCAGAGCCTGTTCATGGCTCTAAAGCACCAAAACCCGGACAATGTCATTGATGTGGCTGCACCGCCCTGGTCCGCCCCGGTGCTCGCACGCATGTCCGAGGTCAGCGATATTATCGAGGTCGATATAGGCCACGGAGAGCTTGGCCTGCTCAAGCGCAGGCGTATCGGTCGGGCGTTGCGTGACCGATACGACCAGTCCATCGTTTTGCCGAGGTCCTTCAAGTCCGCGCTGATCCCTTACTTTGCCGGCATCCCGCAGCGAACCGCCTACCGCGGAGAGATGCGTTACGGGGTCATCAACGATATGCGGATACTCGATACGGAGGTCACGTACAAGGCCGTGGAACGGTATGTGAATCTGGGCGCTGACCCGTCACAGTCGCACCATCCCCCCGAGATCCGTTTTCCCAGGCTGCGGGTGCATGAAGGCAAGCGCCGCAAGGCGGCCGCCCGGCTCGGGATCAGCGAAGCGGCGCCTAGCATCGCATTGATGCCCGGGGCCGAATTCGGACCCTCCAAACGCTGGCCAGCCGAATATTTTGGCAAGCTGGCCAAGCGCTTCAGGCAGGAGGGGTTTGAGGTCTACGTGTTCGGCTCTTCCAAGGATCATGATATCGGGCAGGAGGTGGTCAATGCATCGAACGGAAGCGCCAAAAACCTATGCGGACAGACCAGCCTGGAGGAGGTGGTCGACCTGCTCTCGCTGGCAAGCGTTGCCATCACCAACGATTCGGGTCTGATGCATATCGCCAGCGCGGTCGGTCGCCCGGTGGTGGCCATCTACGGCTCCATCACACCCGAGTACACGCCGCCGCTGTCCAGTATCGCACGGACCCAGTACCTGGACCTGGTGTGCAGTCCCTGCTGGGAAAAGCAGTGTCCTTACGGGCACTACAATTGCCTGCGCGATCTCAGCGTGCAGCGGGTGTACGCGAGTGCCCGGGAATTGCTGGAGGCGGCGGCCTAGAGAAAGTAATCTGCCCGGTCAAAGTTCGAGTCGAGCTGCTCCAGCTTTTCCGGGTGGTTGATCAGGTCCTCGATGAACCAGTTGGCGTGGTTGTACAGGCAGGTCACGTCCTTGCACTCCTCGGTGGCATCGAACGTCTCGATCAGCCGCAGGGTATTCCTCTGTGCATCAAGCAGGCTGTCCGGCGTGGCATAGGCATGCTTGCCCCCGATCAACGCCTGGGGAACGTGACGGTACACCGGGCAGTTGAAGATGCCGAGCGGACTGACTACCTGCCTGAAGTACTGCATGTGGCAATTGTGGGGCTGTTGGCTGTAGTTCATGTACGTACCGTTTTCCAGCACCCTCAGGTTGGTGCTTTCCACCACGGCAAAGTTTTCATCTTCCAGTTTTTGAGCCTCGTGGATGGCATTGCGGATCTTGGCCATCGTCGAGGCCACATGTTCTCGCCCCTTCTCGATGCCGACCACTTCGGCATTGTTCAGCTCGGAACGCGTGAGAAACGGCTTGTAGGAGATGTAGTCGAACCGGTGCTGCTTGGCCAGTTGCGCCGCAGCCACCATCTCATCGACGTTCTCGATGATCCCGGTATCGTTGGTCTCGCAGTCCTGCCACACGATGATGTAGCTGAACCCGATCATGAGGTCAGGGTTCAGTTCCTTGATGGGCGGTATGTGCTCACAGATCCACTCCAGCGTGCACTTTTTGCTGCCCGGCTTGTGCATGGCGCGGAAGGTTTCATTGGTGCCGGAGTCCAGTGAAAGCCGCACCCAGTCGCGCTTTTGCAATACGTCGGCGACTGCCTGGATTTTTTTCATCATGCTGCCGTTGGTGACCACACCGATCTGTACATCCATGGCCTTCAGGTGACGCACGACATCCTCGAATCCCTTGTAGGCCGTGGGTTCACCGCCGCCAATGATGATCACGGAACGCAATCCATGGTTCACCAGCTGGGTCAGGGAATCCTTGAGCAGTTCATGCTCGTAGTTGATGTTCTTGTTCAGGATGTCCATGTCCACGCAATGATCGCAGCGGTAGTTGCAGGCGGTGGTCACATCCAGGTTGATGGACACCGGTGCATGTCGGGGTGCAGTTTCCAGTGCCTGCTCGAAGGTCATGGCATCCGCCGCATAGCCCTCTCGCCACTGTACCTGCCAGCGCACGTACTCTTTCAGGTTTTCCAGTACCTCGGGCTGGCGGAGTTTGCCCATGAAGTCATGCAGGGGTGAAAGTTCTGTCTGTTTCTCAACCCGGTGTTCCGCGGTTTTTACGTGCAGGGGTTGCGCGACAGCACCCGGGTTCGACCGCTGGCCGAATTTGCTGTAGTTGATCAACGGCGAAACCTTGATCAGCACCTCGCCGCTTTCAGAATGTATTTTTTCCATGGGCTTGGTTATGCGTCCATCGCCAGATAAATTTGCAACAAGTGCTCCATCCCGTCGACCAGTGCAGTCTCGTCCACACCGCATCCGGAATATATGGAGCCCAGAAAGTTCTTCACCGAGCACGTCAGCGGGTCCACGATCGGTACCTGTTTGCCGGAAGACCGCAATGATATCAGGTAATCCGGGAGTTCGACATGTCGGTCGACGCGTTGCTGGTTGAGGGCATAGGCCGCAGGCTTTGGTAGGACATCCGTCGAACTCAAGGCCAAAGAAACCGTGCAGTCCCCCGTGGCATGCAGATAGTCAAACCGGATCCGAAGGTCCTGGTCCGGATTGTCGCCTGGGGTGTCGCAGCGGAGTTCCTGGATGCGCCCGGCACCGAACACCGCATACAGCATGCTGAGGGCATGGGGCACGGCATCAATGATCATCTGCTTTCCCGTACTCTGCGGGGAGAGCCACATGGAGAAGGTTTCGATGGACTGGGGCGCCGGGTCCTGCCGGGGATGCAGCGCATAAAAGCCGGGCAGCGTGTAGACCCATTGCGTGTTCAGTTGCAGGCAGGCGTTGCGCCCGCGGGCACGCCGGACCAGGCGCAGGGTGTCGTTGACAAGGTTCTGTGCACACTCGGGCGTTCGGATTCCCTGTTCGGGCCACCACAGCGGTTTTTCGCAAAATATGTGGCAGCCGGCATCCATGGCCGCTTCCAGGTATGGATAGTGTGTAGTGGACGGAGAGCAGATCGCCACGATGTCAACCGGTGCAGCTTCCAGGAGTTCTTCGATCCCGGCAAAGGCCCTGCAGCTGATGCCGTGCTCTTTTTGCAGGTGATCTGCAGCAGCGGTGGCGGATTGGAGGGAACTGCTGACCACGGCACGGATGTTGCAACCCAGCTGGTGAAAGGCCCTTGCTATGTAGGGGCCCGTGCCCTGCAGGCTTCGGGCGGGTCCCACCACGGCGATATTGAAGGGCATTGCATCCATTACACTCAGGTTACTGGACAACAGCGTACTGACAGCAGCCTGTTGGAGCAAGTGAATGTATAGATTCAGTACCTATGGTACTGGTGGATCAGGTGGCCTCCAGTTGGGCAAGGTACTTACTCGGAGTTCGATAGTTGAGTGCAGCATGCGGGCGCTGACTAGTTGCAGAAAAACTTGATGTGGGCACTGTAGTTGGCGCGTTCTACCCGGAAGCTCTTGTATGATCGAATGCAAAGAGATTTAACGGGCATGTTTGGGTCTCCTGTTCCAGTAGCACTGCTTGGTTCACTGGGGGATACCCGTTCCTGCACTCCTCACTCAGAACCCATTCTCATAAGTACTGAAAAGGAGTTATCAGAACCATACCATGATACCATTTCAATCTAATTTACTCGGAGCCTTATGCGTCATGATTTGCTCCTGATTTCTGGCACCTCCAGTACATGGATGAGCTATGGCTTGGTTATCGACGAGCTATATACCCATATAGGAACATGTGAAATTTGTCGATAAACTAACCTTAATGGTTGAAAATTGAGCAAAAAGACCCCAAAATATAGTCTGAATGACATAAAAGCGGCTGTGGAAACAGGTAAAATAAGCTTCAGTACGACAGGCCACGAAAACGTCCAAAGAGATGCACTAACTCTCGGTTATGATTATGAAGAGGTCAGGAAATGCATCCTATCACTGTCAGAAGATGACTATATAAACACCCAAGAATATGAAGAGGGTAAATTCAAGCTTTTCTGCGATGAATATCTACTCTCATATCACAACCCTTCCAGCCATACCGATGATGATCTGTATATAAAAATCAGATACACATCTACATGGTTATTCATCATGTCATTTCATCTACAAAGAATCGGATAGCAAAAAATGAACAAGAAAATTGAGAATATCTGTCCGGCGTGCGGGTCATCCAAGTTTGAAAATTTGCATAAAAGCGAATCTTTTCATTATAAAAATAACGATTTTGTCATAGATTCATTTGAGTACAGCAAGTGCAGTGAATGTGGATTTGAGCTGATCAACCCCGCCCAGATTAAGAAAAATGAATCTAAGATCAAAGACCAATTCCGCCATATTGACGGTCTATTGACCGGAGAAGAAATAAAAGCGGTACGTGAAAAATATAACCTTACCCAAGAAGACGCTGCCCGTATTTTTGGTGGAGGGCCAAATGCATTTTCCAAGTATGAGCGGGGAGAAGTTGTCCAAAGTCAATCAATGGATAGGTTATTAAAATCGGCCTATGAAGACGAAGACTTTTACTCTCTTATCTTGGAGAAATGTGATGATACGCGTAAAAGAACGGTAACTAGAAAAAGAATATCTGGATATAAAAGAATTGATATTGCGGAAGTTAATATAGGGACGCCTAGTAATATAGTATCTCTACAGTTCAAACGAGAAGGACCTGAATATGAGGTCGAAGGATTTGAAGAAACAAATATGGCCTTTGGATAATAATGGACAAGCGCGTTATATCCAGGGCAGCAAGAAAGCTAGAATTAAGAGATGTGGCTCTTCATACATCCTCGCTCACTAGGAATAAAAAAGTTGATCCGTCTTTGTACCCGTACTCGATCGATAAAGACACAACCATTCAAGTTAAATCAGAAGAGCTTTCGTTTACAGATGAATCAAATGAAAACATATCTATCTTAAGATCATTTATTAATTTTGAGCTAGTTGGCTTTCCCCGTGGTGAAAGCCCTTCACAGAAGCTTTTTACAATAAACACTGTTTATAGGGTGGACTATGAAATAGTAAAAGCACTGACAACTGAAGAGATAAAAGAGTTTTCAACGTTTAACACAGTGCATAATGCATGGCCATTTTGGAGACAACATATTCACTACATCTCAAACAATGCACAAATTCCCCGTATAACCATCCCATTGTTTAGAAGCACTGGCACAAATAAACCCGTCAAGAAGAAGAAAAGAAGAAGGGCAGTTTCCGCCAAAAAGCGGCAAGACCCCTAACACCGGACTGGTCCGCTGATCAACTGGCATCCAAAAGTATTCAACCGCGGGTGCCTATAAATGCGAAGAATTTGACAAGCATGTTCGGGCCTCCTGATCAGCCATGGGTGAGAATGCGTCTGCCTTTGTGTCTGGTGTCCAAGGCACATGGGCAAGAGATAACAACCTCCTTAAATCGACCCCTTTATATGTGCGCTGCAAAGACAAAACAAAGGGCGGATCCCACACATTGCGTATACACAAAACCGGCCCGATCCTTTAGTATTACAGGCTCTGAGGCTAGGGGTGCCCGGCTGTGGATCACGGGCTGAGAATGACCCTTGGAACCTGAACCAGATCATGCTGGCGGAGGGAAGCTCGGATGCAGAAATTTCTTGGCATGCGCTTTTGCTCTGCTGCGATACGAGGACCTTAGCAAGAGGTAGACTTTATGAGCGCCAGTGCCAGTTCCATGCAGGAAAAATCTGCACAGTTGTCTTCGGATATCCAGCAGCCCCTTCCGGGCTCGCGCAAAATCTACGTCAAGGGGTCGCGCGAGGACCTGAAAGTCGGGATGCGCGAAGTGCAGTGTTCGGCGACGGCTGCCAGTTTCGGTGAAGAGGTAAACCCTCCCATCACCGTGTACGACACCTCGGGCCCCTATTCCGATCCGGACATCGAAGTGGATTTGCTCCAGGGCCTGCCTGCAGTGCGAAAGGACTGGATCGAAGGGCGCAATGACACCTTGCTACTTGCCGGCCCTTCTTCACAATTCGGCACGGCCCGGCAAAGTGACCCGCGTACCGCACACCTGCGTTTTGCTCATTACCACCCTCCGCGCCGTGCAAGGCCGGGCCGTGCAGTCACGCAGATGCACTATGCACGCCGGGGCATCATCACGCCCGAGATGGAGTACGTAGCCCTGCGCGAGGACATGCGGCTGCGCGAACACCGCAATGACCCCCGCTACGAAAAACTCCTGCGCCAGCACAAGGGGCAGGGCTTCGGTGCAAATCTGCCCGAGGAAATCACCCCGGAGTTTGTGCGCACGGAAGTGGCCAGCGGGCGGGCCATCATTCCGAGCAACATCAACCATCCGGAATCGGAGCCGATGATCATCGGTCGAAATTTCCTGGTCAAGGTCAACACCAATCTGGGCAACTCGTCCGTGGCTTCCTCGATCGAGGAGGAAGTGGAGAAGATGGTATGGGCGGTGCGCTGGGGCAGCGATACGGTCATGGACCTTTCGACCGGAAAACACATCCATGAGACCCGGGAATGGATCATCCGCAACTCGCCGGTGCCGATCGGCACGGTTCCCATCTACCAGGCGCTGGAAAAGGTGAATGGCAAGGCGGAGGAGCTGACCTGGGAGATGTTCCGGGATACGCTCATCGAGCAGGCCGAGCAGGGGGTGGACTACTTCACGATCCATGCCGGTGTGCGCCTGGCCTACGTGCCCATGACGGTAAAGCGCGTCACCGGCATCGTCTCGCGCGGGGGCTCGATCATGGCGAAATGGTGCCTGGCCCATCACCAGGAAAGCTTCCTTTACACCCACTTCGAGGAAATCTGTGAAATCATGCAGGCCTACGACGTGGCGTTTTCGCTAGGCGACGGTCTGCGTCCCGGGTCCATTGCCGATGCCAACGACGAGGCGCAGTTTGCAGAGCTGGAGACGCTGGGCGAGCTGACCGAGACGGCATGGGACCATGACGTCCAGGTCATGATCGAGGGGCCCGGTCACATTCCGCTGCAGATGGTTCGCGAAAATGTAGAGCGGGAAATGAAGGACTGCCGGGAAGCCCCCTTCTACACGCTGGGTCCGCTGGTCACCGATATCGCACCCGGCTACGATCATATTACCTCCGCCATCGGAGCGGCGAACATCGGCTGGTACGGCACGGCGATGCTTTGCTACGTCACGCCCAAGGAACACCTGGGGCTGCCGGACAAGCAGGATGTCCGAGATGGCATCATTACCTACAAGATTGCTGCACATGCGGCGGATCTCGGCAAGGGCCACCCGGGTGCCCAGATCCGCGACAATGCATTGTCCAAGGCACGCTTTGAGTTTCGCTGGGAAGACCAGTTCAACCTGGGCCTGGACCCGCAGCACGCCCGTGCGCTGCACGATGAAACCCTGCCCAGGGAGGCTGCAAAAGTGGCGCATTTCTGTTCCATGTGCGGTCCGCATTTCTGCTCGATGAAAATCACGCAGGATGTCCGCGACTATGCCGCGAAGCAGGGCATTGTGGAGATATCGCTTGCCATCGAGAAGGGGTTGCAGGACAAGGCCCGGGAGTTTCGCGAAGCTGAAGCCAAGGCAGGCCAGGGGATCTAGCCGGGACACCTCGGGGGAAAGTTGCGGTGATTCGGAAATTACAGCCGGTGAGCAGCGATCAGGCACTGGCCGGCCGACAGGAGGCGATGCCGGTAACCAACCGCCACTACGTGAACGGCAACCCGCTGTCCCCGCCTTTTCCGGACGGCATGGCCCTGGCCATGTTCGGGCTGGGCTGTTTCTGGGGGGCGGAGAAAAAGTTCTGGGAGTTGGCCGGGGTGTATTCAACTTCTGTGGGTTACTCCGGCGGATTCACGCCAAACCCGACCTATCGGGAAGTCTGCACCGGCAGGACGGGACACAATGAGGTCGTGCGCATCGTGTACCCGCCCGAGCTTGTCAGCTATGCCAGCCTGGTCCGGTTGTTCTGGGAGTCGCACGACCCGACCCAGGGGATGCGCCAGGGGAACGACCGGGGCACCCAGTACCGCTCCGGCATCTATGTGTATGACGAGGAGCAGAAAGCCGTTGCCGAGCAGACCCGCCAGCAATACCAGCAGGCCTTGGCCCGGCAGGGCCATTCGTCCATCACGACCGAAATTGTCGAAGCCTCGGAATTTTACTATGCGGAGGATTATCACCAGCAATACCTGGCAAAGAACCCGAATGGCTACTGCGGCCTGGGCGGGACCGGGGTTTCATTGGCCTGACCCTGCAACGAGAAAGCCCGATGCCAGGAAAGAACGATACCGAGGGGCCCGAGAAACCCTATCACACTGCAACGCTGGACGAACAGACTGCAGCAAGAAGCCCCTTTGAGCAGTTCCGGCGATGGTTCGAGGAGATGCTTGCATCGGGGTTCACGGAGCCCCATGCGATGAACCTGGCGACGGTCAGCCGCGCGGGCGAGGTATCTTCGCGCATGGTCCTGCTGAAGGCCTTCGATGAAGCGGGATTCGTTTTCTTTACCAATTACAACAGCAGCAAGGCCCGGGATTTGCACGCCACACGAACGGCCGCGCTTTGTTTCTGGTGGGACAAGCTGTATCGGCAGGTACGGATTTCGGGCCGGGTTGAAAAAATACCGGCTGCGGATTCCGCCGAGTATTTTCGCTCACGTCCCAGAGGCAGCCAGCTGGGCACCCTGGCCTCGCAGCAAAGCCAGGTGATCGGAGACTATTCGGTACTGGAGAAGGCGTACCAGCATCTGCAGCAGCGCTACCAGGGGCAGGAAATCCCCTGTCCGGAACACTGGGGGGGCTACCGGCTCATCCCGGATCGGTTCGAGTTCTGGCAAGGACGCCCGAACCGGCTGCACGACCGCCTGCGCTACACGCCGGCTTCAGGCCAGGAGTGGGAGCTCGAAAGACTGTCTCCCTGAACCGTGCAGGGCTGCACGTCAGGTTTCATTCATAGACCAGGTGCCACTCGGGATCCGGTTTCTGTTTTTCCGGCCAGTACGTCTTGTCCGGGTTTTCCAGGTTCAGCGTTTCACATTTTTCACGCGCCTCTCCATAGGTCATCGTCTCGTCCGTGAACCTGCCCGTTTCAAATTCGTACTTGTATTTCCAGGCAATGATGTAGCCGGGGTCCTCGGCCTGGCGTACCAAGTTTTCTGTACTCATAGTCAGGTCCTTTTCTCAGCGCCAAATACTGGCAAATCATCTTCTTCAAGGTATTGAAATAAAACGGCTGCACAACGCGTGTGTCAGCCGGGGATTTTTATCAAAAATGTCAGTCTGTATGCAACTCTTTCAGTCATTTGATCCCTGCCCCGAAACCTGTGGGCCAGCGATCCTGCGCCGAGCCTCCAGGGAAACTTCCCACTGCACTTGATAAACACTTTGTCCAGCAGTGGGGCCTTTGGGCCCGCTCGGACTGATGGTGGTCGACTGGGGTCCCATGACCTGGCGGCAGTAGCGGACCGCAGCCTGCGGAAATTCGGGGCACTCGAAGGGCAGGGCATGGCGCACCTCATAGGTCAATGCCCTGTCTTCTCCTGCTATGGCCTCCAGGTCCGCCAGCAGGTGGGAGTGGAAGCTTCCTTCAAATTCCGCATCGAACAGCACCTTGCAGCCTGGCCTGCCGCTGTGCCTGGCGGCTTTCAGATCATCGGGGATCAAGCCGTGGAAGAAGAAAGTTGCTTGAGCCATGCAAGAAAGGGGTGCGCTACAATCGAGTCCATGGAGTATAGGCTACAAACCGACGTTTCTGAATTTGTAATCCGGCAGGAACCGCTGGGCCTGTGGGACCTGTGGGTCGATGGCATGCCGACGCTGACCTTTGCGACCCCCGAAGATGCCGCCAGGGCCGTGTACGAGCAGGATTCCGGTTACATCGTCTGGGACCAGCTGGAAGAACACAGCGCCCCAAAGGACTTGGGCGGCTGGGAGCCGGTCGGGCAGGAATAAGGGCGGTTGCCGTCGGAGACGTACGCGTTTCAACCTCGCTTGCCGAGTGAGAGTCGGCCCTGAAAGCCGGCTCCCGTTACGGCTTAGCCGGATTTTTCAAGGGCCTGGTCGATGTCTTCCAGGATGTCATCGATATGTTCGATCCCGATCGACAGCCTCACCAGGTCATCACTGACACCGGCCACTTTCTGCTCTTCCTTGGACAGCTGGCGGTGCGTGGTGGTGGCCGGATGGCAGGCCAGCGACTTGGCATCACCGATGTTGACCAGCCGAACGACCAAGTTCAGGGCATCAATGAACTTCACCCCGGCATCGAGTCCTCCCTTGATTCCGAAACTCAGGATTCCGGAGGCCCGCCCGCCGCAATATTTTTCCACCAGAGGGTGGTCTTCATGCGTGGGCAGTCCGGCATAGTTCACCCAGGTGACATTCGGGTGTTTTTGCAGGTGCTCGGCCACGGCCAGTGCATTTTCACAGTGGCGGTCCATGCGCACCGGCAGGCTCTCCACCCCCTGCAGCACCAGGAAACTGTTCAGGGGCGAAATCGCGGGCCCGATGTTGCGCAGCGGTACGACCCGGACACGGCCGATGTACGCGGCCTGGCCTAGCGCTTCCGTGTAGACCACGCCGTGATAGGAGGGGTCCGGTTCGTTCAGCATGGGGAACCGTTCCTTGTGGTCGGCCCACGGGAAGTTCCCGGAATCCACGACGATGCCTCCGATCGTCGTGCCGTGCCCGGTCATGTACTTGGTCAGTGAATGAATGACGATATCCGCTCCAAACTCGAAGGGCCGGCACAGGTAAGGGCTCGGCACGGTGTTGTCCACCATGACCGGGACTCCCTGGGCATGGGCGACCTCGACCGTTTTTTCCAGGTCGATGATGTTGCCGGCCGGGTTGCCGAGGGATTCGCAGAAAACGGCTTTTGTGTTGTCATCGATGGCAGCGGCAATGGCGTCCATGTCGCGGTAGTCGACGAAGCGGACATCAATCCCGAGTTTTGGCAGGGTATGCGCAAACAGGTTGTACGTGCCCCCGTACAAGGTGGTTACCGAAACGATGTTGTCTCCGCGTTCCGCAATCGCAAAAATGGCCAGGGAAATGGCCGCCATTCCGGAGGACAGGGCCAGCGCGCCGATCCCCCCCTCCATCGCCGCAATGCGCTGCTCCAGCACCGCGGTGGTCGGATTCATGATGCGCGTGTAAATGTTTCCCTCGACCTTGAGGTCGAACAGGTCGGCCCCGTGCTGGGTGTTGTCAAACGCATAAGACGAGGTCTGGTAGATCGGTACGGCAACCGCCTTGGTGGTTGCTTCGGGCGAGTAGCCACTGTGTATGGCAAGGGTTTCAATTTTCATGAACGGGTTTCCTTAAAAAAGACAAGAACCTGCGGTGCTCCAGCCTGGACAAGAGACAGCTTTGGATCCTGAAAATTTATGGGGTAAGTAGTTATAGCAGTAACCGGTCCTTGTCAATCTAACGTGAAAAACATGGCAAGCTCTATATCCTGATTGAAAGAGTCCGGCAATTGTGGATGCGTGGCCAGGGAGGAAAATGCCTGCCTGGGTCAGTTGGCCGCCTGCTGCTCCCATTCCGACGGCGTAAAGGTCTTGATGCTCAGCGCATGCAGCGCGCCGCTGGCAATTTGTGACTTGACCGTCGAGTAGACGAGCTGGTGTTCCTTGACCATGCTCATGCCCTCGAAGCGTTCGCTGATCACGGTGGCCTCATACTTGCCCTCGGTGCCACTGACAATGGCTTGCGAGCCGGGCACACCCTGTTCAATCAGGCTCTTGATTTCTTCTGCATGCATAAGATGACGGGCCTCCTGCGGCATCCCGCCAGGTTTTTGAAAAACCTGCGCAGGACACGCGATTATACCCGGTTGCACACCTGATTTTCATTATTCTTCCCCGGGGACTCTTCTGCGAGGAGCTGTTTCAGGCCATCGCCGATCAGGTCCAGACGCCAGCCCTGCAGCTTGTGCAATTCTTCCGCTTCACAGACCAGGGTTTCCAGCATGCTGCGGGTGGCCAGAAAGTTGGGCGTGATGCCGAGCTGTTCGGCCCGTTCACGGACAAAGGCCTTGGCCTGCTTGAGCAGTTTGCGCTGCTGGCGCGACAGGGTGGAGGCTGCGATCGTCTTGGGCCAGTCCCTTTTGGGGGTCTGCATGGCCTGGTCCATGCAATCGAGCAGCTTTGCGCCATACCGCCCCCGCTGTTTTCGAGTCAAAAGTTCCACCTTGGCCAGGGCTGCGGCACCGGTGGGCTGCCTGACTGCAAGCTCATGCAGGGTCTCATCGCGCAGGATCCATTGCCTTGGCCGGTTTTGCCGCATGGCCTCGCGCTCCCGCCAATGCGCAAGCCATTTGAGGACATTCAGCTGTTTCGATGACAGTTTTCTGGCGCCCTTCACCGATTTCCACACACTGTGAGTATCGATCCTGTACTTGTTCACGTCATTCATCTGCCGGCATTCGCTTTCCACCCAGTGCGTGCGTCCTTTGTCTTCAAGTTCCTTTTTCAACAACGCGTAGATCTGCGACAGGTACCGCACATCATTGGCGGCGTACTGGATGGCCTTCTCGGGCAGCGGGCGCCGGGTCCAGACCGAGCGGGACAGGGACTTGTCGAGATGCACACCGCACAAGCTGTCGACGAGCTGCGCATAGCTGACCTGGTCCCCATGGCCCAGTGCGCTGGCGGCGATCTGGGTATCGAAGACGGGATGCGGGATTTCCCCGTGGATCATGAACAGGATTTCGAGATCCTGGCGTGCCGCGTGGAAAACTTTCGTGATGGTTTTCGAGGCAAAAAGCTTATTCAGTATCGACAAGTCCTTTATGATGAGCGTATCGATACAAACGATCCGGGTTTCCGTAGCGATTTGCATCAAACACAGCTTGGGGTAGTACGTGTCCTCGCGCATGAACTCGGTATCCGCGCAAATCCAGTCCTGGCGGACTGCATGCGTACAAAAGGCCTCCAACTGATCCAGATTGTCGATGATTTCTATTTCCATTCCCGACAGTGTAACGGCAACCCGCCGTTTGGCCTATCACATGTGCGCGTGCCTGCTGTGCGCAGCTTGCCTGGTGTTGTCTGCCAATCCTGTCCATGCCCGGGACTGGCAATCTCCCTTTTACCAAGATCACGTGCTGGCGGGAAAAATCTGGGATACGCGGGAAAGCCGCTGGATCACGCAGCGGCAACTGCATGCCACCGTGCTGGGATACAGGTTCATTTTGCTGGGAGAAACCCACGACAACCCCGATCACCACCGGTTGCAGGCGCAGCTACTGAACGGGCTTGCGACCGCGGGTCAAAAGCCCGCAGTCATCATGGAAATGCTGGCACAGGAAGCCTGGCAGGACCAGCCGGCCCTCTGGACAGATCTCGAATTGCTGCAACAGCAGGCTGCGGCACAGGATGAGCGCTGGCCATGGGACCTCTACGCGCCCCTTTTGCAGAGCGTGGTGGACCACGGCCTGGAGCTTGTGGCAGGCAATGTGAAACGCAAGACCCTGCATGCCCGGATTTCGCAGGCCGGAGCGGACTGGCGCCGCAAGTTGAGCGTGCGGTATTCGATACCGGATCAGGGCCTCGGGCAACTGGAACGGGATATCGCCGAATCCCATTGCGGCTACGTGGATCCCGGCCACCTGCCGTTCATGGTCGAAGCCCAGTTGCAAAGGGACCGGGCCATGACCTCGGCCCTGGTGAACAGCCCGGCGCCCGCAGTGCTCATCGCCGGCCGCGGCCACACCCGCAACGACTATGCCGTGCCGGTGCAACTGCGCAATGCACACCATCATGACTCCCTGCTGTCGGTCGCGCTGCTCCCGGTGCGCCCCGATGCGCTTGCCCCCGGGGATTACCTGCAGGGCACCCATGACGCCTACGACATCCTGTATTTCACGCCCAGCCATACGCGTGAGGACCCTTGCGAGAAGTTCAAGCACCAGTTGCAGAATCTGCGTGGACAGGACATCGAATAAAGGCAAAGGGCGCTCACTCCGCGGCACGTATGCCGCGCCCGCCGGCACCGGGTGTGCGGCTCAGCTGGCCCTTCTGACCGCGCGCAGTACCGTGTAGACTGCCGGCCACATCAGCATGCTGGTGAGCACCGGCGCCCAGTACGTCCACGGTCTGGGCTCTTCTCCCTGTATGCCCTGGATCCAGAGCAACACGCCCATGTAAGGCAGCAGGGTGACGCCGACAAAGATGGCTTGCTGGTGCAGCGGGTAATTCCGGCTCCGGGTGTGAAACCGGATCGTGATGAAGGCAAGGATGGCAAAGCCCAGGGCATATTGTCCCAGCAGCGCGCCGTACACGACGTCGACCAGAAGGCCCAGCAGCCATGCGATCCCAACCCCCAGATGGTCAGGCCGGGCCATGCACCAGTAGATCAGCGTGATCGCCAGCCAGTCCGGGCGCCAGGGACCGGCCCACTCCGGCAGCGGGATCAGCATCAGTATCATGGCAGCCAGCAGCGTGCCGCCAATCGCGTAGGGCATGGGTGAAGGCTGGCGGCTCATCGGGCTTTCGTACGGGTTTCGGCCGTTTTCGGGAAGGGCTTTTCACTGTTGCGCAGCAACAGGGTTTCCCGAATGGTATTGAGGTTCGTCAGGGGCTTGGCCTCGACCTTGACAAAGGCCTCACCGGCAATCGACTGGATACGGATAATCTCTGCGACCGGGTAATTGGGGGGGTAACGTCCGTCCAGTCCGGAAGTCGTGATCAGGTCGCCGACCTGGATGTCCGTCGTGTTCACCAGGTGTCGAAGCTCCAGTCTGTCATTGTTTCCCGTGCCGACTACCAGGCTGCGCTGGCCACTGCGGGCGATGACACCCAGCAGGGCATGGTTGGGGTCCGATATCAGGATTGCAATGGAACTGACGGGGCCCGCCTTGTCCACCTGGCCAATGATCCCCTTGGCTCCCAGCAGGGGCTGACCTTCATAGACGCCGTCCTGTGTCCCCTTGTTCAGGACAATACGGTGACGGTACGGGCCGAGATCGATGGAAAGCAGTTCTGCAATGAGGATCTGTTCTTCCTGGAGCTGCCTGGCGGAAGACAGAAACTCGCGCAGGCGTGCATTCTCCTGTTTCAGGGCTGCGAGTTTTTGCAGCTGCAAGTCCAGCAGGATTTGATTCGTGCGCAGCCGGGTGTTTTCATCCAGCAGTTTTTTTCGGTTGGCCAGGAACTCTGAACCCGCGTTGTAGATTTTTGCGGGCAGGGAGGCCACGGCCTTGACGGGATACACCATCACACTGATGCCCGAGCGCAGGAAACCCAGGTAATTGTAGTGGTAGTCAGTGACCATCATGCCGACAGACAGCATGGCCAGGAGGATCAGTTTCGCAGATGCGGACGGGTCAAGGACAAACAGCGGCTTGATGGCAACCTCCCCTGAACGACAGGCCAGTAACCCCGAGGTTTCAGGGTTTGATCATAGCAGACATCCGTGTTGTCCGCCGCATGGCAGCAGGCTTCAGCGCTTGGTTGCGCTAGTCTCTGGCCAGCAATTCGGTGCCTGATTCCTCCATCAGTTCAAGGACCCGTCCACCCCCACGCGCCACAGAGGTGAGGGGGTCGTCCGCAATGACTACCGGCACCCCGGTTTCTTCCATGATCAGACGGTCCAGGTCGCGCAACAACGCTCCGCCACCCGTGATGACGATTCCCCGGTCTGCCACGTCTGCACCGAGTTCAGGCGGGGTTTGCTCCAGTGCCGTTCGCACCGCACTGACAATCCCCTGCAGCGGTTCCTGCAGTGCCTCAAGAATTTCATTGCTGTTCAGGGAAAAGCTTTTCGGGATGCCCTCTGACAGGTTTCTGCCCTTGACCTCGATTTCCAGCATTTCCTTGCCCGGGTACGCCGAGCCGATCTCATGCTTGATGCGCTCGGCGGTGGATTCGCCGATCAACACACCGTAGTTGCGCCGGATGTAGTTGATGATGGCCTCGTTGAGCCGGTCACCTCCAATCCTTGCGGAGGCAGAATAGACAATGCCGTTCAGGGAGATCACGGCCACCTCCGATGTGCCCCCGCCAATGTCCAGCACCATCGAGCCGAACGCCTCCTTGATCGGCAGGTTGGCACCCATGGCGGCCGCCAGGGGTTCTTCGATCAGGTAGGTCTTGAGTGCTCCTGCACTCAGTGCGGACTCACGAATGGCACGGCGCTCCACCTGGGTCGCACCGCAGGGCACGCACACCAGCACACGCGGACTGGGCCTCAGCAGGTGGCTTCTGTGCACCTTGCGAATGAAGTACTGCAGCATTTTTTCCGTAGTGGTGAAATCCGCAATCACGCCGTCCTTCAGTGGCCGGATGACATCAATGTTGGCCGGCGTGCGGCCCAGCATGCCCTTGGCTGCGGCACCTACCGCCTCGATGGCCCGCGGCCCCCCCTCCGGGTTGTTGCGAATCGCGACCACCGAGGGTTCGTTCAGCACGATTCCCTTGCCATGCATGTAAATCAGGGTGTTGGCCGTGCCCAGATCGATCGACAGGTCTTTGGAGAAGAGACTCAGGACGCGTTTGAACATGAACTAGACTGCAGGCATATATCTGGTTGGAGTGAGGCGCTACTCTAGCAGTGGCTAAAATTTTGAGCAAGGCCATATGCAAGTATGGTAGTTTGTGCTGCTAGCATCCTCCCCACAGGACGAACGCCTGCTCATCAACCGGTCCAGTCAAAGCCAGGATCTTGCCATGTCCATATCACTTGAGGAAGTTCTCGACATCAGCCGTCTGGCCAGGCTGCATATCGATGAAGAGCAGGCCGGGCAGTATGCCGCGGACCTGTCAAAGATTCTGGCCTGGGTGCAGCAGATGAACCGGGTGGACACCCGGAAGGTTGAGCCCATGGCGCACCCCCTTGATGTCGTACAGCGCCTGCGCGAGGACAAGGTCACCGAAACGGACCAGCGTGAAAAATTCCAGACCATCGCACCGCGTACCGACAAGGGCCTCTACCTGGTGCCCAAGGTGATCGAATAGTTTTTTCGTCCGGGCATTACAGGGACCCACTGTCATACCGATGGAAGAGCTTTCCGTTTCACAGCTCGCAGCAGGCCTGGACCGCGGGGAATTCTCCAGTGTGGAACTCACCCGGCATTTCCTGCACCGCATGCAGGCCCAGCGGGAACTCAATGCCTTCATCACTGAATTGGAAGAGTCCGCAATTTCGCAGGCGCGCCGCGCCGACCGGCGCATCAAGGAAAAAAAGCATGGCCCGCTGACCGGCATCCCCCTGGCCCACAAGGATATCTTCTGCATGGACGGCACCCGGACCTCGTGCGGCTCCCGGATGCTGGACAACTTTGTAGCGCCCTACGATGCGACGGTAGTGCGAAAGCTTGAGCAGGCCGGGTGCGTGGTCCTGGGCAAGACCAACATGGACGAGTTTGCCATGGGCTCATCCAATGAGAACAGTTACTTCGGCCCGGTGAAAAATCCCTGGAATCCCGGGCATGTGCCGGGAGGCTCGTCCGGCGGGTCGGCGGCTGCCGTGGCGGCACGCCTGGCCCCTCTGGCCACCGGCACGGATACCGGCGGGTCCATCCGCCAGCCGGCGGCATTTTGTGGAATCACGGGACTGAAACCGACCTATGGCCGCGTCTCGCGATACGGCATGATCGCCTATGCATCGAGCCTGGACCAGGCCGGACCCCTGGCGAAATCAGCCCATGACTGCGCCTACCTGCTGCAGGCCATGGCCGGTTTCGACGCCAGGGATTCCACCAGCATGGATGAGCCGGTGCCGGCCTACACGCAGGCACTGGACGAGCCGCTGCGGGGACGTGTCATCGGCATCCCCGATGAATATTTTGGCAGCGGCCTGAAGCCCGAAGTGAAAGACATCCTGGCGCGCGCCATTGCCTGGGCCGAAGAGCAGGGGTGCACCATCCAGCCCATTCGCTTGCCGAACACCGAGCTGGCCATTCCTGCCTATTACGTGATCGCCACGGCCGAGTGCTCCTCGAATCTGTCCCGTTTTGACGGCATCCGGTTCGGACACCGCTGCCAGGCCCCCAGGGATCTGCATGACCTGTACCAGCGCAGCCGCAGCGAGGGTTTCGGCACGGAAGTCAAGCGCCGGATCATGATTGGAACCTACGCATTGTCCAAGGGATATTACGATGCCTACTACCTGAAGGCCCAGCAGATCCGCCGCCTGATCAGCACGGATTTCAGCAAGGCGTTCGAGACGGTCGATTTCATCCTCGGGCCGACGGCGCCGGAGCCTGCTTTCAGGATCGGCGAAAAGACCAGTGACCCGGTGACCATGTATTTGTCGGACATCTACACCATCTCGGTCAATCTCGCCGGCCTGCCGGCGGTCTCGGTGCCCTGCGGCACCTACGAAGGCCTGCCCGTCGGCATGCAGCTGATCGGCAACTACCTCACCGAGGGCAGGCTGCTGAATTTTGCACACCAGTACCAGCTGGCGACGGACTGGCACCGGCAGTGCCCTCCCGGGTGCATGCAAGGGAGCGGCGGCGAATGACTCCGTGGGAGGCAGTGATCGGACTGGAAATCCACGTGCAGCTGGATACGCGGAGCAAGATTTTCTCGGCCGCTTCCACGGCTTTCGGGGCCGAGCCGAATACCCAGGCCTGTGCCGTGGACCTGGGATTGCCCGGCGTGCTGCCCGTGCTGAACCTTGAGGCGGTGCACATGGCCGTCATGTTCGGTCTCGCCATTGGCGCGACGATTGCACCGCGCAGCGTCTTTGCCCGGAAAAATTATTTTTACCCCGACCTGCCCAAGGGCTATCAGATCAGCCAGTACGAGTTGCCCATCGTCGAGCACGGCCGCCTGGAGATCACCCTGGAAGACGGGACGCAAAAGGCCGTCGGGATCACGCGCGCGCACCTCGAAGAGGATGCCGGAAAATCCCTGCACGAGGAGTTCGAGGACTGTACCGCGGTCGACCTGAACCGTGCCGGCACCCCGCTGATCGAGGTCGTATCGGAGCCCGACATGCGTTCTGCAAAAGAGGCCGTCCTGTACATGAGAAAGATCCATTCGATCGTACGCAGCCTGGGGATTTGTGACGGCAACATGCAGGAGGGCTCGTTTCGGTGTGATGCCAACGTGTCCATGCGTCCTGCCGGTGAAGATGGGTACGGCACGCGCACGGAAACCAAGAACCTGAACTCGTTCAGGTTCGTGGAGCGGGCCATCGATTTTGAGATCGGGCGCCAGATTGGGATACTCGAAGACGGAGGAGCGGTCGCACAGGAGACGCGGCTGTTTGATGCCGACACGGGCGAAACCCGCTCGATGAGAAGCAAGGAGGAGGCCAACGACTACCGCTATTTCCCCGATCCCGACCTGCTGCCCGTGGTCATCCCGCAGGACATGGTGGAAGCCATCCGGGCCCGGCTGCCCGAGCTGCCCTGGGAAAAAGCCTCACGCCTGAGTGCGGAATACGGGCTCAAGGATCACGAGGCCGAGACCCTGGCCATGAGCGCGGAACTTGCCGAATACTTCGAGCGCACTGCACGGCAGACCGGTGCCGATGCCAGGCTGGTGGTCAACTGGATCACCGGCGAGCTCAGTGCGGCCTTGAACCAGGATCATCTGGAAATTACCGAAAGCCCCGTTTCGAGCACGATGCTCGCCGGTCTTCTGAACCGTATCGAAGACGGCACTATCTCCGGCAAGATCGCCAAGGATGTGTTCCGGTCCATGTGGACGGGGGAGGGGGATGCGGACGCCATCATCGAGTCCCGCGGCCTCAGGCAGATCACCGATGACTCTGAACTGGAGGCTCTGGTGGACCGGGTCCTGCAGGACAACCCGAAACAGGTGGAGCAGTTCCGCTCGGGCAAGGACAAGGTGTTCGGTTTTTTCGTGGGCCAGGTCATGAAACTGTCCGGGGGAAAGGCCAACCCGAAACAGGTCAATGAGCTGCTGAGGGAAAAGCTGGGGTAGCCTTTTGGGGCAGCGCAGCGCCTAGCCGGCACTCAAGCGTGCGCAACTGACCCGATCCTGTCCCGCGAAGTCTGGATCGGTTCGGACCTGTGCAAACCCGTTTTGGTGCAGCAGCCGGCGGACTTCGGCGCCCTGTGTGTAGCCATGTTCGAGCACGATGTGCCCTTGCGGGGCCAGGTGCCGGTGCGCCTGGTCGATGATCCGCTCCAGGGCCTCCAGCCCGGACGCCCCGCTGATCAGCGCCGGGGCCGGCTCGAACTGCGCCACGTGAGGGTCTAGGTCCGGGTCCCCTTGTGCGACATAGGGCGGGTTGGAGACGATCACGTCGAATCGGCGGTGACCGAGGTTTCCATACCAGTCGCTGTGAACAAAAAGGATGTCGGCGCCGAGGCGTTTCGCGTTCATGCGTGCAACCTCCAGGGCCGGTGTGGAGATATCCGCAGCCACTACCACGCAGTCGCTGCGTTCCCGGGCGATGGCAATCGCGATGGCCCCGCAGCCGGTGCCCAGATCGAGGATCCTCGCGCCCTCCTGCTCCGCGATGCACTGCAGCGCGCTCTCCACGAGCTGTTCCGTTTCGGGGCGGGGGATCAGCACGTGCTCGTTGACCGTGAACTCCAGGGACCAGAATTCCTTTTTGCCTGAAATCCGGGCCAGGGGCATGCCCTGCTGCCGACTGGAGCAGCAGGATCTGAAAAAGCTTTCTTCGCGCTCGGACAGCCGGGTCTCGGGATGCGCAAGCAGCCTGGCCTGCCCGATGCCGCACGCGTGGCAGACCAGGAACTGTGCATCCAGCCTGGGGTTGTCGCTAACCCGGACCAGTTTGGCCGCGGCAAAATCCACCGCCTGCTGACGTGTCATCGCCGAGGTCCGTCAGGGTTCGCTCAGGGTGGCGAGCTGGTCTGCCCGGTACTCGTTTCGCAGGGGCTGGATGACCGGGTCCATGTCGCCCTGCATCACTTCATCCAGCTTGTACAGGGTCAGGCCGATTCGATGGTCCGTGATGCGGCCCTGCGGGAAATTATAGGTGCGGATGCGTTCCGAGCGATCGCCGCTGCCGACCAGGTTGCGACGGGTTTCGGCCTGCTGCTCGAATTGTTTTTTCCGTTCCTGGTCCAGCAGGCGCGCGCTGAGCAGCGACAAGGCACGCGCACGGTTCTTGTGCTGCGATCTTTCATCCTGGCATTCCACCACGATGCCGCTGGGAAGATGCGTGATGCGAATGGCAGAGTCCGTCTTGTTGACATGCTGCCCGCCTGCACCGGAAGCCCGGAATATGTCGATGCGCAAGTCGGCGTGGTCAATCTCGACATCGTCGATTTCACTGACCTCCGGCATGATGGCGATCGTGGCCGCGGAGGTGTGTATACGTCCCTGGGATTCGGTGACCGGCACGCGCTGCACCCGGTGCGCCCCGGATTCAAACTTCAAGTTTGAATAAACGTCTGAGCCGGAAATCTTGGCAATGATTTCCTTGTATCCTCCATGGTCTCCCTCGCTCTTGTGCAGCACTTCCATGTTCCACTTTTTGGTTTCCGTATAACGGGAATACATGCGGAACAGGTCACCTGCGAAAATGGCGGCCTCATCGCCGCCGGTGCCCGCGCGGATTTCCAGGAACACGTTGCCCTGGTCATGCGGGTCTTGGGGCAGCAGGAGAAGCTGCAGTTCCCCCTCGAGCTGGTCGATGCGCTGTGCGGTGGCTTTCGTCTCCTCCTGGGCCATTTTTTTCAGGCTTTCATCCTGGTCGCCCAGCAGTTCCTGTGCATACGCCAGGTCCTCCATGAGGCGCTGGTGCTCGGTGAATTTTTTCACGATGGGCTCCAGATGCGCATATTCCCGGGAAAGCGACGCGAACCGCTCCTGGTCCTTGACGATTTGTGCATCCGAAAGCGAGACGGAAATTTCCTCGTGGCGCTCCTGGAGGGTCTCGAGCTTGCGGATGATTGAATCTTTCATGGTGGTGGATGCGATCCGGGAACAAAAGCGGGTTGCAGCGTACGGGATTCCCCGGCTGGCTGGCCAGTCATGCTGGGGTCAGGCGAAGCTGCCTAGAACCCATTGGGGTCTTCGGGCGGTATATTTAACAGGATTCGAGCGGCGTCGATCAACTCGTTTTTGCCCTCCTTGGCCGCCTGGTTCAGCGCTTCGCTGGGGTCGTGCATGAACTTGTTGCTCAGGGTATACGCCAGGTAGTCCAGGGTTTCCTCGACCGATTTCCCCTGCTCCAGCATTTTCCTGGCTTTCTCCAGCACGTCGTTGCGCTGTGACTCGGTCTTGTCGCGAAAGGCCCGTACCGTGTCGACCACTCCCTGCCCGCGCTGTCGCAGGAAAAATTTCTCGACCTCCCTGGCAATGATTTCCTCGGCGGCCTTGGCGGCTTTCTGGCGGGACTGCAGGTTGTGCTGGATGACATCCTGAAGGTCGTCGACGGTGTACAGGTAAATGTCGGAAAGCCCGGCAACCTCGGGTTCGATGTCCCGGGGTACGGCAAGGTCCACCATGAAGATGGGCTTGTGCCTGCGTTTTTTCAGGGCGCGCTCAACCAGCCCCTTGCCAAGAATCGGCAGCGTGCTGGCCGTGGCCGTGATCACGATCTCGGACTCGGGCAGGACGTCGTTGACGAGGCTCAGGCCCACGCCTTGCCCGCCGACCCGGCCGGCGATGCTTTCCGCACGTTCGATACTGCGGTTGGCCACCACGATTTTGCGGATGCCGGCCGCTTTCAGGTGATCGGCGGCAAGCTCGATGGTCTCACCCGCGCCGATCAGCAGGGCAGCATGATGCTGCAGTTCCCCGAAAATCTTTTTCGACAGCGACACTGCCGCCGAGGCCACGGACACGGGGTTCGCGCCGATCTCCGTGCTCGTTCGCACTTCCTTGGCGACGCTGAAGGCGTGCTGGAAAAGCTGGTTGAGGTTGCGCCCCACCGTGCCTGCCTGCGAGGCGTCCTGATAGGCGGTTTTCAACTGCCCCAGTATCTGCGGTTCCCCGAGCACCATCGAGTCCAGCCCGCAGGCGACGCGAAAGATGTGGTGCACCGTGGAACGGTCCTGGTAGTCATACAGGTACGGCGCCGTGTGCTCGGACCTCAGGTTGTGGAAGGTGTTCAGCCAGTTCATGATGCCCTTTTTGCCTTCCTGCATCTGCGTCACCTCGCAGTACAGCTCGGTCCGGTTGCAGGTCGAGATGATCAGGGCCTCCCTGACCTGGGGAACCTCGATCAGTTTTCGCAGCGCCGCGCGCAGGTTCTGCTCGCTGATGGCCACCAGCTCGCGCACCTGGACCGGAGCGGTCGTGTGGTTAATGCCGAGCGTGAGTAAGGACATGGGAACAGGAAACGTTCACTGCAGATCGGGGTCGTACAGATTGGGATATGGGCATGACATGGTCGGTCCTAGTCACTGTCGATTCTGCCAAATTGCATGTGTAATGCACAGTTAACTGAAGTAATATTTGTCATAGTCTAACCGAGCTATTACCTCCACACAGTATTTTGGCAATCAAGTTCACTATCCTGCGGGTATCTGGATGGCCAATACTGCTTCTGGCCGTGCTCGGGCTGTCCGGTTGTACCACCCCGCCGGTCGAAACGTCCGAAGCCGAACAGCCACCGGCTCCTGATCCGTCACTTGCGATCAGCCAGGCGTCTGCCTCCGAGTACAGCGCCCACTCAGACCTGCTGTATGAAATCCTCCTGGGCGAGCTGTCCGGCCAGTTCAATGACGTCGACCAGGCGCTGGAGCATTACGTGACCGCCACCGAGCTCAGCGATGACCCGCAGCTGGCCGAGCGCACGACACGGATTGCCATGGTGGCGAAGAACTGGGAGGTGGGTCTGCGCGCGGCGCGGCGCTGGTCGGAGGTGGCAGGCGACGACCCGAAGCTGCCCCAGATTCTCGGTATGCTGGAGCTGCGAAACGGCAATGTGGACCCGGCGGTGGTGCAGTTCGAAAAGATCATGCAGGCTTCCGGGGACAGCCGGCAAAAGGGCTTTGGCATCATCGGCGCCATACTGACCCGGGAACCGGATTCCGAAGCGGCCATGCGACTGCTCGAGAAGCTGGTCGACGCGCATTTTGAAAACCCCTACGGGCATCTCACGCTTGCCGGCTTTGCCCTGCAGTCCGGGGATTACCTGCAGGCACTGGATGAAAGCGAGTTGGCCATCGGATTCGGGCCGGACCTGACCGAGGCGCGTATCCTGCGGGTCCAGGCCTTGCTGGGGCTTGAGGAGACCGAGGATGCCCTTGCGGACATGAAGATTCTGGCCGGGGAGGCCCCGCAAAACCGTGAGCTGCGCATGTCGTACGCGCGCATGCTGCTGACCGCAAAGCGCTACGAGGAGGCTGAAGCGGAGTTCGGAGCCCTGCATGCAGAAAGTCCCGGCGACAGCGAATTGATCTATACCCTCGGACTGCTGCATTTGCAGCAGGAACGGTATGAAGCCGCCCGGGAGGACTTCACCCGCCTGGTCGAGGAGGGTCAGCGCAAGGATGAAGGGTACTACTACCTGGGACGGATCGCCGAGGAGGAAAAGGACTTCCAGACAGCCATCGCCGAATTCGAAAAAGTGGAGAAGAAGCAGTACTACCTGGATGCCAGGGCCCGGGTCGCTTCCATTCATGCGCAACTCGAAGGCCCTGGAGCGCGCGCAGCAGTACCTGGCCGAACTTCGCGATCGCCAGGACTCGACGGAGGACGTGGTGCAGGTGTACCTGGTCGAGGGACAGCTGCTGCACGAGCACGAGCTGTATGTGGCGGCCATCGACCTGTACAGCGAAGGATTGCAGAAATTCCCGGGCCACCGGGAACTGCTGTACGCGCGGGCCCTGATGGCGGAAGAAATTGACCGCATCGATCTGCTGGAATCCGATCTCAGGGCCATCCTGGCCGAGGACCCCGACAATGCCTCGGCGCTGAATGCGCTGGGCTACACCCTGGCCGATCGCAACTTCCGCATCGGTGAGGCCCTGGAATACATCCAGCGCGCCCTCGAGATCCGCCCGGATGATCCTGCGGTCATCGACAGCATGGGCTGGGTGCAGTTTCGTCTCGGCAACTACGAGCAGGCGGAGCAGTACCTGCGAAAGGCCTACCGGCTGCTCAGGGATGCTGAAATCGGCGGACATCTCGTCGAGCTGTTCTGGGCGCAGGGAGACCAGCAGGGGGCACGAAAAATGATGCAGGAAGTGCTGGAGCACTTTCCCGATGAGGAATACCTGCTGGAACTGCAAAGAAAATTCCAGTAGCACGGTGCATGGTCCAGTGTGCCGATCCTGTGTTTTATGCGCGATCCTGCTGGTACTGGCCGCGTGTGCGAGCGTTCGCGAACCGCCGGCCCCGTCCCTTTCGGATGCCGCCCGCCAGCAGGCATGGGAGACCCACCTGGCGCATCTTGCAACGATGCCCACCTGGGGCCTGAAGGGCCGGGTGGCCGGAAATCGGACAGTGAAGGGTTCCAGGCGGGCGTGCACTGGGAACAGCATCCGCAGTCGTTCAGCATCGATTTGCACGGTCCATTGGGAGGCAAGACGGCGGCCATCTCCGGGCGGGCGGGGAAGGTCGAGGTACAGACCTCCGGGGGTGAACATTACCTTGCCGAAGAACCGGAAACCCTGTTGCAGGATCTGTTCGGTTACGCCTTGCCCGTGACCGGCTTGCGGTACTGGGTGCGCGGCATCCCGAGCCCAGGCCAGCAAGTCCTGTCGCTGGAACTCGATGCCCGGGGCCGTCTGAAGCATCTCAGCCAGGCCGGGTGGAGCATAGACTATAATCGCTACCACGAGGGGTCCCCCGCATTGCCTGCGCTGATTGAAATATCCGGCACCCGCCTGGATGCAAAAATCATTGTGGACCAATGGTTCTGAACCGGACGGGGACCGCTACGGATTGAAGGATCGACATTGAACGCCCATACACAGGATGACCGCCCCGGCGGGACATGGCCGGCTCCGGCCAAGCTGAACCTGTTCCTGCATATCGTGGGCCGCCGCGACGACGGCTATCACCTGCTGCAAACGGCCATCCAGTTCATCGACGTCTGCGATGAGCTGGATTTCGACATCAATGAGGATGGCGCGATCCGGTGCAGCGGCGCCGATGACGGCCGGCCCCGTGACGATGACCTGACCGTGCGCGCGGCAAAACTTCTGCAACGCGAATGCAACACGCCGCAGGGAGTGGATATCCGGCTCAGGAAGGTCATCCCGGCCGGTGCGGGATTCGGCGGCGGCAGCTCCGATGCGGCCACGGTACTGCTGGCGCTCAACCGTCTCTGGGATTGCGGCCTGCAGGTCAGGGAGCTGGAGGCCATCGCGGTGCGACTGGGGGCCGATGTGCCGGTGTTTGTCCGTGGGCAGGCCTGCTGGGTGGAAGGCATCGGTGAGCGTCTGCAGGCGATGGATTTCCCCGAACCCTGGTACGTTGCCCTGTTTCCGCATGTACACCTCGACACGCGGGAAATGTTCGCCAGCCGGGACCTGGTACGGGACTGCGCACCGATCCCGGCGAGCGGCTTTCGGCTCGCGCAAACGCAAAACGTGTTCGAGCCGATCGCCCGGGCGCATGTTGACGTGGAGCGTGCGTGGCGGTGGCTGAGCCGGTATTCGCGTGTGCGGCTGACGGGCTCGGGAAGCGGCCTGTTTGCATCTTGCGAGTCCCGGCAGCAGGCGCAGGCCATTGCCGCGGATTGCCCGGCGGAGTTTGCGGCTTTCGTGGCGAAGGGGATGAATCGTTCACCCGTGTATTCGCTATGCGGGTATAATCGAGTATAGTTCAGCACCTGAGATTTTGGGCCGTCGCCAAGTGGTAAGGCACCGGGTTTTGATCCCGGCATTCGCAGGTTCGAATCCTGCCGGCCCAGCCAAGGTACCTATTTGCACAAGCAAGGCGCTACACCAACATGATTCGTGAACGAGAACTGCCGGTCGACAACAGCCTGATGGTATTTTCCGGTAACGCGCACCCGACGCTCTCGCAGAATATCGTCGACTACCTGAACATTCCCCTGGGGAAGGCACTGATCAGCCGCTTCAGCGACGGAGAAGTGCAGGTGGAGATCCAGGAGAACGTGCGCGGCAAGGATGTCTTCATTGTCCAGCCGACCAGCATGCCGACCAATGACCACATCATGGAACTGCTGATCATCGTCGACGCCCTGAGGCGCGCCTCGGCAGAACGGATCACCACGGTGATTCCCTATTTCGGCTACTCGCGCCAGGACCGCCGGGTGCGTTCGATACGGGTTCCCATATCGGCCAAGGTCGTGGCCAACCTGCTCTCCAGCGTAGGCGCCAACCGGGTCCTCACCGTTGACCTGCATGCCGACCAGATCCAGGGCTTTTTCGATATTCCCGTGGACAACGTGTATGCCTCGCCGGTGCTGCTTGGAGATATCTACAAGCGCAAGCACCCCAACCTGATCGTCGTCTCACCGGACGTCGGCGGCGTGGTGCGTGCCCGTGCCCTGGCCAAGCGCCTCGATGATGCCGACCTGGCCATTATCGACAAGCGCCGTCCCCGCGCCAACCAGACCAAGGTCATGCACATCATCGGAGAGGTGCAAGGCAAGGATTGTTTTATCATTGACGATCTGGTAGATACTGCGGGCACCTTGTGTCAGGCAGCCATCGCCCTGAAAGAGCATGGTGCGACCACGGTCCGGGCGTACGCCACCCATCCGGTACTTTCCGGCAAGGCCATCGAAAACATCGAGAACTCTGAACTGGATGAGTTGGTGGTAACTGATACAATCGCCCTGCGCGAGGATGCCCGGGCCTGTACCCGGATACGCCAGCTGGAGGTTTCGGCACTGATTGCCGAGTCCATGCGCAGGATCAACCAGGAAGAATCAGTCAGCACCCTTTACATGGATTAACGGGGACGGCAGCCGGGCACGGCGCCTCTGAAACAGTCGGAGAAAAGCATGAGTATCGATTTCAAGTTAACCGCCCACGCCCGCGAGGAGCGCGGGAAAAATGCCAGCAGGCGAATGCGCGCGGCCGGCCAGGTTCCGGGCGTGATCTATGGAGGCGGCGAGCCCCCCGAGGCGGTGACGTTCGAGCATGACAGCCTGATGCACAACCTGGAAAACGAGGCGTTCTATTCCCATATCCTGACCGTGGATGTGGGGGGCACTTCCCAGAAGGCGATCTTGCGCGAGCTGCAACGCCATCCGCACAAGCCGACCGTGCTGCACCTGGACTTGCTGCGCGTGCGTGAAGATACGCGCATCAATGTGCATGTTCCGATTCATTTCATCAATGAAGACACCTGTGATGGGGTCAAGCTGGACGGCGGGGTCATCAGCCACAACATGGTCGAGCTGGAAGTTTCCTGCTTACCAAAAGATTTGCCGGAATTTATTGAAGTCGACGTTCAGGATCTCAAGCTGAACGACTCAATCCATCTCAGTGGCGTGCAAGTGCCCGAGGGAGTCACCATCGTAGAACTGGCCCACGGTGAAGGGCATGACCATACCGTGGTATCCATCCATGCCAAGCGGGCAGAAGAAAAGCTCGAGGAAGTGGAGGAAGAAGAAGAAGAGGTGGAAACTGACGACCAGGATCAGGCTGAAGATGAGGATGATTCTGCACAAGACGATGCCTCATGATCTCTAGTCCGCCGTGCCCGCCCAACCCCGTATACGGCTGATAGCCGGTTTAGGCAATCCCGAAGAGAAACATGTACAGACCCGGCACAATGCCGGGTTTTGGTTTGCGGACGCAGTGGCCACGCAACGGGGCGCGGCATTCCGTTACCAGGAACGATTCCAGGGCGAGGTTGCGCATTTCAGTTTTGAGGACGAGAAGGTCTGGCTGCTCAAGCCGCAGACGTACATGAACCGCAGCGGACAGTCGCTGCATGCGTTTGCGCAGTTCTACAAGATCCCCGTGCAGCAGTTGCTGGTCGCCCACGACGAGATCGATTTGCCCGGTGGCACAGTAAGGATCAAGCATGCGGGCGGGCATGGTGGGCATAATGGCCTGCGAAGCACCTTCGAGCATCTTGGGCCGGACTTTCTGCGCCTGCGCCTCGGGGTCGGGCATCCGGGCCACAAGGATGACGTCACGGACCATGTGCTGAAAAAGCCGGGTGCCGAGGAGCGCCGGGAGATCGACTCTGCGATCGACCGGGCTCTGGATGCACTGGATGAGGTCCTCAGGGGGGATGTCGAAGCCGCGATGAGACAACTGCATACCCGGGCTTCGCATGGGGTTTAGGTGTGGCATCGTCGGCTTGCCCAATGTCGGCAAGTCCACCCTGTTCAATGCACTTACCGCGGCCCGTATTGCGGCCGAGAACTACCCGTTTTGCACCATCGACCCGAATGTCGGCGTGGTCGCCGTACCCGACCCGAGGCTGGCCACGCTCGCACGGATTGCGAAGCCTGAAAAAATCATCCCGACGACGATCGAGTTCGTGGACATTGCCGGTCTGGTGGCCGGCGCCTCGAAAGGAGAGGGGCTGGGAAACCAATTCCTCGGGCACATCCGCGAAACGGACGCGATCGCCCACGTGATCCGCTGCTTCGACGATGAGAATGTCATTCATGTGGACGACAAGGTTGATCCGCTTTCGGACCTTGAAACGATTTCAACCGAACTGATCCTGGCGGACCTGGAAACGGTGCACAAGGCCATCGGCAAGACCGAACGCGTGGCCAAGTCGGGAGACAAGGAAGCGCTTGCGCGACTGGGGCTGTACGAACGCCTGCAAAGGCACCTGGAGGAAGAACGCCCGGCACACGGGTTTGAAGTGGAGGACGAGCACCTGCCTCATTTCAGGACCCTGCACCTGCTCACCGGCAAGCCTGCATTCCATATCGCCAATGTCGCAGAAGACGGATTCGAGGGAAATCCGCATCTGGACCGGTTGCAGGAATTCGCGAACCAGCAGTCGGTGCCGGTCATTGCGGTGTGTGCGAAAATCGAAGCCGAACTGGCGCAACTGGAGGAGGATGACCGGCGGGCCTACCTGGATGAACTCAAGCTGGAGGAGCCCGGCTTGAGCCGGGTGATTCGCACCGGCTACGAATTGCTGGAACTGCAGACTTTTTTCACGGCCGGTCCCAAGGAGGTCCGGGCCTGGACGGTGCAGCAGGGTGCGACGGCTCCGCAGGCAGCCGGGAAAATCCATACGGATTTTGAAAGGGGCTTCATCCGGGCAGAAGTCATCAGCTACCAGGACTACGTGGATGCCGACGGTGAATCAGGCGCGAAAGAGCAGGGCCGGTGGCGGCTCGAAGGAAAACATTACCGGGTCCAGGAAGGCGACGTCGTGCATTTCCGTTTCAATGTCTAGGGTTGTTGACATCTCCCCGGGCCTTTCTGTACGGTTCACGGGTTTTCCCGAACGTGGCTATGTAGCTCAGCTGGTTAGAGCACAGCATTCATAATGCTGGGGTCGTTGGTTCAAGTCCAACCATAGCCACCATGTCAATTTCTACAATATTCAAAGCTGTTCTAACAAATCTTTTTTATCTGTATAATCAGTATCTTATCTGAAATTATCGTTCATTAAGGCGTTATAAAGCTCATTGACATTCAAAGCAAAACAGGGGCAACTGTTCACTTGTAAAAAAGAGTTGCCCCTATGGCTTTATCAAATGCTGCCATTCGCAACGCCAAGCCTGACGACAAAAACCCACTTTGCCTTTGTGACCGAACCCAAGCAAGTAGCTGAGGTGTTGTGGGCCTTGTTGGACGGGTATGAAGGTACGCTGACCGTGCGTTGTGCCTTACGTTTTGCACAATGCAATCTTTGCTAGGCACGGATTGCAATAATGAGCCCTGTACCTCCATGAGGAAGTCTCCAACATAATCAGAAAAGGAATGGGCATGAAAATATCTTTACTTGCCACAATGTGTGCAGTGATCAGTACATTGAGCCTGACAGCACCGGTACAGGCGAAAGGTCGGTATGTCAGCACCGAACTAGGCATGAACTTCGGTTCGTCAATGGATCTGATTGGATTCAGCAGCGACCGACCCACGGTATGTGACGGATACATCAATCCGAGGTATGCCACCGTCACGCAAAGCCCGGGATACGAGGAATACAACTGTACCGGCCCGAATCGCGGGGATGGCTGGGATAATCGTTTTGGATCCGATGAGGGCATTCTGTTCGGCACGGCCATCGGCTATCGTGTGCCGGGCTCGCGCCTACGTCTGGAGCTGGAATACTTCTACCGTGATACCGGGTATGACGAGATCTCCGATGTAAACGTCGTCACTGAGCAAAGTGGCAACAAGCTTGACCAGGAACTCGTGGTCGCAACGGACGGAGTGGGGAGCGTGACTTCACACAACCTGTTCACTAACCTGTATGCCGACTTTGCCAACGAAAGCAAATTTACGCCTTACCTTGGTGTAGGTGTCGGCCTTGGAGTGACGGAGGTGGATTACAGTTTTGTGTGGGCGAGAAACCCCGATGCAGCCCGGATTGAAACTGGGGCAGGCCTGCCCAACGTGGATGAGATACGAATGAATTTAGCCGGCACGGTAAGTACGGCGGAGCAGCAACTGAAGGATACCCTGTACGGATATCAGTTCATTGCCGGTGTGGATTACGCGCTGAGTGAGTCGTTGACGGTGGGCATCAAGGGGCGCTGGGTTCATTTTGATGCCTTGCGCGACCGGGGCGCGGCGGATCTGTTGCGCAGCCACCCTCCCTATCTTCGCACCCCGGATCAGGCAAGCGGTGCGGATCGGGAGTATGTAGAGGGGAAGGTCAGGTTTGACGGTATTGAGATGTTTGCCGCCAGTGTGAATCTCAAGTATGCATTCTAATTGTGCAATCCTGCGGGAGGTCGTGCAGTATTTGCAGGCAATTTCTTCGCAGTTCTACTCCAGTAGTTTTGTAACACTACAAAATTGCAATAACGGCCATAATCCGTCAGCACCCGTACCAAGTGATCGTTCAGGCGCAACCGATCAGAATAATTACGAAGATGCGATCAAGGCCCATAAATCATATTCTAGTCTTGGATCCCGTGCCTGCTAGGTGTCCCATGATGCAGGCGCATGTGTTCGTTGATCTGGTGCTGTGTAGCTTCCAGGGCCTGCATGAGTTCCTCGTGAAGTTCCCCAAGAATTTATAAACTCTATTCGGTGGACACCATGGCCACGATCCGCACTTCAGGGGAAGCTTTTCCCCGACCGGGATTACGAACCGCCTTTTTCAGCGAGATGGGCAACGGCCGCTCGCAGCGGTTCGGCATGCGGGTTACTGACCGTGTGCTCAATGAGTATGGTGCGGGGACTTATGATGTCATTGCCATAGTAGGCGTTGTTGAGGTCTTCACGGACCTTGAGCACGGCGCCCTCCGCACTCACGCCGCCGTAAATCCCCTTGGTCCTTGAGAATGCCAGGATATCGGCAGACTTGCCCTGGATATCCACGGACTGGGCTTTTGCACCGGCGCCTATGGGGCCGGTTGCAATGCTGATATCGCCTCCCAGCTTGAACGAAGAGGTCAGCAATCCGTCCACGCCCCGGTCCGTCATGATGATCAGGACCAGTTCGGCGACCTCGACCCCGGCCTGGAACCCGATGGTTCCGGAACCCATCGTGTAAAAGGCGGGATAGCTCCAGATATTGTCCTCTCCCTTGGAAAGCAGCACGCCGCTGCCACCGGATCCGCCAAAGATGAAACCGCCCTTGACCAGCTGGGGAACAATCAGGATACCCCGGGCTTTATGCATGTTGTGGTGCAACCACTCCATGTCCGGGTCGACGGCAAACGTATTCACCGATTTTGCAGCGGCATCCACCAGTGCCCGGGTATCGATCTCACTGGCGTGCGCATTCTGCAAGCTGAGTATGGAAAACAGGCCTGCGAAAATCAGGCGGATCAGGGTGTGTTTGGGCATGCTGTCCTCTGGCATCGGATGTGTGCGGCTAGTGTAGCAGAATCCTTGTGCGGGTCTAACAGGAAAGGCGCTCGTCTCGTTGCACGCACGTCTTGAGGATGTAGTCCATGCAACGGTACGCGCAGCGGTAGCCCGCAGGCCACTGGCTGTGACGGGGACCCGCGACATTCAGGCATCTGACCCCGAATTTTTGGAAAAATTCCAGCTGTCGCGGGATCTGCTGCTGCAAAGAGGCCCCGGCAGTGCTTCGTGCGTCAAACCCGTCGTCAGTGCTGCCCGATGCCCTCGTGGGCCTGCTTGCCCCAGACCTGCTTCACACGTGAGTCGCGCCCGCACGAAAAACGGTAGTACCGATAGCGGATCGGGTTCTTCGTGTAATAGTCCTGGTGGTAGTCCTCGGCCGGGTAGAACACTCCTGCCGGCTCGATAGGCGTGACTACGGGCGCGTCCAGCACCTTCGATTCCTGCAGCATCTGCCGCGAGGTCTCGGCGAGGCGCCGCTCCTCATCGTTCCCGACGAAGATCACGGTCTGGTAGCTCTCCCCGCGGTCGCAGAACTGTCCGCCGTCGTCGGTGGGATCGACGCTGCGCCAGAAAATGTGCAGCAGCCTTTCGTAGGAGACCTGTTTGGGGTCGTAGCGGATTTGTACCGCCTCCCAATGTCCGGTGCCCCCCTTGGTGACCTGCTTGTAGGTCGGATTCTCGACCGTCCCGCCGGTATATCCGGATATCGTTTCCACCACCCCCGGCACCGTGTCGAAGTCCGATTCCACGCACCAGAAACACCCGCCTGCGAACGTGGCGACCGCGAATTCCTCGTCGGTTGCGGCAAAGACGGCATGCGATGCGACCCAGGCGAGCATCGATGCGGCGATAAGCGATGCAAATCGGCTCATTGTCTTGCCTCTCTCATGCGGAAACCGAATCCGGTACCCGAAAATTAACTCTGACGACGATTCGAAGTAGGTAGGAAACGACAGCCCCCTAGCTCAATTGGATAGAGCGCCCGATCGCTAATTGGGGGGATGCAGGTTCGAATCCTGCTGTGCCGCCGTCCCTGGCAGACTCCTACCCTTCTGCCAAAGGGCTAGTCGCTAATCTGCCATTGAGTCTCTGTAGAGGAGACGCTTTCCTATCGCACCGGCAACCACTCTACCCATCATTGTAAGCGTTGTCCATGTCGCATTCCCTCAAGTTGTGCCGCCCGGCAAAGCGCAAAAAAAAGCCCCGTGACGATTGCATCACGGGGCTTGATAGACAATGGCCTGGCGGGATCAGGCAGCCTTGCTTTGCAGCGCAGAAGAGATCTTCGCCAGCTCGGCCAAAATGGCCTGCGGCATGCGATCCCCAAACTCCTCAAAGTATTCGCCGATGGCCGCGGTTTCCTCTTCCCACTTGGCCGGATCGACCGACAGCAATGCCTGCATCGTTTCCGTGGAGACATCGAGACCGTTGATATCGATGTCCTCGACATTGGGCAGGAATCCGATCGGCGTTTCTCTTGCATCGAGCTTGCCTTGACAACGCCCCACGATCCAGGCCAGGACCCGCATGTTTTCACCAAAGCCCGGCCACATGAACTTGCCGTCCTGGTCACGTCGGAACCAGTTGCAATGGAAGATCTTGGGCAGTTTGTCCGACTTGCCCTGGAAGCTGAGCCAGTGGGCGAAGTAGTCCCCGAAGTTGTATCCGCAGAACGGCTTCATGGCCATGGGATCGCGCCGGATCTGTCCGGCTCCGCCGATCGCGGCAGCCGTCATCTCGGAGGCGCAGGAAGCTCCAACCAGTACCCCGTGGGCCCAGTCCTTGGCCTCGAAGACCAGCGGGGCCAGCTCCTTGCGGCGACCACCGAATACCACGGCTGAGATCGGTACGCCGTCCGGGTTGTCCGCCATGGGCGAATAGACCGGGTTGTTCTTGGCGGGCACGGTAAATCGTGAGTTGGGGTGGGCTGCGGGACCGACCTCGGCATCGTACGGGTTGCCTTTCCAGTCCAGCGCAGGCGTATCGCCGTCATCCTTTTCTTCCCACCAGGGCTCGTTGTTGGCCGTGACCCCGACGTTGGTAAAGATGGCATCGCTTTTCAGGGTGTCGTACGCGTTCTTGTTGGACCATTCGTTGGTGCCGGGCACGACTCCGAAATAACCGGATTCGGGATTGATGGCCCAAAGCCGTCCGTCGTCACGCAAATGCAGCCAGCAGATGTCGTCGCCTACCGTGGTGACTTTCCATCCCTTGTACTGTTCCGGCGGAATCAGCATGGCGAGGTTGGTCTTGCCGCATGCGGAAGGGAATGCGCACGCGATGTAGTGCTCCTCGCCCTGCGGGCTTTGCAGCCCGACGATCAGCATGTGTTCGGCCAGCCAGCCTTCCGTGCGCGCCTGCCAGCTTGCGATTCTCAGGGCATGGCACTTCTTGCCAAGCAGTGCATTGCCGCCGTAGCCGGAGCCGATGCTCATGATGTACAGCTCTTCGGGGAAATGCATGATGAAACGTTTTTCGGGGTCCAGGTCGCCGGTGGAATGCAGTCCCCTGACAAAAGTCCCTTCCCTTTCAATGCGTTCCAGGGCCGGTGTGCCGATGCGTGCCATGATTTTCATGTTGGCCACCACGTAGGGGCTGTCGGTGATTTCGACTCCGTTTCGCGACAGCGGGGAATCGATCGGCCCCATGCAATACGGGATCACGTACATGGTTCGGCCCTGCATGCAGTCTGCAAACAGCTCGTGCAGTTTCGCATGCGCTTCATCCGGGTCCATCCAGTTGTTGTTCGGACCGGCGTCTTCCTGGTCCTTGGAGCAGACAAAGGTCAGGTGCTCCACGCGCGCCACGTCAGAGGGGTCGGAACGGTGCAGATAGCAGTTCGGATGTGTCTCCTCGTTCAGCTTCATCAGCGTGCCGGTGTCAAGCATCTGGTCCACCATCGTGTCGAACTCGGCATCACTGCCGTCGCACCAGACAATCCTGTCCGGCTTGGTATGCGCCGCCACTTCGTCTACCCACTTTGCAAGGGCATCATTTTTCGTTGTCATCTCAAAATTCCCTGTAAATTCAATAATCGTGAATTGGATCCGGCGGTACTGATGGTAGTCGCCGGATATAAAAGCCAGAACTCCCAATTATACATAGTGAAGGTAAAGATATAAGCCTCAAAGAAATTTTTATCCGCACGTTTGCCGGATTCCTATCCCTAAAGAGACATGCGCATATCGAAAATAGTGCGTTTCAGGAACCCCTGCATGCATCCGGCACGGGATGCCGGATTTTGCCTTGCGGCACAGGACCCGCCGGCAGTTCCGCAATTTGATTGCAAACCGTGCACGGAATGGAACACACTGCTTGTCCGTAACCCGGTATGCTGATTTGGCGATGGACAACCTGTACCGACTGATCAACCTCATGCAGCTGCTGCGCGACCCGCAAGACGGCTGCCCCTGGGACAACCGCCAGACCTTCGCCTCGCTGGTGCCCTATACCCTCGAGGAGGTCTACGAGGTGGTCGCGGCCATCGACAAGCAGGATTTTTCGCTGCTCAGGGATGAGCTGGGGGATTTATTGCTGCAGATCGTCTTCTATGCGCAGCTGGCGAGAGAACGGGACCTGTTCGACCTTGATGATGTGGCGCGAAGTATCAGTGACAAGCTGGTTCGCCGTCATCCGAAAATCTTTGCAGAGGAAACCGCGCCGGGCATGGCCACCTGGGAGGATATCAAGGAGGCCGAGCGCAAGGCGAAACCGGGGTCCGGCGCCTTGCTGGACGATATCCCGGCGGCGTTGCCGCAACTGCTGCGCGCCTGGAAAATCCAGGAACGCGCGGCCTCGGTCGGCTTCGACTGGCAGGAAGCCCGGCCGGTGTTCGCGAAAATTGCCGAGGAACTCGACGAGCTTGGCGAGGCGTTGGCCGCAAAGGAGGCGCAAGACCGGCTTGCCGAGGAACTGGGAGACCTGCTGTTCTCCGCGGTCAATCTGGGCCGGCACCTGGACATCAGCGCAGAGGAGGCATTGCGCAAGAGCAATGAAAAATTTCTGAGCCGCTTCCGCGAAGTGGAGCGGCAGATGGCAGAGCAGGGGAGGTGTCTGGCCGACTGTTCCATGGAGGAAATGGAACAGGCCTGGCAGGCTGCCAAACTCGCCTAGCCCCGCAGTACCCGCGACATCACTCGAAGCGCATGGAGAAATCCACTGCCTGGACGTTCTTGGTGAGCGCGCCGACGGAAATGTACTGCACCCCGGTTTTCGCCACCTCGCGGACATTGTCCAGGTCGATGCTCCCGGAAGCCTCCAGTTTTTTGCGGTCCTCGTTCAGGGCCACGGCCGCCTGCAGTTCGGACAGGGAGAAGTTGTCCAGCAAGATGGTATCGGCCGCGGTGTCCAGGGCCTCTTCAAGCTGCTCGCAGCTCTCGACCTCGATTTCAATTTTCAGCCCCGGAAAATGCCGTTTGGCCAGGTCCGCCGCCTTGTGAATCGAGCCCGCGGTCGCGATGTGATTCTCCTTGATGAGAATGGCGTCGTACAGCCCCATCCGGTGGTTCATTCCACCTCCGCATCGCACGGCATACTTCTGTGCATAGCGCATCCCCGGCAGGGTCTTGCGGGTATCCAGGATTTGTGCGGAAGTCCCCGAGATGCGCTCGACGTATTGCCGGGTGCGGGTGGCCGTGGCCGACAGCGTCGCCAGGAAGTTCAAGGCGGTGCGCTCGCCGCTGAGAATGGCCTGGGCCGTGCCCGCCATCGTGCACACGGGCGCATCTTTCTCGATGGGATCGCCGTCCTGCTTTTTCCAGTCGACCCGCAGGCCGGTATCCAGCTGGCGCAAGGTCTCGTCGAACCAGTGCCGGCCGCACAGGACTGCCTCTTCCCGGCAGATCACCACAGCCCGGGCCTGCTCTCCTGTATCGAACAGCGATGCGGTCAGGTCCCCGTGGCCGATGTCCTCTTTCAGGGCGGTCCGCACGCTGTGCCAGATGGCCTTCAGCGCATCCTCATCATGAACGTCTGCATTCATTTCCACATCTTTGCACTGCAGGTTGCTTGTACGGATAATCCCGGGCGACCCGAAAGATCACCGGGCCGGGCCGGGTCATGAATTCGTTCATGGCATCGGCAGGCAGCCATCCCCGGTCCAGCGTGATGACCCGTACACCCAGGACAAATTCGGCACAACGCTCACCATCGCCTCTCCGGCTTGCTATGCTACTCTGAAACCGAGAGTATACCCAATGGATATGGACCTGCCCCGTGAGCGCTTCCGGATCAAGGCGTTATCCCGCCAGGATGCACTGCAGACCCTAAAGCAAGACGTACAGGAGGGCCTGCTGTGTGCACCGCGCAGCCTGCCGCCCAAGTACTTCTACGACGAAGCCGGCTCGAGACTGTTCGATGCCGTCTGCAAGACCCAGCACTACTACCTGACACGCACCGAGTCCGCGCTGCTGGAACGGCATGCGGACGAGATCATCGCCGCCGTGCGACCGCAGGCCTGCGTGGAGCTGGGTGCCGGAACCTCCGTGAAGACTGAAATCCTGCTCTCCAGGCTGGCCGCCGGCTCGCGACCCTTCACCTACGCACCGATCGACGTATGCGAGGAGATGCTGATCGAGTCCGCCGCGCGCCTGCTGCACCGCTACCCCCGCCTGCAGGTTGAAGCCCTGGCAGGCGAATACCTCGGTGCCCTGCAGGCCCTGCCCAGGCTCGACGGGCCGGTGCTGTTTGTCTTCATCGGCAGCTCGATCGGCAACTTCACCGAAGCCGAAGCGATGGAACTTCTCACCGGGGTGTCCGGGGTCATGAATCCAGGGGACGCCTTTTTGCTGGGCCTGGACCGGGTCAAGGACCGGCAGGTCCTGGAACAGGCCTACAATGATGCCGAGGGCATCACGGCCCGGTTCAACCTGAACGTGTTGCAGGTGCTGAACACGCGCCTGGAGGGAGATTTCAGGCTCGAGAATTTCTCGCACCGCGCCGTCTACCAGGAGGCACGCGAACAGATCGAGATGTACCTGGCGGCCCGCCATGCCCAGCAGGTCACCCTGGCCGGGATCGACGAGACCCTGCACATCCAGGCGGGGGAGGAAATCCTGACCGAAATCAGCCGCAAGTACACCCGGGACTCCATTCGCCGGCTGCTCGACGGCAGCGCGCTTGCCGAATACATGCACTTCGCCCCCGGCGATGAATACTTTTCGCTGGTGCTCGCCCACCAGCGCTGAAGCCTCCGGGGGAGGGGCGGGCCCGGTCAATCCATCAGCAATTCCAGCAGGGCCTTTTGCGCGTGAAGCCGGTTTTCCGCTTCATCCCAGACCACGCTTTGCGGACCGTTCAGCACCCCTTCGGTGACTTCTTCATCCCGGTGCGCAGGCAGGCAGTGCATGAACAGCGCATCGTCACCGGCCAGTGCCATCAGGGACTCGTTCACCTGGTAGGCCCGGAACACGTCCAGGCGCTCATCCGCTTCCTGTTCCTGGCCCATGCTGGCCCAGACGTCGGTGACGACCAGGTCGGCCCGGTCCACCGCCGCGGCAGCCTCGTCCATCAGGCGGATACGTTCGCCGGCGGGCTCCAGGACGGAGGCACTGGGAGCATATTGTTCGGGGCAGGCGATGTTCAGCTTGAAGTCGAACTGGCGCGCCGCATTGATGTAGGAGTGGCACATGTTGTTGCCGTCTCCGACCCAGGCGACCGTGGCCCCGCGGATGCTGCCCCGGTGCTCATGCCAGGTCTGCATGTCGGCCAGCAACTGGCACGGGTGGAAGCGGTCCGTGAGCCCGTTGATGACGGGCACCGAGGAGTGTGCGGCAAACGTCTCGACGTGGGCATGCTCAAAGGTGCGGATCAGGACGGCATCCACCATCCGCGACAGCACCCGGGCACTGTCCTCGATGGGCTCGCCGCGGCCAAACTGGGTGTCCCGGGGTGAGAGGAACAGGGCCTGGCCGCCCAGTTGAATCATGCCCGTTTCAAATGACACGCGGGTGCGGGTGGAGGACTTGTCAAAGACCATGGCCAGCGTCTTCTGGGCCAGCGGGGTGTGGGCCTTGCCGGCCCGCAGCCATTGCTTGAGCTCGACCGCGCGCACCAGCAGGTCCTGCAGTGTCCCGGGGGCAAGATCCAGCAGGCTGAGGAAGTGCCGTGCGCTCATGACGGCGCCCCGTTGCCGGCTGTTTCCTCGCCGAAGCGCTCGATGCAATTGCCCAGGATCTCGACGAGGCGGTCGGCCTGGTCCTGCTCCAGGATCAGCGGCGGCAGCAGCCGGACGGTGTGTTCGACCGTCACGTTGATCAGCAGCTTGTGCTCAAGGCACAGATCGACCAGTTCCGGGCAGGGTTGCGTCAGTTCGATGCCGAGGATCAGGCCCTTGCCGCGGATTTCGCGGACCAGGCCGCAGCCGCCAAGCCGGGTGCGAAGGGCACTGAGCAGGTAGTTCCCCATCTCGCCCGCCCGGGCACACAACTCCTGGTCCTCGATGGTGTCCAGCGTCGCAAGCGCGGCCCGGCAGGCGAGCGGGTTTCCACCGAAGGTGGAGCCGTGGGCGCCGGGTGAGAACCGGTCCGCCACGGCCCGGCGCGCGAGGCACACCCCGATCGGCAGCCCGTTGGCCAGCCCCTTGGCGGTGACCGCGATGTCCGGCAGCACGGCTTCGTGCTGGTAGCAAAACCACTTCCCGGTGCGCCCGTTGCCGGTCTGCACCTCGTCCAGGATCAGCAGGGCTTCGTGGCGGTCGCACAGGCTGCGCAGGCCCGCCAGGTAGCCCGGGGCCGGGATGTTGATCCCGCCCTCGCACTGGATCGGTTCCACCAGCACGGCCGAGCCCCCCGGATGCTCCTCCAGGGCCGCCTGCACGGCGTCCAGGTCGTCGAAGGGCACCCGTGCAAAACCGGGCACCAGGGGTTCGAATCCGGACCGGAACGCCGGGTTCGCAGTCGCCGTCAGGGCCGCCAGGGTGCGCCCATGAAAGCTGTTTTCGGCGACGATGATCCGGGCATCGGCCGGGTTGCTGGCATGGGCATGCCGCCGGGCCAGCTTGATCGCGGCCTCGATGGCCTCGGCACCGGAGTTGCAGAAAAAGGCGGCATCCAGCCCCGACATCTGGCAAAGCCGTGCGGCCAGCGTCTCCTGCAACGGGATGGCGTAGATGTTGGAAGTGTGCATGAGCCTTGCACTTTGCTCGGCAATGGCCGCTGTCACGGCCGGGTGGGCATGGCCCAGGCCGCACACCGCAAGTCCCGACAGGGCATCGAGGTAGCGCCCGTCCTCGCCATCGCCGGTATACAGCCAGACCCCGTCGCCGCGTTCGAACGCGACCGGTTTGCGCGCATAGGTGCTCATCAAATGTTTACTGTCCATCACGGTCTGTCACACGGTCATTCATATATAAATAAAAACGGCAGCCGCTTGGGCCGCCGGGATGCATGTTCACGCGGTTGTCTGGCGATCAGGGAAAGCCGGGTGCGAACGCCAGGTCAGGCGCGACCTGGCGTTCGCCTTGTGTCAGATAAAGAAGCCATGGCCGGCTGCCACCATGCACGCCAGCATGGGGATCGAAAGGAGAGTATTGGTTCGCGAAGCCATGAAGGCTACCTGTTTCGCCTTGGCCTTCTCGTCATCGCTGGCCTGCACCATGCCCAGCACCTTTTTCTGGTTGGGCCAGATCAGCACCCAGACATTGAAGATCATGATGGTGCCGAGCCAGGCGCCGACGCCGATCGCCGTGATGCCCTCGGTCGCGAAAAAGTTCTGGTTGAAGCCGCCGACGTATTCAAGCGCCCAGGCGCCGGTCAGCCAGGTGACGACGGCACCCCAGCGAAACCAGAGCAGTGCGCGCGGAGCCACGTACTTGCCGATCGCGGCCGGACCCGGTCCGGACGAATCCGCCGCAGCTTCGCCCATGGCCGGGACCTGTACGAAATTGAAGTAGTACAGCAGGCCGATCCAGACGATGCCGGCGAGGACGTGCAGCCACACGGCCAGCGACCAGGCCACCAGCTCAATAGGAGGCGCAAAACCAAGACCAATCAAAATTGCAACGACGACGCCCGCAACGATCGTGCCTGTAATTGAGTTCAGGGGGTTCATGCAATACTCCTATTCAGTGGCTTTCCACTGCTGTTCGAAACGGTTGTTTTGACTTATCGTACATGAAATTATAACCAATCCGCCCGCTAAACTTAACCATTTATTGGTACGACATGAACCCGATCGAGCTCAGTATTTTTACCCGCAGGATTGATGCGGTGTGTGAGGAGATGGGCGCGCAACTGCGGTTTGCGGCCTTTTCCCCGAACATCCGCGACCGCCTGGATTTCTCCTGCGCCGTGTTCGATGCGCAGGGCGGCCTGTGTGCCCAGGCCGCACATATCCCGGTGCATCTGGGCAGCATGGCCTACGCCATGCAGCAGATCGTCACGCAAAGAACCTGGCAGCCCGGTGACTTCGTCGCCCTGAACGATCCCTACCTCGGCGGCACCCATCTGCCCGACGTGACGGTGGTCTGCCCGGTGTTCATCCGCGAGAAGCTGACGGGATTCGTGGCCAACCGGGCACACCATGCCGACATCGGCGCGGAAACCCCGGGCTCGATGCCCGTGTCGACGGACCTCTCGCAAGAGGGCGTGGTGATCCCCCCGACCGCGATCGGCCACCGGGGTGAAATCGACCAGCAGGTGATCACCGGGCTGTTCCGGGATGCCAGGAACCTGCGCGACACGCTCGGCGACATGGCGGCGCAGTGCAGTGCAAACCGGCGCGGCATCCGGCGCCTCGAGGAGCTGGTCGGGAAAACCGGCGAGGCGCAGTTCTCGAAAGCCCTGCGGGAGCTCAACGACTACGCCCGGCAGATGGCCTGCTCCATGATTGCAAAGATTCCAAACGGCCGCTACGCATTCACCGACTACATGGATGACGACGGGCAGGGCAGCACCGACCTGGCCATCTGTGTTTCGCTGCAGGTCGAAGAGGAGAGTATCGAGGTCGACTTCACCGGCACGGCGGCCCAGGCCGCGGGCAACGTCAACTGCCCCCTGTCGGTGACGGCGGCCGCCGTGTTCTACGTGTTCCGGTGCCTGATGCCGAACGAGACCCCGGCGTGCGCCGGCAGCTTCGCCCCGTTCAGGCTCAAGGCCCCGGTCGGCTCCCTGCTGAACGCCAGGCGCCCGGCCGCCGTGGCCGCCGGCAACGTGGAGACCAGCTCGCGCATCGTCGATGCGGTGCTCGGCGCCCTCGGACAGGCGCTGCCCGATGCCATCCCGGCCTGCAGCCAGGGCACGATGAACAACCTGGCCCTGGGCAGTTCCGGCGCCGCGCCGTGGGGATACTATGAGACCATTGCCGGCGGCATGGGCGGCTCGAAACATGCCCGCGGCCTGTCCGGCGTACAGACCCACATGACCAATACGCAAAACACCCCGGTGGAGGTCCTGGAGATCAACTACCCGCTTCGAATCCGGTGCTACGCCATCCGCAAGGGCTCGGGGGGTCCGGGTCGCCACCGTGGCGGCGACGGCCTGGTCCGCGAACTCGAGTTCCTGGAGCCTGCGACGCTGACGATCCTGTCGGAGCGCCGCACCCGCCCGCCCTGGGGGCTGCAGGGCGGCACGGAGGCCTTGCCCGGGGCGAATTTCCTGAACGAGGAACCGCTGCCCGGCAAGGTCCGGCGCGAGGTGCGCACCGGGGACTGCCTTCGCATCGAGTCGCCCGGCGGGGGAGGCTGGGGCCCTCCCGGCTGAATCCCGATGTGTGGCATCTGCGGCGAGCTGCGCCTGGACGGGACGGCACCGGACCCGGGCACGATCGAGACGATGCTGCAGGCCCTGCGCCGTCGCGGGCCCGACCACGAGGGCAGCTACTTTTCCGGGGCGCTCGGTCTCGGCCACCGGCGGCTGTCCGTCATCGATCTCTCGGCAAAGGCCCACCAGCCGATGTTCGATGCCGACACCCGGCGGGCGATCGTGTTCAACGGCGCCATCTACAACTATGTGCAACTGCGCGAGCAACTGATCGCGCAGGGCCACACGTTCCGCTCCCAGGGGGATACCGAGGTCATTCTCAAGGCGTACGCGCAGTGGGGGCCGTCCTGCGTCGAAAGGCTGAGGGGAATGTTCGCCTTTGCCATCTGGGACGTGCGGGCGCAGGAGCTGTTTCTGGCCCGCGACCGCCTCGGCATCAAGCCGCTCTACTATGCACAGGGGAAAGGCTTTTTCCGCTTTGCCTCGAACTCGCAGGCGCTGTTGCGCACCGGCGGGGTGGACACTCGCATCGATGCGCCCGGCCTGCACCATCACCTGAGCCTGCACGGCGTGGTGCCGGCTCCCGCAACGATCCTGCGCGGGCTGAAAAAGCTGGCGCCGGGACACACCCTGCGGGTTTCGCTGCAGGGGGCGCGCGAGGCGCAGTCCTACTGGCAACTGCAGGCCGGCCCCACGGGGCGCCCAAGGAGCGAGCGCGAATGGCAGCACGCCATCCGGGCCGCCTTGCTCGAGGCGGTGGAGAAGCGCCTGCACGTGGCCGATGTGCCGGTGGGCGTGCTGCTGTCCGGAGGCCTGGACTCCAGCCTGCTGGTCGGTCTTCTGGCCGAGTCCGGGGTCTCCGAGCTGCGCACCTATTCCGTGGGGTTCGAAGACCAGCCCGAGGAGCAGGGCAACGAGTTCGAATACTCGGATGCCATCGCCGAGCACTTCTGCACACGCCATCACAAGTTTCCCATCGACAACCGCGAGGTGCTCAAGCGCCTGCCCGAGGCCGTGGAACACATGGCAGAACCGATGGTGGGCCAGGATGCGATTGCCTTCTACCTGCTGGGCGAGCAGGTCAGCCGGCACATCTCGGTGGTCCAGTCCGGCCAGGGGGCCGATGAGGTCTTCGGCGGCTACTTCTGGTACCTGAGGATGCAGGCCGAGGCTTCGTTCGCCGCGGAGAGTTTCGCCAGGCACTATTTCGATCGCAGCCACACCGAAATGCAGGAGACGCTGGCCCGGGACCTGGTCAGCGAGGATTTCACCTCGCAGACGGTGCAGCGACTGCTGGCGCGGGCCGGCACGCGGGAGTTCGTGCAGGCCGTCTTGCACATGGATGTCACCACGCTGGTCGTCGACGACCCGGTGAAGCGCGTCGACAACATGACCATGGCCCACGGACTGGAGGCCCGGGTGCCGTTCCTGGACCACGAGCTGGTGGAGCTCGCCATGCAGATGCCCGTCGAGTACAAGCTGGCGCAAGGCGGCAAGTACGTCCTCAAGCAGATTGCCCGGGACCTCCTGCCGGCGAAGGTCATTGACCGCGAAAAGGGCTACTTCCCGGTGCCCGCCCTGAAATACATCCGTGGCGAATTCGAGGAATTCATGCGCGCCGTGCTGCATTCGCGGGCCTGCCGCCAGCGCGGGCTGTTCCGCTTTGGCTATGTCGAGCGCCTGCTGGGGGAGCCGGAACGGCACATGACCCCGCTTCGGGGCAGCAAGCTATGGCACCTGGCCCTGCTCGAGCTCTGGCTGCAGCGCAATGTGGATACAGCGCTTGCCAGCTAGGCGCCTCGCAGTACAATAGAAGTTCACAAGCGAACTGTTTCAGGAGAGTGTGGCAATGGACGTATTGGAGCGAATCAAGGAGCAGGTGGAGTCAAATCCCGTCATCCTGTACATGAAAGGCACGCCGCAGATGCCGCAGTGCGGTTTTTCGAGCCGTACCGCCGAGGCACTCAAGGCCTGCGGCCACGAGTTTGCCTACGTGAATGTCCTGATGGACCCGGAGATCTTCGAGAACCTGCCGCAGTTTGCCGACTGGCCGACCTTCCCGCAACTCTATATCCAGGGCGAACTGGTGGGCGGGTGCGACATCACCCTGGACCTGCATGAGCGGGGCGAGTTGCAGAAGATGGTGGGTTCGGCCGCCGGCAGCGACTAGACGGCCTGCGCGCGCGCGCGCCACGTTCAGGCCTGCATCTCCCAGCGGTTCATCACCTCGCAGAATATGGCGGCGGTCTTTTCGGCATCGTAAACGGCCGAATGCGCACTGCCGCTTTCCCAGTCGAGATCGGCCGCCACGGCAATCCTTGACAGCACGGTCTGGCCGTAGGCCAGTGCGCCGAGCGTGACCGTGTCGAGGTTGCTGAACGGGTGAAAGGGATTGTTCTTGATGCCGGTGCGCTCCACCGCGGCCTTGATGAACCCCAGGTCGAAAAAGGCATTGTGGCCGACCAGGATGGCCTTGGTGCACTGGTTCTGCTGGACATGCCGGTGTACCGGCACGAAGATTTTCTGCAGCGCCTCCTCTTCGGGCAGTGCGATTCGCAGCGGGTGGAAGGGGTCGATCTTGTTGACTTCCAGCGATGCGGGGTCGAGGTTGGCGCCCTCGAAGGGCCGCACGTGGGCCGCGATCGTGCGCTGGCAGAAAAACTGCCGCTCGTGGTTCATGCCGACCAGCACGGCGGCCACCTCGAGCAGGGCATCGGTGCTGGCATTGAAGCCGCCGGTCTCCACGTCCACCACCACCGGGCAGAAGCCGCGAAAGCGGCTGCCAAGGGGAATGCAGTCCTGTGACGGTGTCTGGCTCATCGGTGATTTGTCAAAGCGGCTGGCGGCTTTAGGCTATAATCTGCCCGGTCATCTCATCCACTACTCGAGCGCATAGTATGTCATCGGTTCGAAAAGTTGTACTTGCCTATTCGGGCGGTCTGGACACGTCGGTCATCCTCAAGTGGCTGGCCGAGTCGTACCGGTGCGAGGTCGTCACGTTCACCGCGGACATCGGCCAGGGCCAGGAAATCGAATCCGCACGGGCCAAGGCCGAGGCACTCGGGGTCCGGGAGATCTATGTCGAGGACCTGTGCGAGGCGTTCGTGCGCGATTTCGTCTTTCCCATGCTGCGGGCCAATGCCGTCTATGAGGGAGAGTACCTGCTCGGCACCTCGATCGCCCGACCCCTGATTGCCAAGCGCCTGGTGGAAATCGCCGCCGAAGTGGGTGGCGATGCGATCGCGCACGGGGCCACGGGAAAGGGCAACGACCAGGTGCGCTTTGAACTCGGCGCCTACGCGCTGGACCCGGACATCCGGGTCATCGCGCCGTGGCGGGAGTGGGACCTGAACTCGCGCGAGAAACTGCTGGAGTATGCCACCCGCCACGACATCCCCATCGAGCAAAAGCAGGGCTCCTCCTCGCCATATTCCATGGATGCCAATTTGCTGCACATCTCCTATGAGGGGGGTGAGCTGGAGGATCCCTGGGCGGAGCCCGGGGCGGGCATGTGGCAGCTGACCTGCGCCCCCGAGCAGGCCCCCGACGAGCCCCGCTACGTTGAAATCGGCTTTGAACGGGGCGATGCGGTCAGCCTCGACGGCGAGCGCCACAGCCCGTCACAGCTGCTGCAGGAGCTGAACGGCATCGCAGGCCAGCACGGCGTCGGGCGCCTGGACATCGTGGAAAACCGCTATGTCGGCATGAAATCCCGTGGCTGCTACGAGACCCCGGGGGGGACCGTCCTGCACAAGGCGCACCGGGCCATGGAGTCCGTGACCCTGGACCGGGAAGTCGCGCACCTGAAGGACGAGCTGATGCCGCGCTATGCCGCGCTGGTCTACAACGGCTACTGGTGGAGTCCGGAGCGCGGCGCCATGCAAAAGCTGATCGATGCCACCCAGGCCGGGGTGAGCGGTACGGTGCGCGCCAAGCTGTTCAAGGGCAGCGTGCAGATCGTCGGGCGAAAATCGGACACCCACAGCCTGTTTGATCCGGGCATTGCCACGTTCGAGGACGACCAGGGGGCCTATAACCAGCAGGATGCGGACGGATTCATAAAATTGAATGCCCTGCGGATGCGTATTATGGCAAAATCCAAGGCTTCGCAAAATTGAAACACTGGACACACAGGTTGATGCAGGGATGAAGACAGTATCATGGAATGCCTGGGCCCTCCTCGTGGGCCTGCTATTGTGCCTGAGCGCTGCGGCCGATGACTCGGCCCAGCATCCGAAAGACCCCTGGGAAGGGTTCAATCGCAAGGTGTACGTCTTCAACGATACCGTGGACCGCGTGGTGCTGATCCCCGTGACCCGGGGTTACCAGGCCGTGGTGCCGGACGTTGTCGAAGCCGGCATCCACAACTTCTTTTCGAATCTGGGCGATGTCGGGGTGGCCGCCAACAACCTGCTGCAGTTCAAGCTCGCCGAGGCCGGCTCGGATATCGCGCGCGTGCTCATCAACACGACGCTCGGCCTGCTGGGATGGTTCGACGTGGCTTCCCAGCTGGGCCTGACCAAGCACGACGAGGATTTCGGGCAGACCCTGGGGCACTGGGGGATCGGCACCGGGCCCTACCTGGTGCTGCCGTTGCTGGGTCCGAGCAACCTGCGCGATGCCCCGGGCCGGCTGGCTGATATCAGCCTGTGGACGAACAGCTTCCCGGAGATTACGGCTGCCGAGGAAAGAGGGCTGATTTCGCTCAACGTCATCGACGAGCGCAGCCAGTACCTGAAACTGGAGGAAAGAAGCGAGGAACTCGGTCGTGAGCGTTACGTCTTTATCCGCGACGCCTACCTGGATAACCGCGAGTTTCTGGTCCGGGACGGCCAAATCCTTCTGGACGAAGACCTCTACAAGGAACTGGATAACGGGTAGTACCGGGTTGCACGGGTTTTAACTGCCGCCCCGCAAGCTGCTATGATCACGGTGGCGGTACCATGAGTACACCCATATCTGGAGTTTGCGCATGAACAGAAAGGCGCTTGAAATACTGGCCGGCGGCCGTTACCTGCAGGAAGACACGGTCCAGGACGGCAGCGAACGTGACCCCGAGCTCGAGGCCGGGGTACGCAAGATGCTGCAACTGCTCGGCGAGAATCCCGGCCGAGACGGCCTGCTCGATACCCCCAAGCGCGTTTCCAGGGCGCTGCATTTTCTGACCAGCGGCTATGAGCTCAGCGTCGAGGACGTGGTCAGCGATGCCCTGTTCGAGGAGCGCTGCGAGGAGATGGTGATCGTCAAGGACGTGGAATTCTACTCGCTGTGCGAGCATCACATCCTGCCGTTCTACGGCCGTGCGCACATCGGCTACCTGCCCAGGGAGCGCGTCATCGGCCTGAGCAAGATCGCGCGCGTGGTGGACGTGTTCGCAAGGCGCCTGCAGGTCCAGGAAAGGCTGACGACGCAGATCGCGACTGGCCTGCAGGAGGTGCTCGATGCACACGGCGTCGCCGTGGTGCTCGAGGCCAGCCATTTCTGCATGATCATGCGCGGCGTGCAGAAGCAAAACAGCAAAACGGTGACCAGCTCCATGCTCGGGGCCTTCCGCGAGGACTCCCGCTCACGCGCCGAATTCATGGAACTGATCCGCTGACACGGCGAACTCACGGGACCGTGGTCCCGCAGGCCCCGGCAACGGGCTAGGGCAGGACCCGCTTGAACGGCTTGACTACCACCTGTTCATAGACCCCGGCTTCGATGTAGGGATCGGCATCGGCCCACGCCTCGGCGGCCTGCTGGGACTCGAACTCCGCGATGATCAGGCTGCCCGTGAACCCGGCCTCTCCCGGGTCGGGGCTGTCCACGGCCGGGTGGGGGCCCGCCAGCACCAGGCGGCCCTGGTTTTTCAGCTCGTCCAGGCGCGCGATATGCTGGTCCCGGACCGACTTTCGCCGAGCTAGACTGTCCGCTACATCCTGGCTGATAATGGCATAAAGCATGAGGGTTCATTCAGGGGCACCGGCTGTCCGGTGTCTCGGGCGAGCCCGGCCCCGCAAATATTTTGTCGCGCAAAGGATAGCAGATAAGCGCTCACGTACCCACACAGCGTTCACGGCCCAGGCCATGGGCGGGTCCTGCCTGGCGGTTTTGTGCGACCGGGCCGCGGTTCATGCGGGTATAATCCGCTCACAGCCATCGCCTCTTCATCATGTCCCAGTATTTCGTCATTCACCCCAAACGGGCGCAGAAACGCCTGATCCAGCGCGCCGTGCAGATCATCGACCAGGGCGGGCTGATCGTGTACCCGACCGACTCCTGTTATGCGCTCGGCTGCCACATCGGCGACAAGCATGCCATGCAGAGAATCCGCAGGATTCGCCAGGTCGATGAAAAACACCACTTCACCCTGGTCTGCCGCGACCTGTCGGAACTGTCCACCTACGCCATGGTGGACAACAGTGCCTACCGGCTCATGAAGCGCTGTACCCCGGGGCCGTACACCTTCTTGCTGAAGGCGACCCACGAGGTGCCGCGGCGCCTGCTGTCGCCCAGGCGCCGCACCATCGGGCTGAGGGTGCCCGAGCATGCGGTGGCCCTGCAGCTGTGTGAAGAGCTCGGCGGGCCGCTGATGAGCAGCACGCTGATCCTGCCCGGCGAGGCGGAGCCCATGTCGGACCCGCAGGCCATGCGCGAGCGCCTCGAGCACGTGGTGGACCTGGTGATCGACGGGGGCTATTGCGGTGTGCAGGCCACCACGGTCATCAACCTGACCACGGACAGCCCCACCATCGAGCGCCAGGGGAAAGGGGATACGGGCTGGCTGGAGGATGCCGGTTAATGCAACTTGGCTGCGATGCGGCGTATAATGGAAGCTCGCCGATGAATGTCATGCAAACCATCGCCATCTGGGCCATCCCGGTCCTGCTGGCCATCACGCTACATGAAGTCGCGCATGGCTGGGTCGCCAAGCAGTACGGTGATCCCACGGCAGCCATCCTCGGCCGGCTGAGCCTGAATCCCTTCCGGCACATCGATCCCCTGGGCACCGTGCTGGTGCCGGTCGCGCTGCTCGTGCTGGTCGGCTTCGGCTTCGGATGGGCCAAGCCCGTGCCCGTGAATTTCGCACAACTGCGCAACCCCAGGCGGGACATGATCTGGGTGGCGGCGGCCGGTCCTGCCGCCAACCTGGTGATGGCCCTGGGCTGGGCCCTGGTCATGAAGCTGGGGCTTTCGCTGCTGGACCAGTCGCAGTGGGTGGCTGCCCCGCTGATCCTGGCCGGGCAGGCGGGGATCGTCATCAACCTGGTGCTCTGCCTGGTCAACCTGATACCCATCCCGCCGCTCGACGGCGGGCGGATCCTGGCGGGACTGGCGCCTGTGCGCTTTCTCCCGGCGCTTGAAAAAGTGGAACCCCTGGGGATGCTGATCGTGTTCGCACTGCTGGCCCTCGGCGGCCTGACGTTCATCCTGCATCCGCTGCTGCAGTTCTTTTCCTCCGTCATCGGCTGGCTGTTCGGGATCCCCGTCTGAAGCCGATGAACCCGGATCCATCGCAAGGCCAGCGCGTGCTCTCCGGCATGCGCCCGACCGGGGCACTGCACCTCGGTCACCTGCACGGCGTGCTGTATAACTGGCTCGAGCTGCAGCACACGCACGAGTGCTTTTTCTTCGTCGCCGACTGGCATGCGCTGACCACCGAGTACGACAACACCCGGGCCATCTCCCAGAGCGTGATGGACATGGTGGTGGACTGGCTCGCGGTGGGCGTCAATCCGAACGCGGCCACCCTGTTCGTCCAGTCGCACATCCCGGAACATGCGGAGCTGCACCTGTTGCTGTCGATGATCACGCCGCTCGGCTGGCTGGAGCGCGTGCCGACCTACAAGGACCAGCAGGACAAGCTCAAGGAGAAGGACTTGGCCACCTACGGCTTTCTGGGCTACCCGCTTTTACAGAGTGCGGATATTCTGGTATACAAAGCGAGTCATGTGCCGGTCGGTGAAGACCAGGTGGCGCATGTCGAGCTGACTCGCGAGGTGGCACGGAGGTTCAATTTCCTGTATGGGAAGGCACCGGATTTCGAGGAGAGGGCGAAGCTTGCCATTGCCAAGATCGGCAAGAAGAATGCCAGGCTGTACCGCCAGTACCGCAAGCGGTACCAGGAACAGGGAGACCAGGAGTCCTTGGAGATAGCGCATGCCTTGCTGCAGGGCCAGCAGAACATCTCGGTCAGCGACCGGGAGTGCCTGTTCGGCTACCTGCGAGGCGAAGGGAAAACCATCCTGCCCGAGCCCCGGCCCCTGCTGGCCAAGACCCTGAAGATGGCCGGCCTGGACGGGCAGAAGATGTCGAAGTCCTACCAGAACACCATTTCCCTGCGCGAAGAGGCGGCCGTGACCGAAAAGAAAATCCGCACCATGCCGACCGACCCGTCCCGGGTGAAGCGCACCGACCCCGGCGACCCGCAAAAGTGCCCGGTCTGGCCACTGCACAAGATCTATTCCTCCGACGAGGTCAGGCACTGGGTGCAGGAAGGCTGTCGCAGTGCCGGCATCGGCTGCATCGAGTGCAAGCAGCCCGTCATCGATGCGGTCGAGTCCGAACTCGGGCCGATCCGTGAGCGTGCCCGCGAGTACCAGCAGGATGCATCCACCGTGCGCGGCATCATCCGGGAGGGCTGTGACAGGGCGCGCGATGTGGCACGCGCCACGCTGGACGATGTCAAGGAAGCCATCGGGATCGCCTACGGGTAGCCCTGCCATGGGAAAAGCCGACACCCAGTCCCCGGACCACCCGCAAGCGGAACTGCCGTTTGCCGTCGTCAAGGGCGAGCCGATCACGGTTCCCCCGGAAGACCTGTACATTCCTCCCGATGCCCTGGAGATTTTCCTGGACGCCTTCGAGGGCCCGCTGGACCTGTTGCTGTACCTGATCAAGCGTCAGAACCTGGATATCGTGGCCCTGCCCATCCTGCAGATCACGCAGCAGTACATGGAATACATCGGCCTGATGAAGGAGTTGCGCCTGGAGCTGGCCGCCGAGTACCTGGTCATGGCCGCCATGCTGGCGGAGATCAAGTCCCGCCTGCTGCTGCCCCAGCCCTCCATCGAGGAAGACGAGGCCGATCCGCGCTCCGAGCTGATCCGCCGGTTGCAGGAGTACGAACGGTTCAAGCAGGCCTCGGAGCAGATCGATGCGCTGCCGCGCATGCACCGGGATACGTTCGGGGTGTCCGTCATCCAGACCGAACACCACCTCGAGCGGCCCCGCCCGGACGTGGACTTCAAGGAACTGCTGTTCGCCTTCCAGGAAGTCATGCAGCGCGCGCAGATGTTTGCCAGTCACCATATCGAGCGCGAGCGGCTGTCGGTCCGGGAGCGGATGTCCAGCATACTGAGCCTGCTGGGCGTGGAGGATTTTGTCGAGTTCCCCAGGCTGTTTGATCCGCAGGAAGGGCGCGGCGCGGTCATCGTGACGTTCCTGGCCTTGCTGGAACTGCTGAAAAGCCACGCCATTGAACTGGTCCAGTCCAAGCCCTTTGCCCCCATCTATGTCAAGCCGGCGGTCCAGCGCCCCGTGGAGGAGCACAGCGATGAATGATACCGAAGTCAAACGAGTCATCGAAGCGTCCCTGATGGCCGCCGATGGCGCCTTGAGCATAGACCGGCTGATGCGCCTGTTCGAGCAGGATGCGGACCAGCCGACCCGGGCCCAGATCAGGGCGGCCATTGCCAGCCTGCAGGAGGAATGCGAGGGCCGCGGCGTCGAGCTTCGCAAGGTGGCGAGCGGCTGGCGTTACCAGACCCGCGCCGACGTGCAGCCCTGGGTGGCGCGCCTGTGGCAGGAAAAACCGCCGCGCTATTCACGGGCCCTGCTCGAGACCCTGTCGCTGATCGTGTACCGACAGCCGATCACGCGAGGAGAGATCGAGGAGGTGCGCGGGGTGAGCGTCAGCAGCAACATCATCAAGACCCTGCTTGAGCGCGAGTGGGTACGCGTGGTGGGACACAAGGAAGTTCCCGGGCGCCCGGCCCTGTACGGCAGCACCCAGCAGTTCCTCGATTACTTCAACCTGAAGTCGCTGGACGAGATGCCCAGCCTGGCCGAGCTGAAGGATCTGGACCTGGCGCATCCGGAACTGGATTTGCCGCGCCCGCAAAAAGATGAAGCATCCCCCTTGCGCGTGGTGGCGGACTCCGGGGATCTGGTGGAGGCCCAGGAAACCCGTCATTGACTTCGCGCCCGCTGGTCTCACCAGGAGCACCGCAGCTGTCACAACGCATTCAAAAGCGACTGGCCCACCTGGGGATTGCCTCGCGCCGGCAGATTGAGAGCTGGATTGCCTCGGGCGAGGTGCTGGTCGACGGTGAGCGCTGCCTGCCGGGGCAGCACATCGAAGGCCACGAGAGGGTTTCGGTATGCGGCACCCCGGTGGACCTGCACGCGCGCGTGCCCACCCGGGTCCTCCTGTACCACAAGCCCCTCGGCGAGATCGTCACCCGCAGCGACACGCAACAGCGCGCCACGGTTTTCGAGCGCCTGCCGGCGCTGGATTCGGGTCGCTGGGTGGCGGTCGGGCGCCTGGACCTCAACACCACGGGCCTGCTGCTGCTGACCACCGACGGTGCGCTGGCCCATGCACTGATGCACCCCGCCGGCGGCCTCGAGCGCGAATACCGCGTGCGTGTCCGCGGAACCATCACCCGGGAGATGATCTCCAGGCTGCAGTCCGGTGTGCGCCTCGAGGACGGCGTGGCGCGCCTGGCCGTGCGGGATGTGCAGGCGTCTGCGGGCACCAACACCTGGTGCCGGGTCGTGCTGACAGAGGGGCGAAACCGCGTGGTGCGCAGGCTGTGGGAGTCCCAGGGGCTGGAGGTCAGCCGCCTGGTCCGGGTACGTTTCGGCCCGCAGGTGCTGCCGGATATGCTGCGGGCGGGCGCGCAGCTCGAGCTGTCACCCGCCCAGGTCGGGCAGCTGTACCGCGCCACCGGCCAAGGCCCGAGCCATGCGCAAGACCAGTGATCCGGGCCGGCGCACCCGAAGGCGGTGGGCGGTGCGGGCGCACGCGGCCTTGCTGGAGCAGCACGGCCCCCAGCGCTGGTGGCCGGCCGAGGGCCGGTTTGAAATCATGGTCGGGTCCATCCTCACGCAAAACACGGCCTGGAGGAACGTCGAGAAGGCCGTCGCCAACCTGAAGGCGGCCGACATGCTGTGCGCCGAGGCCATCGCCGAGGCCGAGCCCGAAGTGCTGGCGCAACTGATCCGCCCGTCCGGCTATTTCAACGTGAAGGCCCGCCGGCTCGGATATTTCTGTGTCTGGTATGTGCGTGCAGGCAAATATCGAAAGCTGCGCTACTGGCCCACGCGGCGGTTGCGAGAAGCCCTGCTGGGGGTGCACGGAGTGGGTCACGAGACCGCCGATGACATCCTGCTGTACGCCTTTCACCGGCCAGTGTTCGTGATCGATGCCTACACGCGCAGGATCTTCGCCCGCCTGGGGACCATCCGGGGGAACGAGGCCTACGATGAGCTTCGTGCGGTCTTCGAGCACCAGCTTGTCAAGCGCCCCGCGGTCTATGCAGAGTTCCACGCCCTGATCGTGCGCCATGGCCATGCAGTCTGCCGGCCTGCGCCGAGGTGCGGGGACTGCCGTCTGAACGCGATGTGCCGGTTTCACCGGCATCAGCCGGTGTAGTCGGGATTCACCTTGTAGTTGGCACCCGTGGTGCCCCGGCTGTCCGGCCCGATGAAGTACAGGTAGGGCGCGGTGATGTCTTGCGGCTGGGCATAGGAATGCGGGTCGATGCCGGGGAAATGTGCGGTCCGGAGCTTGGTGCACACCGGCGCCGGGTCCACGCCGTTCACGCGGATGGGCTTGTCGCCGTCGAGCTCGTGCGCCAGCACCTCCATGAGCCCCAGCAGTGCGGACTTGGCCACGGCATAGGCGCCCCAGTACGCACTCGAGCATGCGTGGTTGGAGAACACGATGCTGGGGTCCGGGGAGGATTCCAGTCGTGGAATGCAGCTTCGAACCAGCAGGAACGCCGCATGCTGGTTGATGGTCACGGTGCGAAGCCAGGTGTCCAGCGGATAGTTTCTCAGGCCCTGCAGGGCGGCGACGAAGCCCGCGTTGATCACCAGCGAATCCGGCGCACAGTCCTGCTTGTCCAAGAATTCCGCAAAGCGCAGGTAATCGATTTCCCCCGAGCGCGCGTGATCCATCGCGTAGTGCAGGTGGGCCGGCCCGGACTCCCGGGTCAGCTGTCGGCACAGCCCCTCCAGCTTGCGCTCGTTCCTGGACATCAGCAGGAGCCGGGCCCCGTGTGCGGCGCACGCCGAGGCAAGCGCCTGGCCGATGCCGCCGGTGGCCCCGCTGATGAGCACCAGGCGGCCTTCCAGGGCGCCCGCGTCCATGCGGTAATCGTTAAGCTGCAGGTCCAAGACGGGTGAAGTCCGGCTGACCCCTAGGCATGGCCGGCCTTGTCCTTGGAGCGCGTGGACGCTTCGACCATTTTCACTTCGGGGATCTCTTTTTTCTTCTCGATGCCCAGTTCACCGAACTTTCGTGCACCGGGCAGCACCTGCCGGTCCAGCGAGCCGGTCGCCTTGTTGAACTGCTCGACGCTGGCATCCAGGCTCTTGCCCAGTTTCTGCAGGTGTCCCACGAAGGTGGCCAGGCGCTTGTACAATTCCTCGCCCAGCCTGCGGATCTCCTCGGCGTTTTTCGCAACCGACTGCTGGCGCCATCCGAAGGCCACCGCGCGAAGCAGGGCGATGATGCTGGTGGGGGTGGCGAGGATCACCTTGTTGGCCAGCGCATCTTCGAGCAACTGCGGGTCCAGTTCGAGGGCTGCGGCGAGGAACTGCTCGCCGGGGATGAACAGCACGACGAAGTCCGGGGAATGGCTGAACTGGTTCCAGTAGGCCTTGCTGGCCAGCTCGCGCATGCGCTCTCGCACATTGCGCGCATGCCGGTGCAGCAACTCCTCGCGCTCCTTGGCGTCCTGGGCCTGACCCGCGCTCAGGTAGGCATCCAGCGGGGTCTTCGCATCCACGATCAGCTCCCGTTGGTCCGGCATGCGCACCACCATGTCCGGGCGCATGCGCCGCTCATCCTCCTCGCCTGACTGCTGTTCGTAGAAGTCGCAGTAACTGACCATGCCCGCCAGCTCGACCACCCGCCGCAGCGTCAGCTCGCCCCACTGCCCGCGCACCTCGGGACGGCGCAGGGCCTGCACCAGGTTCTGGGTCTCCGCGCGCAGCTCGCTTTGCGACTCGTTGATCTGGCGCAGATGCTGCGTCAGTGAGCCGAACGACTCCTTGCGTTCCTTCTCGATCGCGCGGATCTGGGACTCCGTCTGTTTCAGGGCCTCGTTGATGGGCTGCAGCAGGGTCTCGATGGCCTTTTCCTTTTTCTCGAGACTGGCTTCCGCCTGGATCTGGTATTGCGACAGCTTCTCCTTGGCCAGCCTGAGGAAATTCTCGTTGTTGGATTGCAGGGCCTGCTGCGACAGGCTCGAGAAGGTCTGCTGCAACTGCAGGCTTACCGCCTCGATGCTTTCCAGCTTCTCGGCATGGCGTTCTTTTTCGAGTTCGAGCTGTAGGTTCAGGCGCTGGACCTCGGCCTGCAGGGCATCGAGGGCCCTGCGCTTTCGAACATGCGCAAGCCACGCCCCCAGCAGCGCCCCGAGCACGAACAGGCCGGCACCGAGCAGGGCCGCAAGGCCGGGATGCAGGAGATCCGCAACGGGCATGACGGCAGGCGCTCAGCCGTGCTGGCCGAGCCAGTCCCTCAGCTCCAGAGCCGCTTCCAGCACCACGTCGGCGCCCCAGTCGTGCGGGTCCTGGTGGTCCTGGATGTAGCCGTAGGCCGCCACGGCCGTTTTCATGCACGCCGCCTTGCCGGCCTGGATGTCGCGCGGGTCGTCCCCCATGTAGAGGCACTCGAGCGGGTCCACGTGCAGCAGGTCCGCGGCCCTGGAGAGCGGTTCGGGGCGGGGCTTTCTCTGCGCCAGCGAGTCGCCGCTGATGGTGCAGCTGGCCCGCGGTGCGAGCCCGAGTTTCTCGACCAGCGGTTCGGTCAGCCAGCCCGGCTTGTTGGTGACGATGCCCCAGGGCAGCCCGGCCTCGTCCAGGTGGTCCAGCAGCACCGGCACGCCCGGGAACAGGCGGGTCTTGTCGTGCAGGCGGCGCGCATAGATCTGCAGGAACTCGTCGCGAAGCTGCTCCGTCTCGCCGGCGTCCAGGGTGCCGTTGTAGCCGAGCTTGATCAGCGCGAGGCCGCCCCGCGAGGTGTGCTTTCGCACCTGTTGGTAGTCCAGCGTTGGCCGGTCGTGGCGCACCAGCAGTTCATTCAGGGAATCGCTCATGTCCGGGGCGGTGTCGGCCAGGGTCCCATCGAGGTCGAAAAGAACCGCACGCACCTGGGAGGGACTGGGCATGGGGAAAGGCTATGCGGGCCGGCTGGCATGAACCAGGTAGTTCGTGCCCAGGTCATGCGACAAGCGGTAGGTCTTGTTCAGCAGGTTGTAGCTCATCCCCCGGATTTCCTGCGCATGCATGCCGTTTCGGCGGATCCAGCGCTCGAGCTCGCTCGGGCGGATCAGTTTCTCGTATTCGTGCGTGCCCTTGGGCACCATCTCCATGAGGTATTCGCCGCCGACGATCATGACCAGCAGGGCCCTGAGGTTGCGGTTGATGGTGGAGAAGAACACGTCGCCGCCGGGCTTGACCAGCCGGGCGCAGGCCTCGACGATGGAAGACGGGTCCGGCACGTGCTCGAGCATCTCCAGGCAGGTGACCACGTCAAACGATGCGGGCGCTTGCTCGGCCAGCGCTTCGGCCGCAATCGACTGGTACTCGATCTCGAGCCCCTGCTCGAGCGCATGCGCGCGGGCGACGGCCAGCGAGGCCTCGCCCAGGTCGATCGCCTTGACCTCGGCCTCCCGCCGGGCCAGGCCTTCCGCCAGGATGCCGCCGCCGCAGCCGATGTCCAGCACCTTCTTGCCGGCCAGGGCCGCGCGGTGCTCGATGAAGTCCAGGCGCAGGGGGTTGATGTCGTGCAGGGCCTTGAACGCGCCGTCCTTGTCCCACCAGCGCTCGGCCAGCGCTTCGAATTTCGCCAGCTCGCTTTCGTCAAGGTTCGAGGGTGTAGACAGCATGCTCGTAGGCTCCGGGATCCTCCGGGTGGAAGGCATCGGGTTGCGGTGGCCTATAGTGTACCGCGAACCTCAGTGGATATTTTTGCCGTTCGAGATTTTTTTGTTCCAGTCCCGGGTCTCGGCCAGGATGCGCTCGCCGTCCAGGGTCTGCAGCTGCCCATCGTGCAGCAGCCGCCGGCCATCCACCCAGACATCGCACACCTGCGAGCGTTGCGTGGCATAGACCGCGTGCCCCACCGGGTCATACAAAGGCTGGGCCTCGATCCGCTCGACGTCGATGACGGTGATGTCGGCCGCCTTGCCGACTTCAAGCGAACCGGTCACATCGTCGATGCCTAGGGCCCTGGCGGCGTTGATGGTGGCGCATTGCAGGGCGGTGTGGGCCGGCAGGGCCGCGGCATCGCCTGCGACACCCTTGGCCAGCAGGGCCGCCGTTTGCATTTCTCCCAGCAGGTCCAGGTCGTCATTGCTCGAGCAGCTGTCAGTGCCGAGGGTCACGTTGACCGGCCCGTCGAGCAGTTTTTGCACCGGGCAGAAGCCGCTGGCCAGTTTCAGGTTCGACTGCGGGCAGTGCACGATGCTGGCCCCGACCTCGGCCAGCAGCTCGATTTCCTCGTCCTGCAGCTGCGTCATGTGCACGGCCACCAGCCGGTCGTTGACCAGCCCGAGTTCGTGCAGGCGCGCCAGGGGCCGGCAGCGGTGCTGCTCCAGGCTCATCGCGATCTCGTTCTCGGTCTCGTGCAGGTGGATGTGGACCGGCAGGCCGTGCTCGTGCGCCAGTTCGCCGACGCGCCTCAGTGGGCCGTCGGAGACCGTGTAGGGGGCGTGCGGGGCCAGCGTGCACTGCACCCGGGAAGGGGAGCGGTAGCACCGGTAGAGCTCCAGTCCCTTGTCCAGGTACTCGTCGGCATCCTTCGCATAGGCGGTGGGGAAGTCCAGCAGGATCATCCCCAGGTGTGCGCGCATGCCGGAGCGCATCACCTCTTCTGCCGCGGTCTCGGCAAAGAAGTACATGTCGTTGAAGCAGGTGATGCCGCCGCGAATCATCTCGGCCATGGCGAGGCGCGTGCCGAGGCGGACGAACTCCTCGCTGCACCACTTTTGTTCGGCGGGCCAGATGTGGTCGTTGAGCCACTCCATCAGGGGCAGGTCGCTGGCCATGCCGCGAAACAGGGACATGCCGGCATGGGTGTGGGCGTTGATGAGCCCGGGTATGACAAGGTGATGATCGTACGTATATGATGCCCCGGATGAGTACCGGTCCTTTGCGGCAGCACTCGGCAGGATGTCGACGATGCCCCCCTCATGCACCGCAATGGCGGTATCGTCCAGCGTGTGCCCATGGTCATCGACGGGGATAACATGCTTGCCGTGGATCAGGGTGTCTACGTGTTTCATTGCGCGTCCTGCGGGGTGGGGCGTGGCTTCATCGGGGAATGGCCCACGCATTATGCTATGGCATTCGCCGTGCAGGCAATACGGGCCGCAGGGCGGCATCGCTTCGAGCCTTCGACGGCATGACCTCGCTGGCCGATCAAGCCATCCGCTGGCACGAGGACCGTCTGCGCCTGCTGGACCAGCGGGCGCTGCCGAACCAGGTCCGGTTCGTGGAATGCACCCGGGTCAATGAGGTGGTGGACGCCATCCGGGAGATGGTGGTGCGCGGCGCCCCGGCTATCGGCGTGAGCGCGGCCTACGGTGTGGTGCTGGGCGCACGCGAACATTTCGAGGTCTCTCCCGAAGACTGGATCGAGCGCATGGAGGCGGACCTGCAGGCGCTGGCGCAGGCCCGCCCCACGGCCGTCAACCTGAAATGGGCCATCGCGCGCATGCGCGAGGCCATGGCACGAACGGGCCCGGGAGACCCCGAACCCGGGCTGCTGCGCGCAGCACGCCGGCTCCACGAGGAGGACGTGCAGGCGAACCGCGCACTGGGCGGGCACGGCGCCTCGCTGCTTGAGGACGGAGCGGTCGTGCTGACCCACTGCAACGCAGGGGCCCTGGCCACCGGAGGCTACGGCACGGCGCTCGGGGTCATCCGCAGCGCGCATGCGCAAGACAAGATCAAGGCCGTGTACGCCGATGAAACCCGGCCCTGGTTCCAGGGCACCCGGCTGACGGCCTGGGAGCTGCTGCAGGACGACATCCCGGTCACGGTGATCTGCGACAGTGCCGCCGCCAGCCTGATGCGCCGCCAACAGCTCGCCTGGGTGATCGTGGGCGCGGACCGCGTAGCGCGAAACGGCGATGTCGCCAACAAGATCGGCACCTATGCCCTGGCCGTGATGGCCCGCCAGCACGGCGTCGGCTTCATGGTGGCCGCACCCACCAGCAGCATCGACCTGCAGGTTGATTCGGGTGCCGGGATCGAGATCGAGGAGCGCTCGCAGCATGAGATCACGCAATTCCACGAAGTGGCTTTCGCCCCGGACGGGGCCGGGGTCTGGAACCCGGTGTTCGACATCACGCCGGCCGGACTCGTGACGGCCCTGGTCACCGAAAAAGGGGTGGTGCACGCCCCCGACGAGGAGAAAATCCTGGCCCTGGTGCAGGACTGAGCCAGATCCCTTTTTCCGTTTGGCCACGGAAAATAACGCTTGCGGGAAATTCCGAATTTTGATTTCAGGGCATTTTGCTACGTTTTCAATGCCTTTTTTTCAATGCCGCTGTTCGGGGGCGTGTGTTATACTTTATGGCCTGAAAATGAGTATTGAGACCCTCCCCGAATTTCCTTAATGGCTGTCATCGCCAAAGAAGTCCTGTCCGTCAATCTCGAGGACGAGATGCGCCAGTCGTATCTCGATTACGCCATGAGCGTGATCGTCGGGCGCGCCCTGCCGGATGTGCGTGACGGCCTGAAGCCGGTGCACCGCCGGGCCCTGCACGCCATGAACGAACTCGGCAATGACTGGAACAAGCCGTACAAGAAATCCGCGCGGGTCGTGGGCGATGTCATCGGCAAGTACCACCCGCACGGGGAGTCGGCCGTGTACGACACCCTGGTGCGCATGGCGCAGCCGTTTTCCATGCGCTACATGCTGATCGACGGGCAGGGCAATTTCGGTTCGGTGGACGGGGATGCCCCGGCCGCGATGCGCTACACCGAGGTGCGCATGGCGAAAATCACCCATGAACTCCTCGCCGACCTGGACAAGGAGACGGTCGATTTCGCATCCAACTACGACAACTCCGAATCCGAGCCGACGGTACTGCCTACCCGGGTCCCCAACCTGCTGGTCAACGGCTCCTCGGGGATTGCGGTGGGCATGGCGACCAATATCCCGCCGCACAACCTGACCGAAGTGATCAACGCCTGCATCGCCCTGATCGAGAATCCCGCCCTGGACTGCGCGCAACTGATGCAGCACCTGCCCGGACCGGATTTCCCGACGGCGGCCATCATCAACGGCCGCGAAGGCATCCATGAAGCGTACAGCACGGGGCGCGGTCGCGTGCACATGCGTGCCCGCACCCACATCGAGCAGGATGCCAAGAGCGGTCGCGAGCGCATCGTCGTCACCGAGCTTCCGTACCAGGTGAACAAGGCCAACCTGATCATCAAGATCGCCGACCTGGTCAAGGAGAAACGCCTCGAGGGCATCACGGCCAACGGCCTTCGCGACGAGTCGGACAAGGATGGCATGCGCATCGTCGTCGAGCTGCGCCGCGACGAGGTCAGCGGGGTCATCCTCAACAACCTGTTCAAGCACACGCCCATGCAAAGCGTGTTCAGCATGAACATGGTGGCCCTGGTCGACGGGCAGCCCCGGCTGCTCAACCTCAGGCAGATCCTGCAGGTGTTCATCCGCCACCGCCGCGATGTCGTCACCCGCCGCACCATATTCGAGTTGCGCAAGGCGCGTGAACGGGCCCACATCCTCGAAGGCCTGGCCGTGGCCCTGACCAACATCGACGAGATCATCGCGCTCATCAAGGGCTCGGCCAGCCCGGCCATCGCCAAGGACGAACTGATTGCCCGGTCCTGGAAGCCCGGCAAGGTCACCCGCATGCTGGAGCACTCCGGGGCCGACGCTTCACGCCCGGAGGATCTGGAGGAAGAATACGGCATGCAGGGCGACGAATACCGCCTGTCCCCGGCCCAGGCCCAGGCCATCCTGGATTTGCGCCTGCACCGCCTCACCAGCCTGGAGCAGGACAAGATCGTCAAGGACTACGGCGACCTGCTCGACAAGATCCGCGACCTGCTCGACATCCTGCGCGACCCGGAGCGGCTCATGCTGGTCATCCGCGAAGAGCTGGAGGCCATCCGCGAACAGTACGGCGATGCGCGGCGCACGGAAATCTACGAGGAGCGGGTCGACCTGACCCTGGAAGACCTGATCCAGGACGAGGGCGTGGTGGTCACGCTGTCGCACGGCGGCTACGCCAAGTCCCAGCCCCTGGACACCTACAATCCCCAGCGCCGCGGAGGCAAGGGCAAGGCCGCCACCTCGGTGAAGGCCGAGGATTTCGTCGACCAGCTGTTCGTCGCCAACACCCATGACACCATCCTGTGCTTTTCCAGCCACGGCAAGGTCTACTGGCTCAAGGTCTACGAGCTGCCGCAAGCCGGTCGCACGGCGCGCGGCAAGCCGATCGTCAATCTCCTGCCGTTGAGCGAGGGCGAGCGGATCAGTGCCGTGCTGCCCGTCAAGGAATACAGCGAGGACGCCTACGTGGTGATGGCCGCCAGCAGCGGCACCATCAAGAAGACCCGCCTGACGGCATTTTCCAGGCCCCGCGCCGGCGGCATCATTGCGGTGGACCTGCGCGATGAGGATTACCTGATCGATGTGGTCATGACGCACGGCGACACCGACCTTTTGATGGTCAGCGATGCGGGCAAGGCGATCCGCTTCAGTGAAAAGAATGTCACGGCCACCGGCCGCACCAGCCGGGGAGTGCGCGGCATCCGCCTGGACGAGGGCCAGAAGGTCATCGGCCTGCTGGTGATCCGCCCGGACATGAAGGCCACGGACATCCTGGTAGCCACCGAAAACGGCTACGGCAAACGCACCCGGATCGAGGATTACCGGGTGCAGAGCCGTGCCGGCAAAGGCGTGATCACCATCCAGACCGGCGAGCGCAACGGCAAGGTGGTCGGCGCCATGCCGGTATCCAGTGAAGATGAAATCATGCTGATCACCGACAGCGGTACGCTGGTGCGAACGCCGGTCGACGGCGTGTCCAAGACGGGTCGCAACACCCAGGGGGTGCGCCTGATCCGCCTGTCCGAAGAGGAAAAGCTGGTCGAGGTCGAAAGGATCGAGAAGCTCGACGAACCCGATTGACGGCCCGTCGTGCGGGTCTGAACGCAGCCCATGCAGGAAGTCTTTTATTTCGGTGCCGGTCCTGCGGCCCTGCCCCGCCCGGTGCTGGAAAAAATCCGCCACGAACTCCTGGACTACCGGGGCAGCGGTCTCTCCATCCTTGAACTGCCGCACCGCAGCGATGCCTTTTTCGAGATCCGCGACCAGGCCGTGCACCTGCTGTGCGAGCTGTTGCAGGTCCCGGAGGAGTTCACGGTACTGTTCATGCACGGCGGGGCCACCAGCCAGTTCTCCGCGCTGCCCCTGAACTTCCTCGGGCCGGGGCGATCCGCCGACTACCTGTGCACGGGCTTCTGGTCTTCGAGGGCCTGCGCCGAGGCTAAGCGCCTTGTCGAGGTGCGCAAGGTCCAGGCCCTGTGCGAGGGCGAGTCCCTGGGCATCGCACCCGCGCAGGAGTGGGACCTGGACCCGCAAGCCACCTACCTGCATTTCTGCGACAACGAGACCATCCAGGGGATCGTGTTTCCCGGGGTGCCGCAGGGCCTTGAGCCAGCACTGGTGTGCGACATGACCTCGTCCCTGCTCATGCATCCCGTCGAGGTCGACAAATTCGCGCTCATCTATGCCAGCACCCAGAAAAACCTGGGCATCGCGGGGCTTTGCGTGGTGATCCTGCGAAAGGATCTGCTTGAGCAGGTGAACGAGTCCGTCCCGCGCCTGTTTGATTACCGGCGCTATGCCCGGCAGGACTCCGTGGTGAACACCCCGCCCGTCTTTGCCATCTATGTCCTGCGCGAGGTGCTGGACTGGGTGCGAAAGGAGGGCGGTCTGCCCGTGCTGCACCAGAGAAGCCTGGCGCGATCGGCCGAACTGTACCGGATACTCGATGAAAGTGCGCTGTACGAGAACCGGGTCGCCCCCGGGTTTCGCTCAAGCATCAACATCCCGTTCGCGGTCCGCGATGCCGGGGTGCTGGAAGACTTTCTGCAGCAGGCTGAGCAACACCGGTTGCACGGCTTGCGGGGCCATCGAAGTGCGGGCGGTGTCCGGGTGAGCCTGTACAATGCGATGCCCGATGCGGGCGTTGCCCGCCTGCTGGAATTCCTGTCGGACTTTGAAGCCCGGCAGCGGAGAGCCTGAACATTCACAACCCTGTCGCTTGTTGTACCATACTCCGTGCCAGGCGCTGCCGGGCAGGCCTGTTTCGTGTAACGGGGAATCAGGGACGAGGTGTGAGATTAAGTCGATGTTGACGATTGAACAGGTGCTGGAGGTGCTGGCAAAGTCCTTGCCCCTGCCGGAGACAATCTACGAGATGGGAGAAAAGGCGCCGCTTCTGGGCGCCATTCCGGAACTGGACTCGATGACCATCACGGCCATCATTGCCGGGCTGGAAGAAAGATTTGACATCGTTTTTGACGATGAAGACCTGGATGCCGGGGCGTTCCAGACGGTTGGCACCCTGCGCGACCTGATCGCATCAAAAATGGAAAACCAGCCCTAGTTCTGACGGCCCAGCCCTCTCGCCTCCGTATCCGCAAGCCCGAACTTCACACCAGAACTTCCCGGGGCCGGGGATGGCTCAGGAATTCTAGTGGGCTGGCACTGTAGCCGTAGGCGCCGGACTGGAACACCACGAGCAGGTCGCCGATTTCGGCTTTCGGCAGATCCATGTCCTTGGCCAGCACGTCCAGAGGGGTGCACAGCGGCCCGACGACGGTCACCGTCTCGGTGCATTCTCCCAGCCGGTTGCCGATGGTGATCGGATAGTTCCTGCGAAGCGCCTGGCCGAAGTTGCCGCTGGCGGCAAGGTGGTGGTGCAGCCCGCCGTCGGTCACCAGGTAGGTGGTGCCCCGGGAGATCTTGCGGTCCGTGATCCGGGCCAGGTACAGCCCGGCCTCGCCCACCAGGTAGCGACCCAACTCGAGGATGATCTTCGTGTCAGCGAAGGTGTCCCGGTACTCGGTCAGCAGCCCCTCCAGGCGTTCCATCACCGGGGCGACTTCAAGCGGGGCATCGCCGGGAAAATAGGGGATGCCGAAGCCGCCGCCGATGTTCAGGGCCTGGACGGGCATTCCGCAGCGGTCTGCAAGCTGTCGGGCCAGCGCGAAGGTTTTTTCGTGGGCCTCGATGAGGGTCCTGGCCTGCAGGACCTGCGAGCCGCTGAAAATGTGAAAGCCCGTGAAATCGACGCCGGATGCCGAGATTTTCTCCAGCAGCTCCGGGGCGGCTTCGGCATCCACACCGAAAGGCTGCGGCCCGCCCGAGGTCTTGATGCCGGAGGCCCGGAGTTCAAAATCCGGGTTGATGCGCAGGGCGACGCGGGAGGTCTGTCCGGTTTGCTCGCAAAGGCCGAGGATGCGGGTGAACTCGACTTCCGATTCGACGTTCAGGGTGATGCCGGCGCGGATCGCCGCCTTCAGTTCCCACGCCGCCTTGCCGGGACCGGCGAAGCTGATGTTCTGTGCCTGCATGCCGCTTTGCAGGGCCGCCTCGAGTTCGTTGCCGGAGGAGACATCCAGCCCGTGCACCTGGTCGGCCACGCAGTCGATCACCTCCTGCATCGGGTTGGCCTTGACGGCATAGTGCAGGTGCACGCCTGCAGGCAGCACGGCCTTCAACGCGGCAATGCGGTCGTGGATCGCCCGCTTGCTGTAGACGTACAGCGGCGTGGACCCGCATTGTCCGGCAAGATCCACCAGGGTCTGGCCGGCGACGCACAGGTGCGATCCTTCCCGGTCAAAGAGCTCCAGCGGGCAATAATGCTCAAGGGGCGGATGGCTCATGCGATCACGTTCCCGTTTTATCTGCCTGGTACCGGCCGGCCAGGCGCTTGCGGTCGAACTTGCCATTGTCATTGCACGGGATTGCATCCGTCCAGAGATAGCGATCCGGCACCATGTACAGCGGCAGGACGTCCTTCAGGTACCGGTCCAGCGCAGCTTCCGCCTGTTCGGGCTCTTGGTCGGTAGTGCAGGTCAGGACGATGGACTGACCGCGCTGCGGGTGGGCCACGCCAAAGGCCACGGCTTCACGAACCGCGTCGTGCTGGCAGGCCGGACCCTCGATCTCGGCCGGGCTGACACGGTATCCCGAGGTCTTGATCATGTCGTCCATGCGCCCGACGAAATAGAAGTATCCTTCCCGGTCCTGGCGGACGAGGTCCCCGGACCAGGCCACGACCTCACCGGAGCTGGCAGGGTCACCCACAAGCGGCCTGAACCGCTCACCGGTCTCCGCGGAATGGTTCCAGTACCCCTCGGCCACCAGCGCTCCGCCATGCACCAACTCGCCGACCTCGCCCGGATCACAGGGGGTGCCGTCCTCGCGCACGACCTGGATCCTGGCCCCGGGGATGGCCTTGCCGATCGATGTGGGCCGGTGACGGATCTCTTGCGGCGGCAGGTAGGTGGAGCGGAAGGCCTCCGTGAAGCCGTACATCAGGTATATGTGGGTCGCCGGAAGCCTCTCGGCGAGCATCCTGACGGTTGTCTCGGGCAGGACATCGCCGGAACTGGTGATGTAGCGAAGCGTGGCGGCCGCGGGCTTCGGCCAATCCAGCCGGGCAAGCTGCTGCCACAGGGCAGGGACCCCGGCGAGGCCCGTGATCTGGTCGCGCCCGATGGCCTTGAGGATATCCTGCGGCAGGAGGTAGTCGAGGATCACCACCGTCGCCCCCACACTGAATGCGGTGCTCAGCTGGCTGAACCCGTAGTCGAAGCTGAAGGGCAGCACGGAGAGGACCCGGTCCGTCGACGTGTTTTCCAGGTACGCGGTCACACTTTCCGCTCCCGCACGCAGGTTCCTGTGGGTAAGCATGACCCCCTTGGGCAGGCCGGTGCTTCCGGAGGTGTAGAAAATGGCCGCAAGATCCGCATCGTCCAGGTCCGCCCTGGACGGTGCGGGCCGTGCACAAAATTCCCGCCAGCCTTCTGTGCGCACGGCCTGGTCCGGATCCCCGGGCGGGACCGAGTGCCGGTCGATGACGACCACCGTGTGCAGCTCGGGACTGTGAAAAAGTGCCTCGTGCAACGAGTTGAGCCGGCTTGAGGTCGTCACCAGGACTTCCACGCCGCAGTCCTCGAGGATGTGACCGGCTTGCCGGGACTTCAGGGCCGGGTTGACCGGCACCAGGCAGGCGCCGGCGTGCAGGGCTCCGAAAAAAGCGACCACGGCCTCGATGCACCGCGGCAGGTACACGCCGATGCGGGCTGCGCGCGACAGCCCGACCCGCTGGCAACCACCCGCGAAGCGCTCGCATGCAGCGTTCAGGTCGTGATAGGAGATCTTTTCTTCACGATACTCGAGGGCAACCTTGTCCGGACGTTCCCGAGCCTGTGCCGGCAGCAGCGAGTGAAGTGGCAAGGACATGGCAACAGTCTATTCGAAATCTCATTCAAGACAAGGACGCGGCCGGGGTCAGGTGAGCGATGCGCGCTGCAACTCCGCTTCGCTGCGGTGGCATGCGATCGTGTGGCCCCGATCGAAGGTGTGCAAGGGGGGTGTCTCGTGATCGCAGGTCCCGGCAATGGCCAGCGGGCAGCGGCGAAAAAACGGGCAGCCCCTGTCGGTGATTTCGACGCCCTGGTCGATGCTGGCCCGGGTCTCGCGCAGTTCGAGCGTTCTTTCCAGCCAGCCCGTGTCCAGTTCCGGAACCGAGGCAACCAGCAGGCGGGTGTACGGGTGGTAGGGCGGTGCAAGCACACGCCTTGCAGGGCCTTGTTCCACCACCTGCCCGGCATAGAGCACGGCGATGTCATCTGCAAAGGAGGCCACCGCCGACAGGTCATGGCTGATGAAAACAAAGGAAACCCCGGTTTGCTGGCGAAGGCGCTTGAGAAGCTGGATGATGCTGGCGCCGATAATGGTGTCCAGGGCCGAGATCACCTCGTCGCACAGCAGGATCTCGGGGGATGCGGCAAGCGCACGTGCCAGGTTGATGCGCTGCTTCTGGCCTCCGGACAGCTCCTCGGGGTAGCGCCTGGAAAATTCCGGGGGCAGTTCAACCATGTGCAGGAGCTCGGCGATGCGCTGTTTTTTCGCATCGCCCGAGAGCCCGAAGTAGAACTCGAGTGGGCGCCCGAGAAGCTGGTCGGCCCGCTGATGCGGATTGAGTGCGTTATCGGCCATCTGGAAAACAAACTGGATTTTCTGTAGTTGCCCGCGCTCACGCTGCCTGAGGCCGGGTTCAAGGGGCTGGCCCTTGAGCCGCACTTCGCCTTGCATGGCCGGCAGCAGTCCCGAAATCACCCGGGCCAGCGTCGACTTGCCGCAGCCTGACTCGCCGATTACGCCCAGCGTGTGACCGTGCTCGACCCGGATATGGACATCCCGAAGCACCTTGAGCAGTTGCCCGTTCGCCCGTTTTCTTGCGTACCCCGCCGTCAGGTCGGTCACCTCCAGTGCCGGGACGTCCTGTTCCGTTTGCTTTGCCGCGAGCGGTCCCTGAACGGTATCTGGAGTCGGTCGAACGGCGTCGATCAGCTGGCGCGTATAGCGGTGCTGCGGGCGGTGGAGAATCTCATCGACGCTGCCGTATTCCTTGATCTCTCCAGCATAGAGCACGGCGATCCGGTCTGCGATCTGTGCCACGACGGCAAGGTCGTGGGTCACGTAAAGGGCGGCGGCGCCCTCCCGGCGGATGACGTCCTTGAAGGCCTTGAGCACCTCGATCTGCGTGGTCACATCCAGTGCGGTGGTGGGTTCATCCAGGACCAGGAGGTCCGGCCTGGCGCACAGGGCCATCGCGGCCATGAGCCGCTGCAGCTGGCCGCCGGAGACCTGGTGCGGGTAACGCCGGCCCAGGTGATCCGGATCGGGCAGACCCAGGGCGCGGTAGAGATCACCAGCGCGCCGGTCCGCCTCGCCCTGGGAGAGCTGTCCGTGCAGCACGCAGGCCTCGGTCACCTGGGCCCCGATCCTGAGGGCGGGGTTGAAGGCCGCGACCGCACTTTGCGCGAGGTAGGCGACCCGTTGTCCGCGAAGTCTTCGTTTTTCATCGGGCGCCATCGCGAGGATGTCGTCGCCGTTGAGCCGGACCTCGCCTGCGCGGAACTCCAGGCCCGGCTTGGCGTACCCCAGGGCCGATAATGCGAGCGTGGTCTTGCCGGATCCGGACTCGCCGATCAGTGCCAGGACCTCGCCTGCCTCAAGCTGCAAGCTGACTCCCCGGATGACGGGTGCCCGGTGGTCCGCACGGCCCGTCGCGCCCACCACGAGCTTCTCGATTTCCAGAAGCGCGGCCATCAGAGGATTTCCCCGGCAAGTTTTCCGCCATGGTGGGCGGAGATGTCATCGACGACCAGGTTGATGGCCACGGTCAGGGTGGCAATGGCAAGCGCCGGGACAAGGGGGGCGATGGCCCCGTAGGGCAGCCCGGCCAGGTTTTCCCGGACCATGCCGCCCCAGTCCGATTGCGGCGGCTGCACGCCCAGCCCGAGAAAGCTCAGGCCCGAGAGGAACAGGATGATGTAGACGAAACGCAGGCCAAAATCGCTCGCCATGGGAAGGATCATGCCGGGCAGAACCTCGCGGCGGATGATCCACCCGAGTCCCTCGCCGCGCACCCGTGCCGCATCCACGAAGTCGCTGACCATGATGTCCAGCCCGAAGGCCCGCGCGATCCGGAACACGCTGGAGGCGTAGATCACGCTGGTGAGGACAATGAGCACCGGCAGGGAACTCCCGTAGGCGGAGATCACGACCATGCCCAGCATGATGGTCGGCATGGACAGCACGGCATCGTTGAGCCGGCTGAGCGAGCTGTCCAGCACCCGCCCGCCTGCAGCCGCCGCGATCCCCAGCGTGATGCCGATGAGGTAGGCGAACAGGGTGGCGATCAGCGAGATTCCGATCGTTGTGCGGGCTCCATAGAGCAGCCGCGACAGGGTGTCGCGTCCCAGGTAGTCCGTCCCCAGCCAGGCGACGGCCCCCGGAGGCTGGAAGTCGGTGGCCGGATAGGGGTCATCCAGCCCGGGCACGATGAACAGGGCCTCGTCCAGGAATTCCGCCTCGTGGTAGGGGGCGATCCAGGGGCCGACGAGGACCATGGCGGCCCAGAACAGGATCACGGCGATGCCGGTCTTGCCGGCAGCGGTGAACCGCAGATGCCGGGTCGGGCGATCGCCGGACCCGGCCTGGGCGTGTGAAGTATCCGACGGACTGTCCACGGGAGGGCTCATCGGGGATAGCGAAGCCTTGGATTGGACAGGATCGAGGCCAGGTCGGCGAAGAAAACCAGCACGATGTACGCGCTGCAGAAAATCATCGCACAGGCCTGCACGAGGGGCAGATCCCGTGTTTGCACGGCATCGACCATCAGCTTGGCAAGGCCCGGGTAGGCGAAGATGGTCTCGACGATGACCACCCCGCTGACCAGATAGGCCAGGTTCAGGGCGATCACGTTGACGATCGGCCCGACGGCATTGGGCAGCGCATGGCGAAGGACAATTCTTCTGCGCGACAGCCCCTTGAGAACGGCCATCTCGATATACGGGGAACTCATGACGTTGAGCACGCTGGCCCGCGTCATGCGTATGATCTGTGAGGATGCCACGACCACCAGGGTCAGGGTCGGCAGGGCCAGCGCCTTGAACAGGGCCGTTCCGGTTTCGGTCCCGCTGACATAAGCGGTCGCCGGCAGCCAGCCCAGATACACGGCCACAACCAGCACCAGGGCGGTGGCCACCAGGAACTCCGGCACGGAAACCAGGCCCAGGGTGGTTAGCGTGATGGACCGGTCCAGGCGGGTCCCGGCGCGTGCGGCCGCCAACAGTCCCAGCCCCAGGGAAAGCGGCACGGCAATCAGGGCCACCGCACCGGCAAGGTGTACGGTGTTGACCAGGCGGGGCGCGATCATCTCCGAGATCGGCGTGCCGCCCGTGCCGGTCCCGGAGCCGGCCTTGGAAATGCCGAGATCCCCGCTCAGCAGGTCGCCCAGCCACAGGAAATAGCGCAGGTAGGCGGGCTGGTCGAGACCGAGGGTACTGCGAAGGGCGGCCAGCGATTCGGGTGTGGCCATCTGTCCCAGGATGATGCTGGCGACATCCCCCGGAAGGACGCTGGTACCGAGAAAAATCAGCACCGACACGACGGCCAGGGTGGCCAGACCGGTGGCGATTCGGTGCAGGACGGCACGGATCAGCATGACGGCCTGTAGCTCGGGTTCACTCGCTCATCCAGGCAAATTCGACCCATTCGTGAGCGCCCGTCGCACCCAGCGGTACCACCGGGATGCCATGGATCCTGTCACTGACACCATCGAGGATGTTGATGTGGGAGGGGATCACCATGCCGCTGCCCTCGTGCACGAGTCGCTGCATCTCGCAGAGCATCTCGTAACGCCGGGCCGAATCGGTCTCGGCCAGCTGCATCCGCAGCAGCTCCCCAAACCGCGCGTTGTTCCAGTACGTGTCGTTCCAGGCGGCTCCTGGTGCAAACTGGATGGCAAGCATGGCGTTGGCCGTCGGTCGCATGTTCCAGGAGACCACGTTCATCGGTTCCTTCATCCATACCGCTCCCCAGTAACCATCGGTCGGGACCTGCCGTATGGCCAGGTCGAAACCGATTTTCTTCAGGTTGGCCTGCATCAGCAGGCAGGTCTCGACAATGCCGGCGGCCACCGGGGCCACGAAAAGCTCGGCGGACGAGATCCCTGCCTGTTGCAGGTGCCACTTCGCCTGGTCCGGATCGTAGGGGCGCTGCGGCAGTTCCGCACAGTGATCGGCCCCGTACGCAGGCGAGATCGGATGATCGTTTCCGACCTGGCCGTGCCCCTTGAGGATGGAACGCACGATGCGTTCACGGTCCTGGATGTACTGCATGCCCTTGACAAAATGGTCGTTCGCCCCGGGCGGGGTGTTCTTGAGGCAGCAGATCCCGCCGTAGCGCCCGGACGGCGTCGAGTTGACGTGCACGCCCTCGGTTTTTTCGATCAGCCGGACACTTCGGGAATTGACCGAGGCGATGAGATGCACGTCTCCTGCGATGAGCGCGTTGACCCGCGCGGTCGGGTCGGTGATCGCGGTCAACACCAGGGCATCGAAGTTCGGCCCGTCCCGCCAGTAGTTGGGATTTCGCGTGTGCAGCGAGCGAACCCCCGGTTCGAAGGATTCCAGTACGTACGGGCCGGTCCCGATGCCCTTGCGAAAGTCGGTGGTGCCCTGCTTGACGATCTTGGCCTGCTTTTCGCCCAGCTTGACCGGCAGGTCCCGGTCGGGAGCACTGAGCCGGACCCGGACCGTGTGCTTGTCGAGTTTGCGCCACTCGGTGACCGTGGCGAAGTAGGCCTTGATCACCGAAGGTGAATCCGGCCCAAGGTGACGGTTCATGCTCCAGACGACGTCGTCCGCAGTCAGCGGGGCGCCGTCATGGAACTCCACGCCCTTGCGGATCCTGAAAGTGAATTCGGTGGCATCGCGGTTGGCGCTCCACTCCTCCGCAAGCTCCGGGTGCAGGGTCAGGTGATCGAGGATCTGCGTGAGGTTGTTGTAGCAGGCCCGCCCGCGCGTGTAATCGATGCCCGAGGTGAACACGATCGGATCCAGCTGGTCATCCGGTCCGTGCAGGTTGCTGGCGAAAATGGCGGTGCCGCCCCTGCGCGGGCTCGCAGCCAAAGCTGCGGCGCGGGCCAGATGGGACTGGGCGGTTGCAGCAGAGATGCCAAGCGCGCCGAGCGCGGCAAGGAAGTCGCGACGACTGATGCCGCCGTCTTTGAATTTTTGCTGCAAGGTCCGGAGGTCCTTGCCTGTCGTTTCATCCCCGTACATTGGTCATGGCTTTACAGGCGCACAGGTCCATTATAGAGGGGATTGTCCTGGGCGTCCCTTGAGGAGGGCCGATGTCGGATGGACGAGCGAAACCTTCTGGCACTTATCAGGGGCGGGGCGCTGAACCGGAGAGGCATCGGTTCATGGGCGCATAAAATCCGGCTCCGATTTTGCAGGTTTGTTTGAAGGATTCTTGTTAATATCCTACGCTCTGGCGGTTTGCACATTAATGAATATCATTTTCCAGCCCTGAGGCCATTCCGTTTACGACCCTGACGCTGTTTCTCCATGAGTGATGAGCTAGAAAACTTGCGCGAGCAGATTGACGCCGTGGACCGCTCCCTGGTGGAGTTGATCAATGAGCGGGCAAAACTGGCCTTGCAGGTCGCACAGGCGAAAGAGAACTCCGACCAGACCCAAAGCTACTATCACCCGGAGCGCGAGGCGCTGGTCGTCCGGAACACGATCAAGCACAACCAGGGCCCCCTGTCCGACAGGGAAATGGCACGCCTGATTCGTGAGACCATGTCCGCCTGCCTGGCCCTGCAGCAGCCGCTGCTGGTGGCCTTCCTGGGGCCGTCCGGGACCTTTACCGAGGAGGCCGCGCACAAGCATTTCGGAAACTCCATCCGCACCCTGGCCGCCGATTCCATTGACGACGTGTTCCGTGAGGTCGAGTCGGACAATGCCGATTACGGGGTCGTGCCGATCGAAAATTCAACGCAGGGCATCGTCAACAGCACGCTGGACATGTTTCTCGAATCCGAACTCAAGATCGTCGGCGAGGTCGAGCTGCATGTGCGCCAGCACCTGATGAGCAAGGCTGCGGCCCTGTCTGAAGTCAAGACGCTGTACGCCCACCAGCAGTCGCTGGCCCAGTGCAAGCGCTGGCTGCAGGCCAACCTGCCGGAAGTCGCGCAGGTACCGGTGCACAGCAATGCCGAGGCGGCCCGGCGTGCGGCGCAGGAACCGGATGCTGCGGCCATCGCGGGGATCGAGGCGGCACGCACCTACCAGTTGACGGTCCTGAAAAGAAGCATCCAGGATGCCGCGGACAACACCACGCGGTTTCTGATCATCGGCAAGCAGCAAATCCGGCCCACCGGGGCGGACAAGACCACCTTGCTGGTCTCGGCAAAGAACAAGCCCGGCGCCCTCCACAGCCTGCTGCAGCCGCTGGCGGAGAATGACGTCAGCATGACGCGGATCGAATCCAGACCCTCGCACTGCGTGAACTGGGAGTACGTGTTTTTCCTGGACCTCGACGGTCACCAGGAAGAGGCTTCAATCAAGCACTCGCTCGAAGCCCTGCAGGCCGAGGCCGGCCTGCTCAAGATCCTTGGCTCCTACCCCAAGGCCGTGCTTTGAAGCACTCGCCGATACGCATCCATGTTTGACAACGTCTACCTGGTCGGCGTGGGCCTGATCAACGGCTCGCTCGCCAGGGATATGAAACGCCTGGAACTGGCCCGGGTCATCACCGGGCTCGGGCGAGACCGCGAGCGCCTGGCCGGCGCCCAGTCTGCCGGCATCATCGATCGCTACGCCTTGCTCAAGGAAGCGGACGTGGCCGATGCGGACCTGGTGGTGCTCGGCGTGCCGGTGGCGAAGACCGCGGAGGTGCTGGCGGCGATCCAGCCCAGCCTTGCCCCCGGAGCCCTGCTGACCGATGTCGGCAGCACCAAGGGCAGCGTCATTGAGGCCGCCGAAGAGGTGTTCGGCGAGCTGCCCGAGCGCTTCGTCCCCGGACACCCGATTGCGGGCAGCGAACGGATCGGCTACGAGCATGCCGAGGAGGCGCTGTTTCGCGGGCGCAGGGTGATCCTGACCCCGACCGAGAATACGAATGCCGAGGCGCTGCAGCGCATCCGGGCCCTGTGGCGGGCCGTCGGCGCCCGGGTGGATGAGCTGAGTGCCGAGCAGCACGACCTGATCCTGTCGGCCACCAGCCACCTGCCGCACATGGTGGCCTACACCCTGGTGAATTACCTGGAGCACAAGCCCGAAGCCGAACAGATTTTCGACTACGCGGCCGCCGGCTTTTACGACTTTACGCGGATCGCCTCCAGCAGCCCGGCCATGTGGACGGATATCTGCCTGGCCAACCGCGAGCAGCTGCTGGTCTCCATCGAGGGCTACCGGGAGCTTTTGAAGGAGCTGCACGCGCTCATCTCGGATCGCAAGGAAGAGGCCCTGTATGCCTTCCTGGAGCAGGCCAAGCACCTGCGCGATCACAATTCCTCAAAGAAGTAGGGCGCACCCGCACACCGGTTCCATGGAAAACGCCCGTTTCCAACTCGCCCCGCAGGGCCGGTGCACCGGCCGGCTGGACCCGCCGGGCGACAAGTCGATGTCGCACCGCGCCATCATGCTCGCCTCCCTGGCGCAGGGCACCAGCGAGATCGCGGGGCTCTTGCCCTCCGAGGACTGCCTGGCCACCCTGGAAGCCTTCCGCAACATGGGGGTGCAGGTGCATTGGCTGGCCCCGGGCCGGATCCGGGTGCACGGGGTGGGGCTGCATGGCCTGCAGGCCCCGGACACCGTCCTGGACATGGGAAACTCGGGCACGGCGATGCGGCTTCTGGCAGGCGTACTGTGCGGTCAGGGCTTTGCCAGCACCCTGAGCGGCGATGCCTCGCTCAACGCCCGTCCCATGCAGCGCATCACAGAGCCGCTGCAGGCCATGGGCGCGGACATCCGCCTGAGTGGTGCCGGTACCGCACCGCTTGAGATCGGGCCCTGCGCGACCCTGCGCGCGATCGACTATATCTTGCCGGTGGCCAGTGCCCAGGTGAAGTCGTGCCTGCTGCTGGCCGGACTCTATGCCGAGGGCAGGACCTGCATCACCGAGCCGGTGCGCTGTCGCGATCACACCGAGAACATGCTGCGCGCCTTCTCCTGTCCGCTCGAGTCCGCGAACGAACAGGTGTGCCTGCAGGGGGGCGCGGAGTTGACCGCCGCGGACATCGATATTCCCGGGGACCTGTCGTCTGCGGCGTTTTTCATCGTCGGTGCGCTGATCTCGCCGGACTCGCAACTGACGGTCAAAGACGTCGGCATCAACCCGACCCGAACCGGAGCCATCGAGATCCTGCGCCGGATGGGCGCGAAGATTGATATCCGCAATGAAAGAAACTATGGTGAGGAGCCCGTGGCCGACCTCGTTGTAACCAGCAGTCCCTTGCACGGCATCGAGATTCCCCGCAATCTTGTAGTCGATGCCATTGACGAATTTCCAGCCCTGTTCATTGCCGCGGCCTGCGCGAAGGGCACCACGGAGTTAAGCGGTGCAGAAGAGCTGCGCACCAAGGAATCCGATCGCATCCGTACCATGGCGAGCGGCCTGTGCAGCCTCGGAATCCGTGCCGAGGAAAAGCCGGACGGGGTGGCGATCACCGGCGGCGGGTTTGGCGGCGGGACGGTGGACAGCGGCGGCGATCATCGCGTGGCGATGGCGTTTGCCATGGCATCGCTGGCGGCCTCGGGCCCGATCACGGTCACCGACACCGGGGCCGTGACCACGTCCTTTCCCGGTTTTGTGGACTCGGCCACGCAACTGGGTCTTGCGTTCGAATGAGTGAGCCGGGGATGACAGAGCCCAACATTCCGGTGGTCACCATTGACGGGCCCGCCGGCTCGGGCAAGGGAACCATCGCCGTCAAGCTGGCCCGGCAACTGGGCTACCACTATCTCGGCAGCGGCAGCCTGTACCGCATCCTGGCCTACTACCGGCTGCAGTACACGCCCGAAACCGATGACCTGCAGGCGTTTCTCGAGCGCTGTGAAACGCTGCGCATCGTCTTCAAGCCACAGGGGGATGAGGGAGACGTGCAGGTGCTGGTCGATGAGGCGGACGTATCGGATGCGCTGCGCACCGAGGAGTGTGCCGGGGAAGCCTCCCGGCTTGCGGTGCGCCCCGAGGTGCGCGAGGCCCTGCTGAAGAAGCAGCTCGGCTTTCGCAAGGCGCCCGGGCTGGTCGCCGAAGGCCGTGACATGGGCACGGTGGTCTTCCCGGATGCACCGCACAAGATTTACCTGACGGCCAGTGCCGAGGAGCGTGCGCACAGGCGACAGAAACAGTTGAGGAAACAAGGCATTAGTGCTAGTCTTGACCGTCTTTTGGCGGAGATCAAGACGCGCGATACCCTTGACAAGCAGCGTCCCGTCTCGCCACTGAGGCCGGCCGCCGATGCGGTCCGGGTGGATTCAACCGAGTTATCGATCGTACAGGTGGTAGCGCGTATCGCTGCCCTGGTACAGCAAGCATAAATTTGCATACAAGGAAACGACAGTAGTTTTATGGCCGAGAGTTTTGCCCAGCTTCTGGAAGAAAGCGAAGACAACATCAATACCCAGCCCGGGACCATCATCAACGGTACGGTCGTCGACATCGGCAAGGATGCCGTGGTCGTCAATGCCGGACTCAAGTCCGAGGGCATGATCCCGATCGAGCAGTTCCAGATGGACAACGGCCAGCTGGAAGTGGCCGTCGGCGACGAAGTCGAGGTCGCCCTGGACGCCCTGGAGGACGGCTACGGCGAGACCAAGCTCTCGCGCGAGAAGGCCCGGCGTGCCCGGGCCTGGACCGAGCTCGAGCGCATCCATGAAGCGGGAGAGACGGTCACCGGCATCATCACCGGCAAGGTCAAGGGCGGATTCACAGTCGAGCTTCGCGACCTTCGCGCATTCCTGCCAAGCTCGCTGGTCGACATACGCCCGGTGCGCGACACCACCTACCTCGAAGGCCGGGAACTGGAATTCAAGCTCGTCAAGATCGACACCAAGCGCAACAACATCGTGGTCTCGCGCCGCGCCGTGGTGGAGTCGGAATACAGCGTCGAGCGCGAGGAGCTGATCAACACCCTGAAAGAGGGTGCGGTCATCAAGGGCATCGTCAAGAACCTGACCGACTACGGGGCATTTTTGGACCTCGGCGGAGTCGACGGCCTGCTGCACATCACCGACATGGCCTGGAAGCGGGTCAAGCACCCCAGCGAGATCGTATCGATCGGCGACGAGATCGACGTGCGGGTGCTGAAGTTCGACAAAGAAAAGACCCGCGTGTCGCTGGGCCTGAAGCAGCTCAACGACGATCCCTGGGGCGGCATCGAACGCCGTTACCCCGAGGGTACCCGGGTATTCGGCAAGGTCACCAACATTGCCGATTACGGCTGTTTCGTGGAGATCGAAGAGGGCATCGAGGGCCTGGCCCACGTCTCGGAGATGGACTGGACCAACAAGAACGTGAGCCCCTCCAAGATCGCCTCGCTCGGCGACGAGGTCGAGGTCATGATCCTCGACATCGACAAGGAGCGGCGCAGGATTTCCCTCGGCATGAAGCAGTGCCAGCCCAACCCCTGGGAGGACTTTGCCAGCAAGCACAGCCGCGGCAGCGAGGCCACCGGCATGATCAAGTCGATCACGGATTTCGGAATTTTCGTGGGCCTCGAAGGCGGCATCGACGGGCTGGTGCACCTGTCGGACCTGTCGTGGAACCAGCCCGGTGAAGAGGCGGTGCGCGCCTACAAGAAAGGCGACGAGTTGCGCGCCATGGTGCTGTCGGTGGATGCCGAGCGCGAACGCATCTCGCTGGGCGTCAAGCAGTTGGTGCAAAACCCGTTCTCCGCATGGATCGCGGAAAACCCCAAGGGCAGTATCGTCAAGGGTACGGTCAGCAAGCTGGATGCCAAGGCGGCCACCGTCTCGCTGGCGGAAGGCGTCGAGGGCATGCTGAAGGCCTCGGAAATCGCCCGCGACCGCATCGAGGACATCCACACGGTACTCAAGGAGGGCCAGGAGATCGAGGCCAAGTTTACCGGGGTGGACAAGAAGTCCAGGATGGTCACGCTTTCGATCAAGGCCAAGGAGTCCCAGGAAGAGGCGGAAGCGATGCAGGACTACAGCAGCAACGAGTCGGCTGCCACCAACCTGGGAGACATACTGAAGGAATCGATCGAGGAAAATAAGGACAGTTCCAGGGAATCAGAATAATAATCAAGCAGGAGAGTGTCATGGGAACTGGGGATCAGAAAAGCATGATCACGAAATCGGAGCTGATCGAAAACATTGCTTCCAAACAAAACCATCTCGCCTACAAGGACATCGAGCTTTCGATCAAGAGCCTCCTGGAACAGATGAGCACCTCGCTTTCCCAGGGCGAGCGCATCGAGGTGCGCGGTTTCGGGAGTTTCTCACTGCATTTTCGACCGCCGCGGATCGGGCGCAACCCCAAGACCGGGGAGGCCGTCTCCCTGCCGGGCAAGCACGTGCCCCATTTCAAGCCGGGCAAGGAACTGCGCGAACGCGTGAACCGGTCGCAGACCGGCAAGTAACACCGCGCCCGTGCAAGCGCTTCATTCCTGATACCAAAAGCCGTGCGCGATGGCGCCTCAGGCATGACTTGGGCCGACACGATTTGCGCACTCCCCACCATGGTTGAGCAAGAGGCCTGACGGATGCCGGAACTCTACTGGTCGCTGCTGTTGCTGGCAGGCCTTGCCGGCTGGTACCTGGCCCATATCGTCTATCAGCGCAAATCCAGACCGAAGATCCCGGGCGAGTATCTCGAGGGCCTGAACTACCTGCTCAACGAGCAGCCGGACAAGGCCCTGGAAGTCTTCATCGAACTGGTGGACGTGGACACCGAGACCGTCGAGACCCATCTCGCGCTCGGCAACATGTTCCGGCGCCGGGGCGAGGTCGACCGCGCCATCCGCATCCACCAGAACCTGATCGAGCGCCCGGCGCTGTCCTCCATCCATCGCTCGACCGCTCTCCTGGAACTGGCCAAGGACTATCTCAAGGCGGGCCTGCTGGACCGCGCCGAATCCCTGCTGGCCGACGTGGTCCGCACCGGCCTGCAAAACCGCGAGGCCTACCCGCTGCTGCTCGGCCTGTACGAGCAGGAAAAGGAGTGGGACAAGGCGATCGAGACCGCCAAGGCGCTGGAGCAGGTCACCCACGAGGACATGAGCCCGAGGATTGCCCACTACCATTGTGAGCTGAGCGAGCTGGCCTTCGACCAGGAAAGCGATGCAGGCGAGGCTGCCGGCAAGCTCGCCAAGAAGGCACTGTCGTATGACCGCAGTTGTGCACGCGCCAACGTGCTGCTCGGCAACTACGCCATGCATGAGAAGAGCTACAAGGCCGCTACTCGGCATTACCAGAGCGTGGCCAAGCAGAGCCCGGAGTACCTGCCGGAGATTTTTGCAAAGCTGCACGAGGCCTTCCTGCAGCAGGACGATGCCGAAGGATTCCGGCAGTTCCTGCTCAAGATCAAGGACTCGAAACTGAGCGCGATCGTGATGTCCTCGCTGTTGACGGACCTGGCGGACGGGGAGGTCGGGAAAGATGAAATCCTGCAACTGCTGCTGGAAAAACCCGAGCTGTCATTGCTGGAAGTGAGTGCGTTCCTGAAGAATGTGCCGCTGCAAAACGAGTCTTTCCGCGAGCAGATTTCCGATCGCATCCAGACAAGCATCGAGAATTTCGTCAGCCAGCACAGCTCGCACCGGTGCAGGCAGTGCGGGTTTCATGGCAGGAGGCTCTACTGGCAGTGCCCGAGCTGTCATTACTGGGGCACGGTGGTTCCCGTCGTCCCGGGACTGGACTGATGGATGGACCGAGCCCTATGGCCTTACATTTCGCACCTAGAACTTGAACTTCACCAAGAAACTCACCGCCCAGTACTCGACATCGTCAAACTCAAGCTCGCTTTCCCACGGGGTCATCCCGTCGGCCTGCACGGGTTCGTGGCTGCGAATGAGATCCCAGACGCCGGTATGGCTGAAATCATCGAACTCGGCCCAGCGTGCCTTGATGCCCATCGAGACATCCTCACTGAGCGCATAGTCCAGCCCGCCCAGGAGCTGGTAGCCGAAGAGCGTCTCGGAAACCCGGGTATCCCAGTAGCTGAGCGTGCCGGCCGCTGCAGGCGGCTTGTCGGACGGATAGCCCTGGGCAAGCGTCTTGCGCAGGAAGCGGACGCTGTAGTCAAACCGGGTCCGTGTCCAGCCAAACCCCGCACCCAGGTAGGGCGTCCAGCGCGAGGCGTTCGGAAAATCATAGTAGGCATTCACGAAAAGCTGGTGGGCGTCGAAATTCGATATCCGTTCGGACGGCGGGTCGAGTTCGCTGACCTCGTTGTTCTTGCTCGCGAGCGGGGCATTCGAGTTGGGAATCCTCCACAGCGAGGAATCGCTGCCATCGTAGACCCGGTGCGAGTATTCAAGCTCGACACGAATCCTCTCCTGTACATAGCCCACGCTGATGCCGCCCAACAGCTCGTTTCCCAGATCAAAAGAATTGGCGGACAAGGTTTGCGGAGTGTCTCCAACATTGCAAGCTGGGTCCGACAGAGCCACCACCTTGTCATCCGTTGCAGGATCATTATTTCTGAGCAGTTGATCGCACTGCGTGGGGTGGTTGACTCCTGACAACTCAGAAGACAGTCCGTCGGCATTCACGAATCCAAACTCAAGACCTACGTATATGCCGCTATGCCTTTCCTGGTCATCTTCTGCCTGTACTGCTCCTGTCAGGACAAATACACATAAACCGAATATCACGATGAAAGACTGGGACAGACTGGATTGTGTTTTCTTCACGAAAGTTACCACCTTCTCAGAGGAAAAGAATGCGCATTATATAAGCACTATGGGCTTAAACAGAAATTGCAAACTATTGATTCAATCCTAGGATTCTATCTGGTACGCCAAGTCTACACCTCGGGAGCAAAAAACTAAGTGTTATAACTTTAATTTGTGTGCGGAAACTTTTTGTAACTGACTGCTTGTCTTGGGCCTAAAAATATTTCCCACAGCTTTCTATGCGTTTAGCTACAACTTAATCCGTCACCCTGACCGTTGTAGCCCTAGGAGTACTTCACGAAAACTGTTTAGACTTGATTCAAGATTTTCGACAATCTCGTCCGCAAGATCCTCAGGCTCAGGTAGGTTGTCCAAGTCAGTCAGGCTTTTGTCCTTGAGCCAGAAAATATCGAGGCTGGTTTTATCACGTGTTCTAATTTCTTCGTAACTGTAGCTACGCCAACGGCCCTCAGGAGCTTTCTTTTCGTCCCAAGTTGCCTGACGCTGGTGCCGGTTTTGGGAGTTGTAACAGTCAATAAAATCTGATAAATCTCCGAACCGCATTGGCTTCTTCTTCAGGGTATGGTGAATGTTGGTACGGTAATCGTAGTACCAGATTTTCTTTGTCCAAGGCGTTGGGCTAGCTTCACGGTTATCAAAAAAGATTACATTTGCTTTGACTCCTGGTTTATAGAATATGCCAGTGGGGAGGCGCAAAATTGTATGCAGGTCGGTATTGTCCAACAACTTTCGGCGGACCGTCTCACCAGCACCTCCCTCAAACAGTACGTTATCTGGCACAACAACAGCTGCTTTACCTGTGGTTTTCAACATCGTGCGGATATGCTGAACAAAATTCAGCTGTTTATTTGATGTTGTTGCCCAAAAATCTTGCCGGTTGTAAGTCAAATCGTCCTTTTCCTGCTCTCCCTCTTCGTTCGTAAAGCTCATAGAACTCTTCTTGCCGAAAGGTGGATTAGCCAATACATAATCGAAGCGTTTTCCTGAATCGGCCACAAGTGAGTCATTCGATGATACAGGCGCATCACCTTCAATCTCACCGATGTTATGCAGGAACATGTTCATCAAACACAGACGGCGCGTGTTGGCAACAATCTCATTACCATGAAAGGCATGGTGCTTCAGGAATGCTTTCTGCGCCTTGTCAAGATTGAAGTTGTCCGGGTTAGTCATAAAGTCATAGGCGCCCAGGAAGAACCCGCCCGTACCGCAGGCCGGGTCTGCAATCAGCTTGCCTGGTTCCGGCCGTACACATTCAACCATGGCGCGGATAAGGGCACGGGGTGTGAAGTACTGCCCTGCACCTGATTTTGTGTCCTCGGCATTCTTCTCTAGCAATTCTTCGTAGATGTCCCCCTTGATGTCCGCACCCATGGTGACCCACTCGGTGTCGTTAATCATATCAATGAGGCGATGTAGCTTGGCCGGATCCTGGATCTTGTTCTGGGACTTGGTAAATATCTGCCCCAGCATTCCTGCCTTGGTAGCAAGGGAAAGAAGCAGAGCAATGTAATGGCCTTCGAGTTCAGCTCCTCTTTTTGATCGTAGACTTTGCCAGTTATATTCAGCAGGAATACCTACATCACGATCATACGGTGGTTTGGAGTATTCATGAGCCATCTTAAGAAAAATTAGATAGGTGAGTTGCTCCAGGTAATCGCCATAACTTACCCCGTCATCACGCAGGGTGGTACAAAAACTCCAGACCTTGGAAACAATTGGGGCAGTGTTCATATGCGGGCTACCTGTTGTCTAGCGACGTTCTGAGAACATCCCCAGTCGCATTATCAAGCTCCCAAAACTCCACACCAGGAGGGATCATGTGCTTGTGAGTACGTATGAAATAAGACAGCAGGGTTTCTCCATCAGTCTTTCTAACGCTCTTTTCAACAAAAAATATTTTCCGATATGTGTTAGATGCCATATAAAAGTAGAACATTGCTACAAGCCAGTTGTGCAATTTCGCGCTCGGCACCTTGTCTCCCTCAGTCCAGGTTTGGGCCTTGCACTCCACAATGACTTTCGGGTTTTCTGAACCTAAATCAAATGCGTGCTCTTTTTTTGGCAAAGTAATTCCTACAACAATCTTATGATTAGGGTCAAGTATTAGCCCATGTTCTGCCAGCACAGCCTTAGCACGCTTTTCAAATTCACGCCCAACATGCGCATTACTGATCGCACCCTTACGCTGAAAATTGGTCATGCTTGTGCTCTTAGCTTCTCTGTACTTTTGGCTATACGGATACGAGCAAGAAGTACAGAGGCGGGCTCGTCATTTGGGTCTTGCACAATAAGCTGGCCAGAAAAGGCTTGCTTTAGAATCGATTGGCGAAGGACCTTAATTTTATATATTAGACTTTCTATTTCTGCTACCTGTTTTTCTATTACAGATAAACTCTTTTCAAGCAGATCAACGATCAACTTTTGCTCTCGTATAGAGCACAGAGGAATAACGAGACTTTCTAGTGTGTTCAAATTTATGTTTTTCTGAGCCGTTGCCGGTGCGTATGCCTCAATCCGTGTGCGAGTCGATTTAATAAAAAGCTCAATATACTCAGGCACGACCAATGTTTTAGTGGCATTGAATCCAACTATGCTATCAGGAAAGCAACTTTTGAATCCGAGAAAAGCTGTTTCAGCAATATTTGCAGCAATAGTTATGCATAGCGTTCCTTCTGGCCAAAGCTTGCTTTGCTGGAGTCCCTGTTCGTTATAAGTTTGAGAATATTGTCGGATGATACGACTTGCTGCCTTAACTTCTCCAGTTTGAATAAAGGGGTATACACCACCAAAGAGCTCAGCAGCATTACGCGGTCTATGCTTAGACTTGCCACGACCTAACTCACCTAGGGTTGCCAAGCAGGTATATGCATAACCTGCTGGCAACGGGGGTAGTGTCACAAGTTCATTAGGGCTTAGACTATTACGTTCCCGGAGTTTTTTTGGTTTTTGAGGTTTTTTACCCGGCCTTTCGTTTTGTGCCCATTCCTTAACAGCAACCTCCCAGTCATTTAATTGCTGCTCATATAGCGTCTCTCTTTCAAGCTTGATACGAGCTAACAACTGCTCTGACGTCTCAAGCTTATCTTTATTCTCTTCACGCCATTGTGTAGTAAGCTTGCCTTCAAAGGCGTGCTTGAGTACAGCCTGACGATATACCTTCAGTTGTTCCCCGGCCTTCTCTAGACTTTCTACACCCCTGTCGAGTTCAGAAAACAGTTCCTCAATTTTGGAGACGATGCGGCGTTGTTCATTCAAGGGCGGAATTGGGAATTCATAGTTCCAAAGCAGATCAGGGTCAACATGCGGCGTTCCACTGCCCTTGGCACGCGAGTTGATTTGTTGGTACTTTGATTGCAAAAAATAAAACGCATATTGATTTTCCATCAGTGGAAAATTAATGCGGACCAAGGTGCTACCTAGTGCACCTTTCATTCCTTTACCAACTAAGCCAGAACGAGAACCGTCCCAGACCATAAGAAAATCAGACTCATGGCAAATTCGACAATCTCTGCCATCTGTATAAGAACTTATCACCCCTTTTTCAAAAGCCTGAATATCGATATAGGGTAAGGAATATGAAGAAGAATAATTGCTGGCTTGATTTTTCGGTTTTTTGCCTTTCTCACTTTCAACAAATAAACCGAGCTTTACCACTTCCCATGATTTGGGGTATGTACAGAAGCTATCCTTGCTAGTCATGCTGCCAGTGCTTCATTTAATTCATCTATTACGCTGTCCATCTGGTCACCAAAAAGCTTGTACATTTGCCCCATTCCACCTTTGCTATCAAATGGCGCCATTTCAAGATCTTCACGATCCAGATGAAAGGAACTGATGATGTGATCCCGCATCATACGGAGCCACTCCATCTGTTTCTCATTGAATTTCTCTCCATCGCCGCTATGATGTTTCATGATCCAGTTCTGGAAGTTGCTGCGCACAGTGTCCGAATACGGTGAGATCGTTGGGTCAATACCGCAGACGCGGCGGATTAATGCAACGAGTGCAGTCAGTTCGCTGATCGGTTGATTGCCTTTGTAGTCGTCAAGCAAGGTATAGGCCTGCCAGACTCGCAAAGTGGACAAACGTGGCTGGTCTTTCTTCAGCTTGTCAAACACCTCCCGGATCATTGCGTAGGTCAACTCACATCGGCGATGAGGTTGGTCGTAAAAGATCGTCAATGCTTCAATCTCATCACGGTGAGCTTCCAGATATTCCTGAAAGCTCTGCACGATAGTTTCTGCATTTTCATGAGCGTCACCCTTCCATTCAGCACGGATCACAGAGTCCAAACCTTCGCGATCAATAATCTGTTCCTTGGTGCGGCGAATGGAGTCGATCAACTCAATCAGTTCGCCGTTGAAGACATTGGCAGCAGCCTCAACCAGCAGTTCCCTAGCTTTATCGCAGGCCTCCGGTGATGGTTCGCCATCCTCAGGAACAGGTTCAGTCTCGCGCGCCTTCTCTTGAATGTTGTCTGGGTCAATGGCTGCCAAGAGGTTACCTACGATTTGGGCCAGTTCGACGCCACTTGCTTGTTCCTTGATCCGTTCCTTCTCAGTGCGATCAAGCTGCTGATTCAATCGAGCCAGTCTTCCGGCAAGGGAACTCACCGTATCTTCATCCCGTATGCCCATCATCACACCCGTGGCAAGATCCTTGAGGGGCACAGTCGGTTTGGTGATCAGCGGCTGACTCGCGGTCTTGAGCGATTTCGTGACCCCGACCGCATCCACAATCACATAATGGGTTTTTCCACTGGCAGCCGTAGGCGAAACTTTCTTAAGGTCATCGTGATCCAAAGTACGGGTTCCCCGGCCTTTCATCTGCTCGAAATAATTGCGGCTTTTCACATCCCGCATGAAAAGCAGACATTCAATCGGTTTGACGTCAGTCCCCGTGGCAATCATGTCCACAGTCACGGCAATGCGTGGATAGTAGTCGTTCCGGAACTGCGCTAGGATGGATTTAGGGTCTTCTTCAGCCCTGTAGGTGACCTTCTTGCAGAACTCGTTCCCCTCGGCAAACTCCTCTCGCACGGTCTGGATGATGTCATCGGCATGGCTGTCGGTCTTGGCAAAAATCAGTGTCTTCGGCACCTCGCCTCGACCAGGAAATATCTCTGATAACTTTTCACGGAAGGTGCGAACCACAGTGCGAATCTGGTCGGGATTGACGACATCACGATCCAGTTGCTGGGCTGAATAGGCTTCATCCTCATCCTGTATTTCCCAGCGCCTTTTCCTCGTCAGGCGCTCGCGCATCTCGATCTGCTGATTAGCTTTGAGATGTCCACCATGCTGCGTCTTTTCCGTATCGATCACATACACTTCGTTACCGACATTGACTCCATCAGCAACAGCTTCTTCGTGGCTGTATTCGCTGACCACGTTCTTCTTGAAAAATCCGTAAGTGCGGTTATCCGGCGTAGCCGTCAAACCGACGAGAAAGGCATCAAAATATTCCAGCACCTGTCTCCAGAGGTTGTAGATTGAGCGATGACATTCATCGATGATGATAAAGTCGAAAAACTCAGGTGGAATCTGTTCACTGTAGGCAACCGGCATGGGTTCTTTAGACTGGGTCCTGAGTTCCGCAGGATTGGTCTCTTCGGCCGCACCATCCAGCTCCTGGCCCTTGAGCAGTGAATACATGCGCTGGATCGTACTGAGACAGACCTGGCTGTCCTTGGCTACATAAGAAGATGTGAGACGCTGAACATTGTAAAGCTCGGTGAACTTGCGGTTGTCATCGCTAGGCACATAGGCCATGAACTCCTGCTCAGCTTGCTCACCAAGATTCCGGGTATCCACAAGAAAGAGAATCCGCTTGGCATCCGCGAATTTGAGCAGCCGGTAGATCGAGGTGATGGCCGTGTAGGTCTTGCCCGAGCCGGTGGCCATCTGAATCAATGCACGTGGACGATTCTGCTTAAAGGAGGCTTCCAGCTTTTCGATAGCTTTGCCCTGGCAAGCCCAAAGTTCTGAAGTGTCCAGATACGGCAGTCCCTGAAGTCGTTTGCGAAGGGAGCCTGACTGACCAAGCCATTCCCGCAGGGTCTCCGGTCGGGGGAAATTGAATACCTCACGCGAGCGGGGTCTGGGGTCACGCCCGTCTGTAAAACGAATTAATACACCGGTGCTTTCAAAAACGAAAGGGAGAGGCTTGTCATTTTTGCACCACTTGAGTTCGGCAGCGGCATAATCACCGGATTGCTTTTCAACTGTCGTGATTTTTTGCCCCCAACTTTCCGGCTTGGCTTCGACGACCCCGACAGGCTTCTTGTCGACAAAAAGAACATAATCGGCAGATCCAGCGTCCGTTGAATACTCGCGAACCGCAATCCCGGTACCAGCATTGAAGTCGACCTTATCCTGAACTGACCAGCCCGCTTGCAACAGCTTTGTGTCAATGACATCTCTTGCCATCTGCTCAGGTTTTTGATTAACAGCTGGCATTGATCCACTCTTCCTTCTAATTCAGACCTATGTATGTAGAGCTAGTAACGTAGGATTATCTCTTTAAAATTGCCAACCTGCTTTCGCATAAACTCATCCGAGTTGGGGTGCGTGTAAGCGAGTAAGCTGTGTCTTTAATAGTAGTAAGTACAGTAAATAGGTATTATTTTTCGGTAGGAGTTTACAGGTTGTTAGTTGATGAAACGGTACACGCATTACGCCTGTTTACCACCACGTCAAAGACACCTTTTCCAAACCAAAACAGTCTGTTAGAAATTCACGGACAAGAACTAGTCAGCCGCTATCTGGTCGATGAGCACTGTCACAGAGGATTGACAAAGAACTGCCGTGCTATGGCTTTACAATTGCGCATCTATCTAAACCAGTACTGAATCTACAGGTCTGTTAAGCAATCTACAAAATAGTGGTATAGATGCCGTTTCGTTATACTGTTAACTCTCGATGTTTTCCTTACCTTTGTTGCCTTCAACACTGTTGCTTTTACGGCTGGCGAACCAGTACGAGATGATGCCTGTAGCCACTGGGAATATCACATGAAATAGATCAAATGCCTTATCTTTTTCATCCGTGAAATACAATACGGCTACAAAGGCTGGTGCAAGAGCAAAGATAAAAATAATGGCAGCCCAGGATGCTCCAATACGCACCCAACTCCTTCTGTTGTCAAGTGGATCAGTTTCTTTGGCCGGTTTTTTTTCTTTTGTTTCGATGTGGTTTCTCGTCGAGCAGTTGTTTGGTAGGTTAGTTGTTTAGCAGATACACTAGTCAAAAGAATATCTGCACGTTCTTCATCCTCGATGCTGTTGACTTTGTGATGATTGTAACGGAAATCGAACTCAGTGGCATATCTGTGTAAGTAATGATGGCTACATTAGCTGGAGCACGCTTTTTTTGGCTCCCCGGGACGGGCTCGAACCGCCGACCTAGTGATTAACAGTCACCCGCTCTACCAACTGAGCTACCGGGGAATAGAAGACGAGAAATGGTAACGACCCACTATGCACAGGTCAATGTCGATCCTGACGATCATTAGTCACCTGTATCTGGGTTAAAGTGTCTTAAAGCGGGCAACCGCTCCTTCCAGAACTTCCATGCTGGCCGCAAAAGAGATACGCATGTACCCGGGCGAACCGAATGCTGTACCAGGCACTGTGGCGACACCCGCCTGATTCAGCAAATACTCTACAAAACCAAGATCGTCTGAGACGTTTTCAGTTTTCTCGATCAGGCCCTCAATGTTGGGAAAGCAATAAAATGTTCCGTCGCCTTGCGAGCAGTGGATGCCGTCAATTTCATTCAGGGCGCCAACAATGAAGTCGTGACGCTTTTCAAACTCATTGCACATATCTGCTACAAAGACCTGGTCGCCGGTCAGCGCAGCTTCCGCTGCCGCCTGTGAAATGGAGCTCGGGTTGGAGGTGCTCTGCGACTGGATTTTGGTCATGGACTTGATCAGGGTTTGAGGTCCTGCCGCATACCCGATGCGCCAGCCGGTCATCGAATAGGCCTTGGAGACCCCGTTCAACACCAGCGTGCGGTCTTGGAGCGAAGGGATTGCATTCAGGAGGTTTGAGAATTTCTGTCCCCGAAACAGGATGTGCTCGTAGATATCATCACTGATCACGAACACCTGCGGATGCTTTTCCAGCACCTCACCCAAAGCGCCCAGCTCTTCTTGCGTGTAGGCCATGCCCGTGGGGTTGGACGGGCTGTTGATGACCAGCAGCTTGGTCCTGGGGGTAATCCTGCTTTCCAGATCCTCTGCAGTGATCTTGCAGCGGTTCTCGGCCCGGCTGGGGATGGTCACCGGCTCACCGCCTGCCAGGAGCACGATATCCGGGTAGGAGACCCAGTACGGGGCCGGGATCAAAACCTCGTCCCCATCGTTTAAAAGGGCCTGGCAGAGGTTGTAGAGCACCTGCTTGGCCCCGGTGGAGATCATGACTTCATCGAAGGTGTACTCCAGCCCGTTGTCGCGCCGGAACTTCTCGATCACTGCATTTTTTAGAGAGGCAGTGCCTGCCACGGCCGTGTATTTGGTCTGGCCCGTGCGCATGGCGGCGATGGCCGCCTCCTTGATGGGTTCGGGGGTGTCGAAGTCCGGCTCGCCGGCAGCCAGATTGAGGATGTCTCCACCCTCGGCACGGATTTGATTCGCCCGTGCCGTTATGGCTAAAGTGACGGAGGGTTGAATCCGGGATACCCGCTTTGCGAGTGAATATTGCACAATGTCTCCTGGTCCGGGGGTTGATCTCGTGAATGCTGCACCCTGGCAGCACCGGGTAGAGTATACGGGGCCTGTCAAACAGAGATAAGACCCCAAAAAGAGAGAATATGTACCAGCCATTTAAAATCGTCACCAACTTCGCTCCAGCGGGGGACCAGCCCGAGGCCATCCAGACCCTGGTTGAGGGGCTGAACGACGGGCTGGCCCACCAGACGCTGCTGGGGGTCACCGGTTCGGGCAAGACCTTCACCATTGCCAATGTCATCGAACAGGTGCAGCGGCCGACGATCATCCTCGCCCCCAACAAGACCCTGGCAGCACAGTTGTACGGCGAGATGAAGGAGTTCTTCCCGCAGCATGCGGTGGAGTATTTCGTGTCCTACTACGACTACTACCAGCCCGAGGCCTATGTGCCGGCAAGCGATACTTTCATCGAGAAAGACGCCTCCATCAACGAGCACATCGAACAGATGCGCCTGTCCGCCACCAAGGCCCTGTTTGAGCGCCCGGACACGGTCATCGTGGCCACCGTGTCCGCCATTTACGGGCTGGGAGACCCCAAGGCCTACCTGAACATGGTCATGCATCTCGACCGCGGCGACCGCATCGACCAGCGTACGGTGCTGCGCCGCCTGGCCGAACTCCAGTACACGCGCAACGACACCGAATTGCGGCGTGGTACCTTCCGGGTGCGCGGCGAGATCATCGATGTTCATCCGGCGGACTCCGAGCGCGAGGGTATCCGCATCGAGCTCTTCGATGAGGAAATCGAACACCTGAGCTACTTCGATCCGCTCACCGGCGAGATTACCCACCGGGTGCCGCGCCTGACCATTTACCCGAAGACGCACTATGTGACTCCGCGCGAGATCCTGCTTAATGCCATCGAGCAGATCAGAAAGGAACTCAAGGAGCGCCTGGAGGAACTCAACCGGGCCAATCGCCTGGTGGAGGCGCAGCGCCTGGAGCAGCGCACGCGTTTCGATCTGGAGATGATCCAGGAAATCGGCTACTGCGCGGGCATCGAGAACTACTCGCGCTACCTCTCCGGGCGCGCAGCGGGCGAGCCGCCGCCCTGCCTGCTGGATTACCTGCCGGACAATGCCCTGATGGTGATGGACGAAAGCCACGTGTCCGTACCCCAGTTCGGCGGCATGTACCGGGGCGATCGCTCGCGCAAGGAAACCCTGGTGGAGTACGGCTTTCGCCTGCCCTCGGCGCTGGACAACCGCCCGTTGCAGTTCGAGGAATTTGCCGCCCTGGCTCCGCAGATGATCTATGTCTCGGCCACTCCGGGTCCCTACGAGATGCAGAAATCCGATGTCATCGCCGAGCAGGTCGTTCGCCCGACGGGTCTGGTGGACCCTGAGATCGACGTGCGCCCGGTGGTCTCCCAGGTGGATGACGTGCTTTCCGAAATCAACGATTGTGTCGGGCGGGGCGAGCGCGTGCTGATCACCACTCTGACCAAGCGCATGGCGGAGGACCTGACCGAGTACCTGGACGAGCACGGCGTGCGGGTCCGTTACCTGCACTCCGACATCGATACCGTCGAGCGGGTGGAGATCATCCGCGGGCTGCGCAACGCGGATTTTGACGTGCTGGTTGGCATCAACCTGCTGCGCGAGGGACTGGATATCCCGGAAGTCTCGCTGGTCGCCATCCTGGATGCGGACAAGGAGGGGTTCTTGCGCTCCGAGCGCTCCCTGATCCAGACCGTGGGCCGGGCAGCACGGCATCTTAACGGCCGGGCCATCATGTACGCCGATGAGGTGACGGGCTCCATGCAGCGTGCCATCGATGAGACCAACCGCCGGCGCGACAAGCAGGTCACCTTCAACAAGAAGCACGGAATTACTCCCCGGGGGATTACCAAGAAAGTGCCCGACATCATGGAGGGTGCGCGCAAGTCACCGGCTGAACGGGCGATCTACCGGACCCGCCTTGAGGATGTTGCAGACAGCGCGGAATACCTGGACTTGACGACCGAACAGGGCATGAAAAAGATCAAGCAGCTTGAGCAGAAGATGTACGAGCATGCGCGCAACCTGGAATTTGAAGAGGCGGCCAAGCTTCGCGATGAACTCTTTCACCTGAAAGACGTGGTTTTGGGCAAGCACCAGCGCAAGGCAAGTTAGTCCATCGCTCCATTGTTCTTGGTAAATCACCGGCCTATCGATACGATTTGTTTGGCAAGAAGTTCAGATTCATGCAGGACTGGATCACAGATATGAAAGGCACTTTCGCAGTTTGTGGCTGAGATCAAGAAGGAGGGCAGAGGGAAATGACAATCGAACGAACCCGGGTCGGTCGTGAGATCGAGACGGCACTGGACGAGGTACTTGCCCATGGGCACGGCGAGATCGATCTGCCGTGCAGAATCGTGGACGATCCTGCCGCTGATCGGATCCTGGCCCTTCGCAGGAGACTAGGGTTGAGCCGTCAAGAATTCGCGGATCGCTTTGGGCTCGATGCACATATCCTGCAAGACTGGGAGCAGGGTCGTCGCGTCCCAGATCGTGCGGCCCGGGTCCTGCTGACTGTCATCGATCATGACCCGGAAGCAGTAGTACGGGCGCTCGGTAAATAAGGAGCTCAGGCCATACTCAAGCCAAAACTCGACATCGGCTGATTGCAAGTTTAGGGGTCGTCCAATTGCAAGTTTAGTATCGGAAAATTGAAAGTTTAGGGCTCGGCCAATTGAATCTGAACTTGGCAGTCGCAGGGGAGTGGTCGCCACCTCGGCGACGGTGGCCAGTCAGTTCATGAAGGTGATTTCAGCCTGCCGACGCTACCAGCAGGGAAGTAAAACGCAGACGATCTTGTTCAGGAGCAGTCTGCACAAGTCCAGGAGGATTTGCTGCGGTGAGGGAGGTACCGGATTCTTCTGTTCTATGTTAGGTTTCACATTCCTGGATTAGGCGCGTAGCTCAGTTGGTTAGAGCATCACCTTGACATGGTGGGGGTCGTTGGTTCGAATCCAATCGCGCCTACAATTAACAAATTTTATAAGGTTCAATAACGTATTTATAGCTGTTTAAAATCAGAGTCTTATAAATAAATAATGTCCATTGAAGTACCATAACGTCTATTGACATCCCGGTAAATATGGGGGCAGAATTGGGGGCAATCGAGCATTTGAATAATGAGATGCCCCCAAATGAGTCTAAAAGCCAATGTCTTGGGGGTTTCCGGCAAGCAGAAGATTTGTAAAGGAGTTACCCCATGTCCCTGTCAAGCGTCCGAGTTCGCACTATCAAACCGGGTAGCAAGCCCAGAAAGTATTTCGACGGGCGCGGTTTGTATCTCGAGGTGGTCCCCACCGGCGGAAAGTTGTGGCGCCTGAAATATCGTTTCGATGGCAAGGAGAAGCGGCTGTCTCTTGGCACTTATCCCGATGTGTCCCTGAAAGAGGCCCGGGGCCGGCGTGATGAGGCACGCCGGCAGATAGCGGACGATATTGACCCGAGCGAGCTGCGCAAGGTGGAAAAGGCTACCCGGGCAGAACGTGTGGCCAACAGCTTTGAGACGGTAGCCTGTGAGTGGTATGCCAAACACCAGCCGAATTGGTGCGCAGGCCATTCGGAACGTGTTATCAACAGACTGCAAAAAGATGTGTTCCCCTGGATCGGTGGAAAACCGATTGCGGACATCACCGCCCCGCTCGTGCTGGAGACCATTCGGAGGATTGAGGCACGCGGTGCACTGAATACGGCTCACCGTGTACTGGGCTTCTGCAGTCAAATATTCCGTTACGCCATCGCCACCGGCCGGGCCACCTACAATCCATCGGGAGACTTGCGGGGGGCGTTGCCTCCAGCCAGGGGCTCTCACTTCGCAGCAGTGACCGAGCCTGAACAGGTCGGCGAACTTCTGCGGATACTGGATGGCTATGAAGGGACGCTGACCATTCGGTGCGCGCTTCGCTTCGCACCTTTGGTGTTTGTGCGCCCAGGCGAGTTGCGCCAGGCACAGTGGAAGGATATCGATCTCGACAAGGCCGAGTGGCGTTACCTGGTTACCAAGACTGAAACCCAGCATGTCGTACCGCTGTCCAGGCAGGCCGTTGAGATCTTGGAGGAGTTGAAGCCGCTTACCGGACGTGGCCGGTATGTGTTTCCCAGTTCAAGGACTCCCAATGGTGACCGGGCTATGAGCAACAATACGATAGTCGGCGCGATGCGGCGCATGGGCATCGGCAAGGAGGAAATGAGCGGTCACGGCTTTCGGGCCATGGCGCGCACGATCCTGGATGAAGTGCTGGGATTCCGGCCGGATTTCATCGAACACCAGCTTGCCCACCGGGTACGCGACCCGAACGGGCGCGCCTACAACCGCACGGCACATTTGCCGGAACGCAAAAAGATGATGCAGGCCTGGGCGGATTATCTGGATGAACTGAGGGTTGAAGCATGATGGCACTCTTGTACAAATCTGTTGTAAAAGTTTTGGCAACGATATGTCAATTTATTTTGAATAACTTAAACAATCAAATAGTGACTAATGACTGACCGAATACTTATAATTCTTGCTAAATCCATAAAAAAGGGTGGACACTGTATAGCTGGAAAAGAGTTGATCGAAGCAGGGAATGGAACTCAAGTTGGCAACTGGATCAGACCGGTTACCGCAGATCGTGATTCACATGGTGCGGTGTTTGATGGGGATTGCAGGCTATCAGGTAATGGGTATGCTCAGGTATTGGATATTGTGCGTATATCTTTGGGTGATGAAGAGCCCGAACCGGGTCAACCGGAAAACATCCTTATCCAATCTGGCCAGCGATGGCAAAAACTAAGTGAATTTGATTCATTAAGGCTGAGCAATCTTGAAGACAAACCTGACGATCTCTGGCTTGAAGATGGTGTGGGAAAGAATGTCGTCAGCGACCACTGTGGAGTCAATGTTGATGCATCGCTCTACCTCATTAAAACTACTAATCTACATATTATTTTGAGTAAAGAATGGAACGATTTTAAGCAAAAATACCATCAGAAGATTTCTGCTGAGTTCGAATATAATAATGTCTTATATGAGCAATTTTCTATTACTGACCCGAAAGTGAGACGTATGTTGAAAAATCAATATCCTGGAGAAGGTGAAAATCCAAATCGTATAAGATTGCGAAAAGGTGACAATTACTACCTTTGTGTGAGTTTGAGCCCAAGTTTTGGTGATGCGGGTTACCACTATAAGCTAGTTGCAACCATTTTGGATTTTGATGGTTATTTGCAACAGCATTACTGATATGAATGTTTACACTATCGGCTTTACAGGGAAGTCTGCTGAAAAGTTTTTCTCATTGCTTCGTGGTGAAGAGATTCGCAGGATGATCGATGTGCGGTTGAATAACAAATCTCAACTGGCTGGCTTTTCAAAAATGGCAGATTTAAAGTTTTTTCTGCAAGAGTTATGTGCCATGGAGTACGTCCATATTCCAAGCTTGGCCCCCACAGACGAACTCTTGAAAGCCTACAAGAAAAAACATATACCTTGGGAGGAATACGAAAGGAAGTTTCTTGACCTTATGGATATGCGATCAATAGATGAGAAAATTGAACCATCTTTATTCCAGAATGGTTGCCTGTTATGTAGCGAACACAAGCCGCATCATTGTCATAGGCGTTTGGTGGTCGAGTATCTCAATGACCGATGGGGTAGTTCGCTAAAAGTCAAACATTTGGCATAACGAGATGTCTAGTTTACACATGCCGAACGTTTTTATTTCCTATCCGCCTGAGTTCAAGTGCTACTCAAAGTTCGAGCGGAAGGTAAGCAATATTTTGTCCTCAATGAATAGCTTTGCCGTTCTGTTTTTAGCTGACGATTGTGGATTCATAGACAAGATATTTGAAGGTGATGCAAGAGTTAAGCATATACAAAAGTTGTCAAATGAAGATCAGGTTGAAGATAAAGCAACCCACGCGATTGTTTTTGATGACGGTCAGCATTTCCCGGAACTTTCAGTAAACTTGAAAAGCACTGGCAAAACTGTTCGGAAAGTACAAATCGTGCTTACCAGAGTAGTCAATATAGATCGCGCAGAAGAGTACGATGAATATATCGGCCGTGGATCAGATTGGGGAAATCCGTATGCGGTCGGATTTGATGGTGATCGTGATGAAGTAGTACGTAAGTTCAAGTATGATTTTGATCGGAACTTCCTTAAGGGAGGTATCCAATTGAAAGAAAAACTAAAATTACTGTCGGGAAAACGGTTGGGTTGTCATTGCAAACCCGCGCCGTGTCATGGTGATGTACTTGCAGATTATTTAAATTCACTGGATGATGGTCTGTAGAGCTTACTTAGCATTTTCCCCTTCGATTTCCTGTACGCACTGCTCCAGTTCCTTGACCCGAAGCTGGCTCTGAGACAGCATCTCGCTCTGTGCATCGAACTCGTTGCGCGTGACAAGGTCCATCCGCTGAAATGTACTTTCTGCGAACGCGCGTACATTTTTCTCGATCCTGTCTTTGCCTTTTTTCAGATCTTTGGGGAGCATGGCATCGATCTTGTGCACTAGCTTATCCAGAATGTTGGAGTCGGGTTTAGGTTCCACGGTTGAATACCTCCTTTGTATGAGTCCGGATAACAGAAAATACCAGACAGGTGTGGTATTGCCTTGTTTTCTATATTAGTCTGTATAGTACAGGGAAGTCCAAATAAGTCCAAACAGGTTCAATCATGCAGTTTGCTCAAATTCTATGCGTGATCTTGCCAAAAAGCTGGAACTGGCTGCTTACACTGAGAAGGAAAGCATACCTTAACAACACTAATTCTTAGCAGGATCAAATAGCGAGGATTAGCAACGGAATATCGGACAGCCTTCGAATATTTGACTCAATTAACATGGAAAATAGCAAAGGATTTTGGAAAGTATGCAAATGTTTGTAACCCCAAAGGGGCGCGCGGGTTGGGATCAAATCTACGGCATGACAGAGAACGTCCATGCCGGGCTCGAACAGATGTTTTGGCAGGCCGCTAAACTTGATGTCTTGTCATTTGGTGTTGGCAGAACAGTCAATCATAAGGATACAGGAGACCCCAAGGTTGAATTCGATTCCCAGACACGTGAGTGCCAAGCACAAATAACTTTTCACGCAGGGCGCGCCCTGGAACTTGCAATGCACATTGTCTATGCATGCGGTGCCGACCGTATCTTGGGACGGGAATATCCAGGCGTTGATGAAAAAGATCTGCGGAAAGATCGAAAAACCCACAGCCTTGCCAGTTTATACGAACGAATAAAGACGGCTCTCGGCGACAGAGACATGTGTAGTGCTTTTGAAGAGGTGTATCAGGAAGCACTGCACCAAGGCATCACGGACGTGTATCTTGACGACGATTTGCGCAATTCGTACCTACTGGACAATGATCGGCCATTTATTCAACTCAACAAGCGCAGCGTAATAGACGGAGCTGAAATGACCTTGGACCATGTTGATGGTGATCCCCTTTTTTCGGATACAGGGGAAATATCCGAATTTGAGATGCTCCCATATTCTAACTTTAATGAATTTCTGAAGAAAGCGGATGCGGTCTACTACAAGGTTTATAGCCAAGGTCCGCGCAAAGACATGCGCTGGGCGCATTACTCTGCCCGTGACCACGAATACGGTCGTCCCTATGTGATGGTAGGCACAAAATTCTTCGCTCGATTGGTCAAGGGTGTAGTCGAACTTTCAAGACAGCAATGGGTATGGCATCCAGAATTTCGTCGGAGATGGCACGAAAGAAGTCAATACACCATCGAAAAACTTGTGCACGACCATCTTATGCAGAGATTTCAGAGTGTCCCGGAATTGCCGGAGATGAAATCGGTCAAGGAGATGGAGGCATTTTGTCAGGGGACGAGAGACGGCAAGCAATTTCGACAGCCACAAGCATATCAAAATCTGCACAAGAAGCTTCAACTACATTCAAAAGTTTCATAGAGACGACGCATCCGGGCAGCACCAATGCGAGTTGCTTCGGGCTGCATCATCCCTTAAAGGTAATCGTGCGGTTCAGTGAACAGTCCACGCCAATAACGAAAAGAGAGCTTCCCAAAATTCCCGATAAACCGGAAAATATTGAAAAGATGATTATGCAAAGCCCTCTAAAAAAGGATTGGAATTATCTCAAGGAATGATCGGGGTTGGACAAATAGTATATTATTTCCCCAGTTTTTTACGCCTTGGTGAAACAGTTGAATCAATTTCTGCCTATCCAATCATTTTGTGACGTCATTCCCCATTGGTGTCAGCCATAATGGGTAATCAAACTTGCGCTTCTACAATTTGGTCAGAAAAAGACCAAATACAAAGTTCGCAACAGTCCTTCCCAAATCCAGATGTGGCAACAGTTTCTATAGTACCTATGTCTGGTCCTAGAGCACTCGAAGATGACACTTTTCCCTTTGCAGGACTTAGCGATATTGCAGAAGCTGAAAGCTGGCGCAAAGAAATTAATCGGCCTCCATATCACATGCATAAGTGGTGGGCGCAACGCCTTGGTACAGTTTTTCGTGCAATTGTCATTGGGGCCTTCGCGCCTGCAGGCGCAAACATTCTTGATCTTTTCTATAAGCCAATTCGAATCAAGGATGCTGTAGTTTTCGATCCCTTTATGGGAAGCGGAACAACAATTGGTGAAGCCTGCAAGGTCGGCGCGCGCGCAATTGGACGCGACATCAATCCCATAGCCCATTTTCTGGTTCGAAATGCATTTGCTTCACATGACCGTAAAGCGATTCTCTCAACCTACTCATCAATTGAGCATGATGTTGCTGAGGAAGTGTGCCGCTACTACCGTACAACCTTGTCAAGCGGTACTAGCGTCGATGTTTTGTATTACTTTTGGGTCAAGGTAGTTAGCTGTCCTAATTGTGATTCTCCTGTTGACTTGTTTTCTTCACGTATTTTTGCACGACATGCCTATCCAAAGAAATTTGCCGCAGCACGCTCTGTTTGTCCTACATGTGGTGGCATCAATAAGGTTCACGTTCACTCCTGTAAAGTATGCTGTGACACATGTGGTGAAATTTACAATCCCCAGCTTGGCTCAGCTCAAGGGCAAAGAGCTACTTGTCCAGTCTGCTCACATACCTTTCCAATAGCTAAGACAATTAGAGAAACTCGAATTCCACCTAGGCATCGGCTGTACGCTAAGCTCGTTTTAATGCCGGACGGCAGCAAGATGTACATGGCTGCGGATAGGGAAGATAGAGCGCTATACGACGATGCACAGTCGGCGTTAGCCAAGGCCAATAATGCGTACCCGCTGGCTGAGATCCAACCTGGCTACAACACCAACCAAGTCCTAGGGTACAACTACCGACATTGGCACGAAATGTTTAATGACCGTCAGTTGTTGTGTCTCTCCATACTTGCGGCACGAATTAGAAGCATTGAATCTCCTAGATTGCGGGAGCTTTTTGTGTGTCTGTTGTCAGGTACTTTGGAATTTTACAATATGTTCGCGTCATACAAGGGTGAAGGTACAGGCGCTGTTAGACACATGTTTGCACATCACATCCTTAAGCCGGAACGGATGCCTTTAGAAGCTAATCTTTGGGGTACACCTAAAAGCTCGGGAGCATTTTCGACACTATTTGCGAGTAGAGTATTACGTGCCTTGGACTATGCGGATAATCCTTTTGAGATTTATCCTAGTAAACTCAACGGAACCAAAAGGAATCAAAAGATATATGGTCTTTCGCAAAAAATTGGCTTCTCAATCGCCGAAGACTATTCAACTTTTCTTAACAGCCATCATGTTTACTTGTCCTGTGGTGACTCAGGAAAGACGGACCTTCCAGATAGAGCGGTAGATGCTGTTATTACCGATCCGCCGTTTTTCGATAATGTCCATTATTCGCAACTCGCTGATTTCTTCTATGTTTGGCAACAACATATTCTTGATGGAAACTCACCACATACAACATCGACAACCCGTAGCGAGCGGGAGGTGCAACATTCCGTAGCAAGTACCTTTACAGAGCGTTTGATTTCTGTCTTGAGAGAGGTACACCGAGTTCTGAGAGACGATGGCATTCTAGCCTTCACGTATCATCATTCCCGTCCTGAGGGATGGTCGGCTGTCCTTATAGCGCTTTTAGAAAGCGACTTCAGGATTACGGCGGCGCATCCGATAAAGTCGGAAATGTCTGTTGCTATGCCAAAGCATCAAGCTAAGGAGCCTATCAATCTTGATATAGTTATTGTCTGTCGTAAGGAATTGAGTTTTGCAGCGCATGTTAACGGCGACAATATATGGAAGTTGGTTTCATCAGTTGCAGCGAATCAGGTAAAACGCCTCAGCGGATCGGGTAGGCCACTTAGTCAAGGAGACATACGGGTGATTATCATGGCGCAATTAATTAGACAGCTCTCAGCTTTTGGCAACAAAAGAGAAGCATTGCTTGTACTTGAAGCTTCTGCTGATCAAATAAAGGCACTAATAGTTAAGCTTCATGTCGGTAGCGCGGATAGTAGGCTTCACAACTAACAGGAATTAATTTGTGGCTAACGTATCTGCAATATTCAAGAATTGCGTTTATGCAATCCGTGACGATGAACTAATCCAGCGCGAGGTACAAACTGATAAGGAGTTTCCCTTTCAGAACTGGTTCAGGAATCGGTTGGATCAAATGGATATTAGATACGATCTTCCTGAACGAAATACGTATCCAGATTTTCGCTTAGTTCATTTTTCAGAGGGCTACGAGATCAAGGGATTGGCTTATCCAGGGCGTGAGGCGAGTTACGACTCTAACAGTCAAGTTCCCTGTGGTGAGCACAATGGACGGGTAATTTACTATGTTTTTGGCAGGTATCCAAAGGATCCAGACGGAAATAAATATCCAGTGTTTGATTTAGTGATTTGCCACGGAAGCTTTCTTAATGCGGACAATGAGTATGTGCACAAGAACAAGAGTTTTCGTGGATTTGGCACATATGGCGATATTCTAGTGCGAGACAGAAAGATGTATGTCTGCCCTACACCTTTCGCACTGGTGGAAGGAGTAGCACACCGACGCACATTAATTTTGCCAGCGGAGCATTCGATTGATTGTGAGTTGGTTGAAGTCAGCACACTGGTCCGTCGAGAAGTTGATTTGATGGTTGTTGCCTACCGTTTTGATCTCCAAACCAACGAACTTGAGACAAGTGAGGTGCCAAATCCAAGTGCAGGGCGTGAGCATGAATTTAAGGCTTATAGAGTTGAAGGTGACCCCATTGATTTAATTTCGTTGTCTGAACCGGGCTAGTAGTTATGAGGCTGCCTTGTCCACATTCAGTAGGACTAGAAAATAAAATTTTGCAGGGCGAGGAATCACTGATTAAATCCTATCGGTAGTAAATGATTGCAGTTTTGCAGTAACAAGGCACTGATTAGGATAGGGCATGGTCCTGTGAGTGCAGGCTTTGAGGCTTGGCCTGAGGATCGTTGCCCTGGAACGTAGAGGAGACATGGTTATGGAAACAAGCCGAGTAATCATAATTGGGGGGGGGGCCGCAGGCCTGAGTGCCGCCTACACTCTCAAGAAGCGCGGCATCGACCCTGTTCTGCTCGAGGCTAGCAGTCGAGTGGGCGGGCGCCTGGGCGGCGACAGGGTGGACGGGTTTTGCCTGGATGAAGGTGCAGACTTTTTCTGTTCGTCCTACGATGTTGCCTTTCGCATATGCGAAGAGCTGGGGTTGCCCCTGGTCCGCTCGAAAATGAATCTCGGCTGGTACAGAGAAGGCAGGTGGATCGTGACAACGCCAGTCGATTCCTTCAACACCCTTGTCAAGAGCCTGGTGGCGTCCTGGAAGCTGAAGATTCTGTCGCCCCGGGAGATCTGGCCAAGCCTGAAGCTGATCAAGTCGATCAAGGACCAGTCGGACTACCTGAATTTCGCCAGCGACTGCCGGATTGTCGAACTTGACGGCGAGGAGGATGCCGGCAGCTACATGGAGAGACTGGGCCTGCCCGAGTCCCTGAAGGTGACGTTACGGGGATTTCTCGAAATGACGATGGGTCCGATCGAACAGATGGGCGCCGCGTACATGCAGACGTACCTGGCGGAAATGCTGCTGAAGCCCGATCAGATCTACGTGCCGGAGCAGGGCGCCGGCGCTCTGACCCACGCCCTGGCCAATGCGTGTGGAGACGCGATTCGCGTCTCCACGCCTGTCAGGCGCGTAATCGTGCAGGACGGAGTCGCAAAAGGCGTGGTCGTCGACGAAGGCCCCATTGAGGCGGACGCGGTCATCTGTGCCACTTCCGCCTCGAAGGTGCCTGAAATCATTCCCGGCTTGCCGGACGCGATTCGCCGCACGCTCGGCACGGTCACCTACTCCAGCGGATGCCGAGTGGTAATCGGTCTTGATCATCCACCGCTTCCCGCGGGCTGGAACGGAGCGTTGTATCCGGAAGACGACACGCCGCTCCTGCTGGACAGGTCCATCAACCTGCCTGCCTGCGCCCCCCCCGGCAAGAGCACTCTCGACCTGCTGGTCGGCTACAGGCGCACGGAAGAGCTGTTTCCGCTGGACGACGAGGAGATCGTGCGCCAGATGCTTCGCGATGCACGCCGGAACCCTCCACCCGGCTCCAGGCTCCCGGGCGACAACGAGGGGCTGTTTACCCGTGTGTATCGCTGGAAGGAAGCGGTTTGCATGGGGCTGCCCGGCATGTTCCAGGCGGTGGCGGAGATGCGCCGTCGCCTCAACCGGGAGGTGGAGAACCTCTTTCTGGCAGGCGACTACATGCGGGTGCCCTCGGTAAACGGTGCTTTGGCCAGTGGCGTCAATGCCGCGGAGGAGGTCGCACAGCTGCTGGCATCGCGTAAACGGGGCGGTGGGGAAGCCAAGCCTCCACGGTAGAGCCGATGGAGCGCCACATCAATTTTATTCTGCACTGGCGGTGGCTGGTTGCCGGGCTTGCAACGCTGGTCATGGTCATCGCGGCGTCCGGTGCGCCTGGCATCACGATTTCCAGCAGTTATCGCGTACTGTTTGGCGAGGACAACCCCGACCTCCTGGCATTCGACAGGCTGCAGGACACCTATTCCGCATCGAGGTCCGCACTGATCGCGGTTTCCCCCCGGAAGGGCACGGTGTTTACCCGCGAGGCCCTTGCCGCCATCGAGGAACTGACCGAAGCCGCGTGGCAGACCCCGCACTCGATCCGGGTCAATTCGCTCACCAACTACTTTCACAGCGAAGCGGCCGGGGACGACCTGGTGATTGCACCGCTGGTAAGCGATGCGGCGTCCCTGGGGGATGCCGAACTCGACCGGATCAGGACCATTGCCTTGAACGAACCCGAACTCGTCGGGCAGCTCGTTTCGAGCGACGGGCGTGCGGCGGGGCTGGTCATCAGCTTTACCCTGCCCGAGCCGGAGGAGCCCGCATGGGCCGAGATTTCAGACCATCTCGGAAACCTGCTCGGCGAGTCCCGGGCCGCCCATCCTGACCTTGCCTATTTCCTGACTGGCAACGTCATCATGAACCAGGCGTTCACCGACGCCGCGCAGGATGCCGAGAAATTCATCCCGATCGTGTTCCTCGTCATCCTGGCCATCGCGGCATTCCTCATGCGTTCGGCGTACGCCACCCTCGCCATTGCGGTCCTTCTCGTGTTTATTGTCCTGAGCACCATGGGAGTTGCGGGCTGGTTCGGTACGATGCTTACACCGGTCAGTATCAGCATGCCGATCATCATCATGACAGTTGGAGTTGCCCATGCAATCCACATCGTCACCATCATGCTGTCCGGCATGCGTCGTGGTCTGGAGCGGAATGCGGCGATAGCAGAAGCCCTTCGCAACAACGTGTATCCGGTGTTTCTTACATCCGCCACGACCTCGATTGGATTCCTCAGTCTGAATACATCGAGTTCACCGCCGTTCCATGTTCTCGGCAACCTGGTCGCGCTTGGCATGCTGTTCGCATTCGTCTATTCCGTGACGCTCCTGCCGGCGATGCTTTCAGTCCTGCCCATGCGCGCACCGCGCGCACGCGCCGGGACGACTCCCTTCTTCGACCGCCTCGGGGGTTTTATCGTTGCTCGCCGCACACTACTCCTCTGGTCCAGTGTTCTGGTGGTCGCGGCGCTGGCAACCGGCATTCCACGCAATGAGCTAAGCGACAACTGGCTGCACCACTTCGATGAGCGCTACACCTTCCGCGCCGACACGGATTTCATCATCGAGAACCTGACGGGGCTGGACCAGCTTGAATACTCGCTGAGTTCAGGCCGCGAGAGCGGCATCACTGACCCCGAATACCTGCATGCGGTCGAGGCTTTTGCCGAGTGGTACCGCACCCAGCCCGAAGTGCATCACGTCTTTGCATTTACAGACATCATGAAGCGCCTGAACGAAAACATGCACGGGGATGATCCGGTGTTCTACCGGATTCCGGACGATTCCGACCTTGCTGCGCAATTCCTGCTGCTCTACGAGTTCTCGTTGCCCTTCGGTGCCGACCTCAATGACCGCATGGATATCGCCAAATCCTCGACGCGAATGACCGTCGTGCTCAAGGACACTTCGACGCGCGACCATCTCGACATTGATGCGCGTGCCCGGAACTGGTTGCGGGTCAATGCACCGGAACTCGCGGACTCGGCCTCGGGCTTCACCATGATCTCCGCCCACATGTCGAGTCAGAACATCAGCAACATGCTGGCGGGCACCATTCTTGCCACAGGTCTCATTTCGCTGATCCTGATTCTGGTTTTCCGCAATGTCCGCGTCGGGCTGGTCTGTCTGGTGCCAAACTTCATCCCAGCGATCATGGCTTTCGGTCTGTGGGGGCACCTCGTCGGTCAGGTGGGGCTTGGCGCATCCGTAGTCACCGCGATCGCTATCGGCATCATCGTGGACGATACGATTCATTTTCTTACCAAGTATCTGAAAGCCCGCCGTGAGGGGCTGCAATCGCCCGAGGCGGTTCACACTGTGGTTCGCACTGTGGGCCCGGCGCTGTGGGCTACCACCGCCATTCTGACCGCAGGCTTCTTGGTGTTCGCTTCATCCGGATACGAGCCCAACGCCGTGCTCGGCCTCCTGGTCGCCCTCACGATCAGCTTTGCGCTTATCGCCGACCTCGCGCTTCTGCCCGCCCTGCTCATGGCCATCGACCGGAGAAAGGCACGCCTATGAAGATGTTTGCAACGGCCCGCCTCCCTATCCGGATTCCACCCGGCAAATGGGGCAGGGCATCTTTCTACACGCTCACGGATTTCCCCGCGCAATATCTCAGCTTGGCGACTGCCCCGCGTGAAGCGATTTCTCCCTGGGCGTAGCGGGCCGGCATGTCGGGGGATTTCCAGCGCCCGCACACCTGCATGTCCACCAACGTAGCGCCCGCCCGGGCAAGCGACTGTGCCGAGCCCACGCGAAGCGAGTGTCCCGAGACGTTCTCCTCGATGCCCGCCTCGTGCGCACGGCGCTTGATGACCCGCATGACGGTGCGGGTGGACAGCCCGCACGGATGCACCACGTCCTTGTAGACCCTGCGGAAAAACGACCCGTCCGTGACCCGGGCCTTTGAGAGCCAGTGCTTCAGGTACTTGACGGTGGGCCTGCCGAGGAACAGGGTGGCGCCCTTGCCTTCCTGGTCGGTCTTGCTGCGCCGGATGTGCAGGACACCGTCTCCCGAGGACATGAACTCGACGTGTTCACGCTGCAGGGCGGCGACCTCGCTGACCCGCAGCAGGGCATCGGACATCACGGCGATGATCGCCGCATCCCGAAAGCCCGTGAGATCCCCGTCCTGGAACGCCACCCTGGCAATCCGGTCGGCGTCTTCCCACTTGAGGCCGTGTGCCTGGCCGTGCCCGACGTGGCTCATTTCCCGCTTGTACGCCGACAGGGCGCGCTCGGTCAGTTCACCCACGACCGGATCCTTGCGCCCGGCCATGCGCGCCGAGAACCGGACCGCCGCAACGACCAGGCCCGCCGTGGCGGGAGCCTTTCCCTCGTTGAACAGGTGGGTCAGGTAAGCTGCGAGGCTGGCATCGTTCAGCGGGGATCTGTGGGCTTCGAGCCACGCCTGAAGCAGGTTCATGGCCCCCGTATACGAGCGGCGCGTATTGTCCGCAATCGAGCGTTCGATCAGTTCACGGGGCGTGACTTTCGTTGCAATGGCTTTGGTCATTCCGTTTCTCCTCGATGTAATCCCCGAGCTGCCGTCTGAGCTTGGCGATCCGTTCCAGGGTAATCTTTCCAGTGACTAGTTTTTTTCGGATGTAGTTGGTCCTCAGTACACGCATGCAGAAGGTGGACTCTGCCAGTCCGGAGAGTTCCACGGCCTGATCCAGCAGGGACAGGGTGGCGTTCACTTCACCCTGGAGGACTTCGCTGTGCGTTACGTCGGCTGCATCCATTGGTTAAGACCCTTGTTGTTGATGGTGTGATCGGTCTGTGTGCTGTGCGTTTCCTCCCATGCGTCGGCGAACTCCCGGATGCGCCCGCACGCTGCGGAGCCTTCCGGGCACTACCCCAGGCCATGGATTCATCTGCGGGTTCCCCTGCCGCTTGCGTCAGGCGGAACGGGCCAAAGGTGCCGGGTCATTGCTACTTTCGCTGAGAACAGGAAGCTCCACCGATTCGCCTCGGGAATGAGACCAACCTCGTTCCGGTCACAGGCTGTTGTATTGAGTGGATAACCCGGCATAACCGGCTTCCCAGCCAAAGTAGCACGATGGAGTATACCGAAACCGCAAAAACTTGTGAACATCAGGCCGCTCCGGCGACTGGCCCTCGGTGCGTCGGAAAGGGATCCACGGGATGGCGGTTTCCGGTCATCCGGGATCAGTGATCGGCCTGGCGGCTTTGCTCGACCTGCCGGTCGATCCATTCGTCGATTTCCGCTTCCAGCCAGCCGATGGCGCGACCGCCGAGCGGGATGGATTTCGGAAAGCGTCCCTGGTTGATCCGCAGGTAGATGGCACTGCGGGACAGCCCGGTGCGCGCCATGACCGCAGGAAGTCTCAGGATCGTATTGCCCATGTCTGTATGAACCTCAGGGGAACTCGTTGCACATCACGGGGCGATTATCGGGGCAGGGAAGACGCACCGCACCGCAATTGCGGTATAGGCGACCGCCATGGCGGTGCTACTGGGACTTGAGGGCGCGCCGGGCTTCGGGGAACTTGCGCTGCAGCGTGCGCTGCGAGAGGCCCTCGTGGCGGGGAAAGTGCTCGATGAGGGTCTCGATCAGGCGGGCCTGGCTGACATAGGACGGATGCGCATCGACCCCCTCGATCTCACCCCCGATGTAGTGCAGCAGTGCGGCGATGATGTGCTGGTAGGTGCGCCGCGAGCGCTCGTCCGGCAGCGCTTTCTCGGCCAGCGCTTTCTTCAGGGCATCACACTCGGTCTGCAGGGCCTCGTGCGCCTCGGGGCTGACCGGGGGTGCTTCGGCCTCGCCGAACAGGAAGGCGGGCCGCTCGTCCGGGAACTGCTTTTCGATCCAGTTGCGCAGGTCGCGCCCCAGAATTTGCTTGTGCTCCAAACCCACCTGTCGATCTCTGGCAAGTCCTTCCGGGACCACGGCAGGCAAGGTGCGGTCGTGCAAGGCAAAGACGATGGCCCGGCACGCATGTTCAAGAAACTCATCGGTGGGGTGAACCAGGACGTACTTTCCCGCACCTTCCTCGGACAGTGCCGTGGCCTCCTGGAGGTACGCTTCCACCCGGTCCTCGGGCACACCGCACCAGAGCGCCGCAGCCCGGGGGATCGGGTAGATGGTGTAGAGTGCCCTCAGATCTGTACTGGGGCCGACTTTTCTGGAGGATCCCATCAGACCGCAAGCCTCTCTTGCCTCAAAAACATCATCATTTTGGATTATAGGGGACTTTCCTGTACATTACAGGACATAACAGGAAATGCGCGAAAGCACTCCGCTGTGCACGGAAGGACAAGCCAGGGGGTTGAAAGCATTGCAACCATCCGTCGTGGCGGATGCTGCGCCTTGTCCATCACGACAGAGGCATCTTTAGCGATTCATGCAGCAAAACTCCCGGGTGGTGACGGGCATTGGAATCATCAGGGAGCCAGAAATGAAGAAGCCCGGCGTACCGGGCTTCTCAATTTTGTGACTCAGGTCTTATTAGCGGACTGACTTCAAATCTCAATGACCTCAGGCACGGTTCAGATCATAACACAGGAAGCTATCCGGGCATCAAGCAAAACATCGTGAAATGGCGACTGGGCATTGACCTTGGAACCACCTCGCTGGGCTGGTGGGCCTTCAAGGTGGAAAAAACCGGCAAGCGGTGGCAGCCCCGGGCCTCCCTGGGGGGCGGTGTCTACATTTTTCCCAGCGGGCGCGAGCCTGCCAGCCGGGGGCGTGTAGGCGACGGCAATGCCGTCCAGCGAGGACTGGCCCGCAGTGCGCGTCGCACCCGGGACCGCAGAAAGGCGCGCCTTCGCGCCTTCATGCATGAGCTTGTGCGCCTGGGGCTCATGCCGGAGTCTGGCGAGCAGCGCAGGAAGCTGTTTCGCACGTTGCCGGGGTCCGCAGACCCGCATCGCTTCAACCCCTATTTTCTGCGCGCCCAGGCCGTGGAGCGGACGCTGGAGCCCTGCGAGCTGGGGAGGGCCCTGTTCCACCTTGGGCTGCGCCGGGGCTACAAGTCCAACCGGATCGGGCAGCAGGATGACAAAGAGGGGGATTTCAAGGAACGGATTGCCAACCTGAAACACGAGCTGGACGGCAAGACCCTGGGGCAATTCCAGTGGGCGCAGATCAGGAGCGACCTGGGACGGCAGGTTTCGGGCGACGACCCCGAGGGCATTCGTTTCCGGGACCGGGACCCCTTCTTCCCGGAGCGCTCGATGTACGAGGACGAGTTCGAGCGCATTCGCCAAAGGCAGGCGCCCGAGCATGACCTGGCGCCGGAGGACTGGGACCGGCTGAGAGATCGCTACGTGCTGTTTCAGTGGCCGCTCAAGCCCATGTTGCGGGGATTCTGCCCGTTTTTCCCGAACGAGATGCGCCACTGGAAGGACACGCCGGTCGGCCAGGACTTTCGCGTGTATCAGGAACTGAATGAACTCAAGTGGTTCGACCGCGATTTCCGGCAGCGCGATCTGGATGCACAGCAGTACGCGGCGGTGCGCGACCTGCTGCTGAGCCGCAAGTCGGAAGTGACCTTTGCCGCCCTGCGCAAGCTGAAAAAAGCCGACAAGTCCCTGCTTTTCCCCGACGGCTCACACTTCAACCTGGAAATGGAAGACCGTCCCCGTTCCGGCCTCAAGCCTCACGGCATGGTCCGGATTCTCGCCAAAAATCCCGTGCTTGCCCCGTTCTGGGAGGCGCGATGCACGGACGCGGGGGATGGCGGACGGCTGGATGACATCTTTGCCGTGTTGCTGGAGGAAGCCGACCCGCAGGCGCTGGCCGCCCGCCTGACCGCAGAGTTCAGCCTGCAAGGAGAGGTCATCGAAGCCTTCGGGGCATTGAGGCTCTCCCGGGTCACTGCAGGCGAGTCGCGCAAATTCATGGCGGCCATCGTTCCCGTTCTGCGGGATCAGCGCCTGCCGTATGGGGAAGCCGTCCGGGAGATCAGGGATGATGAGGGAAAACCGCTGCACCCCAGCCACCCTCCCGTCGGCAGCAATTACGAGGCGCTGCCCTACTACGGCGAGATCCTGCGCGGCTCGATGGCGGGCATGGACCCCGAGGCCGATCCCGCCACCCGGCCTGAGCAGCACTTCGGCAAGATCGGCAACCCGAGCGTACACATGGCCCTGAACAGCCTGCGCAGGGTGCTCAATGCCCTCATTTCAAGGTTTGGAGGCCCGCCGGTCGAGATCCACGTCGGGCTGTCCCTCGACCTGAAAAACAGCCGGAAGAAACGGGATATTGCATCCGCACTCCGGGCCAGGAACCGGAAAAACCACGACAGGATACGCCAGGAGCTTGAGGCGCTCGGGATTCGCACGCCATGCGCACGGGACATCAGGAAATACAGGCTGTGGGAGGAACTGGGCGAGGATGCCCGGGCCCGCTGCTGTCCTTTCACAGGGACACCCATCTCACCTGCGCAGTTGTTCGGCGACGAGGTGGAGATCGAGCATATCCTGCCCTTCAAGCGCACCCTGGACGACTCCATGGCCAACCTCACGGTCGCCATGCGCTGGGCCAGCCGTCTCAAGGGAGACCGAACGCCCTGGGAAGCCTTTGCCGAAGGGGCGCACTCGGAAGACGGCATTCCCTGGGAAACCGTGGCGCAGCGCGTGGCACACCTGCCCGCACACAAAAAGTGGCGCTTCGGGCAGAATGCCATGCAGATCTTCGGGCGCGGGCATGATTCCATTGCGCGTCAATTGACGGACCACGCCTACATTGCCCGCAGTGCCGCCCGCTACCTCGGCTGCCTGAAAGGCGTGGAGCAGGTGGTGTCCAACCGGGGCCAGCTCACAGGCCTGCTGCGCGCAAGGTGGCACCTGAACCGGATCCTTTCCGAGGACGACCGGGAAAACCGGAACGATCATCGCCATCACGCCATCGATGCAGCGGTCATTGCACTGGCGGACCGCTCGGTTCTCGAAAGCGTGTCCGACCGGAGCCGCCGGGGGACCGATGACAGGATTCAGGTGGTCGTACCTGACCTGGATGAGCGCATGTACGCCTCGATTCACCAGCAAGCGCATGACATCGTCGTCGCGTTCAAGCCGGATCACGGGCTGCAGGGCCAGATGTTCAATGCAACGGCTTACGGGTTCATAGAACCCGGCAGGCGCGATCCGGCCTTCCCGGAACATACTTTCGTGACACGCAAACCCATCACGAACCTGACGCTGAAGGAGTGCGAGCGCATCAGGGACCCCCGGATCAGGAAGGACGTGGCCGCTTGCCTGGATGCCGCCCGGGAGGCCAGTGAGCCCCACAAGAAAGCACTGGTTCGTTTTTCAAAGGAACGGGGAGTTCGCAGGGTTCGCATCCTCATCCGGGACCAGGCCGCCCGGCAAATCGGATCGGCACCCTACAAATGGTATGCGATCAGTGCGTATGCATGCTGTGACATTTGGCGGGTGCCGAAAAGCAAGGCGGGGCAGTATGTGCCGGGCGAGTTTGCGTGGAGAGGTGTCTTCTGGTCGTATGTCGATGTTTGCCGGGAAAGTTTCAGTGCAGCGGAACGAAAACCCCACCCTGCCGCCAGGTTCATTTGCCGACTGTACAAGAACGACATGATCGCATACCGGGAGAACGGGGAAGTGCATGTGATGCGGGTGGCCGGCTTCAGCACCACCAACAACAGGCTCGATGTGGCCCCTCATTGCGATGCGGGTTCCGGGCAGTGGTATGTCAGTATCAACCAGTTGGGCATGAATCACCTTCAAAAGCTGCATGTCACGCCGGATGGCGCGGTTAAAGGCCTCACCTGTTGACCGGAGGGCTTGTCGGGACCGCCGATGAGGGTCGGCATCTTTGCGTGTGCCGGGGATTTCTCAAGGTGCTGGACGGGGCAGTCTGCAAGACCCGGTCAATGCATCGATGGCACCCAAATAAACGCCTGTGCCAACAGGTCGCTCAGGCCAAGATCGATAGCCGGGCAGGAGCAAGGCCGCGCCTTGCTCCTGAGTCAGTAGAATGGATCATTGAGATTTGAAGTCAATCCGCAACTCATTACACTTATCAAAGCTACAGCTATCAGGATAAGTCACTGAGATTTGAAGCCAATCCGCAACCGATAGCTATAGTACCGAATAGGATAGATCATTGAGATTTGAAGTCAATCCGCAACTTGCAGTATGTCCTCGCGGTTTTGCCCATTGGAATCATTTGCTGCGATTTGAGCTTATCCTTTGCCGGCCGCTTCTTCAACATCCGGCCTGGATTGGGCGGCACGGGGATGGGAATGTTTGTGTCTGCACCGATTCAGGCATCCTTTTGGCAGGCAGACCATTCATCAGCACGAGGCTCGAACGGGCACATTGCCCCCTTGCAGGGCCGCCTGGTTTCCCGGTACCGCAGGCCCTGAAGCCCATACACAGCAGGCGCAGCCAAAATATAATGTTGCAGTATTGTAGCATTGTCCATTAAAATGCGCGGAAGTGCATATAAGTACTAAGAATACACGGCACAGGTCTCATCAGATCATGATCAAACAAGACTACTTAATAATTGGGAGGGTAACCAAGTGAGAGAAGTTTTTAATCGATGGTTAGCAATTGGGCTGCTGGCATCGTTGGCCATTTCAGGGACTGCCTACGCAGGCCCCTATGGCTACGATCTGCACAATGTGCTGGCACCCCGTTCCGGAGGCATGGCAGGCACCAGTATCGCCAGGCCGCTGGATAACGTGTCCGCGATCTTTGGTAACCCTGCCGCACTGACCGACTGGACCGGCACGGAATTCACCTTCGGCGCCACCTACTACAAACCGGAAGTTAGATTGGATCACTATGGGGGTTTTGGCCTTCCCACTTTAGCAGGGAATGTACCCCAGGCTAGTATTGATGTTTTCGGTGCTGGCGAGAGTACAGCAGCTCCAGGGACTGCCATTACCAATCAGTTCTTTGACGACGCAGTCAATGGCAATGAAGGCTACATCGTACCGCAAGTGGGGGTAACCCAGGATCTGCGGCCCCTGGGACTACCTGCGGTGTTAGGCGCTGGCCTGACTGCGGTATCTGGTATCGGTGTGGAGTTCCGCCATGTGGAGGAAACGCTGGGCCTGGGTGCCGAGTTCATCGTTCTGGGTGCTAACTTCTCACTGGGCTGGGAACTCAATGAGCAGGTCTCCATCGGTGGTGCCGCTACAGTCACGTATGCCTACCTGGACCTGGGTCTGGCGGCCACTTCCGGCGTTACCCACGACACCGGCATGCGCGGTACGCTGGGAATCACCTATGATGACATCGTACCGGGGACACGCCTGGGCCTGTTCTACATGACCGAACTGCAGCATGTGTTTGACGACATTATTGCAGTACCGGATTTTGATGTACCAAGGCCAGGCAACTTGGAAGGCTATGGAGAGGTTGGAAAAGTTCGCTATGCCTCAATTCCCATTGAGGAGCCACGTACTATCGGTATCGGTATTTCCAACGAGACCTTCATGGATGGCAACCTGCTGATCGCAGCGGACGTCATGTGGAAGAACTGGGAAGAGGCCGACTTCTGGGGTGACGTGTACGAGGACCAGATGGTCTACAGCATCGGTGCCGAGATGAAGATGGGCAACTGGCGCTTCCGTGGTGGATACGGCTATGCGGATGATCCGACAGACCGCGATGCAGATCGCATCAAGGGACTGCCCTATGTATGCTCCTCGGCAACCACCTGTAATGCCATTCCTGTAGGTCGCAGTGATACGCCTCCGATGCTTGGTCAGCAAGTGCTGGAATATCTGCAGGCTTCTCAGACAGAAGTCATCTACCGCCACCGCGCCACGCTGGGCGTGGGGTATATGGGCTTCTTGGCCCCGTTCCTGAATATCGACGGCCATGTAGGCGTGCAGTTCAAGGAGCGTAACCACTACAGTGCTCCTGGTCAGTTGACACCTGCCCAATTCGGTGTTCCTGATGGCGATGCCAGGCCCACCACAACTGCAGCAGATGTCTGGTCCTGGCATGCAGGCTTTGCCCTGACCTGGAACTTCCAGTACTGATCTGAAGTACTGCAACCAAACAAGAAAGGGTGGCTCTATGCCGCCCTTTTTTGGGATTGTGCGAGTTGCCTGTGCGGGCGGATGGCCGAAGGGCTGTACAACGGACAGGGGACGGACAGGGGCTTAAATAATTACAGGGAGCAGTACCATCCCCGACATACTTCTCCGGGGTGTGCGTGGTGCTGACCGCTACATTAAACAGATCATGAAGGGAGATCCGACCATGCAATCAGCATTTGCTTCATCCGAGAGAACCGCCACTGCGACCGGGCAGTATGCTACACTGGGGTCGAGCGTCGAGCGTCGAGCGTCGAGCGTCGAGCGTCGAGCGTCGAGCGTCGAGCGTCTTATGATGTGTGTGCTGCGGCGGGCCGGACTGTACACGCCGACTTCCCCGACTCCTTCAGATTCCCCGCACAAGCCTGACCCATCCGCCGCCCCTGGCGGGCGCGCAAGCAAGCACCTCCCTCTCATCCTCGTGCTGCTGCTCGGGGTGGTGTTCCTGCTGCCCGCCCATCCGGCCGCGGCGCAGGGCAGCATGTCCGTCGACGGGTTTCACCCAATGGGACCCGGACGCATGAAGATCGCCGAGGGCACATCGATCACCTACGGCATCGTGATCCACCGGCCGCCCACCGCGGATCTGACCATCACGCCGCGACACCACAACGTCCGACCGGACGGCAGCGACTACCCCAACGTCGACACCAGTCTGCTTACGATCCACAACGCGGTCACCTGGAAAGCCAACCTCAACAACCACTATGCCTCGGACTGGCAGCGGGCCAAATCGGTCAGGCTCACCGCGGTGGACGACAACGAGTGCAAGTCTCCGCCCGGCACCCGGTACTGGATCAGGCACCACGGCAGCGGCGGCGGTGACGGCTGGGGAGGGTGGGACCGGCAGGACCGACACCATGGCCTGGTGATATCGATCGAAATCATCGACGACGACTGCAAATATCTGGCCGCTTCCCCGGGCCAGGTGTCGCCGGAGGAGGGCGCCAGCGCGACCTACACCGTCCGTCTGAAGACGCCACTTGAGGACACCGCGTACATTTCCCCGCGCATCAGCGTCCCCGGCGACAGCGACCCCGACGCGATCACGGTCTCTCCCGAGCGGATTCGGGTCGAAGCGGGAGACACGAGCCCGAAGACATTCACGGTCAGCGCCGGAAGGGACGCGAACTCCCGTAACGAGGTCCTGATCGTCGACCACAGCGTCGACTCGCCGGAGGTCCCGGCGGATTACCTGGGCGCCCGGGTGACCGTCATTGTCCAGGACGAACAGAACGCGGCGAGGACGCACGAGCGCGACGCGCTGAGCATGACCGGGCTCGCGCTCACGGCCGGTTCGGGAGCGGTGGCGCTGAGCCCGGCCTTCTCGCCGGGGGTGACGTCCTACCGGGCGCAGGTCCCGGCGGGGACGGCGGGCGTGACGCTGGCGCCGCACTGGAGCGGCGGGGAGAGCGTGTTCGCGGGCTCGCGCCGGGGCGGGACGACCTTCACGCGCCCGGCGCGGGTGCGGCCCTCGGGCACGGCGGTCGATCTGGCGCTGGCACCGGACGGCGGCGCGACCGAGCTGTGGGTGATGGCGAGCGGCGGTCCGGGCGGCATGACGACCTACCGCATCGAGGTGACCGAGGCGCAGGTGCAGGTGCAGGCGCCCGAGGAGCAAACCCCGCCGGAAGAAGAGGCCCAGACCGTGGCGGTAGAGTTCAGCAAGGTCCCGTCGGAGCATGACGGGCGCACGGCGTTCGCGCTGAACGTGCAGTCGGGCTCGAAGCCTGCTGCGGAGGCGTTCACGGTGACGAACGGGACGGTCACGGGCGTGGAGTCGCTGGACCCGGTGCTGTGGCGGGTGCGTGTTGCGCCGAAGTCCTGGAAGGACGTGAAGGTGGCGCTCGGCGAGGCGTCGGCGACGGTCCCGGGCCCGGCGCGCATCCGGGTCGCGGACGCGCGGGCGAAGGAAGGCAAGGACGCGAGCCTCGACTTCGCAGTGACGCTGAACCGTGCAGCGGTGCAGGCGGTCTCGGTGGATTACGTCACCGCCGACGGCACGGCGACGGCCAGCGAGGACTACACGGCCACGTCCGGCACGCTGACCTTCGCGCCGGGCGAGACGGCGAAGACGGTCTCGGTGGCGCTGCTTGACGACGCCATCGACGAGGGCAAGGAGACGTTCAAGCTGAAGCTCTCGAACCCGCAGGGGGCGTATCTGCGCAAGATGCACCGCGCGGCGAAGGGGGTGATCCGCAACGACGATCCGTTGCAGGCAATGTGGCTGTCGCGCTTCGGGCGCACCATCGCCACGCAGGTGACGGAAGCGGTCTCGGAGCGCTTCGGCGGACTGGCACCGGGTGCCCACGCCACGCTGGCGGGGGTGGCGCTTGACCTCTCGGATACCGAGGACGGCGACGTGCTGGCGCAGGCCCTCACCGGCCTGGCGCAGGCCTACGGCACGCCCGCCTCGAACGACGAGGATGATCTGTTCGCGCAGGCGCGCGGCTTTGGCGAGGCCCGCCACGGGGGACCCGTCGCATCTTCACACGACCTCGGTCCACGCGACCTGCTGCTCGGCAGCGCCTTCCACGTCGCCTCCGGGGGCCGTGATTCGGGTCCGGGCCTAGCCGCTTGGGGCCGGGTGGCGCACGGCGACTTCGACGGTGAGGACTCGACCGATGACGGCGCGCTGCGCCTCGACGGCGAGGTGACCACCGGCATGCTCGGCATGGATGCCGAATGGGACCGCTGGCTGGCGGGCGTGGCGGTGAGCCTGAGCGAGGGCGACGGCAGCTTCGACAACCCCGGGGTGGACTCCGGCGACCTGGAAAGCACCATGACCACGGTGAACCCCTACGCGAGGGTCCGGCTGAGCCCACGGGTCTCGGCCTGGGCCCTGGCCGGCTGGGGCACCGGGTCGATGACCATGAAGCAGGACGCACGCGGGGACCGGGAACGGATCGAGACGAAGACCGACATCGACCTGCGCCTCGCGGCCCTCGGGGCACGCGGTGCGCTGCTCGAACCCGGTGAGATGGGCGGTGTGGATCTCGCGCTCAAGGCCGATGCGTTCTTCGTGCGCACCGAGTGGGACCGTATCTCGGGCGAGTCGGATACCGAGACGGATGCGAGCCGCGTGCGCCTCGTGCTGGAGGGCGGTCGCAGCTACGACTTCGGTGACGGTGCGACGCTGCGGCCGTCGCTGGAGCTGGGCGTGCGCCATGACGGCGGCGACGCCGAGACCGGCACGGGCGGTGAGATCGGTGCAGGCCTGAACTATATGAACCCGGATACCGGCCTGTCGGTCGATGCGAAGGCGCGCATGCTGGTTACGCATGCCGACTCGGATTACGAGGAATGGGGCGCGAGCGCCTCGATTCTCCTGGATCCCGGCACCCACGGGCGCGGCCTGTCATTCAGGCTGTCGCCCACCCTGGGGGTGGCATCGAGCACGACGCAGCAGTTGTGGGGGGCACAGCGCCCGCACGGCTTCGTGACGGCGGGCGACGGCGGGTTCGAAGCGCAGCGAAGCCTGCACAGTGAGGTAGGCTACGGCCTGCCCGCCTTCAACGGGCAGTTCACCGGCACGCCCAATGCCGGGCTCGAACTCTCGGATGACGTGCGCAATTACCGCATCGGCTGGCGTCTGAACTCGGTGATGCCGGGCGAATCCTTCGGGCTGCGCCTCGACGTGATCCGCCGCGAAAGCACCGCTGACGACCTCCAGTCGCCCGAGCATGCCCTGACGCTGGAGGCCACGATCCGGTGGTAAGCGCAAGCTTACCGGGGCGTAAGCCCTGGGGGATCGAGTAGATGGTGCAGAGCGCCTTCAGGTCAGCGCGAATGCGGGAGTCGGGGGCGCTCATGGCGGCTCGTACACCTCAAACCCCCCATGGTGAGGTCCAGTGGAGAGGGTGGGTCATGTGCGCCGGAATGGCCTGATGATAGTGGGGATTGTTGAACGACAGTGGATTTTACGGTATCTTGCGGGACATTGATGAGGATAGCCTGTGCAGTCGTCCGAAGGGCCGTACTTCGATGAAGACACAATAGCAGTGAGCAATGCCCCCCCCCCCCCCCCGAAAAACAGGATATCTAGAGTGGCTGGCACACGCCCTCTGGTTCGGGTTGCTTCTTATTGTCAGTAGTCTGATTCTCCCGCAGGTACAGGCTGCCAATGAGTGCGGCGCAGTCACGGTCAACGGCAATTCCCGAACGGTCACCTGCAGCAACGACCTGCCAAGCGGGGTCACGTACACGAGGCAGAACGGCCTGGACATGACGGTTGGTGCCGATGGAGCGACACCGATCGAGATCAATCCGCCGGCGAATGGTGCCGGAATCAAGGTAGAATCGTGGAAGACCGATACGGGCGACCTTTCTGTTACGGTGTGGCCGGTCAGGATCATTCAGAATGCCTCGAACAATGCCAGATGGGGTATCAATGTTGGACAACGCGGCACAGGGAGTGCGCGTGTCCAGGTCTACAGCAAGGCAGCACTAGGTACGGAAGACTCACCCCTGGATGAGCAGGGCATATTCGTGTGGTACGGCCAGGACAGTTCGGCGCTGCTGGAGATCATCAGCGATGCCACCATCCATGTGGACGGAGCCGACCACAGATGGGGGGCAGGCATTCATGCGTCTCGAAGCGGTGCGGGCAATACCCGGATCGTGCACGGAGGCGACATTCATTCACAAAAAAACGGTATTTCTGCCTGGCATGGTGGTACAGGGGGCATCGACATCACGCACCGTGGCCGTATCGTGTCGAAGAACTGGGGCATCTTTGCCCGCAAGGACGGTGCAGGCAGCAAGGTCAAGATCGTCTCCAGCGGAGATATCACGACCACGGGCGATGATGCGCACGGTATTCATGTCGATGTCCGGGCCTCGGGCGATGATCCAGCCGAGGTAACGGTGGAGGATGGAAACATCCGGGCCACGGGCCACGGCGTGATCATCAGCAACCGGGGGCAGGGTGCGGTCACCGTCCAGGTGATGGAAGACGGCTCCATCGGCATTCCGGGCAATGCGGTGGGAGGGAACGGCATCCTCGTCTCCATGGTCAATGTCTCCAACGAGGGGACACTGGAGATCACCAGCGCAGGCGAAATTCATGCCGTGGGTCACGGCATCCTTGCGGCCCACAGGGGTACAGGTGCCATTGAGGTCACCAACCGGGGCCGCATCGTGGCCGATGGCACCGGCATCAGGAACGGTGCAGGCATTCATGCCTCGCGGGACGGCGCAGGCAATATCGAAATCATCAACGAGGGTGAAATCAGTTCCCAAAGCAAGGGGGTCTTCGCCTTCCACGGCGGTGCGGGGAACATCGACATCACGCACCGGGGCCACATCGAATCAAAGGACTGGGGCATCTTTGCCCGCAAGGACGGTGCAGGCAGCAAGGTCAAGATCGTCTCCAGCGGAGATATCACGACCACGGGCGATGATGCATACGCCATCCATGTCGATGTCCGGGCATCGGGCGATGAGCCGGTGGAGGTGACGGTGGAGGATGGCGACATCCGGGCCACGGGCCACGGCGTGATCATCAGCAACAGCGGAAGCGGGGCGGTCACTGTCCAGTTGATGGAAAATGGATCCATCGGTGTCGTGGGCGATGCGGTGGATAGGGATGGCATCAACGCTGTCATCAAAAATACCGCCAGCCGGGCGGTGCTGAAAATTGCCAGCGACGGCAGAATCTTTGCCATCGGCCATGGAATTATTGCAGCCCACGAAGGGGCAGGAGCTATTGAAATCACGCACCGCGGCCGCATTAATGCACGCAACACGGGGATTCGCGCAGTGAAGAGTCATGCGGGCAACATCAGGGTACTCAACTCGGGTAAAATCATTTCGCAAAACCGGGGCATCTATGCCTGGCATGGAGGCTCCGGTGCCATCAATATCACCCATGGCAGCGAGGGCAGCATCGTATCGAGAGATCTCGGCATCTTCGCCCGCAAGGACGGATCCGGTGCGGAAGGCGGCATCACGGTCACTTCACGGGGGAATATCAAAACCACGGGCTACCGCAGGGCCGGCATCGATGCACAAAGCAAAGGCCAGGCCGCGACCGGAAGCGTCACCGTCCATCACGAGAGCGGCAAGATCGAGAGCTACACAGGGATTGTAGCCCGCTCCCTTCGCTCCAGCGGTTCCAGGTTCGAACTGCCGGCATCGGCACAGGGTTTTGTGCCCGGGGAACATTTGCCTGTCAGGCTTCACGTCGTTTCAGGCGGCGAGATCAAGGCCCTGGTACCGGCGTCTAACCCAAGCCTGGATGCGGCTCGGAATTTGCATCAGGTCGGCTGGAAGGTCGGTGAGCTGGTCACGGTTCTTGAAGATGCGCCCATCGGCATCGTGGCCGGCACCATTGATACCCAGTTGTGGGGTCAGTACATCGCCGCCGGCGATGCCCCCCGGCAAACCTCGACGGCTTCCGGTCTGGCCGGACTGATCACGGACGAAGTCCGCACGCAGTTTCGGTCGGTGCTGGAGACGGCCATGGAATTTTCAGGCAGCCCGGAGAACCGATTTGACCTTGGCAACCTGTTTGACCCCCGCAAGATCGTGGGGCTTCCGGCCGATCCCGAAGACCTGCCCGACCTCTCTGAGGATGACGCGCTGGATGCCTGGCTGGTGAAGGACGACGGGGCGGTGCTGCTGCAGTTCCTGAGATACACGCTGTCGGCGCAGGAGGCTGCGGTGGTGGAGGCCCTGTTCACGAAGCAAGGACTGGAGGCCGCACTGGCGGCGCTGCCGGAGGGCTATACGGAAGCGTACAAGGACCAGGTCCGGTGGCTTTCGCAAAGCTACAATGATGCGGAGATCCTGGTGGAGGTGGTCGATGGCGGGCGCATCGAATCCGAGGGAGACGGGATCGGGGCCACCCACAGGGTTGCGCATGCGGACAACGGCAAGATCACTATGAAGGTGCACGAGGGGGCTGTCGTGACGGCCAGGCGGTACGGCATCCGGGTGAGAGGTGCCGGCACCAATGACCGCGATACGCAGGACCCCGCAGACGATATCCTGGACCAGACCGTCCTGGTGGAAGGTGAAGTGCACAGTACGGGGGCCAACGGTGCGGGCATATACATCCCGGGCGGCGGAACGGTGATTGTCGGATTTGTCGGCAGCATCACGTCGGCTTCGGGGACGTCGATCCTTGCCAGTGATCCGGGACCTCTCATGCTTGAGATTCGTTTGGACGAGGACGAGCGCCCCTCTCAAGCTGCAAAACGGGCACTGCCTGGTGCCATCGTAAATTCGCTGGAAATGACTGACCTGAAAATCGTCGCACCGGAAACCGTGCTGCCCTCATTGAGCTACGCAGGCATGAAACAGGCCGTGATGGATGGTGCCTTCGATGTCGGCCTGTCTGCCAGACAAGGCGGTATCGGAGTCGTTACCGATTATGCCCCGCGATCCCGCGTGTACGAAGCCCTGCCGTCCGTTCTGCTGGGGATGAACGGCATGGCCGCCAAGGGCGACCGCACTGCAAAGGCCTCGTGGGCGCGGGCGACTGTCAGCTCCGGCGATCGCAGGCCTGCCGATTCAACCTCGGATGCCTCCTACAAATATCGCTGGCAAGGCATTGAACTCGGCAAGAACCATCGACTGGACGACGAGCGCATCGTGGGAATTTCCCTGCATCACCGGCGCGGGTCAGCGGACGTGCGGCGCGGCGGGGATATCGATGTCACCGGCACCGGACTAGGACTGTCCTACACCTGGATGACCGACCGGACCTATGTGGATCTGCAGGCAGCGACCACGTTCTATGACGTCGATTTGAAGTCACAGGTGCGCGGCAGGCTTGAAGCCGGGCGCTCCGACTTTGGCCATGCACTTGGGGTCGCAGTCGGGCGCAAGATGGCATGGAACCACAAGACCGTGACGCCAAGGGCGCGCCTCGTGTATTCATCGGTGGAGCTTGGGGGGTTTACAGATGAACTGGGTGTGAAGGTTTCAAAATTTACGGCTTGGGATCTGAAATCGCATCTTGGCGTTGGCATCGAAAAACCGGTGGATGGCGGTCACTTGCGCGCCTCGATGGATCTGGAGTATGAACTGGAGGGGGAACAAGACGTTATCGTCGCGGGAACTCCGCTGTCGTGGGAGGCCCGGGACACCATGCTCCGTCTGGGGCTTGGCAAGGAGTTCAGTCAGCCTGACGAGGAGACCTCCGTGTTTGCCGGTATTCAATACGGGACGGACAACCACCACGGCCACGAAATCCAGGGGATACTGGCCTTGCAATTCTGATCGACGAGTCGCAGTTCGCCAACCTATCTTTCGCAGGTGTTCGCATTCACGCGCCGGTACTCGACGATGAAGTGATCCGTCATCCACGAAACCCGGTCGAGGATATCCCCGGCCTCGCCATGGGCTCCCAGCCAACTGTCCATCCAGGTGGTCGCATGGCCCCACTCATCGGTCGCAAAAAAGTCGTGCAGTGTTTTTCTGTATTCAAAATCCACGGACCAGGCCACCTTCCCCCAGGCCACCCGGACATACAGGTGGGCAGGAGCATCATGATCGTCATCGTAGAGGTGTGCGGCCCAGAGCCGGTTGCGAACAATGCCCTCGACATCCGTTTTCATCCGCTGGCCTTCTTCCTCGCGGGACGGGGCAATCACCTCGACGATGAGCCATAGCGGATCGCAGTAGTTCCACAACTGGAATCTTTCAAGGGACGCCTTGGCTGGACCGTCCTCCGCGAGGCTGGGCACCGTCACGGCCAGCACGACACAGGCGATCAGCACAGACCGCATCGTTCCATCATCTTGGGTTCAACACGGCCGGGCGGTATTCAATATTGGTGTTTTCACCGTGTGTAGCTTCAGTTCGCAGTTCACTTCTTAATCAAACGGGCAGGCTTGGCCGTTTTATCCAGATCCCGGTTCAACGCCTCCAGTCGCCTGGTGCCCCCGGCCCTGGAGCCGCCCGTGCGGTGTCGGCACTTCAAAAATTTCTGTCTTGCCTTGCCTGTCAACATCGTGTGCTATTCTACCTGTGCTGGTGCGACGTGTCGCGTAAATGCAAGCACTACGGGTTGGGCCAGTGGTCCTGCGCCCATTCCGTCAGCGGCTACACTGCCAGCCATTGTCAGCCCGGCTTTATATTTACAAGTTCTTGTCGGTTGGTCGGGCTGGCATTTGTGTCGAGGGAACTAAATCAAACTTGAAGCCATCCTGATACGGATCGGAGCTTGCTCACACTGGCGAGTTGAGTTGCTCTGGTGAAAATGTCATTCCCAGAACTGTTTTTCCGCCTCGGGCGAGAAGTCGTACTTGTGCGTGTTCAGACCGTAGACCGCCTTCCCGCCGTGATCCTCGGGAGTCAGCATGTAACGCTGGATATCTGCATCGCTACACACCTCCAATAGTTGTAATTTGAAGGTCGTCCTCTGACCATCCAAAGAATTAGGTCAGAATGCGAGTGTCGGGCACGTACCTCGCTGTGAATGTGGCGTGGCTGCCGGAGTCAAGGACAGCCACCGCCTTTTCATGGTTTCACCCCCGAAACAGGCAGTGGCTGCGCATCCCGCATCCCCTACCTAATGCTGCAGCCTACACGGTCCCCTGGTGAAAGTGTTCCTGTAGGTTCCATCGCAGTTGCTGACCTCGCCGCAATGGGCGGACTTCAGCGTGATTTCCGTTTTTTCCCACTGCCCTGGTCTCTTGGTCGCACACGTAGCGGTTATACGCGCAGTGGCGTTATCGACCCTGTAAAAGAGTTCCTGGTTGCAGCTATGCCTGGCCGAGGATGAAGCCATGTAATTTGCATGGCAGTCACTTGCCGAATCTATCACTGGTTCTGGTGGTCCTGACCCGGCGCTCACGAGTGCAGCGCACGTTATCAGCCATACAAACCCGATCATTTTAAGCTGTTTCATAAGTTCAGCCCTCCTGTTGATGTATCTATCTCATAAGATCAAGCACTGTTTTCAGCTTGCCTGGCAGCCCGCCTTTTCATGGTTCCACTCCCGAAACAGGCAGTGGCTGCGGATGCCGCATCCCCTAGCACGCAACCTTTCTCATGGTTTTCTTGTCGGTGCATTCCAGGCACGGTCCCCTGGTGTAGACTCCATTGCAGTTGCTGATCTGGCCGCACTGGGTGGAGTTCAGCGTGATTTCCGTGTTCTGGTACTCTTGTGGTCTCTTGGTCTCACACGAAGCGGCCACGCGCGCAGTGGCGTCATCGACCCTGTGAAAGGATTCATGATTGCAGGTATGCCTGGCCTGGGACGCACCCATGTAATTTACCTTGCAGTCATATGCCGAATCTACAACTGGTTCTGGTCCTGACCCGGCGCTCACGAGTGCAGCGCATGTGATCAGCCATACAAACCCGATTAGTTTAAGCTGTTTCATAAGTCCAGCCCTCCTGTTGATGTATCTATCTCATAAGATCAAGTGCTGTTTTCAGCTTGCCTAGCAGCCTCCGGTGCGCATGAGTCCATTGCAGTTGTGCTGATTGCGTGCATCTCCCACACTTACGTTAGTGGTTATCTGGCCTCGGGTGCCATCATCACGACGACACCAGACTTCCAGTTTGCACATGTGCCCGGATGTTCTCACGCTCTGCAAGCCACAGCTTCGCGCGGCGGGCGATTCGGAAAACGCCCCGCTGCAGTCCAGTCTCGAGGGTTCAGGCGGAGCCCCTGCAAAAGCAAAGGTACAAGCCACGAGGCCCAACAAAAGAATGGAAAGTTTCATGTGACTCCCCCTATATGATATTAGTTTGGGTTATCATAGCATAGAAAGGATTCGGCCCAAGCGGCTCTCGTTTTTTGGTATAGGACGTACATGTGCAGAAAATGCGGATGTTTGCACCAGAACATCACACTGGGCTCAAGGGTCGGCCTGGCGTTTTGGAGCCGGGACGGGCGATGCGACTGCAAGTGGCACATCCGCCTGTCTCTCCTATAAATTTCCTGAGGCCGGCCTGTCTGCATCACGGCCTGCGCACTACCGGCCCGGGGCAGCGGACATGAATATACTCACGAAAAAGGCAGCTTTGTGCATTGTCGCGGCAGGCCTGCTGTGCTGCACCGCCCACGGTTTCGCGCAGTCTCCGCAAGGCGATGCACCGGCGCAACTCCACCTCTCGCTGGAGGCCGCCATCGCGCTGGCCATGCGCAACAACCGCGAACTGATCCGCGCCCAACTCGGGCGCGTCAGTGAACGTTTTGCACTGCGCATCGCCGAGAACAAGTTCCGCCCGGAGATCACCCTCGGCTCGCGCCTGGACCGCACCTACACTTCCCCCTCTGCCGACGTGCACACGCTGGGCCTGTCCTCCACGGTCGCCCTGCGCATTCCCACGGGCGGGGCCTTCGGGGTCGAGTTGAGCAGCGGGCGCAGGACCGGTGAGATCGACTCATCGCTCTCGCGCTATGCCACCGAGTTGCGCTTCACCTTCACGCAACCGCTGCTTCGCGGGGGCGGCATCGGCGTGAACACCGCCTCGGTGCGCATTGCCCGCATGCTCGATGAAATCAATTTGCAGACCCTGCGCCAGACCATCATCGACGTGGTGTTTCGCGTCACCCAGCACTACCGCGACTATCTGCAGGCCGCCTACCGCGTGGACATCCGCCGCCAGTCCCTGCAACGCGCCCGCGACCTGCTGAGCGAGAACGAGTTGCTGGTGCGCACCGGGCGCATGGCCGAGCGCGACATCGTGCAAACCCGCGCCGACATCGCCAGTCGTGAACTGCTGCTGCTGTCCGCCGAGAACCGCCTCGATGCTGCACGTCTCGCACTCACAGACATCCTCGATATCGACAGTGCCACCCGCATCCGCCTGACCGACCCGCCGGAGGCCACCTTGAGTGCGGACCCCGGGACGGCGACCCTGGCCGAGCGCATCGAGACGGCACTTGACCACCGCCCCGACTACCGCCGCGCCGTACTAGGCATCGACATTGCCGAGACCGAGGTGCTGGTGGCCGACAACGAGCGCAAGTGGGACCTGGATGCGATCCTGTCGGCGAACTTCACGGGCATGGACGATTCCCTGGGACGTGCCGCAGACCGCCTCGACAACACGGACTACAGCGCCCGGCTGAACCTCAGTATTCCGATCGGTGCGGGCACCGTCGATCCCCGTCGCCAGAAACAGGTGGTCGCGGCCATCAATCTCCGCCAGGCCCGCGTCGAGCTGGCGGATGCACGACAGCGCATCGACATCGAAGTGAGCAATGCCGTGCGCGAGGTGGAACTGTCGCGCCGCCAGGTCGAACTGGCCCGCTCCGCCCTTGAACTGGCCGAACAGAAGACGGCCCTGGAGAAAGAGAAACTGCGCCTCGGTCTGTCCTCGAACTTCCGGCTGGTGGCCTTTGAAGAGGACCTGGTATCGGCCCAGAACCGCGAACTGGATGCCCTGATTGCGTACCGGGCGGCCCTGCGGTCGCTGGACCGCACCCTCGGCACCACGCTGGAGCGCTGGAACATCGAGGTCGATGAGGCCGGACGGGAGGGGATGCGGTGAGCGACGCGGAAGAAAAGATGCCAGCGAACGCAAATCCCCTCTACCGCAATGTCCTGGAACACGTCGCAAGCGGGATCCTGTCCATCGATACGAACGGCATCGTCACGACCTTCAACAAGGCGGCGGCCGAGATCTGCAACATGAGCGAGGAGGCCGTGGTGGGGCGCGGCTTCTTCGAGGTCTTCTCCGAGGAGAACGACGCGGATGAATTCGTCGATGTGATCTTCTCCGCCGTGTACGACTCGTCCACCGTCCACCAGTGCATGGTGGAGGCCACCCTCGGGGGCCGCAAGCGCTCCCTGTCGATGGCGACGCGATTCCTGGAGGACGAGCGAGACGGCGAGACGGTGCGCGTCGGCGTGGTCGCGATGTTCAACGACATCTCCGAGATCAGGGAACTGCGCGAGGCCGAACTCAAGCTCGCCAGGGAGCTGGAATCCAAGCACGCCGAGCTGCGCGAGGCGTACCTCGACCTGGAGGAGACGAACCGCCAACTGAGCAAGGCCGCGCAGAAGATCAATGTCGTGCGCCTGGTCGCGGCGATTGCCGTGCCCATCCTGTTCGTGGCGATGGGCCTGTACTTCTGGGACTCCGGCGCGCCCGTGGCCTCCACGCCGAGCGCACCCTCTGCCAGTACAGCACTGCTCGCTCCCGAGGGATCGCGCACGCTTACGGTTACCCCGCAACGGCTCACTTCCACCCTCACCCTGCTGGGCAGCCTCGCGCCCCGGCGCGAGATCAAGGTCGTCAGCCCCATGCAGGGGAAGATCGAGGCCGTGCATGTCCGCCCCGGCCAGCGCGTGAGCCGGGGTCAGGCGCTGGTGGATATGGACATCAGTGAAGTGCGGATTCGCCAGCGCGAGGCCCAGGTGGCCTACCTCAAGGCGAGTGAGGCGGTCGAGAAGCTCGAGGACTGGACCGGTCATGCCGACGTATTGCGTGCGCAGCGGGCCGTGAGCAAGAGCCGGCTGGCGGCGGAATCCAGGAAGAGCCGGCTGGCGGAAACCACGTTCTTGCTGGAGCGGGGCATCATCCCGGCCTCCGAACACGAGGCCGCCGAGCGCGAGCACCGCAACCAGCAGCTTGATCTTCGCGCCGCCGAACATGAACTGCAGGCGGTGCTGGAGCGGGGTGCGTCCGAACTCAAGGTGGCACGCCTGGAACTGGAAAACGCCCGTGCAAAACTTGAACACATCGAGGGCATCCTCGACAAGGCGGTCGTGAGTGCACCGATTGACGGGGTGATCCTGCACCCGATGGAAAGCGACCCGAGGGCACCTGCCGACCAGAAGGAAGACCGGCTGGCGAAAGGGGTCTCCCTGAAGCGGGGGGATGTGCTGCTGCGAATCGGGGATCTGCAGGGTCTGACCGTAGTCGGTCATGTGGACGAGGTAGACGTGTCCCGTATCCGCCAGGGCCACCCGGTGCGAATCCTGGGAGACGCCTTCCCCGGGATCGAACTGCACGGCGAGATCGAGCAGGTCTCCTCGCAGGCCGTGTTCTTGCAGACCGGCAGCCGGCTGCCCTCGTTCGAGGTGACCGCCGCCGTGAACTCCCTGACGCAGGCCCAGCGCCGTGTGCTGCGTCTTGGCATGTCGGCCAGAGCCGAGGTAGTCGTCTTCGAGAAGCCGGACGCCCTGCTCGTTCCCATCGAGGCGGTGCGGTTCGTGGGCGCGAAGCCGCGTGTCTGGGTCAAGGACCCGGACAGCGGCGAAGCCCGCGAGGTGGAGGTGGTTGCCGGCATGACGACCATGGACGCGGTCGAGATCCTCGACGGGCTCACGCCCGGGGATGAGGTTCTGGTCGGGGGGCCGTGAGGCATGGGCGACGAAACCCGCAAGGCCGGATCCCGGGAGATCATGCTGCGCCTGGACGACATCCGCAAGAGCTACGCCACAGGGCCCATCGTCACCGAGGTGCTGCGAGGCGTCTCGCTCGACGTGCACCAGGGCGATTTCGTCTCCATCGTGGGCACCTCGGGATGCGGGAAATCCACGCTGGTGAACATCATCGGCCTGCTCGACCAGCCGACCTCGGGTGCCTATTACCTCAAGGAACGCGAGATCGGGGTGCTCAGCGATGCCGAACTGTCTGCGCTGCGCAACCAGAGCATCGGCTTCATCTTCCAGTCGTTCAACCTGCTCTCGCGCCTGACGGCGCAGGAGAACGTCGCCACGCCCCTGATCTACCGGGGCGAGACCGCCCCAATCATGCTGTCCCGTGCCCGTGAAATGCTGGAACTGGTGGGGCTTGGAGACCGGCTGGACCACCGCCCCAATGAGCTTTCCGGCGGCCAGCGACAGCGCGTCGCCATCGCACGAGCCCTGATCGGAACCCCGGACATCCTGCTCGCTGACGAGCCCACCGGAGCCCTCGATGCCCGGACCAGCGACGAGATCATGAGCCTGCTTGCAGAATTGAACGCCGAGCACCGGCTCACCGCCATTATCATTACCCATGACCACAAGGTCGCACGCCAGTGCACGAGACGCCTTCGGATGCGTAGTGGCATGCTGAGCGAGGCAGCACAAGCGGCGAAACCGGGGCACAGTCGCGAGGCAGCCAATTGACGCCGACGCTCCTCAAGGCCAATCTCAAGGAAGCGGCCACCAGCCTGGCCGCCACCCGCCAGCGCAGCCTGCTCGCCCTGCTGGGGATCGCCATCGGCATCGGTTCGGTGATCGCCATGATCTCGGTCGGCATGATCGTTCGCGATGAAGCCCTGAAGCACTTTCGTGAACTGGGCACGGACATTCTGAACATCTACCTCCGGCACAGCGACCCCGTGCCGGGTCAGGTCACCATCACCCCGGAGGGTGCCCTCGGGCTCACGTCGCTGCCTGTCATCGCCGCAGCCGCCCCCTACATCACCACCTACGGCGAGGCGACGTTCGCGGGAAGGTCGATCAGGGACATCACCTTCATCGGCGCGACCGCCTCGCTCGCGGATCTCAACAAGCTCAGAATCGAGGAAGGCCGGGGCCTCTCGGACCTCGACCACCGCCGCTATTTCTGCGTACTCGGCGCCGGGGTCGCTGCGGACATGCGCGAGACCGGTGCCGAGCGTATCGTCGGTGAAACCGTAAAGGCGGGCGGCGGGGTCTATACCGTCGTCGGGGTGTTGCGGCACACCCCGCAGGGCCGACGCCGCTTCGATGCGAACCAGTCGATCATCATCCCCATCTCAACGGCGCAACGGGTGTTCAGCAATCCCGGAATCAGCAACGTCACGGCGCGCATGAGCCCGAATGTCCATCATGTCGCGGCGGCGAGGGAGGTCAGCGAATACTTCCGGCGCAAGGCACCCGACCTTGAAGTCCGCGTGCAAAGTGCCGAGGAACTGATCGAGCAGATGCACAAGCAGATGCGGCTGTTCGCGCTCATGCTCGGCTCGGTCGGGGCGATCTCGCTGCTGGTGGGGGGCATCGGGATCATGAACGTCATGCTGGTGTCGGTGTCGGAGCGCCGCCAGGAGATCGGCATCCGGCGTGCACTCGGAGCCCGACGTGCGGACATCCAGACGCAGTTTCTGATCGAATCGCTGATGCTTTCGCTGGCGGGCGGGCTCGCCGGGGTCGTGGCGGGCATCGGCACGACCTGGACGATCTGCCAGTTCACGGACTGGACGTTCCAGATCTCGGCCGGGGCCATGGTGCTCGGCGTGAGCGTGGCCAGTGCCGCCGGGGTGTTCTTCGGCTTTTACCCCGCCTGGCAGGCCGCTCGGCTCGACCCCATCACGGCTCTGCAAGGAACCTGACCCGACGATGCGCTGACCATCAGCACGTCGCTCCCGGACCCGTCCGGGGACGGATCCGGCATGCGTGTCGCGGGCAAAAGGCAGGCAGGACAGGCCGGAGTTCGACCGGCCCCTTCGCGCTGCCTCCCGCTACGTCAGCAATTGTCGCGCCTGAGATGGCCGTTGCAGTTGACCAGCCGGTCGGCATCGTAGCGCTCGACCACCTTCCATGTCCTGGTTGTGCCCCCGCCGCTGTTCTGGCAATCCGCCGTGACCCGGCATCGGTAGTTCAGCACTTTAATGAGTGAAGCGTTCTGGCAACTCCTGGACGCGGAGCTCTTGTTCCAGTTTTCAGTGCACTCCTCGACCACGGTCTTTTGCGGCGGTGAGGGGGTGCCCCCGGACAGGGCGGGGGTCGCAGCCAGTGCGACGGCCAGGAAAACGATGGCCGATATCAGGGTTCTTGAAGTCATTTCACTTTTCCTCCTCGGTTTGGCGCACCAGAAACACAGGTGAACCTCTGCATGGAATCATACATCAATCAGGGTCTGTGGAGCACGGGAGCAATGTCACCGCCTTGCGGCCTGTTCAATGCCGGTGTGCCGCCCGGCCCAGTGCGGGCAGGGCCATGGCAGCGAAAAGCAGCAAGATGACGAGCGTCCAGTCGCCCCATCTCGCCTGCAGTGTCGGTGCACCCGGTGCAGCCGGCAGGCGGGCATCGAGTACGCCCGCCTCGCCGTAATCGAGCTGCTGACGGGTTCGCCCCCATGCGTCGATGATGGCGGTGATGCCTGTGTTCGTGGCACGCACCAGCGGCAGGCCCTCCTCGACCGCGCGCATGCGCGACGCTTCCAGGTGCTGCTCGGTCCCACTCGTCCCCTTGAACCAGGCATCGTTGGAGATGTTGAGCAGCCACTGCGGGCGCGCACCGCCCGCGACCACCTTGCCGGGGAAGATCGCCTCGTAGCAGATCATCGGGCTGAACGGGGGCACCTCCGGCAGTTGCAGGGTGCGCGGCCCTGGACCAGCGGAATAGAACATCGCTTCATAGGGGAGCACCCGGAAGGGATGCAGCTCGTGCAGGGGCATGAATTCCCCGAACGGCACCAGGTGGTGCTTGTCGTAGGTGGCCACAATATCACCTTCCGGCGTGAGCGCATGAAAGCTGTTCCAGATGGCTTTTATGCGCCCTTCCTCCTCGGTGCGGCGCAACGCCCCCGTCAGGAGATAACCTTTCGGGGGTGCGGCCCGGGCGACTCGCGCACGAAGCGACGCATCCTCCTCCAGGTAGAAGTTCACGGCCGTCTCCGGCCAGATCACCAGATCTGTATCCTCAAAGCCCGGCTGGGATGAGAGGCGCAGGTGCTCCTCCACCACACCCATGCGTCGCTCGTCGGGCCACTCGGTACGCTGCTGCATCCCGGTCTGCACAAGGCGCAGACTGAGGCCGGTCGGCGGTGAATCGGGTGCGAGGGTCAGGCGCACCATGCCGCCCGCCCAGATGACCGCCAGCAGGGCAACCGCCGAGACAGGCAGTGCCCAAGCCGGTATATCCAAGGAGCGACCCCTCCATGGAAACAGGGTGGCCGGGGCAGCGGCGGCGAGCACGGTCACAAAGCCCAGTCCGTAGACCCCTGCCAGCGAGGTGAACTGGATCATGGCGAGCGAGGGCATCCAGACCATGCCCATGGGATTGATCGGGTAGCCGCCGAACACATAGCCGCGCAGCCATTCCGCCGCACTCCAGGCGATGGTCACCGCGAGCACGCGGCCTGCAACAGTCAGCGACCCCAGCCGTGCGGCAAAGGCGGCCAGTGCCGGAAACAGGGCGAGGTACGCCGAGAGGCCAAGCAGCCCGACGACCGCCTTGTACGAGGATCCCGAAAACCGCAGCAGCACCGGGGCAATCCAGTAGATGCTGACGATGAAATGGGCCATCCCGAAGCCCCAGCCAAGGACCGCGGCACGCCACGGCGAGGCCGAGGCGTGAATCAGCCAGACGAGTCCCGCGAAGGAGACCACCAGCAGCGGTACGGCGTAGACCGGCGGCATGGCTGCCGCCGCCAAAGCTCCCAAACCCCCCGCTGCAACCAGACGCCATCCCCTGGAGTCGGCATCACAGACAAGCCGCACGCCGCGGATGCGCATCCCGTTCGCCATCAGCACTTAGCCCGCTATACCTGATCCCGGGTTCAAGGCCGACGGACGGGAGGGTCAGCAACTCCCTTGGGTCAGGTTCCCCGAGCAGTTGGACAGGCCACTGACACTTCCCACCCCGACATTGTTGATAGTGGTCCGCTTGCTGTCACTGCCTGTGCTGATCCGGTATTCACAGGAGGCGTAGAAATTGCACTGGTTGTTCTCGACCCAATGGTTCAGCAGCCTGCAGGTCTGGCTTGCCGGTGAATTGCCCCATTCCGCCTTGCAACTGGCAGGGGTTGCCGAGGGAGGTGCCGGACTCCCTGACATGGCCGGATTCGCAGCCAGGACCGCGAGAACAAACAGCAGGATGGTAAGAAATGATCTGTGCATGATACCTACCTCGTTTATCTGATCGAATATTCTGGATTCCGGAGTGTTGATTTATGTTGCGGGGGATCTGTGCATGAATGCACCCCCCCTCAACTCTCTTTACAGTGGTACTATACTACTCTAACCATAGAGTGGTGTCCCACGCACGTCTACAGGCCGTGCAGTAGACCGCCGGAAGCGATGTTGTGATTTGGACGGACCGCCGGCGGGCGGGGGGCTCGACCACACGTTGACACGAGGGGGTGAAACGATGACTAAGCTTACTGCAAACGTTACGACGGCGGCTTGCGCCGCACTGCTGGCCCTGACCACGCTCGGGGGGGGGGGGGGTACAGGCCTTGTACGATGAAGCCTGGGCAAAGGGCCTTTGCGAGAATGCCATGAAGATCGCGCGCAGCCACAACACGAAGGTCACGGACCTCCGCCCGCCCCCGCACGGCCAGCCCTGGAAGGTGGTGCGCGTCGTGTATGAGAACGACGACAACCCGGACGACTACGAATACGACCGGAGCAAATGGGTGAACTACAACCAGTTCCATTGCATCATCCAGGCGGAGTGTCCGGAGACGTCCTGGCCGAGTTCCTCGCCGGGGAGCATGAGGCTTGTGAACGGCGTGGCCATGTACTACGACGACCCGCGGCGAAAGTGGAACTGGAGCGAAGCCTACGGTTCCATCGCAGAGGTCGAGAGGATGAGCTGCAAGGGCGGCCATCTGACGTGGTGAAGTAGCCGGAGGGAGACGCGGGCGAGCAGCCCGCATCTCCCGCCGCGCAGCTACATCTACGAGGGGGCGAGGAACAATGGTCGCAGACAACATCGCCTATCTCATCCCGCTTGGTAAGCTCCGCTGATTCATCACGGGCGAGCTTCGCAACGACACGCCGGAAGAGAATGTCCGGCAGCGTTGGGCACGCAGCCTGGTCGAGGAATACGCTACCCGAAGTCGGACATGGGCATCGAAGTCGAGGTGAAGATGGGGCGGCAGCGCAAGCGGGCCGACCTGTTCATAAGCCCCCTGTTTTTGGGAATTACACACCTATACTGTATGCGTACTGTTCTCCTGGTTTTTCTACTGTGGCCGACCCTGTCTTTTTCCGAACCTGATTACCGGGGGGAGTTTTTCTCATGGGTATGGATGCCCTGCCTGTCTCAGATCGCGGAAGATCTGGGTGCAGTTGGGGAAGATGTCAACAGGGCCGCCCTGGGCCTTCATGGCGAGCTGCAAGCCAGATACAATACCGAGGCACGGGCCATCGAAGATGCAGTGAGGCACATGTCTACGGAAGAACGCAGCCTGGCTTACAAGATTCTGCGGGTAGAATGTGCTGGCGGCCCCATATCGGAAGATTATGTGCCGACGTGGGAACTGGGAAAACCGTATGGCTAGATGCCAAACTTTTGTCAGCTTAGGTATGTAATTCCCCTATTTTTGCCCCCGCTGAATCCTGTTGTAGACTTCCTCGCGGTGCACGGCCAGGTCCCTCGGTGCGGCAATCCCGACACGGGTTTGATTGCCGTGTACGCTTATAATTTGCACGACGATGTCATCCCCGATTCTCAATTGTTCTCCGGCTTTTCTTTTCAGTATCAGCATATCCTTGGTTTTCCTTCAGCTTTCACAATAAATCCAGCAACGGGCCGGGGCATGTCTTTTCCGAGATCTTGTCCCAAGCACGATGCGGCACACCCGGCGCGGTTCCAAAAAATCTGCTGCTGGAATATCGCCGGTGTTTCCCGAATGTGATGTAGGGAGACCATGATATCCGTACATGCCCGCACTGTCATGCAAGGCTTCGGCTCCCGGATGTCCGCAAGGCGGCCTCCGGGGTCTGTGCAGACCCGCTACGGGATGGCACCGTAAATCCTGTCATCCGCATAGATGTTGCACTTTGCGGCATGGAGTGCACTAGGACTTGCATATGGAGTTTGCAACTTTCGTGATTTATCATGTTTGAAAAGAAAATACACATTTGGAGTTAGTCAATGCGTCACAAGGAGATCAAGCTGCAGGTCAGGATTTTTGTCGAGCCGGACGGGAAGGCATATTACGCATACTGTCCTGAACTCGACGGTGTGCACATTGATGGCAATACGGAAGAACAGGCCGTGAACAACTGCCTCGATGCCATTGAGGCCTATCTGCGCACCCTGTTGACCCACGGCGACCCGATCCCTCTTGGCTGCATGGACAATGCAAGGATTCAGGAAATCATGCAGCACAAACCGGAGCCCCAACCGCATATCCGCGAGCTGTCGATTGCCGCAGCGTGAGGTACAGCAAAAACACCTGGGCCCAGATCAAGGGCATTCATGTAGAACGTCTGGTCAAGGCACTGAAAGCGGACGGCTGGGTTCGGGGCGAGTGCAAGGGTGCCGTTCATCCTTACCGGTCTCGGGACGGAAAAATCATCACGATTCACTGGCACCCCAAAAAGACCTTTCAGCCTTCCCTCCTGAAAGCCTTGCTGGAAAAGATCGGTTGGTCTGAGAGGGACTTGAAGCGGTTGAAGCTGATCAAATAGATTATCTTCAGATCCACGACCTAAGGAACGGACCTCGACCCGAAGGTGGTACGCCAGTTGAAAACGGTGCTACAGCAATCCCTCGACGAACCAGAGAGGGTTACTGTACTCTTGACGGACTGACCTCCAACACTTATTGCGTGATTTATCATGACGGGGTCTGAAGTTCCATGAAAACCAAATTCCATGTTTTGCTTTGCGTCCTGGTTCTGGCTGGACCCTCGGGCTTGCCTGCGGGTGCGAGGGATGCGCCCGCCTCACTGGAGGACGGCGGCGGGATTCTGCAGGCTGCGGGTGGCGTGACCGTGACCGAGTATTGCGAGAAGTTTGCCCGGACCTATGCCAGCAAGCACGCCCTCGACTATCAGGAACATTCCGCAAGCGTGAAAAAGAGAATGGAGATCACCCAGTGGGTGCCCCATCGGTTTTCGTCACCGTATTCCCGATTCACCTGGGGCTACACCTGCCGTTTTCAGGCAAGCGATCCGGTCGGGCAGGGCGACGAATTTTCGGTAGGGCTCTTTCTGGTCGCACCCCTGGAGTTTGCCGACTACACCCAGTGGCCGGGTTTGCAGATCATTCCCATCGGCTTTGTGGTGGATCCGCGTAACGACCGAAGGGGATACGGCGTGTTCAAATTCCTGGAGAAGCCTTGATCACAAGTTGTGAGTGACCAGGCATGCAGGTTTATCCATGCTCAGGGGGCACAGAAACGGGATGTAAAAAGAAGAAGCAGGGTCTTGATTTCAGGCCGGTGCATGCACGTCTGCGTACTGCGACAGAACCGGCATCCGGCAGGCTTTCACAATTTCCCTGTCCGCAGCAGATGGTACAGCTTCAGGATCGGCCCGGGCGGAGGTTTGGGGCCCGCTTCATAGCGGCGGATGATGCGACCATCCGAGAGGCCGAACCGGCTGGCAAGTGCCGCTTGCGTTAATCGTGCATCCAGCCTGATCCGGCGCAGTTCCTCCGGTGTCAGGGATTCAGTGTCTGATTTTGATTTCATGCGGATTCCGAGCAGTCCTGATCGTCTGCGTACTCACAATTTCCCATTACGCAGCTTGTGATACTGTTCCAGGATAGCATCGGGCGGAACTCTTTCTCCCGCCTCATAACGGCGAATGGTGCGCTTTCCAGACGAGTCGGACAGGCCGAACCGGCGGGCAAGCTGCGATAGGGTCAACCCCGCGCGTTTCCTGATTTGCTTGAGCTCTTCCGGGGTCAAGGGCTTGTCATGTGATGTGGATGGCATAGGTATTCCGGATCGTTGCGTCTCGTGTTGCAGGATTCAATCGCTTTCGCCCTGTCTGCCCCAAACTTCCTGCAACAGGTCTGTGCAGAAACAAACGGCAAGGGTCGTCAAGTATCATACTTCCCTGTTCATGTAAAAGCTGCATGCCACCTTGTTCAAATTTTGTACGGATTTCCAAGGTACTACGGGTCATCGGGACTCGAGATCGTCGCTTACAGGCGATCCTCGCAGGCCGGTTTTTGCCCAATTCGCCCGATTTCCCTGTTTTCGCGCAGATCCCCGCTGCCCGCAGGGCGGCACCGCCACGGGTGCCGCCCTCCGGGTTTTCCAGCGCACTGGTCGCGTGATCGCTCACTGCGCAGCCTGGCCGATGACGAACGGCTGCCCGTCCACCTTGGCATACGAGATGCGAAGCAGGCGGCCTTTCAGTCGCGCCTTGACCTGGCCGTCGCGCTCGCCGCCCTGGTAGGTGCCGAGTTCCAGGTGCAGGTTGCTGATCGTGAACCCGACCAGCACCTTGAGCCCGCCCTCGACCGCCGATTGCAGCTCACGCACCATGGCCTGGGCCTTGCTGCCCACCACGTCGCACTCGAAGTAGGTGTACTCGATCTGGCCCGTGCGCCCGCGAAGGGCGGCGATGGTCACCGTGAGCAGGGATGAACCGCCCGCCTCGGGCTTTGGCTCCTGTACGCGGACCAGATCGCCCACGCCGGTCGTTTGCAGGTCGAAGTATTTGTCTTGGGTCTTGTCATTCATGTCGTTCTCCTTTGGTTGCTGTTTCTGCCTTTCGGCTTCATCAATACGGGTAACACACCCGCAGACAGCGGGAGAGGGCATCCTTGCCCCCTCCCTTCGCCTTACGCCGCTTTCTTCAATGCCTCCTTGCGCTGCCTGGCGAGCTTGAGCCACCACGAGTCCTGGTCCTTCTGATCGTAGCGCGTGGGCATGATCAGGCCGATGAAATCGGGTTCCTTGTGAATGAACACGACCACGACCTTCTCCTTGCCCGTGGGGTAGAGGCGGATGCCGGCATGGCTCTTGTCCACCTTTCGACTGAATGCGAACCGCTCAAGGTTCTGCACCCGCACCCCGTCCACCAACGGCTTCTCGGTCTTGGGCAGCTCGGCGGGCATCAGGCGCTCCCATCCCGGATAACGCGCCTCGATGATGGCCTTGTTCACGGGATACCGCGCCTTTTGCATGGCGTGCTGGCAGTCACCCTTGCACTGAGCCTCGTTGTACAGTCTGAACTCCACCACGTCGTCCTCGTTGCGCGTGATGACTGCCCGCACGGCCCCGTCCTTGATGAACTGGGCAATATCGCGCTTGTTTTTCAGGCTCAGGATCACTTCCGAATCACACTTCCCTTGCGGGTCGTGGAAAACGCCGAGCACATGCCCGTCCGTGCCCACGATCATCGTCCCGCCTAGCGGGCAGGGCTGGATGCACACGCCGAGCAGGTAGTAGCGCACGTCCTTTTTGGCGGCGAAATTCATCGCCTTCTGGAATTTCACCAGATCAATGTTTACCGATTCATTTTTCTTCATGGTTTCGTCTCCTTTGGTTTGCTGTTTCTGCCTTTCGGCTTCATCAATACGGGTAACACACCCGCAGACAGCGGGGGCACGTCCGTGTGCCCCATCCCCTAGCTTCCGTCGATCTCCCAGCAAAGATGTCCGTCCCCGACCTCGCCGCTGTACTGCACCTTGGTCAAATGGACCGCCTTCTCGGGTTCGTCGTTCGTAGACCATAGCTGCACCTTCCAGTGAAAATGGTTTTCTCCATCGTCGATGTCGCCATAGGTGTAGCGGACTTGCCCGCCATCCAGCTTGGACTTGATTTCCTCGTAATAGTCCTTGCTGGCAGGGGTTTCGGATACCTTCTGGAAAATGCCATTGATGGCCTTGCGGTTCTTGTCGATCATCTTCATAGTCGTTTACCTCTGAGTCATTGATTGTTTGTAGGTAGGTAGGTCTGCCCATCCGAACCCGAGATCGTCCAATACAGCGCAAATACGGAGGCCGATTTTTGGCAGATCTCGGGAAATTCATGGTTTCAGCGTGCGTCCCTGAAATATCGCTCGGGGTTCTCGCGCAGCTCGCGAGCGATGTCCGCGAAGCTGTGCGTGCCGTGGTCGTTTAGCTGGATCAGGTCAGATCCAACCAAGCTTTCGCTGTGCTCGTCCAGCGCATCCCCGGAGGGTCCGTTCAGCTTCAGGCGGTCGGTCATGGATGCGTCCAGAAAGCCCTCGCCCCCGTGGTATGCGTAGAGTTCGGACTCGCTGCCATCCTCCAGTATCGCGGCAGGCCTGCCGAAGTCCGAAAAGCCATCGGGATCGAGCACATGGCACGCGAGGCCAAGGCAGCAAAAGCAGGTGCGCCCGTTGCCATCGCCATCCATGATGCGTCGTTTCAGGCCGTTGTAGCCTTGCTCGTGCTCGCCAGACTCCAGCGCTTCCAGCCAGGCGAGCTGGTCCTCGTTGAATTCATAGGTCATCTTTACTTCTCCTGGAATGTGTGAATTTGGGTGTGCCTTCAGTACTGGTAGCTCACCTGTACAAGATGTAACGTCATGCCGGCTTTCAGCATGTCGTCGTGAATGCGCTTGCCCTGCACCGGGCCGAACAGATACGGTGCACGCAGCTCCCCGCAGGTCTGATGGAACACGTTGTGCTCCATCCAGTCCCTTGCGGTATCGGATACGGGTTCGATGCGGCAGCGCGTGTTGCTGGTCGTGATCCGTGCGTCGATGTCGTTCATGCGGCCTCCCGTCGTTTGGGTGTGACAGGCAGCAGGTACCAAAGGCCATCACCCAAATCCATGTTTCCGTGTATCGGCGGGATCTCCCTCACCCTGTAATCGGAATGCTTCTGTTCACGGGGATTCCAGATCTCCCTGTCCCTCTTGATGACGCGCCAAATCGCCCGAGCTGGGGTTTCAGCGTTCAAAAACGTAACGTCGTCCCCTGCATGGCAATGCAGCAGGATGGTACGTTTGCGCGTGACTCTGAATCGTCTCATGTTCATTCTCCTTTCTTGTTGTGGATGGCTCGTGCCGATCCGGAATGCCCACTCGCAAGAATGGGCATATCCGCATCCGCCTATGCGCCCTTCTGATAGGTACGATAGGTCTCCACGCCAAGGGTCAGGGCTTCGTTGATGATCTGGTTCATGCCGTCGTTATCCAGCGCTTCCATCAACAATGCCAGATCGCCCCCCAACGCGATCTCCTCGGCACTGACTGCCGGATCGTCCAGCTTTTCGAAGATTTGCTGCAGGGTGTTGGCGTCGTCCTCGGGCTTCTGGATGCCCTTGACGACCTTCTCTACAAAGTCGTGCAGGAACGGGCTTGCGTGCTCGTAGTGGGCATTGCTCTCTAGCGTGCTCTCCACCCAGTCAATGGCCTGTCCTCGCTCTGTGATGTCGCTTGCGTCTGTCATGTCATTTTCTCCTAAGTCATTGATTGTTCGTAAGGTAGGTAGGGTCATCCTGACCCGGGAAAACCGCGGAAAACGCCTCTCTGGAGGCCGGATTCTGCGGGATCCCGGGTTTTTCATGGTTTTCAGGCCGCTTCCTTCACATTGGTAGGGACGTTGCGCAGGCGCTGCGGCATGACCAGGGTGCGCACCGACAGGCCAAAGCCGTCGCTGCCGTCCTCCAGTCTGCGCCAGGCGCCCCAGTGTTCGATGCACACGGGCTCTTCCGTACCCGTCACGGTCAGTCGCACATGCTTGGCGAACTTGCGCGCGCCCATCGCCACCCGGATCACCTTCTCGGCCACGGTCGCGGCATCGGCAAGGTATCTTGCATCCATGCCGATCAGTGGCGCGTGGATCTCCTTGCGGGCATCCTTGGCGTCCTCGTGATTGATGAAGATGCGCCGCCATCCGGGAAACGCGGTGGGCAGGCCATGGAACTCGCGGCCTGCGAGCGTGGCGAGCATGGGCGCCTTGAACTCGAACTCCGCCCGAGTCTTGCCCGCCTTGTCGGTCGGGCTAATGCGCTTGATGTCGTCCATCGAGACGATGATTTCCTGATAGTCATCGTTGCGGCTTTGCCGCAGCGTGGCATTCCAGGAATCGCCGATGCCCTCGACCCGGTCGGGATGGCTCGTGCACCGCACCACGGTCAGGCGGTGCCGGTCCGTGCCCACCAGATTGACATACTCGTCACTGGCCTCGATGCACACGCCTCGCAGGGCATAGGTCTCGTTTTTGGGATTGACCGCGTACCGTGCCAGCAAGGGCAGCAGGGCGGGCGGGAATGCGTGTTTGCTCATGTTGTTTCTCCTTTGGTTGTGAATCTGACGGGCCTCATCCCTGCATGTTGAACAGGGTGATGATCTTCTCCACCTCGTCGCGGTGCAGCTTGACGTTGTACTGCCCTTCGGTCGTATCGTCCTTGATGCCGCAGATGCTGATGACGTGGCGGCCATCGTCGGGGATGCCGATGCCCGAGTACGGGTAATCGGCCACCAGCTCGTTTTCCACGGGCTTCGCCCCGTGCTTGCCTTGAATCTCAATTCTCATGGTCTCGTCTCCTTTTGGGTTCGTGGTCTCGATTCGAGATTTCACCCGCATGGGGACTCGTGCGAATCCCCATGCGGGATGGCCTCTAGCCTTCGCCCTTCCTGGCCTGCGCGATCAGGTGATTGCCTGCGGCGACCAGGTGCCCGAGTGCCTCCCGTGCCTCGTTCAGCACCTTGTCCACGGACGCCGCACCGCCCTGGGTGATCAGGGACAGGAATACGCGCACCGTCTCCGCACTTCGCAGGTGAATCAGATCGACGGTCCTGCCCCGGTTGTCCGTGACCCGGATCGTCATCGCGCCCTCGCCCGGAGTTTCCAGCAGGGCGATTTCCCATGCGCATTCCACGCTCACGCTGTCCAGATGCACGCTGTCCCGATATTCGTAGGCGAACGCTCCGCAGTCCGAACCGTTGGTAATGGCTTCCTCGGCATCGGCATAAATCATCTTCTCCAAGGCCTGACGGCCCTTGGCATGATCGACCACGTGCGCCCTGTGCCGATCCGCCTCCTTGATGCGGCACCGGAACGAGACCTCGTGCAGCAGGATCGTCATCGTGCCCATGTGTACATAGTCTTTCTCAGTCATGTTTTCTGTTCTCCTTTGTTGGGGTGGCTGGCGGTTCCAAGGGGGAACCCGTTAGCCGCCTCGATCGAGGCGGCTAAGGGGATGGCCTCGGCTAACTGAACAGCACGTCCCGTGCGGTATCTATGGCGTCGCGGTAGCGCTGTACGTCCTCGATGGGAATCACCATGTACTGGGCGACATCCTTGTGATCCAGCACCTCGTCCGCCTTTTTCGTGAACTCGCGCAGCACGACCTCCACGCCAAGCTGGAACGGGTCGTGTACCACGTCCCACGTCACGGGCACCGTCACGGTGCCTCCCGCGTTGGTGTGTACGTAGTCAAACGAGCCGCCGACCTCCTTATCCAGCACCTTCTCCTGTACCTCGTCATGGATCGACCGTTCCAGCGCCTCAATGCCCTCCGTGTGATCCACGACCTCGGCATGAGCCTTGGGCATGTCGCACTTGAATGAGATCTCGTGCTGCAGGACGATCATCGTGCCTCGGTGTAGTACGTCTTTCTCTTTCTCTTTCATGTCATTTCTCCTGTTCTCGTTTAGGCCTGAAACTGGCCATCCATGCCCGCGACACGCACGGGCATGAATGGTGCGTCTCTAGAAGTTGTCCTGTAGCTCGGTCACGAGTCCGTCAAAGTCCTCGTTCCTGCCCAATATGTCGGCCAGTGCCGAGACGGTCGCGAAGTCCACGCCGTGGTCATCGGCCAGGCACTCCAAGTAGTCTTGGCGATCCTTGTAGCCGTGTTCCTCGTAGATGGTCTCGGGCTTCGGTTCAGGCTTGGGTCGATCCGGTGAAATCACCATCTGGAACCCGCCTTCGAATGGGGTCGTCTTGATATTCATGCTTACTCTCCTTTGGGTTGAAAAATGGGCGGCAATTCGCCCGTGAATAGCCAGATCAGCAGAATGGGGACAAGGTGGATGCCGATGGCAAACACGATGCCCCCGTACAGGATCAGCGCGTGTTTTGTGCTTTCCTTCATGTGTTCATGCGAACCCTGGAAAAGTCGTTCTCGTAGCGGGCGATTCCAGCCTCCACCGCCTTGCGCGCCTTTTCGATTTTTTCAGGGTCGTTGCCCCAAAACTTGGCGTGATCCAGCTCGTCCCAAAAACGATGGAAAGGCCAAAGGGATTCGCAATCCTCCTCGTACCATCCAGATCGCTTGCGGGCACCCTCGGGCATCTGCGCGATGCGCTCGGGGGACAGCTTGATGCCGCCATGCCCCGCCGTGTCCACGAACACGATGCCCGTAGCGAGTACCGTGGCGGTCTGGACTTCGCCCCATGGGGAGTCTTGGGGAAGGGTGGTGGGCTGGGCATTTCGCGCGGGTGAGAACACCATGCGGCACCCGCCCTCAAATCGGGTTGTATCTACTCTCATATCATTGTCTCCTTTGGTTTTGGTCGCTGTTTCATCCTTTCGGAATCATCAGGCACGGCACTCACCGCACGACAGCGGGCACGTCCCTGTGCCCTTGGCAACAAACTATTGCTGTCGTTGTCCAAACTTGACGTGTTCCAGCGCGAACTCCCTTGGCGTGGCGTTGTCCTTCACAAGCCACCCGCCCACATAAGTCTGCATTTCGTCCGTGTACCTGAATGACTCCGTGGAGCCATCCTCGTATTCGACATTGAGCGTGGTGTAGTCCTTGTCCGCCCATGCCTCTTTCACGTCGTCCCATCCCTCTTCTATCGCCCTCTCAATGGGCGAGATGTCGGCAAGCGCACTGCTCGCGTCGATGTGCTCTTGCGTGACCTTGACGGTTTTCGTTGTCATGCTGCCTGTCTCCTTTGTTTGGTGTTTCGTCCTTTTGGACTCGTCAATGGCGGGACACACATCCCGCGACACCCTGCCAAGGCGGGCACGTCCCTGTGCCCCGTGCTCGGTCAGTCCTCGTGCGGTTGCATGATCGTGATGACGTGCTCCCCGTTGTCCCCGGGACCAGACACCAGCTTCAGGATGACGTTGCGCTTGCGCCCGCAGCCCACCCTCGGGATTCGGGAGATCCTGTAAAACAGGGGTTCGGAACCCGCACTTTCGGGCATTCTGCGGATCGCCCAGAATGCCAGGCTCACCACGTCCCAGAGGCGCCCGGAAACGTCCTGATAGTGGCGCTTGGCATCGCGCTCGTCCCATTCGCAGCAGTCCTCCCAGACTGCATTCGTAACGGCCACAGGCACCTTGAATCCGGCTTCCCGTGCGACCTCGGACACGTCCACCAGCACACCGTCCTCGATGGCCTGTGCGCGCGTGTAGACGGAGATGACCGCCCCGCAATCGGGTTCGGTCTCGACTTGTTGAACTCCTAGCATGGTGTTCTCCTTTGGTTTTGGTTGCTGTTTCTGGCTTTCGCCTACATCAGTACGGGCACACACCCGCAGACAGCAGGGGCACGTCCCTGTGCCCTCGGCAACAATCTCCTAGTGCGTCCTCCGTGCCGTGATGGAGAATGAAATCTTGGTCTTGCCGAAGTGAATGTGCAGTGCCTTGGCAATCTCGGGGGGATGCCTGAACAGCTTTTCGCAGATGTCGTGGTCGATCAGTTGCACGAAGTCATCCCCGCTGACCTTCTGCGCCTTGTCAAAGACTTCGCCACGGTCGCGTTTGGTCGGATCGTAGCCTCGTGCGTAAATGACCTTGCCCGTTTCCACCTCTTTCCCGTTCGGTGCCTTTTCCGTCATCGTCATGTTGGGGACGCCATTGGACATCAGGTAGATGCCCTGATCCTTGGCGAGATGGAGCGCGGGCTTGAGAAGTCCCTTCTCCTTGATGACCTTCACGATCTCGTCGTATTCCATGTCAAAGCACTTGTCGCCCACCGCCGCGTATTGCTCGTCATAGCTAGGGCGATGTTCGGGGGCAGCCTTGGCGTGTTCGTACAGCGCCTTGGCTTCGGCATAGTCGAATGTCAGTTTTGCCATGTTGTCTTGCTCCTTTGGGTTTGGTTCGTCTTGTGGTGCAGTGGGCACCCGAAAGGGCACTCTTGCGAATGCCCTTTGGGGATGGACTGCTAGCGGTTCGCGCCGACCGCCTCGGCTGCCCTGTACACGTCTGCCCAAAGATCAAGCAGGGTTTTTCCTTCGCGTTTCGCTAGGGCATTGGTGCAGACGACAAGAAAGGCCACGATTTGGGTATCGTTGGCTTCTACGGGTTCGATGCCTTCACGGACAGTCTTGAACAGACCTGCGATGTTCTCCTGTTCCGTTTCGTGCTCGTGCTCGTACTGTTCGGCGACATAGGCGGCAGCCTCGTCGCGGGAATTGCCGAAGCCTTCAAGCGCACCTGCGCCACACGGGAGTACGCAGTAGTGAACCCCGTGCTCGTCGATGCCGAATCGGGCATGTCGGTTGATGTGTTCGATTGTGGTCATGTTGCCTGTCTCCTTTGGTTTGGTATTTCTGCTTTTGCTTTTTCAAGCAGGGCACACACCCTGCGATACCAAAACGGGCACGTCCCTGTGCCCTTCTCTCAATCGTCCCTACAGCAATCCCCGTTCCGCGAATGAAACGGACTCGCCCGCACTCACGACAAAATGGTCGAGTACTCGAACATCGACCAATGCCAAGGCTTCCTTGAGTCTGCGGGTAATCATTTCATCGGCTCGGGATGGTTCGGCGACTCCCGAAGGATGGTTATGGAAGAACACGACGGCTGCCGCATTCGCTTCCATGGCCTCTTGCACCACGACACGGGGATGCACGGATGCCGAGTTGACTGTGCCTTGGAAAAGCTCCTTGATCGCGATGATGCGGCAAAGGTTGTCTAGGTACAGTGCGCCAAACACTTCATTGCGGTATTCGGCCATCCGAAGGCAAAGGTAGTTGCGGGTTTCATCGGGACTGCCAAGGGTTTGGCCTGCGCGATGTCGGTAAGAGAGAATCTTGATGGCAAGCTGGACGGTCTCGTCCTTTTGCTTGCTTGTCATGCTTGAGAGTTTTTTCATATGAGTTTCTCCTTGCTCATTCAAGTGGGCAGATGCCCGTGGTAGATGGCTACAGTATAGGACAATTTGTCCTATTGGTAAAGTTTCGTTATGCTGTGCGGTTTTTCAAAAAACTGTCCTGCTGATCGTCTGCCCTTTGCGTTTGCCCAGTATCCCGAGTCCGTGATTTTGGCGCACAACATCCCGCCTGTTTCGCGATCTGGAGAATGGGGCAATTCGCAGTCTTGTGATGCCCATCCTTGGACATGGCCTGGCATTCTGGCGCAGGGCAGAATGCCCAATTCCAGGGGTACCGTAGTACCGCCCCATACCGAGATCGTCCAAATGCGGGCAAATATGGAGGCCGATTTTTCGGGATTTCACGGATTCGGTCAGAAAATCCCGAATGCGCGAGAAAATTGCCCTAGCTTGGCACTTCGATATTTCAGCGCATGTAAGGGCAAACTTGGCACAGGGACATTTCAGGATTCCGTGCGCTTGGGTTTGCAGCTTTGTAGCCGTGGCGACAAGTCACAGCTCGGCGACATGGTGCAGGGGAATGAGTACCTGAATTTCAGGCCGTTTTTCTTTGCCCAAGGCTCGGGAATTGCAGGGGTTTTAGGTGTGCATGGGCTGTGCATGAGGTCGAGTCATGGCAGGATGTCGGCAAATAGATGATATGGGACACATGGCTCATGGCAGGATGTCGGCAAAGACGCACTATGTGACATCCACAGCTCGGCGGCCAGCGCCTGGATCCGGGGGGGCAGGGGCGGCCGAGTACGCCTAATGCTCGATGCCAGGCAGCCGGCTACCCGCCCGTCAAGCCGCCCCCGCCCCCGTACACTCGTGGGCAACCACGATTACGAACTGAAAAAAATTCTGAAATCATTTTCTTCTGAGACGTCCTGATCCCTTATTCCATTCTGTTATTTTTTTTGAGACTTTTTTAGATGTTCGATCACACGGTTCGAGTGTCGGTTGGGAACTGGGAGGATGCGCCCTCATTTTTTCCCGAGGATTTTTTTTGGAATCATTTTTTGGGAGCGAGATCCCGGGGGACGGGTCGAGTGGAGCGACGGGGACGGATACGCATGAGCTGCGCGGATTGTGCCGGTGGAGTGCGGGGGGAGGGTGCCGGGCGCAGGGCTCGGGATTGGCCCGTATTTGGGCGATTTTGGGGGCCGGGGCGCTACTGGGAGGTCTGCGGGGGTGGAAAAGCGGCGAGAATGGACGATCTGGCCCCCTGGCGGTGATTTTCAGGCGGTGGTGGGGAAGGGGTTTGAAAAAATTTTTTGGGAATTTTTATGCAGGGGAGGGGCCAGCGCGTCGGGGCGCGGTTTACAGAATCGTAACAGTCGGGGATACTTGAGGGGCAAACAATCTTTGAGAGGCTCCTAGCGTAGAAGCTGACAAGGCGCTCCTGCAGAGGCAGGTGCCCAGGGTGCCTCCATGTGCTTGATTTGGACGTAATAACAACAAGACAAGGAGAAACGGAATGGGGGATCAAAAGGTCAAACTGTTAAAAGTTGTAGCTCACAGTGTGGCTCCGCCGAAGGATCATATACCCGAAGTAGATTCAGAACTTTACCGTCTGGTGTCACTTGTTTGTAGAGATGAGAACCAGGAGGATGATTATGTACTTCAACTATACTGTTCCCGAGAGAAATGGCTTCCTCTCGCATCCGATCTATATCAAATTCTGGGAACCGACCAGTTATCTCAGATCCAAGGATCGCTGAAACGGATTGAGAATAAGATTGATCGTCGGAAATAACGGGAGCTTTTTCTTGACGCATGACCTCCTCCTGCACTACTGTTGAACGTGCAGGGACGAAGGCAGGAACTGAGACCCTGTTGTAAAGCGCTTGGTATTCGAGCCCCAACGCGCATCGCCCAGATCATACCACCCCGTGCAATCCCGGCCTAATCCAAGGCCGGGTGCGCATCCTCAGCGATCTACCACCCCCTCCAGGGTTGCCCCGGGCAACCCCTCCGGGGGGACGTACAAGGGGGTGGGTGAAATCCGACATCGAGGCGTGGATGCAGGCAAGACTGGATAAATCCCGAAAGCCACGGGATCCGGATATCCCCGTCCCCACGTGGGCAACCTCACGTATATTTTTTGGGAAAATCGATTTCAGCCATTTTTGGGGATCGTTTGGCGAGCATGTGTATCCACGTCCCGACCCGGGAGGACTTGAGGAAACAGACGAGCCAGAGGTCATAGCATTTGCCATGGTGGAGCGTGAAGGATGTTGTTACGTATTGATATTACTCGAATTTATACTGTGCATGGCCTGTGCATGAGGAAGGCACTGGACATTTTTCAAGGTACGGGTGTGATTGAGAAGCACATTGCATGGAGAAAGATTGATGTATCGGTACTAAGTTCTGCGCGTGTATTTGATTTTTGGAGGGAGGGGGGTGTGGGGGTAGGGAGGGGGGAGGGAGAACCTGCTACTGTTCAGACTTAAATTCTCTGGCGATCTTGGCTAAAATTCCTCGGCGAGCATTTTTTGAGGGACATTTTTCAAGTTAATTTCAGGCAGTACCGTTCCTTAAGAAGGACAAATTTCAAGGTGCTGCAAAGAGTGCTCATTTATGAAAGCGGGCTAAATTTCAAGTTGTCTAAATTCAAAATTCAGCTTAGTTCTACTCTGAGGTGACCATGGGCACCAAACAATATCCCGTTGACGATTGGGAGAAGCAGGTTTTTATCAAAAAAATCCCGATTCGGGATGTTGCAGAGAGCGCAGGGGTTACGCCAAAAGTCATCCGATATCATCTCAATCGAGTCAATCATGCGAGTGTGCGCAAAAGAAGACAGAGAGGTATCCCTTCCAGTCATGTACTGAGTGGTGCACAGGTACTGCTTGCGCGTGTAAAACGTGAGACTGGCATGAGCTGGAAGGCGCTGGGTGAGGAGTTCGGGATGTCTGAAAACAGGATTCTGGGCATTTTGCGCTACCAGTGCATCAAGCGTGGGTGGGACTGGCCGATCAAGGTCGAGAAGACCCGACGATAGGATATTCAGGACACACGCTCAATCAAGATGACCCGCTCACGGGCATGGTCGAATCAGTATCCCGTAAGAACTGTTGCCCATTTGTAGGAAGTGAGGCCGGGGGGCCAACAATGTCGTTCCCTTCTTTAAGTTCCCCGGTAGGGGATTTGTGCAACAGGTATCTTCACTAGCGCCGTCTATTTCTCTGGTCGATGTGGGGAGAGCGTCCCGGGAAGTTGAGAACATCTAGTTCCTTTAGGAATCCAGGATGCCGGGTCGCTTTGTTCCGAAATCAATGTTTACTACCCGAGAATACGAGTCGGGGACGCTTGTTGCCACTGCTTGAGTCCAGATCTTAATCTACTCTCGCCCCCTAACGTGCTCCTGTCAGTCGGGGGCGCTAGGGAAACGTACCAGATTTTTGGTTTACAGAATTGTAATTTTGTTCAATACTTGAGGCGTAAACAGTCATTTGAGAGGTCCCGCTGCGTCGGGCTACCTGTCAAATACAACAGTCTAGTATCGGAGGGAGTAATTACCCCTCTTAGGCAAATAGGCAGGAACGTTCTTTCTCTCAAAAGACTGTTTGCAATGGCCCGGCACCTTGCCGGAACTTGCAATCAATGGAGGAGTGTAGTGATGAAGTCACTCTCGCTATTCGTGGGGGGTTTGTTCCTGATCGCAGGATTGACCATGCAGGCTGAGGATAGCAAAGCCTACGATATGACCGTGGAACCGACCCCGCCTGTGCAGACCTACGGGGGCTACCATCCAGAACCCGCCCCGGTCTACGAGGAAGTGGAACGTGCCCGTCGTGCCGTTGAACGGCGCAGCGAGATCCGCCAGCAAAACTACTACGACGAGAACCGGGCGAGTGCCGCATATGGGTGCAGTTTCATCACGAACAACGCCTATGCTCAGGATCGGTGTTACGACTCGATCAAGTAGCCTTTCAATTCAATGAACCAAGCGCACGGGAACAGATTCAAAAACGAGATTGGATGACCAGGATACGCAGGTAGCGAGCGATGATCGGCGAGCAGGAATGGCACGCGAGGATGAGGGCGGAGGATCCGTGGCCGAAGATGGCCGTGGTGAACCGGACCCTGGAAGACCCGGACAGCCTGATAGCTAAGGCCCTGCACTTCGGTCAGAACCAAAAAGCGGCGGCAACCAAACTTCACGAAAATACCAGTTTGCTTGCCTCAAGAGATTTCAGTGTGTTGGCTGAGCGATACAAGGCGAGACCATGAGTGTATTGCAAGTCATCTTTACGTTTCTGTTTTACCTCGTTATGGCGGTCCTCTTTGGCTGGGCAGTGTTTTGGTTGGGGGAGGCCTTGGACGGCCACAACAAAAGGATACCTCCCCATATAAGAGATAAAGAGAAGAAAAAATGACACGGGAGAATAAGGGAGCTTTGGATTTGCAGAACGAAGGAGTTCTGCGGCAGTGGATTACGGGAGTAGTGAAGCGGATGAGTACACAAGAACCAAGTTCGCCGAGGCGGGAGTTTTCAGATGCGCTGGAGACGGTTCTTCGGGAACCACGGAACAGGAAGCTCGTGGTATTGCTGCAAGTGGGGGAGGTTATCAAATCCATATCCAAGGGTGGATGACAAATGACCGTCTCCCTCCTTAGGGGATCAGTGAAGATGGACAGGAAAGAGCAAGCGAGGAAGATCCGTCAGTCAGCGGATGAGGTGGTGTGGCGCACGATGATGATCGAGCGGCAGTTTCGCCCGCGGGTCGAGGAGTACGACCGGGCCTACGACGAGCCGGCGACGCTGACGTATCTGCGGACCCATCTGGAAGAGTATGAGCCCGAAGACCAGAGCGCGATGGGGGCGACGCTGGACTTCCTGGAGAACAGTCTATATTGGGGTTTGTACAGCAAGGCCATCAGTGTGGTGGTGATCGGGATCAGGCTGTCGCTGGATGCAGCGGCGCCCTGGGCTCTGGCGCTCATGCATGGACTGACCCTGGCGAGTCCCGATGCCCTGATGGAGAAGGCCAAAAGGTTTGCTATCGCCCATTCCATTGATTTGCCTGATCCTGATTTTGAGGCCGACGACCCCTGGCAAGACATGGCGGTGGAGAGGCAATACCGGAAGCTGGTGGATTATCTACCCGATGAACCCGCAACGCTGACCTATTTGCTGGAGCACAAGGAAGAGTTCAGTTCCGACCCGGGCGAGCGGCTGAACATGAACCGGGTTCACAACATTATGACCATGGCATTCTGGAGGGGAGTCTATGCAAAGACCCTTGCCATCGCGTTGTGGGGGGACAGTGTGTCAGTGCCGCTGGCGATGAGGAAGAGACTGGGCGACCCGGAAGACCTGTTGTCGGCCATGTGGCACTACAACGATACCTGGCACGCTCACAAAATGGTCTTGCAATCGCGCTCGGAGTCAGAAGGAACCAGGCAGGAGGAGGTTTGAAATGAGAGATTATCTTTTTGGCCTGACCATGGTGTTTGCGCCCGGTGCTGTGGGTTATGCCCTTTACTATTTGTCGATGGTCATCGGCAATATTGCCTGGCTTCTCCCCTTTGTCATCTGGGGGGTTTATGTCTGGCAATCGAATAAAACCAGTTCCTGAAACTGCCCCTAAACCAGCACTATTTTGGTCCGAAAGCGCTATAATAAATTACCGGCATTTCAGTGACTTGCCAAGTATTTTGAGATAGATCGCTTCATTTCACGATGGTCAATCACCACCCTGGATGGACTGCAAAAATCGAACCATTAAACCTGCCAAGCCATGCTTGCTGAAAGCGGGGCTCAGTGAACTCATACCAAACGACCAGGTGACCGGATGATCGACAGATTCGGACCAACCTTTGGTGAAGCTTGTAACCAGATACTGCTGTCCGAAAGTTCGCCCAAACAAAAAGGGGATGATTTTGAAGATCTTCTCGTCTACTCACTGCCAAACATTGCAGAGACAGAGATCCAACAAGCCTGGCGGTGGGCTGACGTACCGGAGGACATCCGGAGTCGGGCTTGGCCAAGAAGCACCAGAACCGATATCGGGGTGGATATTGTTGCACTGCGAAACATGGACCTTCTCGCAATTCAGGCAAAGTGCTACCAAAAAGATCAGATTATCGGGAAAAGCGATGTAGATTCATTTCTTGCGGCGACCGGGGGCGTTCAGGGAATTGATCATCGATGGATCGTGACGACATGCAAATGGACAAAAAATCTCCTTAGCTCAACGAATAACTGCTCATTCCTGCACGCCCCATCCCAATGGGGGCACATCAAATTCAATGGAGTCCGTGGTCCGGTTACTCACGACCTGGACACACTTCAAACGGAGGCGTTCAATGCCTGTGTTGAGAGGTTGCGCAAACATGACCGGGGCCAGCTCATCATGGCTTGCGGTACGGGCAAGACCCTGGTATCCCAGCGCATTGCCGAGGAGATCGTTCCCGATGGCGGGCTGGTGATTTACGCAACCCCGAGCATCGGGCTTACCGCCCAATCGAGGCGCGAATGGCTTCGCGAAGCGCGGCGCCCCATCCAGACCGTAGTCGTTTGCTCCGACCAGGCTGCAGGCCAGAGCGATGGCGAGACCGGGTATACCTCCGAAGTTGAGGCTCCGGTGTCTACCGATCCGGCAGAGATCTCGAGGTCTGTGGAGAGAGCCAGAAAGGTGCTGGATTTCGAAGGGCACGGATTTACCGTTGTCTTTACCACGTATCAGTCGATGGACAAGGTCTGCGAGGCTCAGGCTCTCGGCATGCCGGTGGCGGACCTCGTGATCGCGGACGAGGCCCACAAGACGGCAGGAATCATCAAGGGCGATGCCAAAGTTTTCCAGAAAGTGCATCACGACCTCAAGGCTCAAAAGCGCCTTTATCAAACTGCAACCCCCAGAATCTACTCAAGGAGATCCCGGAAAAAGATCACGGACAATCTGATTACCTCAGTAGAAAGTGAAGTCAAGATCATCGACATGAGTGATGATCGCAGCTATGGCCCGGAGTTTTACAAGTTGCGATTTACGGATGCGTTGAAGGCTCCGATTGAAGAGCGCCGACTGTGCGATTACCGGGTCGTTGTGGTATTGCTTGAGGATACCCTAAGCTCCCCGGCGACGGATGGCACGAAGCCTGTACTGAATACCGCGATGGGTACACGCATGGCCGGTCTGTCGCTCGTGATGCAAGGAGCGGACGGCTTGACTATCCATGAGGGTCGCCAGCAGAAAACATCCATCCAGGACCTGAACAGTTGCATCGCATTTTGCAATCAACTGAAAAGAGCCCAATGGGCGCGTAAGACGATTGCAGATGAGAGACTGAACGACTGGGCAATCAAGAAATCAGGAAACAATGGGCATGCCTGCGCACTGAGTTCGGGGTACCTCGATGGAAAAAGTGATGCCGCTGAGCGATTCATGGAATTGGAGAATCTTCGCACGGCCAAAGATGAGAACAAGAAACACGTAACCACCAACGTCAAGGTGCTTTCCGAAGGCATCAATGTCCCGGCCCTGGATGCCATTTGTTTTCTTGAGGAGCGAAGCAGTGAGATCGACATCGTCCAGGCAGTAGGCCGGGTGATGCGAAAACCGAAAGACGGCAACAAGGAATTTGGCTACATCATTGTGCCCATCATGATGAATCCCCAGCTCGAATTTGAGGAAACCCTGAGTGCCTGGAATCACGACTGGCGTGTACTCGGGCAGGTTTTGCGAAGTCTGAGAGCCCACGATGAGCGCATCGAGACGGATTTGCGCAAGCAAGTGATCGTGACGACCCAGCCGCCTGGCGGTAGTGGCGGGGGCGGGGACACGACAGAACCCACGGACTTTTGGGGGCGGCTGCATCGGGGGGATTACGACAATCTGGTACCTGCCGTGATGGAGCTTTCAGGGCTTAAGCCTGATGTCGTGGAGGAAACCAACCTGATCAAAGCTGCGGTGGACGCCGCAGCCCGGTCCCTGATTCAAGAGACAGGCCTGGGGCAAAAGCTCAGAGCGCCTGCAGGGATTGAGGATGTCAAGGACAAGCCCGACCATCGGGCCTGCGCAGGAAGCGCCCTGCTGCTGACAAATGCTCTGCTCATGTACCAGAGAATCTGTGAAACCACCGAAAATGGAGCCGACCTGAATCTGACATTGACCCCGTTATCGGAAATCAAATCCAGCCAGAAGCCTGAAATCGAGTTGATTGCAGACTGGAAAAAAATTCTGGAGGTGGACTACCGGCCGATCTTTGAGCCTGCACTGGAAGTGATGTATGCCGCAAGAATGGCGGGTGAAACCGCAGCGGGCATGCGACAGGCACTGCGCACGCTTGCGCGTCACTGCGAAGAAATTGCCGGCATCTACGCAAGGATGGGCATGGATCACGCAGGAGAATTGTTTCAGGCCGCCATGGATCATCCGGAAGCTGATGGCGCGTATTACACGTTGACCCCGGGCGCCATGCTTTTGGCGGAACTGGCGTGCGACCAGAAAGCCCCTGAAAACGATTCGCTTTGGAAAGAAGCCGATACCTGGAAGGATTTAACGATTGTGGACCCGGCCTGTGGATCAGGAACGTTGCTCACGGCGATGGCCACCGCGATCAAACGACGGGCCAAGCTTCAGGGTGCCAGCGAAGAAGAACTACGGGAGCTTCATGCAACTCTGGTGGAAGAAAGCCTCACAGGCCTCGACGTCAACCCAAGGGCCATACAGATTGCAGCTTCACAGCTTGCCATTCCCACTGCAGGCTATCAGCTCAAGCAGATGGGCCTGTGGACCATGCCGCGCCGTACAGAAGACACACCGCCCAAGGCCAGGCTCGGCGCACTGGAGTTGCTGAAGACGCGCCGCGATGGAACTCCAAGGGCAGACCTGCTGGAAGCCCTGAATAGTGAGGAGGGCCAGCAAATCGATATCGCCCATGAGATCCGTGCCGAAGGCTTGCGGGAACGCCTGTGTCGAACCCGGATTTGTATCTCGAACCCACCGTATTCAAACTCTGCCAAGCAGGGCGGGGACCTGACACCCGAGGCCAGGCGATACATCAGTGAAAGAAAGAAACGATTTCGAAAACTGATTACCAAGAGTGATCCAGGACTTGAAGGCATTCTGAACCCCAACAGTGTACGACCGTGGTTCACTGTGCTCATGGAAGAACTCGCAGATCGCGAGCAGGGTGTTGTGGCGAAGATCATGCCCACGACAGCCTGCACGGCTATTGATGCGACCGAGCGGGTTTTTCTGGCTGAACGATTTGACATTGCCCTGATTCTGACGATCCATGATTTTCGCAAATTCAACTGGAGTGCCGAAACGGATATCACGGAAAGCATGCTCGTGGCAGGCAGGCGAAACGGAGACGACCAGCCGACCCGGTTTATTTCGCTGGCAAGAAAACCCAAAGATGCCAAAGAGGTACAGGACCTGCACCAGCGCATTCTTGAGCATGACTTGGGGAAGTTGGGCCGTGAATGCGAGTGGCCTCGGGAACGGATGGCAGCCGGAGACTGGTCTCCCGCCGTATGGTTCCATCCCGAACTGGCCGAAGCGGCACGAACCCTGGAAGAGCTGGCCGATGAAAACACGGCCTGGACACGCATCGGCAAGGTCTGGGATGTGAATACGACAAAGCAGATAGTCGGACAGGAAAAGTGGGATTGGTGCGAAGAACCCGAGGCCGAAGTGTCGGTTATCAAGGGCGCGGGAATGGATGCCCAGCTCAGGATCAGGGGGGCGATTGACGGATGGGCTCGACGGGCAAAAAAGTGGGAGGATAAAAAAGAGCGTGTCTTACGAAACCTCACGGAAAAGGCCGGCTGTCTTCTCATTACGAATACACAGGACAGCGGGTCGGCCAGACTGAATACGGTTGCCGTCCGTGAGAAGGCGGTGGGGTACACCTGGACGCCAGTGCGAAAGATCAGCAAGAACGATGCGGAAGCCATTGCCGTCTGGAACAACTCCACCCTGGGCCGCATTGCCATGCGCAGGCTGGGGAGCCGGAAATTGATTTGGCCATTTTACCAGCCGCAGGCGATCTCCCAAATGGTCGTGCCCGTCTTGACAGGTGGGGATGGAGAGGCCGTCCTATGCAAACTCCGGGAGGCCTTTGTGCAAACCCAAGGCGAATTGGTGCCTCAGTATCGGGATGGCGTATTGGGTGTCCGGGAGATCTGGGACGATGCCGTTTCGGAAGCGACCGGCCTCGACAGGTCATGGATTCGAGATTGCGCGAAACTCTTGTCTGAAGAACCGACGATTCGTGGCAATACAGCTTGACTGTGAACGCATGACCTAATTGGAGCGCAACAACTAAAAAGGAAGAGGAGGGGGAATGACAAGCCAGAAGTCAGACAAGCCAAATTGTCACACAATTTTAAAGCTAGAGAAAATGTCTCCTTTAGAGTTGGAGAATATGTCTCCTTTAGAGTTGGAGAAAATGTTTCCTTATGACTTTCGCTTTAGGCGCAAGCAAAATCTAGATCCTCATTTGGTGATCAAGGCGATTCCTCTGAGGGACTTGTCGCTGCAGGCTGAATTTCCTGTAACTCTTTGCTTTGAGCTAAAGGAAGGAGGGCTTTTTCAAGCTGCAACAAAGGTTTTAGAGCACTTTGAACCAACTCTAGAGCAGAAGACGCTAAAACAGCTTGAGAATATCGAAAAGTCTCTTCGGGACATTGAAGAGCTTCTTGTGAAGTGTCTTGAGGAGAAGCTTTAGCTTCTTGCGATTCAGCAGATTGACGCATAGCGGCCTCCTGTCATGGTGAAATCTTAATGAAAAATCCCGGTAAATTCAAGTGCTTATTAAGATTTTTCGATATTCACCGAAGGCTGAAAGATCACTTCGCTCCTGAGCCTGCACATCCAGGGTCTTGCAGTTACTCCGAGCCGAGTGTTGATGTCTGGATCAGGTATATTGAGTGGGAGAACACCCAGGGGGGACGGGTAATACCAGATCAGGAAAAGTCCAGAAAGCTGCGGGAACTGGAACAAGAACCGGCTGGACCTCTCTTTGAACCTGAAACATACATGACTTGCATCCTGTGCTCGGGCGGATGCGGATCCTCGGCGAGGATGAGACTCAAACGATCCGAGCCCGTTCCAGGCTGGATGTGCTGGTGTTGTGTCGAGCGGTTTCAGCGGCTATTCCTGAGGAAAGAGGAAGGGCTACAATAAGGGAGGGTCGCTTTGGCGCTGGCCCGGGGGGTCGGGTGTAGTGCACCCGTCTTTACGTTCCGTCTACTCGCAGGGATCCGGTGCACGCAAAAACATGCCCATGATGGACGTACCCAGATCCAAGGGATGGGGACGATGACTGACCACGAGAAATACACCCGATCCGCACGTTTCTTCCACTGGCTGATGGCCGCAGGCTTTGCCTTCATGTGGGCGTGCGGCTACACCATGACGGAGTGGGTCGAGGAAGACTCGGCACTGGAAGAACTGCTGTTCGACCTGCATATCTCCGTCGGTGTGACGCTACTGATCCTGCTGGTGATGCGGGTGGGAGTGCGGCGGTCGAACCCGCCCCCCGCGTTGCCGTCCGGGATCTCCCGGCTCGAGCGCATCGGGGCGCACGTCGGGCACCTTGCACTCTACGGGCTGCCTGCAATCGTGATCGTTCTCGGATGGGCCGAGACGAACTTCGGGGGGTACACGGTGCAGTGGTTCGGCCTGGCGATGCCGGCCGTCTTCCCGGAGACCGGGGAGCCTCTGCAGGCGCTGGCCGAGACCTTGCACAGATGGTTCGCCTATACCATGCTGGCCGTGGTGGGAGTGCACGTCGCAGCCGCGCTCAAGCATCGCTGGGTGGACGGGCATGATGTCCTTGGCCGCATGCTGTGACGGGGGAAGCGATGGGGCATGAAGGCGGGCGGGTCAGGCCTGGAAGGCAACCGCCGGTTCCCCGCCTGGCAGTCCCATCGGCACCAGGCTCAGCGTCCGGGTCGGGATGAACCCCGGGATCTCACTCGACCGCATGCAGCCCCAGCCTGTCCAGCATGCGGTTCAGCGCGTTGTACAGTTCCAGGTGGGTATGCCGTCCCCCGGCGTTCGGCGTGATCGAGGTGTACCCGTCGAGCGCCCCGAAGAGCTGCAGATGGATGGTGCCGTGTGCGCCGCGCCAGACGGCCCCCTCGAAGTGCACCCGTTCGCCCTCGCCGGGGTCCGTGCGCTGCAAGTCCCCGGAGATCAGCGGGTCTGCCATCGCTCGTACTCGCACTCAGTCAATCCGAAGGGGGTTGGTTTCCCAGGCCGATTAGCATCCTGAGAGGAAGTACGGGCCAGCAAATGAAGCCATCCAAAGGAGAATTTCATGAATTTCGCATCACCGGCCCGGACTTCAACCTGATGGATGCCGGGGACAGGCCCAAATTGAAGTCTATAAGGGTGCTTTGGAGAACACTACAATCAGGTTTGCCTCCAGCATCCATGCCCTCAATCTAGCAAAGAACGAGGATGTTTACAATTCTGTGATTTTCTTGGATAATCCCGCCTTAGTAGCAAACTAGGCTTTAGCAGTGGGTTGTTTGCTGAATAACCTTTAGGGGCAAATCAAGCATTTGTTGCTTGTAAAAATAGACAAGAAGCACTGGACATTAGTTTAAGTTTGGCAACAGCCCGGCGCTATAGCCGGAAATCTTCAACAGACTAAATAGAGGAATGGGAGCGAACTATGCGAAGTTTTCCAAGTAAAGTGGCCACAGTACTTTTGATGGCTATGGCATTGATCATGTTTGGCTGTGGTGGCGGCGGCGGTTCGTCTTCAACTTCACCAGATGATTCTGATCCGAAACCAACACCACTATCGGGTATCGATCAGTTTAAAGTAGAACAGTACCAAGAGGAGGCGAAGGAGGCCAAGGAAGCTGCCATGGTCGACGCCAACATGGCCCGCTCCAAGGCGACGATGGCCCGGGCGGAGGCAACAAAGGCAAGAGAAGCCGCGTCCATGGCCAAGATGGCGCGGACGGATTACGCCGAGGCCGACATGAAGGCCACGGAAGCGGAGATGGCCGCGATGGCGGCCGAAGCTGCCGCGACGGCGGCCGAAGCTGCCGCGACGGCGGCCGAAAATGCGTACATGGCCACGAAGGCCGACGACGTGACGGTCGAGACTGCGAAAGCGGAGCGTGACAAGGCAAAGGCGGAGGCGCGCATCGCCATGGAGAAGAACAGCGGCGATGACGGCGCGGATGCCGAGTACATGGCCGCGAAAGCCGCGGCGATGGAGGCGGCCACCGCAGCCGACATGTACACGCTCGAACTGTTCAAGGTCGCGAGCGGCCAGGGCATGAGCGACGCCGAAAAGAAGGCCCGCATCGACTTGGTGCGTACCCTGATCCACAACTCCGGTGACCAGGAGAGAGATACCCACGTCACTGTTACCGTTGGTAAGGCCCTTACCACGCAAGCCGACGGCCAGGGCAATGCGAACAACTCGGTGGACGGCCTCTGGCGGTACAACACCAACGACAACGACCAGATCGCCAACAACGCCTATGGAGCCCGGATCACGCACCCGATCGGCAAGGACCGCGTGTACCGCTTCGGCAAGTACAGTGCCGAGCTCCTGAGAACGCCGGACCCGGAGGCGACAACGGAACAGGCGACGCAGCGGGACCTGCAGAGCATCGGCGGCTTCACCGGCGTCGAGCTGTCCAAGGGCACGCTACACGCCCACATCTACACCGACTACGACCCGTCCAAGCGCAAGGCGGCGATAAAGGCGGGCAACATCAGCGGCGTTCTGGCTTCCTCGGGGAGGGTGTCGGGGACGTTTGACCTCAGCGGCACGGGCATCACGGCCCTCGCGGGGAGCAAGTTCACTGTGGATGGGGTCACCTACATGGGCACTGGCGTAACTTTCGCGTGCGCAGCGCCAGCGGACTGCTCGTACACGAGTACCGGGGCGGCTGCCACTGCAACGATCACGTCGCTCGGCAGCGGCTGGCGTGTAACCGGTTCTGCGGGTGCGGTGCCGGAGGCGGGCGATCCCGACTACATGACCTTCGGGTACTGGCTGAATCTGGGAGGCAACAACTCGGGCGGCCAGGACGAACGCCTCGGCGCATTCGCGTCCGGCAACGCCTTCAGTTCGGTGATTGCCGATGGTGTCATGCAGGAGCTGACCGGCAATGCGACGTACCGGGGTTCGGCCGCGGGGCTTCACGGGATGACCGGGGCGAAGGAGGCGGTTCAGCCGTTCGACGCCAAGGCGGAGCTGACGGCGAAGTTCGGCACGGCAGCCGAGCTGGGCGGCCTTCAGGGCAGGATCTACGACATCAACTCCGGCGGCGAGAGGCTGACGGGGGAGCTGAGCGAGGTCACCCTGGCGTACGGTGAGATAGATACCGCAACCTCCCGGTCTCTCACCTATTACCCCACCCGGATGGGCACGCCGAAATTGGACCCCAGCCTCACCACACCGACGGCGACCTACCCGATGAATGGGTTCTGGCATGGCCGGTTCTCCGAGGCGGTTGTTGAGGGTGCCGAGGACGGCAAGAAGTACCCGACCGCGGTGATCGGCACCTTCGGGGTGAGCGGGACTTTGGACATGGGCACGACCGGCACGGACGACGACGTGGACCACAGCCTGATTGGTGCCTTCGGGACGCACCTAGAATAAATGGTAGTTTAAGTTTGGCAACAGCCCGGCGCTATAGCCGGAAATCTTCAACAGACTAAATAGAGGAATGGGAGCGAACTATGCGAAGTTTTCCAAGTAAAGTGGCCACAGTACTTTTGATGGCTATGGCATTGATCATGTTTGGCTGTGGTGGCGGCGGCGGTTCGTCTTCAACTTCACCAGATGATTCTGATCCGAAACCAACACCACTATCGGGTATCGATCAGTTTAAAGTAGAACAGTACCAAGAGGAGGCGAAGGAGGCCAAGGAAGCTGCCATGGTCGACGCCAACATGGCCCGCTCCAAGGCGACGATGGCCCGGGCGGAGGCAACAAAGGCAAGAGAAGCCGCGTCCATGGCCAAGATGGCGCGGACGGATTACGCCGAGGCCGACATGAAGGCCACGGAAGCGGAGATGGCCGCGATGGCGGCCGAAGCTGCCGCGACGGCGGCCGAAGCTGCCGCGACGGCGGCCGAAAATGCGTACATGGCCACGAAGGCCGACGACGTGACGGTCGAGACTGCGAAAGCGGAGCGTGACAAGGCAAAGGCGGAGGCGCGCATCGCCATGGAGAAGAACAGCGGCGATGACGGCGCGGATGCCGAGTACATGGCCGCGAAAGCCGCGGCGATGGAGGCGGCCACCGCAGCCGACATGTACACGCTCGAACTGTTCAAGGTCGCGAGCGGCCAGGGCATGAGCGACGCCGAGAAGAAGGCTCGCATCACGACCGTGGAGGGGTGGATCAAGAATGCCCGTGGTGACACCGGTAACGACCAGTTTGGGGCCGCTGGAGCCGGCGCCAGCGGAGCGAGAGCCTTTACCGTGGCCCCCGCCGGGGACGGCACGGGCACTCAGGACAACTCGATCAGCGGCCAGATCCAAGTCGATTCCGATGGCAACGATCTGGTCGCGCAGGTTGGCGGGGTCTGGGGAGCCGTGGTCCAGCACCCGATCGGCAAGGACCGCGTGTACCGCTTCGGTACATACACCGCCGAGCTCCTGAGAACGCCGGACCCGGAGGCGACAACGGAACAGGCGACGCAGCGGGACCTGCAGAGCATCGGCGGCTTCACCGGCGTCGAGCTGTCCAAGGGCACGCTACACGCCCACATCTACACCGACTACGACCCGTCCAAGCGCAAGGCGGCGATAAAGGCGGGCAACATCAGCGGCGTTCTGGCTTCCTCGGGGAGGGTGTCGGGGACGTTTGACCTCAGCGGCACGGGCATCACGGCCCTCGCGGGGAGCAAGTTCACTGTGGATGGGGTCACCTACATGGGCACTGGCGTAACTTTCGCGTGCGCAGCGCCAGCGGACTGCTCGTACACGAGTACCGGGGCGGCTGCCACTGCAACGATCACGTCGCTCGGTAGCGGCTGGCGTGTCACCGGCACTGCGGCTGCGGTACCGGAGGCGGGCGATCCCGATTACATGACCTTCGGGTACTGGCTGAATATGGCCGATGGCGCCGGGAACGCTGAAAGACTCGGCGTATTCGCGGGTGGCAACCGTTTTGAAACCAGTGATACGGACACCACCACGCCTCTGACCGGCAAGGCGACGTACCGGGGTTCAGCCGCCGGGCTTCACGGGATGACCGGGGCGAAGCAGGCGGTCCAGCCGTTCGACGCCAAGGCGGAGCTGACGGCGGATTTCGACACGCTTACTGATGGCACCACGCCTGCTGATGCGTTGGGCAGCGTCAAGGGCAAGATCTACGAGATCAACTCCGGCGGCACGATGCTGACGGGGGGGATGAGCCAGATCATCCTGGCGCCCGGTAACATAGACGGCGCAACCGGCCGGGGTTTCTCGAACTACCATGCGCGGATGGGCACGCCGAAGTTAGACCCCGCCGCCGGCACGGCGACCTACCCCATCAACGGGTTGTGGCAAGGCCGGCTCTCCCTCAACGCTGCGGAGAACGACGACGCTGCCAAGCGTTACCCGCTCTCGATGACCGGCACCTTCGGGGTGAGCGGGACTTTGGACATGGGCACGGCCTCCGACATGACGGACGACGTGACCCACAGCCTGATCGGCGCCTTCGGGACGTACCTGGAGGAATAACTGGCTGTAAGAACAAGGGGGCGTTTGTATGATTTTCGCCCCTTTGCAGTGAGTAATCGAAGCTCCCAAATTTCGTTCGCTCACGAAAACCGGGGCAGGTTCTACGGGCCTGCCCTATCTTTTTTGAGGAGAAGGGGCCTCCCGCCATCCGACGGGTCTTAAGTAGAGTTGACACCTTCCTTAATCGTGGCTGCCCCTGCTCCACATCGCTGATCCTGGTCCTAGCTACTGTGTACTACATCTATCGGATGCGTTCGGTATGCGCTGGTTCCGCCACATACATGTACATTGCCAAAAATGCCGATATCGCCTTGCGCGAGCTGGGCAGGCAGGTTGGCCGATCACTGACTTTTCAGCACACGGACAGCGGAGTGGAATACATGATGAGCAAGAGCCGTATAGTGAGAGACGAAAATCACGAGCCCGAGTTTACGATTGAGGTTTACGCAGATTGATGAGGGAGTAAGTAGCAGTATTCCACTGCCCCGAATACAAAAGCCCTGGTTTCCGGACGCTCCAAAGAGTGTCACCGCACCAGCCAGTCAGGCATGGATTTCTCAGACCCAGGCAAGTGCCGCATTTCAGGGAGTCGGCTAATGCATGGACGCCAATCCCATCGGTGTAGACCGTGCCGACCATGATGATCCGACTGTTTGCAAACCCGTGCAGGGTATGCTTGTCGGTATTGCTGATCTTCGAGGCACTGGTCTTGTTGCTGGCCTGGCCCTTAACACCTACTACGATGGACTTGCCAACCAGTACGGCACGGGCTTTGAGTCTTTGATTTCCCGCGTATTGGTACTGTCACAATGTCCGCAGTAGCGTTCCTCGGGCCAGTAGATGGCCTTTGAACCACTTTATGGCTGCTGCCTCATCGGGGAACAGGTTAGCCAGCTCCAACAGGGAGATGCCTTTTCGATAGGATTTTCCGGGCACATCCCTTTGCGATCTGGGGCAACTGGCAGATCCGCAGGCTGGAGATCCAGGTGAGGGTGCTTCGCAGGTGGAGTGGCCAGAAAAGTTCGCTGGTCGCTGCGACTGCCGTATACTATCCCGTAGCGGCCGGGCCACCTGCTGAATAAGCTTGAAGCCGGCATGAGTTAGCTGCTCATGTCCAAGTAAACAGGCAGGGGTATCTTAGACCATGTAGATGTTTGCAATGACCCGGTCCCAAAGTTTTTGATGGTTCAGTCTTCACATTGCATTTTTGTCCCTTCGACACAGGGCACTACACCCTGGATGGAATTGTGAAATTACGCCCTGAGCACTATCGAACCCGCGTAACACTGAAAATATGGGGGCAACACTAGGGGCAACTCATCTAAACCTGAATTTAAAATAATATATTTATCATAGTGTTATATGTATACTTCGAATCCAATCGCGCCTACCAATAACAGAACCACATGTGGGGTCCTGTGGGATTCGCAATTTCCTATCTCAGCGACAATCCAACCCTGAACCTCTTGTCAGGAAAATAGAATCTTCTTGTATACATCACTGTCTGCATAGGTTTAGGCAGATGTCCAAGCACAGCTAGCAGGCTTGTTACTACTTTCTTCATGGTTGACGTAACTTTACGAATAGTAACTGCCAGTCATAGAATATATGGCCTTGTTTTGGAAGCGAGTACATTTCTATCTGTGGTCTCATTCCAGCGCGACAAACAATAAACTAGAGGTCACACTTATGTCAGGCTATGCAAAAATCACAACGTTGATTACTCGCCTTAGAGAGATTGATATCTCTGAAAGCAGCGAACAAGCTACGAGAGAAATCATAGTTAATCCGATGATTGCTGCACTAGGTTGGGATACCTTCAATCCGCATGAGGTAGCTCGCGAACATTCAGTGCTAGGTGGACGCGTAGACTACTGCCTTCGATCAAAGAAGAAAAACCTAGTGTTCATTGAAGTGAAACGGGTTGGCACAGATCTTGGGGACCACCAGGAACAGTTACTACGCTATGCTTTTGATGGGGGCGTACCATCAGCAGTCCTCACTGATGGCTTGGTTTGGTGGCTCTATTTGCCAATGGCTGGTGGTAATTGGTTACAACGCCGATTCTCTGAAATTTCACTACAAAAGCAAAAACCTGCGGAAGCAGCTCAGGTATTGCATTGTTTCCTTAGCCAAGATCGACTAGAAAGTGGTGCAGCGTTGAATGAAGCCGAGCGCGTATTTAAAAGCCAAGAACTTGATCGCCAGATCCGTGCAGCTCTTAATGATGCTTGGCAACAAATACTCAACGACCCTAAAGGTTTGTTACCCGACTTGCTTTCAGAGGAAGTGGAAAAAATTTCTGGCCACAAGCCTGATGAGAGGCTAATTACAGAATTCCTACGAAAGGTATCTGAGCAACTAGACAACAAAATCCCCCAATCGTCACCTAGCAAACCATATGACAAGGGAAAACCAAAAAATCCAACGCCTAAACAACCTAGGACCTCATTGACTAGGCTGAAGGCCTTTTGGCTAGATCGCAAACGTCATGAAGTGAAAACTTGGAGAGGTATGTTGGTAAAACTTTGTGAAGAACTTGCCAATGAGGCGGGCCCAACCTTTGCCAAACATGTCATTGAACTGAAAGGTCGGAAACGTCCCTACTTCTCTCATTCAGAAAAAGAACTCCGAGTGCCACATCAGATCCCGGGCACCCGTCTTTATGTAGAGACCAATATTAGCGCAAGTCAAGCAAAGAGAATTGCACAATTAACTATGAGGAAAATTCGGGGTTCTGACAAAGGTTTTCGAATTGAAGCCTGAACAGGTATCTCCAATCCATGGGTCTTGTGAGTTGTAGTACCTTTTAGAGACGGGTTTAGGTATAGATTACGTTGAATGTCCAGGGTGTGAAGAATACTCTTGGTTTATACGTACTAAGAAAGCGCTACTTTTTTCTCACGATAGTATCTCAGTTTGATATCTTTCTTCTTATACACTACGGTGATCTGCTTTAAAGGGTCAAGAAAGGTATTTCACACCTAGACATGGTCTGAGTGCCGAGATTAAGAAGGTTTCAAGCATGAATCCAGAACTCCACATTCCAAGGGATCGCGTTGCTGCATTCTGTCGTGCGAACGGCATTGCACAGCTTGCCATCTTTGGTTCGGCCTTACGAGAGGACTTCGGTGCAGAGAGCGACATTGATGTGCTGGTCGAGTTCGCGCCTGGCTGTACGCCCGGATTGAAGTTTTTCGGGATTGCTTCTGAGTTGTCGGATCTGTTTGGGAGAGAAGTGGATGTTCTGACACGTTCATCTGTGGAGCAGAGCCGGAACTACATTCGCCGGAAAGAAATTCTGGAGTCCGCCGAGGTCATCTATGCGGCGTGACGATGCATATCTACTTGATATGCTGGTAGCGGCACGTAAAGCAGTAACATTTACAGAAGAACTGACTTACACGCAGTTTGTGCAGAGTGATCTGCACCAGAATGCAGTCCTTAAGGTTCTGGAGATTGTGGGCGAGGGAGCTTCGCGTGTCAGCGAAGACGCGAGAGAAACCTATTCGGAAATCTCATGGCCCCAGATCGTCGGTTTGCGCAATCGCATTGTTCATGGCTATTTTGAAATCGATTTAGAAATTGTTTGGAAAATCGTGCAGGAAGATTTGCTGCCACTGATTGCACAGCTCGAGCTCCTAGTATCCCCGGAGTCTGAGAAGTAAAGAGAGTTGCTACTAGTCTGCGTAAACGGACCCTACCGCGTTCAAAACCCATTCACAGGTTGCTGGAGTCCCAAACTAGTTTGCTCTGTTCAACCGAGGGCCTGATAAATCGGGTCGAGGAGAAGCCATGGGATTCGTGACTGATGTCGTTCTGCCTCTGGCGCTAGCTTTCATCATGCTAGCACTGGGGCTCGGACTCACTTTCGATGATTTTGTCCGGGTGGTGCGCCGCCCGCGTGATTTTGCTGTCGGTGCGGTATCACAGATCCTCGTGCTGCCAGCAATCGCTTTCCTGCTTGCCAGCCTCTGGCCGATGGCACCGGAACTGGCTCTCGGGCTGATGATCATTGCCGCTGCCCCGGGTGGGGTCACCTCCAACCTCCTGACCGCGTTCGCGCGTGGCGATGTCGCGCTGTCCATTTCGCTGACCGCGGTGATCAGCCTGTTGAGCGTGATCACGATCCCGTTGGTGGTTGTGTTCGCCTATGGCCATTTCATCGGTGAGCAGGCGGTGCAGGACATCACGGTCGCCGACACCGCGATCAGTGTCTTTCTGATCGTCACCATTCCGGTACTGGTCGGCCTGCTGGTGCGCCGATTTGCCGAGGGCTTTGCGTTGCGGGTTGAGCCGTCGGCGCGTACCGTGTCCGCCGTGCTGTTCGTGCTGGTGCTTGCCGGAGCCATCTATCAGGAACGCAATAATCTTGCCTCCTATTATGCCCAGGCCGGACTGGCCACTTTTGCACTGAACGTGATCATGATGGTGACGGCTTACCTGTTGGCGCGGTGGTTTGCGAGCGGCGCGAAACAGCGAACCGCGATCGCGATGGAGTGCGGGCTGCAGAACGGGACGCTGGCAATCGCGATTGCAGTACTTTTGTTTGGCGGCGGGCTTGCGACGGTGCCGGCGACTACCTACAGCCTGACCATGTTTGTGACCGCGCTGATCTATGTCGCGGTGCTGCGGCGCAGCGGGGCACAGCCGCCTGCGTGATGGGCTGGTGATCCAGCCGACGCCTGGACAAGCTGTTGAATTAAAATATTTAAATCCTGCAATAGTCGAGTCGTTCAAGGATAGGCTAGAGTACCTGTAGTAGAGTATGTCAGTAAGGTTTGTATATGGCGCATCGGCTGAACATTGTGCTGGATGACGAAGTCTGGAAGTCCCTGCAGCAATTGCCCGAAGGGGTCCGCGATCGTTATATCAGTGAAGCCGTGGCCGAACGGTTGCGGCGTGAGCGAAGGCAAGAAGCTGTCCGGAAAATGGATGAGCTGCGTGAAAACCTGCCGCCGCTGGACGGTACCGTCGATATTGCAGGGATTCTGCGCAAGGACCGGGCAAGGGATGGTGCATGACCTTTGTCTCCGATGCCTCGGTCATTCTCAGGCGGGGTTGCCGCAGCTTTCCGGTGTTTGCGGTTCCCTTCGCATGCCACAATGTGTACCCTACGCGCTCGGGACATCCTGCTGTCCACATGGCATAAAGCTTGGGGACAACGCCTGACCCGCACCGGAAGAAATATTTTGGAAACATGTGGCCCCTGGTATCGGCCACCACTGGAGAACCTGCATGCCAACCATCACCCTGCCTGACGGCACCCAGAAAGAATTTACCGACCCGGTCACGATCCAGCAGGTCGCGGAATCCATCGGCCCCGGGCTCGCCAAGGCGACCATTGCCGGGCGCATCGACGGACAGCTGGCCGATGCCTGCGTCAGCATCACCGAGGATGCTTCCGTGGAGATCGTCACCAGCAAGGACCCGGACGGGGTCGACATCATCCGCCACTCCTTCGCCCACCTGATGGGGCATGCGATCAAGCAGCTGTACCCGACCGCCAAGATGGCGATCGGGCCGGTCATCGAGAACGGCTTCTACTACGACGTGGACTACGAGCGCTCCTTTACCCCGGAGGACCTGGAAGCCATCGAAAAACGCATGGGCGAGCTGATCGTGCAGGACTACGATGTCGTCCGCGAAGTGGTCAGCCGCGCCCAGGCGGTGGAGGCGTTCCGGGAGCGCGATGAAGACTACAAGGTCGAGATCGCCTCCGAGATTCCGGACGATGAAATCATCGCGCTCTACCACCACCAGGAATACACCGACATGTGCCGCGGCCCGCACGTGCCCAACACGCGCCACCTGCGCGCGTTCAAGCTGACCCGCCTGGCCGGCTCGTACTGGCGCGGCGATGCCAGCAACAAGATGCTGCAGCGCATCTACGGCACGGCCTGGGCCGACAAGAAGCAGCTCAAGCACTACCTGACCCAGCTCGAGGAGGCGCAAAAGCGCGACCATCGCAAGCTCGGCAAGCAGATGGACCTGTTCCACTTCCAGGATGAGGCCCCGGGCATGGTGTTCTGGCACGAACGCGGGCTGATCCTGTACCAGCAGGTCGAATCCTACGTCCGTGAGAAGATCCGCGCGCAGGGCTACCAGGAGGTATCCACCCCGCAGATCCTGGACCGCAAGCTGTGGGAGAAGTCAGGGCACTGGGACAAGTTCGGCGAGATGATCTTCGCCACGCAGTCAGAAAACCGCGAGTACGCGATCAAGCCGATGAACTGCCCCGGTCACGTGCAGATCTACAACCAGGGCCTGAAAAGCTACCGGGACCTGCCGTTCAAGCTCTCCGAGTTCGGCCTGGTGCACCGCAACGAACCCTCCGGCACCCTGCACGGCCTGCTGCGGGCCAGGCGTTTCGTGCAGGACGACGCCCATGTTTTCTGCACCCGGGACCAGCTTGCCGGGGAGCTGCGCGAGCTCATCGACCTGACGTTCGAGGTCTACCGGGACTTCGGTTTCGAGAACATCGAGCTGGCCTTCTCGACCCGCCCGGAAAAGCGCGTCGGCGAGGACAGTCTCTGGGATGAGGCCGAGGCGGCGCTGCAGCAGGTGCTGGAGGCGCAGGAGCTGGAATACAAGCTGCAGCCGGGCGAGGGCGCATTCTATGGGCCCAAGGTCGAGTTCACACTGCGCGACAGCATCGGGCGGGTGTGGCAGTGCGGCACCATCCAGGTGGATTTCTCCATGCCGGGGCGACTCGATGCCTCCTACGTGGCCGAAGACGGCTCGCGCCAGGTGCCGGTCATGATCCACCGCGCGATCCTGGGTTCGCTCGAGCGTTTCATCGGAATCCTGATCGAGAACTACGCCGGCGACCTGCCGTTCTGGCTGGCCCCCGTGCAGGCGGTTTTGCTGAATATCACGGACCGCCAGGCACAACATGTGCGCTCGGCAGAAGAAATGCTTAGGAATCAAGGCTTCAGGGTGATCTCCGACTTGAGAAATGAAAAGATTGGCTTTAAGATTCGAGAGCATACGATCACACACATCCCGTACATGCTGGTGGCGGGCGATCGTGAAGTGGCTGCAAATCAGTTGGCCGTTCGTACTCGTGGAGGTGAAGACCTGGGCCCGATGGCACTCGAGGCCATCGCGCAGAGGTTCACGGAGCACGGGGTGGGCGGCCATTAATTTTTAGGAGGACTGGAATATTAGCGTAGCGAAAGTAACCCGATTGAATGAGGAAATTACCGGGCAGGAAGTCCGACTGATCGGACTGGACGGTGAGAACGTGGGCGTGGTGGACATCAGTGAAGCCCAGCAGATTGCACAGGAAGCCGAGCTTGACCTGGTAGAGATTGCCCCGAATGCCACCCCTCCCGTATGCCGGGTCATGGACTACGGCAAGTTCAAGTTTCAGCAGAGCAAGAAGGCTCAGGTAGCCAGGAAAAAGCAGAAACTGATCCATGTGAAGGAAATCAAGTTCCGCCCCGGTACGGAGGAAGGCGATTATCAGGTTAAGCTGAGAAAGATCATCGAATTTTTAACGAACGGCGACAAGACCAAGGTGACCGTTCGCTTCCGGGGCCGGGAGATGATGCATCAGGAACTCGGCGGCGTGTTACTGGACCGCATCGAGAAGGACCTGGAGCCCCACGGCGAAGTGGAACAACGGCCCAAAATGGAGGGACGCCAACTGGTCATGGTGTTCACTCCGCTGCGAAAAAAATGAATCCGTCAGGAATACAGATATGCCCAAACTAAAGACAAACCGTGGCGCAGCCAAGCGCTTCAAGAAAACTGCAGGCGGCGGCTTCAAGCGCATCCAGTCCCATGGCCGCCACATCCTGACGAAGAAAAGCACCAAGCGTAAACGCCAGTTGCGTGCAGGCACGACCATTGCCGACGCGGACGTGAAATCCGTACGGCAGATGCTGCCCTACGCATGACGCCCATGGCCTGAGGAAACCTGGAGAGAATCGATGCCAAGAGCAAAAAGGGCCGTGGTGGCACGCGCCCGACACAAGAAGATCCTGGCCAAGGCCAAGGGATATTACGGCGCCCGCAAGAGCACCTTCCGTGTCGCCAAGCAGGCGGTGATCAAGGCGGGGCAGTATGCCTACCGTGACCGCAGGCAGCGAAAGCGCCAGTTCCGGTCCCTGTGGATCGTGCGTATTAACGCGGCGGCGCGGCAGTTCGATCTGTCGTACAGCCGGCTGATGGACGGACTGAACAAGGCCTCCGTGCAGATTGACCGCAAGGTGCTGGCGGATCTCGCCGTTCATGATATCGATACGTTTGGCAAAATCGCCGAAAGGGCGAAGGCAAGCTTGTAGGTTTTCTTGAATGCCGTTGATGGTTGCATAACCGCCGGTAGAAAGTTTGTAAAAGGGAAAGGCTTTGCCTTTCCCTTTTTGTTTGAACCCCGGGTGTTGACGAATTGATGACTGATCTTGATTCCCTGGAGGCTGTGGCACTTGGAGAGATCCGCCAAGCCCAGGATGCCGATGCCCTGGATGACGTGCGTGTGCGCTATCTGGGCAAAAAGGGCGTGCTCACGGAACGGCTGAAGACACTGGGCACGCTGCCGAGTGAGGAGCGTCCCGCTGCCGGGCAGGCCATCAACCGTATCAAAATCCAGTCTTCAGCAGGCGATCGCCGAGAAGAAATCCGGCTTCGAGCAGTCCGACCTGCAGCAGCGCCTGGGTCGCGAAGCCCTGGATGTCACCCTGCCGGGGCGACGCCAGGACCTCGGCAGCCTGCACCCGGTCACGCACACGCGGATCCGCATCCGTGAGTATTTCGAGCGGTTCGGATTCTCGGTGGAAGAGGGGCCCGAGGTGGAGGACGAGTTCCACAATTTCGAAGCCCTGAACATCCCGGCACATCATCCTGCACGGGCCATGCATGACACCTTTTACTTCGGCGACGGCATGCTGTTGCGAACGCACACCTCATCGGTGCAGATCCGCTACATGCAACACAACAGCCCACCCCTTCGCATCATCGCACCCGGCCGGGTGTACCGCTGCGACTCGGATCCGACCCACAGCCCCATGTTTCACCAGGTCGAGGGCCTGTTGGTCGATGAGCACACGTCCCTTCGCACATCTGAAGAGCATGCTGGTCAAGTTCCTGCAGACCTTTTTTGAAGATGAAGCCCTGCAGGTTCGGTTTAGGCCGTCGTATTTCCCGTTCACCGAGCCCTCGGCGGAAATCGACGTCGCCATACCCGGTTCCGAGCCTGGGAATCTGCGCTGGCTCGAGATACTGGGATGCGGCATGGTGCATCCTGCGGTGTTCGAGCAGGTCGGCATCGACCCCAAGCGCTACCGCGGATACGCGTTCGGCATGGGCGTTGAGCGCCTCGCCATGCTGCGCTACCAGATCGACGATTTGCGCCTGTTCTTCGAAAACGATCTGCGTTTTCTCAGGCAGTTCGCATGAGGTTCACGACATGCAGGTAAGCGAGCGCTGGTTACGCGAATGGGTGGACCCGCCCACCGACACGAAGCATCTTGCCGATGTGCTGACCATGGCCGGGCTCGAGGTCGACAGTCTCTCGCCGGCTGCCCCCGCGTTCTCGAACGTGGTGGTCGCACGAATCATGGCTCTCGACTCGCACACCGAGGACGGGACATACCATGTGTGCCAGGTTGCCGATGGCTCCATCCTGCCGATCACCGTGGTGTGCGCGGCGAACAATGTCCGGGCCGGAATGATGACGGCGCTGGCCCGAGTCGGGGCTAAGCTCCCGGGTGGTGTCGACATCGAGGCAAAGACATTGCATGGAGTGGAGTCTGCAGGGATGCTTTGTTCCCTTGCGGAACTGGGACTGGCCGAGACATCCGAGGGCATCATCGAGTTGCCCGAGGCCTGTGATCCTGGCATCGACCTCCATGAGTGCCTGGAGCTCGAGGACACCGTCATCGATATCGACCTGACGCCCAACCGCGCGGATTGCCTCAGCGTTCAAGGGCTGGCCCGGGAGGTGTCGGCACTGCTTGAGTCACCCCTCGAGGAGGTGACGTGCCCGACAATTGCAGCCTCGACCGATACGGTGTTCCCGGTCACGATTGAAGCGCCCGAGGCCTGTGCTCGCTACGTCGGGCGGGCCATCACGGGGGTGAAAGGGGACATTGCGAGCCCCCTGTGGATGCAAGAGAAATTGCGCCGCAGTGGGCTGCGTTCGGTCAATGCCATCACCGACATCACCAATTATGTGATGCTGGAACTCGGCCAGCCCATGCATGCCTTCGACTTGGACAAGCTCGATTCCGGGATTGTCGTTCGCTTCGCACGGGCCTCGGAGTCCCTGCACCTGCTCAATAGCCAGGAAGTTTCCCTGTCCGGGGACGAACTGGTGATTGCGGATGGCAAAAGCCCACTGGCCCTGGCCGGCATCATGGGGGGCGAACGTTCCTGCGTCGCGGACCAAACGCGCGCGGTGTTTTTGGAAGCCGCCTGGTTTCACCCGCGCGCACTTGCCGGGATCGCACGAAGACACGGCTTGCATACGGATTCCTCGCACCGCTTCGAGCGCGGCGTTGACCCGGACCTGGCGCAGCTTGCCATACAGAGGGCTACCCAGCTGATCCTTGAGATTGCTGGCGGGGAAGCCGGTCCTGTCGTCTGCGAGGAAGATATCGCACGCCTGCCGCAACCGGTAGAGATTGAGCTTGAGTGTTCCAATGCAAAGAACCTGCTGGGGATCGAGCTGTCCGCCGATGAAATCGAGAATTTGCTGGTTCGCCTGCAGTGCCAGGTCCAGCGCTCCGGGGAACGCCTACACGTGGTCCCTCCAGGATTTCGCACTGACCTCGCAATCGAGGTTGACCTGATCGAGGAGATTGCACGCCTGAAGGGGTATGAGGCCATCCCGCTGACCTATGAGGAGTCTATCTCCCTGGATACCCGGGGCCAAGTGGCACACACCAGGCCCTTCGAATCGATGAAGCAGGCCCTGGTGGGCAGCGGCTACAGCGAGATCATCTCGTTCAGCTTCGTGAGCCAGGAGATGGAAGCCCTGTTCAATCCGGAGCACCGGGCCAAGGCCCTGGAAAACCCGATCTCGCAGGAACTGTCGGTGATGCGCAGCAGTCTCTGGTCTGGCCTGGTGCAGGCGGCCATGCACAATTTCAATCGCCAGCAAGAGCGCATCCGCTTCTTCGAGCACGGGCTGCAGTTTTGCCAGACCCCGGAGGGCCTTTTGCAGCGCCCGGTCCTGGCCGGGCTGATCTGCGGAAATTGTGAACCCGAGCAGTGGGGTGCTGTTCCGAGAGAGGTCGACTTCTACGATCTCAAGGGCGATGTGGAACGGCTTTTGGAGGTGGCTCGGCTGCCACAGGATGAGACCCAGGTTTCTCCCCTGGAAGACCCGGCCCTGCACCCGGGGCAGGCCGCGAAAATCCTGCACGGCGATGTGATGTTGGCCCGGTTCGGTGCCCTGCATCCGCGCATCCAAGCCGCCCTCGAAATCAGCCAGGCGGTGTACCTGTTCGAGCTGCAGCTGGATGGAATTTCACAAAGGTTGCCTGAGCCGGTGTTCCGTGCCCTGTCGAAATACCCGTTCATCCGCCGCGACCTCACGCTTGTCGTGGACGAAGCCGTGAGCGCCGCTGAAATCTGTTCAAACATTGAACAAATGCAAATTCCCATCCTGCAACAGGTGGGGGTGTTCAGCGTGTATACCGGAAAAGGCATAAAAAAAGGGAAGAAAAGCATATCTTTAGGCTTGATTTTGCAAGAGTTTTCACGCACCCTTACAGACAAAGAAGTAGAACAAACCATCACGTCAATCGTTTCCCAACTTGAACACCAGGTTGGAGCGGGGATAAGAAGCTGAGTGCGATGGCACTGACCAAAGCCCAAATGGCCGAGAACCTGTATGAGGAGTTGGGCCTCAACAAACGCGAGGCCAAGGAACTCGTCGAAGTCTTTTTCGAAGAAGTCCGCAACGCCTTGGAACAAAGCCGCGAAGTCAAGCTATCCGGTTTTGGCAACTTTATCTTGCGGGACAAGAACCAACGTCCCGGACGGAACCCCAAGACCGGCGAGGAAATCCCGATTTCCGCCAGGCGTGTGGTGACCTTTCGTCCCGGGCAGAAGTTGAAAGCAAGAGTCGAGGCGTATGTTGGAAATCAGCAATAACGATGAATTGCCGCCGATTCCAGGGAAACGCTACTTCACGATTGGCGAAGTCAGCGAGCTTTGCCGGGTAAAATCCCATGTGCTGCGTTACTGGGAGCAGGAGTTTCCCTCCCTGAAACCGGTCAAGCGGCGCGGCAACCGCCGCTACTACCAGCGCCATGACGTGATCCTGATCCGACAGATCCGCGACCTGCTGTACGTGCAGGGCTACACCATCGGTGGCGCGCGCCAGAAACTGTCGGGGTCTTCGGCCAAGGAAGACACGAGTCAGAGCCAGCAGCTCGTCCACCAGATGCGGGTCGAGCTCGAGGACCTGCTGCAGGTTTTGAAGCGCTGATTGTTCTCCCAGTAATTTTCTGTACTATGTGCCAACGGAAATCGGGGTGTAGCGCAGCCTGGTAGCGCACCGCAATGGGGTTGCGGTGGTCGGAGGTTCAAATCCTCTCACCCCGACCAGTTCACACAGGGTCCTTTCCGGGCACATGGGCAACACCCGTTCGAGCACGACAACAGTACCTTCAATCAATGTCATCGCATATTCACGTGGATCTCGAGTTCCTGCTGCTGGCCGGCACCCTGGTGACCGGTCTGGTCTGGCTGCTCGACCGGTACTGCCTTCGTGAGCGGCGGGCGGCGAAGACGGCAACGGCCGTTTCTTCCGGGAGTCAGGACGAGACCGCATCCGGGGAGGACCCGCGTGACCGGGATCCCTGGTTTATCGAGCTGTGCATTTCGTTTTTTCCGATCCTCCTGATCGTGCTGGTGCTTCGGTCCTTCATCGCCGAACCCTTCCGGATTCCCTCAGGCTCCATGATGCCTACCCTGTTGCACGGGGACTTCATCCTGGTGAACAAGTTCAGTTACGGGGTCCGGCTGCCGGTGCTGCATGCCAAGATCCTCGATACCGGCGCCCCGCAACGCGGAGACGTCGCGGTGTTCCGCTTCCCGAGCGACCCCTCCGTGGACTACATCAAGCGCATCATCGGTCTGCCGGGAGATTTCATCGAGTACCGCAACAAGACGATCTTCATCAACCACCGCCCCATGGCGCAGGTGGAAACCGGTGTGTACCACGGGGACGGTGCCGACAGCGTGATGAACGGCATCCCGATGTACAGCGAGGACCTGCAGGTGCTGGAGCACGATGTGCTGGTCCGCGACCCGAGACGCAACCGGCCGATCGCAGAACAGGTTCCCGAGGACCACTACTTCGTCATGGGCGACAACCGCGACCACAGCAGCGACAGCCGGAGCTGGGGCTTCGTTCCGGAAAAAAACCTGGTCGGGCGGGCCTTCCTGGTGTGGATGAACTGGGACTATGCCGGCAAGACCTTCGACTTCGAGCGCATCGGCAACAAGATCTAGCCACGCCCTGCACCGGGGCCGCGAATTGGTCTCCCCGGGCGCGCTGGTATAAAATCACCGGCGCACCATGTTGAATTGCAGCACACCCTGCCTGATCCTGGCCCCGTGTGCGACCACTCCCTGAAGACTGACAGTAAATAGATTGCAGCTTACCGACATCCTAGACGAGTCCTTCCGAGGCTCTGACCATTTTCACCAGGCGCTGACCCATCGCAGTGCCGGGGTCCACAACAACGAGAGACTGGAGTACCTGGGGGATGCGCTGCTGGGATTTTTCATTGCCGAGTGGCTCTTCCTTCGCTACGCCGACTGCCCCGAGGGCGACCTGACCCGGTTGCGCGCGCACCTGGTGCGACAGGAGACGCTGGCCGAGATCGCGCGCGAACTGGAGCTCGGCAAGCACCTCTCCCTGGGGGCGGGGGAGATCAAGTCGGGCGGGGCGCAGCGGGACTCGATCCTGGCCAATGCGCTGGAGGCCCTGCTCGGTGCCGTGTACCTCTCGCAGGGGCTGGAGCGGGCGCGAAAGCTCGTCATGGACCTGTACGGCACGAGGCTTGAGCGCATTCCATCCGTGGAGCAGCTCAAGGACGCCAAGACGAAGCTGCAGGAACTCCTGCAGTCCGAGGGGCTGGACCTGCCCCGCTACGTGCTGCAGAAGCAGGTGCGCAAATCAGGCGATGAGCTGTTCACGGTCGAATGCATCGTCGCGGGCTGTCGCGAACCGTTCGTGGCCACCGGCAAGAGCCGGCGCCTGGCCGAACAGGATGCGGCCCGGCTGGCCCTGGCCCACGTGTTGGGGCAGGAGTCCTGAAGGGCCTGCATGCCGGGGGAGTCAAAATGCGGGTTCGTGAGCATCGTGGGCCGGGCCAATGTCGGCAAGTCCACCCTGTTCAACAAGCTGCTCGGCGACCAGCTGTCCGTCACCACCCACAAGCCGCACACCACGCGCAATAACATCCGCGGCATCCTGAGCCTCGAGCGCTGCCAGCTGGTGCTGGTGGACACCCCGGGCGTACAGCTCAGCCACCGGCGGCTGATGCACCGGGTGATGCTCAGCAATGCGCTGTCCTCCCTGCAGGAAGTCGACGTGGTGATGATGCTGGTCGAGCCGTATGTCTGGAACCGCGAAGACGACTACCTGCTCGAGCAGATTGGCCAGATCAAGGCCTCGGTCGTGCTGGTGATCAACAAGGTCGACAGGATCAGGGACAAGTCCGAACTGCTGCCCGTCATCGACGCGCTGAAGTCCCGGCATGCCTTCGACAGCATCGTGCCGCTGTCCGCGCTGCATGATCCGGATGCCACGGCACTGAGCCGTGAGCTGTGCCGGTTCTGTCCGCATTCGGAGTTCCTGTTTCCACGGGATGCGAAGTGGGACCGCGACGATGCCTTCGTGGTCGCGGAAATCGTGCGCGGCGTGGCCATGGTGCAGTTGCAAAAAGAACTGCCCTATGTGCTCTACACGGAAGTCGAGACCCTCGAGTTCGAGGAAAGCCTGGTCACGGTGTCGGTGGTGATCTGGGTGGAGAAAGACAGCCAGAAGGCCATCGTGATCGGCAAGAAAGGCGCCCGGCTGAAGGCCATCGGCGAGCAGGCGCGCCGGCGCCTGGAGCGGGTTTTTCACAGGAAGGTGATGCTCAGCACCTGGGTCAAGGTCAAGCAGAACTGGCAGGACCAGCAGGGCATCGTCTCGCGGTTCGAGCATTAGAGGACAGGCACCCTTGGCAAAAAAAGTACAGCTGCAGCCGGCCTACTGCATGCATGCACGGTCCTACCGGGAGTCCAGCCAGATCGTGGACATGCTGACACCGGCTCACGGCCTGATCGCGGCGGTATACCGCAGCTCGAGAAAACAGCGCGGCGCCACCGGGATCCTGTTTGCCCCGCTGCTGATCTCGTGGAGCGGCAACGGCGAGCTGTTCACGCTGACCCATGTCGAGTCCCAGGGCGCCCGCCACTTCGATCAGCCCGGCATGAGCGTCGTCGGCATGTACCTGAACGAGCTGATTCTGAGGCTGACTCCGAAGTCCAGTCCCAGCCCGGGCATTTTCGATTTGTACCGCAGTGTCGTCATGGCACTGGGCGGAAATGAAATACCGTGCGAGAATCTGTTGCGCCTGTTCGAGATCAAGCTGCTGGAGAAGACCGGGCACGGTCTTTTGCTGGACCGCGAAGCGGATCACGAGACCGAGATTCAGCCGCATGCCGTTTATCGTTATGATGTGGAATCGGGCCCGGTGCGCGTTGACCAGTCCGCCCCGGCATGGAACATCCTGCAAGGAACTACATTGATCGCACTTCAGTCACCGCTGGAAATGAAACACGAATCACGCGCGGCGGCCAAGAAATTCATGCGCGGCCTGGTTGACCTGCATCTGGGCTCGCGCCCCTTGCGAAGCCGCGAAATCCTGCAGTTCATGCGCACGAGCCCGCCGGACTGATCCCGCCTGCGAGTATTCCCCGATGCCTGCTGAATCCAGAGTGCGACTTGGCGTGAATCTTGATCACGTCATGACGATCCGCCAGGCAAGGGGCACGGCCTACCCGGATCTGCAGGAGGCCATTGCGGCAACGGAGCGCGCCGGGGCCGACGGAATCACCATGCACCTTCGCGAGGACCGCCGCCACATCCAGGATGCCGACGTCTACCTGGCCAGGCGCGTGATCCAGACCAGCATGAACCTGGAGATGGCGGCGACCGACGAGATGCGCGACATCGCCCTGGATGTGCTCCCGCAACACTGCTGCATCGTTCCGGAAAAGCGCATGGAACTGACCACGGAAGGGGGGCTCGACGTGCTGGCCCACCAGGCGAGGATCACGGATCTTTCAAGCACACTGAGTGAAGCCGGAATCATCGTGTCCCTGTTCATCGAGGCGGACGAGAAAACGGTGGCGGCCGCTGCCGAAACCGGCGCCGGCGCGGTCGAACTGCATACCGGCACGTATGCACAGGCCCGCGGCCGGGCGCAAGGGGAGGAACTGGACAGGATCCGTGCCGCCGCGCGCCAGGCGCACGCGCTTGGCCTGACCGTCAATGCCGGGCACGGCCTGCACCGCGCCAATGTCGCGGCCATTGCCGGCATCGAGAACATGCACGAGCTGAACATCGGTCACTCGATCGTGGCCGATGCCCTGCTCATGGGACTGGAGGAAGCCGTGCGCCAGATGAGAGCCGCCATGGATGCGGGGCATTGACATGGAACTGATCGGCAGCGGGGTGGACATCGTGGACAACCGGCGCATCCGCAGGATCCATGGCCGCTATCCCGAGGCCTTTGCACGACGGATCCTGCATGCCCGCGAACTCGAGGAATTTACGGGTGAGACGAACAAGCCCCAGTACCTCGCCAGCCGCTTTTCGGTCAAGGAAGCCATCGCCAAGGCGTTCGGGCTCGGCATTCGCGCCCCGATGACATGGAGGAACATCTGCATCAGCCATGACGCCCTGGGCAAGCCGGAAGCCCACTTCGAGAAAGTGCTCAGGGACCATCTCGGGGTGGATGCCTTGCAGGTGTCTGTTAGTATTTCCCATGAGCAGCACTATACGGTGGCGCACGCCATCGCATTTGATAACGGCCCATGAATACGCCCACGCTTGAAAAATTTGTCGGCAACACGCCGCTGGTCCGGCTGCAGCGCCTGCCGGGGTCGACCTCCAACCGGATACTGGCCAAGCTCGAAGGCAACAACCCGGCGGGTTCGGTCAAGGACCGCCCGGCGCTCAGCATGATCGTCGAGGCCGAGCGGCGCGGCGAAATCGAGCCCGGCGACCACCTGATCGAGGCGACCAGCGGCAACACCGGCATCGCGCTCGCCATGGTGGCCGCCATGATGGGCTATCGGATGAAACTGATCATGCCCGAGAACATGAGCCTGGAGCGGCGCGCCTCCATGCAGGCCTTCGGGGCCGAGCTGATCCTGGTGACCGTGGAGGAAGGCATGGAACGGGCTCGCGACCTGGCCCTGGAGATGCAGGCCCGGGGCGAGGGCAAGGTGCTGGACCAGTTTGCCAACCCGGACAACCCGCTTTCGCACTACCGCAGCACCGGCCCGGAGGTGTTTGCGGACACCGAAGGCCAGGTTACTCACTTCGTGAGTTCCATGGGCACCACCGGGACGATCATGGGGGTGTCCAGATACCTGAAGGAGGTCAAGCCCGAGGTCCAAATCGTCGGCGTCGAGCCTGCCGAGGGCTCCAGGATTCCGGGCATCCGCAAATGGCCCGAGGCCTATATTCCGAAGATATTCGATGCCCGCGCGGTGGACCGCATGATCGAGGTCACTCAACAGGAGGCCGAGGCCATGATGCGAAGGCTCGGCCGCGAGGAGGGCATCTTTTGCGGGGTCTCCTCCGGGGGCGCGGTCGCCGCCGCCCTGAGGCTGTCAGAAGAGGTGAGTGATGCGGTGATCGTCACCATCATCTGCGACCGGGGAGACCGCTACCTGTCCACGGGGCTTTTTTCAGAGGACGCATGAAAGGATAGATGCATGAATGTTTTTGTCTTTGACGTCGAATCCGTGCCGGATATCGAATCCGGTAGGAAAATCCATGATCTGCAGGGGCTGGAGGATGCCGATGTCGTTCGCGCCATGGAGCAGTTGCGAAGCCAGCAGACGGGCAACACGTTCATGCCCCACTACCTGCAGCGCATCGTCGCCATCTCGGTGGTGCTGAGCACGGCCGACAGCCTGCGGGTCTGGTCCCTGGGTTCGCCCGAGTCCGGTGAGAAGGAACTGCTGGAGCGCTTTTTTGCAGGCCTGGAGAAATACAACCCGACGCTGGTGTCCTGGAACGGCAGCGGGTTCGACCTGCCGGTGATCCAGTTCCGTTCCCTGCTGCACGGAATCGATGCCCACCATTACTGGCAAACGGGCGATGAAGACACGAGCTTTCGCTACAACAACTACCTGAGCCGGTTCCACTGGCGCCATATCGACCTGATGGACGTGCTGGCCGGCTACCAGCCGCGCGCGTTCGCCAAGCTCGATCACATCGCCACCATGCTGGGCTTTCCCGGAAAGACGGGCATGGACGGCAGCCAGGTGGGCGAGGCCTGGCTGGCCGGCGAGATCGAGGCGATCCGCAATTACTGCGAAACGGATGCGCTGAACACCTACCTGGTCTACCTGTGTTTCGAGAAGATGCGGGGCAAGCTCTCAGAGGGCATGTACGCGAACAGGATCGAGCAGGTCAGGACATCCCTCACCGAGGCGCAAAAGCCCCACTTCGACGATTTCCTCAAGCACTGGGCTTCAGGCTAGAAGTTTCTGCAGCACCCGTTCGTAGATGGCCGTCAGCTGTTCCAGTTCGTCGAGGCCGATGTGCTCATCCGCCTTGTGGATGCTGGCATTCACGGGCCCGAGCTCGGCTACTTGCGCCCCGGTCGGCGCGATGAACCGCCCGTCCGAGGTGCCGCCGCTGGTCGCCAGTTCCGGTCGAACCTGGATCGTATCCTCGATCGCCTGCACGCAGGCATCCACCAGCTCTCCGGGCTCGCAGTAGAACGGGTTGCCCGACAGGCGCCACTCCAGGGCGTAGTCCAGGGCGTGGCTGTCGAGGATTTCCCGGACCCGCGACTGGATTTCTTCTGCCGTGGTTTCCGTTGAGAACCGCAGGTTGAATTCCACGCTCAGTTCGCCCGGGATGACGTTGGCAGCACCCGTGCCCGCATGGATGTTGGATACCTGCAGGGAGGTGGCCGGGAAATTCGCATTGCCCGAATCCCAGCGGGTGGCCACCAGTTCGGCCAGCGCCGGTGCGCATTCGTGGATGGGATTTTTGGCGATCTTCGGGTAGGCGACATGGCCCTGGATGCCCGTCACCTTCAGGCTCGCCGACAGGGAACCGCGGCGCCCGATTTTCATGGTGTCGCCCGCGGTGTTCTGGCTGCTGGGCTCTCCCACGAGGCACCAGTCGATGACTTCGTCGCGGGCCTGCAGGCGCTCGATGACCTTCACCGTGCCATCCACGGCCGGCCCTTCCTCGTCGCTGGTCAGCAAGAAGGCAATGGAGCCTGCATGATCCGGATGCGCGCGGATGAAGTTTTCACAGGCCACGGTCATGGCCGCGATGCTGGATTTCATGTCGGCCGCACCGCGCCCGAACAGGCAGCCGTCGCGAATGACCGGCTCGAACGGCGGTGAGTTCCAGCGGGCTTCGGGACCGGGCGGCACGACGTCGGTGTGCCCGGCGAATACCAGCAGGGGCGCCCGGTCGCCGCGGCGCAGCCAGACATTGCTGACCTCGCCGAAATTCATGACCTCGGCTTCAAAGCCGCAGGCTTCGAGGCGCTCGCCGACCAGGGACTGACAGCCGCAGTCCAGCGGCGTGACCGAGGGCTGGCGGATCAGCTCTTTCGCAAGTTCAAGGGTGGCAGACATGGCGTACGGGAATCATGCACCGGCCAGGCTCACCTGTGGAAGGGTCCATGCCGGGTGCCTCTATCAGTTGACGGTGCGCAACAGCTCGTTGATGCCCACCTTGCTGCGGGTCTTTTCATCAACCTGCTTGACGATCACGGCACAGTACAGGCTGTACTTGCCGTCCCTGGAGGGAAGGTTTCCCGAGACCACCACCGAGCCCGCCGGGATGCGCCCGTAACTGACCTCGTTCGTCTCGCGGTTGTAGATGCGCGTGCTCTTGCCGATGTAGACCCCCATCGAGATGACGGAGCCTTTCTCGACCACCACGCCTTCGACGACCTCGGAGCGGGCGCCGATGAAGCAGTCGTCCTCGATGATCGTGGGCGCGGCCTGCAGGGGCTCCAGCACCCCGCCGATCCCGACCCCTCCGGACAGGTGCACGTTCCTGCCGATTTGTGCGCACGAGCCGACGGTCGCCCAGGTGTCCACCATGGTTCCCGAGTCCACGTAGGCGCCGATGTTGACGTAACTGGGCATGAGCACCACGTCCGGGGCGACGTACGCCCCGTGGCGGGCCATCGCCGGCGGCACGATTCGCGCGCCCTGCTGTAGCATGCCGTCCTCGTCCATCTGCGCGTACTTGCCGGGCACCTTGTCGTAGTACTTGGTGAAGCCCGCATCGATCACCCGGTTTTCGTGGATGCGAAACGAGAGCAGCACCGCTTTCTTGATCCACTCGTGGACCACCCAGTCACCGCCCTGTTTCTCGGCCACGCGCAGCTCGCCCCGGTCCAGTTGCCCGAGGGTGTGTTCCACCGCCTCCCGGGTCCTGTCATCCACCGAGGCCGGGGTGATTTCGGTGCGGCGCTCAAAGGCCTGCTCGATGATGTCCTGGCTGGGATCGCTCATTTTTTCTTCCTCTACTCGCTGGTCTCTTGCAAAAAGTCCCGAATCCGGGTCGCAGCATGCAGACATTCTTGTTTCGTTGCAACCAGTGCCAGTCGCACACGCCGCCGGCCCGGGTTGGTCCCGGCCACTGTACGTGCCAGGTAACTGCCCGGCAACGTCAGAACATTCCTGCTCGCAAAAAGTGCCCGGGTGAAATCCTCGTCGGACATGGGCAGTTGCGGCCACAGGTAAAAGCCGGCCTGCGGGGGTTCGCAGGGCAGGGCATCCTTGAGGATCTCGCACACCGTCTGGAACTTTTCCTGGTACAGCCTGCGGTTTTCGATCACGTGCGCCTCGTCTGACCAGGCCGCGATACTCGCGGCCTGCACAGGCAGCGACAGGGTGCAGCCATGGTAGGTGCGGTACTGCAGGAACTTCCGGATCAGGCGGGCATCGCCGGCGACGAAGCCCGAACGCATGCCGGGGGCATTGGAGCGTTTCGACAGGCTGTAGAAGGCGAGGCAATTGTGCAGGCTGTCCTCCCCGGCACCCTGGCACGCCGCCAGCAGGCCCATGGGCGGCGGACTGTGCGGCGGGTAGATCTCCGAGTAGCACTCGTCGGAGGCGATGACGAAACCGTAGCGCATCGAGTACTCGACCAGCTTTTGCAGCACAGCCTGCGGGGCGACCTGTCCGGACGGGTTGCCGGGCGTGCACAGGTACACCAGCTGCACGCGCTTCCAGGTCGCATCGTCCAGTGTCCACAGCGCGGGGATGTCCCCGTCCACCACCGCGCCGTCGTAGTAGACTGGCTCGGCCCCTGCCAGCAGGGCCGCCCCCTCGTAGATCTGGTAGAAGGGATTCGGGATCAGCACCACCGGGCGGTCCGTGGCATCGACCATGCATTGCGCGCAGGCGAACAGGGCCTCGCGCGTGCCGTTGACCGGCAGCACGTTCACATCCTCGCGGATGACCTCGCCGGGCAGGGCAAAGCGCTGCACCAGCCAGCGGGCCACGGCCACTCGCAGGGCTTCCAAGCCGCGGGTGGTCGGGTAGCGGTTCAGTTGCGACAGGGTCTCGGTGTAGGCCTCCAGGATGCACGGCGGGGTCGCATGGCGCGGCTCGCCCACCGCCAGGGAGACCGGCTCCAGGCCACCCTCGTGGGGGTGGGGCTCGATCAGGCGCTTGAGCTTCTCGAACGGATAGGCCTGCAGCTTTTCCAGGTGCGGGTTCATGGGCTCAAAGCGCCGGCGCAAGGCGTGCGGTCGCATTGCAGGCACTGGTGGATGGCCCGGTCCAGCCCCTGCTGCTGTGCCTGGTCCAGGGGGCGGTTGTCCAGGGTGCTGATCTGGAAGACATTGTGCACCCGTTCGCCCAGTTTCGAGATCTGGGCGTTGTGCACGGAGATGTTGCAGTTCACGAAGGCGTTGCCGAGGCTTGCCAGAAGGCCCGGAAAGTCCGGGGCCTTCAGGTCCATGGTGGTGTATCCGTGGTTTGCGCTGGGTTCGAACTGGGTCCGCACCGGCACCTGCATCTCGCGGACGGTTCTCGGCAGTTTCCAGCTGGAAGACGTCGAGATCCGCCCGGGATTTTTCAGTGCCGCGGTCAGTCTGGCCGCCACCTGCCGGCACTGGCCCTGGTCGCTGATCGGGCCGCCGTCCTCGCCGAGGACCAGGAAGGTATCCAGGGCGTGGCCCTTCCTGGAGGTAATGATGCGTGCATGCACGACGGTCAGGCCGAGTTTCGACAGGGTCGAGGTGATGTGTGCGAACAGGTAGTTGCGGTCGTTGCAGTAGATGAAGATCTCCGTCGCGCCACGCGCGCTGTACTGGTGGATGTGGACGACGACCTCGCCGTCGGACTGCTGGCCGATGATGGCGCTTGCCTGGCGCGCCACCTCGTCATCCGAGTGGCGCAGGAAATAGTCCTCCTCGAGTTCCTGCCAGAAGGCCAGGCAGCGGGCCCGGTTGATGCCCCGGCGGTCGAGCTGCTGCAGCGCGGAGGCCTTCACTTCCTGGATGAGCTCCCTGGGCTCGACCGGGGAATCCAGCCCATGGCGCAGGTATTTCGAGATGTTCTGGAAAAGATCGGCCAGCAGGGTGCTGCGCCAGCTGTCCCAGAGCTTGGGATTGGTGCCGCGGATGTCGGCGATGGTCAGCAGGTACAGGTAGTGCAGGCGCGCAAGGTTGCCGACGTTTTGCGCAAATTCCTTCAGCACCCTCGGATCACTGCAGTCAAGGTGCTGTGCGGTCTTGGACATGACCAGGTGGTTTTCCACCAGCCAGCCGACCAGGTTGGCGTCGAAGGCGCTGAGATTGTGATCCAGGCAGAACGTGCGGGCATCTTGCGCACCCAGTTCCGAGTGGTCGCCGTTGCGGCCCTTGGCGATGTCGTGGAAGAGTGCGGCGAGATACAGGATCAGGGCCTTGGGCGTCTGCGTGAACACGTCGTGGTAGGTGTCCAGTTCGTCCCCGGCTGCGGCGGCGCTGAACTGGCAGGCATTCTCGAACACGCGCAGGGTGTGCTCCTCGACGGTATACACGTGGTACAGGTCGAACTGCATTCTTCCGGTGACCGCATCGAAGCTCGGCCAGTACCTGCCGAGGACCCCGAGTTGCGCCATGCGGCGGATCTCCCGGCTGTTGGTGTTCGGGTGGTTGAGGATCTCGATGAACAGTTCGCGGTGGCGGGCATCGCCCCGGAAGTCCTCGTCGATCAAATCCAGGTGATCGAGCAGCAGCTGGATGAGCCCGTCGCTGGGTCCGCTCAGCTGCTCGTGCTGCTGCAGCAGCCGGAACACCCGCAGGATGGCGGACGGACTCTGCCTGAAGATTTCCGCCGAGCGGGCCTCCAGGCGGTTGCCGCGGACCTGGAAGTGCGCATCGATCGGCCGGGCCCGGCGCCTCAGCAGGGAAGGAAAGATCTCGGACTGCAGGCGCTTGACGATGATCTCGGCGAGCGTCGACAGCCGGTTAGTGGTGCGGTAGAACACCTGCATGAAGGCCTCCACCTGGAGGTTGCGCTGCGGATGTTCAAAGCCCATCCGCGAGGCCACGCCGCACTGGTAGTCGAACAGCAGGCGGTCTTCTCCGCGCCCCGTATGCAGGTGCAGGGCATAGCGGATCCGGGCCAGCGTGATGTAGGCCTCCTGCAGGGCAAAGAGTTCGCTGCCGGACAGGAAGCCGCGGTCCATCAGTTCCTCGAAGCTGGCGGTCCGAAAGTGGCGGTTGGTCAGCCAGCGAAGGGTGTGCAGGTCGCGCAGGCTGCCGGGGTTTTCCTTGACGTTGGGCTCGAGGTGGTTGGCGGTGTCGCCGTACTTGCGGTGGCGTGAATCCAGCTCCTCGGTCTTGGCCTCGAAGTACTTCTTGCTGGGCCAGACCTTGTTGCTGTCGATCAGCGCGGCGAAGCGCTCGTACAGCTGCCGGTTTCCGCACAGGTAGTGGTGCTCCATCAGGCTGGTCATGATGGTGACGTCCTTGCGTGCCTCGCCGGCGCACTCCTTCAGGGTCCGCACGGACTGCGCGACGGGAATCCGGATGTCCCAGAGCAGGGTCAGGAAGGCCTTGACGGCCTGTTCGGTCTGCCCGTCACGGCCCTTGTCGAGCAGCACCATGAGATCGATGTCCGAGCCCGGGAAAAGCTCGCGGCGCCCGTAGCCGCCCACGGCCACCAGGGCCGCGGTGCGGTCCGGTACCCGGCATTGCTGCCACAGGTTTCGCAGCATCTCGTCGGCGATGTGCGTGTTCAGGGCGATCAGTTCGTAGATGTCCGCGTGCGGATCGAAGTCCCGGCGTTGCATCTCGCGGACCGACTCGCTGAATTCCCGGTACTGGGCGATGTCCAGCGGCTTGCGCGCCTGGATGTCGGCGAACCGCGCCGGCAGGGACCGGCGCTGGAGGACTTCGGTGAGGCGGATGTCGGGCATGGGGTCGGCCTGGCGGGTCGGTGGCGCGGGTGCAGCGCTACGTGCCGTTCAGGTCTTCCTCGCCGCGCAGGGTCAGCACTTCATGCCCGTGTTCGGTGACCAGCACCGTGTGCTCCCATTGCGCAGACAGGCTGTGGTCCTTGGTGACCACCGTCCAGCGGTCCGGCAGCAGGCGCACATTGCGTTTTCCGGCGTTGACCATGGGCTCGATCGTGAAGGTCATGCCGGGCTGCAGACGCAGTCCGGTATCGGGTTTGCCGTAGTGCAGCACCTGCGGGTCTTCGTGGAACACGCGCCCGATGCCGTGCCCGCAGTATTCGCGCACCACGGAAAAGCGGTGGCTTTCCGCGAAGCTCTGGATGGCGTGTCCGATGTCCCCGAGCCGGGCTCCCGGGCGCACCTGCCGGATGCCGAGTTTCAGCGCCTCGTAGGTGAGGTCCACCAGGCGCTGGGCCAGCACCGAGGGTTTGCCCAGCAGGAACATCTTGCTGGTGTCGCCGTGAAAGCCGTCCTTGATCACGGTGATGTCGATGTTGAGGATGTCGCCGCTCTTGAGCGTGCGTTCTCCCGGGATGCCGTGACACACCTGGTGGTTCACCGAGGTGCAGATGGATTTCGGGAAGCCGCGGTAGTTGAGCGGTGCCGGAATCGCCTGCTGCACGTCGACGATATGCTCATGGCAGATGCGGTCCAGTTCCTGCGTGCTGACCCCGGGCACGACATGCGGCCCGATCATCTCCAGCACTTCGGAGGCCAGCTTGCCGGCGACCCGCATTTTCTCGATTTCCTCGGCGGATTTTATCGATACGCCCATGGTGTGGATGCGGGTTGAGTGGCTCTCGGCATGCGGGTTCGGGTCGTTGTTCTCAAGTGGGCAGCCATGGTATAAAGGGCTCGCATTTTTGCACAAACACTAAATTCACACACGTATCGTCACATGTGGGTGGGTGCCCTTGACCGGGTTTCCACATGGGATGCGTGGAGGATCAACCCATAGGAGCATTATACAACATGGCGAATGTCACGATGCGCCAGATGCTGGAAGCTGGCGTACACTTCGGGCATCAGACGCGCTACTGGAATCCGAAAATGAGTCCTTACATTTTCGGGGAGCGCAACAAGATCCACATCATCAACCTCGAGAAGACGCTGCCCATGTTTCTCGATGCGGCCACCTTCCTGAGCAAGATGGCAGCCAACAAGGGAACCATCCTGTTCGTGGGAACGAAGCGCTCGGCGCGCGAAGCGATCCAGGAAGAGGCGACGCGCTGCGGCATGCCCTACGTCAATCACCGCTGGCTGGGCGGCATGCTGACCAACTTCAATACCGTCAGCAAGTCCATACAGCGTCTGCAGGATCTCGAGCAGGTGGCAAGCGGCGAGGGCATTGAGCGGCTCAGCAAGAAGGAACTGCTGATGCTCAAGCGCGAACTGTTCAAGCTGGAGCGCAGCCTGGGCGGGATCAAGAACATGTCGAGCCTGCCGGACGCCCTGTTCGTCATCGACGTCGGCTACGAAGCCATTGCGGTCAGCGAGGCCAACAAGCTGGGCATCCCGGTGGCGGCCATCGTCGACAGCAACAACAAGGCGGACGGCGTGGATTACGTGATTCCCGGAAACGACGACGCGATACGGGCCATCCGGCTGTTTTCATCGCACATGGCGGACGCCATCCTGGAAGGCAAGGAAAGCTCCCAGGTGATGACGGGTGCCGAGGACGAGTTCGTCGAGGTGGATGCGGCGGGCAAGGTGGCGGAACCGGACAAAGAGGACAAACCGAAACAGAAGATCACGGTGAAACGAAAGGCCGCCGCGAAGGCGAAACCCGCCAAGGCCGCCAAAGCCGATGAAAAACCTGCGGCTGCAGACCAGGACGATGCAGCGAAAACGGCAAAGGGCGACGAAAAGGTAGAAACTGCTGAAAAGGCAGAGGCCGTAAAGAAGACCGAAGCCGCGGAAAAGGCCGAAACCGAAACCAAGGCTGCGGCGAAGCCCAAGGCCAAGCCCAAGGCAAAAGCCAAAGCCAAGACTGAAACCAAGGCCAAGGCAAAAACCGAAACCAAGACCGAAACAAAGGCTGAAACAAAGACCGAAGCGAAAACCGAAGCAAAACCCGACGCGGGGGCGGACGAACCAAAGAAGGCTGCAGTTAAGACCGCGGAACCGGCCTCGGATGCAGACTGAATTGAAACCACACGGGCAATGACTGGAGAACCTAGGGAAGAACGATGCAGATAACGGCGACACTGGTAAAGGAACTGCGTGAGCGAACGGGCGCAGGCATGATGGAATGCAAGAAGGCACTGCAGGAGAGCAGTGGAGACATTGATGCGGCCATTGAACAGATGCGCAAGATCGGACAGGCCAAGGCGGACAAGAAAGCCAGCCGCATTGCCGCGGACGGCATGGTGGTCATGGCCGCTTCGGCCGATGGCAAGCAGGCTTCCCTTGTCGAGGTGAACTGCGAAACCGATTTCGTTGCCAAGGACAAGCAGTTCCAGGCCTATTGCGCGCAGCTGGCCGGCCTCGTGCTGGGCAGTGAAATCGACACGGTGGAGGCTTTGGGGGCGGCCACACTGGAGTCGGGCCTCAGCGTGGAGCAGGCCCGCCTGGAGCTGGTGACCAAGATCGGCGAAAACATCCGCATCCGCCGGCTGCAGAACATGCGCAGCGAACACGCGATCGCGGGCTACCTGCATGGCAACCGCATCGGCGTGCTGGTCGATTATTCCGGGGGCGATGCCACGCTGGGCAAGGATGTGGCCATGCACATTGCGGCCAGCCGCCCGGCCTGCGTTTCCGACGAAGACGTGGACGAGGCGGTGCTTGCCAAGGAACGGGCGATATTCCAGGCCCAGGCCGAGGACAGCGGCAAGCCGGATAATATCGTCGAGAAGATCGTGGAGGGCCGGGTGAAAAAGTTCCTCAAGGAAATCACCCTGCTGGGCCAGCCCTTCGTGAAAGACCCGGACCAGTCGATGGCGCAACTGCTGAAAAGTGCAGATGCGAAGGTGACCGGATTTGTCCGCTTCGAAGTGGGTGAAGGCCTTGAGAAGCGATCGGACAACTTCGTCGATGAGGTGATGGGCCAGGTCAAGCAAAGCGAGGACCCGGCAGGGGAATAGGGTGGTACGCGGTTCAGCGAAGGAGGCCTGGACGAGGTTTTTCAGGATGTGTTGACAGGCAGTAGCCGGGGTGCGCAGTGATTGACGAGATACAACAGCATGCACGGCAGCGGATGCGCAAGAGCATTGATTCATTGACCCATGAATTGTCGAGGGTGCGTACCGGGCGCGCCAGTGCAAACCTGCTGGACCACGTCATGGTGGAGTACTACGGCAGCGAGGTGCCGATCAACCAGACGGCCACGGTCGCCGTGGAAGATGCGCGCACGATCTCGATCACACCCTGGGAAAATTCCCTCGTGCCCGTCATTGAGAAAGCCATCATGAGCTCAGACCTGGGGCTGAATCCCACCACGGCCGGCACCGTCATCCGCGTGATCGTTCCCCCCCTGACCGAGGAAAGGCGCAAGAGCCTGATCCGCATGGTGGAAGGCGAGGCCGAGAAATCCCGTGTCGCGATTCGCAATATCCGCCGCGACGCGAATGCGGACTTCAAGGAACTGCTGAAAGAAAAAGAGATTACGGAAGATGAAAGCCATCATGCCCAGGCCGAGATCCAGAAGCTCACGGACCAGTTCGTCGGGGAGATCGATACGTTACTGGAACAAAAAGAAAAAGACCTGATGACTGTCTAGAGGCGCAGTCCTCCAGGTGCCCTTTCCGACCCCATGCCAGACAAGCCCGCCTTAGCGCACGTTGCCATCATCATGGATGGCAACGGAAGATGGGCCGAGCAGCGCAACCTGCCGCGCACCGCCGGCCACCGCCAGGGCATCGAGGCCACGCGGGGAATCATCGAAGCCTGCGTGCAGCGTGAAATCAAGTACCTGACCCTGTTCGCCTTCAGCAGCGAGAACTGGAAACGGCCGAAGACCGAAATCTCCGTGCTCATGGACCTGTTCGTGGAATCGCTGCAAAGCGAGGTGCGGGCGCTGGATGAGAAGGGGGTCTGCCTGCGGTTCCTCGGCCACCGTGAAGCGTTCTCGAACGGGCTCTGCCAGCAAATCCAGCGCGCGGAGGTGCTGACACGCACCAACGACAAACTGTTTTTGAACATTGCCATGGGCTACGGGGGGCGCTGGGACATCCTCCAGGCGGTGGGAAACATCGTCGAGGATGTCGTGCACGAGCGCCTGGCGGCGGAAGACATCGACGAGGCGCTTTTGGAGGATCGCCTGGTCACGCACGGCATTCCGGCCCCGGACCTGTTCATCCGTACCGGCGGCGAGAAGCGCATCAGCAACTTTTTGTTATGGCAGCTGGCCTACACGGAACTCTATTTCAGTGACACCCTGTGGCCGGATTTCAACGCAGATGAACTGGAAAAGGCATTTGAGAATTACCGTGTAAGGCAGAGAAGGTTCGGCCTTATACAAGAACAACTCGCGTGATCAGGCCATGCTCAGGCAACGCGTGATCACCGCAATCCCCCTCGGGGCCGGGATCCTGGCGTGCGTCCTGTTCCTGCCCAACCCCTGGCTGGCCCTGGTGTTTGCGATGATCTCCGTGCTGGCGGCCTGGGAGTGGGCCCGCCTGATCGCCCTGCCCGGGACCCTGTGGCGAGCGGTGTATGCGCTGGCGGTGGCGCTCCTGCTGGCGGTGGCCTGGGTGTACCCGGAACACGCGCGGACCGTTTTCCTGGTCGCGGTGCTGTGGTGGACCGCGAGCGTGGTCCTGCTGGCCGCCTATGAACCCGGCTGGCTTCACGCCCGCTGGCTGTGGGGGTTGCTGGGGCTGTCCGGCTTTGTCGTGCTGGTGCCGACCTGGCTCGGCGTGGTTCATCTGCATGCGCAGCGCCCGGGCCTGCTGGTCTTCTTGCTGGTGCTGGTCAGCATGGCGGATGTCTTTGCATACCTTGCCGGGCGCCGGTTCGGCAAGAACAAGCTTGCCCCGGACCTGAGTCCCGGGAAAACCCGCGAGGGATTGTGGGGGGCCCTGCTGGGCTCTTTGCCGCTGGTCCTGCTCGGCATGTACGTGCTCGGCCTGGACAGGGCCGTCTGGGTCTACTTCATTGGCCTGAGCCTGATCTGCGTGCTGCTGTCCGTGATCGGCGATCTCTACGAGAGTCTTCTCAAGCGCCGCGCCGGGGCCAAGGACAGCGGCACGATTTTACCGGGCCATGGCGGGGTGCTGGACCGGATTGACAGCCTGACCGCGGCCGCGCCCTGTTTCATGTTTGGGGTATACTGGCTGCATGGCTGAAACCCAGACAAATGTCCGCCCTTTTGCACCCGAGGTGGCCCGTGTCTCGATCCTCGGGGCGACCGGTTCGGTGGGCGTCAACACCCTGAACGTGATCGAGCAGCACGGGGCGAAGTTCTCCGTCAGCGCACTGACGGCGAACAACAATATTGACCTCCTGTACGAGCAGTGCCAGAAGTTTCGCCCCGAAGTGGCCGTGGTGGCCAATGAACAACGGGTGGACGAGTTCAGTGCCAAGTTCAACGGCAGCGGCTACAAGCCGGACATCCATGCGGGCAGCCGGGGCCTGGAGCTTGCCGCCAGCCTCGCCGAGGTGGACTACGTCATGGCCGCGATCGTGGGGGCGGCCGGCCTGCCGGCGACCCTGGCCGCCGCACAGGCGGGCAAACGCACGCTGCTCGCCAACAAGGAGGCGCTGGTCATGTCGGGCGGCCTGCTGATGAATGCGGCGCGCACCCACGCGGCCGAACTGCTGCCCATCGACAGCGAGCACAACGCCGTGTTCCAGTGCCTGGCCGGCAGCAACGCATGTGATGTTGAAAAGATCATCCTGACCGCTTCGGGCGGGCCTTTCCTGAAGCATCCGCTGGACGAACTGGCCGGCGTGACCCCCGAACAGGCAGTCGCCCATCCCAACTGGGAAATGGGCAAAAAGATTTCCGTGGACTCGGCGACGATGATGAACAAGGGCCTTGAAATTATCGAGGCGTGCCTGCTGTTTGAAAAAAATGCAGCCGACATCGAGGTGACGATCCACCCCCAGTCCATCATCCACTCGCTGGTGGCCTACGTGGACGGCTCGCTGATCGCGCATCTCGCGTACCCGGACATGCGGGTGCCGATCGCCCATGCCCTGGCCTGGCCGCAGCGCATCCGCTCGGGCGTGAGCGGCATCGATCTCGCCAGGCTGGGTCCGCTGGAGTTCACCGAGCCCGACCGTGCGCGCTTTCCCTGCCTGCAACTGGCCTACCAGGTGCTGGAGTCCGGGGGCAGTGCCGCAATCGTGCTGAATGCCGCCAATGAAGTGGCGGTTTCGAGCTTTCTGGATTCCGAGATCCGCTTTACGGAGATCCCGCAGGTGATCGATGCCGCATTGCAGCATCTCGAACATGAAGAGGCACAGGAACTGCAGATGATCCTGGAAAAGGACCGCCAGGCACGTTCCTATGCCCGGACATTCATCGAACAGTCGGTCAGGCCCTCATGATCCAGGCACTGGGCTACATACTGGCGTTCGTGGCGGTGATTGCCATCATCGTCACCGTGCATGAATTCGGACACTGCTGGGTGGCCAAGAAGTGCGGCGTGAAGGTGTTGCGTTTCTCCATTGGCCTGGGCAAGCCGTTCTGGACCCGGCGTTTTGGCGAAACCGAATACGTCGTGGCCAGCATCCCGCTGGGGGGCTACGTGAAGATGCTCGATGAGCGCGAGGGCGAGGTCGGTGCAGACGAGGTGCACCGCGCCTTCAACCGCCAGCCGGTCGGGACGAGGTTTGCGATCGTCGCTGCCGGCCCGCTGTTCAATTTCATTTTTGCGGTATTTGCCTACTGGGTGACCTTCATCGTCGGCGTCGAGGGGGCCCGGCCCACGGCCGGCGAGGTCTCGCCGCAGAGCATTGCCTGGCAGGCCGGGATTCGGGCCAACGACACCTTCGTGTCGGTGGAGGGGGTCCCGGTGCATACCTGGCAGCAGACCTCGATCCAGCTGATCGACCGGGCGCTGGAGCGGGGACAGGTGAGGGCGGGCCTGCGAAACGAGGATTCCGGTGCGAAGGGGGTGACCCTGGACCTGAGCGACACGCGCCGGCTGTTGTCCGAGGGCAACCTGCTTGAGAAGCTCGGCATCACCCCCTGGCGGTACGCGTACGAACCCGTGTTCGGCAAGCTGACGCCCGGGGTGGCCAGAGAGGCCGGCCTGCGCGAGGGCGATCGCGTGATCAGCCTGGACGGCGAGCCCGCGCAGAGCTGGGCGCAGCTGGTCCGCTACATCCAGGACCGGCCCGGAGTGCCGGTTCGCCTGCTGGTCGAGCGCGATCAGCGCCAGCTGGAGTTCGAGGTGGTCCCGCAAGCGGATCGCCGCGATGGCGAAACCGTCGGGCGGGTGGGGGCCTATCCCTACGTGGACCAGGCGCAACTGGAGCAGCAACGCGTGGTGGTGCGCTACAATCCCGTGGACGCCATCCCCCGCAGCATCGTGAAAACCTGGGACGTGTCCGTCCTGACGCTGAAGCTTCTGTGGGAGCTGGTGCGCGGCGAGGCCTCGCTGAAAAACATCAGCGGCCCGGTGACCATCGCCGAGTATGCCGGGGTTTCGGCAGCCATCGGCTTTTCCGCCTTTGTCAGTGCGCTTGCGATTATCAGCATCAGTATCGGTATACTGAACCTGCTGCCGATCCCGCTGCTGGACGGCGGTCACCTGTTCTATTACCTGATCGAGATCATCAAGGGCAGTGCGGTATCCGAACAGATACAGATCATGGGGCAGCGCTTGGGTATAATGATGCTGGCTGGATTGATGGGATTGGCTTTTTACAACGACATATACCGACTCCTCCAGTAAACAAAATCAAGAAAAACAAGAAGAACAAGAAAAACAATGTATTTCCTCAGAAGGTTAGCCCTGACTTGCCTGTTCGCGATGTTGACCCTGCCGGTGCAGGCTGACAGCTTCCGCCTGCAGGACATCCAGATCGAGGGCCTGGAGCGTATCGAAGCCGGCACCGTGTTCACCTACCTGCCCGTCAAGGTCGGCGACCTGGTCGATGAGGACCAGACGGCGCAGGTGGTCCGCGAACTGTACAAGACCGGCCTGTTCAAGAACATCGAGCTGCGCCGCGAAGGCGACGTGCTGGTGGTGGTCGTGCAGGAAAGGCCCGGCATTGCCAGCATCACTTTCGATGGCAACAAGATCCTCGACGACGAGCAGTTGACCGAAGTGCTGGATGATATCGGCATTGCCAGTGGCCGGGTGTTCAACCGCACGGTGCTGGAGCGCCTGGAAGCCGAATTGCTCCAGCAGTACTACGCATTCGGAAAATACAACGTCGAGGTCGACACCACGGTCGATGAATTGCCGCGCAACCGGGTGGCGGTCAGCATACTCATCGCGGAAGGCGATGTCGCCCAGATCAAGCAGATCAAGATTGTCGGCAACGAAAGCTTCGATACCGAAACGCTGACGAAGGATTTCGAGTCCGGACTGGCGCCCTGGTACAAGCTGTTCAGCACGCGCGACCGCTACGCCAAGCCCAAACTGCAGGGAGATCTCGAGACCCTGCGCGCGCACTACCTGAACCACGGCTACCTGAAGTTCGACATCAAGTCCACGCAGGTCTCGCTGAGCCCGGACAAGGAAGAGATTTTCATCACCGTCAATATCGATGAGGGCGACCAGTACACGCTGGAGGACATCAAGCTTGCGGGCAACCTGGTGTTGCCGGAAGAGTACCTCCGGGCCCTGCTGTTTTTCTCGCCGGGAGAAACCTTCTCGCGCAACAAGGTGATCCAGTCGACCGAAGCGATTCTCAACCGGCTCGGAGACGAGGGATACGCTTTCCCCAATGTCAATCCCGTGCCCGAGCTGGACGAGGAGAACAAGACCGTCAAGCTCACGCTCTTTGTCGACCCGGGCAAGCGCTCCTACGTGCGCAGAATCAACTTCCGCGGCCACAAGATTACCCGGGACGAGGTGTACCGCAGGGAGCTGAGACAGATGGAGGGCGCCTGGTACTCGCAAACGGGCATTGAAAATTCAAGGCGCAGGATCCAGCGGCTGTCCCACGTGGAATCGGTGGAGGTGGAGACCCAGCGTGTGCCGGGCGTGGACGACCTGGTCGATCTGGAGATCGAAATCGAGGAAAGACTGGCCGGCAGCTTCAATATCGGTGCGGGCTATTCCGACAGCCAGGGCGCCGTGTTCTCGACCAGCGTCAGCCAGGAGAACTTCCTGGGTTCGGGCAAGACGGTTTCATTTTCAATCAATACCAGCAAGGTCAACACGATCTACGCCCTGAACTATGTGAACCCCTACTACACCATCGACGGCGTAAGCCGCGGGTTCGGCTTCAACTACGCGACCTCGGATGCCGAGGAGGCGGACATCTCGGAATACAGTACCGACCAGTTCAGCCTCAGCACGAGCTACGGGATCCCGCTCACCGAAGTGGACCGGGTCGGCGCCTTCGCACAGGTCAGCCGCACGGAAGTGACCACCGGCGTCAACGCGGCGCAGGAAATCCGTGACTACATCGAGGACCATGGCGACGACTACACCAGCCTCACGCTGTCTTCCAGCCTCGTGCACGACACGCGCGACAGGAGCCTGTTCCCCCGCATCGGCAACCGCCAGCGCGCCGGGGTGGAGTTTACCTTCCCGGGCAGTGACCTCGAGTTTTACAAGCTCAGCTACAGCAATGCCTTCTATTTTCCCCTGAACCAGACCTTTGTGCTGTCGCTGGGCAGCGAAATCGGCTACGGCGATGCGTATGGCAGCGACGAGGATTTGCCGTTTTTCCAGAAGTTCCGCGCCGGCGGGGTGCGTACCGTGCGCGGCTATGAAAGCAACAGCCTGGGACCCAGGGACTCGCAGGATCAGCCGTTCGGCGGCAACTTTCTTACCACCCTGAAAGGGGAATTGCTGTTCCCTCCGCCGCCCCTGCCCTTGTTCTCTCCGAGCAGCATGCGCCTGAGCCTGTTCGTCGATGCGGGCAATGTCTTTGAGGAAATGAATGATTTTGAAACCGGCGAGCTGCGCGCCTCGTTCGGTATCGGGATGAACCTGATCACGGGTTTCGGGGGCATCACGGCGGTACTGGCTTCGCCCTTTAACGATCAGTCTGGAGACGAGACGGAGTCCTTCCAGTTCAACCTGGGAACCCGTTTCTAGTTCTAGCATTTTGGAGAGATTGGAAAACCATGGAATCAAAATTACTCAGGAACATCATCTGCATCGGCGCCCTGCTGCTGCCGGCAGCTGCCCTCGCCGAGGTCAAGATCGGTTATCTCAACCTCGGCGAAATCATGGAGAAGTCCCCGCAGGCCGAGGCTGCGAGCAAGACGCTGGAGAAGGAATTTTCCTACCGCTATGAAAAGCTCACGGCCGCCCGCGACGAGATCGTGAAGTTCGAAGAGACCCTGCAAAAGGATGGCGCCGTGATGACGGACACCCGCCGCGCGGAACTGGAGAAGGAGATCCGCAGCAAGAAAAGGGAGTACGTCCGCCAGCAGGAGGAGCTCAAGGAAGACTTCAATATCCGGCGCAGCCAGGAAATGGGCAGCCTGCAGAAGAACATCAACGAGGTGGTCCTCGCTCTTGCAGAAAGTGAAAAATACGACCTGGTGGTAACACAGCCCGTGCTGTTTGCAAGCGAGCGCATCGACATCACCCCGCGCGTACTGGAGGAACTGCAGAAACTCCAGTAGTAGCTGCCCGCAGTGTCGTTCACCCTCGCAAAACTGTCCGAGTTGACTGCGACCACCGCAGTCGGTGATCCGGGCTGTGAAATCGACCGCGTGGACAGCCTTCGGCGTGCCACCGGCGGCGCCATCAGTTTTTTTGCCGACCCGAAGCTGAAACGGGACCTGGGGCGCACCCGGGCTTCCGCCGTGATCCTGAAAGAGGAACACCTGGAGGACTGTCCGGGCAATGCGCTGCTGACCGACAACCCCTACCTGGTCTTTGCCCGGGTAGCCGGCCTGCTGAATCCCCCGCCGGTACCCGCCCCCGGCATCCATGCCGCGGCCGCGGTCTCGAAGACCGCCACGGTGGGCGAGGGTTGCAGCATCGGCCCCGGCACCGTCATTGATGATGATTGTGTGATCGGGAATAATACCCATATCGGCCCGAACTGCTGTCTGCACGCGGCCTGCGAGGTCGGGGAGAACTGCCGTCTCGTCAGCCACATCACGCTGTGTGAGAAAACGGTACTGGGCCAACGCGTGATCATTCATCCGGGGGTCGTGGTCGGCAGCGACGGCTTCGGACTTGCCAGCGAAGGTGACGAGTGGGTCAAGATTCCTCAACTGGGCAGGGTGCGGATCGGCGATGATGTGGAAATCGGCGCCAACACCACCATTGACTGCGGCGCCCTGGAGGACACCGTCCTGGAGGAAGGCGTCAAGCTCGACAACCAGATCCAGGTGGCGCACAACGTCAGGATCGGAGCGCATACCGTGATCGCCGGATGTACCGGCATATCGGGCAGCACGACGATCGGCAGGTTTTGCAGGATCGGGGGCGCCGCGGCGATCGGGGGCCATATCAGGATTGCCGATCACGTCACGCTGGGCGGCATGACCCGGGTCGGGAAGTCCATCGAGAAGGCCGGCACCTACGTGTCCGGGACCCCGTTGCAGCCCTACAGGCACTGGCTGCGCAGCTCGGCGCTGTACAAGAAACTCGGGCAACTGGCGGAACGGATCAGGAAGCTGGAGGAGCAGAACAGGCCAGGTGAGTCATGATCAAGATGAATGTCCACGATATACTGAAGTACCTGCCTCACCGCTACCCGTTCCTGCTGGTGGACCGGGTGCTGGAATGCAAGATGGGGGAGTCCATCCTGGCACTGAAAAACGTCAGCTACAACGAGCCTTTTTTCCAGGGGCATTTCCCGGGCGCACCGGTGATGCCCGGCGTACTGATCCTCGAGGCGCTTGCGCAGACGGCGGGCCTGCTGGCGCTCAGCAACCCCGAGTGGCGTCCCGACGATGACAGCCTTTACCTGTTCGTGGGGATCAACAAGGCGCGCTTCAAGCGGCAGGTGAGTCCGGGCGACCAGCTTCACCTGGACGTGCGCCTGATCCGGCACAAGCGCGACTACGGCGTGTTTGACGTCAAGGCCACCGTGAACGGGGACGTGGTCACCACGGCGGAACTGATGTGTGTTTTCAAAAGCGTGGATACCCAGTGAGCTAGGCCATGGCATCGGTGCGGATGAGTGAAAGGAACCAGGTTCACGCCACTGCCGTCGTTGACCCTGAAGCCCGCCTGGACAGCAATGTTTCGATCGGCCCGTACTCGGTCATCGGCCCGAAGGTGCGCATCGGCAAGGATACCTGGATCGGGCCGCACGTCGTCATTACGGGTGCCACGACCATCGGCCCCGGCAACCGGATCTTCCAGTTCTCATCCATCGGGGAAATCCCGCAGGACAAGAAATACAGGGGCGAGCCGAGCGAGCTGATCATCGGCCGCGACAACACGATACGCGAGAACGTCACCATCAATTCGGGCACCGAGCACGGCCAGGGCTATACGAGAATCGGCGACCGCAACTGGATCATGGCCTACGTCCACATCGCCCACGACTGCACGGTGGACAACGACACCGTGTTCGCCAACGGCGCCACGCTGGCCGGCCATGTCGAGGTCGGAGAGTTCGCCACGCTCGGAGGCTTCACGCTGGTGCACCAGTTCTGCCGCATCGGCGCCCACTCGTTCTGTGCCATGGGCACCGCCCTGAACAAGGACCTGCCCCCCTACGTGATGGCCTCGGGAAAGTTTGCGAGCACGCACGGGCTGAACAAGGTCGGCCTGCAGCGACGGGGGTTCTCGGAGGAATGCATCAAGGCCCTGCACCAGTCCTACCGGCTGCTGTTTCGCAGCAAGGGCTCCAGGAGCGAGAACATCTCCCGGGTGGAAGAGATTGCCCAGGACCATCCCGAGGTCCGGGACTTCCTGGATTTCATTACGACGAGCCAGCGCGGCGTCGTATCGTAGCTCCGGGAATCAGCCGGAGGCCATCAGCCGCACCGCCAGCCTCGCGGCTTCAGCGGAACCGTTTTTCTCCCCCAGGGCATCGCGGATGTGGCCCATCTCTTTTCTCATCCGGGTCGTGTAGGCGGGGTCTGAAAGCAGTTTCTGCAGCTCTTGCGCAACGTTCTCCGGGGTGGCCTCGTGCTGGATGAATTCCCGGCTGATCGTCTTGTCGGCGATGACGTTGGCGATCCCGGCATACCTGAAATTCACCAGCCGGCTGAGAATCCGGTACGTGATCGGTGAGACCTTGTAGATGATCAGCATGGGGGTCTGCATGAGCGTGATCTGCAGGGTCACCGTCCCCGAGGCGGCCGCAATGGCGTCACAGGCGTGGATCACGTCGTAGATGCCCGCGGTGCTCGTGGTGATCCCCGCATCCGGGTCGCCGATGAAGCGGTGCACGAAATCCGCGGGCAGGGTCGAGGCCACCGGTACGATGAACTGGACATCGGGGCGCCGGCGGGCCAGCTCGCCCGCCGCGCGCAGCAGGGTTGGAAAATTGTGTTCCACCTCGCTCGTTCGGCTTCCCGGGAAAAGCCCGACCAGCTTCTTGTCCGCCGAGAGTCGATGCGCCTTGAGGAAGGCATCCCGGTCCATGCTGGCGTGTGCATCTTCCACCAGCGGGTGTCCCACGTACTCCACCGGCACGCCCGCATCCCGGTAGAACTTCTCTTCGAACGGGAACACGGTGGCCATGTGGTCCACGCATTTCCTGATCACCCGGATCCGCGATGACCGCCAGGCCCAGATCTGCGGGCTGACGTAGTACATGACGCGGATGCCGCAGCGTTTGGCCTGCCGGGCCAGGGGCAGATTGAAATCCGGCGAGTCGATCAGCACCAGTACGTCGGGGCGGATCCGCTTCAACTCCCGCTTCATGGTTTTCAGGAGGCTGCGAAGACGGGGATAGTGCCTGATTACCTCGACGAGCCCGATGACGGACAGCTCCGAAACATCGGCCAGCAGATGCACGCCCGCACGGCGCATGTGTTCACCGCCCAGCCCGCAGCAGGTGATGTCCGCCACGAGGTTCTCCAGCTCGCGCACGAGCCTCGCACCGTACAGGTCGCCGGAGGCTTCCCCGGTGACGATCATGACGCAGGGCTGCCGGCCTTCAGCCGCCATGGGCCTGCCGGATCGCGCCGACGACGGTCTCGATCTGGGCCTTGGAGATTTCCGGGAACATGGGCAGCGAGAGACACTGCCGGCATATGGCGTTCGTGTGGTGCAGTTCCAGGGACCTGGAAATCCCTTCAAAGGCCGGCTGGCTGGCCAGTGGTTGCGGGTAGTAGACCGCATGCCCGACCTGTGCCTGCTGCAGTTGCCCGATGATGGCGTCGCGCTTCGGGCTCAGGAGCGTGTACTGGTGGAAAACGTGCGACAGGTCGCCGGGCGCTTGCGGGGTCTGTACGGGCAGGGCATCGAGCAAGCCGGTGTAGCGTGCGGCGGCCTCGATGCGCTTTCGGTTGAAGGCATCCAGGTGGCGCAGCTTGACCCTCAGCACGGCCGCCTGGAGCTCGTCGAGGCGGCTGTTCCAGCCCAGCACCTGGTGGCGGTTGCGGGTGGCGCTGCCGTGGTTTTTCAGCAGGGAGAAACGCTCGGCCAGCGGGTCGGAATTGGTGGTGAAGAGACCGCCATCGCCGTAGCCGCCGAGGTTCTTGCTGGGAAAGAAACTGAAACACCCGGCATCGCCCAGGCTGCCGGTGGGCTGGCCGTTCGAACGCGCCCCGAAGGACTGCGCGCAATCCTCGATGACCCGCAGTTCATGGCGCTCGGCCAATTCGCAGATGGCCTCCATGTCCGCGGCCTGTCCGAACAGGTGGACCGGCAGGATGGCACGGGTTTTGGCCGTGATGGCCGGCTCGATCGAGGCGGGCGTGATATTGAACGTGCGGGGGTCGATGTCGACGAACACGGCCGTGGCCCCGACATGGCCGATGGCCTCGGCCGCGGCGGCAAAGCTGAACGGAGTCGTGATGACCTCATCGCCCGGGCCGACATCGCAGGCCCGCAGGGCGAGGTGCAGCGCGTCGCTGCCGGAGTTGCACGACAGGGCATGCCGGACCCCCAGGTAGTCGGCCGCTTCGGCCTCGAAGCCGCGCACGTTCTCGCCCTGGATGAACTGCGTGCTGGCTAGCACCCCGGAGACGGCAGCATCGATTTCCTCGCGCAGCATGGCATATTGCAGTTTCAGGTCCAGCATCGGGATCATGGTGGCGAACTCCGGGAGAAGATCAGGGTCTAGTTGAGTTGCTCGCTGATTGAAATCGCGGTCTGCAGGGCGCGCTTGCCGTCCTGTCCGCTGACCTTGGGCTGCCCGCCGTTGGCGATGCAGTCCAGGAAGCTCTGCACTTCAGCCAGCAGCGCATCGTATTCGTCGCAACGGATATTTTGCACGTCGATGTTCGGCACGCCGGGATACATTTCCTGGCGGCCCTTGCGGTAGATGGCGAGTTCGCGGTTTTGAAAGTCCACCGAGAGGTAGGCGTCGTTCTGGAAAATGCGCATCTTGCGGTCCGTCGCGGTGCTGACCCGGCTGGCCGTGACGTTGGCCACGCAGCCGTTCTCGAAGGCGATCCGGGCGTTGGCGATGTCGATGTCCTCGGACAGCACCGGGGTGCCCCGGGCATCGATCCTCTCGACGTCGGATTTCACGATGTCCAGGATGATGTCGATGTCATGGATCATCAGGTCGAGCACGACGTTGACCTCGGTGCCCCGCGGCTTGTACGGGGCGAGGCGGTGGCATTCGATGAAGCGGGGCTCGCCAAGCTCCTCCTCGAGGGCCGCGATGGCGGGATTGAAGCGCTCGAGGTGACCGACCTGCAGCACCCGCTCGTGCTCGCGGGCCAGGGCGATCAGCGCCTCGGCCTGTTCCAGCGAGGCGGTCATCGGTTTCTCGACGAGGACGTGGGATTTGTGGCGAAGGAAATCCTGCGCCACCTCGAAATGCAGGTCGGTCGGCACCACGATGCTGACGGCATCCACCTGCCCGAGCAGTTCACGGTAATCCGCCACGGGGGTACAGGCGGTGGTCTGCGCCACCGCCTGCGCCTTCTCGAAATCCTTGTCAGCAACAGCCGCCAAGCTACTGTTTTCCAACTGGAAAAATTTCTGTGCGTGAAACTTGCCCAGATGCCCTACACCGATGACGGCCGTTTGTATCTCTGACACGTTATTTCCAGTATCCTTTACACAGGTGTGCAGTATACAAGTTTGTGTGCAGGCCACTAACCCTTACTTCAGCAACGCCAATTACTTTTGATCCATCATTGCAGGGCATAGAAAGTACACACCCCTCTGATCCGGTCGTCGGAATCGATGAAGCGGGGCGGGGTTCACTGGCAGGACCTGTGATCGCAGCGGCCGTGGTGCTGCACCCGCAGCGGACCATACCCGGACTGCGGGATTCCAAAAAGCTGAGTCCGCGAAGGCGTGAACATCTTTTCGGGGAGATCACGTCCAGGGCCGTGTTCTGGGCGATCGGGCGGGCATCCGCGGGCGAGATTGACCGCCTGAACATCCACCATGCAACGCTGCTCGCCATGACCCGTGCCTGGGAGTCCGTTCCGTTCCGGGTAGGAAGGGTGCTGGTGGACGGCCTGCATTGCCCGGAACTGGCCGCCCCCTGCAAGGCCATCGTCGGGGGCGATGGCTCGGTGCCGGCGATCAGTGCGGCTTCCATCCTCGCCAAGGTGACACGCGACAAGGAGATGCTGGCCCATCACACGGCCTACCCCCAGTACGGGTTTGACCGGCACAAGGGCTATCCGACGGCACAACACCTGGGTGCCCTGCACGAGCATGGTCCCTCGAAGCTGCACCGCAAAAGCTATGCGCCCGTCAGGGATACCCTTGCGGGCCAGTAACACCGCACGACGCCATGGCACAGTTCGTACACCTGCACCTGCACACCGAGTACTCGCTGGTGGACAGTATCGTGCGCATCCCCGAGCTCATGGAAGCGGTGCGCGCGCAGGGCATGGCTTCGGTGACCCTGACCGATGTGAACAACCTGTTCGCCCTGGTGAAGTTCTACCGGGCCGCCATGCGCTGCGGCATCAAGGCGATCATCGGCCTGGAGGCACGCGTGTCCGGACTGTCGCCCGATGAACAGGATTCCAGCCTGGTGCTGCTGTGCAGGAACCAGGCGGGATACGGGGCCCTGAGCCGGATCCTCACGCGGGCCTACCTGGAAAGCGAGCATGTCAGCGGTCCCGTGATGCAGCGCGACTGGCTGATCGAGGCAGGCGCCGACCTGATCGTGTTGTCGGGTGCAAGGGAAGGCGATGTCGGCAAGGCCCTGCTGGCCGGGGACAGGCGCCTGGCCAAGGCGCATGCCGATTTCTGGAGTTCGCATTTCCCCGACAGCTACTACCTCGAGCTGCAACGAACCGGGCGCGACGAGGAGGAGCAGTACCTCGGCGAGGTGCTGGACCTGGCCGCCAGGTGTTCCCTGCCGGTCGTCGCCAGCAACGATGTGCGCTTCATACGCCGGCAGGATTTCGAGGCGCACGAGGCCCGGGTGTGCATCCAGACGGGTTGCATACTGGATGATGCGCGCAGGCCGCACCTGTATTCGGACCAGCAGTACCTGCGCAGCGCGAAGGAGATGGAGGCACTGTTTGCGGACATCCCGGAAGCCATCGCCAACAGCGTCGAGATTGCAAAGCGCTGCAACGTGACGCTGAGCTTCGGCGACAGCGTGTTGCCGAAATTTCCGATCCCGGATGCCCTGACCCCGCAGGAGTTCATCCGCCTCGAGGCCGAACAGGGACTGTCCGCGCGCCTGCGGCAAACCGGTACCGACGACCTGCCGAAGGACAACGAGTATGAAAAACGCCTGGCCAGCGAGCTGGAAGTCATCAATTCGATGGGCTACGCCGGGTACTTTCTCATCGTCGCGGATTTCATCCGCTGGGCCAAGGAAAATGACATCCCGGTGGGCCCGGGCCGGGGTTCGGGCGCCGGCTCGCTGGTGTCCTACGCGCTTGGCATCACCGACATCGACCCGCTGCAGTATGACCTGCTGTTCGAGCGCTTCCTGAATCCCGAGCGCATCTCCATGCCGGATTTCGACATTGATTTTTGCATGGCCAACCGCGACCGCGTGATCGAATACGTGGCGCAGCGCTACGGGCAGTCCCACGTCAGCCAGATCATCACCTACGGCAGCATGGCGGCGCGCGCGGTGGTGCGCGATGTCGGGCGTGTACTGGGCTATCCGTACGGCTTCATCGACCGCATTGCCAAGCTGATTCCGTTCGAGGTCGGCATGACCCTGGACAAGGCGCTCAAGCGCGAGCCTGCACTGCAGGAGCAGTATGAAAGCGAAGAGGAGGTGCGCGCCATCCTCGACATGTCCAGGACCCTCGAGGGGCTGGTGCGCAATGCCGGCAAGCACGCCGGCGGGGTGGTCATCGCACCGTCCGAACTGACCGACTTCACCCCCCTGTACTGCGAGGCCGGTGGCACCAACGTGGTGACCCAGCTGGACAAGGACGATGTCGAGGCGATCGGCCTGGTGAAGTTTGATTTCCTGGGCCTTCGCACGCTGACCATCATCGAGAACACGGTTCGCTGTGCGAATGCGAAACTGCGCGAACTCGGACAGCCGCCGATCGATATCGACGAGATCCCCCTGGACGATGAAGCGGCCTACGAGACGCTCAAGCAGTCGCAGACCACGGCCGTGTTCCAGCTCGAATCGAGCGGCATCCGGGACATCATCAAGAAGCTGGCCCCGGACAACTTCAACGACGTCGTCGCGCTGGTGGCGCTGTACCGCCCCGGTCCGCTGCAATCCGGCATGGTGGATGACTACATCGACCGCAAGCACGGCGCCCGGGTGGACTATTTCCATCCCGCCCTGGAGCCGGTCCTCAAGCAGACCCATGGCGTCATCCTGTACCAGGAGCAGGTGATGCAGATCGCCCAGGTGCTGGCCGGGTACACCCTGGGGAGCGCCGATATCCTGAGGCGTGCCATGGGCAAGAAAAAGCCCGAAGAGATGGCGCAGCAGCGCGAGATTTTTGTCGGCGGTGCCGTCGAGCGCGGGGTGGACAGGAGAACGGCAAGCCATATTTTTGACCTGATGGAAAAGTTTGCGGGCTACGGGTTCAACAAGTCCCATTCCGTCGCCTATGCCTTGCTCGCCTACCAGACCGTCTGGCTGAAAACCCATTTTCCCGCCGAGTTCATGGCCTCGGTCATGTCCTCCGACATCGACAACACCGACAAGGTCGTGAACCTGATCGATGAGTGCCGCGGACTGGAACTCGAGGTGGCGCCCCCGGACATCAACCATTCCGACTATGACTTCACCGTGGCGGGCGAGTCGACCATCCGTTACGGCCTCGGGGCCATCAAGGGGGTGGGGCAGGCCGCCGTCGAGCAACTCGTGATGCAGCGCAAGCAGCAGGGGGACTATGCGGGCCTGGATGATTTCTGCCTGCGGCTCGATGCGCAGAAGGTCAACCGGCGCTGCGTCGAGGCCCTGATCCGGGCCGGCGCCATGGATGGTTTCGGGCATACGAGGGCCAGCCTTTTCGCACACCTGGACAAGGCCCTGCGCCATGCGGACCGCCACCAGCGCGATCTCGATGCCGGGCAAGACGACATGTTCGCCGAGGTGGAACCGGGCCTGCCCGCGCGCAAGCTGGAGATGCAAGCGGTGGAGGAATGGGATGATGAAACCAAGCTGGCCGGGGAACGCCAGACCCTGGGCCTTTACCTGAGCGGCCACCCGGTCACGCGCTACCAGGAAGAACTGAAAAAAATCACCGGCCATACGCTTGGCGAGGTGCTCGAGGCCGGCGAGGCGGCCCGCCCGTCGCTGCAGGCGCGCGAGGAGAACGGCAAGGACAACGGCAGGGAGATCCAGGTGGCGGGGCTGCTCGACCAGATCCGGCTTCGCAACAGCGCCAAGGGGCGCATCGCGTTCCTGACGCTGGATGACAATACCGGGCGCATCGATGTCGCCGTGTTTGCCGGGGACTATGCGAAGTTCAACCACCTGCTGGTCAAGGATTCCATCCTGATCATCCGCGGCAGCCTGGGCTGGGACGAATTTACCGAGCGGGTGCGGGTGCGTGCGGACGAGGTCTGGAATTTCGATGAGTACCTGAAAAGCTTCGGGGCCCTGCTGAACATCCGTGTCAGGCCTCACGGGTCCTCGTCCTCCCTGGTGGAGGAGCTGGTGCAGGACCTGCGCCGCCACCTGCTGCCCTTCAAGGACGGCAACTGTTCGGTACACGTCGAATACGAAAGCCACAACGCCGTGGCGCGCCTCGAGTTCCCCGAGGACTGGAATATCTCCCTGGACGAGAAGCTGCTGCGGCAACTGGCGCAGGTCTCCGGGGTGCTGAGCACGGATGTGGTATACAAGAAGCAGGGGATTAATGCATGATGCGGGTTTTGCCGAGCAGGCGACAAGGCATGGCAGGTGAGTTTTTGAGATGAACCCCGATTACCTGGATTTCGAGCAGCCCATCGCGGAACTGGAAGCCAAGATCGATGAGCTGAAGCTGGTGGAAGGCTCGGAGGATTTCAATCTCAACGAAGAGATTGCCCGCCTGCAGGCGAAGTCGCAGAGCCTGATCGAATCGATCTTTCGCAACCTCAGTCCGTGGCAGATCGCGCAACTGGCGCGCCACCCCAAGCGGCCCTATACCCTGGACTACATCGAGCACCTGTTCGCGGACTTCACGGAACTGCACGGCGATCGCATGTACGCGGACGATGCGGCCATCGTCGCCGGCATCGCCCGCTTTGAAGGCCGGTCCGTGGCCGTGATCGGGCACCAGAAGGGGCGCAACACCAGCGAGAACATCCGGCGCAACTTCGGCATGCCGCGCCCCGAAGGGTACCGCAAGGCCCTCAGGATCATGGAGCTGGCCGAGCGCTTCAGGATGCCGGTGCTGACCTTCGTCGACACACCCGGCGCCTACCCGGGCATCGGCGCCGAGGAACGCGGCCAGAGCCAGGCGATCGCCCTGAACCTGCAGCGCATGTCCGGATTGCGCACACCTCTGGTCTGTACGGTCATCGGCGAAGGCGGTTCGGGCGGTGCACTGGCCATCGGCGTGTGTGACCACCTGTCCATGCTGAGCTACAGCACCTACTCGGTGATCTCGCCGGAAGGCTGTGCCTCGATCCTCTGGAAGGATGCGGGCAAGGCGGAGGATGCGGCGACCGCGCTTGGCATCACGGCAGAACGCCTGAAGGAGCTGAAACTGATCGATGAGATCATCCAGGAGCCGCTCGGGGGTGCGCACCGGGACGTTGAGACCACCTGTGCAAACATCCGCAGCACGCTCACCGCGACCCTGGCACGGCTCGGTTCCATGACTGTCGAGGACCTGCTGGGGGCGCGTTACCAGCGTCTTACCCAGTTCGGTGTCTTCAAGTAGCCTGCGGTCTGGCGTTTGCATGCAAGTGAGCCGCGTGCCCCATGCAAGCCATTGATTCGTTCCTGCAGGGTTTCTTCGAGTCGTACAGCCCAGTCTCCCGTTTCGTGCTGGCCTACAGCGGCGGCATGGATTCGAGCGTACTCCTGCATGCCATGCAGGGCCTCGGGCTGCCCATGCACGCGGTGCATGTAAACCACCACCTGCAACCGGAGTGCGGGCAATGGCAGCAGCACTGCCATGACGTGTGCCAGGCCTGCGGGGTTGCATTCACTTCAATCGATGCCCCGGTGGAGAAAGCGCCGCAGCAAAGCCTCGAGGAAAGTGCGCGAACGGCAAGATACCGGCGGCTGTTCGAGCAGGTGGGGCCGAAGGATGCGCTGGTCAGCGCACATCACCAGGATGACCTGGCCGAGACCCTCCTGCTGCAGTTGCTGCGCGGCGGTGGACCCGCAGGACTTGCGGCCATGGGTATGGAGCGCATGCACGAAGGTCGCCGGCACCTGCGCCCGCTGCTCGGGTTTTCCCGCACGCAGCTCAAGGACTATGCACGCCACCATGCCCTGGCCTGGATCGAGGATCCCAGCAACGACTCCCCGCAGTTCGACCGCAATTACCTGCGCCTTGAAGTCATGCCCCGGCTGGCGCAGCGCTGGCCCGGGGCCGTGCAGACCCTCTCGCGTGCCGCCGGCCTGCAGGCCGAGGCCATGCAGTGCCTGCAGGCCCTGGCCGAGCTGGATGTCCAGGCGGCGGCCACCGGCCATGCCCATATCCTGGACGTCGGGCCCCTGCAGCACCTCGATGCGGTGCGCCTGAAAAATGCACTGCGCGGCTGGATCCGCGCGCAGGGCCTGCAGGTCCCCGGCAGGAAAATGCTGGAGCACATCGTGCAGGACCTGGTGTACCCGGAAGTACCGGATACGGCCGCCATGCAGCGCTGGGCACATGGGGAAGTTCGCCGCTACCGGGATCGACTGTACCTGCTGAACCCCGGCCTGCGGCATGATCCCGGCCAGGTGCTGCGCTGGAGCATCGACCGGCCCTTGGTTATCCGCAGCCTCAACCGGGTTCTGCACCGTTCGGACCTGCAGCACTTCGGTGTCGCCGTGCCCCGGGGCGTGACGGAACTCACGGTACAATTTCGAACCGGGGGCGAGCGTCTCAGGCCGGCGGGGCAAAAGCACCACAGGACGCTCAAGAACCTTTTCCAGGAAGGCGACATTCCTCCCTGGGAGCGCGACCGCATCCCCCTGCTGTACCACGAGGGAAAGCTGATTTCCGTGCTCGGCTACTGGAATGCAGCCCCGCACTGAGTGCGTTTTCCCCCGCGCGAATCCGCAAGGGAGGCGCGCGGCGAACTGGATAATCCGGCGTGGATTTGCTAGGCTTCAATCCCGTCTTGAATACGTTTCTCCCCGGCATCGTCGGCAGCCTTGCAGGTGAGGGAGTACATGAAAGCTCAATGACGCGCTACATATTCATTACAGGCGGTGTGGTCTCCTCGCTGGGCAAGGGCATTGCCTCGGCATCCCTGGGGGCCATCCTTGAGGCCCGCGGACTCAAGGTCAGCCTCATGAAACTGGATCCGTACATCAACGTGGATCCGGGTACGATGAGCCCCTTCCAGCACGGTGAAGTGTTCGTTACCGCAGACGGTGCCGAGACCGACCTGGACCTGGGCCATTACGAGCGCTTCGTCAATTGCCGCTGCAGCAAGAACAACAACTTCACCACCGGGCAGATTTACGAAAACGTGATCCGCAAGGAGCGCCGCGGGGACTATCTCGGCGGTACGGTGCAGGTGATCCCGCACATCACCAACGAGATCAACCAGTGCATCCAGGAAAGCACCAAGGAGGCGGATATCGCCCTGGTGGAAATCGGCGGCACGGTGGGCGACATCGAATCCCTGCCGTTCATGGAGGCGATACGCCAGCTGGGCGTGGAACTCGGGCGCACGCGCACCCTGTACATCCACCTGACCCTGGTGCCCTACATCCATGCCTCGGGCGAAATGAAAACCAAGCCGACCCAGCACTCGGTGAAGGAGCTGCGCTCCATCGGCATCCAGCCGGACATCCTGCTGTGCCGTTCGGACCGCCCGCTGCCCGAGGAGCAGCGCAAGAAGATCGCCCTGTTCACCAATGTCGAGGAAAAGGCCGTGATCTCCACCGTGGACGTCAGCACCATCTACAAGCTGCCGCTCTGGCTGCATTCGCAGGGGCTGGACACGATCGTCGCCGAAAAATTCCAGATGGACCCGCTGCAGGCCGCCGAGCTCAAGGACTGGAAGGAGGTCGTGCACGCGATCGAGTTTCCCGAGGCGGAAGTCACCATCGGCATGGTCGGCAAGTACGTGGGCCTGACGGAGTCCTACAAGTCGCTGAACGAGGCGCTGACCCATGCCGGCATTCACACGCAAACCAAGGTGAAGATCCGGTACATCGATTCCGAGCATATCGAAACGGACGGCACGGCCGCACTTCGCGGGCTGGATGCCATCCTGATTCCGGGCGGCTTCGGCAAACGCGGCATCGAGGGAAAAATCGCCGCTTCGCGCTACGCGCGGGAGAACCAGGTGCCCTACCTGGGGATCTGCCTCGGCATGCAGGTCGCGGTGATCGATTACGCGCGCCACGTGGCCAAGCTCGAGGGCGCGCACAGCACCGAGTTCCAGCCGGAGACGCCGCACCCGGTGATTGCACTGATCACGGAGTGGCAGGACCGTGCAGGACAGACCCAGCGGCGCAGCAAGGTGTCCGACCTGGGCGGTTCCATGCGCCTGGGCGAGCAGGACTGCAAGCTGGCGCCGGGCTCCCTGGTACACAAGCTGTACGAGCTGGACGTCATCGCGGAACGCCACCGTCACCGCTACGAGTTCAACAGTACGTTCATGGCCGAGTTGCAAAAGGCGGGGCTCTCGTTCACGGGCACCTCGGTCGACGAGACCCTCGCGGAAGTCATCGAGATTGGTGATCATCCCTGGTTCGTGGGCTGCCAGTTTCATCCGGAGTTCACCTCGACGCCGCGCACCGGCCATCCGCTGTTTTCCGGTTTCGTGCAGGCGGCGCGCAAGTATCACAGCCAGCAGCTGGAGCGCGGCAAGAAAGATCACATCCAGGAACAGACCGCATTTGCCGATTTCTCGGTCCAGTCCGGCTGACGGCGAAAGCCCGCACCCATGAAACTCTGCGGTGTTGAAATAGGGCTCCACCGCCCCTTCTTCCTGATTGCCGGGCCCTGCGTGGTGGAAAGCCTGGAACTGGCGCGCGACACCGCGGGCACGCTCCAGGAAATCACCCGCAGGCTGGGGATCCCGTTCATCTACAAGTCTTCCTTCGACAAGGCGAACCGCTCCTCCGCGGACAGTTTCCGCGGTCTGGGGCTGGACAAGGGCCTGCAGATCCTGGCCCGGGTCAAGGAGGAGCTCAAGGTGCCCGTGCTCACCGACGTGCATGAGGATACGCCGCTGCAGGAGGTGGCGGAGGTGGTCGATGTCCTGCAAACGCCCGCCTTCTTGTGCCGGCAGACGAATTTCATCCAGCGGGTGGCCGCATGCGGGCGCCCGGTGAACATCAAGAAGGGCCAGTTCCTGTCGCCGGGGGAGATGCAGTACGTGGTCGACAAGGCCCGGGCGCAGGGCAACGCGGACATCCTCGTGTGCGAACGCGGTGCCTCTTTCGGCTACAACAACCTGGTATCGGACATGCGCTCGCTCGCCATCCTGCGCGAAACCAGGTGCCCGGTCGTGTTCGATGCGACCCACTCGGTGCAGCTTCCGGGCGCAGGGGCGGGCTGCTCGGACGGGCAGCGCGAGTTCGTGCCGCTGCTCGCGCGCGCCGCGGTCGCCAGCGGGATTTCGGGGGTGTTTATGGAAACCCACCCCGACCCCGAGGCGGCCAAGAGCGACGGACCCAATTCGTGGCCGATGGACCGCATGGAATCATTGTTGTGTGCGCTGCAGGCCATCGATGAGGTGGTCAAGCAGCACGGTTTTGCCGGGACAGAAGCCGAAGGGAAATAAAAATCGACAAGGAGAATTTCTGATGTCCGAGATTGAGTCTGTGCATGCGAGAGAAGTGATCGACTCGCGCGGCAACCCGACCGTGGAAGCGGATGTGTTGCTGGGTTCGGGGGTGCTGGGCCGCGCAGCCGTGCCCTCCGGGGCATCGACCGGCACGCTGGAAGCGGTGGAACTGAGGGACGGGGATCCGAAGCGCTATGCGGGCAAGGGTGTGCAGCAGGCGGTGGGCAACGTCAATACCGAAATCCGCCCGCAGCTTCTGGGCGTATCCTGTTTTGAGCAGGAGGCCATCGATGAGCGCATGCTCGAACTCGACGGCACCGACAACAAGCAGCGCCTGGGTGCGAATGCCATGCTGTCGGTCTCACTGGCCGTGGCCAAGGCCGCCGCACTCGAAAAGCGCATGCCCCTGTACCGCTACCTGCACGGCGGGGGCGGGTACCGGATGCCGGTGCCGATGATGAACATTCTCAATGGCGGCGAACACGCGGACAACAGCGTGGACATGCAGGAATTCATGGTGATCCCCACGGGCGCCGCCTCGCTTTGTGAGGCGGTGCGCATGGGTGCGGAAATCTTCCATGCCCTGAAGGGCACTTTGCATGCCCGGGGGCTCAACACGGCCGTCGGCGATGAAGGCGGGTTTGCCCCGGATCTTCGCTCCAATCACGAGGCGATCGAGGTCATCCTCAAGGCGATCGAACAGGCAGGGTTCGCGGTGGGCGGCGATGTCCACCTGGGACTGGATGTCGCCAGCACGGAGTTCTACACCGGGGGTGCCTACGTATTGCAGTCCGAGGGCAAGTCGTTCGATTCCGCGCAGTTCGTCGATTACCTGGTCGACTGGATCGACCAGTACCCGATCCTCTCCATCGAGGACGGGGTGGCGGAGAACGACTGGGACGGCTGGAAGCTCCTCACCGAAAAGGCAGGAGGCCGGGTGCAGCTGGTGGGTGATGACCTGTTCGTCACCAATGCCAGGATCCTGAGGAAGGGAATCGAGGCCGGCATCGCCAACTCCATTCTCGTCAAGGTGAACCAGATCGGCACCTTGAGCGAGACGCTGAACGCGGTACGCGTCGCGCACGATGCGGGCTATACTGCCGTCATGTCGCACCGCTCGGGGGAGACCGAGGATGTTACGATTGCAGACCTGGCCGTGGCCACCGGTTGCGGCCAGATCAAGACGGGTTCGCTGTCGAGGTCGGACCGCACGGCGAAATACAACCAACTGATCCGCATCGAGGAGGAACTGGGGGACGAATGCCATTATCCGGGACTGGGGGCATTCACCTTCCGGACATGACCCTTTGAGAATACTCATCACACTGATGGTCGTGCTGTTCGTGCTGATGCAGTACAAGCTCTGGTTCGGCGAAGGCAGTGTGCGTGAGGGCCTGGAGCTGGGCCGCTCGATTGAAACCCAGCAGATGAAAAATGAACAGGCCAGGCAGCGAAACGAGGTCCTGGCTGCGGACGTCGCAGAACTCAAGACCGGGCTCGAGTCCGTGGAAGAGCGTGCCAGGAATGAACTGGGCATGGTCAAGAAGGATGAAACCTTCATTCATATCCTGGAGGGTCAGACCGGCGAAATTGTCGAACAGTAGTCATCAACGTTGCTGGGCCATCGTCTGTGCGGCCGGCTCGGGCCGGCGCATGGAAATGGACATTCCCAAGCAATACCTGCCCCTCAAGGACTCGACGGTGCTGGAAGAAAGCCTGTCCTGCTTTTTGCATCATCCGCAGATTGCAGGCGTGGTGGTGGCCCTGCATGCCGACGATCACCGCTGGCCCACCCTGAAAATATCCTCGGACCCGCGGGTACGGAACGTCGTGGGAGGTGATACCCGGGCGCGCTCGGTGGTCAATGCGCTGGAGCGGGTCGTGAGCCTGGCCGGGAAGGAGGACTTCGTCCTGGTGCACGATGCCGCGCGCCCGTGCCTCGGCTACGCGGACCTGGACCGCCTGATCCTCGAGGGGCTAGCCGAGGAGGACGGGGTGATCCTTGCGAGCCCGGTCCATGATACGGTCAAGCAGGTGCGCACCTCGGACGGGGTGCGGGAAGTGGAACGCACCCTGGACCGCGGGCTGTTGTGGAAGGCGCTGACCCCGCAGATGTTTCGCATCGGGGTGCTGCACGAGGCCTTGCAGTTTTGCATCGAAAACGACCGGGAAGTGACCGATGACGCCTCGGCCGTCGAGGCCATCGGGCGCCGTGTGAAGATGATCCAGGGGCGCAGTGACAACATCAAGGTCACCCGGCCCGAGGACATACAGCTTGCGGAATCGATCCTGCTGCAGGTCAGCAAGTCTGCGCAGTCCTGAGCGGGCATGATGAGGAATTGTTGCGACAAGCAGATCAGGGGACGGGAGGGAAGAGGGCGATGAGTCCGAAAGTAGGGTTTGGCTACGACGTGCACCGCTTCTGTGAAGGCGATCACATCTTGCTGGGCGGTGAAAAGATCCCGCATAGCCAGGGGATCGATGCCCACTCCGACGGGGATGTGCTGCTGCATGCGATTTGCGATGCCATACTCGGTGCGGCAGGCGCCGGGGACATCGGCCAGCATTTCCCGGACCAGGACAGCCGGTTCGAGAACATCGACAGCAGGGTCTTGCTGCAGAACGTGATGCGCAAGGTGGGGGAGGACCTCGTCGTGGGTAACGTGGACTGCACGGTCGTGCTGGAGCGTCCCAGGCTCGCCGCCCATGTCCGGGCCATGGAGGCGAATATCGGCGAGCTGCTGGAGATTCCGGCCGCCCACGTCAATGTCAAGGCAACGACCCACGAGGGCATGGGCTTTGCAGGGCGCGGTGAAGGGATCGCAGCCTACGCGGTGGTCCTGCTTACCCCGCGCGCACCCGCTGACGCATAACTTGAAGGTCCCAGGTTCAAATTCTACCTCCAACCACTGAAAGCTCTTGAAAACTTAGATGTTTTCGAAGGCTTTTCAATTCACGTACTATGTTGAATTTTTCATAGTCAACACGAGTGTACAGATACGGTCAATCCGAATCCGTAGTCGCTGCCGCTGTTCTGCTCTTTTGTGCCTGATTCATCATGACGCTCTGCAACTCCATGACGACCAGCGCGAGCCATAAGGAAGCGTACCGTGTCCTTTCCAGAGGCCCTGCCGCGACATAGCATCGGTTTGAAATTGACATCAGCTAAGCTCGGCTAGTGCCTGTTTCCAAAGACTCAAGTGCTTTTCAACGTCTGTCTCACAATGGAACAGCTTCGCCTTATCGTTGGTCTCGACCGCCGTACGCCAATATGGATGTACGGCCATCAGATCGGACCGATTAGGTTCAGCAATACCTGAGTGTGTGATTGCATGGAGGGCGTTCTCGCTGCCCTTGTCAGCCGGCGCTTCAAATAGAGACCCTGCCACCAGCTTGGCTTGCCAATACTTGGAAAGTGCTTTATCAATCACATGCGCTTCAGTGACGGTCCAGCTGGTTGTGTCGTGTTTGTGGGATCGAATAAGTCCCGGATTCTTGATCTGGGGATTCCCCATGGGAGACGTTATCTCTTTTGTCCAGCATGGAATCCGCTGATTGCGGATTATCCACTTAATGCAAACTATCAGTATGGATTCCGCTTGCGAAACGAGTTGGGGATTTTCGGAGAAGGATTTTCCATGAACAATCCGGTTTCTATGTGCGGAAAACTTTTGAATCGTCCCTTTGACGAATTTGACTTCATCGGGAGTCTCGGCATAGAGCCAAGCGGCCCTTCTTTGCCGTTCACGGCTAGTCGGACGGCCCAGAAGGGCTTCAAACGCAATATGAAGATCGATCGCCCTGTCGGCATCGCCCGCCTTTTCTTTGGCATGCCTCAGGCGTGCAAGAGGGATGTGGAGATGACGTCGAACGTGCTCAGGTGCTTGTGAGTAGGCGGTGACGAGCCGAATCAGTTCTGTGCAGTCGACAAATGTAAGTTCATTACGCGAATGAAAAATTGGAAACTCAACATTTGTCACGGACGTACTCCCAGTCGAAGCAAACATGGGCAATGAATCGGAATACACCTCAGGAATGATCTCGTAATGGGAAAATGGCAGAAATAGCTTCCCCGAGATCAAGCCCAGCATGACACAAATGAAGTCATGCCCGAATTCTGCAACGCCGGAGTACAGCAGGCGGGGATACTCCTCTTCCTGAACGCCCAAACTGGTGTCGTCGGTATGATGAACGGGAGCGCCCGGTCGAACCGCGGCGTCTAGGAGGAGGCCACAGGCATCCAGATTCGGGTCAGTAGGAATCTTGGTATCCGCCAGCAAACTGTTATCAAGCAATGTTACCTGATTCAGTGCCGTAGCATAGGGCACCAGTTGGGCGCTGCTATCGAGTTGGATCGCCTCTGGGACTTTCGTACCCTTCAGGAGGTGCAAGATCCTCATTGGGAAGGTGCCAGTGCGCAGGAAAGTGGCTAGGGTGTCGACCACCTGTCCCAGAGGGTGGAACGCGACGCTCTTAATGATCTTGGCGCACGCTTCCTCGATTCGCATGGCGCGAGTGATGGACGGGCCAACGTTCCCAATGATATAGATTAACTCTCGTTTTTCATCCATGAAACGGCGAAGCGTACTTGAGTTCCGCAGGAGCGTGGCAATCGGCTCCCCCTCGTTCGAAACTTCAACCTTCGCCCTCGCGAAGTGGCGGCGGACGTCGAGACCTCCCGCCTTGAAGCGAGCGACCTGTTCGGAAAATTCCGCCGCGCCCAAACGTGTCTCTTCACCACCGGCACCACTAGGAATCACAAATTGGGCATGGCGAGCCGCGGTCTGGATGGCGGTGTCCAATTCCGCCTTTTCTTTCGTCACGATTGCCTCCCTGTCAGACAGGTCACCCACATGTCCATACACGTAAGTATTGGCTGGTCCTTCAAGTCGATTCAGGCCAGAAACTCAGAGTACGGTAACCGCATTGTCGCGAGCGCAGTGTGGAGCCACCGTACCCTATCAACCTTCATGGGTATAAATCCACAGCCACTGGCGATGGGGAACCGGTCGATCGCGCTCGAGACTTCCAGATGATCATCGGCTGGTCGACAGCACGAACGACAACAGCCAATTCCTGAATGGCACAAGCGAAAGTCCAATTGCCCATGATGCAGCAGATGGATTATCAAAGTAACCGATGCTGTTGGCTATGGCGGCACTTTAGAGGGACCGTCAGGTTTACAGTCAACACTAGAAAAGAACTTGATGGCCCCGCTTGGCCGCATGTGGCCCCTTTGAGGGTAAGGTGAAGCAATATTAAACTATTGATATATGGCTGTCATGGCCGTGATACTGTGCACTATAGCCTGTGTGGCCCTAACATCTACGCGAGTCTCATAAGCCGACGAATGCCGCAAAGCGAAACGATCTTCAGCCCGGAGGGGTTGCTGTCCGAGCATCTGGATAACTTTCGTTACCGGCCCCAGCAACAGCACATGAGCACCCGGGTGGAGTCAGCACTCGAGCAGCGCAGCCGACTCATCATCGAAGCCGGCACCGGGGTGGGGAAAACCTTCGCGTACCTGGTGCCCGCACTACTGTCCGGGCAGAAAGTGGTCATTTCCACCGGCACGCGTCATTTGCAGGACCAGTTGTATTTCAAGGACCTGCCCGCCGTGCTGGACATCGTCAAGACCCCCGTGTCCACGGCCCTGCTCAAAGGCCGCGCCAACTACCTCTGCGTACACCGCCTGCAACACCATGTCCCGCGCACACGCCTGAACACCGGGCGTGCAGCGAAGAAAATCCAGACCATCCGTGAATGGTCCCGGGTGACCCGAACGGGAGAGATCGCCGAGGTCAACTCGATCGGGGAAGGCGATGCGGTATGGCCGGCGGTGACCTCGACCGTAGAGAACTGCCTCGGTTCCGAATGCCCGAGCTACCAGGACTGTCATGTGTTCAAGGCCCGGCGCAAGGCCCAGAAAGCGGATGTCGTGATCGTCAACCACCACCTGTTTTTTTCCGACCTGACCCTGAAGCAGGAGGGATTCGGGGAGCTGCTGCCGCAGGCGGAGGCCTGCATCCTGGATGAGGCCCATCAACTGCCGGAACTTGCCAGCGACTTCCTGGCGACGACCACCAGCAGCCGCCAATTGACAACCCTGGGAGAGGATGTCGTTGCCGCACAGATCAACGAGGCCCCCGAAGCCGGTGCGGTCCGCGAGCTGGTCAATGCCGTGAACTGGGCCACCGCGGACTTCCTGCTGGCGTTGGACGGGCGCAAGGAGCGAAGCCGGTGGCACGAAGCGGTGGCCGCCGCCGGGACCCGGGAGCAGTTCGATGCGCTTTGTCGGTCACTGGACCGGCTGTGCGGGGAATTGTCGGTACTGGGCGAGCGCGGCAAGGTGCTGGCCCGCTGCCAGGAACGCTGTGAAAAGATCGTGCAGCAGCTGCAGCAGTTCTCGGAGCAGCCGGACGCCCGGGTGAACTGGGTGGAGATCCTCAAGAAAGGGTTCAGGCTGCACAGCACGCCGCTGGTGGTCGCCGACCTGTTCCAGGAGCTGATCCGGGGCTACCGGTGCAGCTGGATCTTTACCTCGGCCACGCTGACCATGAATGCACAGTTTGACCACTTCCAGCAGCAACTGGGGCTGGCCGATGCCGAAACCCTCATGCTGGACAGCCCCTTCGACTTCGAAGCAAGCACCCGTCTTTTCCTGCCGTCCATCGAGGCCGAACCGAACAGCGACGACTACAGCGAGCGGGTACTCGATGCCGTCCTGCCCGTGCTGCGCGCCAACCGCGGCCGTGCATTTTTGCTCTTCAGCAGCCACCGGGCCCTGCGTCTTGCCGCGGATTCCTTGCACGAGGAGAGCGAATTCAACCTGCTGGTGCAGGGCGAGGCGCCGCGCCGGGAGCTGCTCGAGCGTTTCGTGAAAACGGAGCAAGCCGTCCTGCTGGGTGCAAGCAGTTTCTGGGAAGGCGTGGATATCCGGGGCAGTGCATTGAGCTGTGTCATCATCGACAAGCTGCCTTTTGCGGCACCGGATGACCCGGTGCTGGCCGGGCGCCTGCAGGCCTTGCGCGAGTCGGGGGAAAATCCCTTTGTGTTCTACCAGTTGCCGCAGGCGGTGATCGCCCTGAAGCAGGGCGTTGGCAGGCTGATCCGCGATGAAGACGACTACGGGGTGGTGGTCATTTGCGATCCGAGACTGACGGGCCGGGCCTACGGGAAGTCGTTCATCAACAGCCTGCCGCAGATGCCGCGCACTTCAAGTCTCGATGAGGTGGTTCACTTTCTTTCCCAGCAGGAGTCCGTGCATGAAGTTCCTGGTAGTTGAGACGGCCACCGAGTGCTGTTCGGTCGCGCTGTTCTGTGACGGTGAGATCATCAGCGAAAGCGAGCTGGCCCCGCTTCGCCACAATGAAATCGTGCTGTCCATGTGTGAACGGGTGCTGGCAAAGGGCGAAGTCGGCCTTGCCCAGCTGGACGGCATGGCCTTCGGCTGCGGCCCCGGGGCATTCACCGGCGTGCGCCTCGCGGCTAGCATCACCCAGGGGATCGCGCTGGCGCAGGACCTGCCGGTGGTCCCGGTCTCCTCGCTCGCGGCGCTGGCACAGGCGGCTCATTGCAGGCACGGGGTCTCGCAGGTGCTGGCCTGCATCGATGCACGCATGCAGGAAGTCTACGTGGCCCTGTATGGGCTCGATGAAAACAGGATCATGCGAGTGCAGGGCGAGGAGCAGGTCATCGCACCCGCGCGGGTGGATGTGAAGGTCAGGGATGACTGCATGGGCTGCGGGTCGGGCTGGAAGCCCTATGCGCAAATCCTGCTCGAGCGCTGCGGGAAAACCATCGCCTTCGATGCCGACGCACTGCCGCAGGCAGAGTTTGTGGCGGTGCTGGCCCAGCCCCGGTTTGAGCGCGGTGATACGGTCTCGGCGACCGAGGCCCTGCCGGTCTACGTGCGCCATGACGTCGCGCGAAAACCCAAGTCCAGGACCGTCTGAGGACACCCGCTGCAGTCGCTTTTGCTACACTGCACGCATGGAGCGCATTTACAGCGAACACAGCCCCATTTTCATCCATCACCTCAAGGATATCCTCGAGGAAAAGGGCATCTCCACCATCATCAAGAACGAGTTCCTGAGCGGTGGAGTCGGCGAGCTGCCGCCCACCGAGGTATGGCCCGAGCTGTGGGTGGTGAAAAAAGAGGACGGCGACGCTGCCCACAAGATCGTGCAGGAGTTCATCGAGTCGACCCGAAGTCCTGCCCGGGACTGGGTCTGTGCGGCATGCGGTGAACACGTGGAAGGCCAGTTCAAGGTGTGCTGGAACTGCGGGGCGACGCCGGGTACGGACTAGGGTTGCAGGCATCGGGAGAGTGCCATCAAATGAAAACTCCAGGACATTACATGTGCCCGGCACACCTGATCCTGCTGTCGTGCCTGTGGATGCCGCCGGTTTCGGTCGCCGGATGGAGCATCACTGAGGTGCATGTGCAGTACGGCAACCTCGCGGTCCCGACGTTTGCAGGCGGCGGTCATTCCGATCACCTCATCTATACCCTGCAACATGCCAGCGGCTGGGAATACGGGGACAACTTCATCTTTCTGGACGTGCTCGATGCGCGAAATTCCGGTTTCCAGGATTTTGATCTGTACGGCGAGTGGTACTCGAATTTCAGCCTCGCAAAACTGACAGGCCGAAAAATCGGCTTCGGTCCCGTATCGGACATCGGTTTTTTGCTGGGCCTCAACTGGGCCCGCGATTCCGAGGTGATCAAATACCTGCCGGGCGTGCGCCTGGCCCTGGACATCGAGGGCTTCGCCTTCGCCAACCTCGACATCATGGCGTACATCGATGACAGCCAGGGGCTGTCCTCGGGAGGTGCGCCCAAAGAAGACGACGCGTACCTGGTGGACTTCAATTTTGCACGGCCGTTCAGCGTGGGCGCCCACCGGTTCAGCATCGAGGGCCACATCGAATATGCCGGATCACGGGACAACGAACTCGGTGAGCGGGTCGAGTCTTGGGTGCTGGCCCAGCCGCAGCTGCGCTGGCGTGCAAACGACCATGTTTCCCTGGGGATCGAATACCAGTACTGGATGAACAAGCTCGGCGACAAGGCCACCGATGAAAATACCGTGCAGGCCCTGCTGGTCTGGACCTTCTGACATTCTGCCGGGCGCTGTGGTGCGCGTCTGGGGATTTCAGGCGGCCTGGACCCTGGCCAGCTGCTCGCGCAACTGCTGCAGGGCGGCTTGCGTGGCATCGAATCGTGCCACTTCCTGCTCGACGATGGCCGCGGGCGCCTTGCTCTTGAAATTCGGGTTGTCGAGCTTGCCCCTGAGCTTCTCGAGGCCGGACTCCAGCTTGCCGATTTCCCTTTGCAGCCTCGCACACTCGGCATCCTTGTCGATCAGGCCCGCCAGCGGGATGTGGACTTTCATGTGGCCTGCCAGCGTCATGGCGGACTCGGGCGGGGTTTCATCCTCCAGCCAGCGGACCTCCTCCAGCGTGGCGAGCTCGCAGATGTACGTGCGGGTGTCCTCGAAGTATTCCTGATCCTGCGAGGTGCCGTCCCGGATCAGGATGGACAGGCGCTTCCCCGGCGGCACCTCCATGTCGGAGCGGACCTTGCGAACGGCATTGACCAGTGCCATGGCCCACTGCATTGTCTGCAGGCTCTTCGCATCGACCTGCTGCGGGTCGCTGTTCGGGAAGGGCTGCAGCATGATGCTTTCGCCGTCAAGGCGCATTCTCTGCGCAACCCGCTGCCAGATTTCCTCGGTGATGAAGGGGATGATCGGATGCAGCAGGCGCAACGAGGTCTCCAGCGCCTCGAGCAGCACGCGCCGCGTGTTCTGCTTGACCTCGGGCGGGGCATCGTCTCGAAACAGCAGCGGCTTGCAGAGCTCGATGTACCAGTCACACAGTTCATGCCAGACGAAGTCGTACAGGGCCTGTGCCGCCAGGTCGAAGCGGTAGCCTGTCAGGTACCTGTGGGTCAGCTCGATCACTTCCTGCAGCCTGGAGAGGATCCAGCGGTCCGCCAGGGTACTGTGCCGGGCATCGACCTGCGGGGCGATGGTCTGGTCCTGCGTGATCATGAGCGTGAAGCGCGCGGCATTCCACAGCTTGTTGCAGAAGTTGCGATAGCCCTCGATGCGGCTGAGGTGGAACTTGATGTCGCGCCCGAACGAGGCCTGCGCGGCGAACGAGAACCGCAGCGCATCCGTGCCGTGGGCCTTGATGCCGTTCGGGTACTCTTTTCGCGTGGCCTTCTCGATGGCGGGCGCCATGTCCGGCTGCATCAGCCCGCGGGTGCGTTTTTGCACCAGCGCCTCGAGGTCGATGCCGTCGATGATGTCGATGGGGTCCAGCACGTTGCCCTTGGATTTCGACATTTTCTGGCCATTGGCATCGCGCACCAGGCCATGCACGTAGACCTTGCGAAACGGCACGTCGTCCATGAATTTCAGACCCATCATGACCATGCGTGCGACCCAGAAAAAGATGATGTCGAAGCCGGTGATCAGCACGGAGGTCGGGTAAAAGGTCTTGAGCGCATCGCACTTTCCGGGCCACCCCAGCGTCGAGAAGGGCCACAGGGCCGAAGAAAACCAGGTGTCGAGCACGTCCTCGTCCTGCACCAGTGCCAGCCCCGGGTCCAGGCCGTACTTCTCGCGCACCTGGGCTTCGTCGTGCCCGACGTAGACCCTGCCCTCGCCGTCGTACCAGGCCGGGATGCGGTGCCCCCACCACAGCTGGCGGCTGATGCACCAGTCCTGCAGGTTGTGCATCCACTCGAAGTAGGTCTTGCTCCAGTTCCCGGGGACGAACTCGATGCGCCCGTCTTCCACGGCCCGGATGGCCGGTTCGGCCAGCGCCTGCACGCTGACGTACCACTGGCGGGTCAGGTACGGCTCGACGATGGCACCGGAGCGGTCCCCGCGCGGGATGACATGGCGGTGCTTGCGCGTCTCTGCAAGCAGGCCCTGCGCCTTGAGGTCCTCGACGATCTTCTTGCGCGCCTCGAAACGGTCCAGGTCCCGGTAGGCGGGCGGTGCATTGGTGTTGATGCGGGCGTCGTCGGTAAAGATGTTGATCTGCTCCAGGTCGTGGCGCAGGCCCACCTCGTAGTCGTTGAAGTCATGGGCCGGGGTGATCTTCACGCACCCGGAACCGAACTCCGGGTCCACGTATTCGTCGGCAATGACCGGGATTTCGCGATCGGTCAGGGGCAGGCGGACCGTCTGGCCGACGAGGGTCCGGTAGCGCTCGTCCTGCGGGTGCACGGCAACCGCGCTGTCGCCGAGCAGCGTCTCGGGCCGGGTGGTGGCCACCGTCACGTGGCCGTCGCCGTGCGCATAGGGGTAGCGGATGTGCCACATGTGCCCGTCTTCCTCTTCCGAGATGACCTCCAGGTCGGACACGGCGGTGTGCAGCACGGGATCCCAGTTGACCAGGCGCTTGCCGCGGTAGATGAGCCCCTCGTCGTAGAGGCGCACGAACACGGTCCTGACGGCCTCGGAGAGACTGTCGTCCATGGTGAAGCGCTCGCGCGACCAGTCCAGCGAAGAGCCCATGCGTTCCAGCTGGCGGCTGATCGTCTGCCCGGAATGCTCCTTCCACTCCCAGATTTTCTCGACGAACTTTTCGCGACCGAGACCGTGGCGTGTCTCGCCCTGGGCATTCAGCTGGCGCTCCACCACCATCTGCGTGGCAATCCCGGCATGGTCCGTGCCGGGTTGCCAGAGCGTGTTGAAACCCGCCATGCGGTGATACCGGGTCAGGCAGTCCATCAGGGTGTTGTTGAAGGCGTGCCCCATGTGCAGGGTGCCGGTGACGTTGGGCGGGGGGATCATGATGCAATACGGGGGATGGCCGTCCCCGCGCGGTGCAAAATAGTGGCTGTCCTTCCAGTGCCGGTACCACGTTTGCTCGATGCTTGCAGGCTGGTAGGTTTTTTCCATGGCAGGTTCTTGCATGCCGGGTTGCGCCCGCGCGTGCTATGGGCGCGTATGATGCAGCCGACACACGGCGGCATGCAAGCGCGGGGCAGCGGTCATCAAGACGCCCGGGCGCGCCTCAGTGCCCTTGCGGGTAGGCCTGCGAGATCAGGTATTGCGCCAGCAGCGGGACCGGCCGGCCGGTGGCTCCCTTTTGCTTGCCCGAGCTGTGCCAGGCGATGCCGGCAATATCGAGATGGGCCCAGCGGTATTTCTTGGTGAACCGGGACAAGAAGCAGGCGGCCGTGATGGTTCCGGCCCAGCGCCCGCCGATGTTGGCCATGTCGGCGAAATTGCTGTCCAACTGGGACTGGTAGTCCTCCCACAAGGGCAGCCGCCAGGTGCGGTCTCCGCTGGCATCCCCCGCCTTGTAGAGGTCCTCGACCAGCGGCTCGTCGTTGGACATCAACCCGGAGGGCACGCTGCCGAGCGCCACCACGCAGGCCCCGGTCAGCGTGGCGATGTCGATGACGGTCCCGGGATCGAACTTCTCCACGTAGGTCAGGGCATCGCACAGTACCAGGCGCCCCTCGGCATCCGTGTTCAGGATCTCCACGGTCTGCCCGGACATGGTCGTGACGACATCGCCCGGCCGGCTGGCCTTGCCGCCCGGCATGTTCTCCGCACAGGCGACCACGCCGACCACATTCAGCGGAATCTCCAGCAGGCAGCAGGCCTTGATGGTGCCGAGCACGCTCCCCGCCCCGCACATGTCGAATTTCATCTCGTCCATGGCATTGCCCGGCTTGAGCGAAATACCGCCGGTATCGAAGGTGATGCCCTTGCCCACCAGCACCGACGGGCGTGCATCGGCTGCCGCGCCGCGGTATTCCAGGGTCACCAGCTTGGCGGGCTGCACGCTGCCGCTGGATACCGACAGCAGGGCGCCCATGCCCAGTTTCTTCATCTGCGCTTCCTCGATCACGCGCACCTGCAGTTTCGGATGCGCCTGGCCCAGGGCGCGCGCCTGCTCCGCCAGGTAGGCCGGGGTGCAGACATTGCCGGGCAGGTTGCCGAGATCCTTGGCGAGCGCCATTCCGCTGGCAACCGCCTGGCCGAATTTGCGCCCCTGTCGAAGGCGCTCGAGCTCGCCGGCCTCACTGGCCAGGAACTTCATTTTCTTCAGCGTGGCGCGCTCCTTGCCCGCCTTGGGCCGGGTATGCGTGTAGCGGTACATCGCCGCTTCGCCCGCCATCACGCTGGCCTGTACCCGGGTGGGCAGGTCGGCATGCTTGACCGGCATTTCGATCAGGCAGTTGATGACATTGGCGGCGTTGCATCTTTTTGCCTCCCGGATGCCGGCCGACAGGGCCTTGTCAAAGGCGTGGGCGCCGAAGTCCTCGGCTTCCCCGCAGCCCACGATGACGATGTGTGCGTGTTTGCTGCGGCTTGAGTTGTGCAGGGTCGTCACCTGGCCCAGGGCGGCCTTGGCCAGCCCGCGCTGGCAGGCCCGGGTGAGCGTGCCGCGGTAGAGCGTGTCGAGCCTTCGCGCGGAAGGGCTCAGTTGCCTGGGCTTGAACAGGCCGACGATGACGCAGTCGGCGGTTTCCTTGTCCAGGGCGGCGGTTTTGGCAATGTAGTCCATGGAACTCCTCTATACTTGGCGATGGTTTTTCCGTAACTGCTTAAAATCATACTGGTTTTGGCCCGCATGTGGGTAGACCCGAAGCCGGAAACCAGCAGATGTTTTCTATATTGAACCGCTATTTTTCCCGTGAGCTTGCCCTGACGTTCGCGGCGGTAAGCGCCGTTTTGCTGGCCGTGGTGGTGAGCAAGTCCTTCGTGTCCCTGCTGACGCGGGTCATGGAGGGCAGGATGTCTGCGGATGCGGTTCTGTCGCTGCTGGGCCTGGGGATCCTGGAGGCGGCGATCCTGCTGGCGCCGTTCGCGCTGTTCATTTCGGTCATGCTGGTGCTGGGCCGCCTGTACCGCGACAGCGAGATCTATGCGATCCAGGCCAACGGCATTGGCCTGCTGAAACTGTTCCGGTATGCCGTGCTGTTCATCCTGCCGGTGATCGTGCTGCTCGGCTATGCCTCGGTATTCCTCGCCCCGCAGATCGCACAACAGGTCGAGAGCGTCAAGCTGGGGGCCAAGGAGCGCACCAGCGTGCTGGGACTGGTCCCCGGCCAGTTCATCGAGGCCCGCGGAGGCGACTGGGTCGTTTTCATCGAATCGGCCGAGCGCGAATCCGGCACCGCCCGGAACATTTTCATCTACGACCGGCGCGGCGACACGATCTCGATCGAAACCGCGCAAAGCGTACAGCAGGCGGAGGTCCCCGAACTGGAGGGCGAATCGCTGATCCTGAGCCAGGGCCGGCGCTATGAGGGCATCCCGGGCGAGGGCGACTTCACGGTAGTGTCCTTCGAGCGCCACAGCGTGCGCATCCCCGAACTGAATCCCGCGCCCGATCGCGACGATCCCGAGTTCATGACGCCGGCGCAACTGCTCGGTTCGCAGGCCCTCCCCGAGCGGGCCGAACTGCAATGGCGGCTGTCGGTCCCGGTGGCGGCCCTGTTGCTGGTGTTGCTCGGCCTTCCCGCTGAGCGTGGCCCGCCCGCGCCAGGGAAGATTTGCCAAGCTCGGCCTCGCCATCGTCATCTACCTGATCTATTCCAACCTGATGATCCTAGCCGAAACCTGGGTTGCCGACGGCAGGCTGTCCACCGTGCCGGGCCTGTTTGCCGTGCACGGCGTCGTCGCGCTGCTGACCGTATCCCTGTTTATGAGACAGGGCACGTGGGGACACAGGACATGAAGCGGGTCCGCCAGTATGACGGCTACCTGGCGCGGGTCGTCCTGGTCAGCACCGCGCTGGCCTTCGGCGTGCTTTTTTCCGTCGATTCGACCATAGACCTGATCAACGACCTGGAATCCATCGGCAAGCGGGGTTTCGGGCTGCGTCATGTCCTGCTGATGCTGTTGCTGGGCATGCCGCAGCGCCTGTATGACCTGATGCCCGCGTCCTTGCTGCTGGGGGCCTTGCTGGGCCTCGGGCACCTGGCGGCACGCAACGAACTGGATGCGCTGCGCTCGGTGGGGGTGGGGCGCTTGCGCATCCTGGGCTCGGTACTGGCCGTGGGCACGGTCCTGATGGCTTTCAGCATGGCCGTCGGTGAAGCCATCGCACCGACCACCGAGGGGTATCTGCGCAGCCTCAACAAGACCAGCGACCTGCACAAGGTTTCCATCCGCTCGCGCCACGGACTCTGGACCCGGGACGGGCAGCGCTTCATCAACGTCAAGCAGATCTTCACGGATTACCGCATGACGGATATCTGGGTGTACGAGATGGATGCCGAGCTGCGGCTCAGGCGGGTGAGCTTTGCCAAGACCGCGGTGTACGAGGGGGATGCCTGGAGACTGTCGCAGGTTCGCCATAGCCTGATCACGGAGCAGGGGGTCCGGATTTCCGCCTCGGACGAGGAATTCTGGGTGCGCCTGATCACCCCGGAGCTGTTCAACGTGGTGACGGTCAAGCCCGAGCACATGGCGGCTGCCAAGCTGGGGACCTACATCGACTACCTGGAACAGAACGGGCTGAATTCACAGCATTACCAGCTGGCCTTCTACAACCGGTTTGCCGTGCCGCTGTCGGGACTCGCGATGCTGCTGCTGGCGGTGCCGTTCGTATTCCGCCCGGTGCGTTCCGGGGGGCAGGGCCAGCGCATGGCGCTCGGCATCGGCATCGCCGTGGCCTACAACCTGCTGAGCCGGATGCTGGGGAATGCCAGCGTGGTCTACGGGGTGCCGGCTTTCCTGGGCGCGTTCTTCCCGGTGGCGCTGGTGATGGTCATCGCGTATGTCGCCTACCGGAAAATGGCCTGGCTCTAGAGGCGCACCAGCCGGGTCCCCGAGACGATATCGTGCCAGCTGCGCGATTGCGCATCGAACAGCACCCAGAAGTACCCCAGGCCCAGGGGGATCCAGGAAATCACGGCCACCGTGAACCGTACCAGCGCCGTCTTCCAGCCCAGCGCCGAGCCGTCCGCACCGACCACCTTGAATCTCCAGGTGCGCATGCCGAGCGTCTGCCCGCCATGGGTCCAGCACCAGGCATAAAAGACGAAGGAAAGCACGAGCAGGTACGCCTGGTAGAGGCCGAACAGCTCGTGCTCGGGATGGATTTCGAGCGGCACCACCACCAGGAAGGAAGCGATAAAAAGAAGCGTGAACAGCAGCAGGAAGTCATACAGGATGGCGGCCAGGCGGCGCAGCAGCGAAACGGGTGGGCGGGCCTGCGAAAACGTCTCGTTCATGGGCGGATTATAGAGCAGGCGCAAGTTGATTTTGCCATGTCGAGTTCATACACTGGCTGCACCTGCCTGAATGGTGCGGACATCGGCGATTTAGTCCAACGGGGTATGACTCAGGCCAGAGCGCATTCCACCTTACTCATGGTTTCATGCACCCCGGTGTACGCCCGCCTCCACGACCCCTCCTCTTCTCGTGGATCCCCCGGCTGGTGCAGGCGGTACGGCGCAGTGCAAGCGAGACCCCCGGAATGAGTGATTCGGATGCGGACCTTTCGGCCATCGAGGCCTTTCTGGACAGCCTGTGGGTTGAGCATGGCTTGAGCGACAATACGCTGCGCGCCTATCGCAACGACCTGCTGGGCCTGTCCCGCTGGCTGTCTCGCACCTCGATTGGCATCACCGATGCCAAGCGCGAACATGTGCTCGACTACCTCTCCCACCGCGTGCGGCAGGGCAGCCGGCCGCGTTCTTCGGCCAGACTGCTGTCCAGCATCCGGCGCTTTTACCGCTACCTCGTGCGACAGGGCACGGTGCAAAAGGACCCGTCCGCGGACATCGAGTTTCCCAAGCTGGGCCGGGCCCTGCCGGGCACGCTGACCAAGGAGGAGGTGGAGCAGTTGCTGGATGCCCCGGACACCCGCACCGCCCACGGGGTCCGTGACCGCGCCATGCTCGAACTGCTGTACGCCTGCGGGCTGCGGGTCAGTGAACTGGTGGCCCTGACCCTGTACCAGGTCAACCTGAACCAGGGGGTGATCCGGGTCCTTGGCAAGGGCAGCAAGGAGCGCCTGGTCCCGTTCGGGGAACAGGCCGGTGAGTGGATCTCCGAATTCGTCGGCGGTGCGCGCGCCGAGCTGCTGAAACCCGGGCGCCAGTGCGATGCCCTGTTCGTGACCAGCCGCGGCAGCGCGATGACCCGCCAGGCCTTCTGGCACCTGGTGCGAAGGCATGCGAAAAAGGCCGGCATCAGCAAGCATCTTTCGCCCCACACCCTGCGCCATGCCTTTGCCACGCACCTGCTGAACCACGGCGCGGACTTGCGGGTGGTGCAGATGCTGCTCGGGCACAGCGACCTGTCGACGACCCAGATCTACACGCACGTGGCCCAGGCGAGGCTCCAGGAACTGCACCGCAAGCACCATCCGCGTGGCTGATCAAACGCCGGTCCCAGGGAATTAATTTTCACCGCGGCAGTCTTACGTGGTGTACTATTTCGACACTAGAGGACAGCAAAGGGAGTCATTGTGCGCAACCGGATCATTCTCATGTGGGCCCTGGCGATTCTGGCAGGGCCGGTCCTAGCCGGCGAGGCCGAGGACATCGAAAACATCAAGCAGCGCCTGCACCAGCTGGTGCCGGGCGAACCCTCTTCCATCCGGCCTGCGCCCCTGCCCGGGTTCTACGAAGTCATGTACGGAACCGAACTGCTGTACCTGTCCGCCGATGCGCGCTACGGGATCCAGGGCGAACTGGTCGACCTGGAGACGGGCGAGAATCTGGCCGAGGCGGCGCGCACCGGGATACGCAAGCGCCTGATCGAGACCCTCGACGAGTCGCAGATGCTGGTCTATTCGCCGTCGAGCCCGCGCCACACCCTGACGGTATTCACCGACATCGATTGCGGCTACTGCCGCAAGATGCATGCGGAGATGGGGGAGTTGCACGACCACGGGATCGAGATCCGCTACCTGATGTTTCCGCGCAGCGGCATCGATACGCCCTCCTACGACAAGGCCGTCAACGTCTGGTGTGCAGAAGATCCGCTGACCTCGCTGACCCGCGCCAAGGCCGGCGAGGAGGTGCCGCCTGCGGACTGCGAGCATCCGGTGGATGAGCAATGGCAGCTTGGCCGGGACGTGGGCGTGACCGGCACACCGGCCATCCTCACCGAAGAAGGCCGGATGATCCGGGGCTACCAGCCGCCCGCGGAACTGGCCGCTACCCTGGACTCCCTGTCCGGAAGGAATGCCGCCCCTTGAGCGGACCCCAGGTGAACCTGCAACCAAGTCGAATCCCCAATGATGTGCGAGCCCTAGCCGGCTACCCCTATCCTGTTTGCCTGAACGCCTCTGCACTGCCTGCAGGGCTGCATGTCACCGGCTTGGCTGTATTGACTTCCATCGGAATGCGCGGGGCCGGCCCGTGAGTGCACGCTACGACGCCTCGGGTATCGAGGTGCTGAGCGGCCTGGACCCGGTGCGAAAGCACCCCGGCATGTACACGGACATCACCCGGCCCAACCACCTGGCCCACGAGCTGATCGACAACAGCGTCGATGAGGCGATCTCGGGCCACGCCAAGAACGTCCACATCACCCTGCACGAGGACGGCTCGCTGGAAGTTGCCGATGACGGGCGCGGCATGCCGGTGGACATGCACCCGAAGCTCAAGCTGCCCGGGGTCGAGGTGGTGCTGTCGACCCTGCATGCCGGAGGCAAGTTCTCCGACAAGAACTACACTTTCTCCGGCGGCCTGCACGGGGTGGGCGTGTCGGTGGTCAACGCCCTGTCCGAGCACATGGAGGTCTGGGTGCGAAGAGAGGGCAAGGAATACAACATGGCGTTCAAGGGCGGCAGGAAAGTGTCGAACCTCGAGGTCATCGGCTCGGTGGGCAAGAAAAATACCGGCACCACCATCCGCTTCTGGCCGGATGCAAGGTATTTCGAGACCTGCAAGTTCTCCATTCCCAGGCTGCTGCACGTCATGCGCGCCAAGGCCGTGCTGTTTTCCGGTCTCACGGTGCGTTTCGATGACCGCCTGCACGGCGAGCAGCACGAGTGGTGCTACCAGGGCGGCATCCGGGACTACCTGCTCGATTCCCTGCAGGGGCTCGAATGCATGCCGGGGGATGCGTTTTGCGCCGATTTCGAGGGCGGGCAGCAGGCGGTGGAGTGGGCGCTCGCCTGGACGGAGGAGGTACGCGAGGGCCTGCAGGAGAGCTACGCCAACCTGGTGCCGACCCCGCAGGGCGGCACGCATGTATCGGGGCTGCGCTCCGGGCTGACCGAGGCCCTGCGCGAATTCTGCGAGTTCAGGAAACTGCTGCCGCGCGGCATCCGCCTGGCCCCGGACGATGTCTGGGAAAAACTCTGCTACGTCCTGTCGGTGCGCATCCGCGATCCCCAGTTTGCCGGCCAGACCAAGGAGCGGCTGGGCTCGCGCGAGACCACCCCGTTTGTCTCCGGGGTGGCCAAGGACTCGTTCAGCCACTGGCTGAGCCAGAACGTCACGGCCGGCGAGCAGATTGCACAGCTGGCCATCCGCCAGGCCGAGGCCCGCATCCGGCGCGGCAAAAAAATTGTGCGCAAGAAGGCGCTGGCGGGCCCGACCCTGCCCGGAAAGCTGGTCGACTGCAGTTCCGAGGACCTGGGGCGCACGGAGCTGTTCCTGGTGGAAGGCGATTCCGCGGGAGGCTCGGCCAAGCAGGCGAGGGACCGGGACTTCCAGGCCGTGATGCCCTTGCGCGGCAAGATCCTGAACACCTGGGAGGTGGCCCCGGAGCAGGTGCTGGCCTCGCAGGAGGTCCACGACATCTCGGTGGCGATCGGCGTGGAGCCCGGCAGCGGGGATCTGAGCCGGCTGCGTTACGGAAAGATCTGCGTGCTGGCCGATGCCGACCCGGACGGGCTGCACATCGCGACCTTGCTGAGCGCGCTGTTCCTGCAGCACTTCCAGAAGCTCGTCGAAGAAGGTCATGTCCATATCGCCATGCCTCCCCTGTACCGCATCGATGCGGGCAAGGAGGTGTTTTACGTGCTGGACCAGGAGGAGTGCCAGGGCGTGCTGGACCAGCTCAAGGCGGAGAACAAGACGAACAACGTCACGATCACGCGTTTCAAGGGCCTGGGGGAGATGAACCCGATGCAGCTTCGCGAGTCCACCATGGCCGTGGACAGCCGCCGCCTGGTGCAGCTGTCCCTGGTCGACCCGGGCAGGACCTTCCGGTCGATGGACCGGCTGCTGGCCAAGAAACGCGCGGCCGACCGGCGCCGCTGGCTGGAGCAAAAAGGCAACCTCGTCAAGGACCAGGACCTTCGCGAAAGCCCCGAGCGGTTCCTCGCCAAGGCCTGAGCGTCCATGGGCACGAACCTGGAAATGGATTTTGAGGGCAACTCGACGAAGGTGCTCATCCAGGAGTTTGCCGAGCGGGCCTACCTGGAGTACTCGATGTACGCCATCCTCGACCGGGCCCTGCCGCATATCGGCGACGGCCTCAAGCCGGTGCAGCGGCGCATCGTGTACGCGATGTCCGAACTGGGCCTGTCGTCCGGCTCCAAGCCCAAGAAGTCCGCGCGCACGGTCGGGGATGTCATCGGCAAGTACCATCCGCACGGCGACAGCGCATGCTATGAAGCGATGGTGCTGATGGCGCAGGAATTCTCGTACCGCTACCCCCTCATCGACGGGCAGGGCAACTGGGGTTCCACCGACGACCCGAAATCCTTTGCGGCCATGCGCTACACGGAGTCGCGACTGACCCGCTACGCCAAGGCCCTGCTGGCCGAACTGGAGCAGGGCACGGCCCAGTGGCAGGCGAATTTCGATGCCACGCTGTCCGAACCCGCCGTGCTGCCGGCGCGACTGCCGAACGTGCTGCTCAACGGCGGGGCCGGAATTGCCGTGGGCATGTCGACCGACATCCCGCCGCACAATCTCAACGAGGTGGTGAATGCCTGCGTGCATCTGCTGGAGCACCCCAGGGCCACGCTGTCCGAGCTGTGCGGGCACATCCTCGGCCCGGACTACCCGACCGCTGCGGAAATCACTTCGCCACCGGACGAGATCCGCAACCTGTACGAGACCGGCACGGGTTCCATCCGCATGCGCGCCTGCTACGAGGCCGAGGACCGCAACCTCGTCATCACCTCGCTGCCCTACCAGGTGTCCGGCGCCAAGGTGCTGGAGCAGATCGCACAGCAGGTCCAGGCCAAGAAACTGCCCCTGGTGCAGAACCTGCGCGATGAATCCGATTACGAGAATCCCGTGAGAATCGTGGTCACCCCGCGCAGCAACCGCACGGATACCGGGGCGCTCATGTCGCACCTGTTTGCCACCACCGACCTGGAGCGAAACTACCGGGTGAACCTGAACGTCATCGGCAGCGACGGCCGCCCGAAGGTCAAGAACCTGCGCGACCTGCTGAAAGAATGGCTTGCATTCCGGGTGCAGACCGTCAAGCGCCGCCTGCAGTGGCGTCTCGACAAGGTCGACCGCCGCCTGCACATCCTGGCCGGCCTGCTGATCGTGTACCTGAACCTCGACGAGGTGATCCGCATCATCCGCGAGGAGGAGGATCCGAAGTCCCGGCTGATCAAGCGGTTCCGTCTCAGCGAGGAGCAGGCCGAGGCCATCCTGAACGTGCGCCTGCGCCACCTGGCGAAACTCGAAGAAGCCAAGATCAAGACCGAGCAGCAGGGCCTCGCCGATGAACGCGAGGAACTTCGATCCACGCTGAAATCCACCCGGCGCCTGAAGACGCTGGTCAAGAAGGAACTGCGTGCGGATGCCGAGGAGTTCGGGGACGACCGGCGCAGCCGGCTGGTCGAGCGCGAGGCCTCCAGCGCGCTGGACGAGTCGGAACTGGTGCCGGTCGAGCGGGTCACGGTCGTGCTCTCGGAGATGGGCTGGGCGCGCGCGGCCAAGGGGGTGGATGTCGACGTGCAGGCCCTGAGCTACCGCACCGGCGATGCCTACCGGGCGCATGTCACGGGCAAGTCCAACCAGCCGGTGCTGTTCCTGGACGCACAGGGGCGCTGCTATGCCCTGCAGGCCCACGGGCTGCCCTCCGCACGCAGCCAGGGCGAACCGCTCTCCGGACACTTCAAGACCGCGGACGGGGCCCGGTTTGCGGGCCTGATGATGGGTGAGGAAGAGACCCTGTTCCTGGTGGCGAGCAGTGCCGGATACGGCTTCGTCTGCAAGTTTGCGGACATGACCACCCGCTCCCGCTCGGGCAAGGCGGTGCTGTCGGTGCCGAAAGGGGCCGTGGCCCTGCCGCCCGTGAAAGTGCACGATGCGGCGCAGGATCTGGTGGTCGCGGTCAGCTCCCAGGGACGCATGCTGGTCATTCCGGTGGCGGAGCTGCCGACGCTGTCCAAGGGCAAGGGCAACAAGATCATCGATGTGCGCCATCACCAGGGCGGCGATGACGCGGAGACGATGTGCGCGGTGGCGACCGTGCGCGAGGACGAGTCCATCACGCTGTCCTCGGGGCAGCGAATCAAGAAAATGAACGCGCGTGAACTTGCCGGCTATGCCGGTGCACGTGCCAAGCGCGGCATGCTGCTTTCCCGGGGCTATCGCAGCGTCGATGCAATTGAGGTACATTTCAGGAAATGAAGGCCGGCCGGCCGACAGGGAGGACATTCTGAAGATGGGTATGCGCCTTTTACTGTTTCTGCTCACCAATTTCTCGGTGGTTCTGGTCCTCAGCATCAGTGCCCGGGTGTTCGGGCTGGATTACTGGCTCGCCCAGCAGGGCATGGCCGGACAGCTGAACGGCCTGCTGCTGATGTCACTGGCCTTCGGGTTTGGCGGCGCCTTTATTTCCCTGGCCATCTCCAAGTGGATGGCCAAGCGCAGCATGGGCGTGCGCATCATCGAGGAGCCGGCCAGTGCCTCGGAGAAGTGGCTCGTCGAGACGGTGCGCAGACAGGCCGGGCAGGCGGGCATCGGCATGCCCGAAGTGGGGATTTTCGACACCCCCCAGCTGAATGCCTTCGCGACCGGCATGAACCGCAACCAGGCGCTGGTTGCCGTGAGCACGGGATTGCTGGGGGCCATGAGCCGCGACGAGGTCGAGGCCGTGCTCGGTCACGAGGTGAGCCACGTGGCCAACGGCGACATGATCACCATGGGCCTGTTGCAGGGGGTGCTGAATACCTTCGTGATCTTCATCTCGCGCATCATCGGCATGATCGTGGACAAGGCCATATTCAAGGTGCAGCGCGGCATCGGTCCCGGTTATTTCATCGCCAGCATAATCGCCGAGATCATCCTCGGGATCCTGGCCGCCATCATCGCAAGCTGGTTTTCAAGGCGACGGGAATTTCGTGCCGATGCCGGTGGGGCCGACCTGGCCGGGCGCGAAAAGATGATCGCGGCCCTGCAGCGCCTGCAGGCCCAGTACGAGCCCGACGAACTGCCGGGCCAGCTGGCCGCCTTCGGGATCTCGGGCGGTGTCAAGAGCGGTTTGCAAAAGTTGCTGATGTCCCATCCGCCGCTCGATGAGCGGATCGCCGCCCTGCATCAGGCCGGATAAGTCAAGGCCTCGGCCTGGCATGCGACCTGCGTTTTCCCGGGCTCGCCGGCCTGCTCCCTGACCAGGCGCGGCACCAGGTAGCCAGGCAGGCGGGCCGCCACCTCTTTCATGATCGTGCAGGCGGCGGCTTCATCGACATCGAAATGCATTGCGCCCTGCACCTTGTCCAGAAGGTGCAGGTAGTAGGGCAGCACGCCCGCCTCGAACAGGCGCTCACTCAGTTCAACCAGGATGTCCGCATCGTCGTTGACATCGCGCAGCAGCACGCTCTGGTTCAGCACATGGCACCGTGCGCCCGACAACGTTCGCAGTTTCTCTTGGAGCTTGTGGTCGAGTTCTCGCGGATGGTTGACATGCACCACCACCACTATGTCCAGCTCGCTGCACTCTATCCAGTCCAGCAACTCGGCGCTGATCCGCTCTGGAATCACCACGGGCAGGCGCGTGTGCACACGCAATCGTTTCACGTGCGGGATTGTCTGCAGTTGACCAACCAGCTGTGCGATCTCCTGGTCGGTGAGCACCAGCGGGTCGCCGCCGCTTAAGATGACCTCCTCGATACTGGGGTCCCCGGCAATCTCCTCGAGGGCCGAACGCCAGGCATCGCCTCGCGGGTTTTGCAGGGCATAGGGGAAGTGGCGGCGAAAGCAGTAACGGCAGTGGATCGCGCAACGGCTGGTCGCCAACAAAAGCGCGCGGCCGTGGTACTTTTTCAGCAATCCCGGGCTTTTCACGCAGGCCAGGTCGCCGACCGGATCGGGGCCGAAACCGGCGGACTCCTGTTCCTCTAGGGCATGCGGCAGAACCTGCAGCAGCAACGGGTCGCGCGGGTCCGATTTGCGCATGCGCTCGACATAGCTCCAGGGGACGCGCAGCGGAAATTGCCGGCAGGCCGCCCGGCTCACCGAAAGTTGGTCAGCCTGCAGTTCCAGTGCCTCGCAAAGCGTGTCCATCCTGGTGATGGAGTCCCTGTACTGTTGCTGCCACGTGGTTTCTGGAGCAGCGGGGACACGTGCTAGACTTGGGCGCTTTGATTGCATGACTCGAAAGGCGATGAACCCATGGCTTCCTATAATACCAATGAATTCCGTGCCGGCCTGAAGCTGACCCTCGACGGCGACCCCTATGCCATCATCGAGAACGAGTTCGTCAAACCCGGTAAAGGGCAGGCTTTCAACCGGGTCAAGCTGCGCAACCTGAAAACCGGGCGGGTCATCGACCGTACCTTCAAGTCCGGCGAGTCGGTCGAGGGCGCGGACGTGGTAGATACGGACATGCAGTACCTGTACAACGACGGCGGTTACTGGCATTTCATGGACCCCGTGTCCTACGAGCAGTATGCCGCGCCGCAGGCCGTGGTGGGGGAGGCGGCCCTCTGGCTCAAGGGCCAGGAGACTTGCTGCCTGACCCTGCTGGACGGCGAACCCCTGGCCGTGACGCCCCCCAATTTCGTCGAGCTGCAGATCACCGAGACCGATCCGGGCGTGCGCGGGGATACGGCCACGGGCGGAGTCAAGCCGGCCACCCTGGAAACCGGAGCCGTGGTCAAGGTGCCCCTGTTCATCGAGGAAGGCGAAGTGCTGCGCATCGATACGCGTACCGCCGAGTACGTCTCGCGCGTGAAAGAATGACGCGGGATTCGGCGAGCGCAGCCGAGGCTGCACACACGCCTAGCTGCGAGGCCGGGTTTGTGCAGGTCCAGCAGGTGCGGGCGCGCCTGTACGCCGGGGTACGTGAATTCTTCAGCTCCCGAAATGTGCTGGAAGTGCAAACCCCGGCCATCCATCCCACCACCGTGACCGACCCGCACATCGACAGCGTCAAGGTGGCCTGCAACGGGCAATCGCAGTTTCTGCACACCTCGCCCGAGTACGCGATGAAAGGCCTGCTGGCCAGCCTGGGCTGCGACATCTACCAGCTGTGCAGGGTATTTCGCGACGGCGAGTCCGGGCGCTTCCACCATACGGAATTCACGATGCTGGAGTGGTACCGCCTGCACTGGAGCTACCGGGACCTGATGGAAGAAGTGGATGCCTTGGTCAGGCACCTGTTATCGGGCAGCTTCCCCCTGCAGGCATCCCGGTTCGTCGGTTTCCAGGAGGTGTTCCTCCAGTACTGCGGCCTGGATCCCTGGTCTGCCGGGCGCGAAGACTACCGGGGTGCGTGCCGGCAGGCAGGCCTGTCGCTCCCCGCGCGGTGGTCGGTCGATGCCTACCAGGCCCTGCTGCTGGACCACGTGATTGCCACCCGTTTCCCCAGGGACCGCCTGGTCTTCGTCTACGATTTCCCGCCGGCGCAGGCCAGCCTGGCAAGAATCAACGATCGGCAAAGGGCCGAGCGCTTCGAACTCTATGCCGGCGGGCTGGAGCTTGCCAACGGCTACCAGGAACTGGTCGATGCGAGCGAACAGCGCCGGCGGTTCGAAGCCGACAACCGCAAGCGCGAGGCGCTGGGCAAGGAGGTGCTGGAGCCGGACCCGGCGTTGATCGCGGCGCTCGAGCGGGGATTGCCGGACTGCGCCGGGGTGGCCGTGGGCATGGACCGCTTGCTGATGCTGGCCACCGGGGTGGACGATATCAGGAGGCTTTAGAGACCGAAGCTTTGGATCTCGAAGCCTTGGATCTCGGGGCATCCGTGCTGCCGGCGCTGCCCAGCCGCTGCCCCATCTTCACGGGCTGTTGCTTGCGAAGGCCGGCGTCCCATTCCACCGCGGGCGATTCAAAGGCGATGATCGCCGTGGAGCCCATGTGGAAGATGCCCAGTTCATCGCCCTTGTTCAGTTTCACGCCCGGATACTGTTTGCGCTGAAGGGTCCGTTTTCTTGCGGGGGTGACCCGTCCTTCCCAGGCCAGTTCGATCGCGGCCACGTTCACCGCACCCACCATGACGACCGCCATCCACCCGAGTTCGGTTTCAAAGATCGAAATCACGCGCTCGTTGCGGGTATACAGGTTGTCCACGACTTCGGCCGAGTAGGGGGCCACGCTGAACAGCCTCCCGGGCACATACACCATCTCCTTCAGGACTCCGTCGAAAGGCATGTGCACGCGGTGGTAGTCTCGCGGGGACAGGTAGATCGTGGCAAAATTTCCACGCTCGCACAGACGGCCGTACTCGCAGACCCCTCCCAGCAGTTGCCGCATGGAAAACCAGCGCCCCTTGGCTTGGATCGCACGGTGGCTGGCGTAGTCCGAGACCTGGCTGATCCGCCCGTCGGCGGGACTGACGATGACATTGGCCCCGGGTGCGATGGGCCGTGCACCCGGGACCAGCTGGCGTGTAAAAAAATCATCGAAGCTTGCGTAATCTTCGGGATGGGCGTGGCAGGCTTCATGCATGTCGACATCGAACGTGCGTATGAACAGGCGGATGGCAGGATTCTTCAAGGGTATGCGCAGGCGCGTAGCCCAGAAGGTGATCCGCGACACGAGGTGATGGGGAAACAGGCGGAACAGCCACCCCTTGCAATGCTTCCACGCGGCATCCATCAGCGTCCGTGCCCTGGAATGACCCGTCATGGCCCGGGTCCGGGTTTCGGGCGCGCCATTGCGGACTCGCCCGGGGGGTTCGAGACCGCACGCTCCGGGGATTCCGGGCCGGGGTCTGCTCTTGAATACATGCCGTTGACAAGTGCCATGCAGACCGTGAAGCCTGCGAGCGCCAGCAGCATGTGGATGTCTCGCCAGATCATTTTGCAGGTCCTGGAATTCTCACAAACAGGGCTCATGTCCGCAGCATTGTATAACCTTTTCAGCGCGGACACGCAGGCGGGCCCGGACAGTTCTTTTCGCGGAGGTGTTATTATTGGCGGATGCCCGGCAACTCGTATGGAAAATTATTCACGGTCACTTCCTTCGGCGAAAGTCATGGAAGCGCCATCGGCTGCATCGTCGATGGCTGTCCTCCCGGCCTGGAACTTCAGGCCTCGGACCTGCAGGTCGATCTCGACCGGCGGCGCCCCGGCAAGACGCGCCATACCTCGCAGCGGCGCGAACCGGACCAGGTCGAGATCCTGTCCGGCACCTTCGAAGGCCGGACCACCGGCACGCCCATCGGCCTGATCATCTACAACCAGGATGCGCGCTCCAAGGACTACAACGATATCAAGGAGAAGTTTCGCCCGGGCCATGCGGACTACACCTACCTGAAAAAGTACGGCCGGCGGGACTACCGAGGCGGCGGTCGCTCTTCGGCGCGCGAGACCGCCATGCGGGTGGCCGCCGGGGCGATTGCGAAAAAATGCCTGAAGCAGGGGTCCGGAATCGAGATTCGCGGCTGCCTTTCGCAACTGGGCCCGATCGAAATCGAGCACAGGGACTGGGAGGCGGTGGAAGCCAACCCCTTCTTCTGCCCGGACGCGGACAAGGTTGCGGAACTCGAGAACTTCATGGACGGGCTACGCAAGCAGGGCGACTCGACCGGGGCCCGGGTCACGGTCGTGGCAAGCGGCATGACCACGGGGCTGGGCGAGCCCGTGTTCGACCGCCTGGATGCCGATATCGCCCATGCCATGATGAGCATCAACGCGGTCAAGGGCGTGGAGATCGGCGCCGGGTTCGGATGCGTGGCGCAAATGGGCAGCCAGTGCCGCGATGAGATCAGCCCGCAGGGATTTCTCTCCAATCACGCGGGCGGGGTGCTGGGCGGCATCTCCACCGGCCAGGACCTTCGGGTCAGCGTGGCGTTCAAGCCGACGTCGAGTATCCGCATTCCCGGAAAAACCGTGGATGTGCGTGGCGAGCCCACGGAAATCGTCACGACCGGGCGCCATGATCCCTGTGTCGGCATACGCGGTGTGCCGATTGCCGAGGCGATGCTCGCCCTGGTGGTCATGGATCATGTCCTTCGCCAGCGTGCACAAAATCTCGATGTGGACTGTGCCACGCCGGACATCCCGTCTTCGGCGCCCTGAGTGCCGAGCTGGCAGTTGAACCCGTAACGGCCTGATCTGGAACAGGGATGTTGTCCGGGCAGCAACCGTCTGCAAGGCGAGGCAGGCACGCCACGGTCTATTTCTTCTACTACGCGACGCTCGGCGCGCTGCTTCCGTACTGGAGCCTGTACCTGCTGCATCTCGATTTCAATGCCCGCCAGATCGGCGAGCTTTCCGCCGTGCTGCTGGCGACCAAGATTATCGCGCCGACGATCTGGGCGTACCTGGCCGACCGTGCCGGTGAGCGGATGCGGGTCGCGCGCTACGCCGTGTTTGCAGGTATCTGCATGTTCGCCCTGGTGCTTCCGGTGCGCGAGTACTGGACCATGCTGGCGGTGCTGGCGGGGTTCGGGTTTTTCTGGAACGCGGCCTTGCCCCAGTTCGAGGCCACTACCATGAATTTCCTGGGCAAGGACCGCTATCAGTACGGGCGCGTGCGCCTCTGGGGCTCGGTCGGGTTCCTGGTGACCGTCCTGGTGCTGGCCCAGTTGATGCGCGATGAGGGGATCCGGTTCCTGCCGTGGGCGATCCTGGTGATCCTGACCGGCATCTGGCTGAGCAGCCTGCGCGTGCAGGACTCGCCCAGCATCGGCCACGGGACCCGGGACGCTTCGCTGCTGGGCACCTGCCGGCAGGCACCGGTCATCGCCTTGCTGCTGGCCGCGTTTCTCATGCAGATGAGCCACGGTGCCTACTACACGTTTTTCAGCATCTACCTGGAGGACCTGGGGTACCCGCGAACCGCGGTGGGTCAGCTGTGGATGCTGGGGGTGGTGGCCGAGATCGTGCTGTTTCTCATGGTCTACCGGCTGCTGTCGAGATTTGGTGCGGGGCGCCTGCTGGGCATGGCCATGGGGCTGACGGCACTTCGCTGGTGGCTGATCGCCATGTATGCAGACCACCTGCCCGTGTTGCTGCTGGCCCAGTTGCTGCACGCGGCCTCCTACGGGCTGTTTCATGCCTCGGCGATCTGCATGATCGATGAATACTTCCCCGGGGCGCTGCAGAGCCAGGGCATGGCGCTGTATTCCAGTATCAGCTTTGGCCTTGGAATTTCGCTAGGCAGCCTTGTGAGCGGGTATACTTGGAGCGCCGTCGGCGCTTCCGGGGTCTACCTGCTGGCGGCCGGCATGGCCGCCTTCGCACTGCTTCAGTACCTGTGGCTGGGTGTGCGCGACCGGGCCAGGCGTGAGCGACACGGGCCGGCAGGATCACGATAATGGCAAACGACACCTTGTATGACAAAGTCTGGAGAAGTCACAGCGTGCACGAGCGCGATGACGGCATGACGTTGCTGTACATCGACCGCCACCTGGTGCATGAAGTGACTTCCCCGCAGGCCTTCGAGGGCCTGCGCATCGCCGGGCGGACCCCCTGGCGCACGGATTCCATCCTCGCCACGGCGGACCACAATGTGCCGACCACGGATCGCAGCCAGGGGATCGGGGATCCCATCTCCCGGCGCCAGGTCGACACGCTGGATGAAAACTGCAGGCATTTCTCGATCACGCAGTTCCCGATGCTGGACGTACGCCAGGGGATCGTGCACGTGATCGGCCCCGAGCAGGGCGCCTCGCTGCCGGGCATGACCATCGTCTGCGGCGATTCGCATACCTCCACCCACGGCGCGCTGGGCGCGCTCGCGTTCGGCATCGGCACCTCCGAGGTGGAGCACGTGCTCGCGACCCAGTGCCTGCTGCTGAAAAAGTCGAAGAACATGCAGGTCCGGGTGGACGGCAGCTTGCCTCCCGGGGTGACCTCCAAGGACATCATCCTGGCCGTCATCGGGCAGTTGGGCACGGCCGGGGCCACCGGCTACACGGCCGAGTACGCGGGGGCCGCGATCCGTGCGCTTTCCGTAGAAGGGCGCATGACGATGTGCAACATGTCCATCGAGGCGGGTGCGCGCGCCGGCATGATCGCCGTCGACGACACCACCCTGGAGTACGTGGCCGGCCGGCCGTTCGCACCCCAGGGGGCCTTGTGGGACCAGGCGCTGGCCTACTGGCGCACCCTGCACAGCGACGCCGAAGCCGAATTTGATGCGCTGGTGCAACTGGACGCCGGTGACCTCAAGCCGCAGGTCACCTGGGGGACGTCCCCGGAGATGGTGACCGGTATCGATGGCGTCGTCCCGCAGGACGACAACCCGGATCACCGCAATGCCCTGCACTACATGGGCCTGCAGCCCGGAACCCCGATCGAGGCCATCGAGGTCGACAAGGTGTTCATCGGCTCCTGCACCAATTCGAGGATCGAGGATCTGCGCGAAGCCGCCGGGCTGATCCGAGACCGGTCCGTGGCCGCCAACATCAAGCTGGCCATGGTGGTGCCGGGTTCCGGGCTGGTGAAGCGCCAGGCCGAGGAGGAGGGCCTGGACCGGGTCTTCAAGTCGGCCGGGTTCGAGTGGCGCGAGCCGGGCTGCTCGATGTGCCTGGGCATGAATGCGGACCAGCTGGCGCCGGGCGAGCGTTGCGCGTCCACCTCAAACCGCAATTTCGAGGGGCGCCAGGGCAAGGGCGGGCGCACCCACCTGGTGAGTCCGGTGATGGCCGTGGGCGCAGCCCTGCACGGACACTTCGTCGATGTCAGGAAGTGGCTGTCATGAAGCCCTTCACCCGCCTCACGAGCACCTTGCTGCCGCTCGATCGCAGCCATGTGGACACCGACGCCATCATTCCGCAGCAGTACCTGAAGTCGGTCAAGCGCACCGGTTTCGGCCAGTACCTGTTCGACAACTGGCGCTACCTGGACCCGGGCACTCTGGACACCGACCCCGGGCAGCGCCGCACGGACCCCGGCTTTGTCCTCAACCAGGCGGCCCACGCCGGTGCCGAGGTGTTGCTGGTGCGGGAGAACTTCGGCTGCGGTTCGTCGCGCGAACATGCCGTGTGGTCCCTGCTGGACTACGGTTTCCGGGCGGTGATCGCCTCGAGCTTCGCCGATATTTTTTGCAGCAACAGCTATAAAAACGGCCTGTTGCCGATTACCCTGCAGGCAGGGGAAGTGGACGAGCTGTTCGATCAGGTCGCACGAGACCCCGCGCGCACCTGCACGCTGGACCTGGAGAAGCAGGTCGTACGGGACGGGAGGGAGCGGGTTTTTTCCTTTGAAATCAGTGCCTTTCACAAGCACTGCCTGCTGAACGGCTACGATGAGATCGATATCACGCTGCAGCACGAAGACGAGATCAGGGCCTACGAGGACCGGATGAGGCAGACCTGTCCCTGGCTCTTTCCCTGACATTTTCTGACAACCGGATTTTTTTACTGACCCATGCACAAGGTACTGTTATTGCCGGGAGACGGCATCGGCCCGGAAGTCATCGCCGAGGTCCGCAAGGTGCTGGGCTTTCTGATCGATGCGCACGGCGCGTCCCTCGAGCTCGAGGAAGCGCTCATCGGCGGCTGTGCCTATGAGGATGGCGGCGACCCGCTGCCCGAAGAGACCCTGGAGCTTGCCCGGGCCGCCGATGCCGTGGTGCTGGGTGCGGTTGGCGGGCCGCAGTTCGACCACGTCGAGCGCGGGTTGCGACCGGAGAAGGGACTGTTGCGCCTGCGTGCAGAACTCGGCTTGTTTGCGAACCTGCGCCCGGCGATCCTGTTCGCCGAGCTCACCGATGCCTCTTCGCTGAAATCGGAGCGCATCGCCGGCCTCGATCTCATGATCGTTCGTGAACTGACCGGAGGGCTCTACTTCGGTGAGCCGCGCGGCATCCGCAGCATCGAGGGAGCGCCTCGCCAGGGGTTCAATACGCTGGTCTACGATGAAAGCGAGATCGAGCGCATCGCGCAGATGGCCTTCCAGATCGCACAGCGCAGGAACCGGCGTCTTTGCTCGGTGGACAAGGCCAACGTGCTGGAGGTGTCCGAGCTGTGGCGTGAAGTCGTGGAGCGGGTGCACCAACAGTATCCCGAGGTCTCCCTGAGCCACATGTACGTCGACAATGCGGCCATGCAGCTGGTTCGCGACCCGAACCAGTTCGACGTCGTGCTGACCGAGAACATGTTCGGCGATATCCTCTCCGATATCGCGGCCATGCTGACCGGCTCGATCGGCCTGCTGCCGTCCGCCTCCTTGAACGGTGCGGATCAGGGCCTGTACGAGCCCGTGCACGGCTCGGCCCCGGATATTGCCGGCCAGGACGTGGCCAACCCGCTGGCGGCCATCCTTTCGGCGGCGATGATGTTGCGCTACAGCCTGGGCGAACCGCAGATGGCGGAGCGCATCGAGCAGGCGGTCCGCCGGGTGATTGGCGAGGGACTTCGAACGCCGGATATTGTATATTCCGCGCGGCAGAGCATCGGAACGCGCGAAATGGGCGATGCCGTGGTCCGTGCGCTGTCGGATCAATCACGGGAAAACTGAACCAGGCCATGAAAAAGTACAACGTTGCAGTCGTGGGTGCGACCGGGGCGGTCGGCGAGCAACTGCTGTCCATCCTCGCGCAAAGGGACTTCCCGGTGGAGCAGGTGCATGCGCTGGCAAGCCGCCGTTCCGCCGGCAGGAAAGTCGGGTTCAAGGACCGGCAAATCGAGGTCGGCGACCTTTCGGAGTTTGATTTCTCCGACACGCAGATCGGGCTCTTTTCCGCCGGTGCCGGTATCTCGAAGGAATATGCGCCGAAGGCGGCCGCGCAGGGCTGCGTCGTGGTCGACAACACCTCGCAGTTTCGCTACGAGGACAGCATTCCTCTGGTGGTGCCGGAGGCCAATGCCGGGCAGATCGCGAATTATACTCGCCACGGGATCATCGCCAACCCGAACTGCTCGACCATCCAGATGGTGGTGGCCCTCAAGCCCATCCACGATGCGGTCGGCATCGAGCGCGTCAACGTGGCGACCTACCAGGCCGTGTCCGGCACCGGCAAGGAGGCCATCGACGAGCTGGACCTGCAGACCCGCAACATCATCGACGGGTCCCCGGTGGACTGCGAGGTGTACCCGAAACAGATCGCCTTCAACGCGCTGCCGCACATCGACGTGTTCATGGACAACGGCTACACCAAGGAAGAGATGAAGATGGTGTGGGAGACCCGCAAGATCCTGGGCGACGATTCGATCCAGGTGAACCCCACGACGGTGCGCATCCCGGTGGTCAACGGTCATTCCGAGGCCGTTCACCTCGAATTGAAAGCCCCGCTGTCCGCGGAGCAGGCCAGGCAGCTGCTGGCCGGTGCTCCAGGCGTCCAGGTGATGGATGACCGAACGGATGGCGGCTACCCCACGGCGGCGACCGAAGGGGATGGAAGCGATGCCGTGTATGTGGGGCGCATTCGTGAAGACATCTCGCATCCCCGCGGGCTCAACCTGTGGGTGGTCAGCGATAACCTGAGAAAGGGGGCGGCCCTGAACAGCATCCAGATCGCGGAAATCCTGGTCCGGGAATACCTCTGAGGGCACAGGCCACCCCGCACGGATTCCGGTCAGCCTACCGTGAACCGTGCACAAGACAGGCAGTGAGGGACCTGTGATCAAGCGAAACATCGTGATCACCGGCTGTTCCAGCGGCATCGGGCGCCGGGCAGCCGAGATGCTGTGCGAGCGCGGCTACCGCGTGCTGGCCACCGCGCGCAAGGCGCAGGACCTGGAGCGGCTCGAGAAAGACGGCTTTGAAGCCCTGGCCCTGGACCTGGCGGACCCGGCGAGTGTGTCGGCGCTGGCGAAAGAGGTATTGAAGCGAACCGGTGAAAGGGTCTACGGGCTGTTCAACAATGGGGCCTACGGGCAACCGGGTGCCGTCGAGGACCTGTCCCGGGACGTGTTGCTGGCACAACTGCAAGCCAACGTGCTGGGCTGGCATGACCTCACCTGCCGGCTCTTGCCCTGCATGCGCGCCAACGGCACAGGGCGCATCATCCAGAACAGTTCGCTGCTGGGCCTCGTGGCGCTGCACTATCGCGGGGCCTACGTGGCCAGCAAGTATGCCATCGAGGGCCTGACCGACACCCTGAGACTGGAGCTGGCCGGTTCAGGCGTCTACGTGTCGCTGATTGAGCCCGGGCCCGTCAGCAGCCGCTTTCGGGAAAATGCGTATGCGGCCTTCAAGGCCAACATCGATCCGTCCCGAAGCGCCCACCGGGAGATTTATCCCATCATTGAAGAACGTCTCCGGGCGCCCGACAGCGCCACGCCCTTTACGCTGCCGGCCGATGCCGTGGTGAAAAAGGTCATCCATGCCCTGGAGGCGAAACGGCCGAAGGCGCACTATTACGTGACCGTGCCGACCTACCTGCTGGGCTATCTGAAGCGGGTACTCACGGCCCGCCAGCTGGATCGCATCCTGCACGCCATATCCCGGGCCGAAAACCGGCCCCTGTCCAAGTGAATTCCAGGTAAAGCAGTTCAGAAATTCAGAACCAATGGCCCGTACCATCTCACTCGTGAAGCACACAATCCGGCCCAACTACGTCTGCAGCCAGGACGGCACCTCGCGCTTTCATTACATCAATCCGTTGCCATGCGGGGAGACCCCGGAGCTTACCTTTGCCCGCGTGAAGGAGTTGCTTGAGCGGATGCCGCGCACGGTGATTCTCGAGGTGACCGGTGAGTATATTCACGCACTTTGCCGCACACTCGTTTTCCGGTTTCCCGATGACCTGAAGTGTCTTCTTTGCCCGCAAGACCATGTCATCCACGTGGGCTCCGCGTCCAGGTACGGGTTCTATGACCTGGGCGTCAACCGAAGGCGGGTGGAAAGGCTGCGAAGGCGGCTTCAGCGCCGATAGCCGGGGAATTCGGGTGCGGGGCACGCGGGCCTGCACTTCCTGTATGATTGCCCTGCTTTTCCAGCCCATGTCTTTGGACGATTTTTTGCAATGCGCATAGCCCTTGGCATCGAATATGATGGCAGCCCGTTTTGCGGCTGGCAGCGACAGAAGGATCCGAACACGGTACAGCAGGTGCTTGAGCAGGCCATATCCAGGGTGGCGGATGCACCGGTGGGCGTGCATGCGGCGGGGCGCACGGACACGGGGGTCCATGCGAGCGAACAGGTGGTTCACTTTGACTGTACGGCACGGCGCACTGACCGATCCTGGGTGCTGGGGGTCAATACGCATTTGCCCGATTCGGTATCCGTGCTGTGGGCCCGCACCGTGCAAGAGGACTTCCATGCACGTTACTCGGCCGTCTCGAGGCAGTACCGGTACGTGATCCTGAGCCGCCCGACACGCCCGGCCCTGCTTCGGGAACGGGTCACCTGGGTTTATGCGGCGATGGACAGCGAACGCATGCAACAGGGTGCATCGTGCCTGCAAGGCACTCATGACTTTTCTTCCTACCGGGCCCTGGCCTGCCAGGCGAAAAGTCCGGTTCGCACCGTGCACGAGCTGAACGTGCAGCGCCGGGGCGAGTTCATCTTCGTGGATATCCTGGCGGACGGATTCCTGCATCACATGGTGCGCAACATTGCGGGCGTGCTGATGGCGATCGGCAAGGGCGAGCAGGGGGTGTCCTGGGCCAAAACGGTGCTGGAGCGCCGCGACCGCACCCTGGGGGGCGTGACCGCCCCGGCGGGCGGCTTGTACCTGGTCAAAGTGCAGTATGATGGCAAGTACGGCCTGGACCCTGCAGTACAATGGCCTGCGATCGGAACGGAGCGGAGGGAACACGCAGGAATGAGGAATGAGAGGCATGCCGACCCGGATTAAATTTTGTGGAATGACCCGTGAGGAGGACGTGCGCTGTGCGGTCGAGCTCGGCGTCCATGCCCTGGGTTTCGTGTTCGTGAACGAGAGCCCCCGCAGCCTCGCGCCCGATCACGCCGCACGGCTGATCCGGCAGATGCCGCCGTTTGTCATGGCGGTCGGCCTGTTCATGGATGCCGCGCCCGGGGAAGTCGAGGAGGTCCTTCGCCGCACGCCGCTGCACCTGCTGCAGTTTCACGGCCGTGAAGACGAGGAGTTTTGCCGCCAGTTCGGACTTCCCTACATGAAGGCGGTGCCGATGGGCAACACGGACTCCATCGCCGAGTATTGCGACGGCTTCGCATCGGCCTCGGCATTCGTGCTCGACAGCCATTCGAGCGGGGAGCTGGGCGGTACGGGAAAGACCTTTGCCTGGGACACGATTCCCGGCTCGCTGGGGCGTCCCGTCCTGCTGGCCGGAGGACTCACCCCCGAGAACGTGGCCCGGGCGGTGGCCGAAGTCCGGCCCTTTGCGGTCGATGTCAGCAGCGGCATCGAGGCCGCCCCGGGCGAAAAGGATGCCGGGAAAATGAAACGCTTTGTCGCAAAGGCCAGGCATGGCCAGTAAGGCGCCCGAACACCCGGAAACCACGGACTTTGATCAGGTTCCGGACCGCGCGGGGATGTTCGGTGAATACGGCGGGCGCTACGTCGCGGAAACCCTGATCGAGCCGCTGGCGCAGCTCGAGGCCGCCTATCTCAGGTTCCGGGAGGACCCCGGGTTCGTGGTCGAGTTCGAGGCCGATCTCAGCCATTACGTAGGACGCCCGAGCCCCCTGTACCACGCACAGCGCCTCAGCGAGAAGCACGGCGGTGCACAGATTTACCTGAAACGCGAGGACCTGAACCACACCGGCGCCCACAAGATCAACAACACGGTCGGCCAGGCCCTGCTGGCCAAGCGCATGGACAAGTCCCGCATCATCGCCGAGACCGGTGCCGGCCAGCACGGGGTGGCCACGGCCACGGTCGCCGCGCGCCTGGGCCTTGAATGCGTCGTCTACATGGGCGAGGAAGACATCCGCCGCCAGGCGCCGAACGTCTACCGCATGAAGCTTCTGGGGGCCGAGGTGGTGCCGGTGCGCTCGGGCTCGAGGACCCTGAAGGATGCCCTCAACGAGGCCCTGCGCGACTGGGTCACCCACGTCGACACCACGTTCTACATCATCGGCACGGTGGCGGGCCCCCACCCCTACCCGGAGCTGGTGCGCGACTTCCAGACGGTCATCGGCCGCGAGGCGAAGAGCCAGCTCGAGGCGATGACCGGCTCGCTGCCGGATGCGCTGGTCGCCTGCGTCGGCGGCGGCTCCAACGCCATCGGCCTGTTTTACCCGTTCCTGGAACACGAGACGGTGCGCATGTACGGCGTCGAAGCCGCCGGACTGGGGCTGGAGACACAAAAGCACTCGGCGCCGCTGAACAGCGGGAAGCCCGGGGTGCTGCACGGCAACCGCACCTACCTGATGGAGGACGAAAATGGCCAGATCATCGAAACCCACTCGATTTCCGCCGGCCTCGACTACCCGGGGGTGGGCCCGGAACATGCTTGGCTGAAGGACATCGGCCGGGTGCAGTACGAATCCGTGACCGATGAGCAGGCGCTGGCGGCATTTCACGAGCTGACCCGAATCGAAGGCATCATTCCCGCCTTGGAGAGCAGCCATGCGCTGGCCTATGCCGTGCGCCTGGCCGCCGGGATGAGCCCGCAGCAGATCATCGTGGTCAACCTGTCCGGGCGAGGCGACAAGGACATCAACACGGTGGCCGACCTCGAGGGCATCGAACTGTGAGCCGCATCCGGGAACGTTTCGATGCCCTGGCCGGGCAGGGCCGCAAGGCCCTGGTGCCCTACATCACCGCGGGCGACCCCCACCCGGGACAGACGGTGGCCCTGATGCATACTCTGGTGGAGGCCGGGGCCGACATGATCGAGCTGGGCGTGCCCTTTTCGGACCCGATGGCGGACGGACCCGTGATCCAGGCGGCCTGTGAGCGCGCACTGGCCCACCACACGAGCCTGAGGGACACCCTGGACATGGTGGGTCGCTTCCGGGAGCGCGATTCGCACACCCCGGTCATCCTGATGGGCTACCAGAACCCGGTGGAGGTCCTCGGTATCCCGGAGTTTGCCCGCCTGGCCCGGCAAAGCCAGGCCGACGGTGTGCTGACCGTGGACCTTCCGGTCGAACAGGCGGGTCCGGCGCTCGAGACCTACCGAGAGCATGGCCTCGACACGGTGTTCCTGATTGCCCCGACCACCAGTGATGCCCGTATCAAAAAAATCTGTGAGGCCTCTTCCGGACTTATATATTATGTCTCCCTGAAAGGGGTCACCGGTGCGGGTCATATGGATATCTCGGAAGTCAGGAACAAGGTCCGTGAAATCAGGCAGCATTCGACGCTGCCCGTGGGGGTCGGGTTCGGTGTCCGGGACGCCGAGAGTGCCGGGCACATCGCGTCCATTGCCGATGCCGTCATTGTCGGCAGCGCGCTGATCCGCCAGATCGAGGCCCACCTGTCGGACCCTGACACCATGAAGAACAAAGTAGCGGCCCTGCTCACGGGCATGCGTGAAGCCCTGGATCGCGGCATCCCCGAAGCGGGCCGGTCCGCAACCAGCGCCTGACCGGATGTCGCCATGAGCTGGCTGGAGAAATTGATGCCTTCCAGGATCCGCACGGAAGGTACGGGCAAGGGCAAGGTGCCGGAAGGACTCTGGGACAAGTGCACGAGCTGCGGGGCGGTCCTGTACCGTTCGGACCTGGAGCGCAACCTGCAGGTGTGCACCAAGTGCAACCACCACATGCGCATCGGCGCGCGCACCAGGCTGCAGGCCTTCTTGGACGAGAGTCCCCTCGAGGAGATCGGGCACGACATCGAACCCAGGGATTTCCTGAAATTCAGGGACAGCAAGAAGTACAGGGACCGCCTGAGCGCGGCACAGAAATCCACCCAGGAAACCGAGGCCCTGCTGGTCATGAAGGGCTGCCTGAAACAGCTTCCGGTGGTGGCGGCGGCGTTCGAGTTCAGTTTCATCGGCGGCTCCATGGGCTCGGTCGTCGGCGAGCGCTTCCTGCAGGGCGCACAGCGGGCCCTGCAGGATTCCGTCCCGCTGGTCTGCTTTTCCACCAGCGGCGGGGCGCGCATGCAAGAAGCGCTCATGTCCCTGTTCCAGATGGCGAAAACCAGTGCCGTGCTCGACCGCATGCGCAGCCAGCGCATTCCATTCGTCTCGGTGCTGACCGACCCGACCATGGGCGGTGTATCCGCGAGCCTGGCCATGCTCGGCGATGTCAACATTGCCGAGCCCAAGGCGCTGATCGGGTTTGCCGGCCCCCGGGTGATCGAGCAGACCGTGCGCGAGACCCTGCCCGAAGGCTTCCAGCGCAGCGAGTTCCTGCTCGAACACGGCGCCCTGGACATGATCGTCGAGCGCAAGAACCTGCGCGACGAGGTGCACCGCATCCTGTGCATACTGCTGCACAAGTGAATCGCCGATGGCAACGCGTGCCTGGAATCTTACCGGAGCCCGAGTGAAGGGCCTCTTGCATCACGCCTCCTGATTAGCGCATCCCCCCGAACTGTCCGCGGACCTGCACGTTTTGCGATTTGAACACCTCCAAGACTGGCTGGACTGGCAGCAGACCCTGCATTCCGAGAAGATCAAGCTGGGCCTGGAGCGCGTCGCCCGCGTGGCCCATGATCTCGGCATCATGCAGCCGGACTTCCAGGTGATCATGGTGTCCGGCACCAACGGCAAGGGTTCGATCACCGCGATCCTGGAATCCATCTATCACCAGGCCGGGTACCGCGTGGCGGCCTATACCTCGCCCCACCTGCTGCATTACAACGAGCGCATCCGCATCGGCAAAAAGAACGTCGAGGACGCCCCGCTGTGCGCCGCCTTCGACCTGGTGGACCAGGCCCGGGGCGATCTCAGCCTGAGCTATTTCGAGTTCGGCACGCTGGCCGCCATGCAGATCTTCAGCACCCTGCCGCTGGACGTGGCGGTGTTCGAGGTGGGACTCGGCGGGCGCCTGGATGCCGTCAACATCTACGATGCCGATGCGGCGATCGTCTCGAGCGTCGGCCTGGACCACGTGCAGTGGCTGGGGTCGACACGGGAATCCATCGGCCTGGAGAAAGCCGGGATTTTCCGTACCGGCAAGCCCGCCGTGTGCGGCGACGTCGATCCCCCCCAGAGCCTGCTGAAGTATGCGAAGGACATCGGTTCCCGGCTGTACCTCGCCGGCGAGGATTTTTCCTGCCGCCAGGCAACGCAGGGGTACTGGAGCTTCAGGAGCGAGGGGCTCGACTGGGACGGGCTGCCGCTGCCGAACCTGTACGGCGATGTGCAGGTGGGCAATGCGGGCGCGGCACTGATGAGCATCCAGTGCCTCGATGCGGTATTGCCCGTGCCGCGCGAAAGCGTGGAGCAGGGGCTGCAGGACATCTGCCTGGCCGGACGGTTCCAGCGCGTTGCGGGCAAGTGCGAGATGATCTTCGATGTGGCGCACAACCTGGACAGTGCCAAGGTCCTCGGCAGGAACCTCCGGGAACTGGGGCCGGCCTCGCGCACCTACGCCGTGTTTGCCGTGCTCGAAGACAAGGATGTGGAAGGAATCATCGGCTCGGTGCACGAGCAGATCGACGAGTGGTACATCTCGGAACTGGAGTCCGAGCGCTCCCTGGACTGTGCGCAGTTGCAAAACCGTATCGAGCACCTGGACCCCGATGCCCGCGTGCAGGCTTATGCTTCGATATCAAAGGCCTGGCAGGCGGCCAAAAAGAACGCCAGCGAAACATCCCGGATCGTGGTGTTTGGTTCTTTCCTGACGGTGGCAGAAGTATTAAGCTTGCAAGTATAATTTGGCGTTTTTCACAATGGCGGGACGGGCTGGATTAAGCCGGAGGCGGGGTAGTACATGGAAACACTCATGAAGCAGCGCCTGATCGGTGCCGTGGTTCTCATCGCACTTGCGGTCATCTTCGTGCCGATGCTGCTCGACGGCTCGGGCCGCAAGGAATCGGCCGTGGTCGAGGCGGAACTGTCGCTGGACCCGCCCAAGTTCAATTTTGAGAGCGAGCTGCCTGATCCCGAGCAGCTGGACTCCCTGCCTGACGCGCAAACGAAGAGCGAGGCCCGGGCCGTGGCTGCACCGGCGAAGAAACCCGAACCGGCGCAAGCGCCGGCTGCCCAAGCGGTAGAGGAGCCGGCACCGCAAAAGGCAAAACCGCCCGCCGAACCCAAGGTGCTTGAAGCCACCGCCGGCAAGATCAAACCGAGTCCCTCGTTAAGTGCCTGGGCCGTACAGGTGGCCGCATTCGAGGAAAAGGGCAAGGCCGTCGCCCTGCAGAAAAAACTGATGGCGGGCGATTTTACGGCATTCACCGAGAAGCTTGAGAAAAACGGCAAGGTGCTTTACCGGGTCCGGGTCGGACCTGAACTCAAACGTGAGAATGCCGATCGGTTGCGTGCGAAAATCGAGAAAGACCAGGGCATCAAAGGAGCCTTTGTAACCCCGCATCCCTAGACCGGAAATTCGCAGCCGTGGAAGGCTGGCATGCCCCGGACCCGGGATAAAACGCGCACAGAGTACGGAGAGCGCCACCTATGGATTTTTCATGGATTGATATCGGGATCATGATCATCCTGCTGGTGTCCGTAGTGGTCGCGGTGTTCCGGGGGTTCGTGAAGGAAGCGGTTTCACTGGCCAGCCTGATCCTGGCCGTGTGGCTGGCGATGAGCTATTTCGAGCAGCTGGCAGCATACCTGCCGGTTGACATGGACGAGACCACGTTCAGTCTCGGGGAGACGGAAATCGTGTTGAGCAAGCTGCGTGCGGGCATTGCCTTTGCCGTGATCGGAATTGGCGTACTGGTGGCGGGGTCCTTGCTGAACCACCTGCTGGGCAAAGTGACCAGCCTGCCCGTGGTGCGCGGAATCGACCGGTTCCTGGGAGCCCTGTTCGGCCTGGTGCGCGGCGGGGCCATCGTGATCCTGGTGATCTTGGTGGTCGCGATGACCAGTTTCCCGCGAACCGAGATCTGGGAGACTTCGCGGATGCTACCCTGGTTCGAGACCGCGGCACAGGAGGTCGTGCGGTACATCCCGCCGGAATACGCGAAGTATTTTTTGTTTGACGAGGCCGAAACCCAAGCCTCGTCGTACCGGTTCTGATGCAGCCGGGGATTTATTGATCATGTGCGGTATTGCCGGAATCGTATCCCACCAGGACGTCAACCAGGCGCTGTACAACGCGCTGCTGGTGCTGCAGCACCGCGGCCAGGATGCGGCGGGCATCGTCACCTACAGCGACGGGCGGCTCTACCAGCGCAAGGCCAACGGCCTGGTGCGCGACGTGTTCCACAGCCGGCACATGGAGCGCCTGAAAGGCACCATGGGGATTGCGCACGTGCGCTACCCCACGGCCGGCTCATCCTCCTCCGCCGAGGCCCAGCCGCTGTACGTGAATTCGCCCTTTGGCATCTCGCTCGGCCACAACGGCAACCTGGTCAACACCGAGCAGCTGAAAAAGGAACTGTTCCGCGAGGACCGCCGTCACCTGAACACGGATTCGGACTCGGAAATCCTGCTCAACGTGCTGGCTCACGAGCTGGCCAACCAGCAGACCCTGCGGCTGCGACCGGAAGACATCTTCGCCGCCGTGGAGGGCGTTCACCGCCGCTGCAAGGGCGCCTATGCCGTGGTGGCCATGATCACCGGCTGCGGTATCATCGCCTTTCGCGACTCCCACGGCATCCGGCCCCTGGTGTACGGGGTGCGCGAATCCCGCCATGGCATGGAGTACATGGTGGCCTCGGAAAGTGCCGCCCTGGACGCGCTGGACTACAGTCTCGTTCGCGACATCGCCCCCGGTGAGGCCGTGTTCATCGACGTGGAGGGGAAGATCCACACCCGCCAGTGCGCACCCGAATCCCAGCAGTCTCCCTGCATCTTCGAGCATGTCTATTTCGCCCGTCCGGATTCGGTCATCGATGACATCTTCGTGCAGAAGGCGCGCATGCGCATGGGCCAGCGGCTCGCCAAGAAAATCCTGCGCGAGTGGCCGGAGCATGACATCGACGTCGTCATGCCCATCCCGGACACGAGCCGCACGGCGGCGATCGAGATCGCCTACCTTTTGCGCGTCAAGTACCGCGAGGGATTCATCAAGAACCGCTACATCGGGCGGACCTTCATCATGCCCGGCAGCACGCTGCGCAAGAAATCGGTGCGCCAGAAGCTCAATCCCATCGGGCTCGAGTTCAAGGGCAAGAACGTCCTGCTGATCGACGATTCCATCGTGCGCGGCACGACTTCGCGCGAGATCGTGCAAATGGCCCGGGACGCCGGCGCCAGCAAGGTGTATTTCGCCTCCGCCTCGCCTCCGATCCGCTACCAGAACATCTACGGCATCGACATGCCGGCACGCAACGAACTGATCGCCTTCGACAAGGACGTGGAGTCGATCGGCAAGGAGATCAAGACCGACCGCCTGATCTACCAGGGGCTTGGTGATCTGGTGGCGGCGGTGCGCCAGGGGAACCTGAAACTGGACACGTTCGACACCTCGATGTTCGACGGCGACTACATCACCGGCGTGGAGGAAGGCTATTTCGAAAACCTCGAAATCTTGCGCAACGACAAGACCCAGCAGGAGCGCGAAAAGGAATACGCGAGCATCGACCTGCACAACAGCGTTTGAGAAAAACGACTGGCACATGCAGGCCGTCGAGCCCAGTCCACAGCTGCTAGCCCGGTATGCCGAGGCATGCGAGCGCCATCCGCAGCATGCGAACCATCCCGGCGCCCTCGTCAAGGTAGACGAACAAAGGCTCTATGTCCTGGAAGGGCAAGCGTGCCTGGCCACCTACCCGGTGTCCACCTCCCGCTACGGTACCGGAGAAAAGCAGGACTCCTACAAGACCCCTCGCGGGGTCCATTGCGTGGCCGAGAAGATCGGCGCAGATGCTGGATTCGCCGAGATCTTCCAGTCGAGAAAACGTACCCACCGCATCGCCGAAATTGAACCCGGGGAGACCCGCACCGACGAGGAGCTCATCACCTCCCGGATCCTCTGGCTGGCCGGCCTGGAAGAGGGGGTCAACCGGGGGAGCGGTGTGGACAGCCACGCGCGTTACATCTACATCCATGGCACCCACGAGGAAGGCCTGATCGGCCAGCCGGCCTCCGTCGGCTGCGTGCGCATGAAAAACCGGGACGTCATGGAGCTGTTCGACCGCCTAGAAGTCTCCTCGCTGGTCATCATCAGTGAATAGCCCGGCGATTTCTGACCCGGTGCCCGCGGCATCGGTCTCCCGGGCCGCCTACGAGGGCCTGGTGTGTTGCGATCCATCGCAAAAATGCGAGGCCGTGTTTGAGCTTGCCCGGCAGATGCGAGACGGAACCCTCGAGATCGCACCCACGCCCGGCATTGAAGTGATCGAGCAGCCGGGGCGGCCCGTGCGCCCGAGACTGGTCGCCCCCAGGGAGCTCGCCCGGCGAAGCCTGAGCACCGAGCGCGGGCGCGCCGCCCTCATCCATGCCATCACGCACATCGAGTTCAATGCGATCAACCTCGCCCTCGATGCCCTGTACCGCTTCCAGGGGCTGCCCCGGGCGTACTACCTGGACTGGAGCCGCGTCGCCGAGGAGGAAGCCCAGCACTTCTCGATGCTGCGCGCGCGCTTGCAGCAAGTCGGCTTTGATTACGGCGCGTTCGACGCCCACGACGGCCTGTGGACCATGGCCGTTCGCACGCGCGACAGCCTGGTGGCGCGTATGGCGCTGGTACCCCGGGTGCTGGAGGCGCGCGGCCTCGATGTCACGCCGGGCATGATCCGAAAACTGCGCGCCCATGGAGACGGCAAGACCGCGGATATTCTGGAAGTCATCCTCGAGCAGGAAATCGGCCACGTCGCGATCGGCTCGCGCTGGTTCCGGTATGCCTGCGAAGCGCACGACCTAGAACCGGAACCGACGTTTCAGAAGTTGCTGGCCCAATACTACACGGGGCGCGTGCAAAAGCCGCTGCACCTGGAAGCGCGGCGCAAGGCGGGGTTTTCGGAGTCCGAACTGGCGGCCCTGGAAAAAGGCTAGGCCTGGACCGTCTCCAGGTCCATGGTTCCGGGCGCGCACCTCAGCACGCTGCCCTGCTCGTACCAGTCGCCGAGCACGATACGCCTGCAGGCATTTCCGTCGATGGTGAAGTCGTGAATGCCCGGTCGGTGGGTGTGTCCGTGAATCAGGTGCCGCACGCCGTGCCTGAGCATCGTTTGCTGCACGGTGTCCTGGCTGACATCCATGATCTCGGGCGGCTTGTCACGGGTGGCGGAGATGCTTTTATCGCGTAGTCGCTGCGCCATCTTCAGGCGCTGCTTGGCGCTGAGCATCAATACGGCCTGCTGGACCCAGCGGTTGCGCACCCTGGCCCGGTATTTCTGGTAGGCGACGTCGTCCGTGCACAGCGTGTCGCCGTGCATGACCAGTGTGGGTGTCCCGTACAGGTCCACGACGGTTTCATCCTGCAGGATCTTGCAGCGGGTGAAGTCTTCGAACGCCTTGCCGACGAGGAAGTCACGATTGCCGTGCACGAAATAAACCGGGACACCGCCCAGGCTCAACTCGCGGATCGAGTCGATGACAGGCTGCAGGCCGGTGGCGGGATCATCATCGCCGATCCAGTACTCGAACAGGTCCCCCAGGATATACAGGGCGTCCGTGTCGGTAATGTCGCGCAAAAACCTGCAGAAAGCGTCCGCGATGTGCGGTCGCGTGTGGTCCAGGTGCAGGTCAGAGACGAACAGGGTATTCGGCATACCTCACGGATTACTCGACAATGGATACTTTTTCGATGGTCACCGTCTCGGCGGGCACATCCTGGAACGGTCTCCGCGTAGTGGTAGGAACGTCGCGGATGGCATTCACGACCTCCATGCCTTCGGTGACCTTGCCGAACACGGCATAGCCCCATCCCTGCATGTTCTCGCCCGAGAAATTCAGGAACTGGTTGTCCCGGACATTGATGAAAAACTGCGCCGTGGCCGAATGCGGATCATTGGTTCGCGCCATGGCGATCGTGCCCGTGTCATTTCCGAGGCCGTTGTTGGCTTCGTTACGGATGGGATCATGCGTGGGTTTCTGGGTCATGTCCGAGGTGAATCCGCCCCCCTGGATCATGAAGTTTGAGATGACCCGGTGAAAGATGGTGCCGTCATAAAAGCCTTCCCTAACGTAGGTGAGGAAGTTTTCGACGGTGACCGGTGCATTGGCGGCATCCAGTTCAAGCACGATGGTGCCCTTGCTGGTTTCCATTTTGACCGTGGCGGTTTCTGCTTGTACGTTGGATGTAGTCATAAGAATTGCTGAAAACACAAACACAACAAAGTGCCTGGATACTGCTTTCATGGGGGTCTCCACACAGGGTTAAAAGTAAAAAAATGCTGGTTTCCCGCACTCTCCCGTAGCACTGCATTGTGCAGTGCAAGTTGATGCCTTCGCTGTTGCCGGCAGGGGTCGCACTCGATGAGGCAGCCGTGATCATACTTTATCAAAGGCGTGCAAACCAGTTTGCCGTGACGGGATCGGCATGTACCGGGCATTGTACTTTACCCGTGCGGTGAGGCTGTATGATTCGCACTTCGGCTACGGTACACTGCAAAGTGCAACAGGCTGCAATGTCTTGTTTGCAGGAAGTCGGGTTTTTCACACGTGCATCCACTTGAAAGATCAGGCAGGACCCGGGATTTTACTATCGAGTAAGGAGAGTGTGATGAGCACGATCGCCCTGACCAAAGACAACATTAACGAAACCATAGAGAACAGCGACACGGTGATCATCGATTTCTGGGCCGCGTGGTGCGGGCCCTGCAAATCCTTTGCTCCTACTTTCGAGACCGCCTCGGAGAACCATGAAGACATCGTATTTGGCAAGGTCGACACCGAAGATCAGCAGGAGCTGGCGCAGGCCTACAACATCCGCTCGATCCCGATGCTCATGATATTCCGCGAGAAAATCCTGATCTACGCGCAGCCGGGCGCCTTGTCTCCCTCGCAGCTCGAAGATGTCATCGAGAAGACCAGGACCCTGGACATGGACCTGATACGCGAAGAAATCAAGAAGCAGAAGTCCAAGACCGGATGACCGAATACAGGTTCGGCGGCAGGTCCTGCCCCGGCCTGCGTCAATGAATCCGTTCAGGGTCCGGTGAACCTCCCAAGGCCAAGGCATCCAAAGGGGTCCGGGGCAGCCCTGTGCGCCCTGGTGCTTCTCCTGCTTGCCGGCGTGGCATCCGGCTCGGGCCTGAACAACAGTTCAAGGACCTTCACCCCGGCGGCGGAGATGCGAAGCGAGGACTGGAACGACCCGCAGGAGCTGGAGCGGGTGTGGCAGGCGGCACTGGTGCGGATTCCGGATGCCGGCCACGGCACCATCGAGACCACGATCGGGGAACTGCACACGCTTTCGTTTGCGCAGGAAAAACAATTCCCGGCGGTGGTCTTCCTGCACGGCTGTTCGGGGACCGGCAAGGGCACCGATACGCGGATCGATTTTCTGGCGGCCCACGGCTACGCGGTGATCGCGCCGCCAAGCCTGGCCCGCAAAAAGTACCCGCAGTCCTGCGACCCGGAGAATTTACGCGGCGGCCTGTACCGCGATACCCTGAAGATGCGCCAGTTCGATGCGGGCTACGCCATCGAGAAAGCCAAGACGCTGGCCTGGGTGGACGCCCGTCGCGTCTACCTGGTGGGGCTCAGTGAAGGGGCTATCGCCGCGGCCACGTTCCGGTCGCAATCCGCCAAGGCCTCGGTGCGGGCCCGGGTGGTCGAGGCCTGGACCTGCCATGCGGGCTGGGACGAGTACCGCGGGATCCATGCGCCCGCGAACGAGCCGGTGCTGACGCTGCTGGCCTCGGAGGATCCCTGGTTTCAAGGCCCGACGACCCGCGGGGAATGCTCCGGCTTTCTGGACCCGGGCAACGGCAGCAAGTCCGTGGTCTATACCGAGGCGGACCTGAGGCAGCGACATGGGCTGCTTGAAGATGAAAGGGTCCAGGCCGAGGTGCTGGAGTTTTTGGCAAAACACCACTGACCGGGGCAGACCCTTCGGCCAGGGAACTGGCTCAGATGTTCTGGAATGCGTGGTTGGCGAGATCCAGGGTCATCTCGATGTCTTCGCGGCTGTGCGCACTGGAGACAAATCCTGCCTCGTACGGCGAAGGGGCAAGATAGATCCCCTGGTCCAGCATGGCGTGGAAAAAGGCAGTGAACTGCTGCTGGTTGCACGAGGCCGCCTGGGAAAATTTGGTCACTTTCTCATCTTCGGTGAAGAACATGCCGAACATGCCACAGACGTGGTTTACGGCCAGCGGGACATGGTGCTCCTTGGCGGCGTCGCGCATGCCTTCTGCCAGCAGCGTGGTCTTGCGGTGCAGCTGGTCGTGAAAGCCCCGTCCTGAAACCAGCTCAAGGGTCGCCAAACCGGCGGCCATGGCCACGGGGTTGCCGGACAGGGTGCCCGCTTGGTAGACCGGGCCTTCCGGAGCGAGCGATTCCATGATCCTGCGTTCACCTCCCAGGGCCCCGACCGGCATTCCGCCCCCCAGGATTTTGCCCAGGGTGGTGAGGTCAGGCACCACGTTGTAGAGTTGCTGCGCCCCGCCCCGGGCGACGCGAAACCCGGTCATCACCTCGTCGAAGATCAGGATGGCCTTGTACTCGGAACAGAGCTTGCGCAAACCCTGCAGGAAATCTTTGGCCGGGGGGATGCAGTTCATGTTGCCTGCCACCGGCTCGACGATCACACAGGCGATTTCCTCACCCATGGTTTCAAACGTCGTGCGTACCCCGTCCAGGTCGTTGTAGGTCAGCGTGAGGGTGTGTTCGGCGAGTGCCGGGATGACCCCGGGTGAACTCGGTACCCCCAGCGTCAGTGCACCGGAGCCGGCCTTGACCAGCAGGGCATCCCCGTGCCCGTGGTAGCAGCCTTCGAACTTGATGATCTTGTCGCGGCCCGTGTGCCCGCGGGCCAGGCGGATGGCACTCATGGTGGCCTCCGTGCCGGAGTTGACTATGCGCACGAGGTCCACGGACTCGATCATCTCGCAGACTTTCCTGGCCAATTCCGTCTCGATCTCCGTCGGTGTGCCGAAGCTGAGTCCGTGCTCGGCAGTCTGGCGCACGGCCTCGATGACCTTGGGGTGGGCATGGCCGAGGATCATCGGGCCCCAGGAACCGACGTAGTCAATATACTTCTTGTCGTGGATGTCATACAGGCAGGCGCCATCGCCGCGCTTGAAGAACACCGGGGTGCCGCCGACCGCCTTGAATGCGCGCACGGGGGAATTGACCCCGCCGGGGATGTACCGCAGGGCTTCCTCAAATGCCTGTTCCGAACTGGTCATGGTGTGTGTCGTGTACGGTGGTCTTAAGGTTGAACTTCGATCATGAGGCGGCACGAAACGGCTGCATCAGGGCCAGGCAGTCCTGCACCGAGCGGGCCAGGGAGGGTGCATCGAAAAGGCTGCTGATCACGGCGACCATGTCGGCCCCGGCCTGCAGCAGGGGCGTCACGTTCTCCTGCGTGATCCCGCCGATGGCACAGACCGGAACGTCCAGTTCCCGCTTGGCGCGAACGATCAGGCCGGGGTCGGCGCGCGCTGCCGAGGGTTTGGTCGGCGAAGCAAAGAAGCTCCCGAACGCGACGTAGCTGGCCCCGTTCGCGACCGCTTCAACGGCATTGCCGTAGCGGTTGTAGCAGGACGCCCCGATGATCTTGTCAGGTCCCAGGCAGGCACGGGCTTCTTCGATCGCGCAATCCTCCCTGCCCAAGTGGACCCCGTCGGCATCCACTTCCCAGGCCAGTTCGACGTCATCGTTGATGATCAGTAGGCTTCGGTGCCTTTGGGTCAGCTGCCTGAGCCGTTGTGCGTTGCGTGCTCGCACCTCGCGGTCATTGACCTTGTCACGGTACTGGAGGAGCGGGGTGCCTGCGACCAGCACGGCCTGCACCCGCTCGAAAAAATCGCGTGCACCGATGTGCTGCACATCGGCAATTGCATAAAGCCCGTGTAGCGTGCGCATGTTCACTCTTTATCGAATGGATGGGTCCTTGCCTGCCTGTCGAGAACCTGCAGGCGTTACTGGGACATATTCAAGCATACTTCATGGGGGGTTCCTAGCTACGTAATTTGCAAGAGGGGTTTTGCACAGGCACGATTGCGATACCCTGTGCCTCCCACTACCGATATTGGAGAGTCGGACATGCATGCGCACATTGCTGAAAAGAAAGAGGAACTCGCCGAACTGTGCCGGCGATACGATGTCGTGCGCCTTGAGATTTTTGGCTCCGCCGCGCGCGCCACGGATTTTGATCCCGAGACCAGCGATGTGGACTTCCTGGTCGAGTTCAATCCTGACAGTGACCTGCTACCCTTCGAACAGTACTTTGGTCTCGTCGAGGAACTTCGGAAGACTCTGGGGCGCCCCGTAGACCTGGTCGAAAATCACGAGTTCCGCAACCCGTATTTGCGTGCTTCCATCAACCAGTCACGCGAACTTGTCTATGCAGGCTGATCCTCGCGTCCTGTTGCAGGATATCGACCAGGCCTGCACCGATGTCAAATCTTTCACAGACGGAATGGATGCTGCCGTCTATATTGCCGATGCGCTGACACAGGCCGCGGTTGAACGCAAGTTCGGGATCATTGGCGAGGCGGTAAACCGCCTGCAAAAGCTCTACCCTGGTCTTGCCGAAAGAATCCCGCAAATGCGCAAGATTATTGACTTTCGCAACATACTGGCCCATGGCTATGAGCATGGGGTGGCGGAACTCGTCTGGGATTATGCACAAAATCACCTGCCTCAACTGCATCAGGCCGTGCACACGCTGCTTACTGAGCTGGGGCCGCCGGAAGAATGAACCCAGTGCCTGCCGGTTCTTTTCAAACTGGTATTCCCATCCAGTGACACGCACAAGCTGCAAAGTGCTTTTGGCCATTGAAAATCCTCACGTATATCAGAGGTGCTTCTTGAAGGTGCTGGCCGCAATTCTGACCGCCGCGGAGTCACGCCGGCATGCTTGCCGGGTCAACTTCTGGACGCTGGATTGACGTCATTTTTCGAGATTTGCGGATGCTGGCGTTGTGCCAGACCGGATGCCTCCCTCGAGTGCCGAACGGAGCTGATCAGCCAACCGTTGACGCTGCCCACCTTCAAGTTTGGCCCACTTCATCATTCGCCATCGCACGGCTGGAAGATTCTCCGCATGCGGCACCTCCAGCAACTGCCACTCCGGTGTGCCTAGCTGGAAGGAAAGCAGAAAGCGCCGGTGTTCTTCCGGCATTTCTCCCACCATGCCGGCAACCATATCCTCGCGAGCCTGCTCAAGTGCGTGAAGCGGAACCGGAACCTCCATCATCCCGGCGAGACCCCGTTCGTACTCTTGCCCCATGTCACGGCGCGGTGGCGCAAGCAACCTGTGTATCGACCGGTGATGGCTGATCAGGTAAACCACGAAGGCACAGCGCAGTGATGTATCGATGCCTTCGTTCAGCAACAGGTCCCGGACGTCGAACAGGTCTCGAGGATGCTGGCGATCAAGAGCTGCGGTGATTTTCCCGGCGTACAGGTCTGCAAAAGAGACGACCTGGATTTCGGCATATCCGAACTTTTCCTCGACAGGGCCGGCAACCCCCCGCACCTCTGCATCCCCCACGCAGCCGCGCAGCACCGGGGTGACCTCGATCTTGATTTGCGTGACCCCGTCACGCACGAACAATTTGTTGACAACCCCCTCCTCCAGCGGCATTCCACGTTGCACCCGAACTGATGGGAACGATCCTGCAATGCGGTCTTCTATTCGTCGCAAGGCCGCCTGAATCTGCCGAAGCGACTCCTCGCGGTCGCTGACTGGCAGATAAGCCAGATCAATATCGACCGACAACCGGGGCAGATTCCTGATGAACAGGTTAATCGCCGTACCCCCTTTCAGCGCGAAGCATTCTTCCTGCGCGATGAGTGGCAGGACGCGCACCAGCAAGGCGACCTGACTCCGGTATCGTTCATCCGCCGGCATCGAGATTCCCCGGTACGGTGATCAGGTACTTGGGGTCCAGCCTCCCGCCCCTGACCAGCATGCGCTTTCCGCTGCCAAGATCGATCTTCCTGCTGTCCAGACGCTCGAACCACGCGTGACGATGCCGTTCCGCGAACCACAGGAAGAGCCGCTTGACCTTGACGCTACGGCATTCCTGCAAAAGCAGGGTCATCCGCTGTGGGCTGAGATTGACAAGACCGTCTATCAGCATATCGGCCTGGTGGAAGGTTTCCTTTTGGGGAACTTCATCCAGCAGTTCGAGGACCGCCCGCTCCGGTGTCGAGAGAACCATCGGCCATTCCCCGTCACCAAAGTTTGTCCATGTCAAGCTGCCATAGGTATCCACGGTGCTGCGAGAATCATTGTCAGCAGCCAAAAACCTGAGACGCTTGATGGCCTGCGGGATCGCTTCCGTGCGGAACAGCTTCCTGGCATTGTGGAACACAAAGGCGTTCTCGACCGGAAGCTTATGCAGCCAGCCCGGTGCCGCTTCATCGCCGTAAAGATGAATTTCCCTGGGGCCGGAACTCGATGCGTAATGACCAAATCCACTCATCTCAAGTGCCGTGCGCCCGCCGACCACCACGGGGCATTCCATGAGTGACTGGAGCGAGATGACGACCTTTTGCCAACTCAAAGGGACGGTCGATTCGTCAAAACCCGGCCTGTGCAACGGACGTTGGAAGACACCCCGTGCGACCGATTGCAACCAGCCGCTGGCGACGTAGCGGCTGCGCAATGAACTCGAATAACCCGCTGCCGTGAGCCAGGCTGCGTCTGCCAGCATGCCCTCGGGCAGCAGGCGTTGCAGACGGTTTAGCATTGTTCGTTTTTGATTATTCATAATGACTAAAATAGGTCATATTCAAACCAGTTGCAAGTTTAATATGCCACTATTTTAGTTATTTAAAATGTTCAATATGGAACTTTATCAAACTTCTGCTGCCCGTACCGATTCCTGCCCTGGATTCCCTTGTCCACCTGCCGAAGTGGACGGTCACGGTGCTGGCCATTGCTGCAGCACTCGCGCTGGCCGGTTGTGGAGGAGGGGCACGTTTTCCCACGGGCATCTGGGGTATACTCGGGCGCTCGGATTTTCTGGTTTCAAGTGTTCTCATGGTGCCCGCATCGCAGGGAGATAAATCCTGTGTCCATGCAATTTGCCCGCGTCAACCCGTCGGCGCCCGCTCTGTTGCCCCGCCAGGCAGTGTAGGAAGTTTATGAAGGCGCTCTCTGCCAAGAACCAGCAGTTGCTGGAACGCATGGTCACCCGGGTCCTGCACCATCGCCGGTGGGTCATTGGCGCGACCGTGCTGCTGACGCTGGTCATGGCCGTGGGCGTGATCTTCATCAGCGTCACCAATGATTACCGGATCCTGTTCGACGAGGGCAACCCGCAACTGGCGGCCCTGGACACGCTAAGGGACACGTACTCCACCTCGGACCGGGTGCTGATTGCCGTGGCTCCGCACGAGGGCACGGTCTTCACGCGTGAAGTGCTGGGGGCCTTCGAGGCGCTGACCGAGGCCGCCTGGCAAACTCCGTATTCCAGCCGGGTGGACTCCCTGACCAACTATCTGCACAGCGAGGCATTTGGGGACGAGCTGGTCGTGGCCCCGCTGGTCGAGGATGCGAATTCCCTGAGTGATGCCGGGCTGGCACGGGCCGCAAGTATTGCGCTTGGCGTGAGTGAGCTGACCGGGCGCTTGGTGTCCCACAACGGGCGCGTCGGCGGCCTGCTGATCAATTTTGTATTGCCCGACACGCCCGACCAGGCGGTCGTTGAGATTACCGATTATCTGAAAGTCCTGCTGGACGAAGCCCGTGCCCGCTACCCGGGGGTTGAGTTCTACATGACCGGCAGCATCGTCATGAACCGGGCCTTCTCCGATGCCACCAAGGACGACCTGCTGACCCTGACGCCGATCGTGTTTTCCGTCATCGTGCTGGTGGCGGTGATCCTCTTGCGCTCGGTCTGGTGCACAGTCGCGATCATGACCATGACCCTGTTCGTGGTGGGCACCACCGTGGGCTTTGCGGGCTGGCTGGGCACGGTCTTCAGTCCCGGCAACGCCGGGGTGCCGATCATCGTCATGACGGTCACGGTCGCCCATTCCATCCATGTGGTCACCGGGATGATGTCTGCCATGCGGCGCGGGCTGGACCGCAACGCGGCTATCATCGAGTCCATCCGCATCAAAGCCTACCCCATGTTTTTGACCTCGTTGACCACGACCATCGGATTTCTCAGCCTGAATGCTGCGGATTCGCCGCCGTTTCGCAGCCTGGGCAATTTCGTGGCATTCGGCATTCTCCTGGCCTTCATCTATGCCATGACGGTGCTGCCGGCACTGCTTTCGGTTTTCCCCCTGCGCCTGCGGGCAGCCCAAACGGTGCATCGTGGTTTTTTCGACCGCCTGGCGGACTTCGTCATCGCCCGGCGAACGTTCCTGTTCTGGTTTTTGGGCCTGGTTGCAGTGGCCCTGATCTCGGGCGTGCCGCGCAATGAGCTGACCGACAACTGGACACAGTATTTTGACGAGCGCTACGAGCTGCGCCGTGCCACGGATTTCGTCATCGACAACCTGAGCGGCCTGGACCTGCTGGAGTACTCGCTCGATGCCGGTCACGCGGACGGCATCACCGATCCGGACTACCTGCGTGCCGTGGAGGCCTTTGCGCAGTGGTACCGCGAGCAGCCGGAAGTGACCAACGTGCAGGCCTTCACGGACATCATGAAGCGCCTGAACAGGAACATGCACGGAGACGATCCCGCGTACTACCGGGTGCCGGAGAGCCAGGAGCTCGCCGCGCAATACCTGCTGCTGTACGAGCTCTCGCTCCCCGAGGGCACGGACCTCAACGACCGCATCGACATGCCCAGGTCGGCCACGCGCATGACCGTGATGGCCCGGGACATGTCCACCCGCGCCCTGCGCCAGCTCGATGACCGGGCCCAGGCCTGGCTGCGTGCCAACTTGCCCGGCGTGACCTCGCAGGCCTCGGGGATCAGCATGATCTTCGCCTATATCACCGAGCGCAACATCTACAGCATGCTGCAGGGCACGCTGATCGCCATGACCCTCATCTCGCTGATCCTGGTGCTGGCCTTCAGGAGCGTGCGCCTGGGCCTCGTCAGCCTGGTGCCCAATTTTATCCCGGCGGCCATGAGTTTCGGCCTGTGGGGTTATTTTGTCGGCTACGTGGGCCTGCCCTCGTCGATCGTGGTTGCCATCGTCCTCGGCATCGTGGTGGACGACACGATTCATTTCCTCAGCAAGTACCTGAAAGCCCGGCGCGAAGGATGCCTGGCGCCCGATGCGGTTCGCGCCTCCTTCAACACGGTGGGCCAGGCGCTTTGGACCACGACCGCGGTGTTGGCCGCAGGCTTTCTGGTGTTCTCCACGTCCGGATTCGAGCCGAGCTGGGCGCTCGGCATGCTGGTCGCCATCACGATCGTGTTTGCGCTGGTGGCCGACTTCCTGCTGCTTCCCACCTTGCTGATGGCCATGGACCGCAAGCCATTGCGCTGAGCCTGCGGGCACAGCCGGAACGGCGGATGGCCGCCGGGGGTGTGATTACTTGGCCCAGTAAAAGCGGTTGGGAATTTTCTGTCCCATGCCCAGCTGGCGGGCGGACTGCAGGCATTTCCAGGTGAAGTCCTGCGCCTGGTAAATCGCTGACAGCACCTCCTGGCCGTGGGCCAGCAGCCCGGCAATGGCCGCCGCCAGCGTGCAGCCCGTGCCGTGGTACCGCCCCGGCATGCGCGCCCAGGCATGCGAGTTGAGCTTGCGGTGATTGCCGTACAGGGCATTGTGCACTTGCTGTTCGTCCTCCTCGCAGTCCGTGACCAGCACGTAATGGGCACCCCGCTCCAGCACGGCCATGGCGCAGGCCTCCAGCGTGTCTCCCTCCGGCGCCAGCAGCTTGACTTCATGCTGGTTGGGGGTGATCACGTTGGCCAGGGGCGTGAGCAGTGCATTGATAGCCTGGATGACGCCGGCATCCGCCAGCACCTTGCCCCCGCCCGCACACAGGACCGGGTCCAGCACCACCGGCAGGTGGGGATAGTCCGCCAGCAATGTGTGGATGGCGCTGGCCGTTCCCGCGCTCCCGACCAGGCCGATCTTGATGGCCGCGATGTCCATGTCCTCCAGCACGACGCGGGCCTGCTCGATGATCATGTGCTCATCAACTTGCAGGGTTTTCTGCACATCCACGGTATTTTGAACCGTGATCGAGGTGATCACGGGAGCCGCATGGCAGCCTAGGCTGGCCAGCGTTTCGATATCGGCCTGTATGCCGGCCCCGCCTGTCGGGTCCGAGCCGGACATTGCCATCACGACGGGAATCGATGCGGTACCTTCATTCATAGCACACGAGCAAGGACAGGACTGATGCCGTATAAAATAAACGAATTAATAAAATACTGCATTGAAAATCAACACTTTCTGGATAAATTGCAGCGTAATGTTGCCTATCTCATACGTGAAGAAACTTATTGATTTTGGAAGTAACGGGAGAGTATAAAAATGAAAAAAGTAAGGTGGTTTTTGTCGGCAACTTCTGGGAATTTTTTGCAATCTCGATCGTCTTGCTGGTCCTGTCAGTCATCAGTTTAGGCATTTTCCTGCCTTACTATATTTACTGGTCAGGCAAATACTTTTTCAATAACCTCGAAATTAAAATGTACTTTATAAAGAGACTTGCTGGTTGAATGGCTAGATTCCTGACACTGCTTTTTGTTTTGCTTGCCGTATCCGGGTGCAGTACGCCTCTTACTGCAGTCATCGTTGATTTTTCCCCGTACAAGGCCGTTGTTGCATCCAATAAAGAACAGGACGATGAGCAGGGAACGATTTTCAAACAGGCTCAGGATGCCTGCAATCTAAGCGAGCCGGATTCAGTTCCGGCCCCGGTCAGTGTCTCCTGTGCCAGCAAGTCACCCCTGCCTGTCACGACGTACACTCCCCACTACGATGCGTATGGAAACATGATCGGCTATCGAGGTTACACATCCAGGCACCCGTATTGCGACACGTATCATCACCTGTTTGTGTGCCGGGACAAGGCCGCACCCGGGCCGGATTCCTGACGGCCAAACCTGCCTTTCTCCCACGTATCCTCGCGCCTCACGCAGGGGATCTGTGCAGGCACCGATGAAGGGCTCCCGATTCATCTGTAGCTTGTGCAATCGTCCAGAGCCGATGATTTGCTATCATGCAGGTCGTTTCCGGGAGTTCGCCGGTTTCGAGTAAAGCCAGGTTCTTTCAAAGTATTGTTTTATAAAGATTTTATAATCCTTCAATGCAGTATAAAACATACATGTGCGTCATATGCGGATGGGTCTACGACGAAGCCCAGGGGGCGCCGGATGAGGGCATCGCCCCGGGCACGCGTTGGGAGGACATTCCGCTGAACTGGTGTTGCCCCGAATGCGGGGCGATGAAAGACGACTTTCAGATGATCGAGGTCTAGCGCCCGATCTGTCTAGCCAGGTGCGAGATCTTGGCGGACTGCTCCAGCGAGCAGGTCCATTTGTAGGCCAGGTCCAGCGATTCGGCACAGGCGTAGACGCCGTGCCCGCAGGTCACGGTAATGCAGTGTTCTCGCAGGGCACTTGCAACCACCTGCGGTGACTGCTCGGCGTATTGATCGAAGGGGATGCGATGCACGGGCACTCTCGGAAAATACAGCTGTCCCTCGAAATCCTCGGGCACAAAATCCTTCCCATCCAGGGTGAGCGCGATGGTGTAGGGTCCGTGGCTGTGCAGCAGGGCGCGCGCCTCGGGGTTTTGCCGGTACACCTCGACATGCAGTGTTGCATCAAAAGAGGCCTTTTCACCCGCATTGCCCTGCATGCTGCAGGCCACCAGGTCCTCGGGCTGCAGGGTGTCTGCACAGGCACCCGAGGGGGTAATCCATACGGTATCGTCTTCACGGAACGAGGCATTGCCGCTGTGTGAGTCGTTGTAGCCGTACTGGCGAAGCCAGGAATAGTAGGCCACCAGTTTTTCTTTTGTGCACATGGATTCGCAAGTGGATTTGTTTTATTGTCGGGACGCGTTATGCAATCAATGCCATGACAGGCCTCTCGAGACACATGAACGGCAGCCACTCTTGGAACCTGTAGAAGGACAGACTCGATGTCAGCCCTGATCTGCGGCTCTCTCGCCTACGATACCATCATGGTATTTCCGGGTCGATTCAAGGAGCACATCCTGCCGGAGAAAGTGCACATCCTGAATGTCTCCTTCATGGTGCCGCAGATCCGCCGCGAATTCGGAGGCTGCGCCGGCAATATCGCCTACAACCTGCGCCTGCTGGGTGCCGAGGGCCATATCATGGCCACCGCCGGGCAGGATTTTGAGCCCTACGCCGAATGGATCGAGCAATGTGGCCTGAGCCAGCGCTACATCAAGAAAATCGACGACGAATTCACCGCGCAGGCCTTCGTCACCACCGACCTCGACGACAACCAGATCACCGCGTTCCATTCGGGAGCCATGAACAACTCGCATGAAAATACCGTGCCCCGCGATGCGGACATCGACGTTGCGATCATCTCGCCGGACGGCAAGGACGGCATGCTCCAGCATGCCAGTCAGTGCCATGAGGCCGGCATCCCGTTCATCTTCGATCCGGGTCAGGGCATGCCCATGTTCAACGGCGAGGAACTGCAGTCGTTCATCGAGCAAGCCACCTACATCTGCGTGAACGACTACGAGTCTGAATTACTGCAGGAGCGCACCGGCCTGGGGGTCAAGCAGATCGCCAAGCAGGTGGAGGCCATGATCGTGACTTTCGGCAGCAAGGGTTCTGTCATCCACACGGAGGGCGCCAGCATCGAGGTCCCGGCCGTGTGGGCCGGTTCGGTGCAGGATCCCACCGGCTGCGGGGACGCCTACCGTGGCGGGCTGCTGTACGGGCTGATGAACGACCTGGACTGGGACGTCAGCGGGCGCATTGCCGCACTCATCAGCGCCATCAAGGTGGCGCACCCCGGCACCCAGAACCACAGCATCACCCGGGATGCGTTCAAGGAGCGTTTCGAGCAGGAGTTCGGGACCACGTTCTAGCCCGCGGGGCTATGATTTCAGGCTGATCTGCTTCCAGCCGTGCTCGCTCGCATGGGCCGCGAGTTTCTCATCGGCATCGACCGCAACCGGGTGAGCGACACATTCAAGCAGCGGCAGGTCATTGTAGGAGTCGGTGTAGAAGTGGCTGTCCTGCAGGCTTGCAGCGCGGGACTCGGCCCATTGGCGCGCGCGCGTGACCTTGCCCGGCCCGAAACACGGAACGCCTTGCACCTCGCCAGTGAACTCCCCGTTCACCCGGGCCGCTTCGGTGGCGATCAGGTGCTCGATGCGCAGCAATTCGCAGATGGGCTCGACGATGAAGCGGTTGGTCGAGGTGATGATCACCGGCTCGTCCCCGGCCTTGCGGTGGTCGCCGATGAGTTCACGGGCCCCGGCCTTGATCATGGGCCGGACCTGCGTCTCGATGAACCGGCTTCGCCACTGGCACAGCTCGGCGTAGGGATTTTCAGCCAGCGGCCTGAGCGCGAAGTCGAGGAATTCCAGGATGTCGAAGGTGCCGGCGAGGTATTCCCGGTAAAAGCGCTCGTTTTCCTTCTCGTACGTGTCACGGTCCACCTTGCCGGTGGCGGCGAGGTAGCGGCCCCACTCGTAGTCGCTGTCCCCGTCCAGCAGGGTTTCGTCGAGGTCAAAGAAAACGAGGGCCATGGCAGGGTTCACACAATGGTGAAGGGGCATTAAAACGCCAATAGCTTACAGGACAAGTAATTGATTTTCAGTATCTTCGAGATCTTGTAGATGTTTTGAATCCTTTGGGTAAATCGCTTGGTGTACGCTTCTGATGGATGCTCCTTGCAGAAGCGGTCCAGTTTGCCTTTCTTGCGAGCCTCTTCAAGGTTGAGGTACTTACCTGTAGCCGTATTTAGCCAATCCTAAAACATCGATCCAAAGTAGTGGCGATGGCAGGAGAAAGTCTTTTCATTCGTAGTCCTTTCCTCCAGTTTGAAATCATAGTAACGAGCAGTCCCTCTATCATCTAAGATAATGGAATATCGGTATGTTCCCTTCTGCTCGAACTTCTCCTTGTCATAACCATGATTCCAGTCCCACCTGCGGTTCAGACCCTGGATTCCGAATCTGGTAACGATAGGCTCTTCATGACCTTTGAGCACGATCAGACCGACCCCACTCCCGAGTTCGTCATCAAACAAGGCAGAAGGCTCGTAGAGTGTCAGAGTCATGCTTTCACAGTGCCAGAGTTTCTCCCAAACCCCAGGCGGTAGAGGTACAGTCGGGGTGCAGCTGGTGGCAAAGGTCGCTACCAATATCAATATTTTCGAGCAGTCGGCTTTCTGGCAAAAGTTCATTTTGTGTTCCAGTATTGTGGTGCCTCGACTCCATATCCATGCACAGAATGCATCCTTCCATGTGTACATAAGTCAACTATATAATCACGTTCCTTATCTATTACGACGACTGTTTCTTCCATCGTCGTAATTCCGATACATTGATCTGCGGGTTATCAAGGAATTGTCGGTCTTTGCTAGCGTGCTGGAAATGCTCCCTACCCATTCTCTTTTTTTCAGGGCGAGTTTGCTGCCTAATACCTGGAAATATTTCATGTAATTTTGGTAAAAATTTCTCACGGTCTTTTGGTGCTATTTTTTCTTCATAAACTGCCAAGTACCAAGGCTGGAATACTACGCATTCAAATAGCTTTGTTTGCTCAAGTCGCAGCAGGTCCTCCACTACCATAAATAGTAGGTGATCATTCTTGTCGTCAGAAAATCCATCAAGGGTAGCGTCAGGGTCTCTGTCCGCATGTTTGAAAAAATTCCTGTATGGGCCATTAATGTAGTGATATTTTAGTGACTTACCATTAGGAATATTTTTCCGCGTTTGCTCTGAAAAGCTTTCTATACCCTTATTTATACATAGCACATCCACAATTTCCCATGCATTAGCTGCAAGGGTATGAACAGACACAGGATCTCGTTCATCAAAAAACAGTCGAATTGCAACGGCGAGTTGGCGGCGCGCCACATCTAGTTTTGTTAACGCAGTTGACATAAGTTTGTACCTAACAAGACATAAAGCCTGTCACCACACATTTTGTTTAGCTTGATACAGTATGGCGTTCTAAGCCCTTGTACACGAGAACAGGTGATGTTCAGAAGGGTTTGACGACGACCAGTACGACGATGGCCACCAGGGCCACCACGGGCGCCTCGTTGAACCAGCGGTACCATACGTGCGAGCGGGTGTTCCGGTCTTCCCGGAATGCCTTCAGGATCACGCCGCACCAGACGTGGTAGAAGACCAGCAAGCCGACCAGCACGAGCTTGAGGGCCATCCAGCCGGTGTGCAGGAAGCCCGGTACGTAATGGAGGATGGCGATGCCGGACAGCAGCGCCAGTACCACACTCGGTGTCATGATGCCCCGGAAAAGTTTCCGCTCCATGACCTTGAAGCGCTCCAAGCTGGCCGCATCGCTCGACATCGCGTGGTATACGAACAGGCGCGGCAGGTAGAACAGCCCCGCGAACCAGGTGATGACGAACACGATGTGAAAGGCCTTGATCCAGAGCATGTCGGTTGACTCCTGCCGTGGTTGCTAGGTGAAGTAGGAGCTCTTCAGGCTGGCGAAGGTGAGCACGCCGTAGATCTTGGCCTCCCCGCCGATGGCGTCGGCGCGAATGCACAGCGCTTCGACGTTTTCCTTCAGGAGCTGTTCGCGCGCGGAGCTGACCGTGGCCTGCAGATCGGTATACCCCGCACGCAGGCGCCGGGCAGGAATTTCCATGAGGTCGATCCCGGCCTCGCCGAGCGCCTCGTTCTCCATCAGGAAGTGGGTCAGGTCCTTCGCCGCCAGCACCGACACCCCGGAGTCTTCCTCAATCACGATCCACTCCGTCCCGCCCTTGACCAGCTCCCTGGCCTGCGAAGGCGTGACCGCCCGGTGGCTGTTCTTGATGTTGCGGTTCATGATGTTGACCACGCCGACCCGCCCGAAGGCCTGTCCCAGGGGGTTGTGGCGGTAGTCCATGCCGCGCTCTCGCATCAGCGTGCGGTAGATCGAGTGCTGGCCGAACAGCACGCTGGCCGTCAGCCCCGCGGTGACGATGGCGAGCATGCCGGGCAGGATCACGTTCGAGTTGCGGGTCAGCTCGAAGACCGCGGTCAGTGCCGCGAGCGGCGCCTGCAGGACCGCGCCCATCATCGCGCCCATGCCGATCAGGGCATACAGGCCTGGGGAGGAGGAGGGCCCGGGGATCGCCCATTGCCCGACAATGCCCATCATGCCGCCCAGGCATGCGCCGATGATGAAGGTCGGGCCGATCAGCCCGGCCGGCAGCCCGAGGCCCACGCTGCAGGCGGTGGCCACCACCTTGGCGGCGAAAATCATGAGCAGCAGGACCAGCCCGATCTCGCTGTGCAGGATGCTGTTGGCCGTGTCATAGCCGAGCCCCATGACTTGCGGGACGAACACGGCCAGCACGCCCGTGATGGCGCCTGCGATCAGGAACCGCTTCCAGAGCGGCAATTCGCGCCCGGCGCGTACCGTGAACCGGGTCAGGAAAATGAACAGGAATGCGGCGAACCCGGTGACCACCCCGAGCAGGACGATGTAGGGAAGCTCGAGCAGGGTGATGAACTCGAAGTTGGGCACGGAAAAAACGGCTTCCGCCCCGAACACGGCCCGGGAGATGGCCGTGGCACTGACCGCCGCCAGGATGACCGGCAAGAACCCGGCCAGCGTGTACTCCATCATCACCACTTCCAGGGCGAAGATCACACCGGCCAGCGGGGTATTGAACGAGGCGCTGATGCCGGCGGCGGCCCCGCAGGCGATCAGGGTGCGGATGGCATTGTCGGGGAGCGCCAGGCGCTGCCCCAGCAGGCTGCCGGTCGCCGCCCCCAGGTGGATGGAAGGGCCCTCACGCCCGAGGGACTGTCCCGAAATGATGGCGAGCGCCGCCCCCGCGTACTGCAGGACCAGGCCCCGCAGACCCAGGTATCCCCGGTTGTAGGCCAGCCGTTCCATGACGTGCACCACGCCGACGCTCGGCTGGCCTTTCGCCCAGAGCCGGAATACCAGCGCAATCAGGAGGGCTCCGGCGACGGGCAGTGCGATGCGAAGGCCGATCGGCAGCCCCTCGAAATTTCCGGGCGCACCGTTGGGCAGGAAAAGCAGCTGGGCATTCTCGATCAGGAGGCGAAAGGATACGATGACGAGGCCCGTGGCCAGCCCGGCCAGCACGCTCAACACCGCGAGCTGGGCGAGCGCATCGGGTCTTGAGGTGCGCAAGCGCAGGTTCTCGAGCGCGGTATGGAGGAGACTCCTGAAGCGCGGGGGCTTTTTCATAGCGGGGATTATGCCAGAGGTCATCCGGGTGCAGGGTCCGGCTTTTGGCTGCCTGTACTAATCTTGTATGATGCACGGACTCCAATACGGACCAGCCAAAATGATTTCTGTCGGAATTGTCGGAGCAACCGGATACACCGGTGCGGAACTGCTGCGCCTGCTGGCGGCCCACCCCGGGGCCTGCGTGCAGGCCGTGACCTCGCGCACCGAGGCGGGCCAGGCACTGGCCGGACTCTACCCCCACCTGTCCTGTCTGGGCGACCTGGAGTTCGTGGCGCCGGATTCGTCCGAGCTCAAACAGTGCGAGTGCGTTTTCTTTGCCGCGCCCAACGGCACCGCCATGCACAGGGTGGAGGAACTCCTTGAGGCCGGCGTCAAGGTCATCGACCTGGCCGCGGATTTCCGGCTCAGGGATGCGGCGGTCTGGAAACACTGGTACAAGCAGGAGCACGCCTGTCCGCAGTGGCTGGCATCGGCCGTCTACGGGCTTCCCGAGGTGCATCGCGAGAAAATCCGCGAAGCCCGCCTGGTCGCCAACCCGGGCTGCTATCCGACGGCCGTGATCCTGGCCGTGCTGCCACTGCTCGAGCAGGGCCTGTGCGACGGCCCCCTGATCGCGGATGCCAAGTCAGGCGTCAGCGGTGCCGGGCGGGGCGCGCGCGTGCCCGCACTGTTCAGCGAAGCCGGCGAGAATTTCAAGGCCTACAACGTGCGCGCCCACCGCCACTGGCCGGAGATCACGCAGGAGCTGCAGGGCTTCAGCGAGGCCCCGGTCAGCCTGACGTTCACCCCGCATCTCGTGCCCATGGTGCGAGGCATATTTGCAACGGTCTACGCATCGGGAGTGGACCGCTCTGCCGATCTTGACGCCCTCTACCGGCAGCGGTTTTCCGGGGAGCCGTTCGTCGAGGTCCTGCACGGCGATGCGCTGCCGGAGACCAAGCACGTGCGCGGCTCCAACTCCTGCCGGATCTGCGTACAGCGGCCCAACGACGCCGAGATGGTCGTCGTGCTGTCCGTGATCGACAACCTGGTCAAGGGCGCTGCAGGGCAGGCGGTGCAGAACATGAATCTCATGTTCGGCCTGGATGAAACCTCCGGGCTGATGCAGGCGGGTCTTTTCCCGTAGGCCGGCGCCGGGCTCCGGTCTTTCAGAACGATGGCATGGAACATCCGCATCCGGGAACCTTTTGCACGCCCGATGTCGCGCGTGCGGATGGTCCTGGTCGTCCTGGCCGCGACGGCCATCGCCTTCTGGCTGGGTACGATCAGTACGAGCCTGCCGTTTCTGGAGGATATGGCGGGGTCGGAGGTCTCGGACATGAACGAGACGATCCGTCAGCTGGAGAAGTCGAACGGCAGGCTCAAGAACGAGGTGGCCCTGGCCAAACGCAACGCGGAAGCCGAGCTGGTCGTCGTGCAGGAGATGAAAACCATGATGCGCGAAAAGGATGCCGAGATGCTGCAGTTGACCCAGGAGCTTCAATTTTATCGTACACTCTACTCGCCCGATGCGGACCATACCGCGGTGCAACTGAAAGCATTCCGGTTGTACGCAGGTGCGGGCGAAGGACAGTTTGACTACCGCCTGGTGCTGACCGGCGTGCCCGGAAAAAAAGACAAGGTTTCCGGTGTGATCGGGCTGAGCGTGGCAGGGGAGCAGCAGGGGGTTGCAAAAGAGCTCGTGTTCGAGGCTGCCCGCAGGGCAAATCGGGACAAAGCGCTGAGATTTTCTTTCCGCTACTTTCAGGAGATTTCAGGCAGCCTGTCCCTGCCTGAGGATTTCCAGCCGAGCGGCATCCAGGTGGCGCTGCTTCGCGATGGCCGCAAAAACAAGCCGGTCGTCACAAGCTACCACTGGGATGAGGTCTATGGGCAGAATGAATTCCACCCGGTGCAGTTGGAGGAGTAAGTATGGTATTTAGGAAAAAAGTCAAGGCGGTCCAGATCGACACGCTTGTCGGCCCGATGTCCAAGGTGGTCGGCGATGTTTTTTACGGCGGCGGCCTGCAGGTCGAAGGCACGATCGAGGGCAACGTCCTGGCCAAGTGCGAGGACAAGTGCGTGCTGGTGATCAGCGAGATGGGGGTGGTCGAAGGGGAGATCCGCGGTACCTTCATCATCATCGACGGCACCGTGCACGGGGACATCTACGCCAGCGAAGGCATCGAACTGAAGTCCGGAGCCAGGATCAACGGCGACATCTACTACGCCTCGCTGGGCATGACCGTGGGCGCCGAGGTGAACGGGAAGCTGGTCTGCCAGCCCTCCCCCAACCCTCCGGACACCCTGTAGGCAGCTACTTTGGGGATATTGGGGATATTGACTACCAAATGAAGGTCTAGTAGTTAATAATCAGTAGATTACAGTCCTTGGACCGGAGTACAGTCATGGCCGCAACACAAACCGCACCGCCTCCATCGTTGGTATTTACGGATGCCGCTGCCAACAAGGTCAAGCAGCTCATCCAGGAAGAAGACAACCAGGACCTCAAGCTGCGCGTGTTCGTCAGCGGCGGCGGATGCTCCGGGTTCCAGTACGGATTCACTTTCGACGAGAACCTCCAGGACGGCGACACCTCGGTCGAGAACGGCGGCATCACCCTGCTGGTCGACCCCATGAGCTTCCAGTACCTGATGGGCGCGGAAATCGACTACACGGAAGGCCTGGAAGGAGCCCAGTTCGTCATCCGGAACCCCAATGCGCAGACCACCTGCGGCTGCGGTTCCTCGTTCTCCCCGGGCTGACAGCCGACTCAACCACGGTCATGAAAGGCGCCCGCGAGGCGCCTTTTTTGTTGCCGCCAGCGTTGCACCGTGCGGGCCGTCCCGCCCGCAACACCTCATCTGGGCCGGTGCACCTCGCCGAGGACCACCGCCCGGCGGGCCCCGGTGACGCTCGGCAGGTTGCCGGGCTTGCCGTCCACAGCCCGCTTGGCAAGCCAGGCGAATGCCATGGCCTCCAGCCACTTCGAAGGCACCCCGTGCGCATCGGTGCACTCCACGATCACGCCCGCCATCGCGTCTTCCAGACGCGAGACCAGGCAGGGATTGCGGCTTCCTCCGCCGCACAGCAGGACCCGTGCGAGCGTGGATGTTCGGGGATGGGCCTGCACGGCCCGTGCCACGGAGCGCACCGTGAGTTCCACCAGGCTCGCCTGCACGTCCGCCTCCGGGACGGGCTCGCCGTGCCGGGCCAGCACAGCCTGCAGCCAGGCGAGGTTGAACGTCTCGCGCCCGGTGGATTTGGGAGGCGGGCGTTCGAAATAGGGGTCTTCGAGCATGCGCTCGAGCAGGGCCCGGTTCACGGCACCGCTTTTTGCCCACTCGCCGTCGCGGTCGAAATCAAGCCCCCGGCAGTGCCGGACCCAGGCGTCCGACAGGGTGTTCGCAGGCCCGGTGTCAAAGCCCGTGACGTCGAGGGAAGTGTCCGACGGCAGGAAGGTGAGGTTGGCGATGCCGCCCAGGTTCAGCACGGCCCGGTTTTCGCGTCGGCTGCGAAACACCCGGGCATGGTAGGCGCAGGCGAGCGGGGCGCCCTGGCCGCCCGCATCGAGGTCCGCCTGGCGGAAATTGCCGACGGTCGGGATGCCCGCGAGGCGCGCGATCTCCCCGGCATCGCCGAGCTGGATCGAGACCGGCGGCGTGCCCCCGGGGTCGTGGAACACCGTTTGCCCGTGGCTGCCCACGGCCTGCACCTCGTCGGCGCGCACCGAGGCCTTTTCAAGCAGGCCCTGGATGGCCTGCACCGAGGCTGTCACCAGCTGCCGGTCGAGGGTGGCGGTGTCCTGGGGCCAGGCATTGATCGAAATGATGCGGTGGATCGCGCTTTTCAGTTCCGCATCGAGCGGCTGGCTGAAGTGTTCCACCAGGCGGGGACCCGGCGCTGAGAAGTCCATCAGCACGGCGTCGATGGCATCCACGCTGGTGCCGGACATCAGCCCGATGAAGAGTCTGGCCATGTTCTGTACGTACTGTTCCTCGTCGAGGGGTCGGTACAGTGTGCTACATGCGGAGCGATTCTGGAAATGTGGCGGGCCTACAGGTCCTGCAGGGCCAGGCGGTTCTGCGCGTAGGCGTCGAACTGGCGGGCGGGCGCCCGGGCCGTGGCCAGGAAGCGGTCCATCTCGGCCTTCGGCAGGGACTTGATCTGCGGCAGCTTGACCTTCAGCGGGTTGCGGTGCACGCCGTTGACGCGGAACTCGTAATGCAGGTGCGGGCCGGTGGACAGCCCCGTGCTGCCCACGTAGCCGATCGTCTGGCCCTGGCGCACCGTGCGACCGGTGCCGGTGCCGCGGGCGTACCTGGACATGTGCGCATACAGGGTCGTGTAGATGTTGCCGTGCCTGAGCACGATCACCTTTCCGTACTGGCCCTTGGTGCCCCGGTAGATGACCCGCCCGGCCCCCGTGGCCTTGATCGGCGTGCCGGTCGGTGCGGCGTAGTCGATGCCCTTGTGCGCGCGAACGACGTTCAGGATGGGATGGCGCCTTCTCGGGTTGAAGTGGGAACTGATCCGGGCCAGCTCGACCGGGGTGCGCAGGAAGGTCTTGTGCAGGCTCTTGCCATCAAGCGTGTAGTAATCGGCATGCCCGCTTTCATCGGTGTAGCGGTAGGCCCGGTAGGTCACCCCCTTGTTGACGAACTCGGCGGCGGCGATTTCACCGTCCCCCACTTCCTCGCCGTCGAGCAGGAGTTTTTCGTACAGGACGGAAAAGCGGTCGCCGACGCGAAGGTCATGCGCAAAATCGATGTCCCAGCGGAAGATGTGCACCAGCTCCAGGATCAGGGCGTCGGTCATCCCGGCGCGGTGCCCCGCCAGGTACAGCGAGGAGTCGATGTTGCCGCTGGCAAACTGCAGGATCTTGTCCAGCGGGCGCTGCAGGGTCTGCGCCACGAAGGCATCGCCGTCGCGAAGATACACCAGCGAACTCGCCGGGCCCTGCACCAGCTCCAGGCGCTCCAGGCGCCGATCGCGTACCGTGAAAATCAGCTTCTGTCCCGGGTGGATTCTCTCAAGCGCGCGGCGGTTCTTGCGTGGTTCCAGGATGCGGATCAGGTCGGGATAGATGTCCAGCCGGGCGAAGATCGCCGAGAGCGTGTCGCCCGGTCTCACCACGACGCTCGTGCCCGGCACAGGCTTTGCGGCCGTGGCCACCTCCTGGGTCTCGAAGGCCACCGGGTCGTGGTTGGGGTCGGTCAGCTCGCGCGCTGAGGGCGGCTCCAGGGGCAGGGGGATCTCCTGCATGCCGGTATCGGCCGGGTCTGCACCGCCCGGGGTGGACTGGCCCGACGGGGTGATGAATATCGCAGCCGCAATCAGCATGCCGGCCGCCAGCGCCGTGGCCAGGGGAATCAGGGGGAAGCTGTCTTCCGGTCTTTCTCGGGAAGGTCGCATACTTTAAGATGGGCCTTCGGCCATGGGCACAATGTTCAAAAGACTACTCTCATTTTCCTGCATATGCTGACGTCCCTGTTCTCCCAGAGCTTGGCAGAATTTAACAAAATCGCCACGCCATTGAAAGCAAGGGCCGGCGTCCTTGCCGGGGCCGGTGGGCCCGGATCGCATGGCTGACGGGGCCTCCATGGAGGATCTGGTCCGCGGCGCGGAGGAAGTGATCGTCGCCGGGGAGCTGGAGTCCAGGCTGGCTGCGGGCAAGCCGCTGCGGGTGAAGGCGGGCTTTGATCCGACGGCCCCGGACCTGCATCTCGGGCACACCGTGCTCCTCAACAAGCTGCGCCAGTTCCAGCAGGCCGGCCACGAGATCATTTTCCTGATCGGCGACTTCACCGGCATGATCGGCGACCCGACCGGGCGCAACACCATGCGCAAGCCGATGACGCGAGAGCAGGTGCAGGAGAATGCCGAGACCTACCGCAGGCAGGTGTTCAGGATCCTCGATCCCGACAGCACGCGCATCGAGTTCAACTCCACCTGGATGGACCGGCGCAGTGCCACGGACCTGGTCCGGCTGGCATCCCAGTACACCGTGGCGCGCATGCTGGAGCGCAACGATTTCCAGCAGCGCTACGCGTCGGGGCAGGGCATCGCCATCCACGAGCTGCTGTACCCGCTGGTGCAGGGCTATGACTCGGTGGTCCTGGAAGCGGACCTGGAACTCGGCGGCACCGACCAGAAATTCAACCTGCTGGTGGGGCGTGAACTGCAGAAGGAACACGGCCAGGCGCCCCAGGTGGTCATGACGATGCCGATCCTGGAAGGCGTGACCCAGGGCCCGGAGAAGATGTCGAAGTCGCTGGACAACTACATCGGCATCACCGAGGCGCCGAACGAGATTTTCGGCAAGCTCATGAGCATCGACGATGAGAAGATGTGGCGTTACTTCGAGCTGCTGAGCTTTCGCCCGGTGCAGGAGATCGACTCACTCAGGGAGGCGGTCCGCCAAGGGAAGAACCCGAGAGACGTCAAGTACGAACTGGCGCTCGAGATCACCGCGCGCTTTCATGACGGCAAGGCCGCCGAGGCCGCCAAGGCGGACTTCATCCGGCGTTTCCAGAAAAGCGCCATCCCCGAGGAGGTCGCGGAGAAGAGCATCGACTGCGGAGGTGATGCGATGCCGATCCCCAATCTCCTGAAAGAGGCCGGCCTGGTCAGCAGTACTTCGGATGCCATGCGCATGATCCGCCAGGGTGCGGTGAGGATCGATGGCGCCAAGGTGGAGGACATCGAGCTGCGCTTGTCGGCCGGCACCTCGGGCATCTTCCAGGTCGGCAAGCGCAAGTTTTTGAAAATCCGCCTGACCTAAAGCGGGTCGGGGCCGGGAGGCCTTTCCCGGGTGCCTATTCCAGGGCCAGCAGTTCGGCCAGGCTCTTGATCTCGTGGTCGGCCTTGTACGGAAGGTGCTCCGGGGTACGCCCGTAGCGGTTGATCCAGACCGAGGTGAACCCGTAGGAGGCCGCACCCGCGATATCCCAGGAATTGGAGGACACGAAGCAGATCTTGTTGCGCGCGCGCGCCAGCTGTTCCTCGACGAATTCATACACCGCGGGCGAAGGCTTGTAGGTCCGGATCAACTCGGTCGAGTACACCCCGTCCAGCACGTCGCTGATGCCGGCATGCCTGAGCGTGGAGTTCAGTTTCTGGGGGGTGCCGTTGGACAGTACGGCGGTCTGCATGCCGTCGTTCTTCAGCGAGGTCAGCACGTCCTTGACGTCCGGGTAGCAGGTCAGCTCCGAGTGGGCCTTGAGGATCTTTTTCTTGATGCCTTCATCGCGGACCCCGTACACCTCGCAGGCGAAGTCCAGCGCGTACTTCTGGATCCGGTCGTAACTGGTGTACTGGTTCATCAGGCTCAGCTGGGAGGAGTACTGCAGCCGCTTGGAGCGCCACAGCTTGTAGATGATCAGGGCATTCTCCCCCAGTTCATCCCGGTATTTCTCAAACGGCAGATAGGTGTCGAGCAAGGCACCGTAGGCGTTGAAGACATAGGTTTTGATCTTGTTCATAGCGTCCGTGATCCGGGGTCCTGTCCAATCTTGCCAGAATTCGCGCCCCGGCGTGGACAAGCCGGGGTCTGGAGTGTATGCCGTCGCGTATGGTACTGGAAAGGCGCCTGCGTTTGAATGCCTGT
>CBDBDH010000002.1:612500-789717 GCA_965203725.1 Gammaproteobacteria bacterium
TGGGGGGACCATCCTCCAAGGCTAAATACTCTCTACCGACCGATAGTGAACTAGTACCGTGAGGGAAAGGTGAAAAGAACCCTGGTTAAGGGAGTGAAATAGAACCTGAAACCGTATGCATACAAGCAGTGGGAGCCCGCTTCGGCGGGTGACTGCGTACCTTTTGTATAATGGGTCAGCGACTTACTTTCAGTGGCAAGCTTAACCGCATAGGGGAGGCGTAGGGAAACCGAGTCTTAATTGGGCGCATCAGTCGTTGGGAGTAGACCCGAAACCGGGCGATCTATCCATGGTCAGGGTGAAGGTAGGGTAATGCTTACTGGAGGCCCGAACCGGGTAATGTTGAAAAATTATCGGATGAACTGTGGGTAGGAGTGAAAGGCTAATCAAGCTCGGAGATAGCTGGTTCTCCTCGAAAGCTATTTAGGTAGCGCCTCGTGTCTAACTCTAGGGGGTAGAGCTCTGTTATGGCTAGGGGGTTATCCCAACTTACCAAACCATTGCAAACTCCGAATACCTAGAAGTTCAATCACGGGAGACACACGGTGGGTGCTAACGTCCATCGTGGAAAGGGAAACAACCCAGACCGCCAGTTAAGGTCCCCAAATCACAGCTCAGTGGGAAACGATGTGGGAAGGCCCAGACAGCCAGGAGGTTGGCTTAGAAGCAGCCATCCTTTAAAGAAAGCGTAATAGCTCACTGGTCAAGTCGGCCTGCGCGGAAGATATACCGGGGCTAAGCTGTGTACCGAAACTGCGGATGCAATTTATTGCATGGTAGAGGAGCGTTCCGTACGCCATTGAAGGTGAATCGAGAGGTTCGCTGGAGGTATCGGAAGTGCGAATGCTGACATGAGTAACGATAATGCGGGAGAAAAACCCGCACGCCGAAAACCCAAGGTTTCCTGCGCAACGCTAATCGGCGCAGGGTTAGTCGGTTCCTAAGGCGAGGCCGAAAGGCGTAGTCGATGGGAAACTGGTTAATATTCCAGTACTTCGTATTACTGCGACGGAGGGACGGAGAAGGGTAGACAATGCCAGCCAGGCGATGGTTGTCCTGGTTTAAGTGTGTAGGCAGAGGACTTTGGTAAATCCGGGTTCTCAATGCCGAGACATGATGACGAGCACCTTTTTAGGAGCGAAGTGGCCGATCCCATGCTTCCAAGAAAATCTTCTAAGCTTCAGGTAATACGGAACCGTACCGTAAACCAACACAGGTGGGTGGGGTGAGAATCCTAAGGCGCTTGAGAGAACTCGGGTGAAGGAACTAGGCAAAATAGCACCGTAACTTCGGGAGAAGGTGCGCCCTTGCCGGCGATCAATGTACATTGTGAACTGGTGGGGGTTGCAGTGACCAGGTGGCTGCGACTGTTTACTAAAAACACAGCACTCTGCAAACACGCAAGTGGACGTATAGGGTGTGACGCCTGCCCGGTGCCGGAAGGTTAATTGATGGGGTTAGTCCTCGGACGAAGCTCTTGATCGAAGCCTCGGTAAACGGCGGCCGTAACTATAACGGTCCTAAGGTAGCGAAATTCCTTGTCGGGTAAGTTCCGACCTGCACGAATGGCGTAACGATGGCCACACTGTCTCCACCCGAGACTCAGTGAAATTGAAATTGCTGTGAAGATGCAGTGTTCCCGCGGCTAGACGGAAAGACCCCGTGAACCTTTACTACAGCTTTACACTGAACTTTGGGCCTGCTTGTGCAGGATAGGTGGGAGGCTTCGAAGCAATCACGTCAGTGGTTGTGGAGCCAATCTTGAGATACCACCCTGGCATGTTTGAAGTTCTAACCCAGGCCCGTTATCCGGGTCGGGAACCGTGTATGGTGGGTAGTTTGACTGGGGCGGTCTCCTCCTAAAGAGTAACGGAGGAGCGCGAAGGTACCCTAAGCACGGTCGGAAATCGTGCGGTTTGTGCAAAGGCATAAGGGTGCTTGACTGCGAGACAGACATGTCGAGCAGGTACGAAAGTAGGTCTTAGTGATCCGGTGGTTCTGAATGGAAGGGCCATCGCTCAACGGATAAAAGGTACTCCGGGGATAACAGGCTGATACTGCCCAAGAGTCCATATCGACGGCAGTGTTTGGCACCTCGATGTCGGCTCATCACATCCTGGGGCTGAAGCAGGTCCCAAGGGTATGGCTGTTCGCCATTTAAAGTGGTACGCGAGCTGGGTTTAGAACGTCGTGAGACAGTTCGGTCCCTATCTACCGTGGGTGTTTGAGACTTGAAGGAAGCTGCTCCTAGTACGAGAGGACCGGAGTGGACGTACCTCTGGTGTTCCGGTTGTTACGCCAGTAGCATTGCCGGGTAGCTATGTACGGAAGGGATAACTGCTGAAAGCATCTAAGCGGGAAGCCCCTCCTGAAATGAGGTCTCACCGGGAACTTGATTCCCCTGTAGGGCCCTGGAAGACGACCAGGTTGATAGGCTGGGTGTGGAAGTCCAGTAATGGATGAAGCTAACCAGTACTAATTGCCCGTGCGGCTTGACCATATAACACTCAAGCAGATTGAGTGCGAGGTAAAACCCTCGCCTAGTTGAATTCCAAAATTACGGTTTGCCTGGCGGCAATAGAGCGCTGGTACCACCCGACCCCATCCCGAACTCGGAAGTGAAACGGCGTATCGCCGATGGTAGTGCGGGGCCTCCCCGTGTGAGAGTAGGACACTGTCAGGCGTCGATCCAGGGCCTCGTCCCCGAAAGGGGGCGGGGCCTTTTTTATGGCTAGCGCCTACCCGGATGTGGCCTGTCCGGCCTGCGTCAGGTAGTCCCTGCAGGCGGTGTAATCTCCGCGAAAGCAGACCAGGTCTTCTCGCTGGCGCAGTTGGTCCTCGTACATCGGGTCGTAGTAGTGGTTCAGCACGCCTGCGAGCCACTCGAGGTGCTTCTCCACTTCCCCGCTCTCGGCCTGCCAGGCGAGCGCTCGCTGCAGGGCGGTGCGAATGCCGGGATAGCGGGCCGGTCCCAGTCTTTTTTGGATCCGCGCCAGGCTGTCCAGCAGGTAGGAGGACAGGGCCTCGAAGCCGTCGCCTCCATCCTCAAGGGCGCGAAACTCTGCCTGCATGCCCAACACGTATTCATCGAGCAGTCGCTGCAGCCTGGCCTCGAAGGGCTCCTCGATCACGACGATCGCAGAGCGGCGCATCTTCTCGAACAGGGACTTGGGCAAGCCGGCCCGGCCGATGGTGCGTGACTCATCCTCGAGCACGATGTCGCGGATATCCTGGTGGCGCAGTTTCAAAAGTGCGATGGCCAGGCGGTTTTCGAAATCGCTCTGGGAGGGCTGGGGCTTCGCATGGCGCCCGAAACTCGAGCCGCGGTGACAGGCGAAGGCCTCAAGATCCACGGCCTGCTCCAGGCGGCGGACGAGGTCCGTTTTGCCGCAGCCCGTCTTGCCGCCGACCAGGGTCAACGAGCATTGTGCGGGGACGGTCTCGAGGGCACCCAGCAGGAAGGTGCGCAGGGCCTTGTAGCCGCCTGCCACGACCGGGAAGTCCGTGCCGGCCTCATGCATCCACTGCTGTGCGATCTGCGAGCGAAGCCCGCCTCGAAAACAGTACAGGGCGCCGTTTGGGTGGCGGCTTGCGAACTCGACCCAGGCCGAGACCCGGGCCTCGCGTGCCTCCCCGTGCACGAGATCATGGCCCTTGTTGATGGCATCTTGCTTGCCCTGGTGCTTGTAGCAGGTGCCGACGGCCTCGCGCTCTGGATCATCCAGCAGCGGCAGGTTCTTGGCCATTGGAAAGGCGCCGCGGCTGAACTCCACGGGGGCGCGCACATCGATCAGCGGGATGTCGTGCACGAACAGGCCGGTGTAGGCATCGGCCTCCACGGGGTCAGGCTGGATCGAAGCAGCAGTCATGGTATTCGAGTGTTCCTCATGCAAGCGTGGCAAGCGCCGGGCGCGATCGCCGGTGCCGTTCGCAGGCCATTGTGCCAAAAAGGGTTTTTCTGCGCCATGCAGGGAAAGCTTATGCCTTTCGGGCGAGGTTCTTTGGGTGGGGTGATCCTGTATAATTGAACGGGTCAGCCTGCAACCGGCAGAAGGTATCGGCATGCCCGCACATCTCAAATGGTTTGGAAAACGCGAACAGGTCGAGGCGGTGGAAGAAGGAGCCGTCCTCGCGCCGAAGTTCGACGAGCACGGCCTGGTGCCGGCCGTGACCACGGATGCGGAGTCCGGCGAGTTGCTGATGCTCGGTTACATGAATGCCGAGGCGCTTGAGAAGACCATCGAATCCGGGGAAGCGCACTACTGGAGCCGCAGTCGCGAGTGCCTGTGGCACAAGGGTGCGACCAGCGGGCTGGTGCAGAAGGTCGTCGAGCTGCGCATCGACGATGACCAGGACGCCGTGTGGCTGCGCGTGGACGTGCAAGGCGGGGCCAGTTGCCACGTGGGCTACCGCTCCTGCTTTTACCGCGTCGTTCCCACCGGCGGGCCACCGCAGGATGCGCCGATCCAGCTGGAATTTCGCGAGCACGAGAAAGTGTTCGATCCGAAGGAGGTCTACGGCGATGCCCCCAATCCCACGAAACTGTGAGCCGGAGCTCCACCTGAGCATGCAAGTCGACCCGGCCACCCGAACCCGTTGCGATTCGTGATGCCAGCGACACGCCCATCGGTAATTACCACCACCCAGGTGGATGCGGACGTGGAGGAAGTGGCCTGTGACGGCGGCGGCATTGCCGGGCACCCGCTGGTCTACCTGCCGTTCGGCAACAAGGACACCGTCGTCTGCTATTATTGCGGGCGGCGTTTCCATCGAGGTTCGTCAAAGCCTTTCAGAGTAACGCCGCACTGACGGCGTGGCGGCAAAAGAAGCCGTTATCAAAGACCCAATGAGCGAGGTAGGTATGCCGACTGAAAAAATTAGCGTGATGGTCACTTCAAACAAGCGTGAGCAGTTGCAGATGGCTGCCATGGTGGCCTCGGTGGGGGCGGTGAGCGGCAACGACGTGTCCGTGTTTCTGTCCATGAATTCCCTGAACTTCTTCCTCAAGGACTCTTCCGAGCACGCCACCCCGGACGGCCCGATGGGCAAGCTGATCGAGGAAAAGAATGTTCCGGACTTCAAGGATTTGTTTCAGCAGGCCGTGGAATACGGGGACGCAAAAATTTTCCCATGCTCAATGGCAGTTGATATACTCGAAATCGGTCAGGATGACCTAGAGACATACATTTCCGAGCCCATGGGCCTGACGACCTTCCTGAGCGATGCCTCGGATGGCCAGGTCTGGCACTTCTGATATTGAGAGAACAGCGATATGGAAAGAAAACTGGTGGATGCGAAAAACACATTTTGCCCGGGCCCGCTCATGGAGCTCATCGGGCAGATGAAGCTGGCATCGGTCGGGGATGAACTGGAAGTGCTGTCGACCGACAAGGGTTCCGCGGCAGACATCCCGGAATGGATCAACAAGGTGGGCCATGAGTTGCTGGACAGCTTCGAAGAGGACGGTGTCTTGCATCTGGTAGTAAAAAAGACGAAGTGACCTGTGCGACTCGGGCATAAGGGCACAAGAATAAAAGCGAGGTAGACATGAGGATACTAATTGTTGGTGGTGGAATGGGCGGCACGATATTGGCCAATAACCTGGCCAGGCGCCTGAGGGGCGAACTCAAGACCGGCAAGGCGAGCATTACGATGCTGTCGGCAACGGATCAGCACATGTATCAGCCGGGGCTGCTGTATGTGGCCGTCGGCAAGATGTCGCCCGACGAGCTGTACCGCGATCAGGCGGGCCTGCTGGAGTCCAGCATCCGCTTCGAGGTGGATCCGGTGACCAAGTTTGATCTCGCCGGCAATAACGTGACCACGGAAAGCGGCAAGCGCCATGACTACGACATCATCGTCGTGGCCACAGGCTCCCGTCCGCATGCCGAAGGCACCCCGGGGCTGGCCGAGCATGCCCTGCAGTTCTACACCGAGGGCGACGCCCTCAAGATGTACAGGAGCCTGCAGGACTTCGAAGGCGGCCGCGTGGTCGTCGCGGTCGGCGTCCCGCACAAGTGCCCCATGGCCCCGCTCGAGATCACGTTCATGCTGATCGATTATTTCAAGGGACGCGGCATCTGGGACAAGGTCGACATGCACTACACCTACCCGATCGGGCGGGTGCACAGCCTGGAGCCTGTGGCCAACTGGGCGGTGCCGGAGTTTGAGCGCGTGGGCGTGACCTACGAGACCCTGTTCAACATGAAAGAGGTCACCGCGGACAAGGTGATCAGTGAAGAGGGTACGGAAACAGACTATGACCTGCTGGTGACCATTCCGTCGCACAAGGGCATGGCGGTGATCGAGGAGAACGAGCTGGGAGCCGGAGGATTCATCCCGACGGACCGGGCGCGCCTCAACATCGAAGGCCACGACAATGCCTTCGTGATCGGCGATACGACCAACCTGCCGATCAGCAAGGCGGGCTCCACGGCACACTTCGAAGCCGAGGCCCTGGCGGAGAACATCGCATCGACCATCAAGATCGGCACGCCGGTCCGCGATTACGACGGCAAGGTGTTCTGCTTCATCGAGGCCGGCGAAGGCCGGGCCACCTACGCCATGTTCAACTACCAGAATCCACCGGATCCGAAACCGCCGACCAAGGGCATGCACTGGTTCAAGACCGTCTATAACAAGATGTACTGGGCCAGCGCGCGCGGTCTTCTGTAAGGGGATGGGATCATGAGTGAGACATCCATACAATCAGAAGTCGAACGCGTCATCGAGGGGGCCGCGGATGCGCTCTCGGACGACATCGTCGCCCGGCTGGGCTCCACCATGGGCGAGGGGCTGATCCTCCTCGACCAGGTCAGCCACAGCAACATCGACAAGGCCATCCCGGTCATCAATGACCTGGTTGAATCCGGGGACCTGGAAAGAGGAGCCAACCTCCTGCGGGTACTGGGTGCGGCAGGCGATGCCCTGGGCGATGACATCGTCGGGCGCTTGGGAGGAGTACTCAACGAGTTGCTTTGCCTGGCAGACCGGCTCGCCAACAACGAGAACCTGAACCGGCTGCTGGACTTCCTCGAGCAGGATGACGTGATCGAGACCTTGGAGACCCTGTGCAAGGCCACCTCCGAGATCAAAAACGCACAGCCCGGCACGCCGCCGCCGGCGACGATCATGGGCCTGGTCAACACGTTGAAAGACCCCGAGATGCAGCAGTCGCTGCAGACCTTGTCCAGGTTCGCTTCGGCCTTCAGGCGCTGAGGGGATATTTTTGCGGTTCATGGCTTCGCCGGTACCGGCGAAGCCATGGGACTCGAGTGGCGGGACCTCCGCCCCTGGGGGTTCAGTAGTCGTACATCCGGGCATGCGCGCCGCATGCCGGTTTCATCATGTCTTTCTTTCGAGCTTCTGCCAGCTGTCACGCAGCGTGACGATGCGGTTGAACACCGGGCGCTCCTTTTGCGTGTGTTCGCCGTCCAGGCAAAAATAACCCTGCCTCTCAAACTGTACGCGCTCTTTCAGGGCCAAGTCCCGGACGGCAGGCTCGATCTTGCAATCCTGCAGTACCTCGAGGGAATCCGGGTTCAGGGAGGCCGCGATCTCCGGGCTTGAGCCGGGGTCCGGGATATTGAACAGGCGGTCATAAAGGCGCACTTCGGCATCTGCGGCATGCCTGGCCGAAACCCAGTGGATGACGCCTTTGACCTTCTTCTTGCGCCCTGCAGCGCCCTTGCTTTCAGGGTCGTAGCGGCAGCGCAGTTCCGTCACTTCTCCGGCCTCGTCCTTGACGACGTCCGTGCAGGTGATGTTGTACGCGTAGCGAAGGCGCACCTCGCGCCCGGGCGCGAGGCGAAAGAACTTGCCGGGAGGGTCTTCCAGGAAATCGTCCTGCTCGATGTACAGGGTGCGAGAGAACGGAACGGAGCGCCTTCCCATGTCCGGATCTTTCGGATGGTTGCCGACCTCCAGCAACTCCTCCCGGTCTTCGGGGTAATTCTCGATGACCACCTTGAGCGGCTTGAGCACGCACATGATGCGCGAAGCACAGGGATCCAGGGTTTCGCGGATGCAGTTTTCCAGCACGCTCATCTCGATCAGGGCATCTTTCTTGGTGATGCCGATGCGATCGCAGAAATCGCGAATGGCTTCGGGAGGGATGCCGCGCCTTCGCATGCCCGACAGGGTCGGCATGCGTGGATCATCCCAGCCCTGCACGTGGCCTTCCTGGACCAGATTGCCCAGCTTTCGCTTGCTGGTGATCGTGTAGTCCAGCGCCAGCCTGGCAAACTCAATCTGTTGCGGGTGGCAGGGAGTGTCCAGCGCATCAAGCACCCAGTCATACAGGGGACGGTGATCTTCGAACTCCAGCGTGCACAGGGAATGCGTGATCGCCTCCAGGGCATCCGAGAGGCAGTGCGTGTAGTCGTACATCGGGTAGATACACCACGCATTTTGCGTTCTCGGGTGGGCCGTGCGTTTGATCCGGTACAGGACCGGGTCGCGCATGTTGATGTTTGCAGACGCCATGTCGATCTTGGCGCGCAGCACATGCTCCCCTTCCCGGAATTCGCCCTCGCGCATGCGCGCGAACAGGTCCAGGTTCTCCTCCACCGCGCGGTTTCGGTAGGGGCTCTCCTGTCCCGGCTCGGTCAGCGTCCCGCGCTGGCGGCGGATTTCCTCGGAATCCAGGCTGCAGACAAAGGCTTGGCCTGATTCGATCAGCCGGACCGCGTACTGGTAGAGCTGCTCGAAATAATCCGAGGCGTAGCACAGCTTCGACCATTCAAAGCCGAGCCAGCGGATGTCCTCCTGGATCGCATCGATGTATTCCTGGCTTTCCTTGTCCGGGTTGGTATCGTCAAAGCGCAGGTTGCAAAGGCCCCGGTAATTGCCGGCGATGCCGAAATTCAGGCAGATGGACTTGGCATGCCCGATGTGCAGGTAGCCGTTGGGCTCGGGCGGGAAGCGGGTGAGTACCTTGCCGTCGTTTTTCCCATCGGCCAGATCCTGATCTATAATCTGGCGGATAAAGTTCTTCGGGGGTTCTTCAGTTCGGTTGCTCATCGGATCTGAACGGCTTTTCGGTCGCAAACCGGCTCGGGAAAGTTTTGCATGGTCGGGGTACGCTCGCTGGAATGGTATGAGAACCCAATGAATCTGAATTGTAAAGATAATGATGTCTTGCGCCCCGACAAAGGTGGCCTTGCAGGGTGCATCATCTGCCTGAAAGATCTGGCCTGATCAAATTGATTGCCCAGAACCATAAGACGGCTGGCCCTGTAATGGCCCTTGAGCCCCTGGATGCAGACCGCATACGCGACTTTCTGGCCGAACAGGGTACCCACCATCCAAACCGTATCGATGTCTTGCCCATCGTGACTTCCACCAACGATTACCTGGCAGAACTCGGCCTGGCCGGCACAGGTTGTGTGGCCGTGTGCATCGCCGAGCAGCAGACGCAGGGGAAGGGCCGTTTTGGCCATTCCTGGTGGTCGCCGGCCGGGGTGAACCTGTACCTGTCGATGCAGTGGGGCCTACCGCAATGGAGAACGCAGTATGAAGTGCTGGGCTTGCGGTTATTGGTCGCGGTCGCACAGCTCCTGGAGGAGCAGGGCGTGGCTGGCGTCAGGCTCAAGTGGCCGAACGACATCTGCCTTGCCGGGGGGAAACTGGGCGGGGTTCTGATTGAGCGAAAGGCGGTGTCGGCGCAAACCAGCCTGATCGTCGGGATCGGCCTGAACGTGGCCATGTCGCAGGCGGAGGAATTCCGGGAAACCCCGGGGTGGGTGGACCTGCTTGGCGCTCACCCGGACTGGAGGCTCTGCAGGAACGAGCTGGCTGCCCACGTGATCACGGTGCTGGCCCGCGTGCTGGATACACTGGATGAGGCTGACCCGGAGGGTCTTTGCGCTGCCTGGGAGCGGTATGATTCGTTGGACAATCAGAGAGTCGAGTTTGTGTACCAGGACCGGCCTATGCATGGGGTGGCGCAGGGGATTGATGAACAAGGCCGCATCGTGATGCGTGTGAATGGCGAGCATTTGCACTTTCACAGTGCCCATGTGCGAGAACTGCGCTCATGAAGGCACTCCTGGACCTTGGCAACAGCCGCTGCAAGTTCGCAATTCTCAAACCGGGAGAGGCAGACACCTTCGGGGCCGTGCCTTACCAGGACGGGAGCCGGCTGGACGTCGTCGCATCCGTTTTAGAGCCCCATGACCCGCTCGACAGGATCATCGTGTGCTCCGTGCTTGGTCGGCAATTCAACGAGCAGCTACAGGATCGATTTGCGGCAAGCAGTTTTTATTTTCTGGACCCGTCCGAGAGATGCTTCGGAGTCACGTTGGAGTACGACAATCCCGGGACGCTGGGAGCAGACCGGCTGGCCGCACTGATTGCGGCCAAGGTGCGTTATACGGGCAGTACATGCATTGTGGATTGCGGGACGGCAGTTACGGTCGATGTGCTGGACCCGGGTGGGCTGCACTGCGGGGGTGTCATATTTCCGGGGTTAGCCAGCATGCGATCGGCACTTGAAGTGGATACGGCAATCGATCTCGATGAGAAGACGGGCAGCCTTGCCATCCCCGCAACATCCACCCGGGATGCCATCTACAGCGGATGCCTGAGTGCGGTGGCGGGCGGCATTGGCCATGCCGTGGATCGAATGCAGGCCGAGGGGGTGCCCTTTGAGCAGATCATATTGACCGGAGGGGATGCCGAGCTTCTGATACCGCTGCTTGCCCAACCAGTGATCCATGAGCCTGACTGGGTATTGGAAGGCCTGCGACATGTGGCCGAGTGCCTGGATGCATAGGGAGCCATTGCCTGATATCCGGGAACTCATTACACTCATTGAGGCACCGAATTGCTGGCGTAGCTCAGTTGGCAGAGCAGCTGATTTGTAATCAGCAGGTCGTAGGTTCAAATCCTATCGCCAGCTCCACCCCCAAAAGGGTCCGTACCGGGGACATGGTTTACGTTTTATACCGGAGACATGGGTAACACTTTTGGGATGAATTGGTCGGACGCCTGAAGATCAATTTAAGCCCATAGAATGTTGAAGACATGGAAGGATAAGTAAGGGAATTCAACGTGGCGAAAACAGCATTGCCCTTCCCCAGAAACCGGACCAGATCAGCCGGGGTGCTCTCAGTAATCCTCCATGTAGAGTGACAACCGGATTTCCAGCCACTGATCCCGTTTCCTAAGCGATTCCATCTTCACGAACAGCCGTTTCCCGGCATCCATCAGCCGCGCGGGAATCTCGTTAAATTGGCGGGGAATGTAACCGAGCTTGTTCCCTTCCAGCGTCAGGACCTCGATCGCGAACTTGTCGTGCTTGTTTTTCGGTTCGCGACGCAAGCCGAAGTGCTGCCCGACAGACAAGCTTTCCGCGACTGCCTCTGCCTCGTAGTAACTGGTTCCCGCAACCTGCATCCGTGCAAGCATGATGTCCTGTGCAAAAGGGATGCGAAGCGCCTTACCCGTAACGCTTTTCCGGAGAAGCTGTTCGACCAGCTCGGTTTTCTGCAGGGCCTTGCTCATACTCAGTGGGTGGCCCCGGAGGCCGGAAGCAGCATCTCGTAGCGGCCCTGCAATTTCACCCGGTGTTGCTCACGAGCCGCAATCTCCTGGCGCAGTTCTTCCTGCGTGGCCTGAACCCACTCGGGGTCTTCAAGCTGGTCGCGACAGGAGAACGGCAGCTCGGAGAGTAATCCGGCAAGCCGCTCACTTTGCTTCGTGATGAGGGAATTCAGGCGCTTGATTTCCGAGTCGAGGTCATCGGGTACCTTCGGCGTGTCCTTCTCGGAAAGATCCAGCGTCTCAGCCAGGGCTTTCAGTAGCTCAAGGTCTCCCGTGCGATAGGCGTGCTGCAACGTGGACCAGATCTCCTTGCCGCGCTCCGCATTGTCTCCGCCCACGTCGGGATGGTAGCGCTGGCAGATCCGGCGGTACAGGAGCTTCAGTTCGCGGGCATCCTCCGGCTTCATCCATTCCACGGTCTCCAGCAGACCGACGGAGCGGCGCAACTCGCGCTCCTTCTCCCTGGTCTCCGCGTGAAATTTCTCGAACTCTATACGGATTTCCTCATCGAGGCGTGCAAGTCGCTCAGGGGTGACGGTCTGGCCCCGGTTGATGTCCGCTTGCAGAATCGAGATGCGCCGCCTCAGTTCCGCCAATTCGACGTCGAGGAGAAAAATCTCATGTTCCAGGTGGCCGATATCACGGTTGTACCGGGCCATGAGCAGGTCCCGCTCTCCGTAAAGCAAAAACTCATGTTCTTCGATGAGTGCACTCAGTTTCTTGCGTAACCCGTCGATCTCGACAAGCTTGGCGGACACACGAGGGTGAACAATGAGATCACCGTGTTCTTTGTTCCCTCCCATCACTTGTTTCTCAACCCCTTTGATTCAGGTGCCAGTAAGCAGGCAGCGGTTGCAGGCGTGAATCTTCCACGGGTGTACCGACCGTGAAATGGTACAGACTTTGCCAGCCGTGATCACTGATGCCAAGCACTTCATGCATGACGTCATCGAAAAAGCAGCCGATTCCAGTTGATCGAATCCCTGCAGCTTCAGCTTCCAGGTACAGGATTTGCCCAACCAGTCCTGTTTCCCAGAACAGACGCGTGTAAAACGAAGCGCCGTGCCGTTCGAGGCTGGCATCGAATGCAGCCAGCATCCCGAGTGCAAAGGCACCGTCTGCCGCAATATCCTGATGACAACTGATGATTTTCGCAACCTCGCGTGTATCGGCTTCCTGCAACCGGTACAAAGGGAGCGCCTTCGGACAGCTATCGGGTTTTTCCCAGCACAGTTCCGGATGTAATGCCTTTTTGAGTGGAGCTTCATGGGCAGGGTCGCGAACGAGCATATACAGTCCTGCCTGCAAACCCTCTACACGATGAACGAATATTGCAAGCGAAATACATGGCCTCCAGGGCAACACCTCCAGAATGTGATTTCCTGCATGCGGGGTGACATGATTTAGCATCATGTAAAACGTATCGCGGCTGATCGCGCCATGCCCGTCCATCGACAGCGCGCTTCGACGTTCCCTTATGATTCTTCGAGCGGATATTTGCCTGTCCGCATCAAACTCATGGTCAAGGTCCTGTACGGTTCGGGAATGATGGTTGTGATTGAATCGACAAGGACTGTTGGAACGACACGCTTTCGCAACCTGTCCAATGATGGGCCAGTCCTGATGATCATTGCTTAATACATTCGGATTGCCTTCGAATTCGATGGTTTCAAGACGTTCAAGTAATGCAGCGGGGAGGTCAATGAGGGGGTCTGTCCATGCGCTGTCTGTATCAAATGGATAAACTGCTAGCAGGCAGTCCGGATGTTCCGCCTCGATGCCTTTCTGCTGATGCAGCCCCAACAGCGTTTTCAGGTCGGTATCCGTCACGCCGTGAATCAGTCTGGTTTTCCAGCCGAGGGCCGCTGCAGCGAAAGTGACAGCACCAATGGCATGTCCGACATCGTGGTGGCAGTAACGAAAGGCTCGTTCACCATACTTCCAGGATTCACGCCAATGGATCGAGGTCAATGCAATCAACAGGACATCTGGCGCCAATCCATTGCCCAAGGCATGCCATTCCTCCTCCGCCAGGATCGCTCGGCGCTCCAATGCATGTCTGTAGGCAGAATAATGGTAAACGGCGCTGTCTTCGCTTAAACCCTGAACCGGGCCGGTGATCAGATAGGCCTCGGTAGGATGGAGGTTGCCGCTTGAAGGATTGATCCGCAAGGACCAACGATTACCGCCTGCCTGTTTCCAGGCGGAAATTGCGAGACTTTCATAAAAGAGACGGCTGATGGAATCCCGGTTTATGCGTGTTGCAGGGGTTGGATATGCCTCGAACAGCGAGTCGTAGCTTGGCGTTTCTGTGCTGTGCGGATGGTTCAGAGGAAGAATGGATGCCTGGTCGTAACGCCGGAACGGATCGGGTTGATTCTTCCAATCCATGTAACCCAATGAGCGTGCATAGCGTTGAAGCTGATGTTTGGTCTGATCGTGATACTCGTACACGATATCAAGATCAGAGGAGTTAAGAGGTTTCTTGGACATTCTTGTCAGCCGATCATCCAGGCAGTATTCATTGAACAATGAAAACAGCCGGGCTACAAATCGTATACGTTCGTCCATCGGTTTACACGTTCTTCAGGGCATCGGAAGTTCCCCCCAAATGCCCGATTGTGTAACCTATGTGCCCAGAATATTGTGTTACCTATGTGTCGGGAACCACAGGGGGCTTTTCTTCAGCCCCATGGACCTGCAATCGAGACAGCATTGAACAAAGTCCGGGATCGGTTCAAATCCTGCCAACGGACCAGTAAACCAAGGGGTATCCTCCTGTCTTGGCGGCATCCCGTGATCTGCATGCTTTGTTTGGCAGCCTTTGCTTGTCTGGCAGGCGCATGCGTTTCCAAGCCTTTGGAGGTCAGCAGTCAGGATTCCACGCATTTTTCACGTGGATCGCTGGATGGGATCTGGAGAGGAGATTTCGATATCGAGGGAAGGGGTCCGTTCGACTTCACGGCATTGCACGTCAATGGTAAGGCATATGCCTACAGCCGGCGTGCTGAGGCGCTTTATTCGGGTAGCGTGGAAAGGGATGGCGAGATCTTTACCTTCACCTACACGCTGTTCTTGCGGGGTGGCTTGGCCCTGGATGTCGCCGTGATCGCAGGCGAAATCAAAGAAGAAAACAGGATTTCCTCGCGCTTTGTCACAATGAACGGGCGCAATACCGGGACCTTGGACCTTGTCTACGATGCGGCATATGACACCCCCTCCTCGTTGGCTAGGCTTTCGGGGGTCTGGTCATCCATGGGCGGCAATGATCAGACGGTCGAATTCGAGATTGACTCCAAGGGAAGAATCCAGGGTCATGATTCCAGAAACTGTGAATACCTGGGCCAGCTGGATATCATCAATCCCGCTCACAATGCATACGAGGTGGAGTTGAGGATCAGGGGGTGCGAATCCGTGGTAGGAGATTATGAAGGCGCATCCTTTATGGAAGGAGACCGGTTGAGTGTACTCATCTCGAATGCGAACCGTGCCTTGTTTTTTCAGTTCAATCACAGTCCATAGTCGATGGACAGGTGGTGATAGTTTGGCCAATTTATCTGAGCAATGCCCGATTCAGGGGTAGGGGGCCTTGCTATGCAATATTGACAGTACATGGAGGTATGCCACACAATCCCTGCCCTTTGGAGGGGTACCCAAGCGGTCAACGGGAGCAGACTGTAAATCTGCCGGCTCAGCCTTCGGAGGTTCGAATCCTTCCCCCTCCACCATTTAAAGTTTAGAATCCGGACCCTGAAATGGTCCTGTTTCAGGTTCTGCGGGTGTAGTTCAATGGTAGAACCTCAGCCTTCCAAGCTGATGATGTCGGTTCGATCCCGATCACCCGCTCCAAGCTGCCACCATACGATTGTATACTGTGCAAAATTTCAGGATTGTGAATCTTCTTACAAGGGGTCAGAAATTACCACAGCCTGGATCTTTGCTGACTACAATTGCATTTGCCTTTATAGCCCATATAGCTCAGACGGTAGAGCACTTCCTTGGTAAGGAAGAGGTCACCGGTTCAAGTCCGGTTATGGGCTCCATTTGAGCAGTCCTTGAACGTCCGAAGAAATCCGAAAACAAACAGAATATTAAATAAAGATAAGTAACATGGTGCCTATGTCCTTATAAGGTTACCTTTGTGAAATAGTCGAGCGTAAATAATGAATTATTCACAACTTACTACTTAATCCAAAAGATATTGACGAAGATGTTGAGCTTGAAGAATCATAGATTCCAGAGTTTAAAAAATGAGTACATACCCACAAAGAGTTACTGATAATATTTTGCCGCTATCACTGGCGGGAACACTTCCAGAAGCATTCAAGGAATGGCATTTCACAGGGGAGACTGAAGATCATGAACAAGCTGTAGAAGAATGTGAGCTTTGCAACCAAGAACAACTTCGCTATCACTTCAAGATAGCAAATAAATATACAAATAAAAATTTATGGGTAGGTTCACAATGCATCCTCAAATTTAAAGTTGCCGTTTATGAAGATGACAAACGTCTTAGTGAAAGAGAAACTAAGAAAAAGTTAAATGCTTTAGTTAAGCAGATGCGTTTCGATTCATGCATGGGTGCTCTACAACGGCTGGTGCAGGAAGAGAGCAATGATATTTTAAGCAATGCACTGGACTTCTACCAAAAGAACAAATATCTAACACCTAGATTCGCGTTTGTAATTTTCTGGCGATTAGAAAAGCACAAGATTGATCACAATCCATCATTTTTCAAAATAAGTTTGAAGAAAAACAAGTACAAAAAAGATCTGCGGGAGATGGATATTGACCGTGTCCATAAGATCTGGCCTGCTCTTAACAGCAGTCAACGAAAGCTTGCATTAACTATGGGACATTCAGCACCAGCTGAGTTTAAGTGAGTGTCCAACGTTTAAAGAGACTTAGGATAGCCGGAGACTGCCCATTTTCTCAGATTAAGTCGGAACTACTGCAAATAATTGCAGCTAGGGCTGCAATTTCAGCCATTTAAGTTTTTCCATATCCTTGAATGTCTTATCGGCTTCATCAAGGGTTACTATATCTAAAGGACTCAAATAAACTTTTGAAGTTGTTCTTTTGATGTCTGACATGAGCTGCTGCAGAGACGAAAGCTCTTTATAAGTAAGAGCAGTCGCTCTCCATCCGAGTAGAATCTCCATTTCTTTCTGAAAATTAACTAGTTCTAAGTAACGTAGCATACCTTTGCTATAGCCTCGATGGGTAGCATCATCTGCTTCACGAGTAAATTTCATCACCCGTGATATGTACTCCCTAAGGTATTTTATTTGTTCTCGGCGATTCAAAACCCTACGTATGTAACGGAATAGTTCCAATATCAAACCTACAAACACACCAGCAAAAACACCAATAGTTATTCCCTCTGTCATAACATACCTCTGTTGCTAGAACATAAATTTGTCCTGCATCTTAGCAACCCCGCATTTACAGCAAGGTGGCAAGTCACATCGGAACTACCTGGGTCATGACATCACCGTCTCTAGCCAGCATGCCAAAAGCAATTTTCGATACATTTTCAGCATAGTGTTCCGTTTTCGTTACATGGCCTAAAGTAGGATAACCTATTGAGTTGATCCAATTTAGACTAACTGTCACAAGCACCCTTGGGCTTGTACAATCAGCAAGTTATGCGTTATTTAGGCATTGTACGTATGACTATGTTGTCTAATGCTCTACTACCCGAACTTGCTAACCAAGGAACAATGAATGTCTGAAAGAGATACAAAGGAACAAAGGAACTATGAAGAAGAGCTTCGGCGCCGCTTGAAGATTCTTCAAGAAAAGTTCAAGGAAGGAAAGATTCGTATTGTTAAAGGATCAGGAGTAGAGAAAAGTCTATTAGCGGTACGAACAGGCTCTGATGGTGAAGTTGACCTTGAAACAGTCGATGCTTTTGTGAGAGCCACAGCGTCAGCAGTTACGGTTGTACATGATCGTGAAGAACTGAAAAAAAAAGCATCTCTCAATGAAATACAAAGTACGTACTTCAAATTTATCGAACAGCACTTTGGTCGCACTTACAAAATTATGGTCGAACGTAATCTAACGCCACATGATGTGGGCAGTGCAGCGACTCAAAACCCTACAGCAGTAGAAGAAGTAACAGAAAATCTGGAAGAGTTTCTTGAATTGATTGACAGATTTTGGTCTGGTGCAGGGGAGATAGCCCGTACACATGTCGAAGACATGCGTGGAAATATCAAGGGTATTTTTGGCGGAGACTTGTTTCCGTTAAATAATGAAAATATAGCTTCCAAGTGCGGTATATATACTGACACTATAGTTCTTCCCGATCCTTTTCTTAGGTCTAGGCTTATCTTCAAGCACTATAGCAAGGAAGATAAAGCATATTATTTTATAAAACACGCAATGAACATACTGCAGTACAAGTTACTAGCTTGTGCAGCAGTAGATGTTCCGATAGTAGTTATCCTGCCAGATTATTCATTTCTTGACAGTGATGAGCAGGAGTTCTATGCCAAGCTCGGACGAGAAGATGCATTGGTCCACTCAGCAAGGTTATTCGGGAGGGATTTTGAGTCAGTGGATGAGTTGCTTGAGTTCTGTAGATCACTGGATACTGTTGAGAAAGCCATCGCAGAAATTGAAACACCTGATAGAGTTCTTTTTGACACAGAATGGGGTAAAGACCCTGCTACACAAATTCAAAAAGCTCTAGACGATAAACACTCCATACCGTTTGAGGATGTCTCACCTGGTGACGTTCTTGCCTTAGAGTCTCTAGGGCGTATGGGCGTCAGTAATGAGCTTCTCCTCAAAGCACGTCGCTTGAATGGCACTCCTATCATCGATGCTCCAACTTCATGGCAGTACCTTGTATGGAAGATGGAATATGACGCAGAAAGGGCTGAGCAGAAAACCAATCTTAAAGATCTGCACATTGTAAAGGGTCTTCAAGATCTAGCTGGGAGTGATATGCAATGGATCGGTAATATTCCTATCGAGGCACTTGTAGAAGTACGTCAACAGGGTGCAATGGATGAGATACGGAATGTTCTCGGCAATGGTGTGAATGAGCTTATCAACTCTAATCCAGACAATTTTTATCGCAGCAGAGACCAAATATTTGACAATATCAGTGAGGCATTCCGACAACATCAAAGGAATATCGATAATTTGAGAGACAAGAGATGGAAGTTTGCAGGTCATGACATCGGCTCTTGGTTAGTAATGGGATCACTTGAAGTCACTGCAGCAGCGATAGGGATGCCAGTTTGGGGGCTTGCTGGATTTGCAGCAGACCAACTATTGGATGCTCCAAAACTGAAAGATATCCCAAAATCTTTTCGGGACTTGGCGGATGAGAGTAATAGGATCCAAAAATCTCCGGTTGGCATGCTATTTAATGTGAGAAAGAAAAATCCTTAACATAGGAAAGGGCTACAACAGACTCTTGCTGCGCTTTTTTGTACCGTGAAACACCATGGAAGTTTTCAAGTCTCTACGTGAGGGGCTGAAATTCGGGTAGGCAAATATTAGCTTAGGTGGTTTATCCAAACATCAAACAATTTTTGAAAATGGATACTATGAGTCATTTTTTGCAAAATATATGTGTGGTTAAGTAATAGGTTCAATAAGGGGCACGTGAGGCTGGAATGTATAATCTTTTGACACGGTTTGATTATGCTCAAGAATACTGGGAGCAGCACGAGGCAGGTGTGGCCCAATTTCCGCTTGGACGTGTTTTTGAATATACCGATTCAGATATTGCTCAGAAGTATACAAAAGAACAAAACATTCCTGATTTCGATGCTTTGAAGGAGTTCCCATGTCTATTTACTTATGAAGGCACTAGCGTCACAGGAATTATCGGAACTATCACGGCAGCTAAAATTCAGGGCAAGGATGTCGAGTTGACGTACACGTTACAGAGCGAGTACCCAAAAATACCTATGAACGAAGATCAAATATTTCGCCGTTTAGGAATATCAGATGGATGGGAAAGAAGCAGAACGTACTGGGCTGTTAAGGATATTGATTTATTTCAGTATGCTACCAGGATGCTCTATGAGCAATCCGAGAACCAAATATCCTTATCCAATGGTGAGATGAAAAAGCTGTGGGGAAATAACTACAACGGGAGAAAACGCGTATTTCTAAGCCACAAGGCGAAAGACAGGGCTAAAGTTTCTGGTATCAAACAAGTTCTAGAGAAAGAGAATGCCAGCTGCTTTGTGGCTCATGATGACATTCCACCTGGATCCCAATGGCCGAATGAAATCGTTAAAGCACTTAATACGATGGATATATTTATTGGTTTCGTCACAGATGAATTTCATCAGGGAAGCTGGACTGATCAGGAGATCGGATATGCCTACAGGCGAGATGTTCCTAGAATGTTCGTGAAGTTGGAGAATGCTGATCCAAAAGGCTTCATGTCCACAGAGCAGGCATTAGAAACAAGCTGGGAAAGTGCATCTAGTGCAGTCATAGAACATCTAAGGGATGAAAACTTGATATAAGTACACACTTGATCTCTTTCCAAAGAGTACTAAAGCTGTTTGTAAGAATGGCATGGTAAGAGAAGCCTCCGTGAACTTAAGACATGTTGACGGCACCGACAAACAACCGATTTGCCTGTGCTCAGGGGTCTGATATTTAGGCTAAATTGTTACTCTGCAGCTTTTCAAACTTGATGTTCTGGGTATAGAACTGCAGATAGGGTAATTCGTGCATCTCATGAAGCGGCCATACTTGCCCATTTCGTCAAGGGCAGGTGTTTAAGTATCAAGTAAGTCGACAGAAGAACTGAAAGTCTAAGAATGATGACCCGAAATCAAAACTTGGGGTAGATTCTTGATGAGAACAAAGCAGGGCTACAGATTTTCTGGGAGAAACTTGAACATCAAGTAGACGATGACGTTGCGTCATCTTCAGGACAAGTACTAAGAATTCTTTTAAGCGGCGTGGTTGCAGAAGGATCGTTACAGGAAAGAGATGAAAAGGTAGAACAGTTAGAAAAAGTTGTTAGAGGAGAGGAGTAGGAGGAAGTAGGTTACATCATGAGCATTCCCATAACAGCGTCCATGTTTTACGACTTGGTGCACTGTCCGCACCGGGTGAGGATGGCGCTTTTGTCGACCTATGATGTGCGCGACAACCATCAACACCGTATGCTGTAAATGATTGTGTTTCAGTGCTAAGCTGCATCAACGACCTTTCCAAGTTTTTCTTAGGTACTTACGTGTCCGTTTCTCCATTCCCCATCTGCTTTTCGAAAGACTGCCGTACTAGGCTCATTACATAGGGTAATTCTTCTATACTGCTAAACTTTACCCTGACATCCCCATTCCCCCATCGACCAAGACCTGTGATATCTCTAGCCAAGTTTTTCTGGTCATACAATTCATGGAATTGCATGTTAAGCGTCAGCTTAAGACACCTTTTCAACGGTATAACGTCCACGAAATTTGTTTCTGCTTTGTAGGCCACATAAAGTTTTAGGAATTCCTCAGCCACACATGGATTGATTGCCAGTACCTGAGTTCGGAAGGCTTCAAACAAGTCTCGCATGGGTGCGCCTATTGTAAGGTTAGGATGGTCATCGATCGTATAACTAGCGGGTTTCTTCAAGTATTCTGCAAATGATTCAAGCTCCTCAGGTGTTATACGAGGCATGGCCCATACCTTCGTTGCGATTGAGGCAAGCTTGTTTGCCCGTCCTCTAATGGCAGCATCATTCCAAACTTCACAGGCACCGAGACCTTCGTTTAACTTTAGAGGACTTTCACAAAATCCTCCTTTCATATCTCGTTTCTCTACAAATGAACGATCACTGTATTCAGAGTTGTATCCTGTCAGAGTGAGGTTTCCCAGTGTATGTAGCCAGGTTTCCTGTATATCCTTCCACTCAGACCCGAGGTCCTGTTTCCATCTGTCAGACAAATTCTGATTTTGCGGAAGTATATGTTCAATCGTGTATTCATCTACCGGAACTCGCTCTTTACGATTGTGGTTCTCCAGACGGCGCAGGAAGTAGCTAATGCGACGAAAGTTGTAGAGATCTCGCCCAACAAGTTCACGCCGAAATTCTTCATCACGAGGAAAGCGTCTGTAGGATTGTTGTAATAACAGGTATGTCTTAATGCTTCCAAGATATCTATCTTTGTCAAGAAATCGTCCAAATGTAGCGAAAGTTTTATTCAATGAATTCGTGGGAATGTTACACACGGCGCGGCGAAATACGTAGGCCTCTATCAGCCGAACGGCTTCCTCGAAATCAGTGTGATTCAGATTGCTATTTGAATAGTCATTGTAGAGTTCAAGCAACAACGGATAAGCAACGTCTACTTTGAATTCGCGTAAATCACTAAAGCATTCTGCCAGCCTTTTATCAGTTTCCTTATTCAGGGCCATGGCGCAGTAGTAACCTGCAAAGGTATGAATGTCTGCAAGAAGTGCATCGATGTCAGAAGCCTTAATCTCAGGAGTGTTTGCATAGACCTTGAACGCTTCATAGACCGCTTTGATATTAGGGATCTTGCCTGTTTTCAACGTCAGGTAGTACCGCATGAACCAATCAAAATGTGAGTCGTATGCCTCTTGTCCAAAAGCAACCTCCATGGGACGCCAATGGTTTTCATACAAATCAGTCTGTCGGTCAGGTTCCAGTCCCATCAGAATGAAATTACGGATAAGATCGGCTTGGCTGAGTTCACGGCCGGTTGAATTCATGCTTTCAAAGATAAGCTGCGGGTTGTCCTCGCCTCGAGTGAGTGCAATATCGACAATAAAAAGTTTGTTGAGACCACTGCAAAGTGCTCCAAGATTCCCATCAAGAGCTTTCACTTGTTTTTCAAAAAAAGCAAAGTTCTCAGAGATGCGTAGTGAGTGATCTACAGGCAGAGATTTTTGCTGAATCACGGCAAGGAGGCTGGCCTTGTCAGTCTGCGTGAGTAACAGCTTGTATCTGTCCTCGTCTTTCTCGAGGCTGTTGAGTAGGTAATAGTGGCGCAGTTTCACGGCAGAGAAACCCTTTAGAGGTTCACTATCCCCGAGTTGCCGCGCCAAAGCCTCAAGTATCAAAGTAACCGTAGTTAGTCTTTGCTGACCGTCGATCACGAGGAGCGATGGCTGGTTTGTGACCTGATAAAGACCCTTTTTGATATAAACGATGGAACCTACAAAATGAGCGGAGATCTCATCGCTTTCACCGGTGCGTAAAATATCATTCCAGAGTTGGCGACAATGGTGCTCGGTCCAGGAGTATGTGCGCTGATATATCGGAATGATGAATTGGTGTGACTCTTTGAGGAATTCCAGAAATTTGGCTTCTGTCGCTTTCATGGCAAAAAACTTCTCGTACTCGTTGGAAAGATTCTTGGTATATTTTTTGATAACAGACAAATACTTTGGTATTCAATATGGCAAGGCGATTGAGGGCCTGATTTTGTAGGATTTGACTATTCATTCAACCGTGGTGTGAAAATAATAACTCTCCCAGTTGGCTGGCTCAGAACATCACCAGGCCGAAAGAAATTGACAACATATCCTTTGACAACTGATGGCGAAATTTCTGACACTACTATTGATTCGTTGGGAATGGCCTTTAGAAATCTGTCTTCCTAATTCCGTTTCAGCCGATCAGAACTGTAAATTCCTGCAATTTAAACGTGCCCATCTGTTTTCTTGGTGCAATTGAGTGTTTGAATCGAATAAATATACTTTGAAGTCTAGTTTGTTCTCCTGTGTAAACAGCTCTATCTTGGGCACTGCAGGTAATCTAAATTCACAGGGACTGTAATCTACTTTGGATATCGATGTCTTGAAAAGTCTTGATCCCGTGCGCTCTGTTCTTAAAGAAGTAATCGATATGGGTTTTGTCTTCGCAAGAATTCCATGCATCAGCGATCTTTTGGGCGGGAGGGTAATCTCTACTACCGTTAAAGGTTGGGTTCGTTGCAGTTGTGAGCAGTATATCCATTTCCAAGACTGAACCATCCACAGCTTCTGGCCAGCCAATGTCTAAAAAACCGCCAGAATTGTCGACCACTCGACTCTCGCTGTCTGCATGTCTCAATTCCTCTCTGTAGTTTGGACTGGCAGCGACGTGTTCTTTCCAACCTTCACGTATCGCATCCGGTATCGGACGATTTCGATTTTCTAGAAGCACAATACGACCCCAACTTTTGCAAGTGGTCTCGTCGGTAGAATATTTCTTGTTACTCTCCGCTGCCCAAAGATGTTTGGCTTCTTTTATAAGGTCCTCAGAATTGTTTGCAAAGCGTTGACATGGGACAGCAATCGCTTGTCCTAATTGCTGCTTATGATGGTCAAGCCCCCTAGAGAAAACCATGGTATAGGAGTTCCCCCAATTCAAAGAACGTCGTCCATACCGAATCGGCGCCTTGACGTATTGTTTTGAATCTAGGCAGAGTCGATCTTGACGCCATTTTTCTCTTAGGCGCAAGCTATTCCAATATAATGACCCAATGATCAGTATGCCAATCCTCATTTTTTCATCTTCCTTAGTTTTACACGTTAGGTGAATTACAGCTCACTCTAAGCTGATTATTACAATTATGAGAGTTTATCATTTTGTTGACGGACATCATGGTCTTCAGGATTTGAGAGAAAAGTACTTGAAGATCGCCTTGATTAATGAGTTGAATGATCCTTTTGAACTTATGGGCGTAGATTTATCAAGCAGCAAGTATCGCCAAGCTATGGAAAAGATGAAAATGGACATGTCAGCCAAGCATGGCATTCTTTGTTTTAGTGAAAGTTGGGAAAGTCCAGTGCAATGGACACATTACGCAAATAGACATACAGGGTTATGTCTTGGATTTGATGTGCCTGATAAGTTTCTTGTTAGGGTAAAGTATTGTGATGAACGATTGTCCGGTGATAGTTATTTTGCTTCACTTGAGGTCCTTGAAGCTAGAATTTGGACTGAGATGGTTGACTGTATCGGACAACCAGAATCTCGCCAGGCATTTGATAAAAAACATAAAGAGTGTCTTGCACTAGTAGACCGACGATTGCGTGAAGAAAGCGAAACGGATGAAAAGGGCCAGGACTTCATGGCAGAAATTTTGTCTACAAAGTACTCTCACTGGAAATACGAAAAAGAGTATCGAGTTTTTAGAGAATTGGATGAGGAGATCAAGATGAATAGCCTATATTTTGCAGCCTTCTCTGATGAATTAGAGCTTAAGGAAGTGATAGTCGGTGTTCGTTCTTGGGTAACGCGTGCAGAAGTAGCAGCTCGGCTAGGGAGGCTGACTAATAATGTCGATATCTTTAAGGTCCGTGAGGATTTCCGTGAATTTTCCATGGTACGGGATGAAAGGAATACGTTTTAAATTAGGGCCACTATTTATCTTCTGAGGGACTAATTAATAATAACGAGACCACTTTTAAGTAGTTGCTTAGACCGCTTGACTTGAGCTCGTGAGAGTTTTATCTCCAAAACTGGTCCTAACTAAAGGAAGGCATGACATAGAAAAGTAGTGAGATATACACTACTACAATGTGAGTAATTGCTCTTTAGTTAAAATATATTACCTACCGTTAACTCTGAGTGGAGTTCATGAAATTCTAGTTGCTATGAATCCAACCTGTTCACAAAAAATTAGGTGACCATCTTGGAACTTGTCCAAAGGATTAAGGAAATAATCCAAAGAGATAATCTTGAGGACTGGTTTGATGATTTCCCCTGGCTTACAGGCCAACTCGGAAACATCGACAGTCCCGTCTGGTTCATTGGGGAAAACCCCAGCCTTTACGGTGTAAGAAATATTGATCGAAGATCCGTAGACAAAACCGAGAACCTGCAATGGAACTCCAGCAGTGGTGACAAGTTGCTTCGTGAGGCTCTATCCGAGGCTGGCCTAAAGCGTGGGTTGCCAGAATCAAATGAAGGCTGGGAGTGCTATATAACGAATGCAGTTAAAGAGCCAGAGATCGTTAATGAAAGGAACAAGAAAAAACGAGATTCAAGCTACTGGAAAGAGCAAGCTGAACGATGGATGCCTGTGCTTCAAGAGCAGATACACACTGGCAGGCCTGAGGTGCTGGTGGCTCTTGGGGGTCAGGCGGAGAAAATCCTGAAGTACATGATAACAATCGGACTTCAAGTGCCGAAGATCGAAAAAATACACCACTATTCATACATTATGAAACGACCCGAAGCGGGTACAAGAAGAGGTCCTGGGCATCCTGATAGAATTTTGGGATTCAAAAATAGCGTAAGAGAAATCGCAAGAATGTACTCTATATAACTCAGGTCAATGTAGCCTTCTCACAAAGAGGGACCTGGATGTTGGTGTGCTAGCTAAGTAGAGTAGCACCCACCCTATAGATCATGAGTTAGTGTAAATGCTCGTTACAGAAACTTTGAAATAACCAGAATAACAGGCAAACCGATTCCCCACGTCCATAAGATTAAAATTAGAAGTTGGAAGACCTCTCGCCCATTTTTAGGTATTGCATGATCCGTCCAATCTAAAACTTTCTGCATCATTCTGCCCATTGCATCCTACTAGCTACTCTGTTATTTCCATGAAAAGGAACATGGTTTTCTGATTCTTCGACTATTTATCGGATTGATGCTGTTTGATGGTAGGTGGTAACAAGGTGACCATCTGCTATTACAAGTACTTTGCCTTTTAACCGTTCAATTTTAGCAATTTGATTTTTGTAGGCTCGGATTACCCTGGCTGCATCCCGTTTCCTGAGCATGATCCGGTTCCGTCCAATTTCAGTACCATGCTCCAGAAGGAGGTCCAAGTCTGTTTCACGTAGGCCGCGCTGAGACATTCTGGTCTCGCCGTGGCACGTAATTGTAAGAGAGTTCACTGTACGCCCCTTGCATCTGGTGAATCTGATGTGTCGGCATTGCCTGAGATAGAATCATCGTCCATGAATTGCTTTAGAATTTGACTCGATTCCTCATCGGCTCTGGCTAGTTCGTCTGAGAGCCATTGGTGATAGTTTTCTTCAGTTTCATCACGCTTGATGCGTAAGCATTCGGAGAAGTCGATCAAGCCACATTGGATATAATGAAGTAGATGTTTACCTGATTCTTCGTCCTGGGAAATCCCTGTACATTCACGCAGAGTGTCATCGGCAATCCGGTATATTTCGACCATGTCACCATCAAAAGAATCAATTGAAGTTACAGCGTCCTTAGGGAGATCTTGCAAAAGATCACGAATGAATTGGACGAAAGGGCCTTCGTCGCCTTCATCCCAATACTCGTATTGGATAGTACGTCCAAAAATGTCTCTTTTACTGAGAGAAACTGCTTCCTCTTGAAGTTGGTTGTCAGCAACTATATAGGAGGCGGAGATAGCGCCATGCAGGTGGGTACAGTTTTTGAGGAGTTTTTTTTCGGTCTCCTGCAATATCGAAGTACTCTCTTCAAGTCTCCGCTGACGTTTCAGCAAACTACGTTCAGCAACGATGAGAAACAGTAGAGGCGCAAGTCCAAGCACATAACTTTGATGGACATTGAACCGTTTAGCCACAAGCTGTAGCGAAGCTCTAACATCTTTCCTGATAGTCACCTTAGTCTTTAAGTTACCGGAGTCTAATTGGGGCTCAGTATTTAGCTGAGTGAGCTCTTCCCAGTCCACTCGGAGTACTTTGCACAGGCGACCACAGAGATGGGAGCGCACTTTTCGTGACTTGCCGCGCTCCCACCGACTGACTGTGTCTTTAGTACAACCAATCTTTTCAGCCAGTTTCTGCTGACTTAGCTTTCGTCGTTTTCGTACGGCTTTGAGAGACTGAGGATTGATAAAATCTATTGAATCTGACATAAAAGCACTCCAATATCGAAAGTAGGTACAATATAGACTATATTAAAGGATATATATATAGTAATTTAGTAGATATATTCATAAATATACTTCCTATAAGGATATATAATGTCGTAATAATCAACTCATGTATCTACTTATTGGATTTTTTACTTAGGCTAGAGAGTCTTAGCCTTTCAGAATGTCGATTTATGGCAGAAGTGTATGTTTGCCAGTTGCCTCGTGCACTTGATCAGTTGGAAAGCTAGGGACCTGTCATGATTTTTGCACAGAATCAGCGATCTCTGCGCGGCGGATTGGGGCCACGTGCTATACTAGTTCGCGTATCAGTCCAGTACCCGGGGCCACTGCGGTATATCAGCGGCAAGCAAGGCACCGTCCGGACCGTGTAACCGGTGCATCAGCGCAAGCTGCGGTCCATATTCTAACGTCAGGGCATGTCTGTATAGGGCCTGTCCACCTTGCGCCAGGCATCCGCCTGTATGACTCGCGGTTTGTCTGTGATTCTCTGCAATTAAGCTTCGTGTGCAGCGCACAGCTGTGGCCTTTGTAGTCACGGCAGCCTCGTGCTGTGTGCAGGACCTATATTTCAATCCAGCGGCATCCATCCGCATCACTTAATAAGCAGTAACACGAGCCTGTGGTCCGCTCCTGCAACCAGGCGGAACCGGAAACACTCAGCAGACAAAGGAGAACAGACGAATGCGCAACCTAAACTACCAATTGAAACAGTTCAGCAGGCATTACCGCGACGGCAGTTATGCCACGCAGTGGGGCAGGCAACGGATATTGACACTGATTGCCAACGAACTGCATGCTCTCGGCTACAGACGTTTGCAGGCCAAATCATTAAAGCCCAAGCACATTGAGGCCTTGGTGAAGCACTGGCGAGCTAAAGACCTCTCCATCGGGACTATCAAGAATCGCATGTCAGCGCTGCGATGGTGGGCTGAAAAGATCGACAAGCAGAACGTCGTGGCCCGATCCAACAAGCACTATGGCATACCGGATAGATGCTACGTCGCAAAAAAGAGTAAAGCCAAGGAGATCACCCAGGAACAGCTTGGCAAGATCAAGGACGAATACGTGCGCATGAACTTGGAGCTGCAGCGGGCCTTTGGGCTTCGAAGGGAAGAGGCGATGAAGTTCATACCTAGGTATGCCGACCAGGGAGACCATATCCGACTCAAGGGCAGCTGGACTAAGGGTGGTAAGCCACGAAAGGTTCCAGTGCGATCAGAAGGGCAGAGAGAAGTCATGGACAGAGCAAGAGGCCTTGCGGGCTCCGGTTCGCTGATTCCGAGTCACCGAAGCTACGTGCAGCACTTAAGAGTATACGAGGGTAGCACGCTACGGGCCGGACTCTCAAAACTGCACGGACTGCGCCATGCGTATGCACAGGAGCGCTATGAAGAACTGACTGGCTGGAAATGTCCGGTTACGGGTGGGTTCAACAGAAAATCCCTAAGCCAGGAGCAGCGAGAACAGGATCGGGAAGCCAGGCTGATCATTAGCAAGGAACTGGGGCATGAGCGGGAGCAGGTGACGGCAGTTTACCTTGGGCGATAATATTGTGGGGACGAAGTTAAGCTAAAAGCAAGGACAAGAAAATCTTTGGTAAGATGCAGCCTCTTGCCTTACAAATCTCCCTTTCTGAAACCACCAAAGTCAAATCATGGACAATTCTCAACTTGACTGGATCTCGAATTTTATTTGGGGTATCGCGGATGATGTGTTGCGCGATTTGTATGTTCGTGGCAAGTATCGGGATGTTATTTTGCCGATGACGGTACTGCGCAGGCTGGATGTGGAATTGGAATCAACTAAGCAGGTCGTACTGGATATGAAAGCTTCACTCGATGACGCTGGGATCGTCAATCAGGATCAAGCTTTGCGTCAGGCTACGGGGCAGGCCTTTTACAATACTTCCAAGTTCACGTTGCGCGACCTGCGTGCCCGTGCCAGTCAGCAGCAGCTTAAGGTTGATTTTGAAGCATATCTCGATGGCTTCTCGCCGAACGTGCAGGACATTCTGGAGAACTTTGAGTTTCGTAACCAGATTCCTCGCTTGTCAAAGGCAGATGCACTGGGCACCTTGATCGAGAAGTTCTTGTCTCCGGATATCAATCTGGGTCCGAACCCCGTAAAGAGATCTGACGGTTCGATCAAGCACCCTGGTCTGGATAATCATGCTATGGGTACGGTGTTCGAAGAGCTGGTCCGCCGCTTCAATGAGGAAAACAATGAGGAGGCGGGAGAACACTGGACGCCTCGCGATGCGGTTCGGCTGATGGCAAAACTCGTCTTCCTTCCTGTTGCTGATGAAATCGAGTCGGGAACCTATCTGCTCTATGACGGTGCATGCGGCACGGGTGGCATGCTGACCTTGGCCGAAGACACACTGCATGAGCTGGCAAACGAACGTGGCAAGCAAGTGTCGACTCACCTTTACGGGCAGGAGATCAACGCGGAAACCTATGCCATTTGCAAGGCCGACTTGTTGCTGAAGGGGGAAGGTGAAGCTGCGGACAATATCGTAGGGGGTCCGGAGCATTCCACGCTGGCCAATGATGCTTTTCCAGCTCGCGAATTCGACTTCATGCTCTCCAATCCGCCCTATGGCAAGAGTTGGAAGAGCGATCTGGAACGCATGGGCGGCAAGAAGGACATGCGCGATCCAAGATTCGTCATCGAACACGGCGGCGATCCCGAGTTTTCGCTGATCACCAGGTCAAGCGACGGACAGATGCTGTTTCTTGCCAACAAGCTTGCCAAGATGAAGCATCACACGCCGCTTGGCAGCCGCATCGCTGAAGTGCATAACGGCAGTTCACTCTTTACTGGTGATGCTGGCCAGGGTGAGAGCAATATTCGTCGCTGGATCATCGAGAACGACTGGCTTGAAGCAATCGTGGCCTTGCCTCTCAACCTGTTCTACAACACGGGTATCGCCACGTATGTTTGGGTGCTAACCAACCGCAAGCCGGATCACCGTCGTGGCAAGGTGCAGTTGATTGACGCGACCGGCTGGTACCAGCCCCTGCGTAAGAATCTTGGCAAGAAGAATTGTGAACTGGGCAAGGATGACATTACCCGTATCTGCGAAACTTTTATCGCCTTCGATGAGACCAAGCAAAGCAAGATTTTCGACAATACCACTTTTGGTTACTGGAAAGTCACTGTTGAACGGCCGCTTCGAATTCAGGATACGGATCCCGAGCGCGTATATAAGGCAGCCGAAATCAAGCAACTCAAAGAGCACGGGACACGAAGTCAAGAAGCTCCACCAGTTATTCGAAAGATTCATAAGCGGGGAACCGAGCCCAATCCACTGCATGGCCTGTTAGAGACAATGATTAACGGCAAGTCTTCTGTGGTGGAGTACGAGCCTGATACAGACTTGCGCGATACCGAACAAATCCCGCTTCTGAAAGAAGGTGGCATCGAAGCTTTTTTGCAGCAAGAAGTGCTGCCCTATGCTCCTGATGCTTGGTACAAAGCCGATAATGTTAAGATCGGATACGAGATCAGTTTCAACCGCTATTTCTACAAGCCTCAGCCTATGCGAACGCTTGAAGAGATTCGCTCTGACATCCTAGCTATCGAGAAAGAAGGCGAGGGATTGCTTGATTACATACTTGGAAGAAGCGCACCATGAGCGAGTGGGGAGATCTATTGAGTTCAATAGCAAATACGCTTCAGGACTACCGGGCCGGTGATCTCCCCACGCCCACTCCGGACCATGTTGAGCGCTGGGTCAGGCAGTTTGATGCTGATGTGCAGGTCCCGCTATTGACTGAGCTGGACCATGTGCTGGAGAAGACGTACTTCACAAGAGAAGCAGTTCGCCACTTCTTCGCCAACCAAACTAACAACGCGAATCTAGCAGGCAAAGACCCTAGTGAGTTCTGGAAAGCAGCGCATTTTCTCGACATCCAACAGCACGGTCACAGCCAAAGCGAGATCCGACAGTTGTTTGCCGAGGCACTGAAGGAGCAATACGCATTGGATCTGGATAATTGTGGTTCGGCAGGTGGTGCGTACATATACCTCGACGACGTACTTTTTAGTGGCGGGCGGATTGGAACAGATCTTTCGCAATGGATCTCAGATGCTGCTCCAGCGGGATCGAAAGTTCACATCCTGGTGATCGCGACCCATCGTTTTGGTGAGTGGCAGTGTATTGAGCGACTCAAGAAAGTGGCAGCCGATGCTGGGAAGGAGATACAATTTCAATGCTGGGCCGCCATCCGACTTGAGAATCGAAAAAAGTACCGCGATGCCTCTGAAGTGCTTTGGCCGGCTGAACTTCCTCAGGATGAGGCGTTGCTTGCTTATGTAGCTGAGGAGAAAAAATTCCCGTTCCAACCACGCCAACCGGGTGCAAAACTTGAGTACGAGGTCTTCTCCTCAGAAGCGGGCCGCCAACTCTTGGAGAAGGAGTTGCTGCTTGCAGGAATGCGTATCCGCTCATTCAGTAGGAACCCGAAACGAGTACTTCGACCATTAGGCTTCAGTCCGTTTGGCCTTGGTTTCGGTTCAATGCTCGTGACCTTCCGCAACTGCCCGAACAACGCTCCACTTGCGCTTTGGTGGGGCGATGCTAACGCGGGCCCAGGGCATCCGTTTAGAAATTGGTATCCCTTGCTACCACGCAAAACCTACGCATAAGCAGACAATCCCGATGTCTTCTTCTGATATCCAAGACGCACGTCAGATACGGTCCTACGACCGTGCAAACAGCGTCGTTTTTCTTAAGACAAAAGAAGCATTCGGGGGACTTTCCAATATGGCTGGAGGATTTCCGCTGCACGTGAACGGAGTGCATATCTTCTCGTCTGAGGCCCTCTACCAGGCTTGCCGCTTTCCCCATCTTCCAGACGTTCAACGTTTGATCATCGAGCAGCGAAGCCCGATGACAGCAAAGATGAAGAGCAAGCCGCATCGTAAGAATTCACGTGCTGACTGGGACCAGGTCCGTGTGAAGATCATGCGCTGGTGCTTGCATGTGAAGCTAGCGCAGAACTGGCGAAAGTTCAGCGAGCTTTTGCTCGAGACGTACAACCAGCCTATCGTTGAGCAATCCCGCAAGGATGACTTCTGGGGCGCGAAGCCGGTTGACGACAACACTCTGGTCGGTATGAACGTTCTTGGGCGGTTGCTAATGGAGTTGCGAGAAGCGATTAAAGCGGGAAGTCACGAATCGCTCTCTTGTGTACAACCGCCTGCTATTTCAAATTTCTTACTTGGCGGTAGGCCAATCGGGATTGTTGCAACCCAGATTGCAAAGATGGATCGGTTGACGACACAGACTGTTGCACAGAAGTCGTATACACGTGTCGATAGCCCCACGGTGGTTCAGTCTTTATTGTTTAATGAGCAGGTGGTGGAAGAATCTCCTCCTTTAGCGAATCCTAGCGTTAAAAAAAAGGGCGTACGAATCACCAACCTCAAACCATATCCGGAATACCGCCCTGCTGGAGTTGAATGGCTCGGGGAGATTCCGTCAAATTGGCGGGTACGGCGAATGAAATACGTCGTGCACGAGATCGACTCGCGATCAACGTCTGGTAAGGAGCAGTTGCTCCGCATCTCGCAATACACTGGCGTCACCAAGCGACACCGAACTGACGGCCTTGAAGAGCCCGACACGCGAGCCGCCTCGTTAGTTGGATATAAACGTGTTGAACCGAACGACTTGGTTATTAATATCATGCTTGCATGGAATGGAAGCATGGGCGTCTCGCGATACGAGGGGATCACGAGCCCAGCTTACTGTGTTTACCGATTCGGCCATGATCTGCACCCCTGGTATTTCCACAACCTTCTGCGCTCACCCGCTTACAAGGTGCGAATCAGGGCGCTATCGACCGGGGTTGTGGAGAGTCGCCTCCGCCTGTACACCGACGACCTAGGGCGTATCGAGGCGCTAGTTCCTCCGTATGATGAGCAGACGACTATTGTGCGGTTTCTGGATTGGGCTGACAGACGGCTGAAGCGGACGATTCGGGCGAAGAGGGAACTGGTCGTGCTACTGGAAGAGTTAAAGCAAGCCATCATTCACCAAACTGTCACCGGACAAATCGACGTCCGTACCGGCCAGCCTTATCCAGCGTATAAGGACTCTGAAGTAGAGCGGCTTGGGGTAGTCCCAGCACATTGGGATTTACAAAGGCTCAAGCATTGGGTGTTAATGAATCAAAACACTCTATCAGACACTACAGACCCAGATTACACCTTTAATTATGTAGACATTGGATCGGTTGAACCTGGCCGTATCACAACTCAGCTAGAGCAAATGCGTTTTCGGGATTCACCATCGAGAGCAAGGCGTGTTGTCCAATCGGGAGATACAATTGTTTCTACAGTGAGGACTTATTTGAAGGCTGTATGGCATGCAAAAGAAGGTATATCCGACCTTATTGCTTCAACAGGCTTCGCAGTACTCACGCCGAAACCTGGCACGTGGCCAAAGTTTGTTAACTACTTGTGTCGGAGTGAGTCCTTTACTGACCAGGTTACAGCCGACTCTGTAGGAGTCGTTTATCCAGCCATTGCCGAGACCAAGTTAGGAGCATTTAAAGTTGTTGTACCACCTTTTTCAGAGCAAACTGAGATTGTCCGTTATTTAGACCAGACATCTTCCAAAATAGATGAAGCCATTGCTCGAACAAAACGAGAGATTGAACTGCTCTGCGAATATAGTAAACGTCTGATAAGCGATGTTGTCACAGGCAAGCTTGATGTTCGTGAGGCAGCAACTAAGCTTCCTCAGGAGACAAATGAACCTATAGCCATTGAAAATATTGATGACCAGATCGGTGATGAAAATCTGATTTACGATTCTGAACGTGCTGTCAGAGGGAGGCTTTCTTGAGCATTGCTCCTTCCGCAGAATATCTGACCAGTTTGGTTTTGGAACTGTGCCATCAAGTTGGTGAAGTGGGGCGGGTGGAATTCAAGCGCAGCAAGGTGGATCTACAGGAAATCAGTGAATATATCTCTGCGCTTTCCAAAGCTGCAGCTTTGAACGGTAAAGCACACGGATATGTGCTCTGGGGTATCGATCTTGAGAGTTGGCTGCTACGCCTGTTGAAAGAGGCCGTCGATGACGGGAAGATTGCTATAAATGGCGCATCTGCTGAGCGTCGACACCGAACATACCTGCTATTTTGGACTGGTCTAGATGCTGAGGAAGTATTCCAGTCTATTTGATCGTTGTTTGATAGAACACTGGATATGACTACTGATACTACTGAGAAAGGCCTTGAGGACTTGATCGTCTCTGCCATGACGGGGCGGTCCTCCAAATTGGGTGACGGAGGGACGGGATGGATAGGTGGAGATTTGAAAGACTATGACCGCGGATATGCGGTGGATATTTTTCAAATCAGTGCATTTCTGAAAGCCACTCAGCTTGAACAGGCAGACAGGCTGGACCTGGACAGTGATAGTCCGGTGCGCCACAAATTCATGGCCCGGCTGCAGGGTGAAATCACAAAGCGTGGCACGATCGATGTCTTGCGCAAGGGCATTAAGCACGGTCCGATCCATATTGATCTTTTCTACGGTACACCTTCACCGGGCAATCCCCTGGCGATTGAGCGCAATGCAAAGAATCGCTTCAGTGTCACCCGTCAGCTTCGTTACAGTGCGGACGAGACTAAGTTGGCTCTTGATCTGGGACTGTTTATCAACGGCCTGCCAGTCTTTACGTTTGAACTGAAGAACAGCCTGACCAAGCAGACCGTAGAGGATGCAGAGGTGCAGTACAAGCGGGACCGTGACCCACGGGAGTTGCTGTTCCAGTTTGGCCGATGCGTGGCCCACTTTGCTGTAGATGACGGTGAGGTGCGTTTCTGTACCCGTTTACAGGGGAAGGATTCCTGGTTTCTGCCGTTCAATCAGGGCTGGAATGATGGAGCCGGCAATCCACCCAACCCGGAAGGTCTCAAGACCGACTATCTGTGGAAGCGCATCCTGACACCGGCCGGATTAACCAACATCCTTGAAAACTATGCTCAGATTGTCGAGGAAAAGAACCCAAAGACAGGCAGGAAGAAAAGAACACAGATTTTCCCGCGTTACCATCAGCTTGAAGTGGTGAAGAAATTGCTTGAGGCTGCGAGGCAGCATGGTGCGGGTAAACGTTATCTGATCCAGCATTCTGCAGGCAGTGGCAAGTCCAACTCGATTGCTTGGCTGGGACACCAGCTCATCGGACTGGAAAAAGATGGCGCACTGATATTTGACTCGATCATCATCGTGACCGACCGTCGTATTCTAGACAAGCAAATCAAGGATACGATCAAGCAGTTTGCCCAGGTTAATGCGACAGTAGGACACGCGAAGCGTTCCGGTGATCTGCGGGAATTCATCGAAGACGGCAAAAAGATCATCGTTTCTACCGTACAAAAGTTCCCCTTTATTCTGGATGAGATCGGTAGCGAACACCGCGGACGGAAGTTTGCCATCATCATTGATGAGGCCCACTCCAGCCAGGGAGGTAAGACCTCAGCGGCACTTTCCATGGCACTTGCGCAGGGAGAGGAAGCAGGTGAGGATGAGACATTCGAGGACCAGATCAACCGGATCATGGAAGGCCGAAAAATGTTGCCGAATGCCAGTTACTTCGCATTTACAGCTACGCCCAAGAACAAGACACTGGAAATCTTTGGTGACCCTTGCTCCCAGCCAGACGGGACCGTGAAGCACCAACCCTTTCACAGCTATACCATGAAGCAAGCCATACAGGAGGGGTTCATTCTGGATGTGGTCAAGTACTACATACCGGTCAGCAGCTATTACAGGCTGGTCAAGACAGTCGAGGCAGATCCTTCGTTTGATGCCAGACGTGCAAGAAAGAAACTGCGCCGCTATGTAGAAGGCCATGAGCACGCAGTCAAGCGCAAGGCCGAGGTTATGGTGGATCACCTGCTTGACCAGGTCATCGCACTCAAAAAGGTCAAGGGGCAGGCTAGGGCAATGGTGGTGACCAACGGGGTCGAGCGGGCCATCCGGTATTTCCATGCCATCAGCAAGTATCTGAGAGAACGTAAAAGTCCCTACAAAGCCATCGTTGCGTTTTCCGGGGAACACAAATATGGAGGCGCGAAAGTCACGGAAGCTTCCCTGAATGGTTTTCCTTCAGTCGACATTGCTGACAAGATTCAGGAAGACCCTTATCGGATTCTCATCTGTGCAGACAAGTTCCAGACTGGCTACGATGAGCCATTACTGCACACCATGTACGTAGACAAGACACTGTCCGGCATCAAGGCTGTACAGACGCTGTCTCGTCTGAATCGTGCACACCCGGGGAAATATGACGTCTGTGTGGTTGATTTTATGAACGGGGTTGGGACGGTCCAGGACGCATTTTCTGATTATTACCGCACTACCATTCTGGCTGAGGAAACCGATCCGAATAAACTGCATGATCTTAAAGCGATACTGGACGGTTATCAGGTCTATGCCACTGAGCACGTAGACCAGTTGAGCAAGCTCTACATTGGTGGAGCAGACCGGGATACTCTTGATCCGATTCTTGATAAGTGTGTAGCTGTTTACAAGAACCAACTTGATGAGGATGGACAGGTGGATTTCAAGGGCAAGGCCAAGGCATTTGCCCGCACATATGGGTTCCTTGCATCAATCCTGCCCTACAACAATAGGGAGTGGGAGAAGCTGTCGATCTTTCTTAATTTCCTGATTCCTAAATTGCCAGCACCTGAAGAGAAAGATCTGTCCAAAGGGATTCTCGAAATCATTGATATGGACAGTTATCGGGTCGAAAAACAAGCAGCAATAGAGCTCAAACTTGCAGATGAAGATGCAGAGATCGGACCAGTCCCTACCAGCGGCGGAGGAAGCAGCAGCGAACCGGAAATTGATTTGCTGTCTAACATTCTGAACGACTTCAATGATCTTTTTGGAAACATAGAGTGGGTCGACAGTGACCGGGTACGTCGGTTGATAACCGAAGAAATCCCGTCAAAGGTTGCGGCGGACAATGCCTATCAAAACGCACAGGAACATTCAGACGAACAGAATGCTCGTATAGAACATAACAAGGCCCTGGAGCGTGCTATGACAGCTCTTGTGCAAGACGACACGCAGTTGTTCAAGCAATTCAGTGATAACGAGTCATTTCGGAGATGGCTATCGGATGCGACGTTTGCACTGACATATCATGCTGGAGCATCTTGAGGCTGGCTATTAAGGTAGATGTCTTCAGCTCTGAGCCACTAGATCTATTTGAGGTCGATTTACCTACAGCACGGTTGTTATGTGTTGCAAGGATGAAAGAGTATTTGGGAAACAGTAACTCACAATGCTTCTATCCTTTCGCATGAAAGGCAGTAAGTTCTTACACTCCAGTTCGTCGTTAGTGTTGCCTCAAAAATACTCTCTCTCATAGGTAACATGATGAAACTTAAAGCTGTGATTCTTCAAAATTTTCGAAGATACAGAAATAAAACTGTGGTTCCCATTGATCGGTTAACCGCCCTTATTGGCCGAAATGATATGGGTAAAAGCACGATATTGGATGCTCTTGATATCTTCTTTGAAGGTGGGACTGTCAAAATTGACCCAAGAGATGCCAGCGTGGGTGGAGATGCTACAAACGTTCGCATCGGTGCGGTATTTGAAAATTTGCCAGATGTACTCGACCTTGATGCTGGAGCAAAAACTACGCTGGTAGAAGAAATGCTGCTGAATACGGATGGAGATCTTGAAATACTCAAGGTCTACAACTGCTCTGCTACAAAAGCATCAGCACCTAAGGTGTTTGCGTGTGCGATGCACCCATCTGCCCAGAGTGTTACAAATTTGCTTGAAAAGAAAAATGCTGATCTGAAGAAACTGGTAAAGGAAGCGGGGTTAGAGGCTAACTGCCAGCTAAACAATAACCCTTCTATGCGCCAGGCACTATATGCTGCAGTTGATGATCTGAAACTGGCAGAAATGGAAGTCCAGTTGAATAAAGAAGATGCAAAGAATGTGTGGGAAGCTATCAGGCGTAGTTTGCCAATCTATTCATTATTCCGGTCTGATAGAGCAAGCCTCGCACAGGACCCAGAGGCGCAGAGTCCAATGAAGCTGGCTGTCCAGAAAGCGCTAGCAGGTGCCAATGCCAGTCTGGAGCAAGTCTCAAATGAGGTCAGGAAGATGCTGGAGGATACGGCTACACGAACACTGGATCATATGAAAGACGCATATCCTGATATGGAACTAGCTTCGGCTCTAAAACCATCCTTCAGTAAGCCGAAATGGGAAAGCGTTTTTAAACTCGATTTGGAAAGTGACGATGGCATACCTATAAACAAGCGCGGCTCTGGAGTGCGTCGTTTAGTACTTCTCAGTTTTTTTCAGGCAGAGGCAACTCGAATTCGGCAGGAGCGGGTTGCTGAAGTTGACCAGGGAGTCCCTGTCATCTATGCCATAGAAGAGCCAGAAACATCACAGCATCCTGATAACCAGGAAAGCATCATCAGAGCGTTATGCGAAGTTTCAAAAGGTGGTGATCAGGTTTTGATTACGACACATGTGCCGACATTAGCAGGCTTGTTACCAGCTGATAGTCTACGTTTTATTGATAATGATCCCTTGACCAAAGAGTTGCGGGTACGTGCTGGAACGGAAGAGATATTTGATGAAGTTGCTCAAACGTTGGGTGTGTTGCCTGAAGCGGCTCAAGAGGAGTCTGTAAAAGTTGCAGTCGTAGTTGAAGGTCCAACAGATATAGATGCACTAATTTCGCTTTCAAATATCCTGGTCAATGCTGGTGACATTGACAGAATTGATCTAGAACGCATCTTTTGGGTGATAGGTGGTGGTTTTACACTGAAGGATTGGGTGGAGCGTCGTTATCTGGATAGGCTAAATATCCCACAAGTGTTCATTTGCGATTCAGACCGAACAGCAGAGGAGAATCAGCCGCCAGACGACAAAATTAATAGGATTGATACTCTCAACGGTCGTCCTAATTACAAGGCATTCCTCACTCGGAAACGTGAAATTGAGAACTATATGAATGTCGAAGCAGTAGCACGCATATCAAACAATCGAATTTTGATTGACGCTGATTTTGACCTGGACTATGGCGATATAGAAAATGCATTTGCTACCGCTCTACAGGCAGCCAAAGATAAGTATGGAAATAATCTGGAGTTCAACCCCTTTGACCACGTAGGGGAAGAGTTGCCGTTGAGAAAAAATAAAATTAAAAAAATTATCACAGCACATGTTATGAGCCACATGACAGCAGATGAAGTTCGGGCAAGGGGCGCGTACAAAAATGACGATGGTGAAGCCTGTAACGAGATCATCGAATGGTTAACTGTCATCAGGAAATGTATTGTAGGCTGAAATTGATTTTGGAGATTTGTGGGTGCTCCACGGAAAGGCTATTACCTTGGTAGGCCTTCTGTGCGTTGGCAACTTGGTGATGACGAAGCAGCTGCTGTAGATTATTCGACAAATCCAGAGTGATGGGGTCAAGCAGGGTTTGGAAAAGGGCAAGACGACATCTTTGAAGCAGCAATTGGTAATTTCATGCAAAATTCTAGCCGAATGCAATGGCCTTATAGAGGCCTAGGGGCACGAGGCTTCGATCAGGTTTGTAAGGCAGACTTACCTTTGTCGGCACAAAAACTACTTTAAGATCATAGAAATTAATAAACCAGATCTAATGTTCAAGTCCGGTCATGCATTCAAACAGTCCGAGTGCGCCCAAAGAAATTCGAAAATGTCCGTGTGTGCATGATCCTCGGACTGCAGCGCTTCTTCGGATTCAGGTGCGAAGGGGCATTAAGCATCAACCAGGCTGAACTGCTCAGGGCACTCGCCTCTAGATTAAAGCTAGTTGATCTAAGAGTGGGAAACCACGAACTATCCCTATCTGGAAAATGCCCATAGAGGAGTGCTCTACCAGGCAAGAAATTTTTGCTGGCCTCACCTCCCTGATCCTGTTGCAGCGAAGTCACGTGTATCAGTTGAGGGTCCACGAAGGCAATACAATGCGGGCTGATTCTCCCAACTATATGGGTTACGCCATGCATATGTACATGTGCGTTATGAGTAGAGGGTTACCAAATGCTTGCTATTAGGTAACTAATAATTTAAGCAGATCAAGCGCTGGTCCAGTCATGGGGGACAAGAGCTTTTTCACCACGCCATTCTTCGATTATCGATTGCTCAAACCAATCTTCATCAAGGTGTGCATGGTCAACAACAATTAGCTGAAACGGTTTTTCGATTTCCTGACAGGCAGTGTGCATCAACTTAAATAAGGCTTGGACTGCGAGTTTATCAGCATTTCTCTCAATCTGGTCAAGGCCACCTTCCACACAGTCGGGTGGATAGTAAGCTTGCGTTGGCTGATCAAGTATGAGAAACGCAGGTACTGGACGCTTACGTTTGCGAAGCCACCAATGGAGAGCAAGGTGTGCAAGAACGTGGTAACTGACCCAATTTTCACCGCTGCCCATCCTGCTGAGTGGGATTGGTCCATCTTCGGTGTCTGCTACAATTGTAAGTCTCTTGATATCTAGGCGCAGAGAACTACCGCTATGCTCAAGGTTAAGCTGAAGGGAGTATTTTGTCATGCGCTGACCAATTAAATTTAGGAATGTCTCCATTCTAGAAACAGTCTCCTCAGAATTCAATTTCTTGCGGACACCCCGTATCAGTGTTTCTAGTTCCTCGATTTGTTCCTTTGCATCGGCTGCATCTTCACTAGGCTGAACAGTATCTAAAAAGTCTGTTAGCTTTCCGAGGTACTTGGCTCTGGTAATTAACTGATCCTGAACCGCATGAGTTTTTTCGTTTTCTGAAACTGCATAGGCTAGTTCTTGTTGAACCTCTTTTAGATCATTTGTCAGCTTTTCGATTAAGCTGCTCAACTGGGCAATATGTTTTTGGATATGCGGGCTTTCTAGATGTGCCGTAGCTAAAAGATTGTCAACATTACGAAGTGACTCCGTAATTTGTTCAGCATTAGGTGTAGGAGTTTCTAATTTCGAACAGCAAAGAGGACAAAAAGTTTGGTCACCATCACCTTCTTTATAAAGCCCTATAGTCTTGAGTCGGGCTGATTGTTCGCTAGCTTCTCTGGTAAAGTCTGTTTGCGTAGAAAGAAATAATCTTGCTGCACGGATGTCTTGATTCAACTCAGAAAGCTTAGCCTGAAGGGAAGATTGCTCTGCTCGCAGATTTTGGATTGTCTCGCCAAAATCTTGCACAATAGCTGGCGCATCAACTTGAGTGCTGGCTACTGTGGCTAGATAGTCAAATATACTGTCATCGATAGCTTGGTAGTCTTGTGCAACTAAGCCCAGCCTTTTGCCTTCATTTACTATGCGTGTAATGCGGTGTCGAACGAGCTCTATGGCTTGATGCCGTTTAGCTTCTTGTGCAGTTAGCAATTGCAGCTTTTCTGTAAGGTGATCCAATTCAGCCAGATATCTGAAGTGCTTCTCGTCAACAGTGCCAAGAAAGTAAGGAAACGTATCTTTCAGAGCCTGCGGTAAATGTTGTTCGTTCATTCGATGGAACAGCTGATCTTTGGTGGCAACCGTCCCTTGTGGTTGAAAGCAAAGCCATATGGCGTGTTTGATGTTTGCGCTTAGTGGAAGCCGGGTTTCGTTAGGTGGCCGATGCTCGTTTTCAACTATACCTGCAAACTTTGTTATGAATTTACTAAGACTACTAGCTGTCGTGTTCTTTGATAATTCATCCACAGATGGATATGTGTCGATCTTTCCACGCTGCAGATACACCTTTGATCCAGTCGATGTGCCTGGACCAGGATTATCTCGGGCAATAAATACCTCGTCTCCATCCTTAGATAGGTGAAGACCAAACCACGAAACCTTCCGCCTGATCTCACCTTCAGCAACGTTATACGAACCGCGTCCCAGGCAGTAGTCAACTATATCGATAATTGCGGATTTTCCTGTTTTTGAATTGCCAGTAACGACATTTAGGCCATGCTCTTTGAATTTGAGAACACGCATTTGTCGCTTTTTGCTGTAAAGAACAATTGCTGAAATAGTGAAACTCATGGTCTTATACCCCAACATGCTAGGATAGAAGTTTCCGACCCAGACTTTGAAAGCCAGCGGGCGATAAATTGTATTCTTTTAATTGCATCAGATACTTCCTCCGTGGTATTGCGCAAATATGATGCAGAAAAATGTGCTCGCACTTCGCCAATTTGAATTAGATGTCCGTCACCAAACTGAATTGTTCGTAGATGCATTGCAAATCTGATTGCCTCACGAATGTAAGGAAGTAGTCCTATGGTACGTTCGTGGAATCCAATCAATAAATCTTCATTGTCTTGAACCCACTGATAGAGTGATGTAATCGTTGAAGACGGAAGGCGACTACGTGTCTTGCGGTGCAGTGAAGTTGCTAACGCAATTGGTACATAAGTAAGCGGTACCCCATCAGGCTTGCCTTTTTGGAATTCCTTGACGAACTCATAGATCAATGAACCAATAAAAGCAGGATTGAACAAGTTGGCCTCTTCTGTAGGCCTCAAATCCCAAGTATCAAGAAGGATCATCAGACGATTTCATTTTAAAGATTGTTTTGAAATCTGGATGCCATCCAATCTGTAGACGGTCAGCAAGATTGTGGAAAGAACCCGAAGTAATCCAAGCCTCAACGACATTGCGGATAGGAATTGATTGCTGACATGCCCATACGCATAGTTTCCGCCCAAATAATTTCTTTTCCGGTTCTGTAGACAGAGTTGTTAACATTAAATCTGCATCGAATTTCCGTTCCCATCTATCTTGAAGATTTGTATCGTACTCACTCAGTTCAGAATCAAGCAGCAAATTCTCTCTGGCCCATTTTGAACGCTGAGCAAATGCTCGGTAATAATCACGTACACCTCGTATTACAATGTTGTCAGGAAGATCAACAGTACGCATTTGGCGGACGAAAGTTTCGGACTCATCGTCACCAGAATAACCTTTAACACCTAACTTCTGAGGATCATCTATGGGTAAAGACTGTTTGCTAAAGTGTTTCCCAATTTCGTTAGCTTTCATGATGATATGTTGGACAGGGATAGAATCATTTCCATTTTGGACCAAGTTTTTCCCAACTACACTAAGCCACCAACCTTCCAAATAAGATGCAGCTTTAGCTGCGTTCATAGGTGCAAGTAAAATGATCTCGCCCTCAATATCAGACATCACATCAATTAGGTTCGGATGGTTATCAAGGACTTCAATCTGGCAGAGAAGAGTTAGTGCCTGTTCATCAGTGAGTTTTAGAAATGCAGTTCGGGCTTCTGCCGTTTTTTGGTTTTTTGATGAGCACGCTGCTTTACGCAAAAGTGTAAGGCACAGTTTTCTGTCTGCAAGGTCTGCTCCTACACGTAACAAGGCCATAGCAGAACCCTCAGCAGCTTCTGACGTTGTGATGAGAACAAACTTAGTAGAACTGAAAGTGATAATTCCTTGAGCAAGATGATCAATCCATATATTGAGCGTTTTCCACACATCAGTGCTCATATCATCCAACGGTTTTGCGTTAATGCTATGCTTGGTTTGTTGAAGACAAATAGAGAAATCTTCATCCTCAAAGGTTATGTCGTCGAACTTTTCGATTGAAATATGGCCGTTTGGCTTTTTCTTTGCCATCTGTAAACCTAGCAGTAGTGCTACACGACACTGGTAAATATATCCGGCCATTGAACCGCTTGCATTGTGTTTAAGCTTATAAGTCAAATAACATTATCCATTAAGTAATTCACCAAGTATTATTCTATCAAGCACTAAATGTGATAGCGAAACACAACCGTTAAAAATTTAGTTTTGAAAAAATGCGACGCAACCCATCACAAATTTGCTATATACGCCGCGCTCCAACTAACAGATGATAAATTTTGTTCATACACAATACCTTTGTGTAGCGTCTGTCATAAACATGAGATATAAACAACTGGGTATCCTTTCACTACAAATTCTTTGTGAACAGGCCCTGTCTCCCGAGCGGCAGTTGAATCTATTCACACACAAACTGATGTAGGTCGACGCCTAGTTTTCGATGCTGCATTGAAAAGGCTCAACAGGGTGCTAAAACGCTGATGCCTGGGATCCATTTGATCAGGCATTGGTTGAAGGCAGTAATAATGCAGCACTATTAAGGATGTTTATGCAGGAGGATAGATGAATGAAAGTAGAAGACACGAAAATTAAACGTGATGGTTTTATGTTTGGCTATATGGAGAAAATAGACCTCAGCAATACGTTTATATAACAGTAGCATGCCTAATTAACCAAGTCCGGTTATGACCTGTGCCGAAAATCTGCTGGCTAATTTTTTTGAAGGTGTGTAGCAAGCTGTACATCGGCATCTATCGTTCTAGCGGCTTTTTGTAAGGATGGCTGTGGTGAGTTGCTACGATAGATCATCAAACTAGAATCCATATTCAGACTTGTAGATGTGGTTAATCGACTTGAAACCAGTTTGTTTGATACTTGATGTGGATGGTACTATTGCCGAGACGGAAGAAGCCCATCGTCAGTCATTTAATCACGCCTTCAGGCGGGAGGGGTTGAGTTGGCACTGGTCACCCGAACTGTACAACGAATTACTTGCGGTTACGGGCGGTCAAGAACGCATTCGCCACTATGTCGATCACTACTCTCCTGCGTTCAGTACATTGAACTGCCTGCCTGATTTCATAGAGAGTCTTCATCAAGTTAAGACCAGCAAATTTCACCAGACATTGTCATCGGGTCAAATTCCGTTACGCACGGGCGTAAAGCGCCTGATCCAGGAAGCGCGCGGTGCTGGCATCCGGCTGGGTATCGCGACCACGACAACTCACAGCAATGTGACTACTCTTCTGGAGACGAGCCTGGACCCGGCAGCACCCGGGTGGTTCGATGTAATCGCAGCAGGCGATGTGGTTCCGAGAAAAAAGCCTGCCCCTGATGTTTATCACCATGTCCTGCAGGAACTGAGTGTGGGCCCTGGTGCATGCCTGGTGATCGAAGATTCGCAAAATGGGCTTAGGGCCGCCCTCGGGGCCGGACTCAAGACGATGATCACGGTCAGCCAGTACACCCGCACCCATGATTTCAGCGGGGCCGATCTCGTGGTGGACCACCTGGGCGAGCCGGATGCGCCTGCCACCGCTTTCAGGGGAAGCTTGGGCCCAAGCCGTTGCATCGATCTCGGCCTGCTGGAAAGCTTGCTCACCCCGTAGACGGCCCCGTGACTCCGGGCCGCCCGTGGAGGCTGTGATCTTTCGCAGATAGCTGTTCCAAACGCCCTGAAATCTCGATATACTTAGTTGTTTGGCAATTGCAAGGTACTGAGTGAAGGCCAGTAGCTCAATTGGCAGAGCGGCGGTCTCCAAAACCGCAGGTTGGGGGTTCGATTCCCTCCTGGCCTGCCAGTACGGATGCGGTCCAGGGCTACACATCTACAGGTTGCAACTTTAGGCAGGCACATGGCGGGAAAAGCTGACGCGACTCCGAGCAGCATGGATACCGTGAAACTGGCCGTATCGGCCGGGATCGTCGGGGCCAGCCTGCTCGCGTTCTATATCTTCGCCGATCTGGCGCTGTTGTACCGGGTCCTGGTCATCGTGGCAGCCATCGTGCTGGCAGCGGTCATTGCCCTGATGACGGAGCAGGGCCGCCAGTTTGCAGGCTTCATGCAGGATGCGCGCACCGAGGTGCGCAAGATGGTCTGGCCGACCCGCATCGAAACCGTGCAGACCACGGCCGTGGTCCTCATTGTCGTTGTCATTCTTGCACTTTTCTTGTGGCTGGTGGACCGGGGACTCTCTTCTTTGATCCAGCTGGTGATCCGGTAGGGGCTGACTGATGGCGATGCGTTGGTATGTGGTGCATGCGTATTCCGGGTTTGAACACCAGGTCAAGCGCTCGCTCGCGGAGCGAATCGAGCGGTTCGAAATGCAGGACAAGTTCGGCGAGATCCTGGTGCCGGTCGAGGAAGTCGTGGAGATGCGAGAAGGCCAGAAACGGCGCAGTGAACGGAAGTTTTTCCCGGGCTACGTGCTGATGAAGATGGAGATGAATGATGACACCTGGCATCTGGTCAAGGATTGCCCTAAAGTGCTCGGCTTCATCGGCGGGTCCACCGAAAAGCCTGCCCCGATCACCGAAAAAGAGGCGCAGAACATCAAGGAGCGCATGCAGGAAGGGGTGGATCAGCCCAAACCCAAGGTATTGTTTGAGCCCGGCGAGGTGGTCCGTGTCACCGACGGGCCGTTCAACGATTTCAATGGCGTGGTCGAGGAAGTGAACTACGAGAAGAGCCGCATGCTGGTGGCCGTCCAGATCTTCGGACGCTCGACCCCGGTGGAACTGGGCTTCGGCCAGGTGGAAAAAGGCTAGTACGCACGGAAGAAGAACCATGGCAAAAAAGACAGAAGCATTCATCAAGCTGCAGGTCCCCGCAGGTGATGCCAATCCCAGCCCGCCGGTCGGCCCGGCACTGGGGCAGCACGGCGTCAACATCATGGATTTCTGCAAGGAATTCAATGCCCAGACCCAGGGCCTGGAGAAGGGCATGCCGGTGCCTGTGGTGATCGAGGTCTTCAATGACCGAAGCTTCACCTTCATCACCAAGACCCCGCCGGCTTCCGTGCTTTTGAAAAAGGCGGCCCGGCTGGACAAGGGAAGTGGGCGCCCGAACACGGAAAAGGTCGGCAAGGTCAGCCGAGCACAGCTCGAGGAGATTGCCAAGGTGAAGATGCCTGACATCACGGCCGCCGACATGGATGCTGCCGTTCGCACCATTGCCGGCAGTGCCCGCAGCATGGGCCTGGAAGTAGAAGGAGTCTAGAGACATGGCGAAACCGGGCAAGAAAATGCGTGCCGCACAGGAAAAGGTCGGAGTTGACAAGACCTATCTTCCGGATGAGGGGTTGCAGCTGGTGAAGGACTGTGCCGCGGCACGCTTCGAGGAGACCGTGGATGTCTGCGTGAAGCTGGGAGTCGACCCGAGAAAATCGGACCAGGTCGTGCGAGGCGCATCGGTGCTCCCGAATGGCACCGGAAAGACCGTCCGGGTGGCCGTGTTTGCCGAGGGGCAGCCGGCTGAGGCCGCAAAAGCCGCAGGCGCGGATTTGGTCGGACTGGACGATCTGGCAGAACAGGTCAAGAAGGGACAGATTGATTTTGACGTGGCCATCGCAGCCCCGGAGGCCATGAAAGTGGTCGGGCAGCTGGGACAGATCCTGGGCCCGCGCGGGCTGATGCCCAACCCCAAGGTAGGGACGGTCACACCGGATGTGGCCGGTGCCGTGGAGAATGCCAAGGCCGGACAGGTGCGTTTCAAGACCGACCGCGGCGGGCTGATCCACTGCACGATCGGCAAGGTCACGTTCGAGACCAAGGCACTGGAGGAGAACCTGAAAGCGCTGCTCGCAGCCCTGGTCAAGGCCAAGCCGGCCTCCGCCAAGGGCATTTACATCAAGAAGGTGACCGTTTCATCCACCATGGGCCACGGGGTGCAGGTGGACCAGGCCGTGTTGACCTAAGGCAGGGTGATTGGATCTCAACCGTTGTACGCTGAATCTCAGGGAACGTAGGAATGGCATTACGAATTGAACAAAAGAAAGAAGTGGTGAGCGAAGTCGCCGAGGTGGCGGCCCGTGCACATTCCGTGATCGCGGCCGAGTACCGGGGCCTGACGGTCAGCGAGCTCACCGGGCTGCGTGCCCAGGCACGAGAGCAGGGGGTCTACCTGCGGGTGATCAAGAACACGCTGGCCCGTCGCGCATTGCAAGGCACGTCCTATGAATGCATGAGCGAGGCACTTTCAGGACCCCTGATGCTGATGTTCTCACAGGAGGACCCGGGTTCAGCCGCACGCTTGGCCAAGGACTTCGCCGAGGAAAATGAATTGCTGGCCGTAAGGCTGATCGCCGTCGACGGCGAACTGCTCGAGGCCTCCGCGCTGGAGAAGCTCTCCAGCCTGCCGAACAAGGAGCAGGCTATCGCGCTGTTGATGGCCGTGATGAAGGCACCGATCGAGAAATTTGTCCGCACCCTGGCGGCACCTCACGGAAAACTGGTGAGGACCGTGGCAGCCGTGCGTGAGCAGAAAGAAGCTGCGGGTTAGCGGCGGTATTCTGCAAGGTATGTGAAAGATTTTGGGTCTGATGTATTTGGGTTTTGTTTTGACTAGGAGATGACAATGGCAGCTACGAAAGCAGTTACGAAAGAAGATATTCTTGAGACGATCTCGCAGATGAGCGTCATGGACGTGGTTGATCTGGTGTCGGCCATGGAAGAGAAGTTCGGCGTGTCTGCGGCGGCGGTGGCCGCACCTGCGGCGGCAGCCGACGGCGGGGCGGCGGCCGAAGCCGAGAAGGACGAGTTCGATGTGGTCATGACCGGCTTCGGCGACAACAAGATCGCCGTCATCAAGGTCGTGCGCGCCATCACCGGGCTGGGCCTCAAGGAGGCCAAGGACATGGTCGAAGGGGTTCCTTCCACGCTCAAGGAGGCTGTGGCCAAGGAAGGGGCCGAAGAAATCAAGGGGCAGCTTGAAGAAGCCGGTGCGACCGTAGAGCTCAAGTAATCGTTGCTCTACCCAATCCCTAGACGGACCAGCCAGCGCCTGCCGGCGCTGCCGGGTCCTTTTGCATGCGCGTTTTGATAACGGGGTGATCTCGATGGCATACAGCTACACTAGCAAGAAACGAATCCGCAAGGATTTCGGCAAGCGACCGGAAATCCTGACCGCACCTTACCTGCTGCAGATCCAGCTCGCCTCGTACCGGCGCTTCCTGCAGGACGACCGCACGGACGAGGAACGCGAGGAGGCCGGCCTGCACGGTGTGTTCCAGTCGGTCTTTCCCATCGTCAGCTACTCGGGCAACGTCGAGCTGCAGTACGTCAGCTACCGCCTCGAGCCGCCTCCGTTCGAGGTCAAGGAATGCCAGCTCAGGAGCCTCACCTACCATGCGCCGCTGAAGGTCCTGCTGCGCCTGGTGATCTACGACAAGGAGGCCCCGGCCAATTCCAAGAAGGTCAAGGACGTCAAGGAGCAGGAAGTCTACATGGGCGAGCTGCCGCTGATGACCGACACCGGCGCCTTCGTGATCAACGGCACCGAACGTGTCATCGTCTCCCAGCTGCACCGCTCCCCCGGGGTGTTCTTCGACCACGACAAGGGCAAGACGCATTCCTCGGGCAAGCTTTTGCACTCGGCCCGGGTGATTCCCTACCGAGGTTCCTGGCTGGACTTCGAGTTCGATCACAAGGACTGCCTGTTCGTTCGCATCGACCGCCGGCGCAAGCTCCCGGCCACCATCCTGCTGCGTGCCCTTGGGTTCAGCAGCGAGGAGATCCTCTCCATCTTCTTCGATACCAACACGGTTCACATTACCGACAACGGCTTCATCCTGGACCTGATTCCAGAGCGCCTGCGCGGCGAGATCGCACCATTCGAGATCCGCCACCGGGGCAAGGTGATCGTCGAGGCGGGAAGGCGCATCACGGTGCGCCATGTGCGCCAGATCGAGAAGGCCAATATCAAGAAGCTCGAGGTCCCGGTGGAGTACCTGCTGGGCAAGGTGCTGGCCAGGGACCTGGTGGATACGGACACCGGGGAGCTCGTGTGCCGCGCCAACGACGAGCTGAGCGAGGAGAACGTCGAGAGAATCCTGGAGTCGTCCGTCGACGTGCTGGAGCTTTTGTACACCAACGACATCGACCGGCGCCCGTACATCACCTCGACGCTCGCCATTGATACCACCACCAACGAGCTCGAGGCCCAGGTGGAAATCTACCGCATGATGCGACCGGGCGAGCCGCCGACCAAGGATGCGGCGCAGAACCTGTTCCAGAACCTGTTTTTCGTACCGGAACGCTACAACCTGTCGCCGGTAGGCCGCATGAAGTTCAACCGGCGCGTCGGCCGCGAGGAGATTTCGGGCTCCGGGACGCTCAGCAAGGACGACATCCTCGATGTCATGAAGACCCTGATCGACATCCCCAACGGCAAGGGCATGGTGGACGACATCGACCATCTCGGCAACCGGCGCGTGCGCTGTGTCGGGGAAATGGTCGAGAACGCGTTTCGGGTAGGTCTCGTGCGTGTCGAGCGCGCCGTCAAGGAGCGCCTGACCCTGGCCGAGTCCGAGGGCCTGATGCCCCAGGAGATGATCAACGCCAAGCCGGTGGCCGCGGCCATCAAGGAATTCTTCGGCTCCAGCCAGCTTTCCCAGTTCATGGACCAGAACAACCCGCTGTCCGAGATCACCCACAAGCGCAGGATTTCCGCGCTGGGCCCGGGCGGCCTGACGCGCGAGCGCGCGGGCTTCGAGGTTCGCGACGTGCATCCCACCCATTACGGGCGTGTCTGCCCGATCGAGACCCCGGAGGGTCCGAACATCGGGCTGATCAACTCGCTCGCCATCTTTGCCCGCACCAACGACTACGGATTCTTGGAAACCCCGTACCGCAAGGTGGTCAACGGCAAGGTCAGCGAGGACATCGAGTACCTGTCGGCCATCGAGGAAGGCCAGTTCACCATCGCCCAGGCCAACGCGCGCCTGGACAAGCGCGGCCGGTTCCTGGACGGGCTGGTCTCGGTGCGCCATAGAAACGAATTTTCGCTGGTGCCGAGCGACGAGGTCGAATACATGGACGTCTCGCCCAAGCAGATCGTCTCGGTCGCGGCCTCCCTGATCCCGTTCCTGGAGCACGACGATGCCAACCGCGCCCTGATGGGCTCGAACATGCAGCGCCAGGCCGTGCCCACCCTGATCGCGGAAAAACCCCTGGTCGGCACCGGCATCGAGCGCGTCGTGGCGATCGACTCCGGCGCCGCACTGGTCTCAAGGCGCGGCGGTGAGGTGGACACCGTGGATGCCGGGCGGATCGTGGTGCGGGTCAACGACGATGAAGCCGAGGCCGGCGAGCCCGGGGTCGACATCTACAACCTGACCAAGTACACGCGCTCCAACCAGAACACCTGCATCAACCAGCGGCCGCTTGTGCGCCCCGGCGACATCATCGAGCGCGGCGACGTGCTGGCCGACGGGCCCTCGACCGATCTCGGCGAGCTCGCCCTCGGGCAGAACGTGCTGGTCGCCTTCATGCCGTGGAACGGCTACAACTTCGAGGACTCGGTGCTGATCTCCGAGCGCGTCGTCGAGGAGGACCGCTTCACCACCATCCACATCGAGGAGCTCAGTTGCTTCGCACGGGATACGAAACTGGGCGCCGAGGAAATCACGGCGGACATCCCGAACGTCAGCGAGAACCTGCTGGCCAAGCTCGATGACTCGGGCATCGTCTACGTGGGGGCCGAGGTGCGCCCCAGCGACATCCTGGTCGGCAAGGTCACCCCGAAGGGCGAGACCCAGCTGACCCCGGAAGAGAAACTGCTGCGCGCCATCTTCGGCGAGAAGGCCTCGGACGTGAAAGACACCTCGCTTCGCGTGCCCTCCGGCATGGAAGGCACCGTGATCGACGTGCGGGTGTTCACCCGCGACGGGGTGAGCAAGGACAAGCGCGCCCTGCAGATCGAGGAAGCGGAGATCGACCAGGTGAAAAAAGACCTGAACGACCAGCTGCGCATCTACGAGGACGACATCTACAGCCGGGTGGAGCGCCTGATCACCGGCCAGGTCTCCGCGGGCGGGCCGGAAGGCCTCAAGGCCGGCGCCAAGGTGACCAAGACCTACCTGGAGGCACTGGACCGCGACTACTGGTTCGAGATCCGCATGCGCTCCGAGAAGGTCACCGCACAACTTGAAAAACTCTCCGGGCAACTGAAGGGCCAGCGCGAGTCCTTCGACAAGCGCCTGCAGGAGAAAAAGGAAAAGATTACCGCGGGCGACGATCTCGCCCCGGGCGTGCTGAAGATGGTCAAGGTCTACCTCGCCGTCAAGCGGCGCATGCAGCCGGGTGACAAGGTCGCCGGGCGCCACGGCAACAAGGGCGTGGTGTCCATGATCGTGCCGGTCGAGGACATGCCGCACATGGAGGACGGCACCCCGGTGGACATCGTCCTGAACCCGCTCGGCGTGCCCTCGCGCATGAACGTCGGCCAGGTGCTGGAGACGCACCTGGGGTGGGCAGCCAAGGGACTGGGCCTCAAGATCGGAAAGATCCTGGATAACTCCGGAAAAGTCAGGGAGTTAAAAAGTTTTCTGAATGAAGTTTATAACAAGGACGAGGGCATCTCGGTGAAGCTCAATGAATTCAGCGACGAGGAGATCGGAACCCTGGCCGGCAACCTGCGCAAGGGCGTGCCCGTGGCCACGCCGGTCTTCGACGGCGCCCAGGAATCCGAGATCAAGCGCATGCTGGAACTCGCCGGCCTGCCCGAGGACGGGCAGACGTACCTGTGGGACGGGCGCACCGGCGAGCGATTCGACCGCAAGATCACCGTCGGCTACATGTACATGCTGAAGCTCAACCATCTGGTGGACGACAAGATGCACGCCCGCTCGACCGGGCCGTACAGCCTGGTCACCCAGCAGCCGCTCGGCGGCAAGGCGCAGTTCGGCGGCCAGCGCTTCGGGGAGATGGAGGTCTGGGCGCTGGAGGCCTACGGGGCGTCCTACACCCTGCAGGAGATGCTCACGGTCAAGTCCGACGACGTCATGGGTCGCAACAAGATGTACAAGAACATCGTCGACAGCAACCACAGCATCGATGCCAGCATGCCGGAATCCTTCAACGTGCTGATGAAGGAGATTCGCTCGCTGGGACTGAACATCGATTTCGAGCAGGAAGCCTGATCCGGGCGTATTAAGGATACCGGGCACGTAACGAGGACTGCACGCTTGCAAGGCCATCACGGTCGGCAAAGGGTACGAGGAAGACTATGAAAGACTTGATCAGTTTGTTGAGGAACCAGGGGGAAGTGGTCGATTTCGATGCCATCCGCATCGGCTTGGCCTCTCCTGACATGATCCGCTCTTGGTCGTACGGCGAGGTCAAAAAGCCCGAGACCATCAATTACCGTACCTTCAAGCCGGAACGTGACGGGCTGTTCTGCGCCAAGATTTTCGGGCCCATCAAGGACTACGAATGCCTGTGCGGCAAGTATAAGCGCCTCAAGCACCGCGGCGTGGTCTGCGAGAAGTGCGGCGTGGAGGTCACGCTGACCAAGGTGCGCCGCGAGCGCATGGGCCACATCGAGCTGGCGAGCCCCGTCGCCCACATCTGGTTCCTGAAATCATTGCCGTCTCGCATCGGCCTGCTGCTCGACATGACCCTGCGCGATGTCGAGCGCGTGCTGTATTTCGAGGCCTTCATCGTCATCGACCCGGGCATGACCGGCCTCGAGCACAAGCAGCTGCTCTCGGACGAGGCCTTCCTCGAGGCGATCGAGACCTATGGTGACGAGTTCGATGCGCGCATGGGCGCGGAGGCCATCTACGAGCTGCTCAAGCAGGTGGACCTGGAGCAGGAAGTGGAGACCCTTCGCCAGGAGATCACCGAGACCCGCTCGGAGGCCAAGCTCAAGCGCCTGTCCAAGCGCCTGCGCCTCGCCGAGAATTTCATCGAGTCCGGCAACAAGCCCGAGTGGATGGTGCTGACCGTCCTGCCGGTGCTGCCGCCGGACCTGCGCCCGCTGGTGCACCTCGACGGCGGGCGTTTCGCCACCTCGGACCTCAACGACCTGTACCGCCGGGCCATCAACCGCAACAACCGCCTGAAGCGCCTGCTGGAGCTGAACGCCCCGGACATCATCGTGCGCAACGAAAAGCGCATGCTGCAGGAAGCGGTCGATGCGCTGCTCGACAACGGGCGGCGCGGGCGCGCGATCACCGGCACCAACCGTCGGGCGCTGAAGTCCCTGGCGGACATGATCAAGGGCAAGCAGGGCCGCTTCCGCCAGAACCTGCTCGGCAAGCGCGTGGACTACTCCGGGCGCTCGGTCATCGTCGTCGGTCCCACCCTGAAGCTGCACCAGTGCGGCCTGCCCAAGAAGATGGCGCTCGAACTCTTCAAGCCGTTCATCTTCAGCAAGCTGCACATGCGCGGCATCGCCCCGACCATCAAGGCCTGCAAGAAGGTGGTCGAGAAGGAAGGCCCCGAGGTCTGGGACATCCTCGAGGAAGTCATCCGCGAGCACCCGGTGCTGCTGAACCGCGCACCGACGCTGCATCGCCTCGGCATCCAGGCGTTTGAGCCGATCCTGATCGAGGGCAAGGCCATCCAGCTGCACCCGCTGGTGTGCACGGCGTTCAACGCCGACTTCGACGGCGACCAGATGGCCGTACACGTGCCGTTGTCGGTGGAAGCCCAGCTGGAAAGCCGCGCGCTGATCATGTCGACCAACAACGTGCTCTCACCGGCCAACGGCAGCCCGATCATCGTGCCGTCCCAGGACATCGTGCTCGGCCTGTACTACCTGACGCGCCAGAAAGTGAACGAGCCCGGCGCCGGCATGTCCTTCGCCGACGTCGAGGAGGCGCAGCGCGCCTACGACAGCCACGCCGTCAGCCTGCATGCCAGCGTGAAGATCCGCATCAAGGACGTGGAGGAGGGCGAGGACGGCAGCCTCGAGACCGTGCGCCGCGTCACCGAGACGACCGTCGGGCGCGCGATCCTTTCCAAGGTGCTGCCGGAAGGCATGCCCTTTGCGCTGGTCAACCGCGACATGGACAAGCGCGCCATCTCCTCGTTGATCGACGAGTGCTACCGGCGCACCGGCCTCAAGGACACCGTGATCCTGGCCGACAAGCTCATGTACACGGGCTTCAATTACGCCACCCGCGCCGGCATCTCGTTTTGCGCCGATGACATGGTCATCCCGGAAGAGAAGCAGTCGATCCTCGGCGATGCGGAGAAGGAAGTCGAGGAGATCGCCTCCCAGTACGCTTCGGGCCTGGTGACCAAGGAAGAGCGCTACAACAAGGTCATCGACATCTGGTCGCACACCAACGAACAGGTGGCCCAGGCCATGATGAGCCGGCTGGGCAACGAGGAGGTCGAGGACGCCGAAGGCGAGACGATCACGCAGAAATCATTCAACTCCATCTACATGATGGCCGACTCCGGGGCGCGGGGCTCGGCCGCACAGATCCGCCAGCTGGCGGGCATGCGCGGCCTGATGGCCAAGCCGGACGGCTCGATCATCGAGACCCCCATCACCGCGAACTTCCGCGAGGGCCTGAACGTGCTGCAGTACTTCATCTCCACGCACGGCGCGCGCAAGGGACTCGCCGATACCGCGCTCAAGACCGCCAACTCCGGCTACCTGACGAGGCGCCTGGTGGATGTCGCCCAGGACCTGGTGGTCACCGAGAACGACTGCGGAACCTCCGACGGCATGGTGATGAAACCCGTGATCGAGGGCGGCGACGTGGTGCAGACCCTGCAAAGCCGGGTGCTCGGGCGCGTGGTGGCCACCGACGTCATGGATGCCAAGGGCAAGAACGTGCTGATCCCGGCCGGCACCCTGCTCGATGAGGGCTGGTGCAAGAAGTTCGAGGATCTGGGCATCGACGAGATCAAGGTGCGCACCCCGATCAACTGCGAGACCCGCTACGGGGTCTGCTCGATGTGTTATGGCCGGGACCTGGCGCGCGGTCACCTGGTCAACATCGGCGAGGCCGTCGGCGTGATGGCCGCGCAGTCCATCGGCGAGCCCGGCACCCAGTTGACCATGCGCACGTTCCACATCGGCGGCGCGGCCAACCGCGCGGCCTCCACCAGTGGCATCACGGTGAAGTCCTCCGGCACGGTCGACATGCACCACGTGAAGCTCGTGAAGCACAAGGACGGGCACAACGTCGCGGTATCGAGGTCGGGCGAGCTGAGCGTGGTCGATGAACAGGGCCGCGAGAAGGAACGCTACAAGATCAGCTACGGGGCATCGATCTCCGTGAACAACGGCGATGCGGTGGAAGCCGGGCAGACGGTCGCCACCTGGGACCCGCATATCCGGCCCATCATCACCGAGGTCGGCGGCAAGATCCAGCTGGTCGATTTCGCAGACCAGGTGACGGTCAACATGTTCGCGGACAAGGTCACCGGCCTGAGTTCCGCCATCGTGCTGGACCCGAGAAGCCGGCCCGCGGCGGGCAAGGACCTGCGACCGGCGGTCAACCTGCTGGACGGCAAGGGCAAGCCCCTGAAGTTCGCGGGCACCGAGAAACCGGCCCACTACACGTTGCACCCCGGTGCGATCATCAGCCTGTCCGACGGCGATACCGTCGGCGTGGGCGACATCATCGCGCGGATCCCGCAGGAGTCCTCCAAGACGAGGGACATCACCGGCGGTCTGCCGCGCGTGGCCGACCTGTTCGAGGCGCGCAAGCCCAAGGAAGCTGCGGTGCTTGCCGAGCAGACCGGCATCGTCTCCTTCGGCAAGGACACCAAGGGCAAGGAGCGTCTCGTGATCACCAACGAGGACGGCGAATCCAAGGAAGTGCTGATCCCGAAATGGCGTCAGATCAACGTCTTCGAAGGGGAGTACGTGGAGAAGGGCGAGGTCATCGTCGACGGCGAGCTGAGCCTGCACGACATCCTGCGACTGCTCGGGGTCACCGAGCTGGCCGAGTACCTGGTCAAGGAAATCCAGGACGTCTACCGCCTGCAGGGCGTGGACATCGACGACAAGCACATCGAGGTGATCACCCGCCAGATGCTGCGCAAGGCGGAGATCACCGATCCCGGCGACACCAGTTTCCTGCAGGGCGAGCAGGTGGAGAAATCGCGCGCCCTCGAGATCAACGAGAAGATGGAAGCCGACGACAAGAAACCCGCCCGGTTCGAGCCGGTGCTGCTCGGTGTGACCAAGGCCTCGCTGGTGACCGAGTCGTTCATCTCGGCGGCCTCCTTCCAGGAGACCACCCGGGTGCTGACCGAGGCCTCGGTGCGCGGCTCCAAGGACATGCTGCGCGGGCTCAAGGAAAACGTGATCGTCGGGCGCCTGATCCCGGCGGGCACGGGCCTGGCCTACCATGAGGGTCGCCGGCGCGATCTCCTGGCCGAGATGGAAGCGGGCGATGCGGAGGAAGGCGAGCTGTCGGCCGAGGAACAGGTCGAGGCTGCCCTGGCCGAGGAACTGTCTGCGGCAGGGGAAAAGAGCGAGGAAGTCGGGGCCGCACCGGGCGCTGAGTGAGCGAAAGGCTGGCTTGACAGCAAGCCGGATGGTTTTTACAATTTCGCGGCTAACACAGGCCGATGTTTCATCGGCCTGTTGTTTGTTTCAGGTATAGAAATTTTATGACGACAATCAATCAACTGGTGCGAAAACCGCGCAAGCGCAAGGTGGAGAAAAGCAACGTTCCCGCGCTTGCCAGCTGCCCGCAAAAGCGCGGCGTGTGCACGCGCGTGTACACGACCACGCCGAAGAAGCCGAACTCGGCCCTTCGCAAGGTGGCCCGCGTGCGCCTGACCAACGGCTTTGAAGTGACCAGTTACATCGGCGGCGAAGGCCACAACCTGCAGGAGCACTCGGTGGTGCTGATCCGCGGCGGCCGTGTCAAGGACCTGCCCGGCGTGCGCTACCACACGGTGCGCGGCAGCCTGGACACCCAGGGCGTACAGGACCGCATGCAGGCGCGTTCGAAATACGGTGCCAAGAAACCCAAGTCCTGATTGTTCCGTTTACTGAAGCCGTCTCGCCATGTCACGCAGAAGAGAAGTTCCCAAGCGCAAGATCCTGGATGATCCCAAGTACGGGGATCAGCTGGTGGCCAAGTTCGTCAACATGCTGATGAAAAACGGCAAGAAGTCCGTGGCCGAGAAAATCCTCTACCAGGCATTTGACAACGTGCAGCGCAAGAGCGGGCAGGAAGGCCTGCAGATCTTCAAGAAGGCGATCGAGAACGTGCGCCCGTTCGTCGAGGTCAAGTCCCGACGTGTCGGCGGTGCGACCTACCAGGTGCCGGTGGAAGTGCGCCCCGTGCGACAGACGACCCTGGCCATGCGCTGGATCGTCGATGCGGCCAAAAAGCGCGGCGAGAAATCCATGATCAACAAGCTCGCGGGCGAGCTGATGGATGCCTCCTCACAGAAAGGCGCGGCGATCAAGAAGCGTGAGGACACGCTCAGGATGGCCGAGGCCAACAAGGCATTCTCACACTACCGCTGGTAGTCCTTCGATCCAGGAATTTATCGTGGCACGCAAAACACCGATCTCGCGCTATCGCAATATTGGCATCATGGCCCACATCGATGCCGGCAAGACCACGGCCACCGAGCGCATCCTGTTCTACACCGGCATCTCACACAAGATCGGCGAGGTGCACGACGGCGAAGCCGTCATGGACTGGATGGAGCAGGAACAGGAGCGCGGAATCACCATCACCTCGGCGGCGACCACCTGTTTCTGGGACGGCATGGACAAGCAGTTCGACGAGCACCGCATCAACATCATCGATACCCCGGGCCATGTAGATTTCACCATCGAGGTGGAGCGCTCGCTGCGCGTCCTCGACGGGGCCTGCGCCGTGTTCTGCGCGGTCGGCGGCGTCGAGCCGCAGTCGGAGACCGTGTGGCGCCAGGCGAACAAGTACCAGGTGCCGCGCATGGCCTTCGTCAACAAGATGGACCGCACCGGCGCGAACTTCCTGCGCGTGGTCGGCCAGATCAAGGAACGGCTGGGCTCCAACCCCGTGCCGATCCAGCTCGCGATTGGCGCCGAGGAGAACTTCAAGGGCGTGGTCGACCTGATCAAGATGAAGGCGATCTACTGGAACGAAGAGGACAAGGGCACGACCTTCGAGGAAGCCGAGATTCCCGACGAACTGAAAGCCGAGGCGCAGGAGTGGCATGACAAGATGGTCGAGGCGGCTGCTGAGTCCTCCGAGGAGATCATGGAGCACTACCTCGAGAACGGCACCCTGTCCGAGGAAGATATCCGCAAGGGGCTTCGAATCCGCACCCTGTCCAACGAGATCGTGCCCGCCCTGTGCGGCACGGCCTTCAAGAACAAGGGCGTGCAGGCGCTGCTCGATGCCATCATCGAATTCATGCCTTCGCCCACCGACGTGCCGGCCATCCAGGGCATCGCGGAGAACGGCGAGGACACCACGGTGGAGCGCGGCTCTTCGGATGACGAGCCGTTCGCATCGCTGGCGTTCAAGATCGCCACGGACCCCTACGTGGGTACGCTCACCTTTTTCCGCGTGTACTCCGGGGTGCTGAACTCGGGAGATACCGTCTACAACCCGGTGAAGAGCAAGAAGGAACGGGTCGGGCGGATCCTGCAGATGCATTCGAACTCGCGTGAAGAGATCAAGGAAGTCCGCGCAGGCGACATCGCGGCGGCCGTCGGTCTGAAGGACGTGGCCACGGGCGAGACCCTGTGCGCCATCAATGACGCGATTACCCTCGAGCGCATGGAGTTTCCGGAACCGGTCATCTCGGTGGCCGTCGAGCCGAAAACCAAGTCGGACCAGGAAAAGATGAGCATCGCCCTGCAGAAGCTGGCCCAGGAAGACCCTTCGTTTCGTGTGCGAACGGACGAGGAGTCCGGGCAGACCATCATTTCCGGCATGGGCGAGCTGCACCTCGACATCATCGTTGACCGCATGAAACGCGAATTCAGCGTGGAAGCCAATGTCGGCGCCCCGCAGGTCTCCTACCGCGAGACCATCCGCAGGAATGTCGAGCAGGAAGGCAAGTTCGTGCGCCAGTCCGGTGGACGCGGACAGTACGGGCACGTGTACCTGAAAATCGAGCCGCAGACCCCGGGAGACGGTTTCGAGTTTGAAAACAAGATCGTCGGCGGCGTAATACCGAAGGAATACATACCGGCCGTGGAAAAAGGCGTCAAGGAAGCCATATTCAACGGCGTGATCGCGGGCTACCCGGTCGTCGACGTCAAGGTGACGCTGTACGACGGCTCCTTTCACGATGTGGATTCCTCCGAGATGGCGTTCAAGATTGCAGGTTCCATGGCCTTTCGCGATGGCGCCCGCCAGGCTGACCCGGTATTGCTCGAGCCCGTCATGAAAGTCGAGGTGGTGACTCCCGAGGAGCACATGGGCGACGTCGTCGGAGACCTCAGTCGTCGGCGCGGCATGGTGGGCGGCATGGAGGACAGCCCTTCGGGCAAGGTGATTTCATCGGAGGTCCCGCTGGCTGAGATGTTCGGCTATGCTACGGACCTGCGTTCGGCGACCCAGGGACGTGCCACCTATTCCATGGAGTTCCACAAATACAAGGAAGTCCCAGGCAACCTTGCCGATGCGATCATCAAAAAGAATGGCTAAGCCGAAGCATTGTCATTAAGATATTTCAAGAGGTAGAGAAAGATGTCCAAAGAGAAGTTCGAACGTACCAAACCGCACGTCAACGTCGGCACGATTGGTCACGTGGACCATGGCAAGACGACCCTGACGGCGGCCATGACCAAGGTCATGGGTGAGACCCATGGCGGCGAGTACAGGACCTACGACCAGATCGACAATGCACCGGAGGAACGTGAGCGCGGCATTACCATCGCCACGGCTCACGTCGAGTACGAGAGCGTAAACCGCCACTACGCCCATGTGGACTGCCCGGGTCACGCCGACTACGTGAAGAACATGATCACGGGTGCCGCGCAGATGGACGGTGCCATCCTGGTGGTCAGTGCCGCGGACGGCCCGATGCCCCAGACACGTGAACACATCCTGCTGGCACGCCAGGTGGGCGTACCCCATATCCTGGTATACATGAACAAGGCGGACCAGGTGGATGATCCCGAACTGCTCGAACTGGTTGAAATGGAGGTCCGCGACCTCTTGTCGACCTATGAATTTCCGGGCGATGACACACCGATCGTTACAGGCTCCGCCCTGAAGGCCCTGGAAGGGGATACCTCGGACATCGGCATTCCTTCCATCGTCAAGCTGGTGGAAGAAATGGATGCCTTCGTTCCTGAGCCCGAGCGGGCCATTGACGGGGACTTCATCATGCCGGTGGAAGATGTCTTCTCGATCTCCGGGCGAGGCACGGTGGTGACCGGGCGCGTGGAGCGTGGCGTCGTCAAGGTCGGGGATGAAATTGAAATCGTCGGCATTCGCGACACCACGACCACGACCTGCACGGGCGTGGAAATGTTTCGCAAGCTGCTGGACCAGGGTCAGGCAGGCGACAACGTCGGCGTGCTGTTGCGCGGTACCAAGCGTGACGAGGTCGAGCGCGGCCAGGTGCTGTGCAAACCCGGCAGTATCACCCCGCACACCAAGTTCGAGGCCGAGGTCTACATCCTCAGCAAGGAAGAAGGTGGCCGGCATACCCCGTTCTTTAACGGCTATCGCCCGCAGTTCTACTTCCGTACCACGGACGTCACCGGCGCGGTGGATCTGCCGAGCGGCACCGAGATGGTGATGCCGGGCGACAACGTGCAGATGACGGTTTCGCTGATCGCACCGATCGCCATGGAAAAGGGACTGCGTTTTGCCATCCGTGAGGGTGGTCGCACGGTCGGGGCCGGAAAAGTCTCGAAGATCATCGAGTAGTACGAGCGACTGGGCAACCTGAACGATGGCAACCTCGGGACAGACAATCCGGATTCGCCTGAAAGCGTTTGATCATCGCCTGATCGATCGTTCCGCAAGCGAAATCGTGGAAACGGCCAAGCGCACGGGGGCAAGGGTGAAAGGACCGATCCCGCTGCCCACCAAGAAAGAGCGCTTTACCGTGCTGATCTCGCCGCACGTGGACAAGAATGCCCGTGACCAGTACGAGATCCGCACCCACAAGCGGATCATGGATATCGTCGAGCCCACGGACAAGACCGTGGATGCGCTGATGAAGCTGGATCTGGCTGCCGGGGTGGATGTCCAGATCAAATTGAACTAGAAGATTTGGGTAGATTCAGGTGAAGAAAGTGGTTTTCTAAGACTCTGATATTTGGGATAATGTTTGATTACCTGCGACCCGGCCTGGGGGGACCCATGCCGGGTCGCAGTTATCCGGTCAAGTAAAAATCTTGCAAGCCTTGTACGGTACGAAAGGGTAAAAATGTCTCTGGGATTGGTAGGAAAAAAAGTGGGTATGACGCGTGTCTTCACCGAGGCAGGGGAGTCTGTGCCGGTGACGGTTCTGCACGTGCCCGGCAACCGCATCACCCGGGTCAGGCGCCATGAGGACGACGGCTACGATGCCGTGCAGGTCACCTACGGCGAGGTCAAGCCTTCACGAGTCAACAAGCCGACCGCGGGCCATTTCGCCAAGGCGGGCGTTCGTGCAGGCCGGGGATTGCGTGAATTCAGGCCGGCCAGGGAACAGCTCGAGACCCTGCAGGTGGGCTCGGAACTGGGCGTGGGGCTCTTTACCGTCGGCCAGAAGGTGGCGGTGTCGGGCGTCTCCAAGGGCAAGGGGTTTGCGGGCTCGGTGAAACGCCACAACTTTCGCATGCAGGATGCCACGCACGGAAATTCACTATCACACCGTGCGCTGGGCTCCACCGGACAGTGCCAGGACCCGGGACACGTCTTCAAGGGCAAGAAGATGGCAGGACAAATGGGCAATGTCCGCGTGACCACGAAAAACCTGAAGGTCGTGCAGATCGACGAGGGCAAGGACCTGCTCTTGATCAAGGGTGCGGTGCCAGGCGCCCCGGGTGGAGACGTCATGATTCGCCCCGTGCACGCCGGGGAGATTAACCTGCCGGCACAGGATGGCGAGGCGGACGATACGGCCAAAGCGGACACCGAAGAGGCCTGAGGACAGCAGCCATGAAACTCGCCATCGCCAACACCAAGTCCTCAGTCACGGTATCCGATGACATCTTTGCGCGCAGTTTCAACGAACCCCTGGTGCACCAGGCCATCACGGCCTACCTGGCAGGAGCCAGGAGCGGGACCAAGGCGAACAAGAGCCGCAGCGACGTGCGCGGCGGCGGCGCCAAGCCCTGGCGACAAAAGGGCACGGGGCGTGCCCGGGCGGGGACCTCCAACAGCCCGCTGTGGCGCTCCGGCGGAGTCACCTTTGCCGCACGCCCTCGAAACTACCGGCAAAAGCTCAACAAGAAAATGGTGCGTGCAGCCTATGCCAGCATGTTCTCGGAACTGATCCGCCAGGAATGCCTGCACGTCATCAAGGAATTTTCCGTCACCGAGCCCAAGACCAAGCAGGCCGTGACCCAACTGCAAAAGCTCAAGCTCACCTCCGCCCTCATCATCACCGACCAAGCCGACGAGAACCTGTACCTTTCCGTGCGCAACCTGCCGCACGTCGAGGTGACCGAGGTGGAAGGCATCGACCCGGTCAGCCTGTTCAGGCACAAGGACGTGGTGGTGACCAAGGATGCGCTGAAGGCGATCGAGGGGTGGCTGCAATGAACGAGGAGCGCCTGATGAGCGTACTGCTGGCCCCGCATGTCTCGGAGAAGACCGCGACCGGTGCGGACAAGCACAACCAGCATGTCTTTCGCGTCATCCGCAGCGCCAGGAAAAGCGAGATCAAGCAGGCGGTGGAAAAGCTGTTCGATGTGAAAGTTGCCGAGGTCAATACCATCAACATGCAGGGCAAGCGCAAGATGTTCAACCGCCGGCCCGGCAAGCGACCGGACTGGAAGAAGGCCGTCGTCACCCTGGAGGCGGGCAGCGACATCGATTTCGGTGGATTCGGCTAACGGTAAGAATTTGTCATGGCAGTCGTAAAAGCAAAACCCACTTCGGCCGGACGACGCTTCGTCGTCCAGGTGACCTCGCCGGACCTGCACAAGGGCGGGCCCTACAAGCCGCTGCTGTGCGACAAGAAGAGAAGCGGCGGGCGCAACAATGCCGGGCGGATCACCACCAGGCATCGCGGCGGCGGACACAAGCAGCGCTTCAGGGTCATTGATTTCAAGCGCAACAAGGACGACATCCCGGCCCGGGTGGAGCGAATCGAGTATGACCCGAACCGCAGTGCCAACATCGCACTGCTCAAGTATGCCGACGGCGAGCGCCGCTACATGATCGCACCCCGGCACCTGTCCACGAACAGCGAGGTCATCTCCGGGATGCGCGTACCGATCAAGACCGGCAACGCCTTGCCGCTTCGAAGCATCCCGGTGGGCACGGTCGTGCACTGCATCGAGATGAAGCCCGGCAAGGGTGCGCAGATCGGGCGCAGCGCGGGTGCGGCCATCCAGGTGGTGGCGCGCGAGGGAAATTATGCAACGCTGAGACTGCGTTCCGGTGAGATGCGCAAGGTCCTGCTGGACTGCCGTGCAACGATCGGCGAAGTCGGCAACAGTGAACACAACCTGCGCAAGCTCGGCAAGGCCGGTGCGAAGCGCTGGCGCGGTGTGCGGCCCACGGTGCGCGGCGTGGCCATGAACCCGGTGGATCACCCGCATGGCGGCGGGGAAGGGCGCACCTCCGGCGGGCGCCACCCGGTATCCCCCTGGGCGATGCCGACCAAGGGCTACAAGACCCGCAAGAACCACCGTACCGACCGCCTGATCGTGCGGCGCAGAAACAAGAGATAGATTAAGAGATTCACCCGATGCCAAGATCATTACGCAAGGGCCCGTTCGTGGATCACCACCTGATGAAAAAGGTGGAGAAGGCGGCGGCGACCAATGACCGCAAGCCGATCAAGACGTGGTCGCGCCGGTCCTTCGTGGTGCCGGAGATGGTCGGGGTGACCATTGCCGTACACAACGGCCGCCAGCATGTGCCGATCCTGATCAGCGAGAACATGGTGGGCCACAAGCTCGGTGAATTCGCCATTACCCGGACCTTCAAGGGTCATTCGGGCGACAGGAAGGCCAAGTCGTGATGGAGGTTTCCGCCAGACTTTCGTTTGTGCGCATCGCCCCGCAAAAGGCGAGGCTGGTGGCGGACCAGGTGCGCGGCAAGGCAGTGGACAAGGCGCTTGAGATCCTGAAGTTCAGCCCCAAGAAGGCTGCGGGGATCATCTGCAAGGTGCTGGAGTCCGCGATTGCCAATGCCGAGCACAATGAGGGTGCGGACATCGACGAGCTCAAGGTGGAAAAGATCTTCGTCGACGACGGTCCGACCCATCGCCGTTTCCGGGCGCGCGCCAAGGGCCGTGCCGCGAAAATCCTGAAACGCACGAGCCACATCACCGTGGTGGTCAGCGACGCCCAGGGTTGATGAGTACACAGGAAAGCGAAGCGTAATACGAAATTTGTCAGGAGTTGATTTCTAGATATGGGACAAAAAGTACATCCGACCGGCATGCGCCTTGGGATATCCACCGACTGGACGTCCAAGTGGTATGCCGATGGCGCTGACTATGCAGAGTTCCTGAGCAGCGATCTTGAAATCCGGGACTACCTGAAGAAAAAGCTCTCGCAGGCCTCGGTCAGCCGGATCCAGATCAACCGGCCCGCGCGTGCAGCCTTCATCACGATCCACACGGCTCGCCCCGGCATCGTGATCGGCAAGAAAGGCGAGGACATCGAGGCCCTGCGACACGAGATCGCAAGGCGCACGGGCTTGAGCGTGAACAACGTGAAGATCAACATCGAGGAGATCCGAAAGCCCGAGATCGACTCGCAGCTCGTGGCCGAGAGCATCGCGCAGCAACTGGAGCGAAGAATCACCTTCCGGCGGGCGATGAAGCGCGCCGTCGGCAACGCCATGCGCCTGGGGGCGCTGGGCGTGAAAGTGAATGTCGCGGGCCGCCTGAACGGGGCGGAGATTGCGCGAAGTGAATGGTACCGGGAAGGCCGGGTGCCGCTGCACACCCTGCGTGCCAACATCGATTACGGTTTTGCGGAAGCCAAGACCACGTACGGAATCATCGGCATCAAGACCTGGATCTACAAAGGCGACGTGTTCGGCCTCGATGCCAAAGACAGCGAAGAGGGAGGCGAACAGTAAGCCCGGGCGCCGGAGCGAAGAGTTCAGTTAAACCAGGATGTTACAGCCCAAACGTACAAAGTTTCGAAAACAGCGGAAAGGCCGCAACCGCGGACTGGCCCAGAACGGAAACAAGGTCAGTTTCGGGGAATACGGCCTGAAGGCTGTCACCCGCGGGCGCATCACCGCCCGGCAGATCGAGGCGGCGCGGCGCGCGATGACGCGCCATATCAAGCGCGGCGGCAAGATCTGGATCCGGATGTTTCCCGACGTGCCGGTGACCAAGAAGCCGCTCGAGGTACGCCAGGGCAAGGGCAAGGGCAACGTCGAGTACTGGGTGGCCAAGGTGCAGCCCGGCAAGGTGCTGTACGAGATGGAAGGCGTGGATGAAAAGGTGGCCCGGGAGGCCTTTCGCCTGGCGGATGCCAAGCTGCCGATTAAAACCTCGTTTGTCACGCGCAGCGTGATGTAGTCAGGACCATGGACCAGGAACTTCAGAACAAGAGCTACGAGGAACTCGGCAAGGAGTTGCTCGATTTGCGCAAGGAACAGTTCAACTTGCGCATGCAGCTCGGTACGGGCCAGCTGACGCGCGTGCACCAGTTCAAGGTCAACCGCAAGAACATTGCGCGGGTGAAAACGCTCATGAACCAGAAGTCATCAGAGAAGGGTGCGTAGGTTCCAGATGTCAGAAGAAAGCAAGAAAATCCGTACCCTGCAGGGCAGGGTGATCAGCGACCGGATGGACAAGACGGCGGTGGTGCTGCTGGAACGCCAGATCAGGCATCCGCTGTACGAGAAGTACATCCGCCGTTCCACGAAGCTGCACGTGCATGACGAGAACAATGAATGCGCGGTGGGCGACGAGGTCTCGATCCGGGAGTGCCGTCCCATCTCGAAAAAGAAATCGTGGCAGCTGGTCGAAGTGGTCAAGCGCAGCGAAGACTCCCGGGCGGGATGAGGTCGATATGATCCAGATGCAAAGTACCTTGGGCGTAGCCGACAATAGCGGGGCGCGCAAACTGCAGTGCATCAAGGTGCTCGGCGGGTCGCAGCGCCGTTACGCAGGCATCGGCGACATCATCAAGGTCAGCGTCAAGGACGCCATTCCCCGGGGCAAGGTCAAGAAGGGCGAGGTGTACAACGCCGTGGTCGTGCGAACGGCCAAGGGCATTCGCCGCCCCGACGGCTCGACCATCCGCTTCGACAACAATGCGGCGGTGCTGCTGAACGCCCAACTGCAGCCGGTGGGCACGCGCATCTTTGGTCCAGTGACCCGGGAACTGCGCACCGAACGCTTCATGAAAATCATCTCGCTGGCCCCCGAAGTACTCTAAGCCGCACACCGTGAGACAACTATCAGGACTGACCAACATGCAAAGAATTCGCAGGGGAGATGACGTGATAGTGGTTGCCGGCAAGGACAAGGGCCGGCGCGGCACGGTATTGAAGGTGAGCGAGAACCACGTGGTGGTGGAGAACATCAACGTCGTCAAGAAGCACCAGAAGCCCAACCCGAATGCTGGCGTCTCGGGCGGCATCAACGATCAGGAGGCGCCGATCCACGTCTCGAACGTGATGATTTTCAACCCGGTGACCAGCAAGGGAGACCGAATCGGGTTCCGCTCGCTCGAGGACGGCAAGAAGGTCCGTTATTTCAAGTCCAACGGCGAAGTGGTCGATATTTAGGAACTGACATGTCGAGGCTCCAGGATTTCTATCTGAACACGGTGCGCCCCCAGCTGATGGAGAAGCAGGGGTACAAGAACCTCATGCAGGTGCCCCGTATCGAGAAGATCACGCTGAACATCGGCGTCGGTGAGGCTGCACGCGACAAGAAAACCATCAAGGACGTGATTGCGGACCTCGAGAAGATTGCTGGACAAAAAGCGGTGGTCACGAAGGCCCGAAAATCCATCGCCGGGTTCAGTATCCGCGAGAATTTCCCGATCGGCTGCAAGGTGACGCTTCGCCGCACGCGGATGTACGAGTTCCTGGATCGCCTGATCAGCATCGCCATCCCGCGGGTGCGCGATTTCCGGGGTCTGAGTCCCAGGGCCTTTGACGGGCGGGGCAATTACAGCATGGGAGTCACCGAGCAGATCATCTTCCCGGAAATCGACTACGACAAGATCGATGCGATCCGCGGCATGGACATCGCGATCACGACCTCGGCGAGAACCGACGAAGAGGCGAAGGCACTGCTGGAAGCCTTCAGTTTTCCATTCAAGAGATAAAGAGCAGGTAGCCCATGGCAAAGTCATCCATGCTGGAGAGAGAGAAAAAGCGCAACAAGACCGTGCGCCGTTGTGCGGAAAAGCGTTTGAGGCTCAAGGCCATCGTCAAGAGTCCGACGACCGGCTACGACGAAAAACAGGACGCCATGCTGGCCTTGCAGAAAATGCCGCGCAATGCCAGCCCGGTGCGCCTTCGCAACCGCTGCAGTCTGACCGGGCGTCCGAAAGGCTACTACCGCAAGTTCGGCCTGGGCCGCAACAAGTTGCGTGAAGCCGCCATGCGCGGCGACATTCCCGGACTGGTGAAGGCCAGCTGGTAACCACGGACAGTTTCAAAGAGCACAGGCTGAAAGAACATGAGCATGAGTGACCCGATATCCGACATGTTGACGCGTATCCGCAACGGCCAGGAGGCCAGGAAAGTGACCGTCACGATGCCTTCTTCAAAAGTGAAAGAGGCGATTGCCAAAGTCTTCAAGGACGAAGGCTATATCGAGGATGTTTCCGTGAACAGCGAAACCGCCAAGGCGGAACTCACGATACGACTCAAGTACCACATGGGCGAGCCGGTGATCAGCCGTCTCAGCCGCGTCAGCCGTCCGGGCCTGCGCAAGTACAACAGTGCCGAGGATCTGCCGAGGGTGATCGGCGGGATGGGCGTGGCCGTGATTTCCACCTCGAAAGGCGTCATGACCGACCGCGCGGCACGGGCTGCGGGGCACGGCGGTGAAGTGCTGTGCACCATCGAGTAATGCAAGCTGTTTGAATAGAGCGATGTCACGAATTGCAAGACAACCTGTCGAGATCCCCAAGGGTGTGGATGTGAAGCTGCAGGGCCGGCATCTGGCCATGAAGGGGCCGGTCGGGGAGATGTCGATGGACATCCACCGGGACGTCAATGTCGAGCAAAAGGACAACCGCATCAATGTCGTGCTGGACGAGTCCTCCGACTCGGCCATGGCCGGCACCATGCGCGCCCTGATCAACAACCTGGTCACCGGCGTCAGCCAGGGCTTTGAGCGCAAGCTCGAGCTGGTCGGGGTCGGCTACCGTGCGCAGGCGAAAGGCAAGGTCCTGTCGTTGACCCTGGGTTTTTCCCACCCGGTCGAATATCCCGTGCCCGAGGGCATCAAGATCGAGACGCCCAGTCAGACCGAAATTATCGTGCGCGGCACCGACAAGCAGAAAGTGGGACAGGTGGCGGCGGAAATCCGTGCGTTTCGCAAACCGGAACCGTACAAGGGCAAGGGGATCAAGTATTCCGATGAGCGGGTGATCCGCAAAGAAGCGAAGAAAAAGTAGGCACTGAGCAGATGACAAACAAGGTTTCAAGACTGCGAAGGGCGCGCAAGACGCGCGGCAAGATTGCCGAGCTGAAGGTACATCGCCTGTGCGTGCACCGTACGCTCAGACACACCTATGCCCAGGTGATTTCGCCGGATGCGGGGACCACCGTGGCGTGTGCCTCCTCCCTGGAAGCCGAGTTGCGCAAGGCCGTCAAGCATACCGGCAACATCGAAGCTGCCAAGAAGGTCGGCGAGACGGTGGCCAAGCGTGCGAAGGAGAAAGGGGTGGTGGACGTCGCTTTCGACCGTTCGGGGTTCAGATACCACGGCCGCGTCAAGGCCCTGGCGGATGCCGCGCGCGAAGCCGGGTTAAATTTTTAAACAGAAGGTACGTATATTGCGATGGTAGCGAAAGAACCAGCTAGGATTCCTGATGGCCTTGAAGAACGACTGATTGCAGTCAACCGGGTTGCCAAGGTGGTCAAAGGTGGACGTCAGTTCGGCTTTACCGCACTGACCGTGGTCGGCGATGGCAACGGCAAGGTGGGCATCGGCTACGGCAAGGCCCGGGAAGTGCCCCTGGCGATTCGCAAGGCGATGGAAAAAGCGCGCAAGGAGATGAAACAGGTACCGCTCAAGGACGGCACACTGCATTACCCCGTGGTGGGGCGCCATGGCGCTGCGAAAGTCTTCATGCAGCCGGCCTCCGTGGGTACCAGTATCATTGCCGGCGGGGCCATGCGAGCCGTATTTGAAGTCGTCGGCATCAAGAACATCCTGTCGAAATGCATCGGTTCCAAGAACCCGATCAACGTGGTGCAGGCGACCGTCAATGCGCTGAGCAGCATGCAGGAGCCGGACTATATCGCCGCAAAACGTGGCAAGACTATCGAAGAGGTATTGTCCTGACCGACGGTGAGACCGGATCATGAGCAAGCAACTGAAAGTGACACTGACCAAGAGCCTGAATGGCAGGCTTGCCGCACACAAGGCGTGCGCGCGCGGGCTGGGGATCCGGCGGATTCACAACCCGGTCACCGTCGCCGATACCCCGGAGAACCGGGGCATGATCCGCAAGATCGATTACATGCTCCAGGTGGAGGAAGCCTGAGGGCGAAGCACATGAAACTGAACGATCTGAAACCTGCACCAGGCAGCCGAATTGAGCGCAAGCGCGTTGGGCGCGGCATCGGTTCCGGGTATGGGAAAACCGGAGGGCGGGGACACAAGGGCCAGCATTCGCGATCGGGCGGTTACCACAAGGTGGGATTTGAGGGCGGCCAGATGCCGTTGCAGCGACGCCTGCCCAAGATCGGGTTTCGCTCGCGCAAGTCCGCGCAGACGGCCGTGCTACGCCTGCATGAGCTGGCCTCGATGGATTCCGGGGTGGTGGATATCGATGCATTGAAGAAAGCCGGGCTGGTGCATGCTGCGGCCAAGCGCGTCAAGGTGATTTTGTCCGGGAAGATCGAGGCCGCGGTGAAGACCAGGGGCCTGGTGTTCACGGCGGGCGCCAAAAAGGCCGTTGAAGCCGCCGGCGGGAGCATCCAGGACTGATGGCACGTTCAGGTGCAAACGCGGTGGGCGGGCTTGCCGGGCTGGGCCAGGTCAGCGAACTTCGAAAGCGTATAGTTTTCGTGCTGGTGGCCCTGGTGGTGTACCGCATCGGCACGTTCATCCCCGTTCCGGGGATCGATCCGGGGGCGATGGCGCGGTTTTTCGAACAGCAGAGCAGCACCATACTCGGCATGTTCAACATGTTTTCCGGGGGCGCACTGGAGCGCTTGAGCATTTTTGCGCTCGGCATCATGCCGTACATCTCCGCGTCCATCATCATGCAGTTGATGAGTGCCGTGGTGCCTTCGCTGAAGGAACTCAAGAAGGAAGGCGAGTCCGGCCGGCGTAAGATCACCCAGTACACGCGCTACGGAACCGTTTTCCTGGCTACCTTCCAGGCCATCGGCGTGTCCATCGCCCTGCAGAACCAGCAGGTCGCCCTGAGCCCGGGCATCGGCTTTGCATTCACCGTGACCATCAGCCTGGTCACCGGCACGATGTTTTTGATGTGGCTGGGTGAGCAGATCACAGAACGCGGCATCGGCAACGGCATTTCCATCATCATCTTTGCCGGAATCGTGGCGGGACTGCCGGCCGCCATCGGCGGCACCCTGGATCTGGTCGCCCAGGGCGCGCTGGGCGAGGGATTTGCGCTGTTCCTTTTCCTGATGGCGATTTCCGTCACGGCCTTCGTGATCTTTGCGGAACGGGCGCAGCGGCGAATCACGGTCAATTACGCACGCCGCCAGCAGGGCCGGAAAATGTTCGCGGCCCAGTCCAGCCACCTGCCGCTCAAGCTCAACATGTCAGGCGTGATCCCGCCGATCTTCGCCTCCAGCATCATCCTGTTCCCGGCCACCCTGCTGCAGTGGTCGAGCAGTTCGGAGGGAGGAGTTTCCTGGCTGCAGCAGATGGCCAACGCCATCTCGCCCGGCCAGCCCCTGTATGTCCTGCTGTACGCGCTTGCGATCGTGTTCTTCTGTTTCTTCTATACCGCGATCGTGTTCGATTCGCGCGAAACGGCGGACAACCTGAAGCGCTCCGGCGCCTTCATCCCGGGCATCCGCCCGGGCGACCAGACCGCGCGCTACATCGACGGGGTGCTGACACGGCTGACGGCCGTCGGTGCGATCTACATCACTCTGGTCTGCCTGTTGCCCGAGTTCCTGATTCTCAAGTACAGTGTGCCGTTTTACTTCGGCGGAACCTCCCTGCTGATCATCGTGGTCGTGGTGATGGATTTCATGGCACAGGTACAGGCGCACCTGATGTCGCACCAGTACGAGGGCTTGATGAAGAAGGCCAACCTGAAGGGTTACGGGCGTGCAGGCAGTTTGCGCTAGATTGAGGTGAGAGAGCGATGAAAGTACGGGCATCAGTAAAAAGAATGTGCAGGAACTGCAGGATTGTGCGGCGCAACGGGGTGGTGCGCGTGATATGCAAGGACCCCCGGCACAAGCAGCGCCAGGGCTGATGCCGGCGGACGGGACCTGCGGTTTGCAAACAGCGGAATATTTTTTGAGGAAACATTAAATGGCACGTATTTCCGGGATCAACGTACCGGTGCACAAGCATGCGGAAATCGCCCTGACGGCCATCTACGGCATCGGGCGCTCGAGTTCCCGCAAGATCTGTGCTGCGGCGGGCGTCAAGGCGAACACCAAGATCAAGGATCTGAGCGAGGACGAGGTCGGGCGCTTGCGCACGGAAGTGGCCAAGTACCGGGTGGAAGGCGACTTGCGCCGCGAAGTGACCGTGAACATTAAACGACTGATGGATCTTGGAACCTATCGCGGCATCCGGCATCGTCGCGGATTGCCGCTGCACGGGCAGCGCACCCGCACCAATGCCCGCACCCGCAAGGGTCCGAGACGTCCCGTCAAGAGATAAGCAAAAGGGTATCCAGGATCATTATGGCAAAAACACCGACACGCGCCAGAAAGAAAGCGAAACGCGTCGTCACGGACGGCGTGGCACACATTCACGCATCCTTCAACAACACGATCGTGACGATCACCGACCGGCAGGGGAATGCCCTGGCCTGGGCGACCTCGGGCGGCTCGGGATTTCGCGGCTCACGAAAGAGCACGCCGTTCGCCGCGCAAACGGCGGCCCAGCGTGCCGGGCAGGTGGCGCAGGAGTACGGCCTGAAATACCTGGAGATCCGGATCAAGGGCCCCGGCCCGGGTCGCGAATCGGCGGTTCGCGCCCTGAATGCGATGGGGTACAAGATCACCAACATCAACGACGTGACGCCAATCCCGCACAACGGCTGTCGTCCGCCCAAGCGTCGACGGGTATAAGGTGAGGTCAAGATGGCACGTTATCTAGGACCCAAATGCAAGATCAGCCGCCGCGAAGGCGCGGACCTCATGTTGAAGAGCCGCGCGCGCCCGCTCGATTCGAAATGCAAGATTGACAAGCTGCCCGGCCAGCACGGCGACAAGCGGGGCCGGGTGTCCAACTACGGGATGCAGTTGCGCGAGAAGCAGAAACTGCGCCGCATCTACGGGGTGCTCGAGCGCCAGTTCAGGAACTATTACAAGCGGGCCTCGCGCCTGAAGGGCTCGACCGGTGAAAACCTGCTGAAGATTCTCGAGTGCCGGCTGGACAACGTCGTCTACCGGATGGGCTTCGGGGTCACGCGTGCCGAGTGCCGCCAGCTGGTCAGCCACAAGGCCATCGAGGTGAACGGGGTGACGGTGAGTATCCCTTCCTATCACGTGTCTCCGGAGGACGTGATTTCGGTGCGCGAAAAGTCCACGAAACAACTGCGGATCAAGGATGCGCTGAATGCAGCGGAACAGATCGGCCTGCCGGACTGGGTGGATGTCGATGCCAAGAAGATGCAGGGCAAGTTCAAGTCCGTTCCGGAGCGTGATGATCTGCCGCCGGATATCAACGAGTCGCTCGTGGTCGAGCTGTATTCCAAGTAACGAGAATTTAAGGGGTTAGCATAAATGGGCGCAAATGAGTTGCTGAAGCCAAGAGTGGTTGATGTTCACCTGGTCGACGAATGCCGCGCGAAAGTCGTGCTGGAGCCGCTGGACCGTGGTTTCGGACATACGCTTGGCAATGCGTTGAGACGGATCCTGCTGTCCTCCATACCGGGATGTGCCGTCGTGGAGGTGCAGATCGATGGCGTCTTGCACGAGTACACGGCGATCGAGGGCGTGCAGGAGGATGTCGTCGACATACTGCTGAACCTGAAAGGCATCGCGATCGTCATGCACGAGCGCTCGGAAGCCACCCTCAGCCTGAACAAGAAGGGCCCGGGTGTGGCAACGGCCGGGGACATCGAGGTCGACCACGACGTGGAGATCATGAACAAGGACCATGTCATTGCCCACCTGACGGAGCGGGGATCGCTGAACATGACCCTGAAGGTCGCCAAGGGCCGCGGCTACCAGCCGGCGGCGCAACGGCGCAATGACGAAGACCGTGCGATCGGCTCCCTGCTGCTCGATGCGAGTTTCAGCCCGGTACGCCGGGTGGCCTATTCCGTTGAAAGTGCGCGCGTGGAACAGCGCACGGACCTGGACAAGCTGATCTTCGACCTGGAGACGAACGGAACCGTCAACCCGGAGGAGACCATTCGCAAGGCGGCGGGCGTACTGCAGCAGCAGCTGTCCGTATTCGTGGACCTGCAGGGTGACGAGCAGGTCGAACCCGACGAGGCCGAGCCCGAAATCGATCCGATCCTGGTCCGGCCCGTGGACGACCTGGAGCTGACCGTGCGTTCCGCCAACTGCCTGAAGGCGGAGAAAATCTACTATATCGGCGATCTGATCCAGCGCACGGAAGTGGAACTGCTGAAAACCCCCAACCTGGGCAAGAAGTCCCTGACGGAAATCAAGGATGTACTGGGGACCCACGGCCTGTCGCTGGGGATGCGCCTGGAAAACTGGCCGCCGGCCAACCTGCGCGAAGACCGCAAGGTTCTCGTCTGAATGCATTAACCGGGAAAGAGTATGAGGCACCGCCAGTCAGGACGTCGGTTAAACCGAAACAGCCCGCATCGCAAGGCGATGATGAGCAACATGGCCACTTCGCTGTTTTCGCACGAAGTCATCCGCACCACCTTGCCCAAGGCCAAGGATCTGCGCCGTTATGCCGAACCGCTGATCACGCTCGCCAAGGAAGACAGTGTTGCACGGCGACGCCAGGCGTTCTCGAAACTGCGCGACAAGGCCAGCGTGGGCAAGCTCTTCACCGAGCTTGGACCCCGGTACAAGGCGCGCCCGGGCGGCTACCTGCGAATCCTGAAATGCGGTTTTCGCCGCGGTGACAATGCCCCCATGGCCGTGGTGGAACTGGTCGACCGGCCCAGCGAGGAAGAGTAGTAAACCTCGCCGTCAAGACCTGCGCGCCGGATGAAGTCCGCCTGGACCACCCCCCGGGTTCCCATCTGCCATGAGGCCGATCGTACTCGCCACCGACTACGGAATCTCCGGGGCCTATGTCGGTCAACTCAAGTCCGCCATCTACACGCTCGCACCCGAAGCCCGGGTCATCGATCTCATCCATGACCTGCCCGCGTTCAACCCCAGGGCCTCGGCCTACCTGCTGGCAAGCCTCCTGGAGTACCTCCCCGGGGAGTCCGTGATCGTCGGCGTGGTCGACCCCGGCGTGGGGTCTGCGCGGCGCCCGATCGTCCTGGAAGGGGACGACTATACGTTCACGGGGCCGGACAATGGCCTGTTCTCGATCGTATCGAGAAAGCTGTCCGAGGCCCGCTGGTTCGAGATCGCACAGTCTGTCAAGCCCGCATCGAACACCTTTCACGGGCGAGACGTCTTTGCACCGGTTGCAGCACAGATCGTTTCAGGGGCGATCCCCGGGCTTGAACCCGTGCCGGCCGATACCCTGGCGGGCACCGGCTGGCCCGATGATCTTCATGAAATCGTATATGTCGATCACTTTGGCAACGCACTGACCGGCATCCGCTGCCGGCCGTCCGACAAAAACCGGGTATTGAAAATCCACGAAAAGGAGCTCCGCTATGCGCCGGCCTTTCACTGTGTGGCACCGGGGGAAGGCTTCTGGTACGACAATTCCAACGGCCTGGTTGAAGTGGCCGTGCGTGACGGGTCGGGAGCTTCGAGGTTCGACCTCAAGGTGGGAGACCCGGTGGGTTTTGAAGGTGGAGCCTGAAGAAAATCAGGCGGAACGTTCTTCCTGGATGGCCTTGAGGTTCAGGAAGGGGCTCAGGTACTGACCCGTAAAGGACTGCTTGGAAAGGGCAACGTCTTCGGGGGTCCCAGTGGCGACGACTTGTCCGCCCCGGTCGCCTCCCTCGGGCCCCAGGTCGATGATCCAGTCAGCGGTCTTGATGACATCGAGGTTGTGCTCGATGACGATGACGGTGTTGCCCTGGTCGCGCAGGTAGTGCAGCACTCTCAGCAGTTGTTCGACATCGTGGAAATGAAGGCCCGTGGTGGGCTCATCCAGGATGTAGAGCGTCTTTCCGGTGCTGCGCTTGGATAATTCGCGAGACAGCTTCACGCGCTGGGCCTCCCCGCCTGACAGCGTCGTGGCGCTCTGGCCCAGGGTGACGTAGGACAGCCCGACGTCCATGAGCGTCTGCAGCCTGCGCCTGATCACGGGGATCGCCTCGAAAAAGTCGAACGCCGTCTCCACGGTCATTTGCAGCACCTGGTGGATGTTCTTGCCCTTGTAGCGTATTTCCAGGGTTTCGCGGTTGTAACGCTTCCCTTGGCACACTTCGCACGGCACGTAGACGTCCGGCAGGAAATGCATTTCCACCCGGATGACCCCGTCGCCCCTGCAGGCCTCGCAGCGTCCCCCCTTGACGTTGAAACTGAAGCGCCCCGGCGTGTACCCGCGCGAGCGGGACTCGGGGATGTTGGAAAACAGTTCGCGGATCGGGGTGAACAGGCCGGTGTAGGTTGCGGGGTTGGAGCGCGGCGTGCGCCCGATCGGGTTCTGGTCGATATCCACGACCTTGTCGATCTGTTCCAGCCCGGTAATTTCCCTGCAGGGTGCCGGGGGGGTGCCGGAGCTGTGCAGGTAGCGCATGCAGTACCGGTACAGGGTGTCGTTCACCAGGGTGGATTTTCCCGAGCCGGACACGCCGGTGACCACCGTCATCAGCCCCAGCGGGATGTTCACGGAGATGTTCTGCAGGTTGTTTCCGCGCGCCTTGACGATGCGCAGGGCCTTGCTTCGCTGGTGGGGGAGGCGGATGTGCGGGACGGGAATCGCGCGCTTGCCGGACAGGTACTGCCCCGTCAGGGAAGCTGCATTCTTCTCGATCTGCTGTGGCGTTCCCTGGGCCACCACCCGCCCGCCGTGAACGCCAGCGCCCGGGCCCATGTCGAGCACGTGGTCGGCACTCCGTATGGCCTCTTCATCGTGTTCCACCACGATCACGGTGTTGCCGAGATCGCGCAGTGAGTCCAGGGTTGCGATCAGGCGCTTGTTGTCACGCTGGTGCAGCCCGATCGAGGGCTCATCGAGGATGTACATCACGCCCACCAGGCCCGAGCCGATCTGGCTGGCCAGGCGGATTCGTTGCAGTTCGCCGCCGGACAGGGTTTCCGCGGTGCGGTCCAGGGCCAGGTAGTCCAGCCCGACGTTGACCAGGAACTTGAGCCGTTCACCGATCTCGTCGATGATCTTTTCTCCGACGGCGACCAGGTGGCCAGTGAGCTTGAGTCCCTCGAAAAAACCCAGCGCCTGCTCCGTGGACCAGGAGGTGATGCTCGGTAGGTTCTGGTTGTTGATGAACACGTGGCTTGCCTCGGTGTTGAGCCGGGTCCCGCCGCAGGCCTGGCAGACCTGCGTGGTCAGGTACTTGCTGAGTTCCTCGCGTACCGCACTCGATGCGGTTTCATTGAAGCGGCGTTCCATGTTCGGGATGATGCCCTCGAAGGCGTGCTTTCGCTGGTAGCTGCGGTTCTTTTCGCTCGTGTACCTGAACAGGATTTCCTCGTCCTCGCTGCCGTACAGGATGATGTCATGGACCTCATCGTCGAGCGTGTGCCAGGGCGCCTCGATGTCAAACTGGTAATGCTTGGCGAGCGAACGGATCAGGTTGAAGTAGTACGGGTTTCGCCGATCCCAGCCGCGAATCGCCCCGCCCGCGAGGCTCAGATGGTCGCTGATGACCACCAGTTCAGGGTCGAAGAATTCCTCGATGCCCAGGCCGTCGCAGGCGGGACATGCGCCGGCCGGGTTGTTGAAGGAAAACAGGCGCGGTTCAAGCTCGTTTAGGCTGTAGCCGCATTTCGGGCAGGCGAATTTCGCGGAGAACACCAGTCCCTCTTCCTCTGGGTCGTCCATGGACTGGATGATGGCGATGTTGTCGGCGAGCTTCAGTGCCGTCTCGAAGGATTCCGCCAGGCGAAGGCGCATTCCCGGGCGGACCTTGAAGCGGTCGACAATCACCTCGATCGTGTGCTTGTGTCTCAGGCTGAGCCTGGGAGGTGCATCCAGCTCATAGATCTCCTTGTCGATGCGCGCACGGATGAAGCCCTGTGCACGCAGCTTGGCCAGCACCTGCTGGTGTTCCCCCTTGCGGTTTTGCACCATCGGGGCGAGCAGCATCAGTTTCTTGCCGTCTTCCAGCGACAGGACCTTGTCCACCATCTGGCTGATCGTTTGCGTATGCAGGTCGATATGGTGTGTCGGGCAGCGCGGTGTGCCGGCGCGTGCGAATAGCAGGCGAAGGTAATCGTAGATCTCGGTGATGGTGCCCACGGTCGAGCGCGGGTTGTGAGCGCTGGCTTTCTGTTCGATCGAGATCGCGGGGGACAGGCCGTCGATGGAATCCACGTCCGGTTTCTCGAGGCGTGCCAGGAACTGGCGCGCATAGGCCGACAGGGACTCGACATACCGGCGCTGGCCTTCCGCAAAAATCGTATCGAACGCCAGCGAGGATTTTCCCGAGCCGGACAGGCCCGTGATCACGATCAGCCGGTCCCTGGGAAGGTCCAGGTCGATGTCCTGAAGGTTGTGCGTGCGTGCGCCCCGCACCGTGATTTGTTTCATGGGTTCACTTTTGCTTGAGCCAATAGACAAGTATACGTCTTTCGCTGCCCGCGGTGCCAAGCCCGGCCCTTTGCAAATTGCCGTGCCCGGGAGGCGGGGCCCGATGCAATTCGTGTTTTCTGTCGCATAATTCCGTAAAATGACTCGATACCTACAAAGAAGGGACAATTAATGGCAAGAGGCATCAACAAAGCGATACTGATCGGTCACCTTGGACAGGACCCCGAGGTGAAATACATGCCCAGCGGCAAGGCGGTATGCAATATCAGCGTGGCCACGACAGACTCCTGGAACGACAGGAATTCCGGGGAGAAGGTCGAGAAGACCGAGTGGCACCGCGTGGTACTGTTTCAGCGGCTGGCAGAAATTGCCGGCGAATACCTGAGAAAAGGCTCGCAGGTCTACGTGGAAGGGCGGCTGCAGACGCGCAAGTGGCAGGACCAGAGCGGCAACGACCGTTACTCGACCGAAATCGTCGCCAACAACATGCAGATGCTGGGCGGAAAAGGAAGTTCAACCTCGATGCAGGACGGGCCTCCGTCGGGCATGGAGCCTGCGCAAACCGCTCCGAGCTCTTCCTCTGACGATTTTGACGACGACATCCCTTTCTGACGTATTGTCCCTTGCTCCGAAAAAAGGCCATGTCCGGAACTCCCCCGGTTCGATGCACCATGCGCAACAATGCTGCGCTGCGGCTCTGATGGTGTAGAAACCAGGATCGATTCGATGTCTAGGAAAGTATTCGTCAAAACCCAGGGCTGCCAGATGAACGAATATGATTCGTCCAGGATGCTGGATGTCCTGCACGATTCGCATGGCTACGAGTTGGCCGCCGATGTCTCGCAGGCCGACGTCCTGTTGCTGAACACCTGCTCCATCCGCGAGAAGGCGCAGGAAAAGGTATTTTCCCAGCTTGGCCAGTGGCTGCCCCTAAAAGACAAAAATCCGAATCTCCTGATCGGCGTGGGCGGTTGTGTCGCGAGCCAGGAAGGGGATGCGCTGGCTGCACGTGCACGACATGTCGATGTCGTGTTCGGTCCACAGACGCTGCACCGCTTGCCGGACCTGCTGGAGCAGGCGGAAAAAGAAAAGAAGACCGTGGTGGATATCACCTTTCCGGAGATGGAAAAATTCGATCGTCTGCCCGAGCCGCAACACAAGGGGCCCACGGCGTTCGTTTCGATCATGGAAGGCTGCAGCAAGTACTGCACCTACTGCGTCGTGCCCTATACCCGGGGCGAGGAATTCAGCCGCCCGCTGCAGGACGTGCTGGACGAGATCCGCACGCTGGCCCGCAAGGGGGCCCGGGAAGTCACCCTGCTGGGGCAGAACGTCAACGGCTACCGGGGGCTGGACGAGAACGGGGACGTGGTCGACTTCTCCTTGCTGCTCTACTACGTGAGCAGTCTGCAAGGCATCAGGCGGATTCGTTACACAAGCTCGCATCCCATTGAATTCTCGGACAATCTGATCGACGCCTACGCCGAGATCCCGGAGTTGGTGAACCACGTGCACCTGCCGGTGCAAAGCGGCTCGGACCGGGTCCTGGCCGCCATGAAGCGCGGCTACACGGCCCTGGAGTACCGCTCCATCATCCGCAAACTGCGAAAGCACCGCCCGGACATCAGCATCTCCTCGGATTTCATCGTCGGCTTCCCCGGGGAATCCGAGCAGGATTTCGAGTGCACCCTGGGGCTGGTGGAAGAGGTCGGGTTCGACCAGTCCTACAGCTTCATCTACAGCCGCAGGCCCGGCACCCCCGCCGCCTCGCTGGAAGACGACGTCCCTATGGATGTGAAAAAACGCAGGCTGCAGTGCCTGCAGAATGCGATCAGTTCCAAGGCCATGGCCTACTCGAACGCCATGCTGGGCCAAGAGCAGACCGTCCTGGTCGAGGGGGTTTCGAAGAAATCGAAGCTCGAGTATTGCGGGCGCACCGAGAACAACCGCGTCGTCAATTTCGCCGCCCCGGAACCGGTCATCGGGAAGTTCGTGCGCGTCGGGATCACGGACGCATTTCCTAATTCATTGCGGGGCATTTATCATGAAACCCTGTCATAGAGGAAACTGAACTTTTGTCAACCGAAGTCTATTCCGTCAACATCCTCCTGGAACCTGCCGACAACCCGCGTCTTGCCAACCTATGCGGGCCGTTGAACGGGCACCTGCATCAACTCGAGAAACGACTGGGTGTGGAAATCACCAACCGCGGCAATGCCTTTTCCATCAGCGGCGAGGCCAAGGCCACCAACGCCGCCGTCGAGGTCCTGAAGGAACTGTACGACTCGACAGCGAGCCAGGTCCTGTCGTCCTCGGACATCCACCTGCACCTGCAGGAGTCCGAGCTCGCGAACATCGCGGAACAGAAGCTCAAGGCCGCGGCCCGCACGGTCTACACGAAGCGCAGCGTCATCAAGCCGCGCGGTGCGAACCAGGAGCGTTACGTGCGCTACATCGAGGAGAATGACCTGGTGTTCGGCATCGGTCCGGCCGGCACGGGAAAAACCTACCTGGCCGTGGCCTGTGCGGTGGCCGCCCTCGAACATGACCGGACCCGCAAACTGGTGCTGGTGAGACCGGCGGTGGAAGCCGGCGAGCGCCTGGGATTTTTGCCGGGCGACCTGGCGCAGAAAATCGACCCGTACCTGCGGCCCATGTACGATGCGCTGTATGAAATGATGGGCTATGAGCGGGTCAGCAAGCTGATCGACCGCAACGTGATCGAAATCGCCCCGCTGGCCTACATGCGCGGGCGCACCCTGAACGATGCCTACATCATCCTGGACGAGGCGCAGAACACGACCATCGAGCAGATGAAGATGTTCCTGACGCGCATCGGCTTCGGCTCCAAGGCGATCGTCACGGGCGACATCACGCAGATTGACCTGCCGAGCATCAAGGAGTCCGGCCTGAAGCATGCAAAACGCATCCTGGGAGACACCGAAGGCGTGTCTTTTTGCCATTTCGATGCCCGCGACATCGTGCGCCACCCGCTGGTCAAGAAAATCATCCGGGCCTATGACGACGATTCGGACTGACTGATCCTTGCCGGGCGTGGCCATTCATCTAGACGTACAGATCGCAAGCCGCGATCGCAGCATACCCGCCGAGTCGGATTTCAGGAGATGGGCGGCGGCGATCCGCTCGCAGGATGCCGATGCCACGGCCTGCCTGCGCATCGTGGACGAGGAAGAGGCGCGGGCCTTGAACCACCGCTATCGCAAGGTGGACAAGGCCACCAATGTGCTGTCTTTTCCGGCTTCACCGCCCAGGGAGACGGGCCTGCAGTTTCTTGGCGACGTCGTCATTTGTGCGCCGGTGGTGGCGGATGAGGCCGCCCGGCAGGGCAAGCAGGCCCATGCCCATTGGGCCCACCTGCTGGTCCATGGTATTTTGCACCTGCAGGGCTATGTCCACGAGGAGGATGACGGGGCCAGGGAGATGGAAGCACTGGAGGTTTCGATATTGTCTCAACTGGGGATGGAGAACCCCTACTGAACCGCTATGTCAGACACGAGCATCACAACCCCGCGGCGATTCAATTTTTCCGGTTTTCTCAAAAAGCGTTTTGAGAAAACACCGGCGGACCGTGCAGAGATCATCCAGCTGCTGCACCGCTCCAGGAGCAGCGGCATCATCGACAGCGACATGCTCGAGATGATCGAGGGTGCTATCCAGGTATCCGAGATTCAGGTGAAGAACATCATGATCCCACGCTCGCAAATGGTCGTGGTGCGCGGCGGCAGCAGCCTGCAGGACATGCTGCCCACCATCATCGACTCGGCGCACTCCCGCTTCCCGGTGGTGGGCGACAGCCGCGACGAGGTGCTGGGGATCTTGCTGGCCAAGGACCTGTTGCGTTACGTCATGGATGGCCGCCAAGGCCATTTCAGCCTGGAGGACGTATTGCGCCCCGCGGTCGTGGTGCCTGAAAGCAAGCGGGTGAACACGCTGCTCAACGAGTTCAAGGATGGCCGCAACCACATGGCCATCGTCGTCGACGAGTACAGCGGGGTTTCGGGGCTGGTGACGATCGAGGACGTGCTGGAACAGATCGTCGGCGACATCACCGACGAACACGATGCGGCCGAGGACCGCTATATCGTCGAGCACTCCCCGGGGCAGTATGGCGTGAAGGCCCTGACGCCGATCGAGGAATTCAACGAGTTCTTTTCCACCCAGTACAGCGACACGGATTTCGAGACGTTCGGAGGCCTGGTGTTGAGCAAGTTCGGTCACTTGCCCAAGAAGGGCGAGAAAATAACATTTGATCGCTTTACCGTGGAAGTCCTGCGTTCTGACCGCAGGAGGCTTCATCTCCTCAATGTCTCGGACGCCCCGGAGCGCACCTGATCCCCTCGGCGCACGCCGCTGCCAGGCGGGGCGGCTAGCCGAGTTCCCCTGATCGACATGCCCAAACTTCCCTGTCCAGTGGTGGTGCTGATCATGGCGGGTGCCGGAGCCCTGCTGGTGTTGGCGTTCGCACCGTTCTCCTGGTGGGGGTTGACGCTGGTCTGTCCGGCCCTCCTGTACGCATTCATCCTTCATCGCCCCGGCAAAGAAGCGTTTTTCCTCGGCTACGTGTTCGGGCTGTTTTTTTTCGGATTCGGCGTCTCCTGGGTGTACAACAGTATCCACGAGTTCGGCCATGCGCCGGTGGTGCTCAGTGCCTTCCTGGTTGCACTGCTGGTGCTCTTCCTCGCGTTTTTTCCCGCACTGACCGCGGGCCTGTATTCCTGGCTGTGCCGTGAGCGTGATGCCGACCTCTGGGGGGTGCTCGCATTCGCCACCCTCTGGGTGTTGTCCGAATGGGTGCGCGGCTGGATGTTCACGGGCTTCCCCTGGCTTTTGATCGGGCACGCACATCATTCCAGCCCGCTCCACGCCATCCTGCCCGTGTTCGGCAGCTTCGGGGCCAGCTGGGCGGCCCTGCTGATCAGTGGTCTTCTCGCGGTGCTGCTGCTCGACTCGGGCCCCCAGAAACTGGGCAGCGCGGTCCTGCTGGCCTTGCTCACCGCGGCCTCGCTGGCGGCAGGCCAGATCAAGTGGACCACCCCGCAGAAGGAATCGCTCGACGTCGCCCTGGTCCAGGGCAACATCCCCCAGGAGATCAAGTGGGACCGCGCCCAGAAGCGCCACATCCTGGACAAGTACCGCCAGCTCAGCGTGGCGCACCGGGATGCCGACATCATCATCTGGCCGGAAACCGCCATCCCTGCCTACTATGCCTCGGTGAAGGATTCCTTCATCCCGGAACTGGAAAAAATTTCGGCCGCGGGCAATGTCGACTTCCTGGTCGGGCTGTTCACCAATGATCCGGGCACCGACCGGACCTACAACTCGGTGATGACCCTGGGTGAGGAACAGACCTTTTATGCCAAGCGCCACCTGGTGCCCTTCGGGGAATACATCCCGCTGCGCAATGTCGCCTCGTTTCTGGCCGACCACATCGTGCTTCCCATGTCCGACATGAGCAGCGGTGCAGGCCGGCCGCTGGTGCGCCTGAAAGGACACTTCGTCGGCGCCTCCATCTGTTATGAAATCGTCTACGGGAATGAAGTGATCGAGGCCATGCCGGAGGCGAGGTTCCTGGTCAATGTCAGCAACGATGCCTGGTTCGGAGATTCCCTAGCCCCGCACCAGCACCTGGAAATCGCACGTTCCAGGGCGATCGAAACGGGTAGGTACCTGCTGCGTGCCACCAGCACGGGAATCTCGGCCGTGATTGATCCGCGCGGCGCCATCGTGGCGCAGGCCGCCCAGTTTGAGGAAGAGGTCGTGCGCGCGAAAATCAGGCCCTATACCGGGCTGACCCCGTTCGCACGCTGGGGGGATTCGGCGATTATCGCCATCCTGACAGGTATTTTCCTTATAATCGGCCTGCATCGCTGGTATACGCTGCGATCAGTAACGCATTAACTTCAACGGCTCTCGATCGGATTTAACTCAATCATGTCCACGGTTCCACTGGTCCCGGTCGTATTATCCGGGGGGTCGGGCACACGCCTGTGGCCGCTCTCTAGAAAGCTGTACCCGAAGCAGTTCATTCCCCTCAGGGCGGGCAAGAGCCTGTTTCAGTCCACCGTCGAGCGCCTGCAGGCGCTGGGGCATGCCGATGAACTGCTGGTGATCTGCAACGAGGAGCACCGTTTCATGGCCGCCGAACAGTTGCGCCTGTCCGGCCTGGAACACCCGGCCATCATCCTGGAGCCCGAGGGACGCAACACGGCCCCGGCCATCGCCATCGCGGCCCTGCATGCACTGGAGCAAAATGCCGATGCCCAGCTGCTGATCCTGCCGGCCGATCACCTCGTGCAGGATCTGGAGAAATTCGCACAGGCGCTCACGGCCGCCCGCCAGGGCGCGGAGAAGCGGCTGGTGGCGTTCGGTGTGCAGCCGCGCCGTGCCGAGACCGGCTATGGGTACATCCGGTTCAAGAGCGCGGACGAGGACGGACCCGACGCGGTCCTTGAGGTCGAGGAGTTCGTGGAAAAGCCGGATGGCGAAACCGCCAGGGCGTACCTTGAAAACGGGGATTACCTGTGGAACAGCGGCATGTTCGTGTTTTCCGCACAGCTGTACATCCAGGAAGTCAGGCGCCTGCACACGGACATTTTTGATGCCTGCCGGGCGGCCCACGAGGGACGCCGGCAGGACTTCGATTTCATCCACCTGGACGCCGAGGCCTTTTTGCGCGCACCCGGGATCTCGGTGGATTACGCGGTCATGGAGAAAACGGACAAGGCCGCCGTGGTTCGCCTGGACAGTGACTGGAGCGATATCGGCTCCTGGCATGCGCTGTGGGACTCGCTCGAAAAGGATTCCGGCGGCAATGCCACCTCGGGAGATGTCATCGCCGAGGACTGCAAGGGCTGCTACATCCATGCCAGTCACCGCCTGGTGGCCGCGGTGGGCACCGAGGACCTGGTCGTGGCGGAAACCGCGGATGCCATCCTCGTGGCCCCGCGCGAGCGCGCCCAGGAGGTCAAGGACATCGTTGCCGGGCTCAAGGACGAGGCGCGGGGCGAGGTCGAGGTGCATCGCAAGGTGTACCGGCCCTGGGGCGCGTACGAGACCGTCGATACCGAAGACCGCTTCCAGGTGAAGCGCATCACGGTCAATCCGGGCCAGTCGCTTTCCCTGCAGATGCACCGTCACCGCGCCGAACACTGGGTGGTGGTCAGGGGCCGGGCGCAGATCACCCGGGGCGAGGACACGTTCGAACTGGGTGAAAACGAGTCGACCTACATTCCCGCAGGCACCCGGCACCGCCTGGAAAACCCGGGCACGGAGCCGCTCGAGCTGATTGAAGTGCAGTCAGGCTCGTACCTGGGCGAGGACGACATCGTACGTTTCGAGGATGCCTATGGGCGCTGACCATTCGCCTCGACGCGTTCATGCACGCCAACGGATACCGGTCATCGATGCAAGCCACGTATAACCCGCGCGATCTCGAGCCGCAGGTCCAGCAGGAGTGGGAATCGCAGGGCTCCTTTGAAGTGGTGGAGGACCCGCAGCGCGAAAAATTCTACTGCCTGTCCATGTTCCCCTATCCAAGCGGACACCTGCACATCGGGCATGTCCGCAATTACACCATCGGCGATGTCATCAGCCGCTTCCAGCGCATGCAGGGCAAGAACGTCATGCAGCCGATGGGCTGGGATGCCTTCGGCCTGCCGGCGGAGAATGCGGCCATCGAGAACCGGGTCCCGCCCGCCCAATGGACCTACGAAAACATCCGCTACATGCGAGACCAGCTCAAGCGCCTCGGCTTCGCCTACGACTGGAGCCGCGAGTTGGCCACCTGCCGTCCGGAATACTACCGCTGGGAACAGTGGTTTTTCACGCGGCTCTTCGAGAAGGACCTGGTCTACAAGAAGAAGGCCATCGTCAACTGGGACCCGGTGGACCAGACCGTGCTGGCCAACGAGCAGGTGATCGAAGGGCGCGGCTGGCGTTCCGGGGCCGTGATCGAGCGCAAGGAAGTGACCCAGTGGTTTCTGAAAATCACCGCCTATGCCGAGGAGCTGCTGGGCGACCTGGAGCGCCTGGAGGGCTGGCCGGAACGGGTCAAGACCATGCAGGCCAACTGGATCGGACGCTCGCAGGGCGTGGAAATCGTCTTTTCCGTGCAGGACCGGCAGGACCTGCAGGTATACACCACGCGCCCCGATACCCTGTTCGGCGTCACCTGTCTCGCACTCGCCCCCGAGCACCCGCTGGCCGTGCATGCCGGAGAAAACTCCCCGGACGTGGCAGATTTTCTAAAGGAGTGCACCCGCACGCGGATCTCCGAGGCACAGATCAGTACCCTGGAGAAGCAGGGGGTCGACACGGGCCTGCACGCCGTGCATCCGCTGACCGGCGAGAAAATTCCGGTCTGGGTCGCCAACTTCGTCCTCATCGAGTACGGCTCGGGCGCGGTGATGACGGTGCCCGCCCACGACCAGCGCGACTGGGAATTTGCCACCAAGTACCGCCTGCCCATCAAGCCGGTCGTGTTTCCGGAGCGCGACAGTCCCGACATCGACCTGTCCGGGGGCGCCTTCATCGAGAAGGGCTGGCTGCGCCATTCCGGGCAATTCGACGGGCTCGATTCCCGCCAGGCCTTCGATGCCATTGCCGGTGTGCTGGAATCCGAGGGAACGGGACAGCGGCAGGTGAACTACCGCCTGCGTGACTGGGGCATCTCCCGCCAGCGCTACTGGGGCTGCCCCATCCCGGTGATTCACTGCGATCACTGCGGGATCGTGCCGGTGCCGGAAGAGGACCTGCCGGTGCGCCTGCCGGAGGAGGTGGACTTCGACGGGGCCGTCTCGCCCCTGAAATCCATGGCCGCCTTCCATGCCGTCGAGTGCCCGAAGTGCAAGGCCCCGGCCACCCGGGAAACGGACACGTTCGATACCTTTTTCGAGTCCAGCTGGTACTTCGCACGCTACTGCTGCGTGGGCAACGAGACCGCTATGCTGGACGAGCGGGTGCAGTACTGGATGCCGGTGGACCAGTATGTCGGGGGCATCGAGCATGCCGTGCTGCACCTCCTGTATGCCCGGTTTTTCAACAAGCTGATGCGTGACATGGGGCTGTGCGAAAACGACGAGCCCTTCATGAAGCTGCTGACCCAGGGCATGGTGCTGAAGGACGGCACGAAGATGTCCAAGTCCAAGGGCAACACCGTGGACCCCGAGGCACTGATCAACCGGTACGGGGCGGACACCGTGCGCCTGTTCGTGATGTTTGCCGCCCCGCCCGAGCACACCATGGAGTGGTCGGATACCGCGGTCGAGGGCGCGCACCGTTTCATCAACCGGCTGTGGCGCATGACCGGGGACCATGCCGGGCTTGGCACCGTGGATGCGGCCGGCGTTAAGGCAGGCGATCTGGATGAAACCCAGGTGAAGCTGCGCCGCAAGATCCACGAAACCATCCGCAAGGTCACCGACGACATGGGCCGGCGCCATGCCTTCAATACCGCCATCGCCGCGAACATGGAACTGGTGAACGAGGTGAACGGCTTCGAGGACCGCTCAGCGACCGGGCGCGCCATCTGCCAGGAGGCCCTGGAATCGGTGGTGCTGATGCTCGCACCTGTCCTGCCGCACGTCTGTCACGTATTATGGCAGCGGCTCGGCCATGAGGAGCCGGTCGACAAGGCGGCTTGGCCCCGCGTGGATGAGCAGGCCTTGGAAAAGGACGTCATCGACATGGTGGTGCAGGTCAATGGCAAAAAGCGTGCATCCATACAGGTCCCCGCCGGCATGGACAGCGCCGGAATCGAGAAGCTGGCCCTGGATCACGAGAACATCATGCGCTTTGTCGAGAACAAAAAGATTGCGAAAATCATCGTCGTGCCCCATCGCATCGTCAATATCGTTGTACACTAGTAAGATGCGCTGTTTCACGGCATTCATGGCATCGACCCTGGTTCTGCTCAGCCTCCTGCCGGGCTGCGGGTTCCGTCTTGCCGGCAGCACGGACCCTTCCGGCCTGCAGGATGTTTCCGTGCACGGGGGATCTTCAAGCCGGGAGCTGGTGCATCTCGTGCGCCAATCGCTGAGGTCCGGCCAGGTCAACGTGGTGGAGCCGGACGGTGCTGCCATCCGCCTGGACATCGTCTCCGAGGAGACGGCCCGGGAAGTGCTTTCACTGGATGCCAGCGGCAAGGCCCGCGAATATGACCTGATGCTCGATGTTGCCTTCGACCTCAGGCGCGCGCAGCACAGTGATTCGCTCACCCGGCAGAAGATCCGGATTCACCGGGTGCTGGTGTTCGACAAGCATGATGTGGTGGGTTCCGACAGCGAGGAGCGGCAACTGCTGCGCGAGATGCGAAGGGAAGCGGCGCAGCGGATCGTGCGGCGCTTGCAGGCCATCCCCGCGGACTAGCCGAAACCGGAACTCTTTCCTTACTTGATTTCGCCGAGGATGATCTTGGCGATGGCCGCCGAGTCCAGCTCGCCGTGGCCGGTTTCGACAATTTTCTCCAGGTAGTCGGCCACCAGGTTCGTGCCGGGGATGGCGATCCCGTTTTCCCTGGCACTGTGCAGGGCGATCCCCAGGTCCTTGTGGTGCAGTGCCGCCTTGAAGCCCGGCCGATAGGCATTGTCCAGCATGCGCTGGCCGTGCACCTCGAGAATCCGGCTGTACGCGAATCCGCCCATCAGGGCATCGCGGACCTTGGCGGGGTCGACCCCGGAAGACCTCGCCAGCAGGAAGGCTTCGGCCACCGCGGCCATGGTCTGCGCGACCAGGATCTGGTTGCAGGCCTTGGCGACCTGTCCGGCGCCGTGATCGCCGACGTGCGTGATGTTCCCGCCCAGGCACTGAAGCACCGGCAACGCCTCGGCGAACAGGGCGTCCTTGCCGCCGACCATGATGGACAGGGTCCCCTCGATGGCGCCCTGTTCCCCGCCGGAGACCGGGGCATCCAGCATGTCGATGCCGTGGCGGCCCAGCTGCTGGGCCAGGCTTCGGGTTTGCTCCGGGGAGATCGTGCTCATGTCGATGACCAGGTGGCCTGCGCGCGCACCGTGAATGATGCCGGTATCGCCTGCCAGGATTTCCCGCACGTCGGGGGTGTCCGAGAGCATCGTGATGGTGATGTCGCAATGGCGTGCCAGCTCCGCGGGTGTGTCGAACCGGCCCGCGGGGTGGGCCTTGAAAGGCTGCAGCGAACCGGGGCTGCGTGCGTAGAAGGCGAGCTTGTAGTTGGCACGGATCAGGTTCATGGCCATGGGCCGTCCCATGATGCCCAGTCCGATCATGCCGATCGTCTCAATGTTCATTGGTTTGGTGCCTGGCTTTGCAAAGCGCAAAGCTTACCACGAGGATTGTATTGTTCCCGGGCTTTCATGTAACGTTCGTACAGGGTTTCAGATACGCCGGTTCCTTGCCACCTCCCGCATGCAATTACGATTCTCACAACTGAAGGCCTGCCTTGAACGAACCTCGGTTGCGGCGTTGCTGGTGACCGGGGATGAGCCGTACCAGCACATGTTGGCCGTGGACATGTACCGCAGCCACCAGGAGAAGGCCGGCTTCACCGACAGGAAAATACTCACCGCCGAAACCGGGTTTGACTGGTCCGAACTGGAGGCTGCCGGGCACGCGCTGTCGCTGTTCGGCGAGCGCACCCTGGTCGACTTGCGCCTGCCGACCGGCAAACCGGGGGCCAGCGGCTCCAAGGCGGTCGCAGGCTTCCTGCAGGATATGCATGCGGATGTCGCCTTGCTGGTGCAGGCCCCCCGCCTGGACCGCAGCACCATGAATTCCGCGTGGGTCAAGGCCATCGACCAGGCCGGGGCCCTGGTGCGGGTCTGGCCCCTGAACTACGCGGAAACGGAAAACTGGATCCGCAAGAAGCTGGGGGCCGAGGGCTTCAAGGCCGGGCGCGATGTCGTTGCCTTCATCGCCCAGCAGGTGGAGGGAAACCTGCTGGCGGCCCGCCAGGAGCTCGAGAAAATCGCCCTGATGGCCGAAGACAAGGCACTGACGCTGGACGCCGTCAGCCGGGTGATGACCGACAGCAGCCACTACTCCCTGAAGGAATTGACGGAGGTGCTGGCCACGCGGGAAACCGCACGGCTCGTGCGCATCCTGCGCGGGCTGGAAAAAGAAGACGTCAAGCCTCCCTTGCTGCTGTGGGCGATGACCGAGCAGGTCCGAAGAATCGCCAAGGCCCGGCAGGGCTCGTCCACGGCATCGTCGCGCACCTCGAACCCGCTGGCCCGCCTGAGTCGCGTGCACCGGCAATGCGTGGGCGTGAGTGAACCTTCACGGGCCCCGGGGAGTGCGGATTTGCTGAGGCAATGCGCCTGGGTCGACCGGGTCATCAAGGGCCGGGGCGACGGAAATCCATGGCATGAACTGATACAATTGGGAATCGCCATACAACTGGCCGGGTAAGCGGCTACCCGCGGGGCAGCACAACCTCGATCGACACACTTCAGCAGTCATGGATAACACCGCAAAGGATCAAAACGGGTCAATGCAACGCTACATCGCCGAGGTCACGCGGCGCGCGGCGGCTGCAAAAAGCGAGATCGCGCATGCCACGCCCGAGCAGAAGAACCGGGCCCTGAGGGAGATCGGCGAGCAGATTCTTGCCTCGAGCGACATGCTCCGGGAGAAAAACGGGCAGGATCTCGAGGCAGGCCGCGAACACGGCCTCGACGCGGCCCTGCTGGACCGCCTGGAGCTGACCGACGGGCGCATCCGGGCCATGGCCGAGGGCCTGGAACAGGTGGCCCTCTTGCCGGACCCGGTGGGCGAGAAGACCCCGATGGAAGCGCGCCCCAGCGGCATCCGGGTCGGAAAGATGCGTGTCGCCATCGGCGTGATCCTGATCATCTACGAGTCGCGTCCCAACGTCACGGCAGACGCCGCCGCGCTGTGCCTCAAGTCCGGCAATGCCGCCATCCTGCGAGGCGGCTCCGAAGCCCTGCATTCCAATCATGCCATCGCAAGCTGCATCCACGCGGGCCTGGATAGGGCGGGGTTGTCCAGGGATATCGTCCAGGTGATCGAAACGCCGGACCGCGAGGCGGTCGGGGAACTGCTGCGCGCCCGCCAGGACATCGACATCGTCATTCCCCGGGGAGGCAAGGGCCTCATCGAGCGGATCATCCGGGACTCGTCGATTCCACTGATCAAGCATTTGCACGGGGTCTGCCATGTTTACATTCACGAGCAGGCCGATGCGGACATGGCGGTTGCTATCGCGGTCAATGCTAAGACCCAGCGCTTCGGGGTCTGCAATGCCATGGAAACCCTGCTGGTGGATGAGGCCATTGCCGGTGAAGTCCTGCCCAGGATCAAGGCCCAGCTGGACCAAAAGGCCGTCGAAGTACGTGGTTGCGAGAAGACTTGCACATTGTTGGAAGGGATTTCAGCGGCCAGCGAGGACGACTGGTATGAAGAGTACCTGGGACCGGTGCTGTCCGTTCGTGTCGTGGATGGCATGACACAGGCCATCGATCACATCGCCACCTACGGCTCGCAGCACACCGATGCAATCGTCACGGACAACGATGATGTCGCACAAAAGTTCTTGCAGGAAGTGGACTCCAGCTCGGTGATGGTCAATGCATCGACGCGCTTTGCGGATGGTTTTGAATACGGCCTGGGCGCAGAAATCGGGATCAGTACAGACAAGCTGCACGTTCGCGGGCCGGTCGGCCTGGAGGGGCTGACCACCCAGAAGTTCATTGTGCTCGGGGATGGGAATGTACGTGAATAGCGGTCGCGGTCTCCGGGAATCTCATGCTGGATCGGCAGGCTGGCATTTGCTGTCCGGATCGGATTGATCGGAATACCGATGTGTTGGGCATATTCGGCGGGGCGTTTGACCCGGTTCATTTCGGACACATAAAGCCGGCCATGGCGCTGCAGGCGCGTTTTGGCTTTGAGCAAATCCGCTTCATCCCGTGCCGGCAGGCTCCTCACAAGACAGCCGCAGGCGCCAGTGCACAGCACCGACGGGACATGCTCGGTCTTGTGACCCACTCCATTCCTGAATTCATCGTTGACGATCGCGAGTTACGACGGCCCGGTCCGTCTTACACGATTGATACGCTGAGGGAACTTCGCGAGGAAATCGGCACCACACAGATACTGGTCCTGATCCTCGGGGTGGATGCCTTTGCGGATTTTTGCAGCTGGCACAAATATGATGAAATTCTGTCCATTTGTCATATCATGTTGTTACGTCGTCCCGGCTACAGGCTTGCGGACCAGGGTTGCGAGCATGTGCTCTATGAAAAGCACGGGACGGATCAGATAACGCAAGTTCTCGAGGCTGCGCATGGATCGATCTACCTCAGTGATGAACAGGAATTCGACATCTCCTCTTCGGTTATCCGCCGGTGTGTCGCCGAAGGCCGCCAGCCCCGCTACCTGCTGCCGGGCAACGTATGGAACTATATCCGCAAGCATGATCTGTACCGGGACCCGCCAGCATGAATGTCCTTCGCCGGAAATCCGGCCCGGGGCCGCCATCGTGCCATGCCACGGGGCGGGGTGAATACCGCAATGAGTGAAGAGATCCTGATCAACGTCACCCCCCAGGAGACGCGTGTCGCGGTCGTCGAGAACGGCCTGCTGCAGGAAGTGCAGCTCGAGCGCGTCGGCAAACAGGGCCTGGTCGGGAACATCTTCAAGGGTTGTGTCAGCAAGGTCATGCCGGGCATGGATGCCGCGTTTGTCGACATCGGACTGCCCAAGGCCGCTTTTCTTCACAGCTCGGACGTCGCCTACCTGCCGAAGGCCTCGGGCAGCTGGTCCGCCTTGCCGGTGGGCCCGGAAGACGGCATGCAGCCCCCGCAGAACGAGTCCATTGCCAACCTGCTCCACGAGGGGCAGCAATTGCTGGTCCAGGTGATCAAGGATCAGCTGGGCACGAAAGGGGCCCGGCTGACCACCAGCATCACCGTCCCTTCCCGCTACCTGGTGCTGTTGCCCTACTCGAACGACATCCGCCTGTCGGTACGCATCGAGGACCCGCAGGAGCGCAGCCGCCTGATCGAGACGACCCAGGGCCTGCTGGATGAGCTGAACGCGAAATGCGGCTGCATCCTGAGAACGGCGGCCGAGGGCATGAGCGAGTCCGACCTGAGAAGGGACCTGAAGTTTCTGCTGGACCTGTGGGACACGATCGTGGAGAAGGTCATCACCATGACCTCGGTCACCCAGGTGTATTCCGACCTGCCGCTGATGGTGCGCACCCTGCGTGACCTCTCGGTGGAGGAGGTCGATGCGGTGCGGGTGGATTCGCGTTCCGCCTATGAGTCCGTGCAGGAATTCTCCAGGAAACTGGTGCCTGAAATTGCGGAGCGGATTTCGCACTACTCGGGAGACCGCCCGATATTCGACCTGTATTCCATCGAGGATGAGCTGCAGAAATCCCTGCACAGGAAGGTGGAGCTCAAGTCGGGCGGCTACCTGATTTTCGACCAGACCGAAGCCATGACCACCATCGACATCAACACGGGGGGGTTCGTGGGTCACCGCAACCTGGAGGAAACCATCTACAAGACCAACCTGGAGGCGGCCCAGGCGATTGCGCGCCAGCTTCGCCTGCGCAACCTCGGGGGTATCATCATCATCGATTTCATCGACATGGAAAACGAGGAACACACGCGCCAGGTCATGCGCACGCTGGAGAAATTCCTGGAGAAGGACCGCGCCAAGAGCCAGGTGTACGACGTCTCGCCGCTTGGCCTGGTGGAGATGACGCGCAAGCGCACCCGTGAAAGCCTGGAGCACATCCTGTGCGAGCCCTGCATGACCTGTGCAGGCCGCGGATACATCAAGACGCCCGAGACCGTGTGCTTCGAGCTGTTTCGGGAAATCATGCGCGAGGCATCCCAGTACGAAACGGACAGGCTGCTGGTGCTGGCCTCGCAGTCCGTGATCGACCTCCTGCTGGATGAGGAGTCGTCCAGTCTCGCCGAGCTCGAGGATCTGATCGGCAAGGCCATCAAGCTGCAGGTCGAGTCCCTGTATTCGCAGGAACAGTTTGATGTCGTGCCCTTGTGAGCCTGGATGACCCGGTGGGGCGCAGACTGTTACTTGCCGGCTGGTACGTGCTCGCACTGGTGCTGGTGCTCACCGCAATCCTGAACAGCATTGCGCGCCTGCCTTCGTCCCTGTACCAGGACCGCCTGCCGGAGATCCAGGAAAATATCTCCTCGCTGGTCGGCAAGCCCGTGCAGATCCGGGAGATTCACGTCCACTGGTACGGCTACACGCCGCTGATCGCCGTGGACGGCCTGTCCGTGTATTCCGATGACACCCGGTCCGCCCGCCTGTTCGCCGCCGAAAGAGCGCTGATCTCGCTGAACCTGAAGGACAGCCTGCTGAGCCGGGAGCCCGTCATCGAGGAGTTGCAGTTGAGCGGCAGTGACCTGCAGGCCGTGCGCGACAGGAATCACAGGATCGTGCTGAACGGGATCGACATCAGCGAACGCCTCGCCGAGCGCAAGGCGCGCGGCCAGGCCCGGGACATCCGCTTCAGCCTGCTGGCGAGCACGATTGCGATCAAGGACGAAGTGCGCGGCCACGACTATCACTTCGACGAGGTGGATATCGTTTTGCGCTTCCATGAAGAGAAGCTCAGGATTTCGACGAGGGTGCGCCTGCCCGACACGCTCGGGGATACGCTCTCGCTGGGTGCGGACCTGGAGGGCCTCGACCGGGGCCTGGACCACATCAAAGGAGAGCTGTATACGAAAGGCGAGAACATCAACCTGGAACTGTTGGGCGACTTCTTCCCGCAACTGCGCCTGGGCGTTCAGAACGGGCGCTCCGACTTTGAGGTCTGGGGTGAGCTGGCATCGGAGCAGGACTGGTCGTTCGAGGGCAGGCTGGCGTTTCATGATCTCGAATACCGCCCCGTGGCCGACCCGCCGTTTGCCGAGGGCCAGGAAATCACGGCGCTGGATGCGCGGTTTCGCGCGCAACGGTCCCGGGACACCTGGCGCCTGGCATTCATCGAAAGCGACATCCGAAGCGCGGGAGAGAGGTGGGCGGGGGAGCAGTATGAGGTTCGCTGCATCCGCTGCGACGGCGATGCCGGGGACGCCACGGTGGCCGTGGCCCTGGAGTATTTCGACACCTCCCAGTTGCTGGCGACCCTGCAGCACTTTCCGGTTTTTGCAAAGGGCCTGCGCGATCTGCCCGGGGAGGTGCGGATCGGCGGGCAGCTCACCGACACCCGGGCCCAGTTCCGCATGCGAGACGGGCAGCCGGTGAAGTATGCATACAGGAGCGGTTTGCAACGGGCCACCGTCTCGGTGCCGGCTTATGGGCTGGAAATCGCTTCGCTGTCGGGCGAGGTTGCAGGGGATCACCTGCAGGGCAGCTTCTCGATCGATTCGCCGGCAGTACAGGTCCGTGCACCGCGGCTCAAGGAGCACGCATTCCCGGAGCAGGGCATTACGGGAAGGCTCCTGTGGGAGTTCACCGGCGAGGACACGGTGGTGGGGCTGGAAAATGTCACGCTGCAGGCCGGGGGGCTGCACGCGGACCTGCAGGGCGTGGTGCATGCAGGAAAGGACAGCTTGCATGCGGACATCCAGGCCGGTTCTCCCGCGGTGCGGATCGGCGCGCTGCGGGCCTGGCTCCCCGCCGGGACACCGGGGCTGGAGCTGATGTCATGGTTCGAGGAGGGTGAGCGGCAGGGCTCCCTGGAGGATGTCAGGCTTTTGCTGCAAGGAGACCCCAGGCACATTCCTTTCGCGCGCCACCCCGGCAGGCTCGAGATTCATGCCGGCATCCAGGGGATCCCCCTGGGGCCCCAAGAGATGTGGCCGGGAACCAATGATGCCGCCATGACCCTGCGCCTCGACAACCAGCGACTGAATATTCATGGCGCTGCGGGGCAGGGACCGGATGCCTCCATTCGCGGCTTCGACATGGCCATCGACGACATCCTGCAGCCGCGGCTGGTGATCCGGGGAGAACTGGAACTCGATGCCTGGCTTGGAGCCTATCGGCACTGGCTGGCCCCGCACGCACGGGGCACCGTGCCGGTATCTGCGACCATCGACCTTCCGCCACCCGGCGCTGCGGGGCTGGAACAGCCCCTTGAAGTCCGCATCGAGAGTGACCTGACGGCCACGGCGCTCGCACTTCCTGAACCCTTCGGCAAGGAGGCGGGCATGCCCCTGACCCTGAGCGTGCATTCGAGGTTCCGGCCCGGGGAGCGCAACACGCTGCGGTTCAATTACGGAAACCGGGTATTTGCGAAAGCCCGGCTGGACGCAGAGCCTGCACGGCTCAGCGCACTGGAAATCCGGGCGGGCGATGACCGCTTCGAGCTGCCGGACGAGGGGATCCGGGTGTCCGGGGAATTCGAGCAGCTGGATGTGGAGCGCTGGGAAGACCTGCTCGGGCCCGCAGACATGGAAGGGCCCCTGGAGCTGCGCGAAGTCGATATCCGGGCGAACACCTTTTCCTCGTCCGACCTGACCTTGACCGATGTCAGCCTGAGCCTGGAAAAAGACGTGAAATCCTGGAGCGGTGCGGTCCACTCGCAGACGATCCGGGGGACGTTCGAATATCCGCTGGAGCCGGATGCCGAAAGCAGGGTGGCCGCCAGGCTCGATTATCTCCACGTCGACTATTTCGGTGAGGAATTCACTTCCGCCGTCAATCCCCGGGACTTTCCGGCCCTGGATATTCATGTCGGGGAGTTCGAGCTGGATGATCTTTCCATCAACGATGTCACCCTGAGGACCGAACCGTCCGCCCGGGGGATGGTCATCGATTCGCTGACCATGGAAGGGGACAGTTACCGCCTCGAAGCCAGCGGGACCTGGGATATGGATGTGCTCGGCGTGCACCACACGGACATGGCCTTCGAGCTGGCCGTGCGCAACCTGCACGACACACTGACCGAGTTCGGGCAGGAAACCGCCGTGAGCGAGGGCAAGGGCGTGGTCACCGCGAAGCTCAACTGGCCCGGGATGCCGGATCAGTTCGCACTCGAATCGTTTGCGGGTACCGTGACCCTGAGGCTCAGGGACGGGGAGATCACCACGGTCGACCCGGGCGCCGGTCGCCTGGTCGGGCTGATCAACCTGGCCGAGATCTCCAGGAGACTGACATTCGACTTTTCCGATTTTTTCTCCGAAGGCTATGTGTTTGACAAGATTCGCGGCACCCTGGTGTTCAAGGACGGAAACCTGACCACCGAGGACCTGCGCTTCGACGGTCCTTCCGCGGACATGCAGATTGCCGGGAGAACAGGGATAATGGCCCGGGATTACGACCAGATCATCACCATGACGCCGAACGTCACCGGCGGGCTGCCGTGGCTCGGCATCGGGCTTGGACCGGTCGGCGTCGGAGGCATCTATATACTGGGCAAGGTCGGCCAGAAAGTCGGCATTGATGTAGACAAGGTGGTGGACAAGGTAGTAGAAGTGAAGTATCACATGACCGGAAGCTGGGAGGACCCGCAGATCGAGCCCGTGGCGCAGAAAATTGCGGATTCCGAACCGCCCCAGGCCACCCCCTAGTCTCAAGACAACACCATGATTCCCATCCAGAAAGTCGCTACCATACAAATGGCCTCCGGGCCCAACGTCGATGCCAATCTGCACGAGGCCGGTCGCCTGATTCGCCAGGCGGTGGATGCCGGTGCGGGCCTGGTGGTACTGCCGGAAAACTTCGCCATCATGGGCGTGGGGGAGGAAGACAAGGTCGGGGTCCGGGAAGCACCCGGTCGCGGGACCATACAGAACTTCCTGGCGGGCCAGGCCCGGCATCACAACATCTGGATCGTGGGCGGCACGGTGCCCCTCGAATGCGAGGATCCCGACAAGATTTTCGCGGCCTGCCTGGTCTACGACGAGCGGGGACACTGCGTGGCGCGCTATGACAAGATCCACCTGTTCGATGTCAACCTGGTAGAGACCGGCGAGAGCTACAACGAGTCGGAAACCATCGAGTACGGGAGGACCGGGCTGCAGGTCGTGGACTCGCCGTTCGGGAAAATCGGCCTCGCGGTCTGTTATGACTTGCGTTTCCCGGAGCTGTTCAGGGAGTTGCTGGACCTCGGTGCACAGGTGGTCGTCCTGCCTGCCGCCTTTACGGCAGCGACCGGGCAGGCCCACTGGGAAAGCCTGATCCGCGCACGTGCGATCGAAAACGTCATGTACGTGATCGCCTCCGCGCAGGGCGGCTACCATGTCAGCGGCCGCACGACCTACGGTGACAGCATGATCGTGGACCCGTGGGGCGTGATCCTGAACCGGGTCAAGCAGGGTGCGGGTATTGCCGTCGGAGGCGTGAACCTGGATTATCTCAAGTCGCGGCGCAAAACTTTTCCCTGCATCGAGCATCGAAGACTGAAATGAATGCAGAACACATTGCATGACGGGCGGATGAACTCCATGGAAAACTCACTGGCACTGGCACAAGAAACCATCCTGGCCCCGTCCGGGCTGGATGAAACCCACCTGATGCAGGCTTTTTCCGTGCTGCTGGATTCCGCCGCGGACAGCGGCGATCTCTACTTCCAGTTGCGCAAGCAGGAGGCCTGGTCGCTGGAAGACGGAATCGTCAAGGAGGCCAGCCATGATCTCAGCCAGGGGGTGGGCATCCGGGCCATCAAGGGTGAGAAAAGCGGCTTCGCCTACTCCGATGAAATCGTCCTGCCGGCCCTGCTGGAATCCTGCAAGGCGGCCCGGGCGATTGCCCGGGGCGGTCGGGGCGGTGCAGTGCAGAGCTGGAAGTTCTGTACCGGCAACGATCTCTACCCGTCGGGAAATCCGCTCGATTCGGTCAGCGAATCCGACAAGGTGGACCTGCTGCGACGCCTCGACGCCCTGGCGCGCAGGCAGGATCCTCGCATCAGGCAGGTGATGCTGTCGCTCGCCGGCACCCATGAGATGGTGCTGGTGGCCAACAGCGACGGCCAGATGGCCGCCGATATCCGCCCGCTGGTCCGGCTGTACGTGTCCGTCATCGCAGAACACAAGGGCCGCCTGGAGCAGGGCAGTGCCGGCGGCGGCGGTCGCGTCGGCTACGATTTCTTCAACCGGGAAGACCGCGCCCAGTCCTATGTGCGCGAAGCGGTCCGTACCGCCCTGCTCAACCTCGAGGCGGTGGATGCGCCGGCGGGAACGATGGACGTCGTGCTGGGTCCCGGCTGGCCGGGGGTGCTGTTGCACGAGGCGATCGGTCATGGCCTGGAAGGGGACTTCACCTACAAGGGCGTCTCGGCGTTCAGCGGGCGTCTCGGCGAGCGTGTGGCAAGCCCCGGCATCACGGTGGTGGATGACGGAACGCTGGAGAACCGCCGCGGTTCCCTGAACATCGATGATGAAGGCACGACCACCCAGTGCACCGTTCTCATCGAGGACGGCATCCTGAAGGGCTTCATGCAGGACCGGCTGAATGCCAAGCTGTCCAAAACCGCACCGACGGGAAATGGTCGGCGCGAGTCCTTCGCACACCTGCCCATGCCGCGCATGACCAATACCTACATGCTTGCCGGCGAGCACGAGCCGGAGGAAATCATCCGTTCCGTGGACTCGGGGTTCTATGCTGTGAATTTTGGAGGCGGGCAGGTGGACATCACCTCCGGAAAGTTCGTATTTTCCGCCTCGGAAGCCTACCTGATCGAAAAGGGAAAGGTCACCCGGCCGGTCAAGGGGGCGACCCTGATCGGTGACGGCCCGGATGTGCTGACCCGGGTCAGCATGGTCGGAAACGACCTGCGCCTGGACGACGGCATCGGGACCTGCGGCAAGGAGGGACAAAGCGTTCCCGTGGGGGTCGGCCAGCCCACGCTGCGGGTCGATGGCCTGACGGTGGGCGGCACGGCAGGTTGATGGAGGCCCCAAGCCTGTCCAGCCACGAAGACCGGCTCCAGCAGTTGGTGCAGTTTTGCCTGGACGAGGCCAGGCGGCTGGGGGCCGAGGGGGCCGAAGCCTCGATCGGCATCGAGCACGGGCTGTCCGTCAATGCGCGGCTCGGCGAGGTCGAAACCCTGGAAAAGCACAATTCCCGGCGCCTCGGGGTGACCGTCTACGTCGATCACCGCAAGGGCACTTCCAGCACCACGGATTTCGAACTCCCTGCGGTGCGCGATGCGGTCCTGTCGGCATGCAACATTGCAAGATTCACGGAACAGGACGCGTGTGCCGGACTGGCGGACCCGGACCGGATCGCCACCGAGATGCCGGACCTGGAACTGGACCATCCCTGGCCGCTGAGTCCCGACGAGGCGGTGGAAATCGCCATTGAGTGCGAGAACCAGGCGCGTGCGCCCGAGGAGATTTCAAACTCGGAGGGTGCCGGGGTCAGCACCGGGCGGGGCACACACGTCTACGGCAATTCACACGGTTTTATCGGCCGCTACGTGTCCACCCGGCACAGCCTCTCCTGCACCGTCATTGCAGAACGCGACGGCGGCATGCAGCGTGACTACTGGTACACGACATCGCGCGACCCGGCCCGGCTGCAGTCCGCCGCCGAGGTGGGGGACATCGCAGCACAGCGCACCATCCGCCGGCTGGGCGCCAGGAAGATCGCCACGCAGACCACCCCGGTCATTTTTGAAGCGGGCATGGCGCGCTCACTGCTGTCCCACTTTGTCTCGGCGGTGTCCGGCAGTGCGCTGTACCGCAAGGCATCCTTCCTGCTGGATCACCTGGACAAGAAGGTATTTTCCGACCTGGTGACCCTGTCGGAGGATCCGCACATCAAGGGCGGTCTTGCCAGCAGCGCATTCGACATGGAAGGCGTGGCGACCCGCCCGCGCACCCTGGTGGCCGACGGGGTATTGCAGGGCTACGTGCTGAACAGCTACTCGGCCCGGAAACTGGGCATGCAGACCACCGGCAATGCGGGCGGTATCCACAACCTGATCCTGCGCCCGGGCGAGCAGACGCTGGACGAGCTGATGTCCGGCATGCAGCGCGGATTGCTGGTGACCGAACTGATCGGCCACGGCGTGAACGGCGTGACCGGCGATTATTCGCGCGGAGCCATGGGCTACTGGATCGAGCACGGCGAGATCCAGCATGCCGTCGAGGAGATCACCGTCGCCGGCAACCTCAAGGACATCTTTCAGAAAATCGTGGCCATCGGCAGCGATGCCGATGCACGCAGTCGCATCGTGACCCCGTCCGTGCTGATCGACGCGATGACGGTGGCGGGAAGCTGACCGGCAGCGCGGCTTCTACAGCCAGCGTACCGCCGTGATCCGGGCGGAAATTTCGGTTTTTCCATTGCGGGTCTTGTCCGAGCGGACCGGGATGTAGTGCAGGGACCCGGCGTACCATTCCGTATACCGGGTGCCCTTCCTGTCATTCTTCTCCCGCACGTACTTGTGGGCAGAGAAGCTGCCAAGCCGGGTCTGTACGGGCTGGTGGGGCTCAAGCTCGTACACGTACTCTTTCAGGCGGCCTCTTGAGACCACCGGGCAGGTATACCGCATGATCCCGGCATCCGGTTCGCGCATCAGCAGGAGTTGGACGGAGAACCGGTCGAGCGTGTCGGGCGCAATCGCCAGGGTGTCTGTTTCCCCCTTGTAACGGGTATGTACCGTGTGAGTGCTCCAGTCGAAGACGTAGTGTTCGTTGCGATCCTTATCCGCGCCCTCGACCTCGTATTCGAACTCGACCGCGCGGTAACGGTCTTCGATTTTCTCGAGTACGGTGCGGTAGGTAGCGACCTTCGAGCCCAGGAAGAATGCGGCGACCCCGACCGGGTAGGTTCGAGACTCGTAGACCAGTTTGCCATCCTGCTTCCTCAGGCTGAGGCGCATTTCCCCGACGGTGATCTCTCCTTTCCTGACCTCGTAAACGGCTTCGAATTCGGGGGGAAGCTCCGTTGTCGCGAGCGTGGCGGCCCAGGTGGAGCCGGGTGGTGCGGCCAGCAGAAGGCAGGCGGCCAGCGCGCCCGGGAATCTGCTCATACCAGCTCGGTTTTATGCGCGATGGTCAGTTGCAGGGGCTTTTCCAGGACCTTGTTGTTGAAATATACCGTGCCGTCGTTGCATTGCAGCTTGCCCTCGCAAAACCAGCGGATGGCGAGCGGGAAAACCATGTGTTCCTTTTCCAGCACCCGGCGGATCAGGCTGTGAACGTCGTCCGTCTCGAACACCGGCACCTTGGCCTGAAGCACCAGCGGTCCCTCATCCAGTTCGGTCGTGACGAAATGCACGCTGCAGCCGTGCTGTGAATCCTTTGCAGCCAACACCCTGTGGTGGGTTCCGAGGCCGGCGTACTTGGGCAGCAGGGAAGGGTGTATGTTCAGGATCCGGTAGGCGAACCGTTTGACGAAAACCTCACTGAACACCCGCATGAATCCGGCCAGTACGATGGTCTCGACCCCGTAGCTTTCAAGGATCCGGATGAGTTCCTCTTCAAACGACTCTCGCGATGGATACAGGCCATGCTCGACGACGTAAGCCGGGATCCCCGCCTGTTTAGCACGTTCCAGGCCACCGGCGTCGGCCCGGTTGGTGATCGCACATGCGATCTGTGCCTTGATCCGCCCCTGCTGGATATGCTTGATGACGGATTGCATGTTCGTGCCGTTTCCGGAGAACAGGACTGCAATGGAGGTCTGGTCATTCGGCATGGTTACATCAGGCGGACTTTTTCCCCGGAGTCCGAACAGGTGATCTCGCCGATGATTTCCGCCGGCTGTCCGGACTGCCGGCAGAGCGCCATTCCGGCATCGGCCTGATCCCTGGACATGACCACGAGCATGCCCATCCCGCAATTGAACACCCGGTGCATTTCCCCGTCCTCGATGGCCCCCGCATGCTGTATCCAGTCAAAGATCTCCGGGCGCTCCCAGGCCCGGGTATCTATCCGCGCAAGCAGACCCTTCGGAATCATACGCGGAACATTCTCTACCAGTCCACCCCCCGTGACATGACACAGACCATGCACGTCCAGTGTCTGCGCCAGCTGCAGCACAACCTTGGCGTAGATCGTCGTCGGGGTCAGCAAGAGGGTCCCCAGGGACTGGCCCGCCAGCTTTTCGTCGAGCGAAGTCCGGCTCGTCTCGATGATCTTGTGGACCAGGGAATAGCCGTTCGAATGAAGGCCGCTCGAGCCCAGGCCCAGCACCAGGTCGCCCTCCGTGATCCTGCGCCCGTCAATCAGCCTGTCGCGCTCTACCATACCCACACAAAAGCCTGCCAGGTCGTATTCGCCGGCCCGGTACATGCCCGGCATCTCCGCGGTCTCCCCCCCGATCAGCGCGGCCCCTGCCTGCCGGCAGCCGCGCGCAATGCCGGTGATCACCGCCTCGGCCTGCTCGACGGAGAGCACGCCGGTGGCAAAGTAGTCCAGGAAAAAAAGCGGCTCTGCCCCCTGGACCACGACATCATTGGCACACATGGCCACGAGGTCGACCCCGATGCTCGAATGATCATTCAACTGCTGTGCCAGGGACAGTTTCGTGCCAACGCCGTCCGCACCTGCCACCAGCACGGGATTCGTATAGCTGTCCAGGTGCGGAGCGAAAAGACCGCCGAATCCGCCGGGATTGGGAATGACCTCGGGGCGGTACGTGTCGCGCACGATCGGCGCAATCCGGTCTACGAGCCTTTTCCCGGCGTCGATGTCCACACCGGCTTTCTTGTATGTGAGGCTCATACCTTCCAATGACTATTAGATAGATTCCTTAAAGGGCTGTAATACCGGGATATTGCAGATATTGCTCTAAGGTGCCAACTGGATTGCTCGTTGCTTCGCTACCGGCTTGCTTATACCATCAGGAATGGAGCAGCAGATTTTTACACAGCACGGCTTGCGGATTATATACTAAGAACCGGTCGTCTATATCATGTCCAACTGGAGATACATCCCGAATCTTATCACGGCAGCACGGCTTGCTGCGGTGCCGCTGTTCCTCTGGTGGCTGTTCGACGGGCAGTTCAACAATGCCCTGTGGCTCTTTGTCCTGATGGGGCTGTCGGATGCCCTGGACGGATACCTGGCCAAGAGTTTCCAGTGGAGGACGGCACTGGGCGCCTACATGGACCCGGCGGCCGACAAGACCATGCTGATCGGCGCCTACGTGACCCTGGGTGCACTTCACCTGTTGCCGCACTGGCTGGTGTTCGTCGTGATCCTCCGGGATGTCGCGATCCTGGCCGGGGCGCTGGCCTACAATTTTGCAACCAGGCGCATGGAAATCCAGCCAACACTGATCAGCAAGTTCAATACCGTGGTTCAGATCGTCCTGGTTGTTTCCATAATTTACAACCAGTTAGAGGCTGTTCCTGTGCTGTTTATCCAGACTTTGATCGGTTTGACACTCGTGACCACGATCGCCAGTGGCCTCGACTACCTGATGGAGGAAAAGTTCAAGCGGGGCGCCCGGCATCCCGAAAAGCCGGTCTGACCCCATCCGCTGCCTGCCACCGGAAAACACGTGTGAATTCCTCCCCGCTTGATTCCGCCCAGCGCCCGCTGGACATCGTGCTGCGACCGCATGCCACGTTCGACACCTTCGTCAGCCCCAGGGACAACGAGCTGGTGCACTCGCTGAAAGACCTGCAGCAGGCTGCGGGGGAACCGAGGCACTATTTCCTGTGGGGCGCCACGCAAAGCGGCAAGTCGCACCTGTTGCAGGCGGTCTGCAATCATCTGGCCCGTGCCAATCTTCGAACCGTCTTTTTGCCCATGCAGGAGTTTGCCGCCTCGGGTCCGAACCTGCTGAATGACCTGCAACGCCTTGATGTCGTGTGCATGGACGACATCGATGGTGTGCTGGGCGACGGCGACTGGGAGCGTGCCTTGTTCCGGATCATCAACGACATGTGGCTGGGCAACAAGGCCCTGGTGGTGTCGGCCTCCTGCAAGCCCGCCGACCTGGACATCGGGCTGGCCGACCTGGCTTCGCGCCTGGCCGGCGGACTCGTGTACCGGCTGTCCGGCCTGACGGACGAACAGAAAAAACTGGCGATCCGGCTGCACGCCCAGGCACGCGGCCTGGAGGTTTCACCGGAAGTGTGCAGCTACCTGCTCAGGCGCTACCCCAGGGAGCTGAAAAAGCTCGTGGAAATTATTGACCAGCTGGACAGTTACTCCCTGGCCCTGCAAAGGAAGATCACGGTTCCATTCGTTCGCTCCGTGCTGGCGGGCGCCTAGGGGGCCGGACTGCAGGGCGCGCGCCGGGGTCCCGCCATCACCTTCCGGGACTAGAGGATGTCCAGCACGTTTTCCGGAGGCCGGCCGATGGCGGCCTTGCCGTCGCGGACCACGATCGGGCGCTCGATGAGCACGGGATGCTTCATCATCGCATCGAGTATTTCGTCTTCGCTGGAGGCATCACTGAGCCCCGCTTCCCGGTAGGCGGATTCCTTCTTGCGCAGCAACTGGCCGGCCTGCATTCCCAGCAGCGACAGCACTTCCCTGAGCTCGGACCGGGACGGGGTGGTCTGCAGGTATTCCACGATCTCGGGCTCTTCTCCACGCTCTTGCAACAGCTTCAGCGTCATGCGGCACTTGGAGCATCGGGGGTTGTAGTAGATTACGGTTCTGGGATCATCCATCTCTCTTTATTCTCCATGCATTTTCCGGTTATATTGTCGAGCGACCCTAGGGTACCCGTGGAGGACGGACCCGTCCACAGTGCCGGTCAACCGATACGCTACCTGTTGCCTGCAATGACTGATGCGCCTGATCACGCCTGCCTGCGCTGCATCATCTCGGGAACCGTGCAGGGTGTTTTCTTCCGTGTATCCACGCGGGCCGAGGCGCGACGGCTCGGCATCGCAGGCCATGCGAAAAATTTGGCAAACGGAAGTGTGGAAGTCATTGCCTGTGGTAAAGTTGCGGCCTTGAACGAGTTGCGGGACTGGCTGCACACCGGCCCGGACCTCGCCCGGGTGCGCACCGTGCGTTGCGAGCCGGTGGCCCTGAAACATTTTTCGGATTTTCAGATACTGTAGACATGCCGATTTACGAGTACCAATGCGATGCCTGCGGCTATCGTTTCGACATCCTGCAAAAGGCAGGCGATCCGGTATTGACGGACTGCCCACAGTGCACCCAGCCCGCCCTGAGGAAGCTGGTGTCCGCGGCAGGCTTCAGGCTCAGTGGCTCGGGCTGGTACGAGACGGATTTCAAATCGGACAACAAGCGCAATCTGGCCTCGGGCGATTCCCAGAAAAAAAGCGACGCGCCCGCCAAGTCGCAAGGCAAGAAAAAAGACGCATCGGACCCGCCGGCCAAGGCCAAGCCTGCGAGTTCCGGCTCGCAGCAGGGCAGGAGGGCGTCTTGAGCGCCGGGCCGCTGGCGGTTCTTGACAACCTTTCGCTTCCCCGTGCCTGAGGGAGCCCGCTTGCCCCCGGCCTGAACGCCGGGCGCCTTTGACAGGCCGCTGTACCCAGGTCCGGCAATACCGATCCCACACCCCTCATGAGAACTCACTACTGCGGCCAGGTCACCGAGTCGCTCATCGAGCAGGAAGTGGCGGTATGCGGCTGGGTCAACCGAAGGCGCGATCACGGCGGCATCATCTTCGTCGACCTGCGTGACCGCGACGGGATCGTGCAGGTCGTGTTTGACCCGGAGCAGTCTGACATCTTCGCAACGGCCGAACAGATTCGCAATGAATACGTGCTGCATGTCACCGGGCGGGTGCGCCCGCGCCCCGAGGGGACCGTCAACCCGGACCTGCCGAGCGGCCAGGTCGAGATCCTGGCCTCGGCATTGCAGGTGCTGAACGACTCCAAGACGCCGCCGTTCCAGCTCGATGACGACGACGTGCACGAGGAAACCCGTTTGCGCCACCGGTACATCGACCTGCGCCGCCCCTTCATGCAGGAGCGTATCCGCACCAAGGCGGTCGTGGGCCGGGTGTTGAGAAATTTCCTGGACAGCCATGGATTCCTCGACATCGAAACCCCGATCCTGACACGCGCGACCCCGGAAGGGGCGCGCGACTACCTGGTCCCCAGCCGTACCCAGGCGGGTTCGTTCTTTGCGCTCCCGCAGTCCCCGCAACTCTTCAAGCAATTGCTGATGGCCGGCGGGTTTGACCGCTACTACCAGATCGTCCGCTGCTTTCGCGACGAGGACCTGCGCGCCGACCGCCAGCCTGAATTCACGCAGCTGGACATCGAGACGTCCTTCATGGACGAGGACGGGATCATGTCCCTGATGGAGGACATGATCTGTGACCTGTTCGTGCAGGTGCTGGACGTCATGCCGGAAAAACCGTTCCCGCGCATGAGTTATGCGGATGCCTTGCATCGCTACGGAAGCGATAAACCGGACCTGCGCATCCCGCTTGAGCTGGTCGACCTGACTGAACTGATGCGAGAAGTCGAGTTCAAGGTCTTTCGCGAACCTGCCTGCGACCCCGACGGGCGCATCGCCGTGCTGAAGGTGCCCCGGGGCGCTGCATTGACCCGCAAGCAGATCGATGAATACACCGATTTTGTCGGCCAGTACGGGGCCGGGGGGCTGGCCTACATCAAGTGCGTGCGCACGGCGGACGGCCCGTCGGGCCTGCAGTCGCCGATCCTGAAGTTCCTGCCCGAGGCGGTCATCGCCGAACTGCTTGAGCGCACCGGTGCCGGCGACGGGGACCTGCTGTTTTTCGGTGCGGACAAGAAGCACACCGTGAATGCAGCGCTCGGGGCATTGAGGGTCAGGGTGGGCCAGGACCTCGATCTCGTCGAGCCCGGCTGGCGGCCGCTCTGGGTGGTCGAGTTCCCGATGTTCGAGTGGGATCTTGATGCGAAGAACTGGTCCGCGCTGCATCATCCCTTCACGGCACCGACCTGCAGCGATCCCGAGGAGCTGCTCGAGAACCCCGGCACGGTCCTGTCGCGCGCCTACGACCTGGTGCTCAACGGCACCGAGGTGGGCGGGGGTTCCGTGCGTATCCACAAGGCCGCGATGCAGGCTGCCATCTTCGAGGTGCTGCAGATGGGCCCGCAAGAGGCCCGGGAGAAATTCGGCTTTTTGATGCGCGCACTGGAGGGCGGAATGCCCCCGCATGGCGGGATCGCCTTTGGCCTCGACCGTCTGGTCATGCTGATGACGGAAAGCCGGTCGATCCGCGATGTCATCGCGTTTCCGAAGACGCAAAACGCCACCTGCCCGCTCACGGATGCCCCTTCCCCGGCGGACGACAAGCAACTCAGGGAACTGCATATCCGCTTGCGCCCCGGCACGCAGTAGTCACCCGGCTCGCCACGGCCTGCCCCAAGGGAATGTCACGTGCTTTAAACAAACACCTGCGCCCATTTGCATTACAATGAACGGGTCGGAGGTCTGTGGCTTCCTGTTCGCACTTCAGGGTGTTATCGCATGGATCATAAACGTCCCGAGTCGGTCCTGATTGTCGTGTACACACGGCAAGGCGAGGTACTACTGCTGCGGCGCAGGTACCCGAGCGATTTCTGGCAGTCGGTGACCGGCAGCCTGGAGTGGGGGGAGCGCCCGGGCGATGCCGCGGTACGCGAGCTGCACGAGGAGACCGGCCTCGTCGACCAGGCGGTCTGCGACTGCCACTGTGTGCAGAGCTTCGAGATCTACCCGATCTGGCGCAAGCGCTATGCCCCGGGCGTGGTCATGAACCAGGAGCATGTGTACCGCTTGCAGCTTCCCGACCGGGTGGAGATTCGCCTCGATCCGAAAGAGCATGAGGAGTTCCGGTGGCTGCCCCGCCAGGATGCCGCCGAGCTTGCCACCTCGCACACCAACCAGGCCGCAATCTTGCGCTGGGTGCCGGAATAGACCGGAGCCTGCATGCGCGAGATCGTCGTTTGCCTGCACGGACTCTGGATGAAGGGCTGGCTGATGCGCCCGATGGCCCGTCACCTGGGCCGCTTCGGCCACGAGTGCAAACGGTTTTCCTACCCGAGCCTGAGGTATTCACCCCAGCTCAATGCGCAGTGGCTCGGCGCCTACACCGACCGGCTGGATGCGGACGTCATTCACTTCGTGGCCCACAGCCTGGGCGGCATCGTCCTGCTGCATTACTTCCAGATCTTCGATGCGGCCCGGCCCGGGCGGGTGGTCATGCTAGGGCCGCCCCTGAAGGGCAGCAGTGTCGCGCGCTACATGGCCAGAAACCGCCTCTTCCGGGACGTGCTGCTGGGGGCGAGTTCCAGCTCACTGTTCGGCAACGTTCCCGCCTGGAACGGGACGCGGCCGCTGGCCGTGCTGGCGGGGACCCGGGGCCTGGGCATCCGGCAGATGCTGGGCGTGCCGCTGGAGCAGCCCAACGATGGGGCGGTGGCCGTGTCCGAAACCCGGGTGAGGTCCTGCACCGTGCACAAGCTGGTTCCGTACAGCCATACCGAGATGCTGCTGGTCAGGCCGGTGGCCGCCATGATCGACGAGTTTTTGCGGACCGGAAATATCACTTGAAATCAGGAAGTGATAAGATGGAAGGACTGATTGAGGAGAGGGGGTTCAATGGCTGGTCATAGCAAATGGGCCAATATCCAGCACCACAAAAAAGCACAAGATGCCAAGCGCGGAAAATTATTCACCAAATTAATCCGAGAGATCACAGTCGCGGCCCGTGAGGGAGGCGATCCCGACGCCAATGCGCGCCTTCGCTCCGCCGTGGACAAGGCCCTGTCCGGCAACATGCCCAAGGACACCATCGAACGTGCCATCAAGCGCGGCGCGGGCGAACTCGACGCAGACGCCTACACGGAGGTGCGCTACGAAGGCTACGGCCCCGGCGGGGCCGCGGTCCTGATCGACTGCATGACCGATAACCGCAATCGCACGGTGTCGGAGATTCGCCACACATTCTCGAAGTTCAACGGCAACCTCGGCACCTCGGGCTCGGTCGCCTATCTCTTTTCGGCGGCCGGGGTGATCCGCTTTTCACCGGGGGTGGACCCCGACCGGGTGATGGAAATCGCCCTGGATTCGGGGGCCGAGGACGTGGTCGACACCGAGGACGCGGGCCTGGAAGTGATCACCCGGGTGGAGGGTTTTCTGGGCACGAAACAGGCCCTGGAGGATCAGGGCCTCGCGCCTGAGCATGCCGAAGTCACGATGCGTGCGAGCTCGGATGTGATGCTTTCCGATCGCGACGGCGAGGTCATGCTGCGCCTGCTGAATGCACTGGATGCCCTCGATGATGTACAAAACGTGTATTCCAACGCCGACATCCCCGAGGCGGTGTTCGAGGCGCTGGCCTGACACGGGGATGGGCGGCATGGCAGCGGCAAGGCAACAGCAGCGGATCCTGGGCATCGACCCGGGGCTGAATGTGACGGGCTTCGGGGTGATCGACAGCGACGGGCACCACAGCCGTTACGTGCACAGCGGCAACATCCGTGTTCGCGCGTCAAACAAGGACACGGGAATGGCCCCGCGCCTGGGCCAGATCTTCAGGGAACTGACCGAGGTCATATCCCGGTACCGGCCCATGGAAGTGGCGGTCGAGGAAGTGTTTGTCTCGCGCAACATGTCCTCGGCACTGAAACTCGGCCATGCCCGGGGTGCGGCCATCAGCGCGGCCGTGCAGTCGCAGGTTCCGGTATGTGAATACAGCGCCCGCTACGTCAAGCAGGCCGTCGTCGGGAACGGCGCGGCCAGCAAGGAGCAGGTCCAGCACATGGTCTTGCGCCTGCTCGCCCTGCACGGCAAGCTGCAGGAGGATGAAGCGGATGCCCTGGCCGTATCCCTGTGCCACGCACACACATCCATACAGGCCGGCAACGGCTTGGGATCACGATCCGGGAGCCAGACATGATCGGGCGCCTGCGAGGCGACGTCATCGAAAAACAGCCTCCGTACCTCCTGCTCGACGTGCAGGGCGTGGGATACGAGCTTGAAGCCCCGATGTCGACTTTTTACGAGTTGCCCGATGCGGGCGCAAGCGTCGTGCTGTATACGCACCTGCTGGTGCGCGAAGATGCCCAGACCCTGTACGCCTTCAAGCACCTGCAGGACCGCACGCTGTTCCGGGACCTGCTGAAGGTCAACGGCGTGGGCGCCAAGATCGCCCTGGCCATCCTGTCCGGAATGGATGTCAGGGCATTCACCGACTGCATCCATCGCGGTGACAGCGATGCCCTGATGCGCCTGCCCGGAGTGGGCCGCAGAACGGCCGAACGCCTGGTGGTCGAGATGCGCGACCGGCTCCAAAAGATCAATGCACAGCCCGACCCGGGCGGGGACCGCCACACAGAGGGTACCGGGAACCCGGTCCGGGATGCCGTCTCTGCGCTGGTGGCGCTCGGCTACGGCCTGAAGGATGCCCGGCGCATGGTCGGTGAACTGGATGCACAAGGCCAGGACAGCGAGGACCTGATCCGCCTGGCCCTCAAGACCCGCCTCTCCTGATGATCAAAGCGATGCACATACCATGAGCGAGACCGAAGTCACCCGGCTGGTGGACACCCGCAGGGAGGAGGACGAGGCGGCGATCGAGAGCGTGATCCGCCCGCGGACTCTGGATGAATACGTCGGACAGGCCAAGGTGCGCGAGCAGATGGAGATTTTCATTGCCGCGGCCAGGCAGCGCAAGCAGGCGCTCGATCACGTGTTGATATTCGGCCCCCCGGGACTCGGGAAAACCACCTTGTCGCGCATCGTGGCCAACGAGATGCAGGTCAACCTGCGCCATACCTCCGGCCCGATCCTTGAGAAGCCGGGCGACCTGGCCGCCATCCTGACGAACCTGGAGCCGAAAGACGTACTGTTCATTGACGAGATCCACCGCCTCAGCCCGGTCACCGAAGAAGTACTGTACCCGGCGCTCGAGGACTTCCAGCTGAATATCATGATCGGCGAAGGTCCCGCGGCCCGGTCCATCAAGCTGGATTTGCCGCCGTTCACGCTGGTCGGGGCGACCACCCGGGCCGGCCTGCTGACCTCGCCCCTGCGCGACCGTTTCGGCATCGTGCAGCGCCTTGAGTTCTACAGCATGCAGGAGCTGGCCGTCATCGTGCGCCGTTCAGCGGACATCCTGAAGGTCGAGATCGACGCCGAGGGGGCCGAGCAGATCGCCAGCCGTTCGCGCGGCACCCCGAGGATCGCCAACCGCCTGCTCAGACGGGTGCGCGATTACGTGCAGGTCAAGTCCGATGGCGTGATCAACTGCGAGAACGCCAATGCGGCGCTGGACATGCTGAGCGTGGATACGCACGGCTTTGATCACATGGACCGGCGACTGCTGCAGGCCATCATCGAGAAATTCGGCGGCGGCCCGGTCGGCATCGACAGCCTGGCGACGGCCATCGGCGAGGAGCGCGGCACGATCGAGGACGTCATCGAGCCGTACCTGATCCTGCAGGGATTTATCATGCGCACGCCGCGCGGGCGTATTGCCACCGAAAATGCCTACCGGCATTTCGGCCTCAAGACTCCCGAGGGCAGTTCCGGTGCGTCATCGGCGCCCGACCTGTTTTCAAAAGCGCCCAAGTGACTTCGATCCCGCCCGGCAAGGCCTGAATTCCCTCGTTTTCGCATGAAGCCCTACCGCTGGCAAGTACAGGTTTACTATGAGGATACGGATGCAGGTGGTGTGGTGTACTATGCCAACTACCTCAGGTTTATGGAGCGTGCGCGAACCGAATGGTTGCGTGGACTGGGAATCGAGCAGGACAGGCTGATGCAGGACAGGAACGTGTTGTTTGCGGTGCGCTCGGTACAGATCGAGTACAAGCACCCGATACGCTTCAATGATGCACTGAGCGTGAGTGTCGAGCCGGTGGCCATCAGGCCGGCCAGCCTTTCGATTCGCCAGGCCATCACGGACCGCCAGGACGGGAAACTCCTGTTCGCCAGCGCCGACGTCAACGTGGTGTGCCTGAAGGCCGACAGCTTAGCACCGCAAGCCATCCCCGGGGACGTGTTTAAGGAGATCCAAAGTGCGTGTTGACACCAGTATCCTGGCCTTGATCATCGAAGCGAATATCCTCGTGCAGCTGGTCATGCTTTTGCTGCTGGTCGCTTCCGTGGTGTCCTGGACCATGATCGTCAGCAAGTGGAAAACGATCAAGCAGGCGCGCAGCCAGGCGGACCGGTTCGAGGATCAGTTCTGGTCCGGTTCGAACCTCGCGAGCCTGTATGAAAGCGTCAAGCAAAAGGGCGACCCGGCCGGCATGGAGCATATCTTCGCCTCCGGTTTCAGGGAGTACGTGCGCCTGCACAGGACACAGAAGGTCTCCGCGATTGCCATCACCGATACCGCCCTGCGGTCCATGAAGGTGGCCATGTCGCGCGAGGTCGAGGAACTGGAGCACTACCTGTCTTTTCTGGCCACCGTGGGGTCCACGGCCCCCTACGTCGGCCTGTTCGGGACGGTGTGGGGCATCATGAACGCGTTTCGTGCCTTGAGCGATGTGCAGCAGGCCACCCTGGCGGCGGTGGCGCCCGGAATTGCAGAGGCGCTGATCGCCACGGCCATGGGGCTGTTCGCCGCGATCCCCGCGGTGATTGCCTACAACCGCTACTCCAGCGACGTAGAGCGCCTGGTGCTTCGCTACGACAACTTCGTCGAGGAGTTCACGGCCTTGCTGCAGCGCCAGGCGATTACCAAGGACATGGAGAAATCCTGAAGCGGACTGAACGATCATGGCCTCCAACGGACCCCGACGACGCAAGTACATGGCGGAGATCAATGTGGTCCCGTATGTGGACGTGACATTGGTGTTGCTCGTGATCTTCATGATCACCGCGCCCCTGTTCCACGAAGGCGTGGAGGTCGAGCTTCCCCAGGCACCGGCCAAGCCGCTGGAAAAAATCGAGAAGAACCAGAATCCCCTGATCGTGTCGGTGGACCGCTTTGGACAGATATTCGTCAACCGCTCGGATTCACCCAAGCGGCCGGTCGCCGACGATTCCTTTCGAAACCAGATCAAGGAACTGTTGTCTGATAAGCAGGATGACCTTGTCTACGTGCGGGGGGACAAAGATGTTGATTACGGACGGGTGGTTTCCGTCATGGTGATGCTGCAGGATGCAGGGGCGGAAAATGTCGGGCTGATCACCGACCCTGCTGCCGAGAAGACCGATCGCTGACGGGCTGTGAAAAAACCCAATCGCCATTTGTCGCTTTCCCTGGGGATTGCAGTCGCGGTTCATGTCGCTGTCGTGGGCCTGCTGGCGCTCGGATTCCAGACCAGTCACAGGATCCTGCCGATACCCGATGCGGTCATCAGCACGGTCAAGGCCAAGGTGGTCGACGCCAAGGAGCTGGAGGAGATCAAGCGCCGCAGGCTCGAGGAGCTGCAGCGACAGGAACAGATACGCAAACAGCGCCTGGCCGAGGAGAAACGGCGCAAGCAGCAAGAGGAAGAGAAGCGCGCGCGTGCAAAACGCGAGGCCGAGAAGGCGCGGCGGGCTGCGCTTGAAGCCGAGCAGGCCAAAAAGCGCGCCGCCCTGGAGAAAAAGAAACGTGCCGAGGAAGCCCGCAAGGCCGCGCGGCTGAAAAAGGAGGCCAAGGCCAGAAAGCTGGCCGAGGAGAAGCGGCGCCGGCAGGAAAAAGCCGCGATCGACAAGCAGCGCCTGGCCCGGCTGGAAAAGGAAGAAGCGGAAATGCGGGCCGCCGAGGAGGATGCGCGGCGCGCGCAAAAGGCCCGCAAGATGAGACGCCTGATCGCACAGTATCAGGATGCCATCCGCAACAAGATCGAGCGCAACTGGCGCAGGCCGATGGATTACCAGTCCAATGCCTGGTGCAGGGTGTTCGTGCAGCAGGATGCGGACGGTGCGATCAAGAACGTAGTGGTCGAGGAATGCATCGGCAGCGATGCCTTTCGCAAGTCCGTGGAAAACGCGGTCTGGAAGGCGGCGCCCTTGCCCCAGCCCCCGTCGCCGGAGTTGTTCCATCAGGAGTTGCGGTTCACGTTTGATCCGAGGGCATAGTGAGAGGCATCTTGAAAATCTTCGCGCTGCTCGTGATGGGTTTGCTGGGGCAAAACAGCGCCGCGGTCCTGGAGATCGAGATCACGGAGGGTATCGAGAGCGCACTGCCGGTCGCCATCGCGGCATTTACCGGAGCCCCCTACACCGCACCGGAAACGATCGAGGATATCGTGCGCAGCGATTTGCGCCGCAGCGGAATTTTCGACGTGCTTGAGGATCAGCACTTCCCGCAGCAGGTCGACGATACCTCGCAGCTGCACTATCCACTCTGGCGCGAAGCCGGAGTTGAAAGCCTGCTGACCGGAGAGGTGATCCAGACCGGGGACAACCAGTACCGGATCGAGTTCCGCCTGTTCGACCTGGTACGCCAGAAAATGCTGTCGGGTCACGCGATCTCTTCGGTGCGCCGCGAGGACCTGCGCAAGGTCGGGCACAAGATCAGCGACATCGTCTTTGAGAGCCTGACCGGGACCCGCGGTGCGTTCAGCACGCAGATTGCCTACGTCAGCACCGGCGGCAGTGCAACGAACAAGAAATACGAGTTGCAGGTTGCGGATGCCGACGGCCATAACGCCAGGACCATATTCTCGTCCAGCCAGCAACTGATGTCGCCGGCCTGGTCGCCCGATGGCACCCGCCTGGCCTACGTGTCGTTCGAGAAAGGAAACTCGGCAATCTACATCCAGGATGTGAAAGAGGGCCGGCGCTTCATGGTTTCCGCACAGTCCGGTATCAACAGTGCACCGGCGTGGTCGCCCGACGGCCGCTACCTGGCGCTCACGCTGTCCATTGACGGCAGCGCGGACATCTATCTCATGGATACCCGCACCCGGCGGCTCAGGCGCCTGACCCGGGATTCGGGTATCGACACGGAAGCCTGTTGGATGCCTGACAGTAAAGCGTTATTATTCACTTCGGATCGTAGCAATGAGACCCAGGTGTACCGGGTATCCGTTCGCGGCGGCAAGCCCAGGCGCGTGACGTACGAAGGTACGTACAACGCGGCACCCGAGGTCTCGCCGGACGGACGCCACCTCGCCTTTGTACATAACAATGGCGCAGGTTTTCGTATCGCAGTCATGGATCTGGACAGCGGAGCCATGCGCATCCTGACCGAGGGTCATCTGGATGAAGGACCCAGCTATGCCCCGAACGGGAAGATGATCATCTATGCGGCTTCGGAGCGGGATCGCGGGGTACTGGCTGCGGTGAGTGCGAATGGCAGGGCCCAACAAAAACTGCGCATGACCGGCAGCGATGTACGTGCACCGGCCTGGTCGCCCTTTCGCAATTGACAGCAAGGTTATACAGAAGGAATACACAATCATGGCAAAGCAACGACTGCTGAATGTACTTATGGCGGGTGTACTGGTGACGCTTGGCGCCTGTTCGACGGGTCCTACGCAACAATTGCTTGAAGGTGCCGATGGCACGGGGAGTGCAGCAGGTGAGGATGGCCCGGATGCCACGGGCCTCGGCGGCGACGGCGACCTGTCCATCGACATCCTGGATGAGGAAGGCAGACCCGGGGTCGTCACGGCACCGAGGTACCGGGACAACACCATCTACTTTGATTACAACAGCAGCGAAATCCGCGACGAGTTTCTGCCGCAGATCATCCGGATGGCCAAAAACCTGGAGGCCAGCCCGGGCAAGCAGGCCCGCCTGGAAGGGCACGCGGATGAACGCGGCACCCGGGAATACAACCTTGCACTCGGGGAACGCCGTGCACAGGAAGTGCGCAACCTGGTACTGCTTCAGGGTGTGGGAGAAGGCCAGGTGCAAGTCATCAGCTACGGCGAGGAGAGGCCCGCAATGCCCGGCGGCGGAGAGGCTGCCTGGGAACTCAATCGAAGGGTGGAACTGGTTTACTAGGAAAAGGCCGCAGCCCGAAACCGGATACAAAGCATGCGTATAGTCAGGATTTTAGTGGCGAGCCTGCTGTTTTCAGCAGCAGCGACGGCCCCGGCCGAGCAAGCCTCCGATGCAGAGGTCAGTGAGCTTTCCGCCCGAATGCAGAAACTCGAGCAGGCCCTGAACAACCAGGCCTTGCTGGACATGGCCCAGCGCGTAGCCGCCTTGCAGCGTGAAGTCCGGGAACTGCGCGGCAAGAACGAGAGGCTGTCATACGAACTGAACAGCATAAAGACCCTGCAGCGCGAGCAGTACCTCGCCCTTGAGCGCCGCCTGCAGGACGGACCCTCCCCGGCAAACCCCTCCGGGGTGGCCGCAAGCCAGGATGGAGCCGCGCCCGGGCAGACCGGCGGTACTGCCGATTCAGGAGCCCCCGGGACGGAGGCTATGCAGGTCGCCGTTCCCTCGGAGCCTGCGGCCGGGGCGCTCTCCGGGCAGGTGGTTTCTCCCGAGATGGCCAGCGAGGTGGCCGAGGATTACAAGAATGCCTTCACCCTGCTCAAGGGCGGGAAGTACGACGATTCCATCGCTGCCTTTGGGGCGTTCCTGCGCAAGCACCCGGACAGCAAGTTCGCAGCCAATGCACAGTACTGGCTGGCCGAGGCCAACTACGTCACCCGGCGATATCCGCAGGCGCTGGTCGAATTTTCCGTGGTCGTCAGCAAGTATCCGGCCAGCTCGAAGCTGGCCGATGCACGCCTGAAGCTGGCTTTCACCCACTACGAACTTGGCCAGTTCGAGGAGGCGCGAACCGAGCTGACCCGCCTGCGTGCGCAGTTCCCGAATTCAAGTGTCGCAAGCCTGGCACAGAAGCGGCTTGAGAGAATGTCGCGAGAGGGCAACTGACCCGGTGACGGAGCCTGCAACGCCGCTGCATGCAGGGCCACAGCCACTGAGACTGCGCGTTAACGAAATTTTCTGCTCGATCCAGGGCGAGTCGACCAGTACAGGCATCCCGACCACCTTTGTGCGGCTCACCGGCTGCCCGCTCCGTTGCCGGTATTGCGACACGGCCTATGCGTTCACCGAGGGCCAGTGGATGGGCCTGGACCGGATCGAGGCCCGGGTTGCGGGCTTTGGCTTGCGCCATGTCACGGTGACAGGCGGCGAACCCCTTGCACAAAAGAACTGCCTGGAGTTGTTGCGGAACCTTTGCGATCGCGATTACGTGGTGTCCCTGGAGACCAGCGGGGCCCTGGATGTCAGCCAGGTCGACCCAAGGGTCGTCAAGGTCATGGACCTCAAGACACCGGCATCGGGCGAATCCGCGAGCAACCGCTGGGAAAATATCCCGTACCTGCGCAAGCAGGACCAGGTCAAGTTCGTGCTTTGCGACCGCAACGACTACCTGTGGGCCAGATCAATCCTGTGCGAGCACGAGCTGGAGCACCGCTGCGAGGTGCTGTTTTCTCCCGCGTACGGAGTCCTGGAGACTCGCCAGCTCGCAGAATGGATCCTGGAAGACCGCTTGCCGGTACGCTTCCAGTTGCAGTTGCACAAGCTGCTTTGGGGAGAAGAACGGGGTCACTGACGGGCTTTGCAAGATTCGTTGCAACAGGGCCGCAAGGCCATCGTCCTTTTCTCGGGAGGACTCGACTCCACCACTACACTGGCCCTGGCGCAGTCCCGGGGATATGACTGTCATGCATTGAGCGTTCGTTACGGACAGCGCCACAGCACGGAGCTGGAAGCCGCAAAACGAATCGCACGCCAGCTCAACGTCACCGAGCACCGCACCTTCGAGATCGATCTCTCCATGTTCGGCGGCTCCGCGCTGACCGATCCTGCAGTCCCGGTTCCAGGCGAGCCTACCCAAGGCATACCTGCCACCTACGTGCCGGCACGAAACACGGTGTTTCTCTCCATTGCCCTGGCCTGGGCCGAGGTCATCCAGGCGAGGGACATCTTCATCGGTGTCAATGCCGTGGATTATTCCGGCTACCCGGATTGCCGGCCGGAATATGTCGAGGCCTACCAGCGCATGGCGAACCTGGCGACCAAGGATGCCGTGGAAGGGCACGAGCTGACCATCCATGCCCCGCTGGTGTCCTTGTCCAAGTCCGAAATCATCCGGCTCGGCCATGAACTGGGCGTGGATTATTCCCTGACGGTTTCCTGTTATCAGGCCGATGCGCAGGGGCGGGCCTGCGGGAAGTGCGATGCGTGCCGGCTTCGAAAACAGGGGTTTGTCGAAGCGGGCATTGACGACCCGACGCGGTACAGCTGAGGCGGCAATGAACGTAGAGCCGGACAGGAATTTGATGTACGATAGCGCGCCTTGTGGGTCGTTAGCTCAGTTGGTAGAGCACCGGGCTTTTAACCCGATGGTCATAGGTTCGAATCCTATACGACCCACCATTTCCATATTCAAAGCCGTTCATATAAATCTATTTTGATCTCTATAATCAGTAGTTTATCCAAAATTAGCGTTCATTGAAGTGTTATAAAGTTTATTGACATCTAGGGGCAACAGGGGGCAAAATTGGGGGCAATTTCTCATTAGTAAAAAGGAGTTGCCCCCATGCCGTTATCAAATACTGCAATTCGCAACGCCAAACCTGGCGAAAAAAACCGGAAAATGTTTGATGGCCGAGGCCTCTATCTGGAGATTTCTCCCCGAGGAGGAAAGTGGTGGAGGCTCAAGTATCGCTTTGACGGCAAGGACAAGCGGATCTCGTTGGGCACCTATCCCGATGTCTCCCTGAAAGATGCCCGTGAACGCCGTGAGGCGGCCAGGCAGCAGATCGCCAACCAGATCGACCCGAGTGAGCTGCGCAAGCTGGAGAAGGCCGCCCGGGTGGAAAGCATCGCCAACAGCTTCGAGGCCGTGGCCTGTGAGTGGTATGCCAAGCATGAACCCAACTGGAGCACCGGCCATGCCACACGAGTGATCAGCCGGCTCAAAAGGGACGTTTTCCCCTGGATCGGAAACAAGCCAATCGCTGAGATCACCGCGCCGCTCATGCTGGACACCGTGCGACGGATCGAGGCGCGGGGTGCACTGGAGACAGCCCATCGGGTACTCGGGATCTGCGGTCAGGTATTTCGTTATGCCATCGCCACCGGCCGAGCCCAATACAATCCGTCGGGGGACTTGCGGGGGGCGTTGCCCCCCGTGAAAAAGACTCACTTCGCCTCCGTGACGGAACCTAGACAGGTCGCTGAGGTGTTGCGGGCGCTGGATGGCTACGAAGGGACATTGGTTATAAAGTGCGCGCTTCGCTTTGCCCCTTTGGTCTTTGTACGTCCCGGAGAGCTACGCAAGGCCCAATGGAAGGATATTGACCTGGACAATGCTGAGTGGCGTTTTCTGGTCACCAAGACACAGATCCAGCACATTGTCCCTCTTTCCACACAGGCCATTGAGATCCTGGAGGAGTTGAAGCCGCTTACCGGACGTGGCCGGTATGTGTTTCCCAGTTCAAGGACTCCCAATGGCGACCGGGCCATGAGTGACAATGCGATACTTGCCGCGATGCGGCGCATGGGTATCGGCAAGGAGGAAATGAGCGGTCACGGCTTTCGGGCCATGGCGCGCACGATCCTGGATGAAGTCTTGGGATTCCGGCCGGATTTTATCGAACACCAACTCGCCCACCGGGTACGCGATCCGAACGGGCGCGCCTACAATCGCACTGCACACCTTCCTGAACGCAGGAAGATGATGCAGGCCTGGGCGGATTATCTGGATGAACTAAAAGCTGGAGTATGAGTATGTCTACCATGAACGATCCATCTCTCGGCCATCTTGAGCCCGTTGATCTTCGAACCATATGGGCAAGTGAGCCAGCAGACTTCACGCCATGGCTTGCCAAAGCAGAAAATCTCAAAATCCTTGGTGATACGCTTGGACTTGAACTCGAACTGGACGCGGTTGAAAAGGAGGTCGGCTCATTTTGGGCCGACATCGTTTGCCGGGACATCGGCACGGATTCTTTGGTGCTGGTTGAAAACCAGCTTGAACAGACGGACCATGAGCATCTTGGCAAGTTGCTGACTTATTCGGCAGGTCTGCAAGCCGTCACTGTCATATGGCTAGCGGCAAGGTTCAGGGATGAACATCGAGCAGCTCTCGACTGGCTGAACGAGATCACGCGCCAGGACTCCCGTTTTTTCGGGCTGGAAATCGAATTATGGCGGATAGGTGATTCGCTGGCTGCGCCGAAATTCGATATTGTCTCGATGCCGAATGACTGGGCACAGTCCGTTGCGCAGTCCGCTCGTACAACGGATGTTGCCAAATGGTCCGAGCGGTCAATCTTACGAAGGGAATACTGGACTGGGCTCCATGAAAGGCTCAATGCTGTAGGCGGGGCGGTTCACGGCAACCGAACCCCCGGCCGTCGATCATGGATGTCTTACAGTGTCGGGCGGAGCGGCTTTTTCATCGATGCTGTGATAAACATGCGAGATAAATTCATCCGGGTGGAACTGTATATCAAAGGTGAGGATGCTGAGGATTACCTTGATTCACTTATGCAGAAAAAAGACGAAATCGAGCGGGAACTGGGTTACGAGCTTGAATGGGGGGATCAAAAAGCAGCGGCCTCGCACGACCGCCGGATATCGCACTATCTGCACAACACAGACCCGAGGAACAAGTCGGACTGGCCCCACCAGCACGAATGGCTTGTGGAGCATCTAAACAAGATGCACCGAGCCTTTGCACAGCGGGTCAGGGATCTGTGAACGGAGGACCTATCACGCTCCGATTTGCCACCGTTTCAGTTTGGTACTTGCCCATATGATCCGGGATCTGTATAGCCGTGCTGCAACCGCACGGCACACCTTCCTGAACGGTGCAAAATGATGCAGGTTTGGGCGGACTATCTCGATGAACTGAAAGCTGGTGTGTGAACTGTTGAGTATTTAAACCATGAGAAAACTAAGTGATGAACAGATTCAGGAAATTGAACGGCTGATTGGAATTTGCAAAGAGTACCAAGGCGAATATCGTCCCGGACATCACGGCTCGGGCAGTTGGGCGACTACCTACTCGAATGAGTTTATTGATGCTGCTGCCAAGTTATACGAATTGTACTCGAAGACAGATTCTTACCACCCCGCATATCTCATGTCTCAGGCATTTATCAAGGCTGGCATTCGTTCATGCCGTGGAAAAGAAATGACTTTCGTAAAAGTCAGTTACCTTGTTGATGAGCATTTACGAGATAAAGTCAGGTCATAGAGGGAAAGAAGAATTATTTAGGTTGCACACTCAATCCCTAACCAGCATAAAAGCTTAACATCTTCTGGTGAAATTGGCGGCAACAGCGGTGGCAGTTCCACCGGCTCCAAACCCGTTTTCAGAACTTGTTCTATCAGCACTCCGGAAAGCGTTCCCCCTTGTTGGTCGCTCGATTCAAACCATTCCCGGAGCATGACCTCCTCCCGGCGAGGCCAGGGGGATTCCAGTATATCCAGAACCCGCGTCACCTGCTCTTCGGCGATATCGATCGGGGGATTGTCCCGGATAAACTCTGCAACCCGAAGGTTGAGGGGCCTTACTTTTGGCTGCAGGTTGGCAGGATCTGTTTCACGCATCCAGTCAGACCAGATGTCCTGCTGGGCAATTTCCCAAAAATCATACACTCGCTGCTGGAGCATATCGGGATACCAGGTCTGTGTTTCAGGTTCGCACTCGATCAATCTCAGGCAGGTTCCCACTTCGCGAAGAAGGGCATCCTCTTCTGTGGAGACATTCCATGTCGCATCCGCAGATACGAATCGCAAGTAGGTGCGCTCGCCTACTACGGAGCAGAAAAATATGCCCCGTCGCTGGCCTTTCATCATGCCCGAGCCAATTTTCCAGGGCAGGTTCGCGATACGCTCCTTGTCCTGCACCAGTGCCTTGCGCAGGGTCTGCCGGTACTCTTCGCCGGTTTGAGCTGCACTGACAGTACCTCCACGTTCGTACAGGGAAGCATCTTCCTTCAGTAGTTTCTCAATTTCTTCCCGTGACTCGGTAAAGACCTGCTTGCCTTGGGCGGCCCCTTCGATGGGAGCACGCACACCGACGCTTGCCGCCGCCATGGCCAGTTTATCGAGGATGCGCTGTTCGAGATTCAGCAACTGATCGAGCCGGTCTGCCGGAAAGACAGTCCGCAGGAACACGCGGGAGTGGGGACTGCCGATTCGATCTATCCGGCCGTGGCGCTGGACGAGTCGCATGGGGTTCCAGGGCATGTCAAAGTTGATGATATGGCGACACTGTTGGAGATTGACACCTTCCGCCAGTACATCCGTGGTGATGAGCAGATCGTAGAGATCGTGGTCCGACCCTGCAGGCGCTTCCATGGAAACAGGTGTAAACCCCTGTACGGCCCGTTGACGGGATACATCAGTCAGCCGGTCTGATCCACTGACCGCGACCATTCGGTCTTTGTAACCTTCCAATTCCGGTCTTTGGTCGAGTTGCACTTTAAGGTATTCCAGAATCCACTCCACCGTGTCCTCAAAAAAGGAGAACACCAGCACCTTGCTTTTTTGTGCCTGATCCACCGCATCGGTGGCCTCGTGTTCTGCCTCCTGCAAAATCTTTGTCAGTTCGGCTGTGAGCGCCTGGAGTTTCGGGTCAAGGTCCGGTGTGATCACCGAAGCCTCGTCAGCAAGTGTCTGAAGCAGGTCGCGATCCTTGGCAATGACTGTTCGCAAACGGTCGATATCGTAAAGAGCAGCCTCCATACGGTGTTCGGTTCCCGCAAGCACGTCCTCAAATGCCGAATCATCATCGGCGGACAGCTCCTTCATAAAATCCGTGGTCACTACATGTCCGGCATCCAGCGCCTCCAGAAAAGTGTCGTGCTCATCGACCATTTTCATAACGGTCTTGCGAAAGGCAAAGGCGGATGACTCAAAACGCTTCAGCAAACCCGAGCGTAGCAGCCCGACCATTGCCTTGGAACGGGCGTTTTCCTCAGCATCTGCACCCTTTAACAGGTAATTGTTTGGCATGTAGCGCGCAAAGCGGATGGCCGTATCACGCCCAGGGTCGAGCGCATCCTCCAGTTGATCGAAAAAGCCCGGCAGAAGTTCGTCAAGGTTGTAGCGAACACTGATGGCTTGCGGTGCCGGAAACACGATGGGTGACGGCCTGCCGTCTGCACCGACAATGTTGTCCCCGGCATAATGCTTCTTTACAAATTGCCGGGTGCGTTTGACCGTGGTCGCGTCAATGACTGGATAGAGGATGTCCGGACTCAGGTTCGAGGGATCCTCGCGCATGGCATGCTCGAACCGTTCGCGAACTGACAGGATTCCTCGATCCGCAAAGTGGGCATCCTGGCGCACAAAAAACCGCACCAGGTGATACAGATCCCAAAGTGAGTTATTCACAGGTGTTGCAGTCAGCAGTAGCACGTCCCGTCTTTGGCCAAAAAGCAGGCTGCGCAGGACCGCGGCTCGGTGTGAGGCATCCGGATTTCGATAGTTGTGAGCTTCATCGACCACGACAAGCTGGTATTCGTCCAGTGGGCGCAGAAGTTTCTCCTTGTCGGCAAAAGGGCGGCGCGCATCTCCCAACTGGACATCCCTTGCAAGATCTTCAAAAGACAGGCACTCAACAAATAGCTGGAATCGCGCCAGAAACTTCTTCCATGTACTGTCGCGCAACGCAGCAGGACAAATGAGCAGCGCGCGCTGGCGGCGCTCATGGTAGATTTGCAGCACCTCACCGGCCACAAAGGTTTTGCCCAGCCCCACCTCGTCGGCAACAATCGCACCCCCTGTGTCGCGGATCAGGCGAAGGGCTCGGGCGACACCATGTTTCTGAAAACTGGTCAGGGGCAGGTTTTGATCACTCTGGATCTCCTCCTCGACCTCGTCGCCGTAGAGCTGCCACAGCACGCGTATGAAAATCTCCCAGGGCATACGAGGCTGGAATACCTCTTCAAACAGGATGGCAAGGTCATACGGCTCGGCCTCGTCCCAGAGTTCATCGAACCATTGTCGCGCCTGTTCTGCTACAGACGGATCATAGTGACCGAGATTGAGTTCGAGATTGGAGGTCAGCCCCGCGCCCGTTAGATTGGAGGAGCCGGCAATGATGCCTTCCGCCTGGCTGTTCGAACTGTGTGTACGGTTGAAGATGTAGGCCTTGGCATGGAGAAACGATTTCTGGTAACGCCTGACCTCCATATTCCCGGAGTGCAAGACCTCGATCAATTTGCGCAGGGCTGCGTTACTTGACCTGGTGAACGGTAGCCAGTCGCGTTCTCTGCAAAGTGCCTCCTGCATGCCATTCAGTCCTTCGCGCATGCGCCGAAGCTCGAACGTCGCCTCGGTCTCGTCCAGGGATTTGGGTTTCAGGGTTCCACTTGCAGCCAAATCCACCCCGAGCATCAGCCGTATTACCGGTACCGGTTGAAGATGATCCGCAATTTGGGCAAAGCCGGTCGGACTGAAAAACCCGGTAGCAATACGCACCTCATCCGGTGACTTTAGGGATTCTGCCGGATCGCCAGTTCCTCCCACACCTAGGGCAATGCCTAATGCGCTTGCCAGTGTGTTACCGTCTTGGTTGTCGATAAAGTTGGGCTCGCTCACTCAGCGTCTCCCGGTCCAGGAGCGGTAGTGCCGGATCACACTATCCAGTCTGTCACTGTAGTCCCAGCCTTCATGGAAGGTCTCGAAAATATGAATCAACTGAGGCTCACTCAAACCATAGAGGTGGGCAACCACAGCATCAAGTTCGCAGATCATGTCTTGTTTCTTGTCGTCTGGGAGCGATCCGCATTCGACTTCGACTGCTTCTGCCCAAGATGCAAAGCGCTCATTCATGCATGCCAGACGACCAGCAAGCTGCACTACTCGCTCCCAACCTGCATCTTCCCGAGAAGGTCGCGGTACGGGGAATGGGTTAATGATAAAAAAATTGACATTCAATTCCACAAACCTTCGTGCATACCAATCAAGGGGAATTGATGAGAGGACTCCTAGCAGAAAAGCCTGATCTTTTTCATCGCCACGAGGCCACAGAAAGTAGGGACCTTTATTGGTGATAAAAATATTTGGCGGTAAAAGGCATGCAATAATTGTTCTCTGGTTAGTCCGGTTAGTAACATCTCGAAATGCAACCCGTGGAGCAAAACAAGGCAAAGTAGATCCATCCCTCAAATAGCCAAGTTCGAACTCGCGATGCGGGCTGTTAGTTCGTGATTTGGCTGCCCTTATGCGCTTGCGCTGAAGCCATTCCAGAGCTGGCTCAGGATCAGCCCAAGCATAGTAAATCCCGGTATCGGGATTCCATATATCAAAGGATTCTCCTTTGTACACCGGCCAAAAATCATCGGATGGATCTGCATTTTCAAAGCTCATCAGATTTTTTTGTGCTGTAGCATGGAGTTCGGTATTGGGTCGGGCACGCCATGCTGCCTCCCCCTTGATTTCGAGCACATCCAGGTCAAGCCTAGGTGCCTGGCGTATTTGTGTAAATACGGAAACCGAATCTGGGTCAGGAAGAAGCGGAAGAGAAGCCGTATCGTTCCAGTTCAGCACTTCCTCGCTATTGAAAGCCATAGCTGGGGTACTGACACCTTTACGAAATGCTGTGTCAGAAGCAAAAGGGCCGCGCATCCGAACTGATCGTTTGATAGGGGTACCTCGAGTCATACAAACCAGGCTGATGGTATAGCGATGTTCGGCTTCGTCGAATACCCACCCCCCACGGTTGAGTAACATGTCGATATCAACGCCTGCTGACTGATTGAATATGGTCTTGCGAAACTCGGTCGAGCCTTTAGCAGCAAATGCACTTCGAGGTAAAACGACGCCAATGCGTCCGCCATCAGCCGCTGTCAAATGCCAGAAGCGCCAGCAAAATGCCTTATAGTAATCGGGATCTCCCGTTTCCATACCCGGAAAGGAACCGCTAACTAAAGCTGTACGAATCCTTTGCATTTCTTTCTGTTCAGCTTCATATATAGCGATCAGATCAGGATACTCTTTTCTTAGCCGAGTTTTTTCGGCCTCTTGCTTATTTTGTGGTAATGCACGCAAGCCTGGGAAATGGCGAGCCCAAAAAGCATGTTCCTCAATTGTTGCTTCCTGCCAGGGTGGGTTTCCAAGGATTACATCGAAGCCGGGCCGTGATCGCAGAAATACCTCCGGAAAGGCAACGGGGAAATGTAACTGGTGAAGGTTCACGAGTTCTTCCTGTGCTGCATCCACTGCGGCCAGTGTTTTTTCGTCCTCTGCAAGGCGTTCCCATTCTGAAAAACCAAAACCTGTCACCATTGGGTTGCTCGACATTGATTGTGCAGTAATCAGATTACAAAGGTTCTCGGTATTCTTAGTTGCCTGTCGAATTTCTTCCGCAGCTTTTCTGGCTGTCTCAATGTCAGTAAGGTTCGCATCGTTGATGTTAGCCAAGCGTCGGAGCGGTTTTGATGCTTGACCAAGCAAGGATGCAGCATCAACAGGGAAAAGGGTGCTGACTGTCTCCTCCAATTCCTTCGTGATTTCATCAATACTGCCAATACCGACCAACGCATTCCCATGAACAAGATTGCGATCCAGAAACGATAGTGGTAGTCCCGGTACAAACGTATGAATCCAGACCGCCAGGCGTGCCAGATGGACTGAAAGCACGTTCAGATCGACCCCGTAAATACAACGTCGAGCAATATAGCGTCGAAGCAGTTGCCCATCCTCAATGGCCGCGGTCTCAGCCAATTCCCCTAACTCTTGTAATGCTGCCTCACGCAAGCTGGCTAATTCCCTTCGAACTCCCGGAAGATCGCGCTTCGCCAAATAGTCGGCCATACCCTTTTCGACTCGCCCGATTGCCGCAATCAAAAAATGACCTGATCCCATGGCGATATCGGCCACCCGGAAATCGAAAAAGGCTTCGGCGGCGGCTGCATCGTCCATACGGTCGAGACGCAAAAAGTGATCGTCAAGCGCTGGTTCCAGTACACCATCCAGAAGATGCTCGACGGCAAAATGCTTGGTGTAGTAACTGCCCGATGACTTGCGGGCACCGGATCGGTTATGCAGATAGATCTCACCCGCTGCGACGGCTATAGAACCGCTTTTGCGGACGGGTACGTAAGTCCCTTTTCTGTCCAGTGTCAGGTCCACGTCTGCCAACGCCAACTCCGATTCCAGCAAACCCTCGTAAATAGTCCCGAACTCACGCACCCCGAGAGAACGGAAATCAACCGGCCCGGGCACACCCTCCGCCGTCTCGATCACCAACAGGGCGCGCAAGGCGTGCTCGAAGATAGAGTTTGGAATCATCAGCTTTGCCAATTCAGCGCCGACAGGAGATACACTCGCATCATCGGCAAATAAACCGCCGTTGTATGTAGGAATACCCCATTCCCGATTGCCCACGGCCACCGCTTGCCAGACCAGGGAGACTTCCTGCCAGTGGGAACTCCCTTCGGCAATAGGTATATCCTCTGCCACACATTCGGCAAGCTCCTGTGCCTTCTGCTTCAGTGAGCGTCTGCGATAGGCTTCATTGAATCGATAAGGCAACAGGTCTCGATCTTCCGCATATGCCACGAACAGCAACCGGAACAGAACCGTAAGCGCCATCTCGTAGGTAAGACTCAGTTCATGGACACTGGGGTTGCTGACATCCCGGGCCATGGCGATGCCTTGGGCAAGGGCAGGGACCACCCGATCATAGATGCGTTCGCGCAATCGTTCGGCAAGGTCGCCTGCAAAGCGGTGTGAATCCCCAAGAATCTCATCCAGGCTCCCATGGGGAATCAGCGCTTCAGCGGAATAGAGCAGCCAAAGATAGGGTAAATGAGCATCCGACAGCAGCGATGACTGACATTCGATAAAGGTTTCCGTTCTGCCGCGCCTCCCGACACCCGCATCCACTGCGGTCGAGTACAGGCGCAGGCGGTTGCCTTGCACAAGTACGACCCATGGCAGGTTTTCAGAATCTGCCTTGGCTAGGGCGTAGCTTACGGGCGACAGGCTGTTGAAACGGGCTGTGCCCGCTTCGGGCGATTCGGTTTCACGCAGCATGACCGCCAGCGCCGTTCGCTGGTCTTTGCTGCGAAGCAGGTCCGTCAGGTTGTCCAGCCGCTCAATCGAGAAGCCGAGCGCGGTAAGCAAATTCTGGTTCTGCAAGCCAAGTGCTGTTTTGGCCTTGCGGCCCGCTTCCAGCCAGTCGGCACGTTGACGAACTCCACTTTGAAGTTCATGCAATGCAACGAGGCCATGGTTATTCAGCCCTGGCAATGCAGCTTCCATGGATGGCAACACTTGCGAAAAGAACCGAAGTGCCGCATGTCGGTCTGGCTGATCCAGAATTTCCAGGCACAAGCGTTCCACTTGCCCCTCGTCCATTCCGAGATGCACCGGGGGCTCGTTGCCGGTTACGCCACACAATCCCGTGCCTTGCGGATATAGAACGACCAGCAACACAGGGGAGGCACGGCCAGCTCGCCGTGCCTTCCAGCACTGGAGTAGAGATGCCCGAGAGGGTGCTTGGGTAGATTTCGCTACCACAACTTCGACTGCATTGCCTCCCTTGCCAACGTAAAGACCAACTGGTTTAACGCCATGCTTGGGACCTGCCTTCCATGATCGCATCAGCCTGTCGGCAAGAAATCCCTGACCTCGTACCATTCGTCCCTGTTCCTTTTTCTATTTTTTGTATTTGTTGCGAGATGTACTCAAGCGCACAGCATAGCAAAATCGAAAAGATTCCGATCTGTCAACAGTCTAAACTTTGCGTACCCCTACAAAACTTGTTCCAGGTGTGAAGTAAATCTTCCAAAATTGGTTTGGATCAGGCCGGCCAATATGAGTGGATCAAGGTTAGCGAAGACATGATTACAGGGTAAGCTCGCCGAAATTTTGGAGTCCATGGCAAGGGTTATTGGCGACGGAATAAGCGATTCGGGAAGCCGAAGTTCCCTGTGCTGGGATAGGTGGAATGAGTTCTGAACTGGCGTACTGTAGGAATGGCTCCGTATAGCTCATATCAAACAGATATACATCTATTCAGGCAGTCCTTGGAAGAGCAGATACACCAAAGGAAATGATCTATGGCCGTGTCCCGAAAGAATTTAAATTCAAATCCCTTTCATTGCTGTTGGATAAAGTCTCCCAACCCCTTTTCCTTTAAGGACTCCGTAATCTGATTCAGTTCAGATGCCTTTTGCTGTAAATCAGAAATCCTGATCCTTATATCCTCTATGTTGCTGACTTCATATTTGGCCTGGTAGGCATAGGCCGCGATGGGGAATCTAAAGCTTCCATCATCTTCCATGCGGATGTTTGCAGCATTTTTCTGCAAAAACTCTCCGAGCAGTTCAAGTGTCTTTCCATCCTTTCTTAAACTGCTTATCAGATTGGAGATTTCGTCTTTAAGGTTTCCGCGCCTAGATAGCAGGCCAATAAACTCGCTGTCTTTTTCGCTAATTATCATAGTTAAGAAAATAGTATTTAAGACCCAGTTTGCTGCATATCAATTTTTTCACAAACAATCAACACATGCAGTTCCCTGGATGGATTACACACTCTCTGCCGAATAGCACATGGTCTGCTGAGTCTGAAAGTGACAGACTTGCTAGAATGCAGTAGCTAGCTCAGAAACGAACGAATAATGATTTACGTAGCGTTGCTTGCATGCAGTTTGTAAAACGAGGGCCGAACGTTCCGGAACATCTGTTGAAAGCGCACGAGGAAGGACGTGTCATTTTTTTCTGCGGAGCCGGAATTTCCTATCCTGCGGGCTTGCCAGGATTCGCTGGCTTGGTAAAAAAACTTTACTCCAGGCTGGAGATTGACCCTGATCCTTTGCAAGAAGCAGCAATCAAGGCCAAGCGGCATGACACTGCCGTGGGCCTGCTTGAGGCAAAGATTGCTGGTGGACGCCAAGCTGTGCGGAAGAAGATTGCAAAAATTCTTGATCCTGGCACTTTGTCTCCCAATGCAACCGCAACCCATGATGCATTGCTCACACTGGCCCAATGCCGAAAACACCGCACACGGCTGGTCACCACCAACTTTGATCGCCTGTTTGAGCATGTAATCGCAATGAGAAAAATTGCGATAAAGCGCTTTGAAGCACCACTAATTCCCATACCCAAGAGCCGCTGGGATGGGCTGATATATCTTCATGGCCTGTTGCATGAAAATCCAACAGCCAGTAACCTCGACAATCTTGTCATCTCAAGTGGCGACTTTGGTCTTGCTTACCTTACAGAGCGCTGGGCCGCGCGTTTCGTGAGTGAACTGCTTCGTAACTTTGTCGTGTGTTTCGTTGGTTACAGCATCGACGATCCGGTGCTGCGTTACATGATGGATGCTCTCGCTGCAGATCGGCTACTAGGCGAATCACCCTCTGAAATGTTCGCATTCGGAAGCTATTCCAAGGGCGAGAAGCATACGTGCACTGCGGAGTGGGACGCAAAAAACGTGACACCCATCCTCTATCGGGAACATCGAAATCACTTCTACTTACACAAAACTCTTCGTGCTTGGGCAAGCACTTACCAAGATGGAGTACTTGGAAAGGAACACATAATCATCCAGTACGCTATGGCACGCCCAGACACAGCTACCAGCCAGGATGACTTTGTCAGTCGCATGCGGTGGGCTTTGAGTGATCCGAGCGGTCTTCCAGCAAAGCGGTTCGCAGATCTGGACCCAGTGCCTTCCCTTGACTGGCTTAAGCCAATCAGCGAAGACCGCTTCGGTCATGATGATCTAGTACGCTTTGGTGTACCACCCAAAGAGAGAAAGGATGAGAACCTAGTGTTTAGCCTAGTGCGGCGACCCGCTCCGTATGATCTTGCTCCACAAATGACTCTTGCTACTTCGGCAATGCATGACGGCCGCTATGACGAGGTCATGTTCCATTTGGCACGCTGGCTGACTAGGCATCTTAACAATCCTGACTTGCTTCTCTGGCTGGTCAGGCAGGGTGGCAGATTGCATTCAGAACTGTCGCACCAGATAGCAGATCGCTTGGATGAATTAGTCAACCTGCAGCATGCGGAAGACTCTGAAAAATTGAACAGCATTCGTGAAAACGCGCCAAATGCGATTCCGGACACGAGGATGCGGAGGCTTTGGCAACTGTTGTTGTCTGGACGTGTAGTGCTGATCCAACGATATCTAGATCTCTATAGGTGGAAGTTCCGATTCGCACGAGACGGTCTAACAACCGCCCTGAGGTTGGAACTGTGCGAGATGCTCACTCCGCGTGTATTGCTATGTGAACCCATCCCGTGGCCATTCGACAACGATGAGAAAGACCAAGGAACAGTGGACATGCGGCAGCTCGTTGACTGGAGCATCGTCTTGTCTGTGAGCCGCGTACACGAAAGTTTGCGGGGCTTGGGTGATAACGAGCATTGGCGTGCAGCGCTGTTGGTGCTGCTCCCGGATTTCACCAGACTGCTTCGCGACGTGCTTGACCTCATGCGCGAACTGGATGGCGCAGATAAAAAGAGCGACATGTCTTATTACATCCACCCGTCGATCAGTGAGCATCCCCAGAATCGGAACTTTCGAGACTGGACTGCTTTGATCGACCTCAACCGGGATGCTTGGTTGGCAACCTCTGCTGAATCGCCTGAGCAAGCGCGACTTGCAGCGGAAGCCTGGTCGAGGGTTCCCTACCCTCTGTTCCTTCGCCTGGCGTTCTTTGCAGCCGCACAGGACAGCATCATCCCTCGCAGTTTAGGGCTTGAGTGGCTTTTAAGGGATGACCATTGGTGGCTGTGGTCGATCGAGACCCAGCGCGAGACTATGCGACTTCTTGTGGCTTTGGCACCGCGACTCAATGAAGACAAACTGGAAAGGCTTGAGGGAGCCATACTTGCAGGACCCCCACGCGAGATGTTCAGAGACGACATCGATGAGGAACGCTGGACACAAATCCAGGACGAGTACATCTGGTTGCGCCTGATCAAACTCAGGCAGGGTGGCGCCGAACTGAATCCCGTAACACAGGAAAGATTGAGTGGACTTTCCGCGAGGCACCCAAATTGGCGGCTCTTAGAAGACCAACACGAAGAGTTCCCCTCATGGAGGGGAGATGGCAGCGAACAGCGCGTTCATGTGACGACGCCTCGCGACCGAGACGAGCTTGTTACATGGCTGAAAAAGAACCCCGAGCCTGATGAGTGGCAGCGCGATAACTGGCCTGATCGCTGCCGTGAAGACTTCGAGGATGCAGCATCAGCGTTGACCATATTGGCAGAGGAAGGGAATTGGCCAACAGGTCGCTGGCGTGAAGCTCTCCAGTGCTGGTCTGAGGATGAACTGAGTGAATGCTCATGGCAAAGGATAGCTCCGGTTTTGACCAACATACCAACGGAAATGCTGCAGGAACTTCGCCATCAAGTAAGTTGGTGGCTGGAGAAACTTTCCAGATCCTTCGAAGGACAGGAACCGGTGTTCTTTTCGTTGTGTGAACGCCTGTTGGAACTTGACTATGAAATTGACGATGAGGATCGTAATTTTGTTGGGCGTGCGATCAATCATCCGGTAGGACTCGTGACACAGGCTTTGCTTCGCTGGTGGTACCGACAGGATCTAGGGGACGGGCAGGGCTTGTCCATCGAACCCAAGCGCTGGTTTACGCAACTTTGCAACACGGAGAAACAGAGTTTCCGGCATGGCCGTCTGGTGCTAGCGGCTCACCTCATTTCACTGTTTCGGGTTGATCGTGAGTGGACAAGGCAGTTCCTGCTTCCCCTGTTTGAGTGGGGAAACTCCAAAGTCGAGGCGCGCTCGGCCTGGGAAGGTTTCCTCTGGTCATCCAGGCTCTATCCCTCCTTAATGGAGGAACTCAGGCCAGCATTTCTGGATACGGCCAATCACTACAATCAGCTTGGTAGACACAGTGAACAGTATGCTTCACTGCTGACATTCGTGGGGCTTGATCTCAGAGATGTCTTCCAGCAAGGTGAACTGGCTCTTGCCATGCGGACACTACCTCAAAGCGCACGCGAGCGTGCCGCAGAAACATTCTTTCGAGCAGTCGATAGCGCTGGTGATCAGCGAGCCGACTACTGGAGAAACAGGGCGGCCCCATACTTGAAGTCTATCTGGCCAAAGACACACGATGCAATTTCCCCAGAGGTCTCAGTGAACTTCGGCCAGGCATGCATCGCAGCAGGGAATGCATTTCCCGAAGCACTTGAGGAGGTCCGTGTTTGGTTGCAGCCGCTACAATTCCCAGGCCAGATCACGCATGCTCTTCACGAAGCAAAATTGGACAAGCAATTTCCTGAGTCGGCTCTTGAGCTTCTGTATAGGGTTTATGGTGATGAGACGCAAGAGGACTTCCCCAATCTGAGAGTGTGCCTGGATGCCATACATGACGAAGAGTGCGAACTTGAACAGGATCCTCGATTCCAGGGCCTTTCAGAGATCTTACAAACGCAGGGGATAAATCTGAGGAAATGATATACCTATTATTCCTGCGGCCTTTTCGCTATTTGTTTTCTGGTTTTCCTAATTCCATCAGCTACACGGCACCGAACATCAGGACGACAAACCTATGACGTTTTTTACCGGATTTGATGAAGCAGTGGTCGTTGATGTCGAAACTACAGGCTTGGATCCAATGACCCACAGAATTGTTTCTGTTGCAATGATCCGTGCAAACTTCGGGGACCTAAGAGAGCACCCGGAGGGCCTTGATGGGGAAACCCGGGATGTCGTGGTCAACCCGCAGTGTCGCATCCCTGAAGAAGCATCTCGAATACACGGCATAACGAATAAAGACGTGGCAGAGGAGGGTACTTTTTCTGACGCTGCCCAAGAGCTTCGGGACTTTATTGGGGATCTTCCTGTTATTGCTCACAATGTGTCGTTTGACAAGAAATTCCTCAGTGCCGAGTTCAAGAGGGCTGGTGTCAAGACACTGTCCCGGAACAAGAGCTATTGTACGATGCGGCGATTCCAGGATTTGAATGATGGTCATCAGTGGGGAAGCAACCTTGACAATGTCGTTGAAGCCATGGGTGCTGAGAGACGGACAAGCAAAATACATGACGCCCTTGAGGATGCACGATTGGCATTTCAGGTAGCTGCATTGTTTTACATGATGGATAACCACATACAAATACCAAGCGGTAGGATGACTACTCAATCGCAAAGCAGGCAACTTGATGTTGACGATGTGTCAACACTTCAACATCCCGGCTTTGGACTCGGCTACGGACGGCTCTTGATTTCTCTCATCCTGCTGGTCTTGCTATTGATTTGGTTGCTTTATTAAGAGCTTTTGGGATTCGTCTAACCATCCTGTCATTCTCGCGACCATGAACCTTCTGTCCGTTGTTCTACGCGCTCAACCGATGCTGATCCGCGAGATGGGCTTCACCTGTGGCCGTGCTGTGGTGCCGGTGTTCGGACAACTTGCCGAAAAATAGCTGGATCCGGAGCAGATGTGTGAGGCGATCCTGCCACCGCATCACAACATCGTTTCCCGCGGTTTACTGCACGGCCTGTTGTGGGAGCGTGGATTGAAACGCCGCAATATTACGATAATATCACGGCATATAAGTCCCAAAGCATATAATCTCAGACTGATTTCCTTACACGACACAGGCTGGTCCTGCCAGTCCTAATTCCAATAGCTTGTAAGGTATCAGGGTACTATTCGATCAGCCCTAACATGTCATGGTGAATTTTGTGCCAGTCCTGGGCAAGGTTTATGCTTCTGGCATCAATTCATATCGGCTTACTCGTAGCTTAAGGAATACGTTCACCAATCTGGAAGCCCCCTGCGCCCGGTATGTTTATCTACACATGGGGTGTCCAAGGCAATGTTGAGAGCAAGCATGACCCCCTTGATTGTGTTTTTATCTGCATTATCAGGAATCACTAGATGGTTCGCTACTCTTAGATTGGGCATATCCCCTTATAGCTGGCAGTGTGGAGACGGGATCGGGATATTTGAAGTCAACTTCCAGTCCCGTCGTCACCTCGCCGTCGAGCGACAGTTCACCGTCACGGCCATCGAAGCTCGTGATCGAGCCCTGGCCCCACAGGGCACCGAACCCGCCGCCCTCCACCGAGCCGCCGGTCAGTGCGAACGACGTGCCCGTCAGGAAGTCCCGGCGGGTCAGCGTGTGCGATGGCACGGGGGACCCTCGCGCTCGGCATCGTGATACGTGGCCCGCCAGGGGCCATCGTCGTTCGTGATGACGCCCGTCGCCTTGCGGTGTATGCCTCACAGATACGCCCCCTGCGGGTTTGAGAGCCGGAGACTGAACTTCTCCTCTGCGCTACGCTTGCAGCCCTTTATGCTGAGGATTACACTAATAGTCCCATGACCGTAAACCTTGGGTGGTTTACAACGATATAACAAAAAAATGATGAGAAAACGATATGCAGGACTACTGGTGGATGATCACAGGACTGATTGCTGGTGGCGTTGTCCTGGTTACGATTGGGCGCTGGTCACAGTCTGTTGATGACAGCATTGCTTCATTCAAAGAGTTTACGGACGAAATTCGCGACGAAATAAAAAAAATACACAAAAAGATCAGCAAACTTTCCAAGCGCTTGCCTTCACCGACGCTTGAAAGTAAAAGTCCTGTAACCCTGAATGACCTTGGTCGGGATATATCCAAAGAGATTGGCGGGAAAGCGTGGGCGAAAGAACTTTCGACTGCACTTGTCGAAAAAACCCGTGGAAAACCGGATTACGAGGTATATGACCTCTGCAATGATTACATCAAGGATGAGTATGAATGTTCGCCCGACCAGGAAGCGTTAATCAGGCGAGTAGCTTACGAAAACGCACTCAACACGGACGATGTGCTGAATGTACTGGTCATTGAACTGCGAGACCTGTTGCTGTCAAACTCTCCAGTGAACCTGTAAAGCGGGCTATGGATCTGGCATCAGAATCTTGCCGCATGCCTGTGTAGTATCCATTTCGTGGTCAGTATGTAATTCTCAAGAAAATGACCATCAAGTCCGTTTGCCGTGCGTGCATTTTTGCACTGACCCTCCTGCTGGTGAGCGCCACCGCGAGTGCGAACGTGGTGCAGGGCTCAGCACCGTCCCTGGATGAGGCGCGGGCACTGATGAGTGCCAGCCAATTCGACGAGGCGCTGTCGATTTTGCGCCCGCTGGCTGAAGTCCTTCCCGGGCAGACCAATATCCACTTCCTGCTCGCGCTGTCGGCCATTGAGGCCTCCCGGATGGCAACCACCGAAACAGACCGGGAAGCCCTGCTGGATGAGGCCATCGCCGTTCTGCACACCCTGTTGATCGACCGGCCCGGGCTAGTGCGCGTGCGCCTGGAACTGGCCCGTGCATTCTTCTACAAACGCGAGGACCGCCTGTCGCGCAGGCATTTCGAGCGCGTGCTGGCCGGGGATCCCCCGCCCTCGGTGGCGAACAACGTGCGGCAGTTCCTGAACGAGATCCGGGTACGGCGGCGCTGGTCGGTGTACCTGGGCGGGGCCGTCACGCCGAGCACCAACATCGGCCGGGTCTCGGGCAGCGACATCATCAATATCTACGGATTGCCGTTTCGCCGCGATGCTGACGAGCCCGAGCGATCCGGTATCGGCTTCTCCCTGTGGACGGGCGGCGAGTACCATTTCCCGCTGGCACCGCGCCTGCGCCTGCGCCTCGGCAGCGATGCGGCCCGCGAGGAATACCCGGGAAGCCAGTTCGACCAGACCTTCCTGTCCGGTCACATCGGCCCGCAGTGGCTGGTCACGCCCGCCACCACGGCAAGCCTGCTGGCCGACATACGCCAGCGCTGGTTGGAGACCTCCCCGTATTACCTGGACTACGGTGCGCGCTCGGACTTGATAAACTCAACAAGTCATACTCTGGCTGTGGAAAGATTTCACAAGTTAGTAGCATGAGTTTTAATGCTTGTATGACAAGTAAATTGGAAAAAAGATACTTACCTTGGAGTATCTTCTTTGCAGCAAGCATTGAAAAAAATAGTATGGTCCCCTGAGGATTAACTATCTAGAGGTAGAAAGGACACTAACACTGCATTATTTGCTGTAAAAAATTTCGCACGAAATGATTGGGATGCAATGCACCGCTGGTGGCCAATAATGCCAAGCATTGATTGACCCAAGAATCGCCAAAATTAAGCTTTTAACTCACAAGTAAGGTTGGCTTTTCTTTGATTAGAATGCCGCGACACATACGATTCATTTGATGAAACACTAGGGTTACACGTGGAATCAAAAGTCACCGTACTATCAGCCTGTACACTGGCTGCATTTTGGATCATGGGGTGCTCCCCTGCAAAGGTCGACTGTGCAAGGTGGAACTCAATAGAATTTTTCAGTGAAGCAACGCCTCAGGTGGTTAAGGATTGCATGGACTCAGGGGCAAGCCCAAACGTCCGAGGTGAAGCTGGAATTACCCCTTTACATTGGGCAGCAGGAGTTAATAGTGATCCTAAAATAGTGGGCATGCTACTTGAGTCAGGAGCTGATCTAAATGCGCGGACTGAGAGAAGTAAAACAGCTAAGTTTCGACTCGCGCTGGCTAAGATTGGAGTCAGTCCAGTAATTTCCGAGTTTGGCGAAAAAGCAGGTGAAGCTCCTTTGCATTGGGCAACTGGGTTCAATGAAAACCCCGAAGTGACTTCTGCACTGGTTAAGGCCGGGGCTGACTTGCACGCACGAACTTCAGAGTATGGCCTGATGCCCTTACATATGGCAGCAACGTTCAATCGCAACCCTGAGATAATCACGAAATTACTAGAAGCAGGAGCTGATTTGAAGGCATATGATAAACAAGATGCGACACCTCTTCACTTAGCGGCAGCTTTTAATGCCAATCCTGCAGTGACTAAAACATTGATTGATGCTGGAGCCGATCTGAATGCAGGAAAAAATGGTTGGACAGCCTTGCACGCTGCTGCAGAGGAAAGCAATAGTCCGGCTGTAGTTCAGGTTTTGATTGATGCAGGCGCTGATTTAGAGGTTAGAGACGAGGGATTTTACAGTGATACTGCTTTATATAACGCAGTGCAGCAAAATGAAAATCCTGCTGTCATCAAAGTATTGATTGAAGCTGAGTCCAATGCAGGGATCTTGAGCAGGGAACGCTTAACAAATTTGCTGTTTCCTGCGACAAGGGGAAATCGTAGCCCCTCAGTGATTGAAACGCTTATAAAGGCAGGGGCAGACCCAAAGGTTCGATATGAAATTCAAGGTACGCCCTTGCACCTTGCAGTTGATCTCAAAGGAAATCTCGCTGTCGTCAATCTACTACTTAAAACAGGAATCGATTTGAATTCACGAAACGTCATGGGAGAGACACCCCTTGATATTGCTGCGAGTGCTAACAATCCTGAGATTGTCAGGGCATTAATCAAGGCAGGAGCTGATCTAGACACCAGGGATAAATATGGCAGCACACCTTTACATTCAGCCGTGAACGGAACAAATGCAAATCCCGAAATTGTCGCTGAACTAATTGAAGCTAGGGCTGACCTAAACGCACGAACTGTGTATGGCAGAACACCGCTTCACTGGGCTGCGGGTTCTGGTCTAAGTGCTCTGGAAATCTCAATTATGAAAGCTGAGCGACGCGGTCAAATAACTGCTAACAGAGTTGCCATTATCAAAATGCTGCTGGATGCAGGTGCAGATCCTAAGGCACGGGATGAAAATGGCGAAACACCTTGGGATGGTGCCAGAGACAACTCTTTACTAAAAGGAACTGAAGTTTGGGGGCGTTTGAACGATGCTAGATTTTGAAACTTTCAGTGCACCTTTGAAAGCTGCCCTGAAATTAAGGGTAAATAGAAGTTTTGCCTCTGCATGATTTTCAAGTGTTCAATGCACGGTACTGAATCTAGCAGATCTTATTGTTGCTGGAGAGAGTTATAGAGTTTCCGGTATTGACTTGCCAATTTCTGCCCTTTGGATATTTCGGCATGAGTCAAAAATTCGGCAATTTTATCTTGCCATAGCTTGGCTGGCTCATAATCCTGTGCATTTGCAACGCTGGCCCAAGCGTAGGCTTCTACACCATCCTGAAGGATTCCCTTGCCAAAAAAATACATCATGCCAAGCCGTACTTGTGCTCGTGCTGATCCCTGTTCTGAAGCTTTGCGATACCAATCCACAGCCTGAACATCATCCTCAGGAACCCCGTTGCCTTCATCATAGAAGCGGCCAAGACGGAATTGGGATTCAGCATGACCCTGTTCTGCAGCCTTCCTGTACCAGCCCACAGCCTCTGTATAGTCTTGAGGTACCCCTATCCCTTCCTCATACATACTCCCCAGATGGTATTGCCCTCGGATTGCCCCTTGCTCAGCAGCTTTCCGATGCCAGTAGACAGCCTGGATTTCATCTTTTGGAATCCCTTGACCACTTGTGTACAGCAGACCTAGATTAGTCTGCGCCCCGGTATGCTCCTGTTCGGCGGCTTTTTGATACCAGATCGCAGCCTCAGCATGATTCTGGGGCACTTTTCCTTTCCCAAGGTGGTGTATAAAGCCAAGCCTGTATTGCCCCACGACCTCTCCTTGCTCAGCGGCCTTTCTATACCAGTAAGCTGCCTGGGTTTCGTCCTTGGGAGTTCCCCGACCAAATTCGTACATGATACCGAGATTAGTTTGCGCATAAACTAAGCCTTGCTCAGCAGCTTTTTGATACCAGCGCACAGCTTCAGCATCATCTTTGGGTACTCCTTTCCCATGCTCATACATCACACCGAGGTTGTACTGGCCCAGGTCCGCTCCATCTTCTGCAGCCTTGCGGTACCAGTGGACTGCCATGGCATCATCTTCAGGAGTTCCTAGACCATTTTCGAACATATGGGCGAGAGATACCTGAGCATCGATATCTCCCTGTTCAGCAGCTTTATGCCACCAGTGCACGGCTTGGACATCATCCTTGGAAATTCCTTTACTACCTTGATGAAACATGCGACCTAACATGTTTTGCGCCAAGTAATCTCCCTGCTTACCGGATTTTTTCCACCAGTGCATGGCTTGTTGGGTGTCTGCAGATACCCCTTCACCCGTGGCATACATAACACCGATATGGTACTGCGCCCGGGCCTGCCCCTGTTCTGCAGCCTTGAGAATCCACTGAAAAGCTTGAGCATCGTTTTCAGTCACTCCTTTGCCATAACGATACATGGCACCAACCATAGTCTGCGATCCAGCATGGCCCTGTTCTGCGGCCTCGTGATACCAGCGAAAAGCTTGGACATCATCCTTAGGGTCGCATACCCCTATGTAATAAATAGTAGCCAAGTCAGCCTGAGCATCGATATCTCCCTGTTCAGCACTCTTTCTCAAAGCATTTAACTCGCACGTTGCATGTGCTGAACATGCAAGCAACATCAAACAAATCAGCAAGGGTTTGAGCATGGCTGGACTATAACATGCCTGCGCTACGCCAATTAGGACGTATGGCACCCTGTGTAAGGCAGTGCAGCACGCTTCTATTAAGGGTTGCCTGATGCGACGGTATGCAATCTACGTTTTGACATTGATTGCCAACGAGCTGCATGTCTCCTATCAAAGCAATTGAGTCAAGCCTTGCCAAGTTCATCAGGCCCACAATATCACTAGAGGAACAAGTTAGAAGATCGGTGGCAACGTACAAATACGAACTATCATTTGCTGGAGCAGCGTAGACGTGGCATTCATCGCTGAAGTCCCGGAATTGCCGGGGTGTATGGCTCATGGTGATGCCTGCAGGAGGCCTTTGTACAGGAATATATCGAAGGCATCACACTCAGGCAGTTAATTACCCAGGCAGGGTATCTCCCGGATGAAGTGCTGCAGGCTGGCTACAAAATTGTCCGGGTTGCCGAGGCGCATGGAATCCATGATATGGACATCTTTGAAGAGAATGTTTTGGTGGTCAAGGATGAGGATGCAGGAATTTGGACGCCAAAGCTGTACGATTTCAATTTGCTGCCTCAGCACATGAGTCCGCCCAATCCGTTCATTGCATTGGGCATCAAGATGGGATTGCGGAGAAAGTCGCGCAGGGACTATAGGAATCTGAGAAACTGGAAGCGGGCGGGTGAGCGGCAGAGGTCATCCGGCAAGAATTGAATTACAAAATGAAAAGGCCGCCTCTTGGCAGCCTTAGTCACCGAGATTTGAAGTCAGTCCGCAACTCATTACATCAGCATCTGTCGAAAATGACATTGCGGAGGTCCGGAGATGCCTTGGGGCGCGCTGTAAATCCGAGTTCTTTCATCAACGCCATGATTTCCTGATTTCTGGGTGAATCCAGATCTCCTTCAATTTCGACGATCATTGAAGTGGCCTTTTTGAGGGTTTCCTGTCCGCCTCGGAGGATGTCGGCTTCCAGGCCGTCCACGTCAATCTTGATGTGAGTTGGCTGCAGCGGGGCAAACATCTTCATAAAGTCATCCATGGAAAAACCCACGGCACCCTGACAAAACTTGGTATCGATCACTTCACCAAACTGATTGATCTTGGTGCCGAATCCGTGCATGGCCGATCCTGCCTCAGTGCTGTCCATATTGAGCACGTCCAGCTTCGTTTCTTTTGAGAATGCCAGGCAATACGCCAAAATGCGCTTTGACAAATGGTTCATCTCAATGTTCTTGTTGAGCACGGCAAAGTTGCTACTCGCAGGCTCAAATGCGAGGACGTGTACCAAGGGGTTGAGCGCAGCATAAAGGCTGTAAATTCCCACATTGGCACCGACATCCCAGAAACAGGCACCATCGGGCATCCCGTCAATCCATTCCAGGGTGTCAGGCTCTTTGTCATGAAGAAACCAAGCAGCACGGATGCAAGAACGAGAACTCGCATCCAGAAGCAACTCTCCTTTTTGGGTTGCAATGAGGACTGGCACCACCAGAAAGTCACAGGCGATGACTCTTGCCTCTCTGCGCCGCATGGGGCTCAGCGGGAGGGTGACAAGGCCGCCAAACGCAGCAATTACCCTTGCAAACAGTCTTCTTGTGCGCATCGTGGATTTTCCATGGACTTCATCATGGAGTGTCTGAACTTACCACGCAAGCCAGGACATTGAAACACCCTTTGGTTGAGAACTATGCGGCAAGGAATGCACCAGATTGCTCTCGTGCTTCTTGAGGTCTAGCCACTGCCTGAATTTTGTCTAGGCAAGGTGAATATTTTTAACGGCACCGCTTCTCATGTTCATGTGATATTCACAATATTCATCCGAAGCAAATTGCATAATGTTGCTTGAAGGAACCAGCTCACAGCTCCGCCGCTTCATCCAGCTCCACCCAGTAATGGGGCGGAGCGTCGATCCATTCGCCCTTGGTGTCGGTGTAGGTGGGATTGCCGTGATCGTCCATCTTGTCGGACACCAGGGCGACCCCGTAGATCGAAAGACAGCCGCCGCCATAATACGGCCAGCAGCCCAGGATCGTACTGCCGGGCTGAGGTTTTTGCTTCGAGGTCTTGATCCAGTTCATGTCCGCGCCTCGCAGAACTTGCACAAATAAAAGTGCTGGCCCGGTGCCTGTCTGGATGTTGCCGCAGCAAACGAGGTTCCTGCTGCACAAGGAGCCCGAGCCAGCGACGCTGGCAATGCAGCCGCCAACGGGAAAGGACCAAATGAACAAAAGCAAGAGCCCAACTCGCAACGTCTGCATTCACGCGACATGTCGCACCAGCCCGGTCAGTACACACCAGACCCGAAACCCTGTGCGGACCGGGAGGACGATCCGCACAGGCCACGGCAGGCCGGTCTACCAGTGGTAGCGGCCCTGCAAGGTCAGGGCATGCTCGGGCAGCACGTCGGATGCGGTGCTTTCGCGGCGGATCACGTCGAGGCGCAGCCCGAAGGATTCGCCCGGCTGGGTGGAGTTCAAACGCCAGCCGATGCGGTAGTTGCGCACGTCATCCGAGAGTTCGAGCCCGGCATTGGGCGTGCCGGTGAACTGCCCGTTGAAGGCGGGCAGGCCGTAGCCTACCTCACTGTGCAGGCTTCGCTGCGCTTCGAACCCGCCGTCGCCCGCCGTCACGAAGCCGTGCGGGCGCTGTGCTCCCCACAACTGCTGCGTCGTGCTCGATGCCACTCCCAAGGTGGGCGACAGCCTGAACGACAGGCCGCGCCCGTGGGTGCCGGGATCCAGGAGGATCGAGGCGCTCGCGCCCCATTCCTCGTAATCCGAGTCGGCGTGCGCAACCAGCATGCGCGCCTTCGCATCGACCGACAGGCCGGTATCCGGGTTCATATAGTTCAGGCCCGCACCGATCTCGCCGCCCGTGCCGGTCTCGGCATCGCCGCCGTCATGGCGCACGCCCAGCTCCAGCGACGGCCGCAGCGTCGCACCGTCACCGAAGTCGTAGCTGCGACCGCCCTCCAGCACGAGGCGCACGCGGCTCGCATCCGTCTCGGTATCCGACTCGCCCGAGATACGGTCCCACTCGGTGCGCACGAAGAACGCATCGGCCTTGAGCGCGAGATCCACACCGCCCGTCTCACCGGGTTCGAGCAGCGCACCGCGTGCCCCGAGGGCCGCCATGCGCAGGTCGATATCGGTCTTCGTCTCGATCCGCTCCCGTTCCCCGCGTGCGTCCTGCTTCATGGTCATCGACCCGGTGCCCCAGCCCGCCAGGGCCCAGGCCGAGACCCGTGGGCTCAGCCGGACCCTCGCGTAGGGGTTCACCGTGGTCATGGTGCTCTCCAGGTCGCCGGAGTCCACCCCGGGGTTGTCGAAGCTGCCGTCGCCCTCGCTCAGGCTCACCGCCACGCCCGCCAGCCAGCGGTCCCATTCGGCATCCATGCCGAGCATGCCGGTGGTCACCTCGCCGTCGAGGCGCAGCGCGCCGTCATCGGTCGAGTCCTCACCGTCGAAGTCGCCGTGCGCCACCCGGCCCCAGGCGGCCAGACCCGGACCCGAGGCGCGGCCCCCGGAGGCAACGTGGAAGGCGCTGCCGAGCAGCAGGTCGCGTGGACCGAGGTCGCGCGAAGACGCGACGGGTTCCCCGTGGCGGGCCTCGCCAAAGCCGCGCGCCTGCGCGAACAGGTCATCCTCGTCGTTCGAGGCGGGCGTCCCGTACGCCTGCGCCAGGCCGGTGAGGGCCTGCGCCAGCACGTCGCCGTCTTCGGTATCCGAGAGGTCAAGCGCCACCCCCGCCAGCGTGGCGTGGGCCCCCGGCGCCAGTCCGCCGAAGCGCTCCGAGACCGCTTCCGTCACCTGCGTGGCGATGGTGCGCCCGAAGCGCGACAGCCACATTGCCTGCAACGGATCGTCGTTGCGGATCACCCCCTTCGCCGCGCGGTGCATCTTGCGCAGATACGCCCCCTGCGGGTTCGAGAGCTTCAGCTTGAACGTCTCCTTGCCCTCGTCGATGGCGTCGTCAAGCAGCGCCACCGAGACCGTCTTCGCCGTCTCGCCCGGCGCGAAGGTCAGCGTGCCCGATGTGGCCGTGTAGTCCTCGCTGGCCGTGGCCGTGCCGTCGGCGGTGGCGTAATCCACCGAGACCGCCTGCACCGCTGCACGGTTCAGCGTCACTGCGAAGTCGAGGCTCGCGTCCTTGCCTTCCTTCGCCCGCGCGTCCGCGACCCGGATGCGCACCGGGCCCGGGATCGTCGCCGACGCCTCGCCGAGCGCCACCGTCACGTCCTTCCAGGACTTCGGCTCGACCCGGACCCGCCACAGCACCGGGTCCAGACTCCACGCCCGCACGACCGCCCCGTTCGTTACCGTGAACGCCTCCGCAGCAGGCTTCGAGCCCGACTGCACGTCCAGCGTGAACGGCGCTTGCCCGTCATGCTCCGGCGGCACGTTGCTGAACGCCACCGTCACGGTCTGCGCCGCCGCAGCCCCGACCACCTCGACGCGGTACGTCGTGGTCGTCCCCTGCAATGGCTTCCCCGAACCGTCCGGTTCGAGCACCGTCACCTCCAGCTTGGTCGGGCCGGCCGACGACAGCGCCAGCGCCGCCGCCGTGCCGGAGGCGTGGACCTGTGTCTGCGCCAGAATCGTCGCCCCCCCGCTCGAAAGCAACAACACGCTCGGCGAGCCGTCCAGCGCGGCCTCCGCGCCCCACGACGGTGCCAGCGTCACGCCCGCCGTCCCCGACGGGACCTCCGCCCGGTAGGACAGCACATTCGGCGAGAAGGCCGGGCTCAGCGCCACCGCCTGCGAGTTGGCCGAGAGCGCAAGACCGCTCAGCGGCCCGCCCGCCGCCGCGCGCGCCGCCGCCAGCCGCTGCCTCTCCGCTTCCGCGGCCGCCTCCGCCGCCAGCCGCGCCGCCTCCGTCTCCGCGTCCTCGTGGTTCGTAATCCTCAGGGTGAGCTCGGCAGCGCCCATGTAGGTCAGCAGGCTACTCCGCCTGCTGCACGTCGGGCAGTCCTCTATTTGCGAGCCGTCGTACTGAATGCCCGCATGGTCCGCCCTGACGCCGATGTCGATCGTCTCGCCGGAGTCCTCGTGCGCGTCGTCGACGACGTGAATCTCGAAGCTCGCGCTCCGGCTCCCCGAAGGGATGTGCAGCAGGTTCGCGGCCTGGACGGTCTCGGAAGACGTCCTTCCGAACCAGCCTTTGCCCTCGTTGCGCACCGGCCGCCTGTAATCGTCATATTCCGGACCGGCCGGTACCGGCGTGCGGTAGTCTTCCCCCCAGGTCGCCGTGCCGCCGAGGTTGACGGTCACATTCACGCCGCCGTCAAGCGCCGGCTTGGGCAGCGTGACCGTCACCGTGACCGGCCCGCCGCCCTCGCGCGGCGCGGCGCTGGCGCTCAGGGTCGGAGGGGGGACCGTCGGCGGCGGCGCCAGCCGCACCGCGACTCGCTGGCCCTTGCGCCAATTCGGGCGGACACCGTCCCAGTAGAGAGCATATCCGCCGAACTCCTGAGAATTATCAACGAGTAACTTCGTAGAGCCGAGATGCAACTCCAGCCCGGCAAGCTTCGACTTTATTTGCCGGGTTTGCCGGTTGAAAACGAGCCACATTCGATCAGCAGACTCATGGCTCACAAACAGGGATTCGACTCGATAGGTCGCACCTTTGTGCTCGAACCTATGGGACCCGAGCACCACGGAGCAGTCGGCCAGGTTAACGTTATAGCTGTCGTTGTCGCAGCCGAAACGCGTGCCGTCCTGATCGACTGTCAGCGTCGGTTTCCAGATACCCCAGCCCGGAGGATCGGCAGCGGGCACATCGGGGGCGGTCATCTCCAGCCTCACCTGAACCCGGCCCGACGCGGGCAGCGCGCCCAACCAAGAGTAGCCGTTTTCGCCTAAAGAGGCGTCTTCAACGCCATTCCGGTAGACGGAGAAACCGCCCACAGCGCCGTCCGCCAGCGACCAGCGCGTGCTGCCGACAACCAGCGTCGCGCGCTGCGCGATGGCAGCGGGGATGTTCCGATCCAACGCGATGTCGATCTGGTTTCGTCGAGTACCCGAGAAGACATAGTTAGTATGCTGGAGAACCGCGACCCGGTATCTCTGGCCGCCATAGCTGAAGCTGTCGTCCGTCAGCGCACCCCGGCAGCGATAGGTTGTTGAGACGAATCTCGGCTCCGTGCAACCGCGACCGACAATGTGACCGAAATGAGCCCGTGTGTAGTCGTAGTTCTGCACATCCAGCGTGGTGGACCAGAGGGTGACGGTACGCTGCGCCTGGGCGGGCGCGGCCGCGAACAGGCCGAGCGCGCCGAGCAGCAGCACGAGGACGAGGGGGAGGTGCTTGCTTGCGCGCCCGCCAGGGGCGGCGGACGGGTCAGGCTTGTGCGGGGAATCTGAAGGAGTCGGGGAAGTCGGCGTGTACAGTCCGGCCCGTCGCAGCACACACATCATAAGACGCTCGACGCTCTGCCCCAGTGTAGCATAGTGCCCGGTCGCAGTGGCGGTTCTCTCGGATGAAGCAAATGCTGATTGCATGGTCGGATCTCCCTTCATGATCTGTTTAATGCAGCGGGTCCAGCACCACCACACACACCCCGGAATCGTACGTCCGGGTTCCTGAAGTGTGTCGGGGGATGGTACTGCTCCCTGTTATTGTTTGATGCCTGTGCAGGCAATTTTCATTAAAGGCCTATAAGATACCAGAAAATCCACTGCATTTCTTTTCCCGAGGCCTGGCGCACCCTTCGCCGGGATGGCCTGATTAATAGAGGGGATGGTTGGATGACAGTGGATTTTACGGTATCTTACGGGATATTGATGAGAATGGCCTGCGCGGGCGACGGCTGAAGGGCTGTACAGCGGACAGGGGCTCAAATAATCACAGGGAGCAGCACCAACCCGAACGCACCATGCTGGTGCGGGTTCGGGAGTGATGAGGGGCGCCTGCAAGTCATAGTTGCTAAAGGAGAACTGACCATGGAACCAGCGTTTGTTTCACTCGGGAGAACCAGAGCCACTGTGCGCGGTCAGTATGCTACACTGGGGCAGAGCGTCGAGCGTCTTATGATGTGTGTGCTGCGACGGGCCGGACTGTACACGCCGACTTCCCCGACTCCTTCAGATTCCCCGCACAAGCCTGACCCATCCGCCGCCCCTGGCGGGCGCGCAAGCAAGCACCTCCCCCTCGTCCTCGCGCTGCTGCTCAGCGCGCTGTGCCTGCTCGACGCTGCCCCGGTCGGGGCCGCTCATGAGACCGCACCTACCGGCGTCTCCGTGTCCGGCATCGCAGTCGAAACAGTTGGCGGTCACCTGGACCAAGCCCGCCAGCGAACTTGGCTCAAGGGTACGATGGCGTGTGAAGTCCCCGCAAGGCAGCTGGCAAGGAGGCGGTGAGGGCGAAAGAGTATTCAATACCAGCTGCGCCGCTACATGCTCATTCACGATAACAGGCTTGCGCGCCGGGACCACATATGAGGTCCAGGTAGGCATAAGGAATTTTCACGATCATTGGTCCCCCAGCGCGGAGGGCACCACCCAGGGTACCGTCCAGTCCACCGACGCGAGCCTGAGCGGTCTGACGGCGAAGAACCACACGAGCGCGACGGGCACGTTCTCAGCGCTCGCGCTGACCCCGTCGACCTTCTCGGCGACCACGACCTCGTACACCGCCTCGGTGGCGAACACCATCACGCATGTGAAGCTGACGCCGACGAAGGCGCACACCGGCGCCTCGATCAAGGTCGGCAAGGGCACGAGCCTGACGGCGGTGAACAGCGGCTCGGAGAGCAGCGCCATCGCGCTCGATGTGGGCGCGAACGCCATCAAGGTCGAGGTGACGGCCGAGGACGGCACGACCAAGCGGACCTATACGGTCACCGTGACGCGGGCGTCGTCGACGAGCTGCGACGGCATCTGGTGCGCCACGCTGGCGGTGCAGGACCTTGGCGCCGGATACCTGGGCTGCGCCAACAACGTCCAGGGCGCGTCGAACCAGTGCACGGCCACCGCGACGCTGACGGAAGACCAGTTCACCCTCTCCGGCAGCACCCACACTGTCTACTTCGTGTACACCCAGCCCAACAACAACCTCGAATTCGCCCTGGCGGGCGCGGTGCCCACGGCGCTCAGCGGCTACACGCTGCATGTGGGCACCCGTTCCTACGACTTCGCGGACGCCCAGTCGAGCGGCAACATCCGCTATTGGGGCAATGCCCGCAGCGAGCTCGGCTGGAGCGCGGGCACCTCGGTGGCGTTGCGGCTGAAGCGCACGGCGGCGACCCAGTCCACCAACGCGAACCTGAGCGCCCTGACGGCGAAGAACCACACGAGCGCGACGGGCACGTTCTCGGCGCTCACGCTGACCCCGTCGACCTTCTCGGCGACGACGACCGCCTACACCGCCTCGGTGGCGAACAGCATCACGCACGTGAAGCTGACGCCGACGAAGGCGCACACCGGCGCCTCGATCAAGGTCGGCAAGGGGACGAGCCTCTCGGCGGTGAACAGCGGCGCGGAGAGCTCGGCCATCGCGCTCGATGTGGGCGCGAACGCGATCAAGGTCGAGGTCACGGCCGAGGACGGCACGACGAAGCGGACCTATACCGTCACGGTGACGCGGGCGGCCTCGACGACCCCGCAGGTGAGCTTCTCCTCGACGACCTACAGCGTCAACGAGGGCGCGAGCGTCACGCTGACGGTGAACATCTCGCCCGCGCTGGCCACGGCCAGCAGGGTTGCCGTCCTGGCGACGACCCCGAGCTCGGCCAGCCCTCCCGAGGACTACACCTTCAGCGGACTGACCGGGCGCGCGGGCTCGCGGATGCTGGCGCTGCCGGCCAACGCCACGACCGCGACCTTCACGCTGTCCGCGGTGGCGGACGGGACGACCGAGGGCGCCGAGACCGCGACCTGGTTCCTGCAGAAAGTCACCGGCGAGCCCTACACGGTGGTCCGCGCGAGCGAGAAGGCGACGATAACCATCGCCGACACCTCGACCGCCGCGCCCGCCTCCGCCAACGCGCTGGTGAGCAATCTCGGGCAGACCACGTTCACCACCACCCTCGCCATCGGCAGCAATCCGGTCGCCCAGAAGTTCACGACCGGAAGCGCCACCGCCGGCTACACGCTGGCGAGCCTCGAGATTGACTTCGCCGCCGCGGTGGGCACGCCGGCGAACCTGCGGGCGGAGCTGTGGTCGGCGACCAGCGCCGGCGCTCCGGACCAGAAGCTCGCGGGCCTCACGGTCCCGTCGACGGTCGGGGCGGGCGCGGTCGCCTTTAGCGCGCCGTCGAACACGTCGCTCGACGCGAGCACCTCGTATTTCATGGTCGTCTACAGGAGCGGCACCACCACCGGATCGCTGCGGACCACGAGGACCAACAACGAGGATACGGGCAGCGCATCGGGCTGGAGCATCGGGGACACGCGCCACGGCCGTTCCGGCACTTCCTGGAGAACCAATACGATCGAGTTGAAGATCCGCGTCAACGGCGCGGTCAAGGGGGCCGCCCAATCCACCAACTCAGAGCTGAGCGGTCTGACGGCGAAGAGCGCGGCGAGCGCGACGGGGACGTTCTCGACGCTGTTCGTCGGGACCTTCGACAAGAACGTCCTGACGTACAGCGCCTCGGTGGCGAACACCATCACGCACGTGAAGCTGACGCCGACGAAGGCGCACACCGGCGCCTCGATCAAGGTCGGCAAGGGGACGAGCCTCTCGGCGGTGAACAGCGGCGCGGAGAGCTCGGCGATCGCGCTCGATGTGGGCGCGAACGCGATCAAGGTCGAGGTCACGGCCGAGGACGGCACGACCAAGCGGACCTACACCGTCACGGTGACGCGGGCGGCCTCGGGCACGACCCCGCCCGCCGCGACCCCCACGGTCTCGCTCTCGGCCGAGAACGACAACCCGGTGGTGGCGGAGGGCTCGGCGGTGACCATCGTGGCGACGCTGTCCGCGGCGCTCGGCAGCGACGTGACCATCCCGGTGACGGTGACGCGGGGCTCGGCGGAGGCCGGCGACATCGGCACGCTGACGAGCATCACCGTCTCCCAGGGGTTCACCGTGGGCGCCGCCGACATCACCACGGCGCAGGACACCGACGCCGACCACGAGACCTTCACGGTGTCGCTGGGCACGCCGCTGCCCTCGTCGGTCTCGGCGGGCACGCCCAACTCGGTGACGGTGACCGTCCAGGACGACGAGGCGACCCGGGGACAGCCTGGTCGGGCTGTCGCTGACGGTGGGCGGCAGCGCGGTCACGCTGAGCCCGGCCTTCAAGACGAGCACGACGAGCTACACCGGGACCGTGGCGATCTCGGCCACCAGCGCCTCGGTCACCCCCACCTGGATCGAGGGGCACAACGTCGAGACGACGGTCGCCTCGGCGACGCCGGACTTCGACAGCATCCTGACCCAGCAGGGGTCCGCGCTCGCCTCCTCGGGCACGTCGAAGACGGTGACCCTGGCCACGAGCGGGGCGACCTGGGTGTCGGTGACCGTCTCCGACGACACCGCGGAAACCAGCACCACCTACCGGGTGGTGCTCAACAAGCTCGCGGCGCCGTCGGCGGCGCCGACGGGCCTCGACGTGACGGGGGGCGACGGCAAGCTGGACCTGTCGTGGACGGCGCCGTCGGGGACGGTGAGCGGCTACACGGTGCAGTACCGCCGTTCCGACGCCAGTTCCCAGAGCGTGACGGGCGACCCCGACACCGGGTACGCGGATGCCGGCCACAGCGGCACGGGCACGACCGCGGCGATCACGGGCCTGACCAACGGGGTCGCCTACACGGTGCGGGTGCAGGCCGTGAACGCGGGCGGCGGCGGCCCCTGGGTGACCGGCACGGGCACGCCCGTGGCCGCCACGACTGCCCCCACCGCGCTGACGCTGGAGGCCGGCGCGCGGCCCGGCGAAGGCGGTGCGGGGGTGTTCATCACGGCGCGGCTCAACGCGGCGGCGCCCACGGGCGGCACGGCGGTGACGCTCAGCGTCGGCAGCGCCAGCACGGCCACGGGCAGCGGCAGCGGCGCCGACTACACGCTGTCGGCGACGACCCTCACCATCGCCGCGGGGCAGACCTCGGGCAGGGTGACCCTGACCATCGTCGACGACGCGGTGGAGGAGTCCGACGAGACGCTCGTGCTCAGCGCCGCGAGCACCAACCCCGTGCTGACCTCGAACACGCTCACGCTGAGCATCCAGGACAACGACGCCACGACCCCGGCGGTCTCGCTGTCGGCGGCGCCGAACCCGGTGGCGGAGGGGTCTTCGGTGACCGTGACGGCGACGCTGTCGGAGGCGCTGACGGGCAACGTCTCCATCCCGGTGACGGTGAGCCTGGGCAGCGCGGAGTCCGGCGACATCGGCACGCTGGCGTCGATCGCGATCGCTGGCGGGTCGACGACGGGCACGGGCACGCTCACCACGGCGCAGGACGACGACACCGAGGACGAGGCCTTCACGGTGTCCCTGGGCACGCTGCCCTCGTCGGTGTCGGCGGGCACGCCCAACTCGGTGACGGTGAGGATCGCCGACGACGACGCCCCGGGCAGGGTGCCGACCGATGCCGGCCCGAGCGCGGGCCTGGTGCTGTCGGTGGCGCCGGGCGACGGGTCGCTGGCGCTGACGTGGAACAAGCTGTGGGGCCCGAACCATAGCTACGAGGTGCAGTGGAAGGTGTCCTCGGCGCCGGACGCGGACGCGACGACGCCGGGCGACCCGTCGACCGGCTGGGTGGCGCCCGGGCGCGCGCGGGTTGTCAATGGCGTGCCCCAGACCTTGTACGCTACCGGCACGGCGTACACGATCGGGGGGCTGGCCAACGGCACGGCCTACGACGTGCGGGTGCGTCCGTTAGCCTATCCCCATGAGACCCCCGTTCGCTGGTCCACCGGCGCGGGCACGCCGCGGGCGCCGGCCCCGCCGGCGTCGCTGACGCTGAGCGTGGACCCCGTCGCCCTCGCGCATGGCGGCGCGGTGACGGTGACGGCGCGGCTGGACGCGCCGGCGAAGAAGGCGATGGAGGTGTGGTTCGACACCGCGGGCGACGGCGGCGCGGCGCGCTGGGGCCCGGACTGCGCCTGGGAGCACGGCACGGCTGACATGTTTGCCGCCGGCGAGCAGGAGACGACGGTGAAGCTGTGCGCGACCGCGGCGGGCGCGGGGCGGACGATGACGGTGACGGCGGGGACCTACGACCCGGCGCTGACAGCGGCGGCCGTCAAGGTGCGGGTGCAGGGGCCGAACCCGCCGACGGCGCTCGTCGTGGAGGCGGACCCGCAGGCCGTGGCGGCGGGCGGCACGGTGACGGTGACGGCGCGCCTCGACCGGCCGAGCGCGCCGGGCATGACGGTGCACCTCCACCTCAATGGCATCGGGGCGGCGTCGTGGGGCGCGTGCGGCGGGACCGCCGCCGCCCGGACCCTGCCCTCGCCGCTTGCCGGGCTTGCGACGGTGGAGATCCCGCCCGGCGGGCGGGAGGCGACGGCGGAGCTGTGCGTGCTGAGGGAGGCCGGGCCGCGCCTGGAGCTCGGCGCGTATGCCTACGCGCACGCGCCGCGGCTGGACGCGCCGAACCTGGCGCTGCCGGGGCCGGGGGGCCTGGGCCTGCGCGCGCTGACGGTGACCTCGCCGGACCCGGCGCAGCGGGTGGCGCAGGGCGAGGTGGCGCTTGAGGCGAAGACCAGCAGCTACGAGGTGCGGGTGCCGCTCGCGGTGGAGCGGGTGACGGTGAAGCCGGCGGTGAAGTACGCGTCGGCGGCGGCGAAGGTGAACGGGACGCCGGTGAACGCCGGCACGCCGGCGGTCGAGGTGGCGCTGAAGGAGGGCGAGAACCCGGTCGTCATCGAGGTGTCGGTGCCGAAGGTGCCGGCGGTGCGCAAGTACACCCTGACGGTGGTGCGCAGCGACGCGGCGAAGGAGACGGAGACGCGGGTGGTGGCGCGGCCGGCCTGCGAGGCCGGGGCGGGACCGCTGTGCGGGCTCGCGCTCACGGCCGGTTCGGGGGCGGTGGAGCTGAGCCCGGCGTTCGCGCCGGGGGTGACGTTCTACCGGGCGTCGGTGCCGGCGGGGACGGCGGGCGTGACGCTGGCGCCGCACTGGAGCGGCGAGGCGAGCGTGTTCGCGGGCTCGCGCTGGGGCGCGGCGACCTTCACGCGTCCGGCGCGGGTGCGGCCGTCGGGCACGGCGCTCGATCTGGCGCTCGCGCCGGACGGCGGCACGACCGAGCTGTGGGTGATGGCGGTCGGTTCAAGCGGCCGGAAGACCTACCGCATCGACGTGACCGGGGCGCCGGCCGCGGTCGCGGTGTCGCTGGCGGCCACGCCGAACCCGGTGGCGGAGGGATCGCCGGTCACGGTGACGGCGGTGCTGGCGAAGGCGCTGGCGGCGGACGTGACGATTCCGCTGGCCGTGACCCGGGGCTCGTCGGAGGACGGGGACCACGGGACGCTCGCGTCGGTCACGGTACCGGCCGGCGGCACGTCGGCCTCGGGCACGATCGCGACGAACGACGACGCCGACGGGGACGACGAGACGTTCACGGTGGCGCTGGGCAGCCTGCCTTCGGGCCTGGCCGCGGGTGCGTCGTCCTCGGTGCGGGTGGCGATTACCGACGACGGGGCGCAGCAGCAGCAGGCGTCCTCCGACGCGACGCTGAGCGCCTTGACCGGGAGCACGAGCGGCGACGGCGCGTCGTTCGGCGATGCGCTCGTGCTGAGCCCGGCGTTCTCGGCGGCGACCGCGAGCTACACCGCGCGGGTGCCGTACGGCGCGACCCACGCCAGGCTGACGCCGACGGCGAACGACGCGGGCGCGGCGGTGAAGGCCGGCAGGGGGACGGACCTGTCCGCGGTGGCGGCCGGCGGGTCGAGCGGCGCGATCGCGCTCGCGGTGGGCGACAACGCGCTCGCGGTCGAGGTCACGGCGGCCGACGGGACGGTGAGGACCTACGCGGTGACGGTGGCGCGCGCGGGGCCGCCGCTGACGGCGGCGTTCGAGGCGGTCCCGGCCGAGCATGACGGTGAGGCGGCGTTCTGGCTGAGCGTGCGCTTCAGCGAGGCGCTGGGCGAGGGCGCGGTGGCGCCGGTCCCGGCGTCGTTCAAGGTGCGCGCCGGCCAGGCGCGGCGGGTGGAGCGCATCGAGGCGGGGCTGTGGCGGGTGAAGGTGAAGCCCGATGCGTGGCGCGACGTGACGGTGACGCTGGCGCCGCCGGCGGGCTGCACGGACGAGGGCGCGGTGTGCGCGTCCGGCGGGCGGGCGCTCGCGAACGCGCCGGGCGCGCAGGTCGGCGGCCCGGTGCGCATCCGGGTTGCGGACGCCCGGGGGAAGGAAGGCAAGGATGAATCGCTCGACTTCGCGGTGACGCTGAACCGCGCAGCCTCGCATGAGGTGTCGGTGGACTATGCGACCGAGGACGACACGGCGACGGCAGGCGCGGACTACACGGCCACGTCGGGCACGCTGACCTTCGCGCCGGGCGAGACGGCGAAAACGGTCTCGGTGGCGCTGCTCGACGACGCCATCGACGAGGGCAAGGAGACGTTCAAACTGAAGCTTTCGAACCCGCAGGGCGCGTATCTGCGGGGCATGCACCGCGAAGCGAAGGGCATCATCAAGAACGACGACCCGATCCCGCAGGCGTGGCTGGCACGTTTCGGGCGCACGGTGACGGGACAGGTGCTCGATGCCGTGAAGTCCCGCCTCGCCAGGGCGCGTACTCCGGGCGTGGAAGCCTCGCTGGCCGGACAGTCGCTGGCGGACTGGATCGGGGGCTCGACCGGTACGGCGCAGCACGACGATGGCCCCTGGCGGGCCACGCATCTCGACGCCGAGCGCGAGGATCCCCCCATGCCATCGCGCACGCTGACCAGTCGGGACTTCCTGACGGGCACGTCGTTCGCACTGACCGGCGGCTCGATGGAAGACGGCGGGTTCGGTGCCCTGTGGGGTCAGGGCTCGATCACGAGCTTCGATGGCCGTGACGGCGAACTGTCGCTCGACGGCGAGGTGACGACGGGACTGGTGGGCGCAGACTGGGCGGCGGCACACTGGACCGCAGGCCTTGCGCTCGGCCACTCGCGGGGGCTCGGCGACTACCGCATGGCGGGCGCGGCGGGCCGCATCGAGGCGACCCTGACCGGCCTCTACCCCTATGCGGGGTGGGATCTCTCCGAGCGGCTCTCGGCCTGGGCGTCCGCCGGATACGGCGAGGGCGAGGTCGAGGTCAAGCCCGACGGCCAGGCGAACCTGAAAGCCGACCTGAAGATGACCATGGGCGCGGCGGGCCTGCGCAACGATCTGCTGCGACCGTCTGGGGACGGCGACGGCCTGTCACTTGCCCTCAAGGCCGATGCGCGCATCACGCGCACCTCCTCCGATTCGACGCAGGGGATGGGGTCCTCGGACGCCGATGCCTGGCTGATGCGCACCGGGGTGGAGGGCTCGCGCCGCTTCGCGTTCGGTGACGGCAGTGCGGCACTGACGCCCTCGTTCGAACTTGGCGCGCGCCTTGACGGCGGCGATGCCGAAGAAGGCTTCGGTGCCGATATCGGCGGAGGCCTCGCCTGGGCGAACCCGAACGCAGGCCTCACGCTCGACCTGAGGGCGCGCGGCCTGCTGGCCCACGAGGCCTCGGGGTTCCGCGAGTGGGGCGCCAGTGCCGCACTCGCCTTCGATCCGCGACCGTCCACCGAGCGGGGGCTGACCCTGACGCTGCACCAGCGCTGGGGAGCTTCGCCCTCCGGCGGCATGGACGCCTTGCTCTCACGCGAGACGCTGGCGGGACTGGCCCCCCGGGACGGGGACGATGCGCACTTCGAGGCGGCGAGTCGGCTGGAAGGCGAGATCGGCTTCGGCCTGGCCGCCTTTGGCGGACAGTTCACGGGCACGCCCAACGCAGGCTTCGGCCTCTCCGACAACGGGGCGCGGGACTTCCGTATCGGGGCACGCCTGACCCCGGCGGGAGTGGATCACTCCGCCATCGAGATCCGCCTCGATGTGACCCGCATCGAGCCCGCCGATGATCTGCAGTTGCCCGAGCATGCCGTGACGCTGGAGGGCACGATCCGGTGGTAAGCGCAAGCCCACCGGGGCGCAACACTTCGCCGGGGAGATGATCCCCGGTGAGGGCGCGCCAGGCCTCGGGAAAAGAAATGCAGTGGATTTTCTGGTATCTTATAGGCCTTTAATGGAAATTGCCTGCACAGGCATCAAACAATAACAGGGAGCAGTACCATCCCCCGACACACTTCAGGAACCCGGACGTACGATTCCGGGGTGTGTGTGGTGGTGCTGGACCCGCTGCATTAAACAGATCATGAAGGGAGATCCGACCATGCAATCAGCATTTGCTTCATCCGAGAGAACCGCCACTGCGACCGGGCACTATGCTACACTGGGGCAGAGCGTCGAGCGTCGAGCGTCGAGCGTCGAGCGTCGAGCGTCGAGCGTCGAGCGTCTTATGATGTGTGTGCTGCGGCGGGCCGGACTGTACACGCCGACTTCCCCGACTCCTTCAGATTCCCCGCACAAGCCTGACCCGTCCGCCGCCCCTGGCGGGCGCGCAAGCAAGCACCTCCCCCTCGTCCTCGTGCTGCTGCTCGGCGCGCTCGGCCTGTTCGCGGCCGCGCCCGCCGCGGCGCAGACCACCGTCTGGTCGGCGACGCTGACAGTCGATGATATCGACGACGACGGGGCGTATCTCGGCTGCGATGGCACTGGCTGCTCCTCGGCGCTCACGGAAGATGAACTCGAGCACAACGGTGAGAGATATACCGTCGCAAGCCTTTATTACAACAATGGTAGGGTATCGTTGAGGTTGGGCGGGATACAACCGAGCGCGACGTCACCGGCCCCGGACCCAGGGTCGAAGTTTGACGGGATGGTGTTGCATCTCGGCACTGTGCGGCTACCCGTTGGTGGAGTTGTTAGATTTAGCGATACCGGTTGGCACAACTGGTATGTCGACCCGCAATGGACCGACGGCCAGCAGGTCGCGGTGAAGCTGGAGATTCCGGTGAAGTCGCCGTGGAATTGGCCGGACGGGACCCGGCATCACGACAAGAACCAGATCTGGTCCACCACGATGGCGGCGAAGGCCCTCGAGCCGACGCGATGGGGCACGGACTCGTCCGGCTGCAGGACCGGTGTGTCGGGGGGCACTTGCCCCCTCGCGATGGGCGCCAACAGGTTCACTTACGCGGGCAATACCTACACCATTAGCGATTTCTATCACCGCAACGGCACTCTGTTCGCGGGCTTGAGCTCGGGCAGCGCCGCCGCGATCGACGCTGCAAGGTCGCTGATGCTGATCGTCAAGTATCCCGCTGGCGGCGAAAGGCGGTTCCCCCTGAGGACTCTGACCGCCAGTGGCACTTCGGCCACCGCCTCCTGGCCCGTCGACGACATGCAGTGGGGCTCCTACGGTCATCCACACCCCACCGACCCACAACGAAACCCCGCCGTGTGGGCGAGCAACTTCGCGGTGACTCTGGCCGTGGTCGAGGTGCCGGAGCCTGTGACCGTGACCGTGACGAGCCCGGCGCCGCGCACGCACACGGTGACCGTGTCGGTGCCCACGGCGGTCACCCGGCAGACCACCATATCCCTGGGCACGTACGGCAGGGTCGGCCACCGTGTGCTGCAGGACTTTCGGGATCCCAACCTGGTAAGCCATTGCGATCCGATGGATCCGTGGGACCCGGTCCTCCTGAATGCCGATCGCAAGTATCCGATGGCCTACATCCAGGCGGGGCAGCGGAGCACCACGTTCAACCTTTGCCTTCTCGGAGTCCCGAAGGACGTGGAGAACCAGACGCTGACAAACCAGGTCACCGTGTACCTGCCGCGGGGGAGGTCGTCGGTGACGTACGACATCAACGTCGGCAGCGCCTACGGCGGTGGGTCCGGGACCGCGGAGTTCGAGGGCGGCGAGGGGCCGGGCTCCGGCGGGGAGGAGGAACGCGACCCGCTGACGGCAGGGTTCGAGGAGGTGCCGGAGGAGCATGACGGCACGGAGTTCGCGTTCCGGGTGCGTCTGAGCGAGACGGTGGGGAGTTTCAGCCGGTCGCCGCGCTTGTGGTCGTTCGCGGTGACGCAAGGCCGGGTGACGGGCGTTGAGCAGATCGGCGCCGGGCTGTGGCGGGTCACGGTGCGGCCGACGTCGCCGAGCGACGTGACGGTGACGCTCGCGGGCGGACGGGACTGCGACGACGAGCCGTCGGGCGCGGTGTGCACGCCGGACGGGCGGGCGCTGTCGAACACGTCGAGTGCGAGGATCGCGGCGGGTCCGCAGCAGTGGCAGGGGGTGTTGGTCACGCCGGAGCCGGCCGACGTGCGGGTGGTGCCGGGCGACGGCAGCCTGACGGTGAGCTGGACGGCGGTGGCGCACCCGCGCCTCGCTGCGGAGCGGGTGCAGCACGCGCTGCGCTGGAGCCAGGCGGCGGGCGTGTGGGCCAACCCGTCGGGCAACAACGGCGTTGCCGTGGAGGCCGGCGTGAACAGCTACACCATCACCGGGCTGAGGAACGACGTGGCGACCGGGGTGTTCGTGCGCGCCTTCGTGGGCCGGCTCCGGTCGGAGCGCAGCGAGCACTCGAGCGGGTGGGTCCGTGTGAAGGGCGAGTCGACGACGCCGCAGACGGCGGCCCAGACCGTGGCGGTAGAGTTCAGCAAGGTCCCGGCGGAACATGACGGTGGGACTTCGTTCACGCTGGACGTGCAGTCGGGCTCGAAGCCTGCTGCGGAGGCGTTCACGGTGACGGGCGGGACGGTCACGGGCGTGGAGTCGCTGGACCCGGTGCTGTGGCGGGTGCGCGTCATGCCGAAGTCCTGGAAGGACGTGAAGATAGCGCTCGGCGAGGCGTCGGCGACGGTCCCGGGCCCGGTGCGCATCCGGGTTGCGGACACCCGCGCGAAGGAAGGCAAGGACGCGAGCCTCGACTTCGCAGTGACGCTGAACCGTGCAGCGGTGCAGGCGGTCTCGGTGGATTACGTCACCGCCGACGGCACGGCGACGGCCAGCGAGGACTACACGGCCACATCGGGCACGCTGACCTTCGCCGTGGGCGAGACGGCGAAGACGGTCTCGGTGGCGCTGCTCGACGATGCCATCGACGAGGGCAAGGAGACGTTCAAGCTGAAGCTCTCGAACCCGCAGGGGGCGTATCTGCGGGGCATGCACCGCGAGGCGAAGGGCGTCATCAAGAACGACGATCCGCTGCAGGCGATGTGGCTGTCGCGCTTCGGGCGCACCATCGCCACGCAGGTGACGGAAGCGGTCTCGGAGCGCTTCGACGGACTGGCGCCGGGTGCCCACGCCACGCTGGCGGGGGTGGCGCTTGATCTCTCGGATAGCGAAGACGGCGACGTGCTGGCGCAGGCCCTCACCGGCCTGGCGCAGGCGTACGGGACGCCCGCCTCGAACGACGAGGATGACCTGTTCGCGCAGGCGCGCGGCTTTGGCGAGGCCCGCCACGGGGGACCCGTCGCATCTTCACACGACCTCGGTCCACGCGACCTGCTGCTCGGCAGCGCCTTCCACGTCGCCTCCGGGGGCCGTGATTCGGGTCCGGGCCTAGCCGCTTGGGGCCGGGTGGCGCACGGCGACTTCGACGGTGAGGACTCGACCGATGACGGCGCGCTGCGCCTCGACGGCGAGGTGACCACCGGCATGCTCGGCATGGATGCCGAATGGGACCGCTGGCTGGCGGGCGTGGCGGTGAGCCTGAGCGAGGGCGACGGCAGCTTCGACAACCCCGGGGTGGACTCCGGCGACCTGGAAAGCACCATGACCACGGTGAACCCCTACGCGAGGGTCCGGCTGAGCCCACGGGTCTCGGCCTGGGCCCTGGCCGGCTGGGGCACCGGGTCGATGACCATGAAGCAGGACGCACGCGGGGACCGGGAACGGATCGAGACGAAGACCGACATCGACCTGCGCCTCGCGGCCCTCGGGGCACGCGGTGCGCTGCTCGAACCCGGTGAGATGGGCGGTGTGGATCTCGCGCTCAAGGCCGATGCGTTCTTCGTGCGCACCGAGTGGGACCGTATCTCGGGCGAGTCGGATACCGAGACGGATGCGAGCCGCGTGCGCCTCGTGCTGGAGGGCGGTCGCAGCTACGACTTCGGTGACGGTGCGACGCTGCGGCCGTCGCTGGAGCTGGGCGTGCGCCATGACGGCGGCGACGCCGAGACCGGCACGGGCGGTGAGATCGGTGCAGGCCTGAACTATATGAACCCGGATACCGGCCTGTCGGTCGAGGCGAAGGCGCGCATGCTGGTTACGCATGCCGACTCGGATTACGAGGAATGGGGCGCGAGCGCCTCGATTCTCCTGGATCCCGGCACCCACGGGCGCGGCCTGTCGTTCAGGCTGTCGCCCACCCTGGGGGTGGCATCGAGCACGACGCAGCAGTTGTGGGGGGCACAGCGCCCGCACGGCTTCGTGACGGCGGGCGACGGCGGGTTCGAAGCGCAGCGAAGCCTGCACAGTGAGGTAGGCTACGGCCTGCCCGCCTTCAACGGGCAGTTCACCGGCACGCCCAATGCCGGGCTCGAACTCTCGGATGACGTGCGCAATTACCGCATCGGCTGGCGTCTGAACTCGGTGATGCCGGGCGAATCCTTCGGGCTGCGCCTCGACGTGATCCGCCGCGAAAGCACAGGAGCCGACGTGCTGCCCGAGCATGCCCTGACCTTGCAGGGCCGCTACCACTGGTAGACCGGCCTGCCGTGGCCTGTGCGGATCGTCCTCCCGGTCCGCACAGGGTGCGGGCACACACTGAGGGAGTTTTAGGCCATGTGAATCAGGGGTACTGGTGTACCCCTGACGTGCTGCCTTTTTGATCTGCCAGCGTGTCTCTTAATGCTTGTGCACGACCAGGGAGAGACACAGAAGACAGGATAGGGTTTCCTAGGTCAGGTTCTTGATTATCTGATCTGCTTTGCTGTTATAAGGAAGGGGAATTATGTAGCAAAATCCGTGAAGCTGATTAAATTCGGACCAGCTTCCACTTCTGATTGAGTTCATCGCGGCTCGGTTATCGCGCCACGACGGATGGTGCTGCAATGCTTTCAACCCCCTGGCTTGTCCTTCCGTGCACAGCGGAGTGCTTTCGCGCATTTCCTGTTATGTCCTGTAATGTACAGGAAAGTCCCCTATAATCCAAAATGATGATGTTTTTGAGGCAAGAGAGGCTTGCGGTCTTATGAGATCCTCCGGGAAAACCAGACCCCGCACGGGCGCGGAGATACTGTACAAATTCTATTTGATTTCAGAAGCAGCCGCGCTCTGGTGCGGGGTGCCGGAAGACCAGGTTAAGGCAGTCATCCAAGAAGCTAGACCCTTAGCAAAATTAGGTTATGAGATAAACGTCTGGACCCACCAGGACTATCCAGACCTTAAGCACAAAAGCCGAGCCATCGTCATGGCCCTGAAGGGCAACAAACTGGATTATAGAACCCTTGATAATCCACCATCCCATTCCCGTTTGGAGTTCAGAGAGATTCTTGGCCGTAGCCTCAGGGACTGGATGGAAGAGGAATTTCCGGGGGACAGGCCTGCGTTCCTGTTCGGCGAGGCTCAATCCGATACCGATGCCACAATCAGCACCGAGCAGTTTCATGCATTACAGACCGAGTGTGTTGCCTTGAAGGCGAAGTTGGCCGAAAGGGCACTGCCTGACGAACGGTCCAAAAGAACCTATCAGCACATCATTGCTGTGTTGCTCCGATTCATCGCGGGCGAAATCCAAGACATCAAGCCACATCCTTCTTTTGTCAATCAAACTCGGCTGATTGACACCATTGTTGAGAAGTTTCCTGGGTGTGAGGGGCTGTCGCAACGCACCCTTCAGCAAAAGTTTCCCGAGGCGAAACGCGCACTCCAATCTGACTAGCACCGCAATTGCGGTACCTCAAACCGCAACTGCGGTGCTTTACTCTCTCAATGCCATAACAATGGCGTTCGTATTCAACGGGAATCCTTAAGGTTTAATTAGATATGAGAAATACGATCCTGAGACTTCCTGCGGTCATGGCGCGCACCGGGCTGTCCCGCAGTGCCATCTACCTGCGAATCAACCAGGGACGCTTTCCGAAATCCATCCCGCTGGGCGGTCGCGCCATTGGCTGGATTGAGGCTGAAATTGACGAATGGGTAGACCAGCAAATCATGAGCAGCCGTGAAGCTGTCAACTGAGTTCTAGTTTATCAGATGTGAATCAATTTTGAGTTGAACTTGTTTGTACGATGGGCGGCTCGTCCTTCAGGCAGTTGTAGTTTAGAAAGCTTATATTGAATTGCAAGCAGCCGTGAGCTTCCTGTGCAAACCTGCAAATCCTACAAGGCGTCGGCCATTCGCTGAGAGCAAGGCCACGAATGGCCGACAGGGAGAACCTGACAAGTTGCAGGGCAAGTACGGTTATCACCTCGAATGGACAGATCGCATGGCAAAGGTGCACCACTGGATGAAGTTGGCGTGACATGTCGGTATTGCAGGCGGTACTTGAGAAAGACGGCATCCACCTTCCCAAGGGGGGCGGGGCAAACAAGTCGATCAAGTGTTTCATGCCAGGCCATGACGATGACTCCCCCTCCATGTCCGTCAACGTCGCCAAGGACGTGTTTTTCTGCCACGGGTGCAAGGCCAAGGGCAACGCCTACACCTATCTCACGGAGGTTCGCGGGTGCACGAAAAAGGAAGCCCTGGAAATCCTTGAGTCCCACGGAGCCACCCAAGCCAACCTGAGCCACTACCAGGCCAAGGACAGCGAGAACAAGGCCGAGCGCACACGGGCACGCAAGGGGCAGCCCAGACACGTCAAGGCTCCCTATACCACGCATTCCAAGGGCTTCACACTTTCCGCGACCTATCACTACTACCGCCGCGACGATCCGGAACACGAGCACCCGATCATCGTCCAGCGATGGGACGGCACGGTCAAGGACGGCAAGACGGGGGAGTACAAGGCCAAGAAGGACATTTATACGTTTGTCCCTGCCGGCAAGGGGGGCTTCTGGAACACCGCCCCCGACAACGAGGGGCTGCCCGACGAGGACCGGGTCTCGCCCATCCCCCTGTACGGCATCGAGGAAGTCATGCCCCGGGTCAAGACGTCTCAGGTCTGGATCGTCGAGGGCGAGAAGTGCAGGGATGCGGTCGCCGCCATCAAGACCAAGACACCGCCCCCGTGCGTCTCGCCCTACGGGGGGTCGAACAAGCCATTACGCAATGACTGGTCGCCCCTGTACGGCCAGCGCGTCCTGCTGATCGCCGACGCCGACAAGGCAGGGCGTCGATTTATGAAAACGATTGGCAAGCACCTAGCCCAGAACGATACCACCGTGCGCTACTTCCTGCCCAAGGGCGACACGGGCTATGACATCTTCGATGCGCTGCAGGAGGACGACTGGACCTCCATGATGGCGTGGATCAACGAGCACGGGGGCGTGCAGAACCACGAGGACGTGCACCCGCCAAGCAGTCAGGATGATGTGGGCGAGATTGAAATTCCGCCCCTGGACGACTGTCAGCACTTTACCGTACTTGGATACGAGGGGGATGATGTAATCATTCAGAACAAACGAACCCACTACATGCACAGGATGCGCATTGCTTCGCTGACGAGCGAAGGGCAACTGATCCACTTGGCGCCGTTGGAGTTCTGGCGCAGTCTGGCTCCGAACGGGCAGCTCACCTCACGCATCAAGGCAATGTGGGCGGACAAGATCATCCGTGCGGCAGAACTGAAAGGGGCGATCACCACGGGCAACATGAAGCTGTACGAGCTTGGTGCGGCCATCACGGAACACGGGGAGGTCGTCTACAACGTCGGAGACCAGTTGATGACCGAGGATGCCAGAGGCTTGCTCACCATCACCCGCCCCTTGCTGTTCTCGGGGCAGGGACGCGAGATCTACCTCCCGGGACCGAAGATCAGGATGCTCGACCATCCGGACGCTGCGAAGTGGGCGGGCGAGATGGCAAGTGCCGTGCTGCGGTACCGGTGGGAGAGTGCGGAAGATGCCCGATCCTTCCTTGGCTGGATCGTCGCGTCGATTACGGGAGGGGCATTGGGCTTCCGCCCGATGATCTGGATGCTCGGCGGCGCAGGTACGGGCAAGACGTTCCTGCTGGATGAAGTCCTGAAAAAGCTGATGGGGACGTTGCTGACGGACGTGGGCTCGGGATCCGAGGCAGGTTTGGCGGCCATGTCGGGCAATGCGTCTCTGCCTTTCTATATCGACGAGTTTGAACCCGAGAAGGCCAAGGAGGCGGCCATCACCCAGATATTGAGCCTGATGCGGATTGCTTCTTCGGGCGGGCAGGCGAGGGTGAGGAGTACAGCATCCGGGGGAAAGATCATACGTCGGCCCCGCTTCTCCCTGCTGGTGTCCAGTATCAACATGCCCAACCTGGATTCAGCCTCACAGTCACGGATTGTCACGATCAAGCTGTCCGAGACTCCCGTGGCAGACTGGCCTGATGTACGTGACAGCATCTATGGGTCGCTGACCAATGAGCGTGCGCTTGCAATCCGCACGTACATCATCCGCAACACGGCTCGTGTGGTCCGAAAGGCCAAGCAGCTTGAGGACAAGATGATCGAGCGCAACATTGATACTCGCACAGCCAAGACACGGGCTGCCTTGGCTGCGGGATACTCGTTACTAAGTGGTAAAGAAACGGAGGTAGCTATGAAAAAAAGAGAGGAAGCAAACAATTTGGCCCCACTCATGGCCATGATGAGTAAGATGATCAAGGTAGATCATCGCGAAAGGGTGCTTGCCGAATGTTTGTATTCAGCATATTACACTGAAGACGGCCGATGGATCGGGATCGGTGCTGCTGCAGGAGACGAGCAGAAAGCTCTTCAAAAAATATGTTGGCAACATGGTTTCGGATTTATTGAGGAAAATAAACTGTACATCGCTTTAAACTACTATAATACAAGACGATTGCTACAGCAGACACAATACGAGAACATCGATGTGGACGGGTACATACAGAATCTCCCGGGTGTAGTACGTCGCAAGACGAAAAGCGGAAACGACAAACGAAAACGGATTGTGGATGGTGTACAAAAACCTGTTGCCCTGATACCGGATGAAATCAAGGAAAAAATAGGCTTCACTCAGAATAGCGATGATTATGAATCAGATACATACATAAAAGAGGAAGATCTCCCATTTTAATCATCGACACCGACTCCTGAAATCAGGCAATCAGGTCTTTATTAAGTATTAAGACTTGGTGACCTAAGCAACTCCTTACTGCCGACGCGCCCCGAAAATCACGTCGGCCCCTGAGTGGAGCCCCTCATTCGTGCGTGATCTGTGATAGCCCGTTATACCCTCATGGTTCGGGCCACGAAAGCTGCCTGATATCACGCTATGGCGCTGGATGCCATTGTCCAGGTCGGCGACGCTGATAGTTTCCCCGCGTCTCTCCTCGAAGCTCCCATTGGTGACCGGGATGTTGAGCATTTGCCAGCGCCCATAAGTTGAATCACGCTCGCCACGGATGTTGTCGAACACGATATCCACTTGGCTGTTTGCCAGATCAAAGACGATAGTCGTATCGCCTATGATGTCATCACTGAACTCGTCCGTGCCCCACTCTCCCATCATCTGACCGGTCCATCTGGCCGTGAAACCGGGATTGCTGTCATTCAGGGGCATGGCAAAGATCTCGGTAATAAACACATCAGTCCTGTCAATATCGGCATCCGTTATTGGCATGAATGATGGCGCGTCAGGATCGCTGCCTCCACCTCCACCGCCGCAGGCGGACAAGACATACAGGGACAATAGACAGACAAACACGAATCTCATGAAAGACCTCCTTTGTTGTTATGGAGACCGGCAAGGGTGCCGGGCCTTATCACCATATGTACAAGGACAGATGTTCTGCTTATTCGCCCAAGGGCTGTTGTATTAGGCAGGAGACCCGACTACGGGGTTCCTTGCACACAGGTGATAGGTGAATGATGGACGGAGTCAGGGTTTATTGTCAAATCTGCAGGCGGGCCTGGGAAACAAGGGGATTATGTAGCAAAATCCGTAGAAAGTGCCAGCTTATTACTTTCTAGTCCTGATAAGCGGGAACCGGACTAATGCCTGGCGAGGCTAGCTGAGTTGAATCAGAAATGGAAGCAGGCCAGAAAATAATCAGCTACATGGATTTTGCTACATAATATTCTTTTTATTTTTGCCCCCGCTGAATCCTGTTGTAGACTTCCTCGCGGTGCACGGCCAGGTCCCTCGGTGCGGCAATCCCGACACGGGTTTGATTGCCGTGTACGCTTATAATTTGCACGACGATGTCATCCCCGATTCTCAATTGTTCTCCGGCTTTTCTTTTCAGTATCAGCATATCCTTGGTTTTCCTTCAGCTTTCACAATAAATCCAGCAACGGGCCGGGGCATGTCTTTTCCGAAATCTTGTCCCAAGCACGATGCGGCACACCCGGCGCGGTTCCAAAAAATCTGCTGCTGGAATATCGCCGGTGTTTCCCGAATGTGATGTAGGGAGACCATGATATCCGTACATGCCCGCACTGTCATGCAAGGCTTCGGCTCCCGGATGTCCGCAAGGCGGCCTCCGGGGTCTGTGCAGACCCGCTACGGGATGGCACCGTAAATCCTGTCATCCGCATAGATGTTGCACTTTGCGGCATGGAGTGCACCAGGACTTGCATATGGAGGTTGTAGCTTTCGTGATTTATCATGACGGGATCCGAAGTTCCATGAAAACCAAATTCCATATTTTGCTTTGCGTCCTGGTTCTGGCCGGACCCTCGGGCTTGCCTGCGGGTGCGAGGGATGCGCCCGCCTCACTGGAGGACGGCGGCGGGGTTCTGCAGGCTGCGGGTGGCGTGACCGTGACCGAGTATTGCGAGACGTTTGCCCGGACCTATGCCAGCAAGCACGCCCTCGACTATCAGGAACATTCTGCAAGGGTGCGCAAGCGATCGGATGCCATGCGATGGCTTTCCAATCGGTTTCAGCCGCCGGATTCCCGATTCACCTCGGGCTACACCTGCCGTTTTCGGGCGAGGGCAAGGGAAGGGCAGGGACGCGAGTTTTCGGTCGGCCTCTTTCTGACTGGCACCCTGGAATTTGCCGAATACACGCAGTGGAAGGGTTTGCAGATCATCCCCATCGGCTTTGTGGTGGACCCGCGTAACGACCGAAGGGGATACGGCGTGTTCAAGTACCTGGAGAAGCCTTGATTACAAGGTGCGAGTGACCGGGAATACCAGGCTTATCCATGCTGACGGGAGATAGAGAAGGGGCGTAAAAAAACCGTCCGGGAAAATCAATGTCGTGTTCAAGTGGCTGGCTCTACTGGCAGGCGCTGTGTGTTTAACCGTGATGCCTTATTTTGACGAATTGCAGAATCGTAAGGTCATTTATGAGATCCGCCTGCAGGATGTAAAAGCCTCCAAACCGCGTTGATGCGAGCTGCTCTATAGGGGTGTCCTATCCCATCTACAGAAATGGAGCGATAACTAATTGATAACATGGACTAAATTATATTCATATCGGACAGTTGCCCCTATAGTTGCCCCGGCACCCACTCAGGCAACGCAGGAAGACTCGGCCGTGAATGATGATGAGATGGTTGTTTGTTCATTTTGCAGTGATCCATCTCGGCCAGATCTCGAAATCTGCTCGATCCTTGCTAGAGACATCTCACAAAAACGGCAAATTATCTCAATGCCTTCTCACGACATTAACTTTTGTATTCATACAGTTACGAGATAATAGTAAATCCTCGTGCCAAAAAATCCTTCAGAACTTGAGCACATATAATTTTGCCATGTATATCTGCGTGATTGCCCTCAGAGGGGCTATATATCGGTGAACAAGTAGCGATGGATTATTTTAGTCGCGCACGCGTATATATGTATGCGTCATTTCTTCCTAATAATAATAATAACTATCTTATAAATATTTATTTTATATAGGGTTTTATGCGAGATAGGGATGAGATGAAATCGCTATTCTGTGAGATGAAATCGCTGTTCTGTGAGACGAAAGTCACTACTTGATGAGACGTGCAAAACTTTTTCAACGCCTATTGAGACGGATTCTTGAAATTGAGACCGTGAAAAAGTTTTAGAAGCTTTTGAACTGGGCAGATGTCTACTGCCCGTCTGACTCGGGAATCTTGGGCACCTGGAATGCACCCTTTTCATCCTGCTCGGCTTCCAGCGCCTCCTGCCTGGCCTCGGCAATGCGCTTGCCCGCGATCAGGCGTCTGAACACTTCGCTGGCATCGAGCTTGATCGTAACCCCTGCGCTCTTGTCCTCGTATTTCGGATCGCGCACCTTCAGGAGCTTCATCATCAGGCTGGGGTCTTTCTTGTAGTAGTGGTCGACGATGTGCCCCTTGTCTATGGTGGGCATCTTGTGGCCTTTCCTCGCGATCTGCCACAAATCGTCCTCGATCACCTCGCCCTGCAATTGTTTTATGGTGTCGTAGAACTCGGCGATGGCGTGAAAAGTAGGGCTGTCTCCGGGATGGCGCTGGCGGGAACGGTTGACCCATGCCCTCAGTACCGCAACAGACACGCCCGCAGCTCGGGCGGCCGCCGTGAAGCTCACTCCCTCGTCAGACTGACCCGAGAGAACAACCTTGGCGGCTTCCCATTTCTCATAGGTAAATTGATCCAGTGCATTAGGCATATCTGCGCCTTGGCTTCGACCAATAATTGTGGTCAGAAACTATCACCACAAACAAAAAAAATACACAACAAGGACCGTTGAATAAGCACGTTTCGGGCATGACTGGGCACAATCCTGTTATGACTTCTGGTTAATGCGAAGTGTTTACATATAGGAAAATATTTCCTATACTGTAACCATCTAATCACGGGTTACACCCCACTTGATGAGCAAGGAGAAACTCATATGAAAAAACTCTCAAGCATGACAAGCAAGCAAAAGGACGAGACCGTCCAGCTTGCCATCAAGATTCTCTCTTACCGACATCGCGCAGGCCAAACCCTTGGCAGTCCCGATGAAACCCGCAACTACCTTTGCCTTCGGATGGCCGAATACCGCAATGAAGTGTTTGGCGCACTGTACCTAGACAACCTTTGCCGCATCATCGCGATCAAGGAGCTTTTCCAAGGCACAGTCAACTCGGCATCCGTGCATCCCCGTGTCGTGGTGCAAGAGGCCATGGAAGCGAATGCGGCAGCCGTCGTGTTCTTCCATAACCATCCTTCGGGAGTCGCCGAACCATCCCGAGCCGATGAAATGATTACCCGCAGACTGAAAGAAGCCTTGGCTTTGGTCGATGTGCGGGTACTCGACCATTTTGTCGTGAGTGCGGGCGAGTCCGTTTCATTCGCGGAACGGGGATTGCTGTAGGGACGATTGAGAGAAGGGCACAGGGACGTGCCCGTTTTGGTATCGCAGGGTGTGTGCCCTGCTTGAAAAAGCAAAAGCAGAAATACCAAACCAAAGGAGACAGGCAACATGACCACAATCGAACACATCAACCAACATGCCCGATTCGGCATCGACAAGCACGGGGTTCACTACTGCGTACTCCCGTGTGGCGCAGGTGCGCTTGAGGGCTTCGGCAATTCCCGCGACGAGGCTGCCGCCTATGTCGCCGAACAGTACGAGCACGAGCACGAGCACGAAACGGAACAGGAGAACATCGCAGGTCTGTTCAAGACTGTCCGCGAGGGCATCAAACCCGTAGAAGCCAACGATACCCAAATCGTGGCCTTTCTTGTCGTCTGCGCCAATGCCCTAGCCAAACGCGAAGGGAAAACCCTGCTTGATCTTTGGGCAGACGTGTACAGGGCAGCCGAGGCGGTCGGCGCGAACCGCTAGCAGTCCATCCCCAAAGGGCATTCGCAAGAGTGCCCTTTCGGGTGCCCACTGCACCACAAGACGAACCCAACCCAAAGGAGCAAGACAACATGGCAAAACTGACATTCGACTATGCCGAAGCCAAGGCGCTGTACGAACACGCCAAGGCTGCCCCCGAACATCGCCCGAGCTATGACGAGCAATACGCGGCGGTGGGCGACAAGTGCTTTGACATGGAATACGACGAGATCGTGAAGGTCATCAAGGAGAAGGGACTTCTCAAGCCCGCACTCCATCTCGCCAAGGATCAGGGCATCTACCTGATGTCCAATGGCGTCCCCAACATGACGATGACGGAAAAGGCACCGAACGGGAAAGAGGTGGAAACGGGCAAGGTCATTTACGCACGAGGCTACGATCCGACCAAACGCGACCGTGGCGAAGTCTTTGACAAGGCGCAGAAGGTCAGCGGGGATGACTTCGTGCAACTGATCGACCACGACATCTGCGAAAAGCTGTTCAGGCACTCGCCCGAGGTTGCCCAAAAGCTGAACATCAACTTCGGCAAGACTCGGATCTCATTCTCCATCACGGCACGGAGGACGCACTAGGAGATTGTTGCCGAGGGCACAGGGACGTGCCCCTGCTGTCTGCGGGTGTGTGCCCGTACTGATGTAGGCGAAAGCCAGAAACAGCAACCAAAACCAAAGGAGAACATCATGCTAGGAGTTCAACAAGTCGAGACCGAACCCGATTGCGGGGCGGTCATCTCCGTCTACACGCGTGCACAGGCCATCGAGGACGGTGTGCTGGTGGACGTGTCCGAGGTCGCACGGGAAGCCGGATTCAAGGTGCCTGTGGCCGTTACGAACGCAGTCTGGGAGGACTGCTGCGAATGGGACGAGCGCGATGCCAAGCGCCACTACCAGGACGTTTCCGGCCGTCTTTGGGACGTGGTGAGCCTGGCATTCTGGGCGATCCGCAGAATGCCCGAAAGTGCGGGTTCCGAACCCCTGTTTTACAGGATCTCCCGAATCCCGAGGGTAGGACGCGGGCGCAAGCGTAACGTGATTCTCAAGCTGCATTCAGGTCCGGGCGACCAAGGAGAGCACGTCATCACGATCATGCAACCCGACGAGGACTGACCGAGCACGGGGCACAGGGACGTGCCCGCCTTGGCAGGGTGTCGCGGGATGTGTGTCCCGCCATTGACGAGTCCAAAAGGACGAAACACCAAACAAAGGAGACAGGCAGCATGACAACGAAAACCGTCAAGGTCACGCAAGAGCACATCGACGCGAGCAGTGCGCTTGCCGACATCTCGCCCATTGAGAGGGCGATAGAAGAGGGATGGGACGACGTGAAAGAGGCATGGGCGGACAAGGACTACACCACGCTCAATGTCGAATACGAGGATGGCTCCACGGAGTCATTCAGGTACACGGACGAAATGCAGACTTATGTGGGCGGGTGGCTTGTGAAGGACAACGCCACGCCAAGGGAGTTCGCGCTGGAACACGTCAAGTTTGGACAACGACAGCAATAGTTTGTTGCCAAGGGCACAGGGACGTGCCCGCTGTCGTGCGGTGAGTGCCGTGCCTGATGATTCCGAAAGGATGAAACAGCGACCAAAACCAAAGGAGACAATGATATGAGAGTAGATACAACCCGATTTGAGGGCGGGTGCCGCATGGTGTTCTCACCCGCGCGAAATGCCCAGCCCACCACCCTTCCCCAAGACTCCCCATGGGGCGAAGTCCAGACCGCCACGGTACTCGCTACGGGCATCGTGTTCGTGGACACGGCGGGGCATGGCGGCATCAAGCTGTCCCCCGAGCGCATCGCGCAGATGCCCGAGGGTGCCCGCAAGCGATCCGGATGGTACGAGGAGGATTGCGAATCCCTTTGGCCTTTCCATCGTTTTTGGGACGAGCTGGATCACGCCAAGTTTTGGGGCAACGACCCTGAAAAAATCGAAAAGGCGCGCAAGGCGGTGGAGGCTGGAATCGCCCGCTACGAGAACGACTTTTCCAGGGTTCGCATGAACACATGAAGGAAAGCACAAAACACGCGCTGATCCTGTACGGGGGCATCGTGTTTGCCATCGGCATCCACCTTGTCCCCATTCTGCTGATCTGGCTATTCACGGGCGAATTGCCGCCCATTTTTCAACCCAAAGGAGAGTAAGCATGAATATCAAGACGACCCCATTCGAAGGCGGGTTCCAGATGGTGATTTCACCGGATCGACCCAAGCCTGAACCGAAGCCCGAGACCATCTACGAGGAACACGGCTACAAGGATCGCCAAGACTACTTGGAGTGCCTGGCCGATGACCACGGCGTGGACTTCGCGACCGTCTCGGCACTGGCCGACATATTGGGCAGGAACGAGGACTTTGACGGACTCGTGACCGAGCTACAGGACAACTTCTAGAGACGCACCATTCATGCCCGTGCGTGTCGCGGGCATGGATGGCCAGTTTCAGGCCTAAACGAGAACAGGAGAAATGACATGAAAGAGAAAGAGAAAGACGTACTACACCGAGGCACGATGATCGTCCTGCAGCACGAGATCTCATTCAAGTGCGACATGCCCAAGGCTCATGCCGAGGTCGTGGATCACACGGAGGGCATTGAGGCGCTGGAACGGTCGATCCATGACGAGGTACAGGAGAAGGTGCTGGATAAGGAGGTCGGCGGCTCGTTTGACTACGTACACACCAACGCGGGAGGCACCGTGACGGTGCCCGTGACGTGGGACGTGGTACACGACCCGTTCCAGCTTGGCGTGGAGGTCGTGCTGCGCGAGTTCACGAAAAAGGCGGACGAGGTGCTGGATCACAAGGATGTCGCCCAGTACATGGTGATTCCCATCGAGGACGTACAGCGCTACCGCGACGCCATAGATACCGCACGGGACGTGCTGTTCAGTTAGCCGAGGCCATCCCCTTAGCCGCCTCGATCGAGGCGGCTAACGGGTTCCCCCTTGGAACCGCCAGCCACCCCAACAAAGGAGAACAGAAAACATGACTGAGAAAGACTATGTACACATGGGCACGATGACGATCCTGCTGCACGAGGTCTCGTTCCGGTGCCGCATCAAGGAGGCGGATCGGCACAGGGCGCACGTGGTCGATCATGCCAAGGGCCGTCAGGCCTTGGAGAAGATGATTTATGCCGATGCCGAGGAAGCCATTACCAACGGTTCGGACTGCGGAGCGTTCGCCTACGAATATCGGGACAGCGTGCATCTGGACAGCGTGAGCGTGGAATGCGCATGGGAAATCGCCCTGCTGGAAACTCCGGGCGAGGGCGCGATGACGATCCGGGTCACGGACAACCGGGGCAGGACCGTCGATCTGATTCACCTGCGAAGTGCGGAGACGGTGCGCGTATTCCTGTCCCTGATCACCCAGGGCGGTGCGGCGTCCGTGGACAAGGTGCTGAACGAGGCACGGGAGGCACTCGGGCACCTGGTCGCCGCAGGCAATCACCTGATCGCGCAGGCCAGGAAGGGCGAAGGCTAGAGGCCATCCCGCATGGGGATTCGCACGAGTCCCCATGCGGGTGAAATCTCGAATCGAGACCACGAACCCAAAAGGAGACGAGACCATGAGAATTGAGATTCAAGGCAAGCACGGGGCGAAGCCCGTGGAAAACGAGCTGGTGGCCGATTACCCGTACTCGGGCATCGGCATCCCCGACGATGGCCGCCACGTCATCAGCATCTGCGGCATCAAGGACGATACGACCGAAGGGCAGTACAACGTCAAGCTGCACCGCGACGAGGTGGAGAAGATCATCACCCTGTTCAACATGCAGGGATGAGGCCCGTCAGATTCACAACCAAAGGAGAAACAACATGAGCAAACACGCATTCCCGCCCGCCCTGCTGCCCTTGCTGGCACGGTACGCGGTCAATCCCAAAAACGAGACCTATGCCCTGCGAGGCGTGTGCATCGAGGCCAGTGACGAGTATGTCAATCTGGTGGGCACGGACCGGCACCGCCTGACCGTGGTGCGGTGCACGAGCCATCCCGACCGGGTCGAGGGCATCGGCGATTCCTGGAATGCCACGCTGCGGCAAAGCCGCAACGATGACTATCAGGAAATCATCGTCTCGATGGACGACATCAAGCGCATTAGCCCGACCGACAAGGCGGGCAAGACTCGGGCGGAGTTCGAGTTCAAGGCGCCCATGCTCGCCACGCTCGCAGGCCGCGAGTTCCATGGCCTGCCCACCGCGTTTCCCGGATGGCGGCGCATCTTCATCAATCACGAGGACGCCAAGGATGCCCGCAAGGAGATCCACGCGCCACTGATCGGCATGGATGCAAGATACCTTGCCGATGCCGCGACCGTGGCCGAGAAGGTGATCCGGGTGGCGATGGGCGCGCGCAAGTTCGCCAAGCATGTGCGACTGACCGTGACGGGTACGGAAGAGCCCGTGTGCATCGAACACTGGGGCGCCTGGCGCAGACTGGAGGACGGCAGCGACGGCTTTGGCCTGTCGGTGCGCACCCTGGTCATGCCGCAGCGCCTGCGCAACGTCCCTACCAATGTGAAGGAAGCGGCCTGAAAACCATGAAAAACCCGGGATCCCGCAGAATCCGGCCTCCAGAGAGGCGTTTTCCGCGGTTTTCCCGGGTCAGGATGACCCTACCTACCTTACGAACAATCAATGACTTAGGAGAAAATGACATGACAGACGCAAGCGACATCACAGAGCGAGGACAGGCCATTGACTGGGTGGAGAGCACGCTAGAGAGCAATGCCCACTACGAGCACGCAAGCCCGTTCCTGCACGACTTTGTAGAGAAGGTCGTCAAGGGCATCCAGAAGCCCGAGGACGACGCCAACACCCTGCAGCAAATCTTCGAAAAGCTGGACGATCCGGCAGTCAGTGCCGAGGAGATCGCGTTGGGGGGCGATCTGGCATTGTTGATGGAAGCGCTGGATAACGACGGCATGAACCAGATCATCAACGAAGCCCTGACCCTTGGCGTGGAGACCTATCGTACCTATCAGAAGGGCGCATAGGCGGATGCGGATATGCCCATTCTTGCGAGTGGGCATTCCGGATCGGCACGAGCCATCCACAACAAGAAAGGAGAATGAACATGAGACGATTCAGAGTCACGCGCAAACGTACCATCCTGCTGCATTGCCATGCAGGGGA
>CBDBDH010000003.1:0-352867 GCA_965203725.1 Gammaproteobacteria bacterium
CCCTACCTACCTTACGAACAATCAATGACTTAGGAGAAAATGACATGACAGACGCAAGCGACATCACAGAGCGAGGACAGGCCATTGACTGGGTGGAGAGCACGCTAGAGAGCAATGCCCACTACGAGCACGCAAGCCCGTTCCTGCACGACTTTGTAGAGAAGGTCGTCAAGGGCATCCAGAAGCCCGAGGACGACGCCAACACCTGCAGCAAATCTTCGAAAAGCTGGACGATCCGGCAGTCAGTGCCGAGGAGATCGCGTTGGGGGGCGATCTGGCATTGTTGATGGAAGCGCTGGATAACGACGGCATGAACCAGATCATCAACGAAGCCCTGACCCTTGGCGTGGAGACCTATCGTACCTATCAGAAGGGCGCATAGGCGGATGCGGATATGCCCATTCTTGCGAGTGGGCATTCCGGATCGGCACGAGCCATCCACAACAAGAAAGGAGAATGAACATGAGACGATTCAGAGTCACGCGCAAACGTACCATCCTGCTGCATTGCCATGCAGGGGACGACGTTACGTTTTTGAACGCTGAAACCCCAGCTCGGGCGATTTGGCGCGTCATCAAGAGGGACAGGGAGATCTGGAATCCCCGTGAACAGAAGCATTCCGATTACAGGGTGAGGGAGATCCCGCCGATACACGGAAACATGGATTTGGGTGATGGCCTTTGGTACCTGCTGCCTGTCACACCCAAACGACGGGAGGCCGCATGAACGACATCGACGCACGGATCACGACCAGCAACACGCGCTGCCGCATCGAACCCGTATCCGATACCGCAAGGGACTGGATGGAGCACAACGTGTTCCATCAGACCTGCGGGGAGCTGCGTGCACCGTATCTGTTCGGCCCGGTGCAGGGCAAGCGCATTCACGACGACATGCTGAAAGCCGGCATGACGTTACATCTTGTACAGGTGAGCTACCAGTACTGAAGGCACACCCAAATTCACACATTCCAGGAGAAGTAAAGATGACCTATGAATTCAACGAGGACCAGCTCGCCTGGCTGGAAGCGCTGGAGTCTGGCGAGCACGAGCAAGGCTACAACGGCCTGAAACGACGCATCATGGATGGCGATGGCAACGGGCGCACCTGCTTTTGCTGCCTTGGCCTCGCGTGCCATGTGCTCGATCCCGATGGCTTTTCGGACTTCGGCAGGCCTGCCGCGATACTGGAGGATGGCAGCGAGTCCGAACTCTACGCATACCACGGGGGCGAGGGCTTTCTGGACGCATCCATGACCGACCGCCTGAAGCTGAACGGACCCTCCGGGGATGCGCTGGACGAGCACAGCGAAAGCTTGGTTGGATCTGACCTGATCCAGCTAAACGACCACGGCACGCACAGCTTCGCGGACATCGCTCGCGAGCTGCGCGAGAACCCCGAGCGATATTTCAGGGACGCACGCTGAAACCATGAATTTCCCGAGATCTGCCAAAAATCGGCCTCCGTATTTGCGCTGTATTGGACGATCTCGGGTTCGGATGGGCAGACCTACCTACCTACAAACAATCAATGACTAGAGGTAAACGACTATGAAGATGATCGACAAGAACCGCAAGGCCATCAATGGCATTTTCCAGAAGGTATCCGAAACCCCTGCCAGCAAGGACTATTACGAGGAAATCAAGTCCAAGCTGGATGGCGGGCAAGTCCGCTACACCTATGGCGACATCGACGATGGAGAAAACCATTTTCACTGGAAGGTGCAGCTATGGTCTACGAACGACGAACCCGAGAAGGCGGTCCATTTGACCAAGGTGCAGTACAGCGGCGAGGTCGGGGACGGACATCTTTGCTGGGAGATCGACGGAAGCTAGGGGATGGGGCACACGGACGTGCCCCCGCTGTCTGCGGGTGTGTTACCCGTATTGATGAAGCCGAAAGGCAGAAACAGCAAACCAAAGGAGACGAAACCATGAAGAAAAATGAATCGGTAAACATTGATCTGGTGAAATTCCAGAAGGCGATGAATTTCGCCGCCAAAAAGGACGTGCGCTACTACCTGCTCGGCGTGTGCATCCAGCCCTGCCCGCTAGGCGGGACGATGATCGTGGGCACGGACGGGCATGTGCTCGGCGTTTTCCACGACCCGCAAGGGAAGTGTGATTCGGAAGTGATCCTGAGCCTGAAAAACAAGCGCGATATTGCCCAGTTCATCAAGGACGGGGCCGTGCGGGCAGTCATCACGCGCAATGAGGACGACGTGGTGGAGTTCAGACTGTACAACGAGGCTCAGTGCAAGGGTGACTGCCAGCACGCCATGCAAAAGGCGCGGTATCCCGTGAACAAGGCCATCATCGAGGCGCGTTATCCGGGATGGGAGCGCCTGATGCCCGCCGAGCTGCCCAAGACCGAGAAGCCGTTGGTGGACGGGGTGCGGGTGCAGAACCTTGAGCGGTTCGCATTCAGCCGAAAGGTGGACAAGAGCCATGCCGGCATCCGCCTCTACCCCACGGGCAAGGAGAAGGTCATGGTCGTGTTCATTCACAAGGAACCCGATTTCATCGGCCTGATCATGCCTACACGCTACGATCAGAAGGACCAGGACTCGTGGTGGCTCAAGCTCGCCAGGCAGCGCAAGGAGGCATTGAAGAAAGCGGCGTAAGGCGAAGGGAGGGGGCAAGGATGCCCTCTCCCGCTGTCTGCGGGTGTGTTACCCGCACTGATGTAGGCGAAAGCCAGAAACAGCAACCAAAACCAAAGGAGACAGACCATGAACGATGAAAAGTATTTTGACCTGCAGACCACGGGAGTGGGGTATCTGCGTAAGGTCGAGGACGTTAAACCCGACGAGGGCTCGCCCTATGTCGAAGTGACCATTGCCGCACTTCGCGGGCGCACGGGCCAAATCCAGTACACGCACTTCGAGTGCAGCGTGGTGGGCAGCAAGGCACAGGCCACCATCAATGAGCTGCGATCTGCCGTGGAGGGCGATCTCAAGGTACTGGTCGGGTTCACGATCAGCAACCTGCACCTGGAGCTTGGCACCTACCAGGGCGGCGAGCGCGACGGGCAGATCAAGGCGCGACTGAAAGGCCGGCTGCTGCGTATCTCGTATGCCAAGGTGGATGGGCAACCGTTCATTTCCAACAAAGCTGCATAGTGCAAAGAGGATTGGGGGCACATTCATTGATGTGCCCCCTACATGAATTAATGTGAAAGGAGAGAGCAATGGACAAGCAAAAGCTGAATGAGCTGGCAGACCACATCGACGAGCTGCATCGGGAAAGCCCGGAGAAGTTCAACATGAAAGAGTACGAGATCTGCAACTCGCCCGCGTGTATTGCAGGCCATACGGTTCACTACTTCGAGCCTGAGAAGTTCCTCAAGAATGTTGCGGGCGATGAGGATGTGGAGAATCTGCACGATCTGGCTGCCGAGATTCTGGACCTTGCCAGTGACACGGCATTTCCCCTGTTTATCCCGAGGCACCCAAAAGCCTACGATGCCACGGCTGCCCAAGGTGCCAAGGTGCTGCGGCTTCTGGCTAAGACCGAGAAGGTGAAGTGGGAAGAGGTAGTCAAGGAGGGATGAGAGGCTACGCGACCCAGGCGCTGGACAACCTGGAGGATGGCATCAAGGTCTGTGCCATCCTTCGGAAGCGGGGATCTGCGCGGATTTTGGCAAATCGGGCAGAAATCGGGAAAATCTGGCCGACGAGGATCGCCTGTAAGCGACGATCTCGACATGAGCCATACCCTAGCATCCCTGAAATCCGTGCATTTTTTGAACAATCGGACGACTACAGAGAAAATGAAACTGATGCACGCGGGGCGTATTGCTCGGGATTTTTTCTATATTCCAGTGGTTCTCCATGGACCCATGCGTGGTGAGGTAAGGCATTTTCAGAGACAGGGGGGTATGATGAAATCATGCCACGAGCTTTAGGAATTTTCGTATGCAATCAGAATCAAATGACAAGTTTTTAACCCCGGATCAGCTCAAGCAAATCCGGAAACGTACAGGGTTATCCCAGTCAAAGTTTGCCCCTCTACTTGGACTGACTAATAGCCGCATCATCCGCCGCTATGAAGCCGGAGAAAAACTCCCACCTGATTCTATCTTGGAACAGTATCACAGGCTGCGCGATGGGAAATTGTGACTATGCGAGCGACCCAGACTACTTGGCATCCGAATGAAATCAGAATTAGATATTGAACCCCTGACATCGGAGGAACTCCGTCAAATCAGGGAGGACGCAAACTTAACACAAGCGGCACTTGCCAGCCGGTTCGGCCTGTCGGATGGGCGCAGCATCCGCTACTATGAGGCAGGGTCCAAGCCTCCTCCTGGTCCTGTTTTGATACTGTACCATCTGCTGCGCGACGGGAAATTGTAAACACGCATACTTTGCGAAGCACATTAACACTAGGTACTCTATGCGCCTCAAAATGGAGACTTGATGTTCTCAGCATGGGATACTGATTTAATACATGCTAGAAACCTGCAAGATAAGGAACTGAGGCAGAAGCAGGAGTTGGTCAGAAAAGATTGCGCTACTCAAATCCCACCCATTAGATTTGGTCCATTTTAGGCTATGATAATGTGCAGACAATTGGTGTGGGGCAACAATAGGGGCAACTAAAATAGCTTCCTAACATAGACTCTATATATATCAGATATTTATTTATGTTGTTCGGTAGATATACGACCCACCATTAATTTCAGGGTCCGTACCGGGCCAGCTCAGCAGTCGAAGATAGATCAAACAGATACGGGTTAGTATGGTTAGGAGGCTGTGTGAAGTGTACCTTTATCCAGCTTTAAGGTTCTACGCAACTCCGTCATTTTATCAGCGTCACCATGAGATGGTCAGAGTAACCTTTACATCCAATCGTCAACTTCAAGGCCCGGGACACGGCTGAACTCGCTAGTGTTCTTCGTTACAAGTGTTGCACCGAGTGCTCTCGCATGGGCAGCAATCAGCAGGTCATTGTGCCCAATCGGGAGACCGATTCGCTCCAGTTCACTGCGGATCGAGCCGTAGTGCCTGTCTGCGGGTTCCTCCAGGGGGAGGGTTTCAATCGCCGAGAGTACAGCATCGAGTTGTTTAGTCAGGCGCATGGGCCCGCGGCGTTTTGCACCGTATCGAAGCTCGGATGCAACGATAATGCTAACGGCTAGGCTTCCTGGCTCAAGGGCGGCAGCCCGTTGCGCGATGGGACCGCCTGACCGGGACAATGACAAGACGGCTGTCCTCCTTGTAGATGATCACTTCGTCCGCCGACAGTTCAAATTCTCGCGGAATGCGAACCGCCTGATTGCGGCCATTGCGAAACAGCCGCGCATGGCGGGCAGACTCGGGAAGATTTTTCGAATCTGTAGGCATATGTTAAACATATGCCTACGTCCGTGGGAGGTCAATCCTCTTCTATTGTCGGCATGGATGTGCTTTGGCGCGATGATCGATACAACAACCCCCGGTACCGCTGGTTGTATGGAGCCGAGAAGTTGCGGGCGAGGGCTCCACATCCGTAAGACTGCACTCGATAGATGAGTTCCGCCTTTTAAAAACAAATATAATCCCTGTTGTGAGGTTTTTGATCCGATGGTCATGGGTTCGAATCCTGTACGATTCAACACATCAACATTCCGGGGCGGCTTTTCTGAAAAATTTTAGTACACTCCGGCTTCAAAACTCGGGCAGAAAAAATGGATTAAGGTAAGGACATGAGAAGCGTAATTTATTGCATTGGCGTTGCGGTTTTGGTCGGTATCAATTTAACTTTTGGCGGCCTGCTGTTCGCACAGCAAAGCACCATGGTGCAACCGCAAAATGTGAACGTCGAGAATGGCGAGGTTCTTTATGCCAAGGCCTGTGCCTCCTGTCACGGGATTCTGCTTGAAGGCCAAAAAGACTGGAGGCAGGAGAGTGAGAGTGGGGTTTTCCCGGCACCTCCGCACGATGAAACCGGCCATACCTGGCACCATGGCGACAGGTTGCTGTTTACGTACACAAAATATGGAGGTGAGGCAATATTTGCTGCCAAGGGAATCGAGGGCGTAAAAAGCAACATGCCGGGCTTCGGCAAAGTCCTGAGCGACCAGGAAATCTGGGACATCCTGGCATTCATCAAGTCGACCTGGTCGGAACGCATGCGCAAAGTGCAGGCCTCGAGAACCGAGGCGGAACGACTGGACAGGCGCTAAAAACACAGAAGTGGCTCTGGTGGGCGTCAACCGTTCCAATTCGAGGCCGGGAATTCACCCGCGAGCGCTTGATCAGTGAACCATCGGCAGCTAGAGGATGGTTGAGCATGACTCCCTGCGGTGATTTCTGTGTACGGCCGTACCAGGGCACCGGACGCTGTTTGTCAATGCACTACCTGGCTCTACGGATCTGAAATTCCTGCGGCAAACAGGCTACAGATCATTCGCAGTCAGTGAATGGCGTGCACGGGTTTGAGCACCTGCAGGCCCTGGTATTCAATGAAAATACAGAAGTGGCCCAGGTAATTGTCGACCGTTCCAATCTCCACCTGGTTTTCCCGGATCGCGCACAACATGGTCAGCTCGGACTCGCAAAAGGCACGGGCGACCACCCCGATGCTTTTGAATATACAGGCCCGGATCCGTTCCAGTTCCGGAGGCTGGAAATTCACCAGGGAGCGCTTGATCAGCGAATCGGTGGCGGCTTTGGGTAGGGTATTCATTGGCTGCAACTGGTTCAAAATGCTCGTGTACAGTTGATGTATGCTAATACTAATGAGAATTATTATTATTTGCAAGTGATAATTGTGATCGGTCAAAAAATTCATCACTCGCCTCCCGGGGATGTCTTCAGATCAGAACAGGTCTTTGCTTTCGTTTCCCGGCAGAATAAATAGTAGAATCCCGGACAAAGCCCGCAAGGGATGAGACCACACCCGTCATGCCCGAGGAAAAAATCTATCCAGTTCCCGATCCGGTGGCCGCTCGGGCCCACATCGATCAGGCGGAATACGAGCGCCTGTACCGGCAGTCGGTGGACGACCCTGCCGGGTTCTGGGCCGAACAGGCGGATCGATTTATCAGCTGGTTCAAGAAATGGGACCGGGTTCTGGACTGGGACTATCACCGCGGCCACATCCGCTGGTTTGAAGGGGCCACGCTTAACGTCTGCTACAACTGCGTGGACCGGCACCTCAAAGAGCACGGGTCGCGGACCGCCATTCTCTGGGAGGGCGACACCCCCGGCGAGGACCAGGCGATCAGCTATGCGGAGCTGCACCGGGAAGTCTGCATATTCTCGAACATCCTGAAATCACGCGGGGTGAAAAAGGGGGACCGTGTCTGCATCTACATGCCCATGATCCCCGAGGCGGCTTTTGCCATGCTGGCCTGTGCGCGGATCGGTGCCGTGCATTCCGTCGTATTCGGCGGCTTCTCCCCGGATGCCCTGACGGAGCGGATCCTGGATTCGGACTGTCGCACCGTGATTACCGCGGATGAAGGGGTGCGCGGCGGTAGAAAGGTTCCCTTGAAGGCCAACACGGACGCGGCCCTGCGAAACTGTCCGAAGGTCTCCACCGTGCTCGTCGTCCGGCGGACCGGCGGCGAGGTGGTCTGGCACCCGTCACGGGACTGCTGGTACCACGAACTGAAAGCGGGCACCAGCGACGTCTGCGAGCCCGAACCCATGGCTGCCGAAGACCCGCTGTTCATCCTGTATACCTCGGGCTCGACCGGGAAGCCGAAAGGCGTGCTGCACACGACCGGGGGCTACCTGCTGTATGTTGCCATCACCCACCGGTATGCGTTTGACTACCGCAGCGGCGAAGTGTACTGGTGCAGCGCGGACATCGGCTGGGTGACCGGACATTCCTATATCGTGTACGGCCCGCTGTGCAATGCGGCGACCACGCTGATGTTCGAGGGCGTTCCCACCTATCCTGATGCCAGCCGCTTCTGGCAGGTCTGCGACAAGTACGATGTCGCCAGCTTCTATACCGCCCCGACGGCCCTGCGCACCCTGATCAGCATGGGCGATGCGCCGGTCAAGGCCACGTCCCGCAAAAGCCTGCGCCTGCTGGGTTCGGTCGGCGAGCCGATCAACCCCGAGGTGTGGGAGTGGTACTACCACGTGGTGGGGGAGGGCCGCTGCCCGGTGATCGACACCTGGTGGCAGACCGAGACCGGGGGTTTCATGATCACCCCGCTGCCGGGAGCGACGCCGCTGAAACCGGGTTCGGCGACGAAACCTTTTTTCGGAATCCAGCCGGCCATCGTCGATGAGAACGGCGAGGAACTGGAAGGTGAGTGCCAGGGCAACCTGGTGATCAAGCACCCCTGGCCGGGGCAGATGCGCACCGTGTACGGGGATCACGACCGGTTCATCGAGACCTATTTCTCACAGTATCCCGGCAGGTATTTCAGCGGCGACGGCTGTCGGCGCGATGCGCAGGGATACTACTGGATCACGGGGCGCGTCGATGATGTTCTGAACGTGTCCGGCCACCGGCTGGGAACGGCGGAAGTGGAAAGTGCCCTGGTGCTGCATCCGTCGGTGGCGGAGGCGGCCGTGGTGGGCTACCCGCACGCGATCAAGGGACAGGGCATCTACGCTTATGTCACGCCGATGCTGAATGCCGCGACCGGCGATGCACTGAAAGACGAGCTCGTGCAACTGGTGCGCAAGGAAATCGGGGCCTTCGCAAAACCCGACATCATCCAGTGGGCGCCCGGGCTGCCGAAGACCCGCTCGGGCAAGATCATGCGGCGCATCCTTCGAAAAATTGCAGAAAACGAGGTCGGCGACCTGGGCGATACCACGACCCTGGCGGACCCCTCGGTGATCGAGGATCTGATTGAAAACCGGGAAGGCACCTGAGCGGTACGTCTATGTCCTGCACTCGCGCATCCTGAGGGGATGGCCATGAAGCCGGCCCTGCTGCTCGTGGACATCCAGAACGACTATTTCCCGGGCGGGAACATGGAACTGGTCAACATGGAGGCGGCCGGCGCGAATGCCAGGAAGCTCCTCGACCGGTTCCGCTACCAGGGCCTGCCGACGTTTCACATCCAGCACACTTCCCCGAACCGCGGGTCCGGATTTTTCCTGCCCGACACCCCGGGTGTCGAGATCCATGAAAGCGTGGGGCTGTTACCCGGGGAGACCGTCATCCACAAGCGCTACCCGAACAGTTTCCACAAGACGGACCTGCTCGCGCAATTGCAGCAAAAGGAAGTCAGGACCCTGGTGATCTGCGGTGCCATGAGCCACATGTGCGTTGAGGCCACGACACGCGCAGCGGCCGACTACGGGTTCAAGTGTACCGTCGTGCAGGATGCCTGTGCGACACGGGATATCGAATTCCGGGGCAGGACCGTGAGCGCGGAAGATGTCCATCGCACGGCCATGTCGGCACTGGATTTTGCCTATGCCAACGTCGTCGATGCGGGTGAGTTGCTGTGAAGGACGGGGCCTGTTGCCCCTAGATCACTGGAGTTGTTCGCGCTGTTGCTGCAGCAGGCGCAGCCGCAGTTTGAGGACTTCAATGCGGGCCTTTGAACTCGGGTCGATGCCGGGGGACTGCAGCGCCAGATGAACCTGCTCCATGGCGAGGTCGTACTGTCCATGGGCCGCATAAAAATTTCCCAGGGACTCGTGGCTGCGCCAGGGCATTCCGGCCCGGCTCGCCGCGCGGGCCTTGATCTTGTCGATGGCCGGAAACTGCGTGTTGTCGTGGCTTAGCCGATCCAGTTTTTCCAGGGCCTCGTGGGCCAGGTCCTCCCGGATCAGGCTGGTGGCCAGATAGTAGGTGACCGGCAGGTTTCCGGGATACACGCGGTCCAGGGACTCGAGCGTTACTCTGGCTGCCCCCGTTTGCCCCATGGCAAGACGGATTTGGGCATCCGCAAGCTGGACTTTGAGCCGGTTGTCCGTGTCAACGGCGATTTTCCCCAGCTGGCGCAGCCCCTGTTCATGTTTGCCGGCACGGCTCAGGGCCAGGGCATAGGTGTAGTGTTCCGTGTCGCTGAGCCCCATGGGCGTCCTGCTTTTATTTCGGTAGTGGTCGATCAGTTCTGTTGGATTTTTGCCGAGGGCCAGGGTGCGTGCCCGGGTATATTCGAAATCGGTACTGTTGAAGGCATAGGTGCCACGGTACTGCCTGGCACGCGCTTCGGATTCGCTGACACGTTTCAGGGTCTGCGGATGGGTGCTCAAGAATTCAGGAAGCTTTCCCCGGTTCAACTGGGTGTACTTGTGCATGCGCTTGAAAAAAAGTGGCATGCCGTACGGGTCGATGTTCGCACTGACCATCAGTTGCATGCCAATGCGGTCGGCCTCCTCCTCGAAGTTGCGTGAATAGGCAAACCTGGCCTGCTGGACTCCAGCCTGGGAAGTCATGAGTGCGGCCTGACCCAGTTCGACGTTGTAGACCGTGGCCAGGAGGGCGCCCAGGAACGTCAGGGCGGACACCACGCTGAAGGCCTTTGCATTTTCGAAGTTCCGCGCAATATGACGCTGCGTGACATGGGCAATTTCGTGGGCAAACACGCTGGCCAGTTCACTCTCTCGTGCGGCCAGGGTGAGCAGGCCGCTGTTGATTGCAATGACCCCGCCTGGCAATGCAAATGCGTTGATGCTGGGATCGTTTACCAACAGGAATGTGAAAGGGAAATTCGAGTCCAGGCCGCCGGAGGTGATGCGGGTGCCGAGTGCCTGGACATACTGGACCAGCTCGGGATCGCTGGAGACCGGCAGGCGTCTTCGGACTTCGGTCAGCAACACGCGCCCGAGTTCGATTTCCTTGGCCGGGCTCAGCTCCGTGCTGGCGGGCCCGCCAATGTTGGGCAGGTGAGCCTGCGCCACCGAGAGTGTCACCAGCATCACGAGCAGCAGGCCAAGCCCCAGGCCAAGCCCCAGGCCTGTGCGACCGGCGGATCGTGTCTCAAGCGAGCTCTTGCAGTGGAAGGGATACAGCATGGAGGATGACGGTACTGTACAGTATTGTGACGGTTCAGACTCCATAAGCCGGTGAAAGTTTATTCCGATCAACACTATTAAAGTATTATGATATTATAATATATCTTGCGGTTCAGGCTCGTGTTGGCCGCCAGTTGCAAGCTTTTATATGATGGATTTCCAAGGAGTTGTTGTAATGGCCGAATTTGACCAAGAATTAGATGCCTGTGGGCTGAACTGTCCACTTCCGATTTTACGTGCAAAAAAAGCGTTGTCGGGTATGGATTCGGGTAAAGTGCTGCAGATCATTGCTACCGACCCAGGTTCGGTAAAGGATTTCGAAGCGTTTTCCAAGCAGACGGGCAACGCGCTTTTGGATTCGAATGAAGATGGAGAAAAGTTTTATTTTCTCATCCAGAAAAAATAACCACAGGAACAATAGTGGCGGCGGCTTTTGCCCCGCCGGATAATCTTGCACAATCACATTTCGTGCCGGCAGGTGCGGGTGCTGCCTGGCCCGCGGGCATTTGCTGACATCAGGCATGCCTGGGTGCGCGAACCCGGACTTTCACATCGGCGATGCGTCATATAATCTCCATACTGCTGGAAAACGAGGCGGGCGCACTGTCCAGGGTCTCGGGACTGTTTTCAGCCCGCGGATACAACATAGAATCACTGACCGTTGCCCCGACCAATGATGCCGCCGTTTCACGCATCACGGTGGTCACGGGCGGCAGCGATGACGTCATCGAGCAGATCGAGAAGCAGCTGAACAAGCTGGTAGACGTGGTGCAGGTCATCGACCTGACCGCCGATGAGCATATCGAAAGGGAAATGGTGTTGCTGAAATTGCGCAGGTCGGAAATCAGCCAGTCTGTCCTTGAGGACCTTGCCAGCGGCTATGGCGGCAGGGTTGTGGACAATTCAGGCGACCTGGTGGTCGTGGAGATCTCGGGGGTTGGAGAGAAACTTGACCAGGCCATCCGCTCGGTCCCGGATGAAGCCATCTACGAGCTGGTACGCTCCGGTGTCCTGGGCATCGCCAAGGGCAGGGGCAACGCGGCGTTGAATTCGGAGCCTGCATGAGACAGGCTGCCAGAGAATGGAAAATGGAGAACGGGCATGAATATTTTTTATGACAAAGACGCAGATCTTTCAGTGATCCGGGGCAAACGGGTCGCCATCGTGGGTTACGGTTCCCAGGGACATGCGCATGCGAACAACCTGCAGGATTCGGGCGTGACCGTCACGGTGGGACTGCGTGAGGGGTCTTCGTCTTTTGCCAAGGCAGAGCAGGCGGGGATCAACGCTGTATCCATCGAAGACGCCGTGGCGGGCGCCGATGTCGTCATGGTGCTGGCCCCCGATGAGCACCAGAGCAAACTGTATAAAGAGAGCATCGAGCCGAACATGCGCCAGGGCGCGACGCTGGCCTTTGCACACGGATTCAACATCCACTTCGAAAGAATCACACCCCGGGAAGACCTGGACGTCATCATGATCGCGCCCAAGGGCCCGGGCCACCTGGTGCGCTCGACCTATGTCCAGAACGGCGGGGTGCCTACCTTGATTGCGGTTTTTCAGGATGCATCGGGCAGTGCGAAAAGCACGGCCTTGTCCTATGCCTCGGCCAATGGCGGCGGGCGCGCCGGGATCATCGAGACCACCTTCAAGGAGGAAACCGAGACCGACCTGTTCGGGGAGCAGGCGGTCCTGTGCGGCGGTGCGACAGCACTCGTACAGACGGGATTCGAAGTGCTGGTGGATGCCGGGTACGCGCCCGAGATGGCGTACTTCGAATGTCTGCACGAATTGAAGCTCATTGTCGACCTGATGTATGAAGGCGGTATCGCCAACATGCGCTATTCGATTTCCAACACGGCGGAGTACGGCGATCTGACGCGCGGACCCAGGGTGATCAATGACGACACCCGGGCGGAAATGAAACGAATTCTGGACCAGGTTCAGTCCGGTGAGTTCGCACGGGAATTCATCGATGAGATCGAGTCCGGTGGCGCCAACCTGCAAAGCCTGCGCGAGCAGGGGCGCCAGCACCCCATAGAGAAAGTCGGCGGCGAGTTGCGCGACATGATGCCCTGGATCAAGTCCAACAAGATTGTAGATCAAAGCAAGAACTAGGTCTGCGGTTTGCATAACATGCCCATGTTATGACCGGCTCCGATGATCCCCATTGCTAGAGAAGCGCAGCTCGTGCTGCTGGTGCTGGGCATGGCCGTGGCCCTGGCCCAGTACCTGTTCGGGATTTCCGTGATCTGGCCGTTCTGGCTAATGTTTGCCCTTCTGCTGGTCCTGTTCCGGGATTTCAAGCGCACCATTCCCGCGATCCCTCTGGCTGTGGTCAGCCCGGTGGACGGGCGCATCACGGACATCAAGGATGCGGTTCACGACCCGTACCTGAAGCGCACGGCCCAGTCGGTCCGCCTGCGCCAGTCCTCGCTTGGCGAGTTCAACGTGCACAGCCCGATCGAGGGCAAGGTGCAGAATCTCTGGGTGCGCTCGGCTTCAAGACACGCCGAATCCGAACTTGCGGTATGGGTGCAAACGGACGAACTCGACGATGTCGTAATGGTGGCCAACCTGAGTTCCGCACTGCGCCATGCCATTTGCCACATCAGTGCAGGCGAGAAACTGGGGCAGGGACAGCGCTGCGGGTTCATGGCCTTTTCCTGTGAAGTCGAGATCTACCTGCCGCTGACGAGCAGCGTCAGTGTCGGGGTCGATCAGCCGGTTCGCGCCGGCAGTGATAAACTGGCAGAATTCGTACACGAGGCCAAGCCGTCATCCGCTGACCCATGAACAGACCAGAAAAGAAATTGCGCAAGGGGATCTACCTGTTGCCGAACCTGTTTACCACCGGCTCGCTGTTCGCCGGCTTCTATGCCATCGTTGCCGCCACCTCGGACCTGTTTGACCAGGCGGCCATCGCCATCATCGTCGCCCTGTTCCTGGATTTCTTTGATGGAAGGATCGCGCGCCTGACCCAGACCACCAGCAAGTTCGGCGCACAGTACGACAGCCTGTCCGACATGGTGTCCTTTGGTGTGGCACCCGCGCTGGTCGTCTATGAATGGGCGCTGATTCACTTTGCGAGCTTCCCCTGGATCTGGTCCAAGCTGGGATGGCTTGCGGCATTTTTCTTTACCGCGGCCGCGGCATTGCGCCTGGCACGGTTCAACGCGCGCGTGACGGTGGTCAGCAAACGCTATTTCCAGGGGTTGCCCAGTCCGGCCGCCGCAGCGGCCCTGGTCGGATTCATCTGGGCCTGCCATGACATGCAGCTCTCCCGCGAGGACACGGCCATCGCGGCCCTGGTGGTGACCATCGTTCTTGGCACCCTCATGGTCAGCAATTTCACCTATCACAGCTTCAAGGACATCAGCCTCGTGGACCGGATCCCCTACATCGTGATGCTGGCGGTGGTGCTTGGCTTTATTCTGGTTTCGATCGACCCGCCGAAGCTGGTGTTCATCGTATTCGCCCTGTACGCGTTGTCCGGACCCGTCATCTATATCGTTCGCCTGAGGCGAAAACGCAGCGCACGCAGTCCCGTGAATATCGAAAACCGCCCGTAATTCCCGCAGTCGGGCCCACGTTCGGATACCGGATTGCAGTTGACGGGTTACTGTACTTTCTGGGAGAATTCGCGCAATTAGGTGGTTACGGACATGAACAGGACATTCAAGAATACCGCAAGGACTGCAGTTCCAGTCTTCGGAACTGCGGGCGCGTACTGCCTTTTACTTCTCCTGCTGCCGCAGTAGCGGCACGACCTGACCCTGGCGAGGCTAAACGCATCATCCATTCATTTATCCAGAGATTTCCATACGAGCTCAAACTCGTGAAATTTCTGTTGCAGCGGGAGACACATGGTGAGCAGGGACAAACTTAAGATTTTTGACACGACACTGCGGGACGGGGAACAAAGCCCGGGTGCCTCGATGACGCGCGATGAGAAAATACGCATCGCCAAGTCACTGGAGCGCATGCGCGTGGATATCATCGAGGTCGGTTTTCCGACGGCGAGCGTGGGCGATTTTGAAGCCGTGCAGGCGGTCGCCAGGGTGGTCAAGGACAGTACCGTCTGTGGCCTCGCGCGTGCACTCAAGGGCGACATCGAGCGCGCCAGCGAAGCCCTGAAGCCCGCGGCGTCCGCCAGGATCCATACCTTCATCGCGACTTCGCCGATTCACATGCAGCGCAAGCTGCGCATGAGCGAGGAGCAGGTCATCGAGCAGGCCGTTTCGGCCGTCAGGCTGGCCAGGCAGTACACGGATGACGTCGAGTTTTCCCCGGAGGATGCCGGTCGCTCCGAATTCGAGTTCCTGTGCCGGGTCATCGAAAAGGCGATCGAGGCCGGTGCCGGGACCATCAACATCCCGGACACGGTGGGCTACAACATCCCGCACCAGTTCGGGGACCTGGTCGGTCGCCTGATCGAGAATATCCCGGCTTCGGACCGGGTGACTTTTTCCGTTCACTGCCACAACGACCTGGGACTCGCCTCGGCCAATTCCCTGTCGGCGGTGCTCAAGGGCGCACGCCAGGTGGAGTGCACGATCAACGGCCTGGGTGAGCGTGCCGGCAATGCCTCGCTGGAGGAGATCGTCATGACCGTGCATACGCGACAGGACGTGTTTCCGTGCATCACGGGACTGGACACCACGCAGATCGTGCCGACCTCGCGCATGGTCTCGACGATCACGGGCTTTCCCGTGCAGCCCAACAAGGCCATCGTCGGGGCCAATGCCTTCGCGCATGAGGCAGGCATCCACCAGGATGGCGTGCTCAAGGCCCGCGAGACGTATGAAATCATGCGTGCCGAGGACGTCGGCTGGGCCTCGAACAAGATCGTGCTCGGCAAGCACTCGGGCCGCAATGCATTTCGCACACGCCTGGACGAGCTGGGCATCACGTTCGACACGGAGGAGGAACTCAACAGTGCCTTTGCGAATTTCAAGGGCCTGGCCGACCGCAAGCACGAGATCTACGATGAGGACCTGCATGCCCTGGTATCCGATACGAGTTTCGACAACGACGAGTACTGGAAGCTCGTGTCGTTGACGGCCCATTCGGAGACCGGTGAAACGCCCAGTGCGCAGGTCATCCTGCAAGTGGACGGCGAGGAGAAAACGGCCCGTGCCAGCGGCGGCGGCCCGGTCGATGCCACCTTTTGCGCCATCGAGGAAATTGTCGACAGCCAGGCACAGCTGCAGCTGTACTCGGTGAACAACATCACGACGGGCACCGATGCCCAGGGCGAGGTCACGGTCCGCCTGCACAAGGCCGGCAGGATCGTCAACGGCCATGGCGCGGACACCGACATTATCATGGCTTCGGCCAAGGCCTACCTGCACGCACTCAACCGGCTTGCCATCCCGGAGCAGCGCGCGCATCCCCAGCATGATGTATGAATGCCGGTGCCTGTGCTGATGGAGGAACAAAGGCGACTGTATTACCTGGAGAAAATGGGCGTCCAGGCCTGGGTTCCCAGGACCACCCGACAAGAAGACATCCCGACCGGGTCCGACCTGGAAATTCCGGCTGAACCGGCAAAGCCGCCGGGGCGGTCCGGCGTAGCTGCGGGTGCGAGTTCGCCCGCCGGCCTGGATGAGCTCAGGAATGTGGTGGCGGCCTGTACCCTGTGTGCCCTGCACCGCACCCGCACGCAGACCGTGTTCGGATCGGGCAATCCCCAGGCCGACTGGCTCGTGGTCGGTGAGGCCCCGGGTTTCGAGGAGGATCGCCAGGGGCAGCCGTTTGTCGGGCGCGCGGGACAGCTGCTGACCAAAATGCTTCGCGCCATCGACCTTGAACGCGAAGAGGTGTTCATCGCCAACATCCTGAAGTGCAGGCCCCCCGACAACCGGGATCCCAAGCCCCAGGAAATCGGCCACTGCCTGTCCCACCTGAAGCAGCAGATCGGGCTGATCCAGCCGAAGATCATCCTGGCCATGGGCAGGATCGCAGCCCAGTCCCTGCTGGATACGAACATGGCGATCGGGCGCCTTCGCGACACCGAACAGTACTTTGCGGATACCGGCATCCCGGTCGTGGTCACCTACCACCCCGCGTACCTGTTGCGAAGCCCCCAGCAAAAGCGCAAGGCCTGGGAAGACCTCCAGCGAGCGGTGCGCATCCGCGAGTCACGCGAATGAGCCGAAAGACCGAACCCGTGGAGAGCCCGGCAGTGGCGCATCCGTTCGCGCGGTCCGCCCGGTCATGAGCGCGGCGCTGAAACAGTCGGCTGTCGGCTTTCGCCGGATGAGCGAACAGGATTTGACGGCCGTCCTCGACATCGAGCGGCGCAGCTACCAGTTTCCGTGGACCCGGAACATCTTCCTCGACTGCCTGCGCCACGGGCATTCCGCCTGGGTACTGGAAACCGCCCGGGGCATCATCGGCTACGGGGTGATGTCCGTGCTCGTGCAGGAGTGCCACGTCCTGAACCTGTGCATCGATCCCGATTACCGGGGGCAGGGCAAGGGCCGGCAGTTGCTCGAGGAACTGTTGATCATCGCACGCGTCCACGAGGCCGATTCCGCATTTCTCGAGGTGCGCACCTCCAACTTCCAGGCCCTGGCCCTGTACCTTTCGGAAGGCTTCAGGAAGATCGGCACGCGCAGAAACTACTATCCGGCACAGCTGGGCCGGGAGGATGCCGTAATTCTTGCAAAGAGACTTTGAAAGATCGCCGTACTTGGGCGGGCTTTTCAATCACTGCACGAGCTGAAGGCGCCAGCACGCAGCTGGATGCGCCTTTATCCCGGGAAAAGACATCATGAACGATGACAGTTTACTCAGCGAGGTCGACAAGCGGCGCACCTTTGCCATCATCTCCCATCCGGATGCCGGCAAGACGACGATCACCGAAAAGCTTTTGCTGTTCGGCGGTGCCATCCAGCAGGCCGGCACGGTCAAGGGACGCAAGGCCGCCCGGCACGCGGTCTCGGACTGGATGGAAATGGAAAAACAGCGCGGTATATCGGTGACCAGTTCGGTCATGCAGTTTGCCTACAGGGACTGTGTGGTGAACCTGCTGGACACCCCGGGGCATGCCGACTTTTCAGAGGACACGTACCGCACGCTGACCGCAGTCGATTCCGTCCTGATGGTGATCGACAACGCCAAGGGCGTGGAGGAGCGTACCATCAAGCTCATGGAGGTGTGCCGGTTGCGCAACACTCCGATCATGACGTTCATCAACAAGATGGACCGCCACGGGCGTGAGCCCATCGAACTGCTGGATGAGGTCGAGCAGGTACTGAAAATCAAGTGTGCGCCGGTGACCTGGCCCATCGGCATGGGCAAGCTCTTCAAGGGCGTCTTCGACCTGCTCAATGACTCGGTGCATCTTTACGATGCACAGCATGGTGGCAGGGTGTTGCAGGGCGAGGTGATCGAAGGCCTGCACAATCCGCAACTGGACGAGCGGATCGCCGAGCAGGCCGAGATGCTGCGTGATGAGATCGCGCTGGTGCAGGGGGCGAGCCACGAGTTCGACCATCGGGCGTACCTCGCCGGCGAGCTGACCCCGGTGTTTTTCGGATCCGCGATCAACAATTTCGGGATCGCCGAGCTGCTGGATCGATTTATCAGGTACGCGCCGCCCCCGCAGTCGAGGACCGTCAGCCGTCCCGGCAGACCGCCCCGGGACCTGGACGCCAGCGAGGAAAAATTCTCGGGCTTTGTCTTCAAGATCCAGGCCAACATGGACCCCAATCACCGCGACCGGCTGGCCTTTCTGCGGGTATGTTCGGGCAGCTTCTACAAGGGCATGAAGCTGCAGCATGTGCGCCTGAACCGGGACATCAAGGTCAACGGCGCACTGGCCTTTGTGGCCTCGAACCGGGAACAGGTGGAACGGGCGTATCCCGGGGACATCATCGGCCTGCACAACCATGGCACGATCCGCATCGGGGATGCCTTCACGCAGGGCGAGAAACTGGCATTCGGCGGGATCCCGAGTTTTGCCCCGGAACTGTTCCGGCGAGCCTTCCTGATAGATCCTTTGAAGATCAAGGCGTTAAACAAAGGACTTACCCAGCTTTGTGAGGAAGGAGCGACCCAGCTGTTTCGACCGCAGGCCGGCAACGAGTTGATCCTCGGTGCGGTCGGCGCCCTGCAGTTCGACGTGGTCCAGCACCGCCTCAGGCATGAATACAAGGTGGACTGCCGCTTTGAGCAGGTCAACGTTCAGGCGGCTCGCTGGGTGGTATGCGACGACCCGGACAAGCTGCTCGAATTCAAGAACAGGCTGGCTGCCCACCTCGCCGTGGATCATGGCGGTGAACTGGTGTACATGGCACCTTCGCGCGTCAACCTGCAGATCGTCATGGAAAAATGGCCGGATATTGAATTTCGTGCAACGCGGGAGCACGCCGGCGCGATCGACTGACGAGGCGATCTGCGCTCAAACCCCGAAACCTGCACCCATGTCTGCTTCGAGAAAAGACCGCATCTACCTGCAAAGGCACACCCAGTCGGGTGATTTCGTCTTCGATGAGGCCGTCGCTGAGGTTTTCGAGGACATGATTGCACGTTCCGTTCCCGGGTATGAGGCGGTCCATCGGCTGTTGCGGGTCGTGGCCCGGAAGTTCGTATCAAAAGGCAGTTCGGTCTATGACCTTGGCTGCTCACTGGGGGCGGCATCCTTTTGTGTTTGCCAGGCGACTCCGCATGCCCGCGTGATCGCCGTTGATAACTCCGAAGCCATGGTTCACCGCTTGCAGCAAAAGCTCGACGGACAGCACCCAGATGCACGCATCCAGCCGGTGTGCGCGGACATTACCGAGGTCGAGATTGAAAATGCCTCGCTTGTCATTCTCAATTACACCTTGCAGTTCGTCGATCCGGCAAGGCGTGATGCTCTCATCCGCAAGATCTATTCGGGGTTGCGCCGGGATGCAGCCTTGCTGCTGTCCGAAAAAGTCCGCTACACGGACCACGACGAGGATACCCGGATGCAAGGCCTGCACGAGAAATTCAAGCAGGGGCAGCGCTACAGCGCCCTTGAAATCGCCCGCAAAAGGGAGGCGCTAGAGAACGTCCTGATCCGCGACACCCATGAACAGCACCGGTCACGCCTGTACCGTGCCGGCTTCTCCCGGGTCTTCGCCTTGATGCAGCACCTCAATTTCATTACCTACCTGGCGATCAAGTGATGGGAAGGTTCTCGCAGCTGGCCTCATCGCTTGAACGTGCCGGGCTTGATATCGCGATCACGCCGTTGCTGGAGCTGGCTCAGCACCGCTACGCACATCCTAGGCACCGCCACTTCGACGACTGGCAGCACCGCATTGATTCATTGCCGGATGTTGCCCCGTCGTTCATCGATCTGGATCGCGCAGCCCCCGAGATCGGTCGGGCAGCCGACTGTACAAGCGAACAGCGCGACTCGCTGATGCAGAGTCTGCAGGCCCTGTGCCCTTGGCGCAAGGGGCCGTTCAGCGTGTTCGGAATCGACATCGATGCCGAGTGGCACAGTGACTGGAAATGGGCGCGCATCGCCCCGCACCTCGGCAGTCTTAAAAACTGCAATGTACTGGATGTCGGTTGTGGAAATGGGTATTACGCACTGCGCATGCAGGGTCTTGGCGCGCGGCTGGTGCTGGGCCTTGAGCCCATGTGGGTGCACGTGTTCCAGTTCTCGGCACTGCAGAAGTACCTGCAGCAACCGCAGCGTATCTTTGTCCTGCCCCTGAGGCTCGAGGAATTGCCGCAGGCACTGTCGGGCTTTGACCTGGCGTTCTCCATGGGCGTGCTGTACCACAGCAGGCAGCCCCGGGAACACCTGGGCCGGGTGTTCAACCTGTTGCGCGAGGGTGGCCGGATTGTGCTCGAGACCCTGATCATCGAGGACCGCGTGGCCGAGGCACTGGTCCCGGCGGCACGTTATGCGAACATGAAGAACGTCTGGGTGATCCCGAGCTACACGCTTCTGAAAGCCTGGCTGGTGGAAGCCGGCTTTGAGACGGTGCGGTTGCTGGACCAGTCTGTGACCACCCCCCAGGAGCAGCGCCCGACGGAATGGATGACCGGGCATTCCCTGGCACATGCCCTGGACCCGAACGATCCCGGGCAGACCATCGAGGGGTATCCGGCACCGTTGCGTGCCTGCATCGTTGCCAAAAAACCTGCCTGATTTCGTTGCCTGTGCCGGGAGCTATTCCTCCAGGTACTGGCGCTTGCCTTGCACCGCCTCCCACTGACCGGCATCCTCCGGGGCGGCAATGACGGTGGCCAGGACCGGCCACTTCCGGGACAGTTGCTCGTTGAGGGCCAGGAATTCCTGCTGGGATTCCGGCAGGTCGTCTTCGCTGACGATGGCATTGACCGGGCACTCCGTTTCGCACATGGCGCAGTCGATGCAGTCTTCGGGGTCAATCACCAGCATGTTCGGCCCTTCATGGAAGCAGTCGACCGGGCACACTTCCACGCAGTCCGTGTACTTACACTTGATGCAGGCTTCGGTGACGACGAATGTCATGGGATCGGGAATAAACGAGTGCCGGGGCAGGCAGGCATGGTAGCAAAAACGAGCCGCTTCAAAAACACGCCCGCCAGGGAGGGAGGTCAGGGTGGGGTCGTGCGGTCATGACCGCTCACGCCCGAGGTGCTTGAGCTTGTAGAGCACCTGCAGGGCATCCCTGGGCGTCAGCTCGTCGGGGTCGATGTTCTCCAGGTACTCGATCATCGGGTGGTTCAGGCGGTCCTCGAGCCGGAGTCCCGGTTGTGCAGCGGAGGCGGGCTTGGCGGATTCTTCCGTGGCGTGCTCGAGCTGTCTCAGCTTGAGTCTGGCCCCGGCGATCACCGACTTGGGGATGCCGGCCAGCTGGGCCACCTGCAGGCCGTAACTCTGGTTGGCCGGACCCTCCTTGACGGCATGCAGGAAGATGATCCTGTCGCCATGCTCCACCGCATCGATGTGCACATTGCAGATGTTCTCGAAATGTTCCGGCAACTGCGTGAGCTCGAAATAGTGGGTCGCGAACAGGCCGTAGGAGCGGTTGACCGTACTGAGGTGCTCGGCACAGGACCAGGCCAGGGAAAGCCCGTCATAGGTGCTCGTGCCGCGTCCGATTTCATCCATGAGCACCAGGCTGGAGGCGCTGGCATTGTTGAGGATGTTGGCGGCTTCGGTCATCTCGACCATGAAGGTGGAGTAGCCGGCACTGAGATCGTCCGAGGCGCCGATGCGGGTGTAGATGGCCTCCAGCGGGCCCAGGGTGGCCGACTCGGCCGGCACGTAGCTGCCGGCATGGGCCAGCCAGCAGATCAGTGCGACCTGGCGCATGTACGTGGATTTGCCGCCCATGTTCGGACCGGTGATGATGAGCATCTTGCGCGAGGCATCCAGGCAGGCGTCATTGGCCGTGAAGGGGCCTTCCTGGACCTGCTCGATCACCGGATGCCTTCCCTGCCGGATGTCGATGCGGTCTTCATCGGTGAACTGCGGTCGCACGTAGTTCAGGGTCAGGGCCCGTTCCGCCAGCGTGACCAGCGCATCCAGCTGCGAAAGCCCCAGTGCGCAGCTTCGCAAGGTGTCCAGTTCCCCGATCAGTTCATCCAGGAGCTGCTCGTACAGGAATTTCTCCCGCTTCAGGGCACGCTCCCTGGAGCTCAGGACCTCGTCCTCGAATCGCTTCAGCTCGGCCGTGATGTACCTCTCGGTGTTCTTCAGGGTCTGCCTGCGCGTGTAATGCCCGGGAACCCGGTCTGCATGCATGCGCGAGACCTCGATGTAATAGCCATGCACACGGTTGTAGGCGACCTTCAGGGAGGCGATCCGGGTGGCGAGCTTCTCTCGCTGCTCCAGGTCCAGCAGGAACCGGTTGGCATTCGTGTGCAGGCTGCGCAACTGGTCCAGCTCCTCGTCCAGGCCCGCTCGGATGACCCCGCCATCGCGAATCAGTGCAGGCGGATCATCGGCCAGGCTGCGCTCAAGGATGGAGGTCAGCGGCGTCAGTCCATCGAGCCCGTGTGCGCACTCCTGCAGCAGGGACTCGCTGTAGTGCGCGATGGCCTCCCGGATCCCGGGGGCCACGACCAGGGTGGCCCGCAGGGCATCGAGGTCCCGGGGCTGTGCGGTGCGAAGGGCAATGCGGCTGCGGATACGCTCGATATCGTTGACCGCACCAAGCCGCTCCTGCAGGGACTCGATTTCGTTGAACTCGATCAGCTGCGTGATGGCCCCAAGGCGCTTTTGCAACACGTCGCGGTTGCGGGTCGGCTGGCACAGCCAGCCGCGCAAGTGGCGTGCACCCATGGTCGATACGCTGCGGTCCAGGATGCCGATGAGGCTGTGCGTCTTTTGTCCGCGCGTGGACTGCTCGATCTCCAGGTTGGTCCTCGAGACGCCGTCGATTTGCAGGTACTCGTCATCCCTGTACAGCTGCAGCCCGTCGATGTGGGGCAGGGCGGATTTTTGCGTGTCCTTGACGTACTGGAGCAGGGCCCCGGCCGCGGCGATGGCAAGTGGCTGGTCCTTGCATCCGTACCCACCCAGGTCATGTACCCCGAACTGCTGGCACAGGGCGGCGGTCGCGCTCTCGGTCTCGAAGTGCCAGACCGGCAGGTGCCGGCATGCGATACCGTTTTTCAGCGCAAGCCCGGCGTCTTCGGGCAGCAGCACCTCGGCGGGCTGGATGCGCTCGATCTCGGCGTCGAGCTGCACGGTGGCAGGGCAGGTCTGCACGATGAACCTGCCGGTACTGAGATCGAGGTAGGCGAGTCCTGCAGCATCCTCGACCGGGCACACCGCCAGCAGGTAGTTTTCCCGGTTGTGTTCGAGCAACTGGCTCTCGGTCACCGTGCCGGGCGTGATGATCCGGGTCACCTTGCGCTCCACCAGGCCCTTGCTGTCGGCCGGGTCGCCCACCTGGTCGCAGATCACCACCGACTCGCCCCGGCGCAGCAGCTTGACCAGGTAGTTTTCGACGGCATGCACCGGCACGCCGGCCATGGGAACCTCGTCGGCGGCATTCTTGTTTCGCGAGGTCAGGGTCAGGTCCAGCAGCTTCGCGGCATGCCGGGCGTCCTCGAAGAACAGTTCGAAGAAATCACCCATGCGGTAAAACAGCAGCATGTCCGGGTGCTCGGACTTGATGCGCAGGTACTGCTGCATCATGGGGGTGTGTTTCGCGGGGGAGCGTGCGATCATGGCAAAAGTCTAACCAAGAATCAGAAATTAGACAGCATAAATTGACCCCGTGATCAAAACACCCTCATCCGACGTCCGGGCCCTGCTGCAAGCGCTTGCAAAGCGGATGACAGAGCACGGCCTGCGCCTGGCCACCGCAGAGTCTTGCACCGGCGGGCTGCTGGCCCAGTGGATGACCACGCTGCCCGGCAGCTCGGACTGGTTTGAATGCGGCTATGTCACCTACAGCAACACCGCCAAGGTCAATCTGCTCCAGGTCGCACCGCAGGCGCTGGAAATTCATGGTGCCGTGAGCCCGCAGGTGGCCGAGCAGATGGCAGGCGGCGCCCTGGGTCTCAGTGGCGTGGATCTTGCCGTCTCGGTGACCGGGATTGCAGGCCCGGGTGGCGGCAGCGGCGAAAAACCCGTGGGTACGGTTTACCTGGGCGTGGCCCGGCGTGAGCAGCCCGTGGTCACGGTGCATCGAGTGTTCAAGGGGGAGCGCGATGCCATCCGCGAGCAAAGTGCGGGCCTGGCGCTTGCCCTGCTGATGGAGCACTGCACCGGCGCGTGATCCGGACCGTAGCGGTTGGTATGTGAGGGAAGTTTCGCGTCTACCCGCGTCCCGGTATGATAAGGTGGCACGCAAGGGATGCAGGTCGGACAGCGCGGGAAATACCCCGAAATTTCGCACGGCCATTCCAGGCAACCAGGTCACAGTTTTTATTTGAAGTCAGAGGTGAGCAGTGGACGAAAATCGCAAGAAGGCACTTGATGCCGCACTCGGTCAGATCGAGAGACAATTCGGCAAGGGTACGGTCATGCGCCTTGGAGACTCTTCTGCCACGCGCGACATCGACGTCATCTCCACCGGTTCGCTGGCCCTGGACGTTGCCCTTGGAATCGGCGGCCTGCCCAAGGGCCGGGTCACCGAAATCTATGGACCGGAGTCCTCGGGCAAGACGACCCTGACGCTGCAGGTGGTCGCCGAATGCCAGAAACAGGGCGGCATTGCCGCATTCGTCGATGCCGAGCATGCCCTGGACCCCGTGTATGCGGAAAAAATCGGCTGCAACGTCGACGACTTGCTGATCTCGCAGCCCGACACCGGTGAGCAGGCCCTGGAAATCACGGACATGCTGGTGCGCTCCGGGGCGGTCAGCATCGTCGTGGTCGATTCGGTGGCCGCGCTGACCCCGCGCGCCGAGATCGAGGGTGACATGGGTGACTCGCACATGGGGCTGCAGGCCCGGCTCATGTCGCAGGCCCTGCGCAAGCTGACCGGCAATATCAAGCGCTCCAACACCATGGTCATCTTCATCAACCAGATCCGGATGAAGCTCGGCGTCATGTTCGGCAATCCCGAGACCACGACCGGCGGCAATGCGCTGAAGTTCTATGCCTCGGTGCGCCTTGACATCCGGCGCATCGGTGCGATCAAGCAGGGCGATGAAATTCTCGGCAACGATACCCGGGTCAAGGTCGTCAAGAACAAGCTCGCCCCGCCGTTCAAGAAGGCGGAGTTCGAGATCCTCTACGGCGAGGGCATCTCGCGCACGGGGGAACTCATCGACATGGGCGTTCAGAACGGCCTGGTCGACAAGGCGGGGGCCTGGTACAGCTACAGTGGAGAGCGCATCGGCCAGGGCAAGGAAAATTCGCGCGCCTGGCTGAAAGAGCACCCGGAGGTGGCGGGGGAAATCGAGGCCCGTCTGCGTGAAAAACTGATGCCGCATGCCGGCATGGTGCATCCGGACTCCGAAGAAGCGGAAGAGGCGCAAGCCACTGAAGCCTGAGCGTTCCATACGCGATACGGCACTTGGACTGCTGTCGAGACGGGAACACACGCGTCTTGAGCTAGCAGGGAAACTCAAGGCGAAGGAATTCCCGGCCACCGAAATCGAGGCCTTACTGGACGACCTGCAGCGAGAAGGCCTGCAAAGTGATGCGCGCTTTGCCGAAAGCTATGTCTACTCGCGCACGCGACGCGGCTTCGGGCCCCTGCGTATCCGCCAGGAACTGCAGGCGCGCGGTGTGACGGAATCCCTGGTGAGTGCCCATATTGACTTCAATGATCCGCAGTGGTTGGCGCTGGCCTGCCAGGAATACGGGAAAAAGTTCAAGGACCCCCGGGTGGCAAGCGCGAAGGAGCGGGCCCGGCGCATGCGCTACCTGCAAAACCGCGGATTCACCGGTGATATAATCCGCCAGACCTTTGTACGATTTGAGCGGGCGCAAACGGCGTCCGGCGCTGGAGCATAGGAGCGACTCCACGAGGCAGGGTGAGCATGGAACACAGCGCGGAAATTCGCAACGCATTTTTACAGTTCTTCGAGCAGCACGGCCATACCGTGGTGCCCTCCGGCCCGCTGGTGCCCGCGAACGACCCCTCCCTGCTGTTCACCAATGCCGGCATGGTGCAGTTCAAGGACGTCTTTCTCGGCAAGGAGTCCCCGGGCTATACCCGTGCCGCGACCAGCCAGCGCTGTCTCAGGGCCGGGGGCAAGCACAACGACCTTGAGAATGTCGGCTATACCGCAAGGCACCATACGTTTTTCGAGATGCTGGGCAACTTCAGCTTCGGGGACTACTTCAAGCGCGAGGCGATCCATCATGCCTGGGACTTCCTGACCCGGGTCGTCGAGCTCCCCGAGACACGCCTTTGGGTCACGGTCTACGAGGACGATGAGCAGGCGGCCGACATCTGGCTGAACGATGTCGGCGTGAGTGCCGAGCGGTTCGCACGCATCGGTGCGAGCGACAACTTCTGGGCCATGGGGGACACGGGACCGTGCGGGCCGTGCACGGAGATCTTCTATGATTTCGGCGAAAGCGTCGCCGGGGGGCCGCCGGGGACCGCGGACCAGGACGGGGACCGCTACGTGGAGGTATGGAACCTGGTGTTCATGCAGTACGAGCGCGACGCCCAGGGCAAGCTCACCGACCTGCCCAAGCCTTCCGTGGATACCGGCATGGGTCTTGAGCGCCTGAGCACCATCCTGCAGGGGGCGACGAACAACTACGACACCGACCTGTTCACCGGCATCATCGCCGCCGCGGCGGACATCGCCCAGGTGGCCGATACCGGCCAGCCCTCGTTTCGCGTGGTGGCGGACCACATCCGCGCCTGCGCCTTCATGATCGTCGATGGCGTGCTGCCCTCGAACGAGGGCCGTGGCTATGTCCTGCGGCGCATCATCCGCCGTGCTGCACGCCACGGTCACAAGCTCGGCATCGAAGAACCGTTCTTCTACCGGCTGGTGCCCCCGCTCGTTGACAGCCTGGGCGAGGCCTGCCCGGAACTGGGCCGTGCACAAGCGCGCGTGCAGGACGTGCTGCACCGCGAGGAGCAGCGCTTCGGTGACACCCTGGCCCAGGGCATGCGAATCCTGAACGAGGAGATCACGCGGCTGAAAGGGGATACCCTTCCCGGTGAAACGGTGTTCAGGCTGTACGACACCTACGGGTTTCCCAGCGACCTGACCGCCGATTTTGCCCGCGAGCAGCAGCTGAAGATCGATACCGCGGGGTTTGAAGAGCATATGCAGGCCCAGCGCGAACGCGGCAGGCTCGCAAGCCGCTTTGACGTCGAATACGATGCCTCGCTGGCGGTCTCGACGTCCACCGAGTTCACGGGCTACGACAGCATGCTCGAGCAGGCGACCGTGCAGGAGATCTTCGTCGACCACGAGCCCGTGCAGGAAATCCTGCAGGGACAGTCCGCAGGCATCATCCTCGAGAAGACCCCGTTTTATGCGGAATCCGGCGGACAGGTCGGCGACCAGGGCACCCTGGAATGCGGGCAGGCGGTGTTCGAAGTCGCCGATACCCGGCAGCAAGGCGATGCCCACGTCCATTACGGCACCCTCGCATCCGGTCGTCTTGCACTTGGTTACAAGGTGCGTGCGAAGGTCGCAACCGAGCGCAGGCAGGCGACCGTGCTGAATCACTCGGCTACGCACCTGATGCATGCCGCTTTGCGCGAAGTGCTGGGCGATCATGTCGAACAAAAGGGCTCCCTGGTGGCCCCGGATCGCCTGCGCTTCGATTTCTCGCACGATGCCGCGCTCGAGGAGGCCGAGCTGCAGGCCATCGAGGACCTGGTGAACCACCAGATCCGCCTGAATGCCGAAGCGACTGCTAAAACCATGGCCAAGGACGAGGCCCTGCATGCGGGTGCGCTGGCTTTGTTCGGGGAAAAGTACGCAAACGATGTGCGCGTCCTGACCATCGGTGATTTCTCCATGGAGTTGTGCGGCGGGACGCACGTAGACCGGGCCGGGGACATCGGCGTATTCAAGATCATCTCGGAGTCCGGGATCGCATCCGGGGTACGGCGCATTGAAGCGCTCACCGGCGACGGTGCGCTGGAGTGGATTCGCGAAAACCAGAGGCAGTTATCCGACATTGCCGGGCTGATGAAGAGTTCCAGGCTGGAAGCTAGGGACAAGGTCGGACAGTTGCTGGAGCGCAACCGGGAACTGCACAAGGAGCTCGAACAGCTCAAGGCCCGGGTCATGTCGCAGGCTGGCAGCGACCTCGTCGATCAGGCCGTGGAAGTCGAAGGTCTCCAAGTGCTGGCCTGTGTGGTGGAAGGGGCCGATCCCAAATCCCTGCGCGAGACCGTGGACCAGCTGAAGGACAAGCTCGGCAGTGCCGCGATCGTGCTGGGCACGGCCCGGGACTCGAGAGTCAGCCTCGTGGCCGGAGTCACCCCTGACCAGGTGCATCGAATCAAGGCAGGCGAGCTGGTCAATGCGGTCGCCCGGCAGGTGGGAGGCAAGGGCGGCGGTCGTGACGACATGGCCCAGGCGGGCGGCAACCAGCCGGGTCAGCTTGCGGCGGCACTCAAGTCCGTGCCGAACTGGGTGCGGGAATCCCTGCAGTAATGGCTCGCATCGAAGCGCACCCCGCAACTTCGGGGCTGACCGCGACCCTGCCCTCGTGCCCGGGATGTGCACCCGTGCGTGCTAAAATTCATCAAAACCCCTCCAGCATGAGTGAATGGAGACCAGGCCCGTGGCCCTGATAGTACAAAAGTATGGCGGCACCTCGGTCGGCTCGATCGAGCGCATCGAGGCCGTGGCCGAGAAGGTGATCGCGAGCAAGAACCAGGGGCACAAGGTGGTCGTGGTCGTTTCGGCCATGAGCGGCGAAACCAACCGCCTGATGGGACTGGCCAACGAGGTGCAGGGGCAGGTGGCCCACGGACGTGAGCTCGATGTGCTGCTCTCCACCGGTGAGCAGGTGACCATCGCGCTGCTGGCGATGGCCTTGCAGAGACGCAACTGTGCCGCGATCTCCTCTACCGGGGCGCAGCTCAATATCCGCACCGACAACATGTTCAACAAGGCCCGCATCCAGAATATCGATGCCGCGCTCCTGCACCGCTCGCTGGATGCAGGAAAAGTGGTGGTGGTTGCAGGTTTTCAGGGCGTGGACGATGAGGGCAACATCACCACGCTGGGACGGGGGGGTTCGGATACGACGGCGGTGGCGGTGGCGGCGGCGATCCAGGCCGATGAATGCCAGATCTACACCGATGTGGACGGAGTCTACACGACCGACCCGCGCGTCGAGCCCAATGCGAGGCGGCTGGACTGCGTGACGTTTGAAGAAATGCTGGAGATGGCCAGCCTCGGTTCCAAGGTGCTGCAAATTCGTGCAGTGGAATTTGCCGGCAAGTATGATGTTCCACTGCGTGTACTTTCCACTTTTTCAGAGGGGCCGGGTACCCTGATAACTTTGGAGGACGACAGCATGGAAGACCCGCTTGTATCAGGCATAGCCTTCAATCGAGACGAGGCCCAGTTGACGGTCAAGGGGGTGCCGGACCGACCGGGTGTGGCCGCCCACATTCTTGGACCGATCGCCGACAAGAACATCGAAGTGGACATGATCGTGCAAAACGTGGGTTCGGACGGGACTACGGATTTCACCTTCACAGTGCATAGAAATGACTATGAAAGAGGCATGGAAGTTCTTGAAAACATGGTGGTTGAGCTTGGAGGCGGTGAAGTCGGTGGCGATCCGCACATCGTAAAGTTGTCGCTGGTGGGCGTCGGGATGAGGTCCCATGCGGGAATTGCGAGTAGAATGTTCACAGCGTTGGCGCAGGAGAAGATCAATATCCGGATGATTTCCACCTCGGAGATCAAGATTTCCGTCGTGATCGAGGAAAAATACCTGGAGCTTGGAGTACGCGTACTGCATGAAGCCTTTGAACTGGACCAGGAAAAATAGAGGAGAACATCAGCAGCGCATAATGCAAACACCATAACGGCTTTGGTAGGGAAATGACCGGAGTAGCCACCCCGGGAGATTGCGACAAGGGAATCGTCGGGATTCGCAGGGGGCGGACAAATAACAAAATGGACTATTAAGGAGACACGGGAATGCTGATTTTGACCAGGAGAGTCGGCGAGACGCTGATGATCGGAGATGATGTCACAGTCACTGTGTTGGGCGTGAAAGGCAACCAGGTTCGGATAGGTGTCAATGCACCCCGAGATGTCGCAGTGCACCGTGAGGAAATTTACGAGAGGATCCGGAACGAAAAAACACAGGCAGGCGATTCAACGGACTAGCGACGGACCCGGGACCTGACGGGGTTGCGCACACCGAGGGTCCATGCGGTTGACATACCCGCTGATTCACTGCGAACACCACGATTTTCAAGGCGCAATCGCGCCTTCAGGCTTGCGATTCAAGCACGCGTACAGCCCATTTGGCCAGACGAAGCAGTGCCGGTCCGTAATTTTCATAGCCAGCCCGGCATGCTATTCTGCACCGCGAAAGCCCAATTGCAGGAGACCCGGCATGTACGCACTTTCCAAGACTGCCAAGCAGACCCCAGCCCCGTCCTGTCGGACCGTTTGTAGCAGGAGCGAGGGGTATACGCGCAAACCCGTCCTTGCGGTCCTGGCCCTGTTGCTGGTCCTGTGCTCATCGAGCGCCTACGCAGCCCTCGGCGAGGAAGAGCAATTCGTACTGAACAGCTTCTCGTTCTTGATCTGGGGCGCACTGGTGATGTGGATGTGCGCAGGATTCACGATGCTCGAGTCGGGCTCGGTGCGTACCAAGAATGCCTCGGTGATCTGCCTGAAGAACATCGGGCTTTACTCCATTGCCGGCCTGGCCTTCTTCTTCGTCGGCTACAACATCATGTATGTCGGGGTCGAACCCGGCGGCTGGTTCGGCTCGCTCCAGTTCCTGTACGGCACGACCGGTGATGAGGTTGCACTGCTGGGCGGTGATGAAACGGCGGCTCCAGCGGTGATCGGCAACGGGTACGCCACCATGTCGGACTGGTTCTTCCAGATGGTGTTCGTCGCGACCACGGCCTCGATCGTATCCGGGACCCTGGCCGAGCGTGTAAAACTGTGGTCGTTTTTCCTGTTCATCCTGATCCTGACCGCGTTCGTGTATCCGGTCATCGGCTCCTGGACCTGGGGCGGGGGCTGGCTTTCAGAAATGGGCTTTCAGGATTTTGCCGGTTCGACGATCGTGCACTCGACGGGTGGCTGGGCCGCGCTGGCGGGTACGCTGATTGTGGGTGCGCGCAAGGGGAAATTTCGTGCCGATGGCAGCGTCAAGGTGACCCCTCCATCGAACGTGCCGGTCGTTACTCTCGGGGTCTTTATCCTCTGGCTTGGCTGGTTCGGCTTTAACGGCGGATCGCAGTTGGCCCTGGGCGGTGCCGTCGATGCCGTAGCGCTCAGCAACATCCTGGCGAACACCAATCTCGCAGCGGCCGCGGGCGTCATGACGGCAATTGCACTGTCCCGGCCGATACTCGGACGGGTGGACCTTCTCGCGGCACTCAACGGGGCCATCGGCGGATTGGTGGCTATCACGGCAGGGCCCGACATTGTCCATCACCACTGGGCCGTGATCATCGGCGCGGTGGGCGGCGTGATCATCGTGTTTGGACTGAAGGTCATGGAGAGCCTGAGGATCGACGATGTGGTCGGTGCCGTCCCGGCTCACCTGTTCGCGGGCATCTGGGGAACACTCGCGGTGTGCATTGCCGCAGGCGGCAACCTGCTGGTGCAAGTGACCGGCATCGTGGCGGTCGGTGCTTTCGTGTTCACGGTATCCCTGATTACCTGGCTGCTAATCGACAAGACGGTCGGTGCGCGCGTATCCCCCGCGGTCGAAGACCTCGGTCAGGATGTCGCTGAACTTGGCATCGAGGCCTACCCTGAATTCGTCGTCATGCCGGAAAGAGACGAGTGACTGCATGCTGAAACGGGGTTTTCCGTCTCAGGCTGCGTTCGCCGCCCTGGCCGGTGCCCCGCTGTCCAATAGGTTTGCAGCTGCCGGGTATTCGACCGCGTTCAATATTCAGCCTGGCGCGAACTCGATAGCTTGAATATAGGCTTGTTGGCGGAGAGAGTGGGATTCGAACCCACGGTCCAAGGATTACTCAGACAACTCCTTAGCAGGGAGCCCCATTCGACCACTCTGGCATCTCTCCGCACTGACCCTGCAGAGTATATAGAATACCTGCGAATGTATGTAACCTGAATGAACTCGTCTGCTGCGTTCCCTGTCTTGCGGACCCGGGTTCAGGCTTTTTCGTGCGAAGTATTTTGATAATGGAATGAGTTATACTTCGCCACTATTTGATGCTGTTTGCGCCCGTAGCTCAGTTGGATAGAGTACCTGGCTACGAACCAGGCGGTCGGGAGTTCGAATCTCTCCGGGCGCGCCATTTTCATGGATGAGATCAATCAGATAGTGCCACGTCTGTTTCGCCTCTTTCCTGCTCTTTTCCCGATTGTGCTGAATTTGTACTAACCGGCCGGATTTTACAAAGGCTATCTGCGCGTTCTGTCAGATGCCCGACCGACAGATGGGCATTGTGCGGACCATCGAGTAGCTCGACCGGCCATTTAGTTCCTGCAGCACGTCCAGTGGAGTTCCGTGAAAAACGTGCCAGTGAGCCCTGATGTGTTGCAGGTTGTGCCAGCGGAAGTGATCAATCCCGGCTCTTGTCAGTACCTTGCACCGGGCATGATGATTGGCCTTGGAGACTGACAGGCCCATGGAGCGTTCTTGATGGCTGATCAAATTGAAATAGTGCATGAGTACGTGCCTCGTTTGTTCTGCACCAAGGGCTGTCGTGTCGGGTCCACTGGCACCAGGGGCAGGCCCACCCCGAGACTTCTCTCTAGTTCATATCCTTAAGCAGCCGTTGCATATCCTCTTTGATGCGAGCCAGTCTCTTGGGGTCTGTCGTGGTTTCCCACGTGGTGAATTTAATCTTGCACTTGGGGCACCAGCGCTGGCGCCAGACATGATTCTCAAGGCGACGGGACTCCCAGACTTCACTGCGGCGTGCACACTTGGGACAGTACATGGGTCAGCCGGCTTTCCAGTGCTCGTACTCACACCATGCCCGCCGGAAATTTCCCCGCTGTTGCAAAGCAGCGGCCTGCCGGCCTTTTGCGCACTTAATCAAATACATAACTCTCTCGATTTCCCGCCCCAGGAAGCCCACGGACCATGCATGCATCGAGTCATTGAATGCGGGAATCATATACCGTGGTTCAAAGAGTTGTTGAGCAGTATCACGACCAGCCACGCCATGCCGCCGATCAGGCAGTACTTGATGAGTGCTGCCAGGGTCAGCCAGGTAAAGCCCCACACCCTGCGTCTCAGGCTCTTGATCTGGTGCTGGAACAGGATGGGCTGGCGACTTTCGTCCGAGTCTATATGATCCCAGATACCACGTCCCTGCTTGGTGAACTTGACAGCCATTTAAAATAAAGGTGCACCAGCGTCGCCCGTCAAGAAGCGGTAGTCGGAGGACCTCAGGCTCCACCAGTGCACAATCCTGTTTTTCATTTTCCGGGGAGCGAGAACATTGCGGAGCCATGGTGATGGGTAACGTACCACCACCACACCCATCCACGAGCCAGCCGTAATGACTATCCAGTTCAAAATCAGAATGACGCATGCAGTTGCCCGCAGCGTCGTGCACCCCGTTGCTGAATCTTTTAATCTTATTAGTGTCAGCACACCTGTAAACCGGGAACGGTACACAGGTAACGTACTTACCAGCATAGCGAAATTTTTATGAACTTAATGTGATTTATATGGAAAATATTGTGATTATTGTATGAACCTGCGGGAAACTGAGTTGCAATCAACCCCGCGGCTCAGTGAGATTGGGCAGTGAAAAATTCGGGTGAACTGCAAGCAGGTGATCTTGGACGAAGTCCGTGCACATACCGGCGCCGCTGTGTCGTAATCATGACGGCCTCATTCAAGGACGCTGCTGCAAGCCCCCCGGCGTCACCAAAGAGCGTTCGCGCCAGCGCATTACAGTCTAGAGAGTCTTCACTCCTCGATTGGCAGGACCATGCGGTAACCAATCCCGCGTACTGTGGCGATGTAGGTTGGACTGGATGCATCGTCACCCAGTTTGTGGCGCAGTTTTTTTATGAAAGCTCGCACCACCTCGGGGTCGCTCGTCTTGCGACCGCGCCATGCCTGATGCAGCAGGGATTCGTAGCTCATGACATGGCCTGCATTAAGAGAGAGTATGCTGAGCAGGTTGAACTCCGTGGCGGTCAACTCCAGCAGATTGCCTGCCACAATCGCCTGGCGTTGCTCATAGTGGATGACCAGATCCCCCAGCTGGAAGGGCTCGGGCTTGTGCTGCCGGCGCAACACTGCAGAGACCCTCGCCGTGAGTTCCGTGGGTGAGAAAGGCTTGACGATGTAGTCGACAGCACCTGCCTCCAGAGCCTTCGCAATGGTCTCGTCCCGGCCGTATCCGGAGATGAAAATAACCGGAATATTGAGAAGTTCGGGAACGGTTTCCATCAACTCGATGCCATCCCGTTCGGGCAGTATCAGGTCCAGCAGTACCAGCTGGGGCTTTTCTGTTTTTATCAGCTGGGACAAATCTGCGGAATCGCCTGTCACGAGCGGAGCGTAGCCCGCCGCAGAGAGTGCATCCCGCACGTAGCGCAGGACCTGTGGGTCGTCGTCCACTACCAGGATCCGTTGGGGCTCCTCGTCTTCTCCGTGCAGGCGCGTCCCTGCCTGCTGTCTGGTGGTGGATACGGTGTTGCTGGCCTCCTCTGCCACCGGAATGGTAAAGGTGAATACTGCGCCTTGGCCTGCGCCTCCACTCTCTGCCCGGATACGCCCCCCGTGCGCCTCGACCAGTCCCTTGCAGATCACCAGACCCAGGCCCGTATTCACGACACCGGATTCGCCATCGCGACCTGCCGCATTTGCATGCTTGCTGAACAGGTTAGGCAGCTGGTCGGAGGGGATGCCTCGGCCTTCGTCTGAAACAGAAATCGCAACGTGCACGCCGTCAAGCACCGCACTGACCTGGATAGGAGATGACTCGGGAGAATGCCTGGCGGCATTGGAAAAGAGGTTGTTCAGGACCTGGACGATGCGCAACCGATCAGTCATTACACGAGGCAGGTCCGGCGGGAGGTCAATGCGCAGAGCGTGTCGGCCGCCGCTGCTGCTGATGAATGTGTTTCTGGCCCGGTCGACCAGGTCAGCAACTTCTGAAGGCTCGGGTTCGACCATCAACGTACCTGTCTGGATACTGCCTGCATCCAGCAGATCACTGATCAGACCCCGCATGTGATCGGCCTGCTGGTCGATAATGTGGAAGAATTGCCGCATCTCGGCCGGAGGAAGTGGTGATCCTGCACCCAGCACAGAGGCCGTTGAGCCCTTGATGGAAGTGAGCGGTGAGCGTAACTCATGGCTTACCATGCTCAGGAACTCGGCTCGCTGGCGTTCAAGTTCCTCCAGTGGCGCGAGATCCTGCATGGTGACGACCACCGACAGGGTCGTGCCATCCCCGTCACGGATCGGTGTGGCGTTGATCAGCGTCCTGACACTTCGCCCATCTGGGATGGAGAGCATGACTTCCTCAGCGCGCACCATCCCGCCTGTGTTCAGTTCCCGTGCAAGCACAAACTCATCGAGGGCAATCTCGCGCCCGTCGGCCCGTGTGATGGTGATTATTTCCTGCAACTGCTCTACGGAACGACCTGGAGTGCGAAGGCCCTCAACAATCCGTCTTGCCTCCTGATTGAAAGACATGGGCCTCAAGGTTCGGACATCGAAGACCACGACCCCGACCGGGGAGGTTTCGATCAGGGTCTCGAGGTTCGCACGCATCTGCTGCTCCTTCTGGTGTATCCGTGCATTGGCAATCGCCGTTGCCGCCTGCGAGGCAAACAGCACGAGGATCTCTTCATCCTGATCGGTGAACTCCGGTCCGCCCTCTTTCTCGCCAAGATAAAAGTTTCCGACATGCTCGCCCCGGTGGCGCATTGGCATGCCCTGAAACGTTTGAGGGCATACCAGGTGGTCGAAGGAATAGCCGAGTGAACGGATGAAGGCGGGCGTATCAGACAGCCTCAGGGGTGACGCCAGATCGCGAAAGTGCTCGAACAGCCGCAACCCGTCCGGCCAGTCGACAAACTGCTGGTGTTCTTCCGGTGCGAGGCCGGAGGTGATGAAATCCAGGACCTGCCCATCTTCGTTGATGGTCGTGATCATGCCGTAGCGGGCATTGGTCAGCGTACGGGCGCTGTCGAGCACCTCGTGCAGAACCGTGGACTCTTCAAGGCTCGCATTGATGCGCAGTATGGCAGAGTTCAGCCTGGATATGCTCTGACGCAGGAACTCGATCTCTTGCTTCAGTTCATCTGGATCATCCACTGGTGCACCCCTGCCTATATATCAGAACTAAGTGCAGCTAAGTATCCCAGAAGTTCATGCAAAAATCACGGTATTGCCTTTTTATATCACAGAAAATTCACAAGCATCTTGCTAGGGTCGAGACGTGCTACGCGGTACTCACTCCAGCCTGCCCACGGCGTGACCGAAGACAAAAGATTCGACTACAAGCTGGATACTTCGTGAACACACTTTGCAGCCCAGTCACCCGCTTTTCGACCGGAAGGCAAGGCCCTTCCGTGAACTTCAAGCGGGCAGCCATCAAGCAACGCGACTGGTGCGAATACGAGCACGGGAAGACCCGTTGATCTCCAGGGACATCATCTACCTGTAAGTCCTTGATGAGATCGACGGACCTACTTCCACCATCAACACCCCAGGGGGCTCGTACCCGCCGTGAACTGCACACTGCCCCGGACCAGATGCTGAGCAAAATGGGACTCCATGGGAAATCACCAGATCAAAGGCTTCATTAAGATCAGGACGTTGGCCTGGGTACTGCTGGCGCTTTCGGTACTCGTGGTGCTGCTCATTATCATCCTCAATTGGGGGGTAATCGCCAATCCGAGCCTGTTGTAGACTGGGATGCCAGGGCGATGAGCCCGTGTTTTTGACAGCTACGGGCTTGCCTTGTACCCCTCGCCCCGCACTCCCTTCCAGGTGTACCGTCCTGGATGCTTTCCATGCACAGGAGTCATGCGGGCAATCATTACAATCCTTACTGATCAAGACCATCCAGCAGGCAGCACCCAAAGAAGGCGGCCATCGAATTCACTGTGCATGAGTGAGAACACCAGGACTTCCAGGCCGCAACTAGACCTGTCAAAGCACCTGGAATTCCGGTCAAGGCTGACTGGACCGGTTCTGTACGGCTTGCAAATTCTTACACGGTGTAAGTGGTAGACTGTGCAACTTCGGTATTGAGCGGGCAAGTGCTGCAAGTGACCGATTAGCCAAGATAGTTTATGTTTGCATACTGCCTTCGAACCAGGCGGTTTGGGGTTCGAATCTTTCCAGGCGCCATTTTGAATGACCTGCCATCACTGCGGGTGGGCATCTGTCCTGCAGAAGGCGGCTTGTCCAGTTGATCCTGGGGTTCCTTTTTATAGCGACAAGCCGTTTCCTTCGGGGTGAACCGCGACAGGTGGCGGGGCTGGTGCTGCTGGCGGTTGTCCCGGTGACCCTGTCTGCCACGGTTCCGATTGGGGAGATCGTCGTCACGGGAACCATCAGCGAGCGTCTCGGCACCGCCGGCAGTGCCAGCCGCATCGATGGTGACGCGCTGGCCGAGATCCGGTACAACCACATTCACGAAGCCCTGAGCCGGGTTCCCGGCGTCTGGGTGACCCGGGGGTCTGGCCAAGAACACCTGACCGCCATCCGCTCGGCGGTCTTTACCGGACCCGGGGCTTGTGGAAAATTTCTCTATCTCGAGGACGGCCTGCCCATTCGCCCCGCGGGCTTTTGCAACATCAACAATCTCTTCGAGGTCAATGGCGAGCAGGCAGGCAGCATCGAGGTCTGGCGTGGACCCTCCAGTGCGGTGCTGGGTGGCAACGCCCTGCATGGAGCGATCAATGTGATCACGGCCAATCCAGAAGGTGCCCGCCTGAGCCTGGAGAGCGGCGCCTATGGCTATCACCAGGTTCGAACCGCACTCGGCGGGCACATTGGCCGGCACTATGTTGGCCTGAGTGCCCATGGGAGTAAGACCGATGGCTATCGAGACGCCACGGGGCATGATCAGCAGAAGTTCACCCTGGTCCATGCGACAGACCTTGGCACCTGGCAGGTGCGCAACACCTTGAGCGCCACCAGCCTCGATCAGGAAACCGGCGGCTACGTCCTGGGCTTTGAAGCCTACAGGGACCGTGAACTGCGGCGCTCCAATTCCAACCCGCAGGCCTATCGGGATGCCTGGTCCTGGCGCGCCGCCAGCCATTGGCAGCGCGGGCAATCCCAGATTTCCGCTTATCTGCGCCGCTCGCGCATGGAGTTTTCGCAACACTTCCTGCCTGGGCAGCCGACCGAGACCAATGAGCAGACCAGCGCCGGCATGCTGGCCCGCCAGGGGTTTGAGGCCGGTGCCTGGGCCGGGCAGCTCGGTGCCCAGATCGAGGCCATGCAGGGCAGCCTGCTTGAGATTCAGGATGTACCGACGACCGGGTCGGCCTTCCTGGTGGCCACTCGCCCCGCCGGGCGCCACTACGACTACGACGTCGATTCGGTCATGGCCGCTGGCTTCTACGACCTGAGCAGAACCCTGGCCGGGGAACTGCGCCTGTTGCACAGCCTGCGCCTTGAGCACCTTCGCTACGACTATGAAAACCGTCACCTGACAGGCAACAGCCGCGACGACGGTTCGGCCTGCGGCTTCGGCGGCTGCCTGTATACCCGCCCCGCCTCCCGGGAAGACCGCTTCACCGAGGTGGCCGGGCGCTTAGGTGTCGAGCGGGAATTCGGTGCCCGCCGCTTTGGCTACGTGATGCTCAGCACCGGATTTCGACCGCCGCAGGCCACCGAACTCTACCGTCTGCAGCAAGGGCAAACCGTGGCGGACCTGGACAGCGAACGTCTGCTGTCGATGGAGGCTGGCTTTCGCAGCGACTCTTGGTCCCTGTCGGCGTTCAGCGAGTGGACCCGCGACTTCATCTTCCGCGACGCCAGTGGCTTCAACGTCAGCGATGGCAAGACCACGTCCCTCGGGCTCGAATTTTCCGGCGACTGGCATCGGGGTGACCATGCCTTGAGCCTCGCCGTCGGCTATGCCGTACACAAGTACGGTTTTACCCGTGACGCTGGACGCGGCGAACGGATCGAAGAAGGCAACGTGATGGATTCGGCGCCCCGCTGGCTCACCCATGCCCGCTGGCGCTATCAGCCGGGTGGGCGCTGGTATTCCGAGTTCGAACTGAACCGGGTGGGCGAGCACTACATCGACGCCGCCAACACCGCCAAGTACGATGGCCACGCCGTGCTCAACTGGCGTGGCGGCTACAGGTTGACCGAACGTATCGGCCTGTTTGCCCGGGTCATCAATTTGCTCGATGAGCGCTATGCCGAGCGCGCCGACTATGCCTTCGGCACCTACCGCTACTTTCCGGCCATGCCGGTCCAGGGCTATGTGGGTATCAATCTGGCGCTGTAATTGGTTATGGGTTATCGTTTCCGTTCGATTCCGGCTCGATCTGGGCGCATCACCTTCTGGTGCAACGTCGCCGCTGCCGTTTGGGCCTGAAAATTGGCGGCTATCAAGTCCTCCAGTTGTCCACAGGTGGGAATGGCAGGGGTGTCTGTCTGGTCATTGAGGCTGGATTGCGGGAGATCGGTAAACTGGAAAATCCGGAGGAAAAGCGATGCGCAAAATATTGACGGCGATCGGCCTGGGTACCTGCCTCATGTTTGCCGGGGTGGCTTTGGCCGAGAATACATTGTCCGCAGAAGAGGTCACCTCGAAACACATGGTGGCCGAAGCCAAGCTGACGGCTCACTTCATCGATGCGGCCATCAAGGCGGGAATGAGTGCGGAGGCAATCAATTCCGTACTGGCCGATGTGGCGCAGCATTCGGTGATCACTGAATTCTGGATCAGTGACGAGCACGGCCAGATTGTGTTTACCAACATCCCCGGCACCTCCTTCAGTTTTCCGGTCGACTCGAAGACCGGCACGCAGGCCGCTGCCTTTGCCGCACTTTTGCAGGGCAGTGAATCCGTGGTCGTCCAGGCCCTAGGGAAACGTGATCTCGACGGCGCACTGTTCAAGTATGTCGGAGTGGCAGGTGTGGACCAGGCGCGAATCGTGCAGGTAGGCATCTCCGCTGGTGAACTGCACGGACACTGAATGCCTCGGGTGTGCCGAGGTCCGTCGATGGCGATGCCCTGTATCCCCTGAACCTGTCGGTACGTCGCCGCCATCCTGGACGGGACGGTCCGGGAGCATCGCCTCGGCCCGGATGAGGGAGGCTCAGAGGGGCTTGCTTTTATCGGCCTCGTTTTCGGCCTGGAGATTCACCGAGCGGATCGCCTTGATGATTTCTTCGTGCTTGCTGTCCACATACTTTTTCTGGGTACGCACGGATTTGTTGTAGGACATTACAATCAACGGCGCGAACAGGGCACAGAGTATCCAGATGATGATCGGAACAAAGATGGTCCAGAGGGTGGCCACGGCGAGAATAATCGCAAGCAGTCCACCGATCAGGTTCGTGTAGGTGAACCCCAGGGGTCCAAGCAAGGCTGCCAGTAAAAATGCGATTAACGGCGATCTTTGTTGCTGCATCACCATCCCGAATAATTGAGCTTCTCCAATGATAGCATTATTTGGACTGAACTCTGGAAGCCGGTCCGCTGTCTGATAGGGCATGAAGGAGCCGGGATCCGGTGCACAGGTTTTGCACTGCGAAACCGGCCTGCTTGCAATCGGCTTGCATCCGCTGTAGAAGCAAGGGTTGCGTGAATGGTGTCCCTCGTGCACCGTTGACCGGAAACACTGAAAGGATCCACTGAGCATGTTGCTGAAAACCACCCGGGCTTGCGATATCCGCGAATCCCAGGTCACCGATGAATCGCTTTACATTGCGCGGCGAAAGTTCATGCAGGGTACCGCCGCCCTGGCAGGGGCTTCCATGCTCCCGGCGGCCTCCCTGTGGCCGCAACCTGCACGTGCCGCGATTGGCATAGGCGATGTCGAAAAGAGCGCATTCTCGAGCGCCGAGGAGCTCACCTCGTTCGAGGATATTACGAGTTACAACAACTTCTATGAACTCGGCCTGAAAAAAGGCGATCCGAAGCGAAACGCGCAGCGCCTCATTACCGAACCGTGGCGCATCCGGGTGGAAGGCGAATGCGACAAGCCGGGCGACTATGACCTGGAAGACTTCATTCCTGCACCAAAGCTCGAAGAACGGATCTATCGCCTGCGTTGCGTGGAGGCCTGGTCGATGGTCATCCCGTGGGTAGGCGTTGAGCTGGGACCTGTACTGAAGCGTTTCAAACCCACGTCCAAGGCCAGGTACGTACAGTTCTTCACCCTGTACGATCCGAAGAACCTGCCGGGCCAAAGGCGCTCGGTACTGGATTGGCCGTACCGCGAGGGCCTGAGAATGGACGAGGCCATGCATCCCTTGACCATATTGGCTGTGGGCCTGTACGGGAAAGAGCTGCCGAACCAAAACGGTGCGCCGCTGCGACTGGTCGTGCCGTGGAAATACGGTTTCAAGAGCATCAAGTCGATCGTTCGCATACGCTTTGCACAATCCCAGCCTGCGACCAGCTGGAATCAGTCCGCGCCCCGGGAGTACGGCTTTTACTCGAACGTCAATCCTGCCGTGAACCATCCGCGCTGGAGCCAGAAAAGGGAGCGCAGGATCGGGGAGATCCTGAAAAGAAAGACCCTGCCGTTCAACGGCTATGCGGAGCAGGTGGCCGGTCTGTATGCAGGCATGGACCTCAAAAAGCATTTCTGAGCAGATTCTTCGCATGCGCCCTGGCAAGCCGCTGGTGTTTGCCGTTTGCCTGGTTCCCCTGGTCTGCTACGGCTACTGGTTTTTTACGGATTCACTGGGTGCGAACCCCATCGAGGCCGTCACCCGAAGGGCCGGTGACTGGGCACTGCGGTTTTTGCTGATCACTCTGGCCGTCTCACCGCTGAGAAAACTGACCGGCTGGCAGGCGCTTGCACGGTACAGAAGGATGCTGGGCCTGTTCACCTTCTTTTACGTGTGCGTGCACCTGTCGCTGTACGTCACCCTGGACAAGTTTTTCGATCTCGCCGAGATCATCGAGGATGTCATCGACCGGCCCTTCATTACCGCGGGGTTCACCGCCTTTGTCCTGCTGCTGCCGCTGGCAGCGACTTCGACCGACAGGATGGTCGAGGCGCTGCAGCACCGATGGACGCAGTTGCACCGCCTGGTCTACGTGGTAGCCATGCTGGCCGTCTTGCATTTCTGGTGGATGGTCAAGATCGATACGAGAGAGCCCGCCATCTACGCTGCCATCCTTGCCGTCCTTCTCGGCTTCAGGCTGACGCTCTACCTGAAGAGGAAATTGCTGCCCACCGGATGAATCCGGATTCTATTCCCTGCGAGGGGCGCGGGGTCCGGACCCGGCATGCCCGTACGGCACCCGGGGTCTAGAGGTGCACGGAGACCAGGTACCGGGAATAGCTTTCCCGCATGGAGGTATGTTCGTCCACGGAGGTTTGCAGGATGTTCTCAAGCACCACCTCGAACTCGCGCTGTATGATCTTGAAAAAGATCTCGGTGAGCGGGCGTTTCCCCGTCGGCAAGGCAATGACCTTTTGCTGGAATCTCAGTGGAAATATGGTATCCCCGCGGAACAGGATCTTGACGGCAAACACCCAGCGCCAGTCCCAGGAGTATATGGTCAGCGCGGCGTTTCCTGCGTAGATTTCAAAGGACTCGCCGTCCCTCATGACCCCTTCGCTGAACACGATCGCCCGATAGGCACTGGTGTTGTTGGAGCTGATGAGGTTGGCCCCGACGATGTCGGCCCTTTCCGAGTGAGGGCTGAGACGTTCATACAGGGCAGGGTAGAATAGCTGCAGGAAGGCCAGCAGCATCGGGTAGTGTTCATGCGTGGCAACCATCGGTGAATAGTGTTCTAATTCGAATCCTCTATCAATCCCCAGTCGATGGATCATGCGCCCGTAGCTCAGCTGGATAGAGTACCTGGCTTCGAACCAGGTGGTCGGGAGTTCGAATCTCTCCGGGCGCGCCACCGATACCTTTTTGCATCAGGTGGTTGCCGCCCCATTCGTCTTGCCCGTCTCCAGCAGCGACGCCTCAGAACCCCATGCGGCGGTGTGAATGCCGACGCCTGCCTGGCCAATGCACTCGTATTCCCCAGTTCGGTCAGTACTCAAAGCCGCATGCTGAAGGTTGCAAAGAAGGTCCGCCCCCAGCCGGCCGCGCGCGGCCCGTCGGTCGTGGAGGGATTTGCGGTGTTCGTGGAGAGCTTCGCATCGGTTACGTTGTACGCGCCTGAGGTTAGCCGCGTGTTTTTGAATCCCAGTGGCTCTCTCCAGTCGAGCGTCACGTCGTGGCCGGTCCAGGAATTGAATCGGCCATCGTCCCACCGGTTCTCGATCTCGTCGCGGTAGTTCAGAGCCCAGAATGCGGTGAGGTCGCCGCGCCCAGCCGAGGTCACGAAGCGCACGGCGTGACGCGGGAGCGGGTTCGGCCGCTTCTCGCCTGCGATATGCTCGTCACTGCTGGAGACGTAGCGCCAGAGCCCGCGCACGGCGGCGAAGCCCCAGCCGGTCTCCATGCGCGCTCCGAACCGTGTGTTGACCCCCGAGATTTTGGTCTTGACGATGTTCGCGAAGCTCCCGTGAATAGTGATGTCTCCGGCCGCGCGCTCGATGCAGTCCCTGCCGCCGCCGGGCGGGCACTCGGGATAGTTCAACATCGCCCAGGTGGCGTCGTGCTGCCCCGGCAGATCCGAGGTCGTGAGCCGGTACCAGTCGACGACGAGGTAGAACGGCCCTTTGCGGGCCTCAGCACCAATGGAGTTTCTCTCCGATCCCGGGGGCTTGAGATCGGGGTTGCCGGTCGTGTTGCGTGTCACCTGCCGGTAGTTCGGTGTATCGCATGTGCGCGGCGCTGGCCCGCTCTCCGGGACGCAGCGGACATAGGGGTGGTCCTGCGCCGCGGTACTATGCAGGTGATACATGGAGGGTCCCGAGTCGCCCGTGCTCCACGAGCCGCGCAGCGTGAAGATGTCGCTCAGGCGGTACTCGGCCCCGAGACGCCATGCTTGCAGTCCGCCGACGTCGTTGTACTGGTCGGCCCGAACTGCGGCCCTCACGTCGACGGCGTCGGCGAGGGGCAGGGACATCTCGGCGAAGGCTCCCGCCGTGTCGCGCTTGCCGTCGTAACTGGTGCCGCCCGATCCGAGCACCCCGTTGACGTCACGGGCCTGGCCGTCTCCTGCCCGGAACGACAGTATCCGGCGCACCTCCGCGGTGTCGAGTTCGATCCCCGCTGTCCATGCTGCGGCGCGTTCACCAATGCCCGGCCCGGCGCCCTCAAGCGCAAGACGCACGCCCAAATACCTCCCGCGGACGTCCTCCTTCTCACGCAGGCTGCTCTTCTCGATTGCTTTCAGATGGTCCGGTTCCTTCGACAGCGGGTCGATCAGGTTATACCTTCCGGCCAGGATTTCGTCCCTGATGGTCGCAGCGTCCACAAAGGTATCGCCCGACAGCGAACTGTCGAGCCTCCAGGCGCTGATGCGGGCATCGTACCCGAGGCCTTCCGTGAATCGGCCCCTGATACTTGCCGAGGCGTCGTACTCCTCGGAACTCGTCCTCCAGTCGCGGTTGCCGTGGCCGATGAAGCGGTGTCCGACCGCGATGATGTCCTCGCTCGTCACCTCGAATGCCGGGTCGGCGTTGCGTGCAGATACGTTGATTGCGTCGAGCAGGCTCTCGCTAGGGGCGACGGAGAAAACACTGATCGATGGCGCGTAACGAAACGCCGAGCGCCCGAGCGTGACGTTTGCATCCATGTGGAACTCGGCGTGCTCTCCGAGCGGGTGGTTGAGGTTCAGGATTACGTTCTTCTGGTCGTAGCTCGGGCTGTCCCACCAGAAGTTGCCGTAAGCGAAACCGCAGCCCTTGTCACCCGAGCTGATCCCCGGCGGGTTGCTGAGCGGGCCGGTGTAGCCCAGCGTCTGGTCGCATGCGCCGAGCGCCAAGGCTCTCAGCTCGCGCGCACTCGTGTCGAAGACGTAGGCGGTGTTGCCGCCGACGCTCACGTTTTGCGCCTCCGCGAAGCTCCCGCCCTCCGTCCACTTCGAGCGGCTGTGTGAGCGGGTCTTGCCGGCGATCTCCTCGCGGTCGAGGATGTCGAGGCCGATGGTCATGTGCCCGCCGTTGCCGATCGTGCCGCCCCACACGACGCTGCCCTGATGTGCTTCGCCGCCGTCGCGGCTCGGCATCCGGGCGACGGTCCGCACGTCGTAGCCGTCCAGATCCTTCCTCAGCACGAGGTTAAACGCGCCACGCACCGCGGCGTGGCCGCCATGTATCCCCAGGCTCTCGGGCCTCAGCACCTCAATGCGCTCAACTGCCGAGAGCGGGAGGGTGTCGAGATTGCTCGCGGTCGTTGCATAGGGCCGCCCGTTCACCAGTATGAGAAGGTTGCGTCCCCCAGTGAAGAAGTAACGGATGATGCCCGTATCGAGCATCTCGCTAAACGTCTGGGCACCGGAGCGCTCGATGAATTCGCGATCGTACTTGGCAATGACCTGCGGGGCCGGCGCCAGTGTGCCGGCATGGACTTGACCCGCCGCGAGCATGGCAGTTGCGGCGAGCGCTGCAAGGATTTTTCTCATCGTAGATTCTCCAAGTCGTTGTGGCTGTACGGATGGTTCTCCATGCCGGTTGCATAATAGTGCAGGGCGTTGTCAGGCCAAGTTTACTCGACCAGCCCGGGTGCCGCCGTCCTCGCACTTGCAGCAGGCTGCAATCGGGAGTTCACCCCGTCGTGGTGCGCGGGGCATGCCCTGAATGGCGACGCGCCTCGCTTTTCATTGTAGTGCCCGGCCACTCAATCCGCCATCCTGTGTCCGGATTCATGTTAGTGACTTATTGTGTGAAAAAATCTCTCCAAGGCGATGCCTCGTGCGCGGCTGCCCTGCAATTATACTAATGAGTAGATCCATCCAGGAACCGGTTCGAACCCCTGTATTTCACCGCGTGGGCGCAGGGCCTGCCGTCCACGGGAACATTTTCCGCGGCATGCAGTCATAACTGTTGGCAAAACAGGCAGTTCCCTGCCTGCTCGGGGCTTGCTGAAGGGAAGGTTTTACTCCCGATAGCTGTAACTATCGGGATTTAATTTGTAAAGCAGAATCGTTTTTCCGCCAGGGCTGCCATCGCAGCCCGCAGCCACCCCATGCCGCTCCAATGATAACTCCCTGAATCCACGGAAGTAAAATGGGACGGACCCACTCGCGCCGGGACAGGCCGGCATCCGGCGCCCTGACCGGTCCGTGCGATTTTTACTCCTGATAACATCATACGGTCCTGGCATGCGGTTCCTCCCGGGATGCATGCACAGCAATCCCCCCGGGCACGCACATGCCTGCCCGCCCGATCCACTCGGCGAACTTGGCCGCCCCGCTTTTCCGCACCAGCAGCCGCTCCCCGTAGCGTCATTCAGGCAGCCGGCCAAACGCACGCTCAACACGGTATCGGGTGAGGTGCATGCGGAGACCTCCATATCACCGGTACAAGCCCTGGAAGTTTACTCCCGATATTTACAGTTATCGCGAATAAAAGTAAGGCAAAAGTTGACTCAAGATTCTTTAGAAGGAATTAAAGAGTTGCGCTGCCTGCCAGGTGTCTACTCCATGCGATCTATTACACCCAGCATGGTGTGCCCGGCAGGTGGCCTTTTGGGCACACTACACGTCTTCAGCACATAATATCCCACAATTTGTGCTTGCCTGCTGCCTGCGAACCAGGCAATCAGGAGCTCGAATCTCTCCGGGTGTGCCGCTTTGATGTTGGTCTGTGGCGGTTGTCATCTTCGCCAGGGCAGCAGAGTACTCTTGTCTTGCATGGAGTCTGGAACCCCACTTCAGGACTGCAAGCCGCGGGCCTTGCCTTTAGGGAACTCTTATCCTTAGAAACTGCTGATCCCCAGGGTACACTGGCCTTGAGTTAATATTTATGTCAATAGTTATTATTATCATTAATACTTTGATTCATCGAAATAAAAATGTAATATACGCACCATAAATGAACATTTTCTGGGGAGATACCAATGTTTTCACGTGTCCTTAAGTTGCGATTTTGGCTGGGTCTGGTGGTGGTAGCCTTGGCCCTGCCTGGCCATGCCGAAATGATCATGGTGGACAAAGCAGAATACGAGAGTCTGAAAAAGGCGGTCGAATTCCTGATGTCCGAGCAGAAAAAGGCCATGGATGCGGCAGCCCGTGCTGAAGAAAAGGCGGATGAGGCTACAGAGATCGCCGTGGCCACTGCCGAAGTTGTTGAAGAAGGCCCGATGGCCGTGTTCGAAGGGATCTCACTGGGCGGTTACGGCGAAGTGCACTACAACAATTACGATGCAGATGACAGTGCGAATGACAAGGATGATGCCGATCTCCATCGTTTCGTCATCTTTTTGAACAAGGATTTCAGCGACAACCTGCGCATGGTATCCGAGTTCGAGATCGAGCATGGCGGCGTCGAACCGGATGGTGACCCATTGGGCGGTGAAGTTGAGATGGAGCAGGCGTATCTTGAGTACGACATGAGCGATCACACCCAGGTGCGGGCAGGGGTATTCCTGGTGCCGGCCGGTATCCTCAATGAGACCCATGAGCCGCCGACCTACTACGGGGTCGAGAGAAACGTCGTGGAAAACATCATCATCCCGTCCACCTGGTGGGAAATCGGAGCCGGCGTGACCCATCGCTGGGACAACGGATTCAGTGCGGACCTCGCGGTTCACTCTGGTTTGAAGATTCCCGATAGCGGCCGTATCCGAAGCGGGCGGCAAAAAGCATCCAACGTGGATGCCGAGGATCTGGCCACCACGGTGCGCCTGCGCTATACCGGCATGCCGGGACTGGAACTGGCTGGCTCTGTACAATTCCAGAAGGATGCCAACCAGGAAGAGGGTCACATGATCGAGGATGCGCAGCTCTATACAGCGCATGCGGTACTCAGCAAAGGCCCGTTCGGATTGACGGCCTTGTATGCGAAGTGGGAACTCGATGGCGACATTGAAGATGCAGAAAGTGGTGCGGATGAGCAGGATGGCTGGTACATCACGCCGAGCTACAAGCCGGTGGACTGGCTCGGTCTGTATGCGAGTTACCAGGAGGTGGAAGGCGCCCGTACGCAAGACCAGTTCGAACAGTGGGAACTGGGTTTCAACTGGTGGTTGCACCCCAATGCTGTAGTCAAGGCCAATTACAAGGACCGGGAGCATGACAACAGCAGTGACGAAGGAAAGGATTTCGACGGCTTTGATCTGGGCGTCGGCTGGATGTTCTGATTGCAGGCCGTTTCTATAAAGTGAGCAGGGCGACGGTGCCGGGAGCATCCCTTAATTTCTATAGATTAAGGCATCAGCTTGAAAAGGTTTCTCCTCGTCGCCCTTCTCATGGGGTTGTCCGGTACGCTGCAGGCCAAGGGGGTGTACCAGACCCCTGAAAAGTTCCTGGCAGTTACGTTCAGCGAGGTTCCCGAGGCCCAGCGCATCCTCCTGACAGGCGACCTGTCCAAGCGCGTCAAGACCATCCTCGGGCATCGCTACAAGAAAATTCGGGTGCCTTACTGGCAAAAAGGGTGTCGCAGTGCCTGGATTCTGGAGGAAATCGGCAAGGAGCGCTTCATTACCACAGGATTCGTGGTCAACTCCACAGGGCTTGAAAAGGTCAAGGTCCTGATCTTTCGGGAAAGCCGTGGCTGGGAGGTAAAACACGACTACTTCGGCGAACAGTTTATCGATGCCAGGCTGTCTGACAACCACCTCACCAAAAGGATCGATAATATTTCAGGAGCGACACTGTCGGTTCAAGCCGTGACCAAACTCTCCAAAATTGCCCTGATGCTTCATGCCCACGTGACCGAGGGCACCTGCTGAGCTAACCTATATCCATGCCGCGCGACCTGTTTGTATGGCACCGCAGTATCGGTTTGACCGCTGCGCTGTTTATCTTTTTCCTGGTGGTGACCGGCATCGTGATCCAGCACAGCGATGCCCTGAAGCTGCCGACCAAGCACTTGTCGAATACCTGGCTGCTCCGCTATTACGGCATCAAGCCGAATCCTATCACCAGCTTCAACGTCGGCGAGCAGGTGATCTCCCATGCTGGCGAGACCCTTTATCTGTCCGGGAAACCGATACCTGTTAAGGCAGAAGTGATGCATGGCGCAGTCATTCTCCACGATGACATTGTCATCGCCACATTGGACACTGTCCTTGTCTGTGATTCCGCCGGTCGGGTGATCGATGAAATCACGGTCCAGGACGGTTTGCATGAGTTTCCGCTGGGGATTGCATTGACCGCTGATGACACGGTGGTGATACGCGGTGCGAGTACTCATTGGGAAGCCGGCAACGGCTTTGCGCTCTGGCGGGAAGTTCGCCAGCACGATCCGGGATGGGTGACTCCGTCTGCTACACCCCCCGATCTCAAGGACATTATCGAAGCCTACGACATGAGTTCGCAGATCAGCTGGGAGCGTTTTCTGCTTGACCTGCACAGCGGGCGGTTTTTGGGCAAGTATGGAGTGTACGTGATTGATGCGGCAGGCATCTTGATACTGGTGCTGTCGATCACGGGAATCGTTCTATGGGTTACCCGGCGCTGAGTCGGCCGACGGGATAGCGGCGGACCCGGGATTTCAGTGTGCACGGCGGCTTTCAGAGCTCGGTCTGGAAGTGCTCCGAAAAGTGGAGCTTTCCCTCGCCGTCGATGATCACCGCCTCCACCGCATCCAGGTCGTTGATCAGCAGCAGGCCTTTTTCAACACCGAGTACAAACACGCTGGTGGAAAGTGCGTCGGTCATGATCGCATCCGGCCCCAGGACCGAGACACTGGAGACTTCCCGAGCCGAGTCCCCGGTGACGGGATCGAGAATGTGATGGTATAGCGTGCCGTCTTTTGAAAAGGATCTTTCGTAATCCCCGGAAGTGGACAGGGCCTGGTCCTGGAGGGCCAAGGTCATGGCAATTTGCCCGGGTTTTCGAGGGTCGCGGATTCCGATCCTCCACGGGCGGTCCAAACGGTTGCCCAGCATGCGCATGTCTCCGCCTGCAGTGACCTGGGCATGCCGGATTCCAAGCTCCGCCAGCCCTTGGATAGCCCGGTCCACAGCATGCCCCTTGGCAATTCCGCCGAGGTCGATTTTCATGCCGGGTTTCAAAAAGGAGACGGCCTGCATTTCCTGGTTCAGAACGATGTTCTTGTAATCGATGAGCCCCTTTGCATGGCGGAGTTTGTCGTCACTGGGTCTGGTCTGTTTTTGATAATTGTACAAGTGCCCAACGCTTGCATACGTGATGTCGAAAGCGCCTTTCGTCAACACGGATACGTCCACTGATTTCCGGATCACTTCAAACAGTTCACGACTGACAGGGACCGGCTTCTCATGTGCAAATTGATTGATTTTCGATAGTTGGCTATCTTCGATATAAGGGCTCATCAAGCGGTTCACACGCTCCATGGCCTGCAGCGCTCGATTGATCCCCTGCCGGCGTATTTGCGCATCCGGATGCCAGACCTCGACGCGCACGGTGGTCCCCATGGTGGCTGTCTCTTCGGCCTCCCATTCCCCGTGTACCAGGCAGGTCGCGCAGGACAGGCATATGAGGGTCAGCAATTTCATCCGGGTCGGCTGGATCATCAGGACTGCGGCATCACCGGATGACACAACCCCCTTGAAAAAGATCCACAAGGCCTCATCTTACTATTGAGCGCAGTACTTTTGCGCTGGAACTTTGGCCGGTGTGCCGCACTCCATGTGTTGGTGGATCTTGAATGCATGCAGCATTTTACAAGCTGAACCTGTTTACAGGGAGGGTAGCGAAATGGAAGTCAAAAAAGTCATCATCATGCTGATATTTCTGCTGGTCCCGGCCTTGTCCGGGGCCACCAATGGCTATTTTTCACATGGCACGGGACTCAAGAACCGTGCCCTGGCAGGGGCCGGTGTCGCCTTTCCGCAAGATGCGATGGCGGGTGCCAGCAACCCTGCCGGCATGGCCTTTGTCGGCAATCGCTATGATATAGGTGCAGTACTGTTCAAGCCCGACCGCGGCTACTCGCCCAGCACCAGCCTGGCCCATGGCAGCGGCGGTGCATTCACCCTCGGAGCCGAGTCCGGGACGAGCCGCAACCGTGGTTTTATCATTCCGAGCTTCGGGCTCAATTACATGCTGAGTGAACAGGATGCCGTAGGGTTTTCCGTGTACGGCAACGGCGGCATGAACACCTCCTACAAATCGGGCAGTGCCTCATTTGATCCGTTCGGGATGCGCGGTACCGGCGTTTCTTTCCCCGGTGCACTGGGCGCAGGGACTGCGGGTGTGGACCTGATGCAGGTGTTCTTCAATCTTTCGTATGCACGTCAATTCTCGGACCGGTTCTCGGTCGGGGTCAGCCCGCTGCTGACGATGCAGACTTTTCGAAGTAACGGCCTGGATGCATTTGCGCCGTTCACGAAAACCTTCGTGTCAAGCAAGGGGGCCCGGATGCCGGCTCATCTGACCCAAAACGGTACCGACCGCGCCTACGGCTGGGGTCTGCAGGTGGGCATGCTGGCCAGGGATATCGCCGATGTAGCGGACTTGGGCGTCTCGTATCGCACGAAGATCGACATGGAACGATGGGAGGACTACGCGGACCTGTTTGCAGAAGGCGGCAGCTTCGACATCCCCTCCACCCTGTGGGCCGGCGTGGCCATCGAGGTGGCTGAAAACATGACGCTCGTGGCGGATTATCAGCGTATCTGGTACGGGGACAGCGATGCGATCAGCAATGGGGTGCAGAACCTGTTTGACTGCCCGGCCCTGGGCGGACAGGACCTTGAAAGCTGTCTCGGCGGTGATCGCGGGGCCGGGTTCGGCTGGGATGACATGGATATCTTCAAGGTCGGGCTGCAGTGGCAGGCCAGCCCCCATGTCATCGGGCGAATCGGTTACAGCCATGCCAGCCAGCCCATCGGCAGTGACCAGGTGCTGTTCAATCTCCTGGCACCGGCCGTGGTTGAAGATCACATTACTCTGGGCGCAACGGTCACCACGCGGGTCGGCGATATCACGCTTGAGGCCATGCACGCCTTAGGCAATTCCGTGAAAGGGCATAATCCCTTTGATCCCACGCAGACGGTCCGGCTCAGCATGGAGCAGTTTGAAATCGGAGCAGGCTGGTCCGTGAAATTCTGATACAGGCTTTTGTTGTTCGGGGTCGATTACGCACTGACCGACGCCATGGCGCTCGGGATCAAGGGGCGCTGGGTGGACTTCGATTCTCTCAAGGACAGCGGCGTGGTCTGGGATCCGTTGCGCGGCCACCCGCCGTACCTGCTCACCCCGGCACAGGCCGGGCAGGGGGGAGACCGCGAGCTTGTCAGCGGCGGCATCAAGCTGGATGATATCGAGATGTTTGCCGTCAGCGCGAACCTCAAGTACCGGTTCTAGAGGCCCGATAGCTCAGTGCTATTGCTCAAGGCTTGCCTGGGGCGGATGGGACGCCGTCGGGACCCGGGACAGGTTCGCAGGCTCGGCATGGGGCGGGGCGGCGGATACGGGTTCATCCGTGTTCGTCACGGTGACACACACTTCGAGCCTGGAGTGCCCGCCGCCGAAATAGGTACCTCGCGTCGGGGCGGCATCGGCGTAATCACGCCCGATGGCCATGCGGATGTGGCGGTGGTCTGCTGGCGTGTTGTTGGTGGGGTCAATGCCTACCCAGCCGAGGTCAGGAATCCAGAACTCCGCCCAGGCGTGGCTCGCACCGGCCGGCGTCTGCTCATTGCCGATTCCCTCCAGATGCAGGTAGCCTGACACGTACCGGCTTGGGATTCCCCAGGCGCGCCCGATGGCAATCAGTACGTGCGTGTAGTCCTGGCAGACGCCTTGGCGGGTTTTCAGGATGTGTTCGATGGTGGAATCCACGCGGGTACTCCCGGGCGTGTAGCTGAAGGCTTCGTACAGTTTCGATGCGGCCTGCAGCAGGGATGAGAGCGGAGTACGGCCCCGCTCGATTCCCTGTGCTGCGATAAATGCCCTGAGAGGCTCGCAGGCGTAGACAAAGCGGCTCGAATTCAGGAATTCCCAGAGGCGCACGCGGTCCGTGCTCTCTGCCAAGACCTCCCAGCTCCCCGCGCTGTGATCGTCGGGTAACTGCGGGCCCGGGCCCGCAGCTACGCGGGCCTGGGCGTGCAGTACGGTTCGCTGGTGCGCCCGGTGGATGTTGATCAGGTGGCAGCGGTTTTTGAAGGCATCCGTGCAGGGGGTGGGTATGGTCAGTGGCTCGATATGCAGGTCGAAGTCCAGGACCTGCTGGCCTGCATCCTCCCTCGGGTACAGCCTCAAGAGCATGACACTGCCGTGAGCCACTGTCTCGTATTGGAAATTGCAGCGGTGCTCGATCAGGTACTGGCAGGATTCGGGTGATTTCATGCGCCGGGCGTGTCCTCGATCTCGTACTCGAAGTAGGTGGTTTCGATATTCTCGTGTACCTTGCGGCTGGTATCGCGCAGTTTTCGCAACACCGTTCGGGTCGCATCCGTATCGTTGAGGTTGTGCCTTGGCCAGTCGAAGTCGATGTACGCGGCCATGTGTCCTGCAAGGCGATGTGCTTCCTGGGCCGGGCGTTTTTCCGAGACGCGTTCCAGTGCCTCGACGATGCGTGCTAGCGCGTACCGGATCGAACGGGAAAGGCGCATGTCGCTGACCAGGAAGTTGATCACGTTGACCGGCTGGTATTCCAGCGAGTAGCGGCGGCTGAAAGTGCTCCGGGCTTCGCAGACCTGCAGCAGCGAGCGCCATTCGGATTCGATGTGAGCCTCGTCCAGGGGAAACACGGCAATCTGGGCCTCGATCAGTGCGGCAAGAAGCTGCACCCGCTCGACAAAGCGCCCGAGCTGAATGAAGTGCCAGCCATCATCGCGATACACCGTGCTGTCGACGATTCCCGAGAATGTCCGGATCGTATCCTCGGCATGCAGATAGAAGTCGCCCGGGCGATCATCCCAGACATCGGCGATGCCGACCTTGGACAGCTTCAGGTAGGCCACGTTCAGGCAATACCACATGTCCTTGCTGATCACGTTTCGAACCTGGCGGGCATTTTCGCGTGCCATGGCGATACAGTTGAGGATGGAGTCCGGGTTGTTGGATTCGAAGGTCAAATCGTCTGCCAGCGTGTAGGAGTCGGCCAGCATGAAATCCTCGTCATCGAGGTTGGACTCCAGACTGCCACCTACCGGTTCACGGTCGAGACTGGCGTACAGACGTCGCCAGGTCTGGTCGATCTCCTCCACCGGACGGTCTTCCAGGGTCCGCAGCTGATCGGCCAGCAGGCGACAGCCGTGCTGGGCCCTCTCGAGGTAGCGGCTGATCCAGTACAGCCCCTGTGCGTTGCGTGACAGCATGGCGTTACGGGGGCAATACCCAGAGGTCCTTGCCCCCGCCTCCCTGGCTCGAGTTGACGACCAGGGAACCGGGGCGCAGCGCCACCCTGCAAAACGCACCCGGGACCAGGCGTGTTTCCTGGCCGCACAGGACGAACGGGCGAAGGTCCACGTGGCGGGGGGCGGCGCCTTCGTCGGTCAGGCAGGGCGCACAGGAGAGGTTGAGGGTAGGCTGCGAGACGTAGTTGGCCGGGTCCTTGCGGATCTCGGCGGCATAGGCGGCGCGCTCATCCGCACTTGCGTGCGGCCCCACCAGCATGCCGTAGCCCCCGGAGCTGCCGACCACCTTGACCACCAGCTGCTCCAGATTGTCGAGCGTGTATTCCAGGCCCTCGGGTTCTCGGCAAAGGTGGGTCTCTACGTTGGCCAGCAGGGGTTCTTCGTTGAGGTAGTAGCGGATGATGTCCGGGACGTACGCATAAAGGCTTTTGTCATCGGCCACCCCGGTCCCCGGGGCATTGGCAATGGCGACGTTTCCCATGCGGTAGGCATAGAACAGGCCGGGTGTGCCAAGCCGGGAGTCCTGCCTGAAGGCCAGCGGGTCGATATAGTCGTCGTCAATCCTGCGGTAGATGACGTCTACACGCCGTAACCCGTCGGTCGTTCGCATGTAGATAAATCCGTTGTGAACCAGCAGGTCCTTGCCCTGTACCAACTCCACCCCCATCTCGCGCGCCAGGAACATGTGTTCATAGTAGGCGGAGTTGTAGACGCCCGGTGTGAGCAGGACGATACAGGGGTCAGCGACCCCGGCGGGAGCAAACTCGGCCAGGGTTTGTCGAAGCAGCTTGCCGTACTGCTCGATGCCACAGACCCTGTGCAGTCGAAACAGGTTGCGCATGCTGGTCTTCAGCGCGCGACGATTGGCCAGCATGTACGAGACCCCGGAAGGCACGCGCAGGTTGTCTTCCAGGACCATGAAACCGTCATGGGTGCGAACGAGGTCGGTGCCGCAAAGGAAAACATGGATGCCCAGGGGTACCTGCACCCCGCGCATCTGGGTGCGGTATTGCGGGCAGCCGTAGACGAGGTCTGCGGGCACGATGCCATCACAAAGAATTTGCGCGGGCTCCTCGGCATAGATATCCGCGAGAAAGAGGTTCAGGGCATGCAGTCTTTGGCGCAGTCCGCGCTCGATCAGTCCCCACTCGCCGGCATCCAGCACCCGGGGCAGCAGGTCGATCGGGATGATGCGCTCTTGTGCACTTTCATCCCCGTATACGGAAAAGGTAATGCCCTCGTGCAGGAAGGACTGTTCCGTCCGGTCCTGCAGGGCCGCGATGTCGGCACCGGACATGGCGCCAAGATGTTCCCAGAGTGTCTTAGAATGTTCGCGCGGCACGCCCGTGGCTGAAAACATCTCGTCATAGAAGGCGGGATCGACCTCATAGCTGGAAAAAAGTGAGGCGGATTTCACCGGGTCATGTCCCTCGGTCGATGTGACGGGCTTCGGGTTTCATTCTCATGGGTCTGGCAGGTTTTCCTCTATCAACCTAGTATAATTTATCGCGAAACAGGGGTCACAGGACGTACCCGCCTGCATCACACCTGCATGCACCGTGAAGCCCTGCAACCGCGGAATCGGTCATGATGCGGCCAAGCGGGTATACTTGCACGTGTTTGGTATTCCATAACGGCCGGTAGATACACACATTACAGTTCATTTGGCCCGTCATACACAGCTGGATACGAATTGATGTTCCAACCCCTTGAGCTTTTTATAGGTTCACGCTACTTGCGTGCCAAAAGGCGAAATCACTTCATTTCATTCATCTCGCTGATTTCCGTACTCGGGATTGCGCTCAGCATCATCGTGCTGATTACCGTGCTGTCTGTCATGAACGGCTTCCAGCACGAGGTCAAGCACCGGATCCTGGGAATGACCTCGCATGCGACCGCAATGGAGATGACCGGCGTCCTGCAGGACTGGCAGGGGCTGCAGGACAAGCTCAGGGACAATGACGAGATCAAGGGTTCCGCACCCTATGTCCAGGCGCAGGGCATGATCGTCAGCGGCAGGCGCCTGACCGGTGCCATGCTCAACGGGGTGGATCCTGCACTTGAAGGGAACGTCTCCCGGATCGGCGACCTGGTGCTCGACGACGACCTGGGGGTGCTGCATGCCGGCGAATACGGCATCTTGCTGGGCGAGGACCTGGCCGGTTATCTGCGCGTGGCAACGGGGGACAAGGTCTCCGTGCTGACTCCGGAGGCGAACGTCACCCCGGCCGGCATCGTGCCGAGGCTCAGGCGTTTTACTGTGGTGGGCATCTATTCCGTGGGGGTGCCGCAGTACGATCGCAATACGGCGGTCATGCACATCGAGGATGCCAGGCGCCTGTTTCGCCTGGGCGATGCCGTATCCGGGTTGCGTCTCAGGTTCGAGGACCTGTTCGATGCGCCCCTGTTCACCCAGGGGCTGCGCACCCAGTTGGGCGAGGACTACTGGGTGACCGACTGGACCCAGCACAACAGCCAGTTTTTCCGTGCCCTCAGGATCGAGAAAATCATGATGGCCATCATCCTGTCCCTGCTGGTGCTGATCGCCGCGTTCAATATCGTCTCTGCACTGGTCATGGTGGTCACCGAGAAGCAAAGCGATATCGCCATCCTGCGCACCCTCGGGGTCACGCCGAAAGGAATCATGAGCATATTCGTCATCCAGGGAACGGTGATCGGCCTCGTGGGGACCCTCCTCGGAGCCATCTTCGGCCTTTTGCTGGCCGCCAACCTGGAAACCATCATCGGCAGGATCGAAGCCTATTTCGGGATGAAGTTCCTGTCCGACAATATCTACCCCATCAATGACCTGCCCTCGAAAATCGACACGGTGGATGTGGTGCTCGTGTGCACGCTGGCCTTCGTGCTCACCGTGCTGGCAACCCTATACCCGGCATGGAAAGCCTCGCGCACCCAGCCCGCCGAGGCGTTGCGCTACGAGTAAGTGCCATGGGCGAAGTCCTGCAATGCGATTCACTGGTGCGCACGTTTGAGAGCGGCCCGCTGCATGTGCAGGTGCTCAAGGGCGTGGACCTCAGCGTCGAGGCGGGCAGCCGGCAGGCGATTATCGGTGTGTCCGGCAGCGGCAAGAGCACACTGATGCATCTGCTGGGAGGTCTGGATACCCCGGATTCCGGCACGGTGCAAGTGTGCGGGCGGGACATGTCCAGCCTCTCGGATGCAGAGCGCGGGCAGCTGCGAAACCGTGCACTGGGCTTCATTTACCAGTTCCACCATCTGCTGCCGGAGTTCACCGCCCTGGAGAACGTCGCCATCCCGCTGCTGTGGCGCCGCTGGCCTGTATCCAGGGCACTCGGCCAGGCGCAGGAATTCCTCGCCAAGGTGGGCATGTCCGGACACATGAAGCACAAACCGGCGGAGCTCTCCGGTGGAGAAAGGCAGCGCGTTGCGATCGCCAGGGCCCTGGTGACCGAGCCACAGGTGGTGCTTGCCGATGAGCCCACGGGGAATCTCGACCAGAAGAATGTCGAACAGGTGCAAGCCCTGATGCTCGAGATGTGCAGGGAACTGGATATGGCGCTGGTCGTCGTGACGCATGACCCGGGTGTTGCGCAGTCCATGGACATGACCTATGAACTGATCGACGGCCGACTGTCGGCGGCCGAAGCCGCACATCACCCTTGAGTACCCCGCAGGCCATGTCCACGAGCGCTTCCCCCACGACCAGCTGGCAGACCTATTCCCGCCTGCTGGGCTACACCTTTTCCAAGTGGCCGTACCTGCTGCTGGGTTCGGTGTCCCTGCTGGTGTTCTCGGGGCTGGATGCCTTGACCGTGTACCTGCTCGGGCCCTTCATCGACGGCGCTTTCGTGGACAAGAATTACGATGAGATCAAGTGGATCCCGATGGTGCTGCTGGTGGTGATCGTGCTGCGCGGGATCGCGAATTTTACCGGCACCTACTACATCGGCTATGTGGGTGCGTACGTGATCAAGGCCCTGCGCCAGCAGATGTTTGACCGGCTGCAGTTCCTGCCGGCCCGGTACTTCGACTTCCAGGCGACCGGCAACCTGCTGTCAAAATTTTCCTACGACGTCGAGCATGTGATCGGGGCGGCTTCGAAAAGTCTGCGCAGCCTGGTGGAAGATACTTCCAAGATCATCTTCTTGCTCGGCGTGATGATGTACAACAACTGGAAGCTGACCCTGATTTTCCTGGTGGTGGCCCCGGTCATCGCCGCGGTGGTCGGCTATACCAGCCGCCTGTTCAGGAAGTACAGTACGCGCATCCAGCAGTCCGTCGGCAAGATCACCCACATCGTCGAGGAAAGCATCACCGGACACCGCATCGTCAAGCTGTTCGGCGGGCAGGACTATGAAATCCGCAAGTTCGGGCTGGCCAACGAAGGCTACCGCCGTTCCTACCTGAGGAAGGTCATGACCAAGGCGGCCAGCACTCCGGTGATCCAGATGCTGGTCGGCTTCGTGCTGGTCGTGGTGCTGGCCGTGGCGGCCCGCCCGGTCATGGCATCCGGGGAAAGCGCAGGGGAGTTCGTGGCCTTCATCGTGGCGATGGTCTGGATCCTGACCCCGGCCCGAAAGCTCACCCTGGTGAACGAGATCCTGCAGACCGGCATTGCCGCAGGCGAAAGCGTGTTCGAGCTGATCGATACGGAAAAGGAACACGAATCCACCGGCAGGACGCTCAAGACCTGCCGGGGGAAAATCGAGTACCGCGGGGTCGGGTTCAAGTACACCTCCCGGGATGAGCAGGCGCTGTCTGACATCAACCTGAGCATAGCGCCGGGGGAAACCGTGGCCTTCGTGGGCCGCTCCGGCAGCGGCAAGAGCACGATCGTGAACCTGCTGCCCCGGTTTTACGATGCCGACCAGGGCAGCATCCTGGTCGACGGCACCGACATCCGGGAATTCAGCCTGGCTTCCCTGCGGGCACAGATGGCCTTCGTCCACCAGGAAGTCGTTCTGTTCAACGATACGATTGCGAACAATATCGCCTATGCAAAAGATGTGAAGTCCGACGATGAGCGGGTGCTGCAGGCCGCCCGGGCCGCCCACGTGCTGGAGTTCACGGACAAGCTGGCGGACGGGCTGGATACCGAGGTCGGCGAGAATGGCGTATTGCTGTCGGGAGGCCAGCGCCAGCGGGTCGCGCTTGCCCGGGCGCTGCTCAGGGATGCCCCGGTGCTGATCCTGGATGAGGCGACCTCGTCACTGGATTCCGAATCGGAGAAGTACATCCAGGAGGCCCTGGAGGCCTTGCAGAAGAACAGAACGACACTGATCATCGCGCATCGCCTGTCGACTACGGAAAAAGCGGACCGGGTCGTGGTGATGGACAAGGGCCGCATTGCAGAGATCGGCCGGCCCCAGGAGCTGCTGGAGCGCGACGGCGTGTACGCCGGGCTGTACCGGTTGCAGGCGCGTGACGTCTCCGTGGACCTGTAGGGGCATCGGGACCTGCTTCGTGGCACTGAACTTCGATCCCGAAAAGGTCTGGTATTCGAACAGCACGCTTTCCGTCCTGCTGTTGCCCCTGTCCTGGATGTTCCGGTCGATCGTTGCCCTCAGGCGGGCGTATTACCGGCTCGCAGGCGGTGCGCGCAGCCCATCCCCGGCCTGCGTGATCGTGGTGGGCAACATCACGGTGGGCGGTACCGGCAAGACCCCTTTTCTGGTCTGGCTGGCCGGGCAGTGCTGCCAGCGGGGGCTGAAGACCGGCATCATCACCCGCGGCTACGGGGGCACCCGCACCGACCGGGTGGTTGAAGTCGGCACGGACAGCCGCGCCGAGGAGGTCGGCGATGAGGCCCTGCTGCTGGCAAGAAAGACCGCCTGCCCGGTGGTGGCGGCGGCCGATCGAGCCCAGGCACTGGCACGGCTCGTAGACTCCACCCACCCGGACGTAGTGCTGTCGGATGACGGGCTGCAGCATTATGCGATGGGGCGTGATTTCGAGATCGCGGTCATCGATGGCGAGCGCGAGTTCGGCAACGGCCGGTGCCTGCCGGCGGGGCCCCTGCGTGAGCCGCCGTCACGCCTTCGACGCTGCGACCTCGTGGTGCGAAACGGGCCGGGTGATCCACAGGGCCCGTGTTTCGAGGTGCAGCCGCAAGAACTCCACGCATTGAACCTGCACGAAGTGCGAAAACCCCTGCAGGCGTTTCGCGGGCGCGCGGTGCATGCCGTGGCAGGCGTCGGGAATCCCGGGCGCTTTTTCAGGATGCTTGAGCAGGCGGGTCTTCACATCATCGAGCACGCCTTCCCGGACCACCACGCCTATGTGAGGGCAGACCTCGAGTTCGGCGATGATGCGCCGATACTGATGACAGAAAAAGACGCCGTGAAGTGTGAGACTTTCCTTGACAGCGACATCTGGTATCTACCCATAATAGTGCAGGCCAACGCGGCCCTGGAACAACGGATATCGACCCTGATCGAAGGAATCCCGATTGCAAAAGCAACTACTTGATATTCTGGTTTGCCCGGTCACCAAGGGGCCCCTGAAGTATGACCAGGAAAAGCAGGAGCTGATCTCCACTTCTGCCAAGCTTGCCTATCCGATTCGAGACGGCATCCCGGTCATGCTCGAGGATGAGGCCAGGTCACTCAGCGACGAGGAATACGAGAAGTACAAGAGCCTGTAGCGCCGGACGCGCATCGAGCTTCACCTGTCCGCCAACCCCTGCTTATGGATTTCAAGGTAGTCATCCCTGCACACTATGCATCGACCCGGCTGCCGGGCAAGGTGTTGCTGGAAGTGCACGGCAAACCCATCATCGAGTATGTCTACAGGAATGCCTGTGCGAGCGGCGCAACCCACGTCTTGGTCGCCACCGACGACTCGAGGATCGTAGAGGCGGCACAGGCTTTTGGCGCCGAGGCCTGCCTCACTTCGACAGAGCATACATCCGGTTCAGACCGGATTGCGGAGGTCATACAACGCAATACCTGGCCCGAGGACACCATCATCGTGAACCTGCAAGCGGATGAGCCGATGATGCCGGGAGAGAACATCGCGCAGGTTGCGGCCAATCTGGGCCGCCACCCGGGGGTTGACATTGCAACCCTGTGTACCGGACTGGAGGGCGGGCATGAGAAGGGCGACCTGAATGTCGTCAAGGTCGTCCATGATCGTGACAATATCGCTACCGGCTTCAGCCGGAGTATGGAAGCCTTTGAGACACCCGCTGGTCAAACCGTCTATCGTCATCTGGGGATCTATGCCTATCGCGCAGGTTTTCTGTGCAGGTTCACCCGGTGGCCAAGGTCGCGGTTGGAAAAAAAGGAGTCGCTGGAGCAGATGCGAGCCTTCGAACACGGCAGCCTGATTCATGTGGAGATGTGCCGGTCGGTACCGGGCATCGGAGTGGACACACAGGAAGACTATGAGGCCTTGCTGCAGGTACTGTAAAGCCCCCCTGGCGGACCGTTTCGGGTCCTTGGAATCGAAAAAGCCTGAGTAAAATTCGTCGCCGAATTGATGCAGCGTCCTGGCGGGTGCGGGCGGTTCGCCCAACGGATCATTTGTTCGCTTGCGAGGTCCGATCGACGTCGGCGGTTCAAAAAACCGGATCGAGCGACAGAAGCATGCGTTCACCGGCACCGTGGGGAGATAGGTGAACGACACCGGCAAAGCGATTGTTCCACGCGCCACCCTTCAGTAACGACCAGTGGCCAGTGGTCAATTGCTGGATCTGCCGGCTGGCTTGGACGGGAAGTGCCGTGGTTTCAAGATCGGCGAAGACCGCCCAATCGACATCGCTGTTGGCAATCCATTCTGTGCCCGCTCCGCTGAGCGTGATCAGCATGCGGCAAGGCACATGATCCACATGAAAGCGCGGGCACATGGGAGCGCTCAGTGCCTCGAGTCGAACACCCACCTGTTCACAGCCCACAAGTTCGCCTAGCATTTCGCTGGCCTCGGCGATTTGGTCAAGCAGTGCAGAATGTACGTCGGCATCGAGTGTCGCTGGCAACTCACTCGCCGGGGCATCGGGATCATCTGCAGGCTGGACCCATCGTAAGTGCGGAACCTGACGCGAACGGATCAACTGCTGTGACAAGGCTTCACAAGTGCGCGCCTGCGGGCGTGTCACGCTGACGATTTCCACGTCCTCATCGTAGATCGCAGCAAAGTCGCCCAGCTGATCACTGATTACCTGTCGCATCAGACGTCTGCCTCCTCGATTTCACGGGTCCATTGCGGGAAAGGGTCCGGGAGCTGTTTCCAGCTGTCCGGGCCGCCGGCAAGTTCTTGCTCATTCAGAAGGCATGCGTCCAGTGCCCGACTTGCCTGTTCTTCGTCGAGTCCTTGTCCGATGAAGACGATCTCCTGGCGCCGATCGCCGTAGGGCGGCTCGCACTTGCTTTCGATCGCCGCTCGATGTTCCGTGTGATCAGGCCACTGATCCTTGGGCATCGCTGACCAGAACAGGCCTGCAAATCCGTGATTCATGATGCCGCCTGCCTGGGACCAGGAGCCCGCCAGGTCGTAACGTGAAGCCAACCAGAAGTAACCTTTTGATCGAACCAGGTTGCCGTGGCGCCAACCCTTTACGAGAAAGTCGTAGAGCCGCTGGGGGTGAAACGGCTTTCGTGCCCGGTAGACGAAGCTGCCGATACCGTATTCCTCGGTTTCCGGCACGTGCTCGCCACGAAGTTCCGCCAGCCAGCCCGGGGCGTTCGCGGCCTCGGCCATATCAAACCTGCTTGTGCCCAGGATGGCGGCGGGCTCGATCTTTCCGTGCTCCGCGACGAGTACCTCGGCACCGGGATTCAGGCGGCGCAGTGTGGCGAGCAGTTCGTCGGTTTGAGCGCGATCGAGCAAATCGGTTTTTGTCGCCACGATGACATTGCTGAACTCGATCTGGTCAACGAGGAGATCGGCGATATTGCGTTCGTCGTCCTCGCCGACCTCCATGTCCTTGTCCTTGAGGCTTTCAGCCTCGACCATCAGCCGCGGAAAATTGTAAGCGTCGACGACGGTAACCAGGGTGTCGAGGCGGGCGACCGAGGACAGCGAGCGGCCCATCTCATCCTTGAACGTGAATGTTTCCGCCACGGGTAACGGCTCGGAGACGCCGGTCGATTCGATGAGGAGGTAGTCGAACCGTTGCTCGTCTGCCAGGCGCGCGACCTCGACCAGCAGGTCCTCCCTGAGCGTGCAGCAGATGCAGCCGTTGGTCATCTCAACCAGCCTCTCATCCACTTGCTGGAGGGATACGTCTTCTCGGAGGAGATCGGCGTCGATGTTGACCTCGCCCATGTCGTTCACAATGACCGCGACCCGCAGGCCTTCACAGTTGTTGAGGACGTGATTCATGACCGTCGTCTTGCCGGCTCCAAGAAACCCGGACAACACGGTTACGGGTAGAGATGATTCCATGCCTGCCTCCAAATAGAAGTTATAACATAACATATCAATATTTGGCGAAGACGTTTGGTCAGCCGTATAAGGAGGGCCATGTCTTGACACAGCAGGCACTCGCGTACCGGTAGGGGAATCTTTTGCCGGCAGCCGAGGCCTTGGGGCCGTTCAGGCGTTCTTGGCCAGCTGGGCGGCCAACCCGGTATAGTTCGCAGGTGTGAGGGCCAGCAGCTTGTCTTTTTCTTCCTCCGGGAGTTCCAGCGAATGGATGAAGTCCTCGATCTGGCGGGGTTCCAGAGACTGCCCACGCGACAGCTCCTTGAGCTTCTCATAGGCGCCATCGATCTTGTGTTTTCGCATGACCGTCTGGATGGCTTCTGCAAGCACCTGTAGATTATTGCCGAGATCCTCCAGTACCCGGCGCTCGTCCACCTCAAGTTTTCCCAGCCCCCTCGACAGGGATCGATAACCGATCGCACAGTGTGCAGCCGCCACCCCCAGGTTGCGCAGCACCGTCGAGTCACTGAGGTCACGCTGCCAGCGCGAGATCGGGAGTTTTGAGGAAAAGTGATCCAGCAGGGCATTGGCCACGCCGAAATTGCCCTCTGCGTTTTCGAAATCGATCGGGTTGATCTTGTGCGGCATGGTGGATGAACCCACCTCGCCCTCGATCATTTTCTGGGTGAAGTAGCCAATGGAAATGTAGGCCCAGGTATCCCTGCACAGATCGATCAGGACGGTGTTGATCCTGCGCAATGCATCGCAGTACTCGGCGATGCAGTCATGCGGCTCCACCTGGGTCGTGTAGCGATTCAGGCTGAGGCCCAGGTTCTCGGCGAAACCGGCCGTGAGCACTTCCCAGTCGACCTCCGGGTAGGCCACCCGGTGTGCGTTGTAGTTCCCCGAAGCGCCGTTCATCTTGGCCATCAGGCGCACGGTACTGAAACGCTCCAGCTGTCCCTGCAGGCGCGCATGCACGTTGGCAAACTCCTTGCCCAGCGTCGTCGGGGATGCGGGTTGACCGTGGGTGCGCGAGAGCATCGGCAGGTCGGCCAGCTCATGGGCAAGGGCCTTGAGTTTCGAGCCGATATCCAGGATGGCGGGTGCCAGGACTTCGATGCGGATCTCATCCAGCATCAAGGAATAGGCCGTGCTGTTGATATCCTCGGACGTACAGGCAAAGTGGATGAACCCGACCCGGTCGCGCAGTTCCTCGTGCGAGTCCAGCTTGTCCTTCAGGTAATATTCGACGGCCTTGATGTCGTGGTTGGTCCGGGCCTCGATATCCTTGATCGCCTGCGCTTCGCCGACATCGAACTCCTGGACGATACTGTCGAGGAACTTGCGTGCAGACGGGGACAGCGGTTCCGCTTCGGGGATTTCGGCGCAATCCGACAAGTGCTTGAGCCAGCCCACTTCCACTCTCAGGCGTTGCCTGAGCAGTCCGTATTCGCTGGCAATTTCACTCAGGCGTTCCGTCTTGTCTGCGTAGCGACCGTCAACGGGGGAAATCGCGGTGAGTCGACCGGCGGGGTTCATTTTGGAATTCGCAAATCCATGCATCGGCAGTACAATCATTCAAGTATACTACAATCCCCATGCCGGACCGTCGGGAAACCAATCAGTTCCAGCTGCCCAGCCCTACGTATTCAACATCCATCTGACCGGAGATCTTCAATGACCGATTCAAAGTTTCGTACTGAAAAAGACAGCATGGGTGAGCTCAATGTGCCGGCGGATGCCCTGTACGGCGCACAGACGCAAAGGGCTGTGGAAAATTTTCCGATCAGCGGGCTGACACTTCCAGATTCGTTCATCCATGCGCTTGGCCTGATCAAGGCCGCATGTGCCAGTGCCAACGTCGAACTGGGTCTGCTGGACAAGGACACGGAATCGGCCATTCGCAAGGCGAGCCTGTCGGTGGCTAACGGTGAGTACGATGCGCACTTCCCGGTGGATGTGTTCCAGACCGGGTCGGGCACCAGCACCAACATGAACGTCAACGAAGTGATCTCCCGGCTGGCAAGTTCCCTCGCCGACCAGCCCGTGCATCCGAATGACCATGTCAACATGAGTCAGAGTTCCAATGACGTCATTCCTACCGCCATCCATGTCAGCGCATGCCTGCAGACCGAGCAGGTCCTCAAGCCGGCACTGGTGCACCTGGTCAGGGTGATGCGCGAGAAAGCCTCGCAGAACCAAGCGCAGGTCAAGACCGGCCGCACCCACCTGATGGATGCCATGCCGGTCACCCTGGGGCAGGAGATCGAGGCCTGGGCCCAGCAGGTCGAGTACGGCATAGAGCGTATCGAGCACACCTTGATGCGGCTGCGCCAGCTTGCCCAGGGCGGAACCGCGGTGGGCAGCGGCATCAATGCGTCCCCCGAGTTTGCAGCCCAGGTCGTGCAACAGCTGGTCGAGCTGACCGGGTATGCCTTTGAATCCAAGCCCAACAAGTTCGAAGGACTGGCCTGCCAGGACGGTGCGGTCGAATTGAGCGGACAGCTGAAAGCGCTGGCCGTCAGCCTGATGAAAATTTCCAATGACCTGCGCTGGATGAACTCAGGACCATTGGCGGGTCTCGGGGAAATTTCCCTGCCCTCCCTGCAGCCCGGCAGCAGCATCATGCCGGGCAAGGTGAATCCGGTCATCCCCGAGGCGATGAGCATGGTCTGCGCCCAGGTGATCGGCAACGATGCGACCATCACGGTCGCCGGGCAGTCCGGCAACTTCCAGTTGAACGTCATGCTCCCGGTGATCGCGCACAACCTTTTGCAGAGTATCGAACTGCTTGCCAGTGCCTCCCGGGTCCTGGCCGACAAGGCCATCGAGGGGTTCCAGGTGAACGAGGACGCACTGCAGGATGCCCTGTCCAGAAACCCGATCCTCGTGACGGCGCTGAACCGTATCGTCGGCTATGAAAAAGGGGCCGCGATTGCCAAGGCGGCCTACGCCTCGGGCAAGCCGGTGCTTGAAGTCGCCAAGGAGATGACGGACCTCGATGAGGCGCAGCTCAAGCGACTGCTTGACCCGGCGCAACTGACCCGGGGTGGAATCCAGGAATAGGCCGGGCGCGGTGTCGAAGCGGGCAGTCTAGGCGGCCAGCTGGCGCAGTACGTAGTGCAGGATGCCGCCGTTCTGGTAGTACTCGACTTCCTGCGGCGTATCAATGCGCACCACGGCCTGAAAGGACTTCTCGCTCCCTTCCTCATCGACGGCGGTCACCGTCACGGACTTGGCCTGGCCGTTCTGCAGGCCGGTGATACTGTAGGTTTCCCGGCCGGTGAGCCCCAGGCTTTCGGCGGTATCTCCCGGTGCGTACTGCAGCGGCAGGATGCCCATGCCCACCAGGTTGGAGCGATGGATGCGTTCATAACTCTCGGCGATCACCGCGCTCACACCGAGCAGGTACGGGCCCTTGGCGGCCCAGTCCCTGGATGAGCCGGAACCGTATTCCTGGCCCGCCAGTATGATCACCGGGATGCCGTCTTTCTTGTAACGCATGGCCGCATCGTAGATCGAAGTCTGCTCGCCGGACGGGAAATGGATGGTGATGCCTCCCTCGGAGCCGGGCGCGAGCTTGTTGCGCAGGCGAATGTTGGCAAAGGTTCCGCGCATCATGACGTTGTGATTTCCACGGCGCGAGCCGTAGGAGTTGAAGTCGGCCGGGATGACTCCCTGGCCCTGCAGGTATTCTCCGGCAGGACTTTCCGCAGCGATGGCGCCGGCCGGTGAAATGTGGTCCGTCGTGACCGAATCCCCCAGGCAGGCCAGTACGTGGGCGCCGCGGATGTCGCTGACATCCTCGACCGCGCGTGTCATGCCCTGGAAATAGGGCGGGTTGGCGATATAGGTGGAGTCTTCCCAGGGAAAGAACTGGCTCTGGTCCGCCTCGAGGTGGTTCCAGTTGTCCTCGCCGCTGTACACGTCGTCATAACACTGCACGTACTGTTCGGCAGACAGGAAATTCGACACGGTATCGGCAACTTCCTGCTGGCTGGGCCAGATATCCCTCAAAAAGACCGGGTTGCCTTGCGGGTCCTGCGTGAGGGGCTCCTGGTACAGGTCGATATCCATGCGACCGGCGATGGCGTAGGCCACCACCAGGGGCGGGGAGGCCAGGTAGTTCATGCGCACCTGGGCATGTACGCGGCCCTCGAAGTTGCGGTTGCCCGAGAGCACGGATGCCGTGATCAGGTCGTGCTCCTGGATCGCCGCGGCGATCGGCTCGGGCAAAGGACCCGAGTTCCCGATGCAGGTGGTACAGCCATAGCCGACGTTATGGAAGCCGAGTTTCTCGAGATCTTTCATGACCCCGGCATTTTCCAGGTACTCGGTGACCACGCGCGAGCCGGGGGCCAGTGAGGTCTTCACCCAGGGTTTGACCTGCAGTCCCAGTTGCGTAGCTTTCCTGGCGACCAGTCCCGCACCCAGCATGGCGCCCGGATTGGAGGTATTGGTGCAGGAGGTGATGGCCGCGATGACGACCGCACCGTCATTCAGGGTCACGGATTCCCCGTTCACCTGGATCTGGGCACTGCCCTTGCTCTGGATGTTGCGTTCTTCCTGCAGGGCCTGCTTGTCGCGCAGGAACATCGACTTGGATTCTTTCAATGCAATCCGGTCCTGCGGGCGCCGGGGGCCGGCGAGGCTCGGCACCACGGTCCCCAGGTCCAGCTCGATGTGTTCGCTGTACTGGGCATCTGTGCCGGTGCCGTCGCGCCACATGCCGGTCGTCTTGGCGTAGGCCTCGACCAGTGCGATCTGCTGCGCGCTGCGACCGGTCAACTCCAGGTAGCGGATGGTCTCCTGATCGATGGGGAAAATGCCGCAGGTCGCCCCGTACTCGGGCGCCATGTTGGCGATCGTGGCACGGTCTGCCAGGGGCAGGTCATCCAGGCCCTTCCCGTAGAACTCGACAAACTTCTCGACCACACCGTGCTTGCGCAGCATTTCCACCACGACAAGCACTAGGTCGGTGGCCGTTGAGCCTTCCGGCAACCGGCCATCCATCCTGAATCCGACCACCCGGGGAATCAGCATGGAGATCGGCTGATCCAGCATGGAGGCCTCGGCCTCGATCCCGCCGACCCCCCAGCCCAGCACGCCGACTCCGTTGATCATGGTGGTATGGGAGTCAGTTCCGACCACTGTGTCCGGGTAGGCCTGCAGTACACCCGCATTTTCCCGGGAGAAAATGACGCGCGCCAGGTATTCGAGATTGACCTGGTGCACGATCCCCCGGTCCGGCGGGACGACCTTGAAATTGGAAAATGCGTTCTGTCCCCATTTGAGGAAATTGTAACGCTCGCGGTTGCGGTTGAATTCGAGCGCGGCATTCAGGTCGAAGGCCTGCCCGGAACCGAAGTGATCAACCTGCACGGAGTGATCGATGACCAGTTCTGCAGGCTGCAGGGGATTGATTTTATCCGGATCTCCGCCCAACGACTTCATGGCATCGCGCATGGCCGCCAGGTCAACCACGGCGGGGACGCCCGTGAAGTCCTGCATCAGCACGCGTGCCGGGCGAAAGGCAATCTCGTTTTCGGGGTTTGCATTCGGGTCCCAGTGCAGTATCGCCTCGATGTCTTCGCGGGTCACGGTGCGGCCATCTTCACAACGAAGCAGGTTTTCCAGAAGGATCTTGAGGGAATAGGGCAGGCGGGCAGACTCGGGCAGCTTGCCCACGTTGAAGATCTCGTAACTGTCCCCGTCCACCGTAAGGCTGGAGCGGGTGTCAAAACTATTGTTCATGCAAACTCCTCAATATCCGTCACCAGGATGAGTCCTTGGGAAAAAGATCGCAATTATCTGGTATTTCTGTACTGCAGGTAAACTCAAACAGGCACAAAATTCAGTGCAGACCCTCTTTTTTCAGGGTCTCGATGTGCTTGAACATCGAAGCCTTCCCCAGCAGGAGCGATAAGCGTTTGCCCTGTGCGTGACGCCACAAGGCAATGGCTCGTATCGCGGCGAGCAAAAGTGCGCGAATCATGCTCGCATATTCATCGGTTTTCAAGAAGCTCGGGTTTCCCTTGATGATCACCTTGGGCCCCAGCGGGCTGATGTGCGCCTGGTACATGCGGCCAAGATCCTGAGCCAGCTCCTGGACGGGGGTGTTCTGCGCATCGTACAGCGTTGCAATGGCGCGGATATCGTCGCCGAGTGCACGTGTGGCTTTCGCGTCCGCGTTCAGCTGGCTTTCCAGGTGCATCAGGCTGACGGCATGGCGGGTCCGTTCTATGGTGCTTGCGTCATTGCGGTTCACCGAGGTTTCAGACAGCATGCGCAACCCGAGCCTCAGGTTTTGTGCCATGCCGTAGACGTCCAGGTAATCCTGCGGTTCGAGCTTGAGGACGCTTTCCAGGGTGGCAGGCAGGCAGGAGTCGGTCATGTTCCCGTCCCGTGCCACCGACTGGGTCAGGGCCAGCGCCTGGTAAAGACCGGCAAGTGCAATGGTCTGGTCTCGGGTCACGGTGAACATGGGCGTCCTGTACGATGTCCGCACTAGGCTTCGCGCCCGGTGATGATGCCTCCTCCGAGGCACTGGTCGTGGCGGTAGAACACGATGCTCTGTCCCGGGGCGACCGCCCACTGCGGCTCGGCAAAGGAGGCTTCGTAGCTGCCGTCATCGCACCGGCGGACCGCGCAGCGTTGGTCGGGCTGGCGGTAGCGTATTTTGGCGACGAGGTCCTTCGTGTGTGCGGGTGGCTCCCCCGCAATCCAGTGGACCGACTGCGCGAGCACGCGCGAATGCAGCAGGGCAGGGTGCTGCTTGCCCTGGACCACGTACAGGGTGTTGGACGGGATGTCCTTGTCGGCGACGTACCAGGCCCCTTCAGGCCAATGCGCCTGTCCGCCGATGCCAAGGCCCTGGCGCTGGCCGATCGTGTAGAACATGGCACCCTCGTGTGTACCCAGGTGCTCTCCATCCGTTGAGAGGATCGGTCCCGGTTTGCCCGGCAGGTACCGCTTCAGGAAATCCCTGAATTTTCGCTCGCCGATAAAGCAGATCCCGGTGCTGTCTTTCTTGTCGTGCACCTTGAAGGCCTGTGCCCTGGCAATCTCGCGCACCTTCGATTTGTCGATGTCGCCCAGGGGGAAAAGTGATTTCTGCAGCTGGTCTTGCCCCAGGGTATGCAAAAAGTAACTCTGGTCCTTCTGCCGGTCCCGGGCCTTTCCCAGGCAGGTCCCGGAGGGACCCGCCTCGCAGCGTGCATAGTGCCCGGTGGCAATGCAGTCGGTGTCGAGCTCCAGGGCGTGGTCTAGGAAGGCACGGAACTTGATTTCCCGGTTGCAGACGATATCCGGGTTGGGCGTTCTGCCGGCCCGGTACTCTTCCAGGAAATACTCGAATACGCGATCCCAGTATTCACTTGAGAAATTGACCGTGTGCAGGCGGATGCCGATCCTTTCGCATACCTGCCGGGCATCTTCGAGGTCGGTCGCGGCGGCGCAGTATTCCTCCCGGTCGTCCTCTTCCCAGTTTTTCATGAACAGGCCCTCAACCTCCAGGCCCTGTTCGCACAAGAGCCAGGCGGCCACCGAGGAATCGACCCCGCCCGACATGCCCACCATGACCTTGCTCATGTCACGGTCCGCCGGGCAGGACTGGCGTGGCTACCAGCTCTGCTGGATCGTATGGATAATGCCCAGGTCATAGCGGTTGCCATTCAGGTAATCGCGCAGGCTGTGGGTGACCATGGTGCTTCGCAGCCTTTGTTCCGGCAAATCGAAAATGGTCTCGGCGCTGTACCAGCCGGCGTGCAGGATGCCTGCATCGAGGTCTTCATGGACGCGTTCACGGCTGCACTCCCCGCACAGGGTAAAGCGCAGGAAGGTTTCATCCAGATGCGGATGTTTCCAGCAATAGATGCCGACCAGTGCATTCGGATAAAATTCCCACCCGGTCTCTTCCAGGGTCTCGCGCTGGGCCGCCTCGATCAGGGTCTCACTCAGTTCCCAGTGACCTGCAGGCTGGTTGAAAACCCGGTATTCCTCGACCTGCTCTTCGACCAGCAGGTATTTCTGATCGCGTTCAATCACGGCTGCGACCGTCACGTGTGGATGCCAGCTCATCGGGGTTCCATCTGAAATAAATTTAAAAGAACAGGATGTAAATATTTGATAAGTATCTATTAATCTGAAGAATTTCGAAATGCATCTTGGAGCACAGTATAACAGTGAATTATACTCGGGCTGTACTTCGGGGCAGGGAAATCTGCACGGTCCGGGTGAGCCGGGGTTTGGCTTGCAGTGTCTCGGATTCGGGCGCAAGGGAGTCCAGGCAATGCCTTCGGGATACGGTTAAGTGCTGTGCGGCGAGTCGCTATACTATGGATACCAGGGAACCACTGAAGATCGGGCATGGCTGAACAAGACCAAATTCTGCGTGAGGACAAGGCGGCCGTAAAGGAGGCGAAAACCCGCAAGCCGCCCATGTACAAGGTGGTATTATTGAACGACGACTACACGCCCATGGAATTTGTCGTGCACATCCTCGAGAACTTCTTCAAGATGGACCGGGAAAAGGCCACGCGGATCATGCTGCATGTGCACACCAGGGGAAAAGGCGTTTGCGGTGTCTATACCCGTGATGTGGCAGAGACCAAGGTGGCGCAGGTGAATGAGTATTCGCGCATGAACAACCATCCATTGCTGTGTGCGATGGAAGAGACGTAGCCAGGACCATGCTGAACAAGGAACTTGAATTCACACTGAACCTTGCCTTCAAGGAGGCGCGGGAGAAGCGTCATGAATTCATGACGGTCGAGCACCTGCTGCTTGCGCTGACCCAGAACCCCACGGCCGCCAAGGTGCTGCGTGCATGCGGAATCGACCTGGCGAAGCTGTCCAGGGAATTGTCCGAGTTCATCCAGGGCAACACCCCGCTGCTTCCCGATGAGGATGACCGGGATACCCAGCCGACGCTGGGATTCCAGCGCGTGCTGCAGCGCGCCGTCTTCCATGTCCAGTCCTCCGGAAGAAAGGAAGCCGAAGTGACCGGGGCCAACGTGCTGGTGGCGATCTTCAGCGAACAGGAATCCCATGCGGTCTACCTGCTGGGACAGCACGATGTCGCGCGCCTGGATGTCGTCAACTACATCGCACACGGCATCTCGAAAGTCCCCACGGACTCCGACAGCGAGGTGGCCGTCGACCCCGAGGTGGATGTGCGCAGGGATTCGCAGAGTCCGAAGCCCTTGGACTGCTATGCCGTCAACCTGAACCGGCTGGCGAGCGAGGGAAAGATCGACCCGCTGATCGGGCGCGACAGTGAAATCGAGCGCACGATACAGATCCTGTGCCGGCGCAGGAAAAACAATCCGCTCATGATCGGTGAAGCCGGGGTAGGCAAGACGGCGATCGCCGAGGGGCTGGCCAAGAAGATCGTCGATGAGGAGGTGCCGGACGTCCTCAAGGGGTACACGATTTATGCGCTGGACCTGGGGGGACTGGTGGCAGGCACGAAGTACCGCGGTGATTTCGAGAAACGGCTGAAAGGCGTGCTGCGACAGCTAAAGGAAGAACAGAACACGATTTTGTTCATCGACGAGATTCACACTGTCATCGGCGCAGGCTCGGCCTCCGGGGGCGTGATGGATGCCTCCAACCTGATCAAGCCGATGCTGGGCTCGGGGGAGCTGAAGTGCATCGGTTCTACCACCTATCAGGAATTTCGCGGCGTATTCGAGAAAGACCGTGCCCTGGCGAGGCGATTTCAGACCATCGATATCGAGGAGCCCAGTGTGGAGGAAACCTACCGGATCCTGAAAGGGCTGCGCAGCCGTTTTGAAAAGCACCACGGCGTACGGTATGCGGAAAAGGCATTGCGGGCTGCCGCCGAGCTGGCGGCAAAATACATCAATGACCGGCACTTGCCGGACAAGGCCATCGACGTCATCGATGAAGCCGGTGCCAATATGAATTTGAGGCCAAGATCCTTGCGCAAGAAGATGATCACCACCAAGCAGATCGAAAGTATTGTGGCCAAGATCGCGCGCATCCCCTCCAAGCACGTGAACTCCAGTGATACGGAAGTGCTCAGGAATCTGGAACGCAACTTGAAGCTGGTGGTGTTTGGGCAGGATACCGCAATCGGCACCTTGTCCACGGCGATCAAGATGTCTCGTTCGGGCATCGGCAATGAAGACAAGCCCATTGGCTGTTTTCTGTTTGCAGGTCCTACAGGCGTAGGCAAGACGGAAGTCACCCGCCAACTGTCCATCATCCTCGGTATCGAACTGCTGCGTTTCGACATGTCCGAATACATGGAGCGGCATACGGTCTCGCGCCTGATCGGGGCACCGCCGGGCTACGTGGGGTTCGACCAAGGCGGCCTGCTGACCGATGCCGTATTGAAATCTCCACACTGTGTGCTGCTTCTGGATGAGGTCGAGAAGGCCCATGCCGATGTGTTCAACCTTTTGCTGCAGGTCATGGATCATGGCGTACTGACGGATACGAACGGTCGTAAGGTGGATTTTCGCAACGTCATCCTGGTGATGACGACCAATGCCGGCGCACAGGAGATGAGCCGTGCCAGTGTAGGCTTCACTACACAGGACCATCAGGCGGACGGCATGGAGATCATCAAGCGGCTGTTTACCCCCGAGTTCAGAAATCGCCTGGATGCCATCATCCAGTTCGAATCACTGGACAGGGACACCGTGCTGCACGTCGTCGACAAGTTTATTGCACAGCTTGAAGCCCAACTGGAAACCAAGAAGGTCGAGATCCAGGTTGAGGCGGAGGCCAAGGAATGGATTGCCAAACGTGGCTACGATGTGAAAATGGGTGCACGCCCCATGGAACGCGTGATACAGGAACATGTCAAAAAGCCCCTGGCCGAGGAAATCCTGTTTGGCCGCCTGGAACATGGCGGCAAGGTGATCATTCGAGCCTGTGAGAGTGGGCTTGAGATTGACTACCCGGAAGAGGCCTTAAACTGAGATTTCCCCGTAGATGTCCAACGTGTCAAAGACGATTCTTAGGAGTGACTGACCGGGCTTGCCATCGGGCATAACATACCTGTAAAGGCGGCAAGGAGACATCGCTGCCAATCTCCTACCTCCCTATTTGCACCGGCTGTGTGATCCACGGCAACTGCGAGCGTGAATCCTGTTCAAGTAGAAATGAAAACCAAACAGACCAAGCTTGTCCTCTTTGACCTTGACGGGACACTCATTGATACGGCCCCTGACCTGGCCCACAGCATGGATCTGGTCATGCGCGAGCTGCACCTGCCTACACAGGGGCTTAAAAAAGTTCGCAGGTTCATCGGTCATGGCGTACGCAGGCTGGTCGAGGACATAGTTTCCACAGAGCTGGAGGGCAAGCCGGCCAAGGCGACCCTGGACAAGGCTCTGGGTGCATTCAACGAACACTATCGCGAGCAGCTGGTGCAAAAGAGCTCCCTTTACCCCGGCGTGCCTGAATGCCTGCAGGCGCTTCGATCCCGTGGTGTCAAGCTCGCCTGTGTCACGAACAAGCCAAAAGCCTTTACTGAACCCCTGCTGGAGCATTTCCTGATCGACGGGCATTTCGATCTGGTTCTTTCCGGGGATTCACTGCAGAAGAAAAAACCGGATCCGTTTCCACTCGTGCACGCCTGTCAGCGACTTGCAGTCGAAGTGGCGGACAGCATCATGGTGGGGGACTCCAGCAACGACATACTGGCCGCGCGAAATGCAGGGATGCGGTGCATGTACATGAGCTACGGGTATTCCGATACGGAAACGGTCAGGGCTCTCGGGCCTGACGCGGTGCTTGATTCCTTTGCAGAAGTGATGGATCACCTGTGACGCTGTGAGCGTACCGTGCTCTGTCACGCTCAGGCGATGGTCTGTACTTTTGCAAGCACGAAGCTCTTGAACGATTCGGCGGCGATGGAAAGCCGCTTGCCTTTCCGGTAGACGATGTACCACTGACGGACAATCGGAAAAGAGCGCACATCCAGAACCTCGAGCCGGCCAAGTTCCTTTTCCAGTTCGATGGTATGCAGCGAGACGATCCCGAGGCCCAGACCGGCCTCGACGCTTCGCTTGATCGCCTCGTTACTGTTCATCTCGATCGAGCTGATGAGCTTGAAATTTTTCTTTTCCAGGAAAAAGCGCTCCATGGCCACGCGTGTCCCCGAACCGACTTCGCGCATGAGCAGGGGATCGTCTTTCAGTTTCTTCAGGGGAATGTCTTTCTCGCCTACCAGGGGATGGCTTGGAGGGGCAATGACCACCAGGGGGTTGTCCATGAACGGCTCACCGATCAGGTCCATGTCGCCGGGCGGTGACCCCATCAGTGCAAGGTCAGACTCGTTCGCCTCAAGCTTTTTGAGCAGTGTGGCACGGTTTGTCACGTCAAAGCTGACCCGAATGCGCGGATACTGCTGACAGAATTCGGACAACAGGCGGGCTGCAAAATTGTTGACGGTGGAGGCCACGGCAATTTGCAGCAGGCCGCCCTCGGTTCCCTTGAGGTCATCCAGTTCTTTTTCGGCCTCGTTCACCTGGCTGCGGATTTCTGTGCTGTAACGAAACATCAATTTCCCGGCTTCCGTGAGATGGATGCTTTTGCCCAACTGCTCATAGAGGGGAATGCCCACCGCACTTTCCAGTTGCTTGACCTGCATGGATACCGCGGGCTGGGTGAGAAACAGTTCTTCTGCGGCATGCGTGAAGCTCAAATGCCGTGCGACGGCCTCAAACACCTGCAGTTGACGAAACGTGATATTCATCAATGAATATTTATGTAGGTCTGTAAACAATCAGTAATCAATGATGTGAATATAGCACAGGTCTGTGCAACCTGATCCGGGTATATTTGGTTTTATCTATGATTTTATAAGGATAAATAATGGTTCTCAGGACGTCAAAATAATAAGTAATAACTTATTAATATGATAATTATTATTTAGTTTTATTTATTTATAGAAGTGATAGGGTTAACGACCAATGTCGCTCACGGCTGGTCTTGGTTCTTATGACTCCGTATCGAGTAAGAGGTGGTAAGAATGGTAGCCCCGAACCAGTCGTAGCGGCTTCAAACTGACACAGCACGGAGAGATCACCATGTCAAAAGTTATCTCGGCAGCCGACCGCTACAAGGCGGGCGTTCTGGAATACAAGCAAATGGGCTACTGGGAGCCCGATTACCAGCCCAAGGACACGGATCTCATCTGTCTGTTCAGGATTACCCCGCAAAGCGGGGTCGATCCCGAGGAAGCGGCCGCCGCGGTGGCCGGGGAATCTTCCACGGCCACCTGGACGGTGGTCTGGACGGACCGCCTGACCGCCTGTGAGCTGTATCGTGCAAAGGCCTACCGGGTCGACCCGGTACCCAACTCCGAAGATCAGTACTTCGCCTATATCGCCTATGACCTGGATCTGTTTGAGCCGGGATCCATCGCCAACATGACGGCATCGATTATCGGCAATGTTTTCGGTTTCAAGGCACTGAAATGCCTGCGCCTTGAAGACATGCGCATACCGGTGGCGTACATGAAAACGTTTCAGGGTCCGGCTTCCGGAATCGTCGTTGAGCGTGAACGGCTGGAGAAGTACGGCCGCCCCTTGCTGGGTGCGACGGTGAAGCCCAAGCTGGGACTTTCGGGGCGCAACTACGGGCGCGTGGTCTATGAAGCCCTGAAAGGCGGTCTGGATTTTACCAAGGACGATGAAAACATCAATTCGCAGCCCTTCATGCACTGGCGGGACCGGTTCCTGTATTGCATGGAAGCGGTCAACCGGTCGCAGGCGATGACCGGCGAGGTCAAGGGACATTACCTCAACGTCACGGCAGCGACGATGGAAGACATGTATGAGCGCGCCGAATTTGCCAAGAGCCTGGGATCTGTGATTGTCATGATCGACCTGGTCGTGGGCTACACGGCCATCCAGTCCATGGCAAAGTGGGCACGCGGCAACGACATGATCCTGCATTTGCACCGTGCAGGGCACGGCACCTACACCCGTCAGAAATCACACGGCATCAGTTTTCGCGTGATAGGCAAGTGGATGCGCATGGCCGGAGTCGATCACATCCATGCCGGAACGGTGGTCGGAAAGCTCGAGGGCGACCCGCGCACGGTGGCCGGGATCTATGATGTCCTTCGTGAGACCTACAACCCGAAGAACCTGGAGCACGGCATATTCTTTGACCAGGACTGGGCGTCGCTGAACAAGACCATGCCGGTGGCCTCCGGGGGCATTCATGCCGGGCAGATGCACCAGCTCGTGCACTACCTGGGCGAGGACGTGGTGCTTCAGTTTGGCGGGGGCACGATTGGCCACCCGATGGGCATCGAGGCGGGTGCTACGGCAAACCGCGTTGCACTCGAGACCATGATCCTGGCCCGCAACGAGGGCCGGGACTACATCAATGAGGGCCCGGACATCCTGCAGCGGGCCGCCAGGTCCTGCAAGCCCCTGCAGGCCGCGCTCGATACGTGGAAGGACATCACGTTCAACTACGAGTCGACCGACACACCCGATTTTGTGCCCGTAGCCACTGCAGTGGCCTAACCACAAGGAATCTCGCCATGCGCATTACCCAAGGAACCTTTTCCTTTTTACCCGAGCTCACGGATGAGCAGATCAAAAAGCAAGTCAAGTACTGCCTGGACCAGAACTATGCGGTAAACATCGAGTACACGGATGACCCGCATCCCAGAAATACCTACTGGGAAATGTGGGGCCTGCCGATGTTTGACCTCAAGGACCCGGCCGGTGTGCTGATGGAGATCAACGAATGCCGAAAGGCCTACCCCGATCACTACATCCGGGTGGGCGCGTTCGACAATGAACGCGGTACGGAAAGCCTGCGCATTTCGTTCATCGTCAATCGCCCCGCTCACGAACCCGGTTTTCGCCTGCAGCGAACGGAAACCGACGGGCGGTGCATCCGCTACACCGCGCACGCCTATGCCAGGCTGACCGAAGCGAGGAACGCGGGCAGTGAGTGAATCCGGCCTGAAGCCCGTGGGCTCACCGGTGGGAAAAGCCTCCGGCGAGGAGGTGATTGATCTTCACGGCGAGTATGAGGCGTCCAACGTGCAGGAAGTGCTGGACCGGCTGGACCGCGAACTCGTGGGGCTGCAGCCGGTCAAGACCCGCATCAAGGAAATCGCCGCACTGCTGCTGGTGGACCGAGCACGCAGGTCGTTTGAACTCACCTCGGAAACGCCCACCCTGCACATGAGCTTCACCGGCAATCCCGGTACCGGCAAAACTACAGTGGCCATGCGCATCGCAGAGATCCTGCATTGCCTGGATTACGTGCGGGAGGGGCACCTTGTCTCTGTCACCCGGGATGACCTGGTGGGCCAGTACATCGGTCACACCGCCCCCAAGACGAAGGAGGTCATCAAAAAGGCCATGGGTGGCGTGCTGTTCATCGATGAGGCCTATTACCTGTACCGGCCCGAGAACGAACGGGACTATGGCCAGGAAGCCATTGAGATTCTCCTGCAGGTGATGGAAAACAATCGCGACGATCTGGTGGTCATCCTGGCGGGCTACAAGGAGCGCATGGATACCTTTTTCCAAAGCAACCCGGGGTTTCGCTCGCGCATTGCCCATCACATCGATTTTCCCGACTACTCCGCCGATGAGTTGCTGCAGATCGGCCAGCTTCTGCTGGGGCAGCAAAGCTACCGCCTGAGCGAAGCGGGGGAAAGGGCATTCGGAGAGTACATCGACCTGCGGATGAAATTGCCCCAGTTTGCCAACGGCCGCTCAATCCGGAATGCACTGGACCGGGCCCGCCTGCGCCAGGCCAATCGCCTGTTCAACAGTTCGCGCTCGCAAAAATTTGTCAAGCAGGACCTGATGACGCTTGAAGCCGAAGATTTTTATGCCAGCCGCGTGTTTGCCGAGGGCAAGCTGGACCAGGCCCAGGTTTTCTCGATCTGAGAGATTGAGTCATGTACCTGTGCATCGTTATTCAAATTGCATGAAGGTCATGGAGTTTCTATGTCATTGATCACCTTGAGACAGTTACTGGAACATGCGGCGACCGAGAACTACGGTGTGCCGGCCTTCAATGTCAACAACATGGAACAGATCCAGGCCATCATGCAGGCGGCGGACGAGACAGACAGCCCGGTGATCCTGCAGGCTTCGGCCGGAGCGCGCAAGTACGCCGGTTCCAGTTTTTTGCGACATCTGATTGAGGCAGCCATGGAGACCTGGCCGCATATCCCCGTCGTCATTCACCAGGATCACGGCGCATCGCCTGCAGTCTGCCTGCGTTCGATCCAGCTGGGGTTCAGTTCGGTGATGATGGATGGGTCACTTGGAGAAGACATGAAGACTCCGATGTCGTTTACATACAACAAGGAGGTCACGAGCGTGGTCGTGCGCCTGGCGCATGCCTGCGGTGTTTCCGTGGAAGGGGAACTCGGTTGCCTGGGATCGCTGGAAACCTGTCAGGCCGGCGAGGAAGACGGTTCAGGGGCAGAAGGGATCCTGAGCCGTGAGCAGCTGCTGACGGACCCGGACGAGGCCGTGGAGTTTGTGCAGCACACCAACGTGGATGCACTGGCGCTAGCCATTGGCACCAGCCACGGTGCCTACAAGTTTACCCGCCCACCCACGGGAGAGATTCTTGCAATCGACCGGATCAAGCAAATCCACGAACGCTTGCCGGACACCTATCTGGTGATGCACGGGTCTTCTTCGGTGCCGCAGGAGTGGCTTGGCATCATCAACAATTACGGTGGTGATATGGGCCAGACCTACGGGGTTCCGGTAGAAGAAATTCAAGAGGGCATTCGCCATGGTGTGCGCAAGGTGAACATCGATACGGATTTGCGCATGGCAAGCACCGGGGCCGTTCGAAAGCAGTTGAGTGAAGACACCCGGAACTTTGACCCGCGCAAGTTTTTGTCCGCATCCACCCGGGCCATGAAAGAGATCTGCAAGTCCAGGTTCGAGGCGTTCGGCTGTGCGGGAAAGGCGCCACGGATGAAGCCCGTCAGCCTGGAAATCATGACGGCACGCTACGAGTCGGGGGAACTCGACCCCAGGATCCATTAGCGAAGGGTTGATGCAAGCATTGAACATACATCATTCAGAGACTGCGGGAGGCGCGTAGATGTCCGCCAAACATCCAATCATTGCCGTGACCGGATCCTCAGGTGCCGGCACCACGTCGGTCAAGAGCGCTTTCGAGCACATCTTTATCCGGGAAAGTATTTTTCCCTGCCTGATCGAGGGCGACAGTTTCCACCGCTACGACCGCACGGAGATGGAAAAAGAAGCCAGGAAGGCCCTGGGCAATGGCGAGAATTTCAGCCATTTCGGCCCGGAGGCCAACCTGTTCGAAGAACTGGAGCAGGAGTTCATAAACTACGGCAAGTCCGGGACCTGCCAGGTGCGCAAGTACCTGCACGATGACAAGGAAGCGCTTCCGTACGATCAGGAGCCCGGGACCTTCACGGACTGGGAAAATCACAGCTCGGAGACCGACCTGCTTTTCTACGAGGGGCTGCATGGCGGCATCGTCAACGAGGACGTGAATGTAGCAGCCCACGTGGATTTATTGATCGGGGTGGTGCCGGTCGTGAACCTGGAATGGATACAGAAAATCCATCGGGACATCGCCGAGCGGGGCTATCGCCCGGAGGTCGTGACGAATACGATCTTGCGAAGGATGTATGACTACATCCATTACATCACGCCGCAATTTTCCCGGACCGATGTCAATTTCCAGCGCGTGCCGACGGTGGATACATCCAATCCCTTTATTGCCAGGGATATCCCCGCTCCGGACGAGAGTTTCGTCGTGATTCGGTTCAGCAACCCCAGGAAATTCAACATCGATTTCTGCTACCTGCAGGCCATGATCCAGGGGTCATTCATGTCGAGACGAAACACCATCGTCGTTCCCGGCGGGAAAATGGGGCTGACGATCGAACTCGTTTTCGGGCCGATCATCGAGAAAATCGTACAGAAGTCGAAGGCCTTGAAGAGCAGGATGAGAAGGAACAAGCCTGCGTACCAGACGGTCAGCGTGGTGTAGAAATTCCAGACGGGTTACGGATCGGGGAACATTGTCGATGCGGGTGGGTCAGTACAGATATGGAGTCTCTCGTTAAAGTAAGGTGGTCGCCATGCTGGGTTTGCCTTTGTTTTTGAAACGGCTGTCAGGACACGGTTCCCATCTGGAATCTGCAAGGCGGACTTCCCGCCGGCAATGCGAACCCTGTGGACTGGAAGAACCTCTTGATCTGGACAGCAATGACGCGGTTGCGGTGATGGCCTATGGCGAGGCTATCGAAACCATGGCGATCAAGAATGAGTTGATCGATTCATTGCTGGTGGAAGAAATGTCGCATGAAATTGACAGGTACCGGGAAACCGGTGAATCGATCAACTCCACGAGGGTGTCCGAAGCGCTGCTTCCCAAGGCCAAGGAGGTCATTCACGATTACTATGTCTCGACGACGAAGGATGGCATCAGTCACGAGGATACCTATCGTGAATCCCATGAGACGTTCGATGTGGACCTGCTTCAGTCGCTGACGCACACCTATGCGAGGACCTTCATCAGGCAGTACTACTGCCCCAGGCACTGAAGGACGGGATGTCGAAACTTTTGTGCCACCGCCTGCAGGCGTTTGCCCGCAGCGCCGCGCCGTGAATCATTTGCCGCGGTAGGTAATCCTTCCCTTGCTGAGATCGTAAGGGGTCATTTCCACAGTGACCTTGTCGCCGGTGAGAATCTTGATGTAATGTTTTCGCATGCGACCGGAGATGTGTGCCGTCACGACGTGGCCGTTTTCGAGTTCAACGCGAAACATCGTATTCGGCAGGGTTTCGACAACCGTACCTTCCATCTCGATGTGGTCTTCTTTTGGCATTCTGCTCCCAGAGGGTCCTAGCGGTGACGCCATTATTATGCAAATAAAAAATAAAACAAGGCTTGGGGATTATTTAGTACAATCCGGGCACAGGATCTTTCCTGCACGATACTATGGACTTTGCGTACATCTTCCCCGGTCAGGGATCACAGTCGATCGGCATGATGAAGGACTTGAGTACGCAGTACCCCGAAATCAAGCAGATCTTCGAACAGGGTTCGGATGTCCTGCAACTGGACCTGTGGAAGCTGGCCACGCTTGGACCGGAGGAAGAACTCAATCGAACCGAGAACACGCAACCGGTCATGCTGTGCGCCTGCATGGCGGTGCACGCAATCTTCCACGAACGCTTTTCCGCCACGCCGCGCATGCTGGCCGGACACAGTTTCGGGGAGTACACGGCCCTGGTCTGCGCCAAGGTCTTCGATTTCGAGACTGCCCTTCCTCTTGCGAAATACCGCGGCCGGGTGATGCAGCAGGCGGTCCCCGAGGGACAGGGCGCGATGGCGGCCGTGCTGGGTCTTGACAACGAGGCCCTGAGTGAAATCTGTGCGCAGTCCAGTACAGGTGAAGGGATCGTCGAGGCCGTCAATTTCAACGCGCCGGGACAGACCGTGATTGCCGGCAGCCGGGAAGCCGTCTCCGGTGCATTGCAGGCGGCCAAGCAAGCGGGGGCCAAGCGTTGTGTCCTGCTGCCCCTGAGCGTGCCCTCGCACAGTACCCTGATGAAACCCGCAGCCGAGCAGTTGCGTGATTACCTGCAGGACGTCGACATGCATGCCCCGCAGCATGAAGTCATCCAGAATGTCGATGTCCGCTCATATTCCGATGCAGCCGAAATCAGGGACGCCCTGTATCGGCAGCTGTTCAGCCCGGTGCGCTGGGTGGAAACCATCCAGCACATGATCTCCTGCGGCGTGAAGGTGCTGGTCGAACTGGGTCCCGGCAGGGTGCTGACGGGTTTTTGCAAGCGCATCGACCGCGATGCATCCGGCCATGCGGTGCATGATCCCGAGAGCCTCGACCAGGCGCTCGAACGGCTCGAAGCACTGGCTTCTGCGGGGCAGGCATGACTGACCGGGTCGCGCTGGTGACGGGTGCAAGCCGGGGCATCGGCAAGGCCATCCTGCATGCGCTGGCCGCACAGGGGCTTGAGGTCGTGGGCACGGCGACGACGCCGGCCGGTGCACAGGGCATCGAGGCCGGGCTCAAAAAGGCGAACCTGAACGGAACGGGGCTGCAACTGGATGTCTCGCAGGCGGATTCCGTCAGCGCCTTGCTCGAAGAGGTCAAGGCCCGTCACTCGCCCCCCGGCATTCTGGTCAACAACGCCGGCATCACCCGGGACAACCTGCTGGTGCGCATGAAGGACGAGGAGTGGGATGCGGTCATCAGCACGAACCTTTCCTCGATTTACCGGCTGACCCGTGCCTGTCTCAGGGACATGATGAAAATGCGCCACGGGCGCATCATCAACATTGCCTCGGTGGCAGCGATGTCCGGCAACGCCGGGCAGTCCAACTATGCGGCTTCCAAGGCCGGGGTGATCGGGTTCACCAAGTCCCTCGCGCGCGAGGTGGCATCCCGTGGGATTACGGTGAATGTCGTCGCCCCCGGATTCATCGAGACGGACATGACCGCGGAACTCAACGAGTCGCAGCGCACGCAGGCCGTCGCGCAGATCCCGGCAGGGCACATGGGCACACCGGAAGATATTGCCCATGCCGTGAGTTTCCTGGTTTCACCAGGTGCCGCCTATATCACGGGCGAGACGATCCATGTCAACGGCGGAATGTACATGGGCTGACACGCACCGCAGAGACCTTCATTTTAATTTAGTTGTTATACCTAAGGTATTGTTATTACTTGTCTATAAGTATCCCGACTGATGCGCATCCCGGGCAGGCACGACCGCCCATGCGCTAAAGATGGCACAGGGATATTCTTTTCAATACAATAATTGCCCGGCCCGGATTCGGGCCGGACAACATTTGCAAAGAGGAAGCAACCGCTATGAGCAACATTGAAGAACGAGTTAAGAAAATTATCGTGGAACAGCTAGGAGTGGGCGAAGACGAAGTCTCGGAAGACGCATCGTTTGTGGATGACTTGGGTGCTGACTCTTTGGATACGGTCGAACTCGTGATGGCTTTGGAGGAGGAGTTTGAGTGCGAAATCCCCGATGAAGAGGCAGAAAAGATCACGACCGTGAAACAGGCCATCGATTACGTCAGCTCACACCAGTAATCGCCTGCATGCAATTGTGCAGGGCAAACCTTCCTTTCTTCACCTGACCGGATGAGATAAACACATGGTGTCTCGGCGACGTGTTGCAGTGACCGGGCTGGGTATCGTATCCCCCGTGGGTTCGAGTACCCCGAAGGCATGGGAGAATATCGTCGCCGGCAACAGCGGGATTTCCAGGATCGACTGTTTCGATGCCAGTGAGTTCTCCGTGCAAATCGCGGGTCAGACCCGGGATTTCAATGCCGACGACTACCTGTCCAAAAAAGACCAGCGCAAGATGGACCCTTTTATCCATTTTGGTATCGGGGCCGGTGTCCAGGCCGCCGAGGATTCCGGTTTCGAGGTGACAGAAGAAAATGCGGACCGCATCGGGGTTGCCATTGGCAGCGGCATCGGCGGCTTGCCGGGCATTGAAAAAAGCAACGAGGCCTTCCTGGAATCCGGGCCCAGAAAAATCTCGCCGTTTTTCGTGCCCAGCAACATCATCAACATGGTCTCGGGAAACCTGTCGATCATGCGGGGCTACCGGGGCCCGAACATTTCGATCGTCTCTGCCTGTTCCACCGGCACACACAATATCGGGGATGCTGCGAGGATGATCGCCTACGGCGATGTGGACATCATGGTCGCCGGGGGCGCCGAGATGGCCACCTGTCCATTGGGCGTCGGAGGCTTTGCCGCGGCCCGGGCGCTTTGCGCTTCGCACAACGAGGAACCCGAGACAGCCAGCCGCCCGTTCGACCTTGACCGTGACGGCTTTGTGCTTGGCGATGGAGCCGGCGTGCTGATTCTGGAAGAGCTCGAGCATGCCAAGGCGCGCTCTGCGAAAATCTACTGCGAGCTGGTCGGATACGGTACGAACAGCGACGCCTACCACATGACCTCACCTGCAAAAGGTGGGCTGGGGGCTTCCAAGTGCATGCAGAATGCGCTGCAGGATGCGCAACTCGATCCAGGCGATGTCGACTATATCAATGCACATGGCACTTCCACTCCGGCAGGGGATATTGCCGAGACCGAGGCCATCAAGACCACCTTTGGCGATCACGCCCGCAAGCTGGCCATCAGTTCGACCAAGTCCATGACCGGACACCTGCTGGGCGCGGCCGGCGGCGTCGAGGCCCTGTTCACCATCCTGGCGGTGCACCATGGCGTGCTGCCCCCCACGATCAATTACGACACCCCGGACCCGGAATGCGACCTGGACTATGTCCCGAACGAGGCGCGCGACCGGCAGGTGGACATCGCATTGTCCAACTCGTTTGGTTTCGGCGGCACCAACGCGACTGTGGTTTTCAAAAAGGTCTGATGCTTGGAACCTGACAGCGCAGGCAAAGTGGGCACACTTTGAGGGATGCTGTGCCGGGATCTTGAAATGCAGGCACCTACCATCACGATCAACGGGCAGGCAGGCGAAAATATCTCCGTCCTCGACCGGGGCCTGCTGTATGGCGATGGCCTGTTCGAGTCCATGGCGGTACACGATGGCAGTATCCGGTTCCTGGAAGACCACCTGCGCCGCCTTCAGGCAGGCTGCCGGGTGCTGGGGCTGGAAGGCCTCGACCCCGAGACCTTGAAGCAGGAGGTGGCCCGGACCATCGGCTCCGACCGGGAATGCATCGTCAAGGTGATCGTCACGCGCGGAACCGGGGAGCGGGGGTATCGTCCTGTGCAGCAGCCGGTGACCCGGATCGTGCAGAAATTTCCCTGGCCGGTGTTTCCGCAAGCCTACCAGGATTCGGGGATTGACATTACGCTGTGCAGGCTCCGCCTGTCCCACCAGCCGAGACTTGCACAGATCAAGCATCTGAACCGCCTTGAGCAGGTGCTTGCGCGCAGTGAATGGGAGGACGAATACCAGGAAGGACTGCTTTGCGATACACAGGATCATGTCATCGAGGCCACGGCAAGCAATGTATTTTTCGAGGCCAACGGCGGCCTGGTCACCCCGGACCTCAGCCGGTGCGGGGTCGCGGGTATACTGCGCAAGCAAATCATGGGCTATTGCCATCGCCACCATATCGGGCTCTCGGTCCGGGACCTCGGCCTTGCGGAGGCCGCGGGCATGGATGCGATGTTCGTATGCAACTGCATCATCGGCATATGGCCGGTGAAACGCTTCGATTCACTCCAGTTTTCCAGGTCTGAACTGACCGGCAGGCTGATGTCCGTCTTCAACAACTGAGGAGCGGCCGGTGCAAGCACATCACGGACTCATTGCCATTGTCTTGCTGGCCCTGATCGTGCTGACCGCCTATTTCAAGGACTATGCACAACGTCCGTTGTCTGCTGACCCGGAACAGGTCAAACTGGTGATCGTCCCGGGCACAAGCTTTCGGGAAGTGACCCGACAACTCCACGAAGCCGGCATCATATCCGACCGGTGGAGCTGGGATACCTTTGCGCGTATCAGCGGTGCAGCCCACGACATCAAGGCCGGCGAATATCAGCTTGCCACGACGCTGAGTCCGCAGGAACTGCTGCACAAACTGGTACACGGAGAGGGCACGCAATTTGCCGTGACAGTGATCGAGGGTTCCACCTTCGGGCAGCTCTGGGAGGCCGTGCAGAAGAATGACAAGATCACCAAGACCGTAAGCTCGCCGCAAGAACTGCTCACCCGGCTGGATCTGAAGAGCAGTCATCCCGAAGGGTGGTTTTTCCCCGACACCTACCGTTTCTCACCCGGTGTGACCGATGTACAGTTTTTCCGGCACCTGGCCGAGTACATGCAGTCCGTACTCGATGAAGAGTGGGCCAGGAAAAAACCGGGGCTCCCCATCCACACCCGGGAGGAAGCCCTGGTTCTTGCCTCCATCATTGAAAAGGAAACCACGGTGGAGTACGAGCGTGCCATGATATCCGCCGTTTTCACCACCCGTCTGAAACGCGGCATGCGCCTGCAAGCCGACCCCACGGTGATTTACGGGATGGGAGAAGCCTATAACGGGAACATCAGGCGCAAGGACCTGAAAATGGACACGCCTTACAACACCTACATCCACAAGGGCCTCCCGCCCACACCGATTGCACTGCCAGGCCGTGCCTCCATTGCGGCCGCACTGAACCCGGCGGACAGCGAGATGATGTTTTTCGTGGCCAAGCGGGACGGCACGCACCATTTTTCTTCGACCTATTCGGAGCACCGCAAGGCGGTCATCCGTTACCAGCTCAAGGGCTGCAAGAACTGCTATGGTGGGGGTCCCGGCAACTGAGGGGTTGGAGCAGGGTGAATACCGGTCGAACATTGCGTGGCAAATTCATTACCTTCGAGGGCACGGAAGGTGCAGGCAAGACGACGCAGATCCGGCTCTTGCAGGAATACCTGCATTCACGGGACCTCGATGTGCGGGTCACGCGAGAGCCCGGCGGCACCCGGGTCGGAGAGCAAATCAGGGATGTGCTGCTGGAACCGACGGCTGCCCCGCTGGATGCCTGTACCGAGTTGCTGCTGATGTTTTCGGCACGCGCCCAGCATCTTGCGGAAGTCGTCTACCCGGCCCTGCAGGAGGGGGCCTGGATCCTGTGTGACCGGTTTACGGATGCCAGCTATGCCTATCAGGGCGGCGGGCGCGGCATCTCCGACTCGGACATCGAAAAAATCGAGTCGGCAGTTCACCCGGGCTTTCAGCCGGACCTGACCCTCGTGCTGGACTGTGCACTGGAGACGGCGATGCAGCGTGTCAGCCGGCGTGGTGAAAAGGATCGTTTTGAAAGCGAGTCGCAGGATTTCTTTGAGCGTGTGCAGGCCGCCTACCTGAAGCTCGCCGAGCGGGACCCGGAACGGTTTGCGGTGATCGATACCGAAGCGGAAATCGAGCTGGTCGCAGCGCGCATCCGGGACATCGTGGATTCAAGGTTCTTCATGTAAGTCCGGGGTGGTGTGGTGATTTATCCCTGGCTGGCGGGCGCATGGAAGCAGTACGTGCACTACCTGGTGGACGAGCGCCTGGCCCATGCAATTCTTGTATCCGGCCCTGCTGCCATTGGCAAGCTGGAGTTCTGCCGAGCCTACGCGCAACGGATGAATTGCACGAAGCCGGACCCGCAGGGGTATCCATGCGGGGCTTGTGACAACTGCCGCCTGACCCGGGCGGGAACCCATCCGGATGTGCGCTTTGTCAATATGGAGGATGCCGGGGCGGCGGACAGGTCCGAACCGATCCGGGTCGATGACATTCGCGAGATCAACCGTTTCATGGCACTCAGCCGACAACAGGGCCAGTTCAAGGTGGTTTGCATCAACCACGCGCACAGGATGAATATCAATGCCGCCAATGCATTGCTGAAGACCCTGGAAGAGCCGCCTGCAGGTTCCGTCCTTTTCTTGATCAGCCATCGCATCGAGGAGTTGCCCGCAACCATCCGAAGCCGCTGTCAGAACTGGAAATTCAGTGTGCCCGATCCGACACTGGCCCTGCAATGGCTGCAGGAAAAAGCGGCGGGTCCCGCATGGCAGGACCTGCTTGGCGCTTGCGGGGGGCGACCGTTACTCGCATGGCAGTCGCACGACAGTGGACTTGGCAAGACACGCACGGTCTTTTATGAGCAGTTGCATGCATTGATGGAGGGCCGGGAAACCGTGACCGGAATGTCTTCCGGGCTCAGGAATGAAGACCCGGAAAGAATCATCGAGTGGCTGCAAGCCTGGTGCGGTGACCTGATTCGCTGCTGTTTCAAGGAGCATCCCGAGACCATCGAAAATCCGGATGTGCTTGAAGGCCTGCGGCACCTGGCACAACAGGCGGCCCCCCATTCCCTGTTCGATTGCATGGACCGGCTTGCCGAGTGCAGGCGTATCGCCAGCACCTCGATGAACCAGCGCCTGTTTGTCGAGAACATGCTGGTTCAGTGCCGGCAATCATTGCAGCCACCGTCCTCGCAGGGACGCTAAAGACCGCCGCATCCTTCCAGGCATTCGACGATTGTGCAATGCCTGCGCCTGATCTTCTATATAATATGCAGGGAGACACACCGGGTACTTCCAGAGGCAAATGAAAAAAGACTGGCTTTTGTTATCAGGCGGTGAACAACTCAACAGCGGGAGTGTTTCCTACATCGAAACCCTGTACGAAGAGTATCTGGCCCACCCGGATTCCGTTCCGGCCTCATGGCAAAAAGTTTTCAGCGCACTTGAGGCTGCCCCCCTCCAGGCTTCACCGTCTCCCGCGGATTCCGGGCACGGCGACGCGGACTTCGCACTGGAACTTGACGAGGATGCCTTTGCGCAATCGGTGGATGTATTCGGCCTGATCAGCGCGGTCGAGCGCATGGCGGAACACCGGGACGAGCTGAACCGCAAGCAGGTGGACGTGGTTCGCCTGATCAGTGCCTACCGGTATCTCGGTCACCGCCAGGCCGACATCGACCCGCTGAATGCGACCCTACGTCCCGACATTCCGGAACTCAGTCCGGAGTTTCACGGCCTGAGCCACAAGGACATGGACACGGTCTTTGAAACGGGCGGCCTCGGGGATGTCAAGCATGCCCCGCTGAGAGAGATCCTCAGCATGCTGTCGGTGTCCTACTGCGGCACCATCGGCTCGGAATTCAAGCATATTTCGTCCCTGGAACAGAAGGAATGGATCCAGCGACGCCTGGAGCAGTTTCACTTCGCGCCCGAGCTGTCCGACAAGCGCAAAAGAAGAATACTGGAGATCCTGATTTCGGCGAAATCGCTGGAAGTGTACCTGCACAAGAAGTACGTCGGTCAAAAGCGGTTCTCCCTGGAGGGCGGACTCAGCCTGATCCCCATTATCGATGAGCTGATCAAAAGCGGCGGCCGCCACCGCGTGCGGGAAGTGATCCTGGGGATGGCGCACCGCGGGCGCCTCAACATGCTGGTCAACATCCTCGGCAAGAATCCGGAAACGCTGTTCAGGGAATTCGAGGACAAGCTCGGTCCCGAGCAGGGTTCGGGAGACGTCAAGTACCACAAGGGGTTTTCATCGGACCTTGCCACCGAGCGCGGGGCGGTCCATACCGTGCTGTCCTTCAATCCTTCCCACCTCGAAGCCATCAATCCCGTGGTCGCGGGTTCGGTGCGGGCACGCCAGGAACGCCGCGGCGACACCAGCCGCCAGGAAGTGGTTCCGATCCTGATCCATGGGGACGCCGCCATCGCGGGCCAGGGCGTGGTGATGGAAACCCTGAACCTGTCCAAGACGCGGGGATACAGTACGGGAGGGACCATTCACGTCGTGGTGAACAACCAGATCGGGTTCACGACCAGCGATCCGCTGGACTCGAGGTCCACGCTGTACTGTTCGGACGTGGCCAAGGTCGTGCAGGCCCCCGTGTTCCATGTCAACGGCGACGATCCGGAGGCCGCGGTGTTCATCGCCCAGCTTGCCATGGACTACCGCATGAAATTCAACGGCGACGTGGTCATCGACATGGTGTGCTACCGCCAGCACGGGCACAACGAGGCGGACGAGCCGGCCGTGACCCAGCCGCTCATGTACCAGAGCATCCGCAACCAGCCCGGCGTGAGCCGAATCTACGCGGACCAGCTGGTTGAGAACGGGACGATTTCCCCGTCCAGGGTCAAGGCGCTGGAAACCAAGTACCTGAACCGCCTCCAGAAAGGGCAGCGCGTGTGCGGGCCCATCGCCAGGAAAACGGAATCGCACTACCTCGTGGACTACAAGCCCTATCTCGGCACGAGCTGGCGTGAACGGGCCAGTACCTGTATCAGCGAAGAGCGTATCCGCACGCTTGCGCGGCGCCTGACCACCGTGCCCGAAGGTTTTTCGCTGCATCGCATCGTGCAGAAGATCGTGCGGTCACGAAAACAGATGGGCGATGGCGAGCTGCCGGCGGACTGGGGCTTTGCTGAGAACCTGGCCTATGCATCGTTGCTGCAGGACGGCTACCCGGTGCGCCTGTCCGGACAGGACTGCGTGCGCGGGACCTTTTTCCACAGGCATGTCGGTTTTCATGACCAGGTCACCGGAAAGGTCTACATCCCCCTGCAGCACGTCGCCGAGGACCAGCCGCTGTTCCTGCCGATCAACTCGCTGCTCTCCGAGGAAGCGGTGCTGGGATTCGAGGTCGGCTACAGCACGACCGAACCGGAGAGCCTGGTGATCTGGGAGGCGCAGTTCGGTGATTTTGCCAACAATGCGCAGGTCTATGTGGACCAGTTCCTGAGTTCTTCCGAGGCCAAATGGCAGCGCTACTGTGGACTGGTGATGCTGCTTCCCCACGGCTACGACGGTCAGGGCCCGGAGCATTCCTCCGCCCGGCTGGAACGCTACCTGCAGCTGTGCGCCGAAGAAAACATACAGGTCTGCATGCCGAGCACGCCCGCGCAGATCTTCCATCTTTTGCGCAGGCAGATGATACGGCCCTACCGCAAGCCCCTGATCGTGATGACCCCGAAGAACATCCTGCGAGACGTCGACGCCTCCTCACCCATCAGCGAATTCAGCGAGGGCGGATTCCAGGTGGTGATCGATGCCGCGCAGAACCTGAAGACGAAAAGCGTCAGAAAAATCATCTTGTGTGCAGGCAAGCTGTATTACGAGCTGCTGCGCGCATACCGGGAGCACAAGATCACCGATACGGCCATTGTGCGGATCGAACAGCTGTATCCGTTCCCGCTGGAAGAGGTGAAGCAGATCATGGACAAGTATTCGGAGGTTCGTGAAATCGTCTGGGCCCAGGAGGAGCCGCGCAACCAGGGTGCGTGGTACTACATGCAGTCCAGGCGGCACCTGAAGGCATGCCTGAAGAAAAACCAGCAGCTGCGTTATGCAGGCAGATCCTACTCGGCCTCTCCGGCGGCCGGTTCCCTGCAGGTTCATCGCAGACAGCAGCTCGAACTCATCAACGATGCCCTGGACATCTCGAAACCCCCCGTGCACAAACCCTCCCTGAGGGCGGTGTGATGGTGGCGGTGAGCAGGTCAGGCAGGGTGGGGACATGAAGGCAGACGTGACGGTTCCGGAGCTGGCCGAATCGATCACCGAGGCCGTGGTGGGGACCTGGCTGAAACAGCCGGGCGATGCGGTGGAGGAAGGCGAGCAGCTGGTCGATATCGAAACGGACAAGGTGATCCTGGAGATCACGGCGCCTCAGAGCGGCCAGCTCGTATCCATCGACAGGCAGACCGGTGACGACGTGCAGAGCAACGAGGTCCTGGGCGTGATCGACACCGGCAAGCGCGGCTCCAGGTCGTCCAAGGCCGCCGCCAAGCCATCGAGCGAGCCGGCGGCACCCCCCGCGAAGGAGGAGGAGACTGCAAGTGCCGCGGTTGTTGCATCCGCTGCAGCCCCCAAAGCCGCACCCGAACCGGCACCCGAAAAACCCGCGCCCTCGAAGACCAGCCCGGCCGTTCGAAAACTTGCCGCAGAGCACGGCGTCGACCTGCAGGAAGTCAAGGGCACCGGAAAGGGAGGCCGGGTAACCAAAGAGGATGTCCAGGCCCGTATCCGCATGATGCAGGCCCAGGGCGAAGCGGTGCAGTCACCGCCTGCAGACCCTGCACCCCGTCCCGCACCGCCAGCGCCAGAAGTTCCGCAGGATGCCCCCGCCCCGAGGGAGCGCCAGGCCCGGCGCGTGCCCATGACCGCTTTGCGCAAAAGCATTGCAAGGCGCCTGGTGAGTGCGCAGAAACAAAGTGCCATGCTGACGACGTTCAATGAAGTCAACATGGAAAATATCATGGCGTTGCGAAAAAACTACAAGGAAGACTTTCAGAAATCGCACGGGGTCAAGCTCGGTTTCATGTCCTTTTTCATCAAGGCGGTCATCGACGCGTTGAAGGCCTTTCCCGTCATCAATGCCTCCGTCGACGGCGATGACATCGTCTACCACGAGTACTTCGACATCGGGGTTGCGGTCAGCACCGAGCGCGGCCTGATCGTTCCGGTGATCCGGGATGCCAGCCGGCTTTCCTTTGCCGGGATAGAAGGCAGGATCGTGGATTTCGCTGCCCGGGCGCGTGAAAACAAGGTCACCATCGAGGAGCTCACGGGCGGGACCTTCACGATCACCAACGGGGGCGTATTCGGCTCGATGATGTCCACGCCCATCGTCAACCCGCCGCAAAGTGCCATTCTGGGGATGCATGCCATCCAGGACCGCCCGGTGGCGCACGACGGCGAGGTCCGCATCGCTCCCATGATGTACGTAGCGCTGAGCTACGACCACCGGATCATTGATGGCAGGGAAGCCGTGCAGTTCCTGAACCATGTGAAAAACATCATCGAGGACCCGGTCCGCCTCCTGCTGCAGGCCTGATCCGGGGTTTTGCCATGCAGCAGTATCAAGTCATCGTGATCGGTGCCGGGCCTGCGGGCTACGTGTGCGCGATACGCTGCGCCCAGCTGGGCTTCAAGGTCGCGTGCATCGACAAGTGGGTCAATGCCCGGGGGAAACCGGCGCTGGGCGGCACCTGCCTGAACGTCGGCTGCATCCCGTCCAAGGCCCTGCTCGACTCGACCCATCACGTCCATTTCCTGCGTGAGCACGCCCCCCGGCACGGCCTGAAAATCTCCGGGTTTGAAGTCGACGTCCCCACCATGCAAAAACGCAAGGACAAGGTCGTGCAAACCCTGACCCGGGGGGTCGCGAGCCTGCTCAAGAAGAACAAGGTCGACGTGCTTGCCGGTGCGGCCAGGCTCTTGGGAGGACAGCAGGTCCACGTCGAACGCCTGGACGGCTCGTCCGAAAAACTGCAGGGCGAGCACATCGTCATCGCCAGCGGCTCAAGGCCAAGCGCCCTGGCGGACATCAGCATCGACAATGAGCAGGTACTGGATTCGACTGGCGCGCTGGGCCTGCAGGAAGTTCCGGAGCGCCTCGGCATCATCGGGGCGGGGGTCATCGGACTGGAAATGGGCAGCGTGTGGAATCGCCTGGGCTCGGAGGTGATCATCCTCGAAGCGCTGGCGGAATTCTTGCCGGCCGCCGATTACACGGTCAGTCAGGAGGCCTCCAGGATCCTCGCCAAGCAGGGACTGGATATCCGCATGAACTGCAGGGTCGAGGATGTGCGGGTGAGCGGCGACAAGGTCGCGGTAAGCTACAGCCTGAACGGTGTCGAGCAGTTTCTTGAGGTCAGCAAGCTGGTCGTTGCAGTGGGCCGTGCAGCCAACACGGAAGGTCTGGACCTGGAGGCTGCGAACGTCGGCACGAATCAGAAAGGCTTCATAGAAATCGATGCACGCTGGCAGACCTCCGCTGAAAACATCTATGCGATCGGTGATGTCGTCGGTGGAGCGATGCTCGCGCACAAGGGCTCTGAGGAAGGCATGGCCCTGGCCGAACAGCTCGCGGGCCAGCATGCCCACATCAACTATGATGCGGTCCCGTGGGTCGTCTACACCTGGCCGGAAATCGCATGGGTCGGTCACACCGAGCAGCAATGCAAGCGCGACGGCATTGCCTGTCGCACGGGAGAGTTCCCGTTCAGGGCGCTGGGGCGTGCGCATGCGATGGGTGAAGCCGATGGCCTGTTCAAGATTGTTTGCGAGCAGGAAAGCGATAGGATCCTGGGAGCTCATATCCTGGGGCCGTATGCATCCGAGTTGATTTGCGAGGCGGTGGTGGCCATGGAGTCGGAACTTTGTGCCGAGGATCTTGCCCGCATGGTGCATGCCCACCCGAGCCTGTCGGAAGGCATGCATGAGGCGGCCCTTGCAGCCGATAAGCGTGCGATCCATTTCTAGTGAACGCCGTCGAACTTTCGCAGGGTGGGTAGCGCTTTGTGACAGGAAAATGACAGCGTCGTAAATGTATAGACACTTTAAAACTTTTCGTGCATTATTGGTGAGCGCTCGGTTCCTGCCCACGATCGTTAGAGGCAGGCAGAAGCATTGAATGTATGGTTTCCAGCTTTCATGAAGGTTATGCAGCAGATCTGAAATAATTTCAGATTTGCTCATCCTGTTCGTATTCACATCTAAAGCAACTCCCTTGAGTCTTTGTTTCCCAAAGTTTTTGTACTTTAGTTAGTCATGCGAGTTTTACATGTAGGGCAGTACAGCCAGACAATTTTTTTGATCATCATCGACTGATTCGTGTGCTGGTTTTTGGGTGATGTTGATACTAACGGTACACATGCTATAGGAGAAAGAATGAATATTTATATTGGTAATTTGCCTTACACCATCTCTGAAGATGAGTTGCGGGAGTTGTTTGCTGCGCACGGCGAAGTGAAGAACGCAAGCATCATCATGGACAGGGAGTCAGGCCGCTCTAAAGGGTTTGGTTTTGTCGAAATGCCGGACAAGGCCCAGGGTGAAAGTGCAATCAGTGCACTGAACGAATCCAACGTGCAGGGACGCAATGTCAGGGTCAACGAGGCACGCCCCCGACCGGACAGGGGTCCGCGTTAAGCCAGAGCCCTGAACAGGGAAGTTTCCCCTTTCACCCGGCTTCCACGATCAGTTCGTGCCAGCCCGGGTCTGGCCGAAAGCGGTCTCCAAACTGTTTTTGCAATGAACCCAGGGTAGCCAGCAAGTCAGCAGCTCCCCGGGCGTCGATATATTGCATTACCCCGCCTCGAAACGGGGCAAATCCTGTACCGAAAACGATGCCTGCGTCTAGGGAATCCCGATCCGGGACGATCTCCTCGCGCAGGCATGCGACGGCTTCGTTGACGATCCTCGACACCAGGCGGTTCTGGATGGATTCGGAGTGCTTGGGCGAGGGTTTGCGAATCGGGGAAACTTTCTTTCCCCGTTTCCACTTGTAAAAGCCCTGCCCGGATTTCCGGCCCAGCTTGCCGGCCTCGACCATGGACCGGAATGATTCCGGTACCCCGAACCCGTAGGCCAGGTCCAGGCTCTCGGCCACATGCAGGCCGATATCGAGCCCGACGGTGTCGGCCAGTTCAAGCGGCCCCATCGGCATGCCAAAGCTGACCGCGGCCTGGTCAATTTCACCAGCCGGTATGCCGGCTTCCCGAAGCAGCCCGGCTTCCACCATGTAGGGTGTGAGGATCCGGTTCACCAGGAATCCGGGTGCACTTTTCACCGGCAGGGGCAGTTTGTCGATCCGTCGGGAAAAGTCGATCGCCTGTTGCAGGACTTCCTGGCGTGTCTGCACGCCGTTGACGATTTCGATCAGCGGCATCCTCGCAACCGGGTTGAAAAAATGTATCCCGACCAGGCGGGCGGGCTCGGCCAGTGCATCGCAGAGCTTTTCGATCTCGATGCTGGAGGTATTGGTGGCCAGCAGGGCGTCCTTTCTCAGCTGCGGCTCGACCGAGGCCAGCAGGTCCTGCTTGATGTTCTTGTCCTCAAATACCGCTTCGATCACGACGTCGGCCTTGCCGAGGCCGTTGCCCTGCATGTCCGGGATAAAACGGTCCATGGCGTTTCGGACCGGCAAGCGGTGTTTCAGTTGTTTCCTGAAGTACTGCCAGGCACGTTTTTTGGCCTTGGCCAGGCTTTCCATACGGATATCCTGCAAGGTGACGGTCAACCCCCGGTGTACGCACCATGCGGCAATATCAGCCCCCATCACGCCGGCACCGATCACGTGCACGTGACGTGCAGGGGCCGGGTCACGGCGGGCAAGCCCCTTGAGTTTTTTTGACAGCATGAATGTGCGCACCAGGTTTTTCGCAGTACTGGTGACGCTCAACTCGGCGACAGAACTCGCTTCGTACTGCAGCATCTTTTCTTCTTCGCCGTAATGCTCAGCCCAGTGATCGATCATGGCATGGGGCGCAGGGTAATGCTCCGACGGTGCTTTCCTGGAAACCTGTCTGCGCATCTGCGGCGCCAGGACCAGGCGCGCAGGCCGGCTGTTGAGGAACTTCACGAGTCTGGGAACCTGGTGCACGGGCGGGCGGTTCAGCAGAAGCCGGCGCGCGGCATTGCGCAGCTGCCGGTCGGGCACGACATGGTCGACCAGCCCCATTTTTTTTGCACGCCTTGCATCGATACTGCGCCCGGTCAGCATCAGGTCCATGGCCGCAAGAGGGCTCAGATGCCGCAGGGCACGCACGGTACCCCCGTATCCGGGATGAATGCCCAGCTTGATCTCCGGGAAGGAGAAGCGCACCCCCGGGTCATCCAGTGCGACCCGGTAGTCGCAGCACAGCGCAAGCTCCAGCCCACCGCCCAGGCAAAAGCCGTTGATGAGCGCAACCGTGGGGCAGGTCAGGTGGTCCAGCTGGTCCATGATCGAGTGGCCCATGTAGATCTTCTCAAGTGCCTGCTGCACCCGGGTGATTTCGGCAAATTCCCCGATGTCTGCACCGGCAATGAATCCCCGGGGTTTGCCGGAGACGATGGCGATTCCCGCGGGTGTGTGTTCCTCGAAGCGATCCAGGATCTGCCGGAATTCGTCGAGCACCGACAGCGACAGGATGTTCGTGCTGCTGCCTGCGACATCCAGCGTGAGCCAGGCCAGGTCCTGGTCATCCTGGTCCAGCGTCCAGTGGGTGTATTGGAGAGCCATCCGGTCCTTCCTACTGCAGGTTTTCCACGAGCACCGCCCCGCCCTGGCCGCCGCCGATACACAGCGTGGCGACCCCGAGCCTGGCCTGGTTTCGCTGCAGCACCTTCAGGAGATGATGCACGATCCTTGTGCCGCTGGCGCCCACGGGGTGTCCGATGCTGATCGCCCCCCCGTCCACGTTGAGACACTCGTGGGGAATCTCGCCGAGCGCGTGGTCCATGCCCAGCTCATTCCTGCAGTACTCCTCGCTCTGGCACGCGGCCACGCAGGCAAGCACCTGTCCTGCGAAGGCCTCGTTGATCTCCCAGAAGTCGATGTCGGCAAGGTCGAGGTCCTGGCTCGCCAGCAGCGAGGCCGTGGCATGCACCGGGCCGAGTCCCATCTGCGCGGGGTCCAGGGCCGCCCAGGCGGTGGCAATGATCCTGCCGGCAGGGGAGAGATCGTGCCGTTCGACGGCCGTCTCGCTGGCCAGGATGACCCAGGCCGCCCCGTCGGTGATCTGGGCGCTGTTGCCCGCCGTGACATTTCCGAATTTCCTGTCGAACACGGGGGCCAGCTTGGCCAGTTTTTCCACGCTGGAATCCGGCCGTACGCCGTTGTCGTGGTCGTAGTACGCGCCCTGCTGGTCATAGATGGCCACCACTTCGTCGAGGTGACCGTTTTCTTGGGCATGCAGCAGGCGCTGGTGGCTCTGCACGGCGTAATGGTCCATGCGGGTCCTCGGGATATTGAACCGGTGAACCAGGTTTTCGGCCGTCTGTCCCATGGACAGGCCGACCACCGGGTCGTTGAGGCCCTTTTTGAGGCCGATGACCGGCACAAGGAAACCGGGTCTGAGCCTGGCCAGGGCCCGGACCTTCTGCCACGGGGACCTGGAACGGCCCAGGTCCGCCAGCCAGTTCACCATGTGATGGTTGTACAGCACCGGCGTATGGCTCATGGCCTCCGTGCCTCCGGCCAGCACCAGCTCCGATTTTCCGAGCAGCAGGCTCGTGCAGGCCGAGTCGATGGCCTGCATCCCGGATGCGCAGTTGCGCTGGACGGTCCAGGCGGGCATGCGGTGCCCGCAGCCCAGGCGCAGGGCAATGACGCGTGCGATGTTGGCCTCATCGGCCCCGGGGGACACGCTGCCCACAATCACCTCATCCAGCGCATCCGCTGCGAAGGGCTGGCGCATCAGCAGCGGCTGGGCAGAGACTACCGCAAGGTCAGACGCCTGGAAGGGGCCGGGTCGCCCCTGCGCCTTGAGAAACGGCGATCGACTTCCATCGATGATATAGATGCCCGGCTGGGTCATGCGGCACAAGCCTCGGGGTGGTGTGAAAGTGGAATCGATTATAGGGAATCATGTAGCAAAACCCGCAGGGGATTTACTACCTATTTGACGCTTCACAGGCCGGGTAACCTCGCCACCTCCACGTCCAGTGGCCCCATTCCCGAAGGCCAGTATGTTCAATGCGGCATTGTGATCCGCATGATCCCGATAGCCACAGGCCACACACTCATGGTAGGCCCGGGTCTTTCTGTTCTTCCTGTCTGTATGTCCGCACGCATGGCAGGCCTGGCTGGTGTAATGCGGGGCAACCTTCACCACACTGGACTTATAACTAAGACACTGCTCCAGCCTGGACCAGCCTGAATTGAGAATTGCTCGGTTTAATCCGGCTTTCTGGCTTACATTTTTGCCTGGATTCTCTTTCGAACCCTTGGCCGAGGCCGTCATGCCTCTTATATCCAAATCTTCAAGGTAAGCAACGTTGTACTTGTTGGCAATCTCCCTCGAGACCTGGTGACACCAGTCGGTGCGCGCCTGCACGATCTTATGTTGGGTGCGTGCGGCAAGGTTCTTGGCTTTCAGGTACCGGTTGGATGGCTTGATGCCCTGTTTTCTATTGCCGCGCTGTCGCCTTGCCATCATGCGCTGGTATCTTCGTTTCCTGGCTTCCAGCTTCTCCAGATCAGGCATGTAGTGCACGACACCATCGGAGCGGGCGACCTGGCCGACGTTGCGGTCAATACCCACAGCCTTGATGCTTTCAGGCTTCTTCGTGACCTCGACTTCGTACATGATGTAGGCGTACCAACCTGTGGCTTCGCGCTTGACCGTACCGGATACGGGCTTCGCATCTGGATAGGGATTGTGACCGCTGAGCTTGACCTGACCGATCCTTTGAATGTGAAGATACTGACCTTGCAGCCGGAACATGCCTGAGCCCAGCGGGAACGAGGGCACATGATTATAGTGCGCCTTGAACCTGGGCAAGCCACCTTCACCTTTCCAAAACTGCTTGTACGTGGTTTCGATAGGTTTCAGGGACTGGCGCACGATGGCGGACGAATACTCCTGCAGCCACTTCTCCTGGTGCTTGCGCCAGATGGCAAACAACTTGTTGAGGCTGTACCAGCACGGATCACATCGCCCGCACCATTTGTAGTCGTCCCTGAGCTTGCCGACGAAGTGGTTCCACGTGAACCGACAGGCCTCGGCCGTGCCCTGTAGCTTGTGGGCCTTGGCGCGGGAGCCAGGATGCAGGCGATAGCGGATGGTGCGGTGCGTTTTCATTGCGGATTTTGCCACATACTCCTCACGATTATACATACTCGCAGACCAGCCTGAGCGCATGGTCGAGATCGTCTTTGGAGGTATAGAAATGAGGTGAAAAGCGGATGCCCCGGCAGCGGTGAGCACACAGGATGCCGCAGCCCAGCAGGTACCGGAACAGGGCAAGATTGTCGGTGCCTGAGCGGCGCACCGTGAGGATGCCCGAGCGCCGCTTGGGGCTCGTGTTGCTGACTATATCGAGATCTTTTTCACTCGATATATCAATCAGATAGGATATGTTTGAAGACACCATGTCATGTATGGTCTCGACGCCGATTTCGAGCAGCATGTGCAGGCTTTCATGCAGGGCATGGATGCCCGTGCGGTTCAGGCTGCCGCACTCGAAACGCGAGGCATCTTTTGCCTCCGTCCACTGCTGGGCCTCGAAATCGCCGGGACCCTCCAGCATGTGCCAGCCGAACTGGTTGAGGTGCAGCAGGTCACGCCGATCGGGGTTGCAGTAGAACAGGCCGATGCCCTCCGGGCCCAGCAGCCACTTGTGGCCGTCCGCGACGACGAAGTCCGCCGGGGTCTCGGTCAGGTCAAAGGGAATGACGCCCAGCATCTGGATGGCATCGATACAGAACAGGATTCCCCGGGCGCGGCAGAATTCGCTGATCCTCGCAAGGTCCATGCGCAGGCCATCGTCATACTGCACGGCACTGACCGAGATGAGCCGGGTGTGCCGGTCCACCTGGCTGAACAGGGCGTCCTCCGGGCTCTCGGCCCGGTGCAGGTCGACGCCCCTCGCCTCGACCCCGAAGCGCGTCTGCAGGGATTGCCAGAGGATGCGGTTGGACGGGAACTCCTGGCTTGCAAAAACGACGTTGTCCCGGGCATTCCAGGGGACCCCGTACGCCACGAAGGAAAGCCCTTCGGATGTGTTTTTGACCAGTGCGATGTCACCGGCGTCCTCTGCGTGAATCAGCCGCCGGCAGGCGGAGCGCAATTCGGACTCCTTCTGTTTCCATTGCAGGACGTTTTCGGTACTGTGACGGGTGTTTTCCGTGGCGAATGCGGCGACGGCCCTTGCGGTGCGCGCGGGCCAGGGTGCTACGCCGGCATGGTTCAGGTGCACAAGACCGGCCCGGTGCGGGAATTCATGTGCCCAATCGCGACGCATGCAGTAGAGTAGCATGAATCAGAAGACGAACTGAAAGCCGCCATGACCACACAAACTTCGAAGCTGGGGCAAAGGGACCTTGCCGCGGTATGGCATCCATGCACGCAGATGAAGGACCACGAGTCCCTGCCCGTGCTGCTGGTCAAGAAGGCCAGGGGCGTGTGGCTGGAAGACTTCGACGGCAACCGCTACCTCGATGCCATCAGTTCGTGGTGGGTGAACATCTTCGGGCATTGTAACGAGAGAATCAGCCAGGCCATCGCCCGGCAACTGCAGCAGCTGGACCACATACTGCTGGCCGGCTGTTCCCACGAACCCGTCATCCGCCTGTCCGAACAGCTGGTCGACATCACGCCGGCTCCACTGACCCGGTGCTTCTATGCAGACAACGGCTCCTCGGCCATCGAAGTCGCCATCAAGATGAGCTTTCACTACTGGAGGAACCGGGGCCGGGCGCGCAAGACCCGGTTCGTCAATCTCAGCAACTCGTACCACGGGGAGACCCTGGGAGCCCTTTCCATGGGGGACGTGGCCCTGTTCCGCGAGACCTACGAGCCGCTGCTGCTCGATACCATCACCGTGCCGAGTCCGGACAGTTTCCACAGCGAGCCCGGCGAGAGTGCACAGGAGTATGCGATTCGCATGTTTTCGCACATGGAGGCGGTCTTGCAAAAACACCATGAAGAGGTGTGCGCCGTGATCGTCGAGCCGCTCGTTCAGTGTGCGGGGGGAATGCGGATGTATGCGCCGCAGTACCTGAGCCTGCTGCGCGAGGCCTGTGACCGGTACGGCGTGCACCTGATTGCCGATGAGATCGCCGTGGGATTCGGCCGCACGGGCACGATGTTTGCCTGCGAGCAGGCCGGTATCGCCCCGGATTTCCTGTGCCTGTCCAAGGCATTGACCGGCGGCTACCTTCCGATGTCGGCGGTGCTGACCACCGACCCAGTCTACGAGGCCTTCTATGACGAGTATGAAAACCTGAATGCCTTCATGCACTCCCACAGCTACACGGGCAGCGCGCTGGGGTGTGCGGCGGCCCTGGCCACCCTGGAGATCTTCAAGGAAGAGAACGTGATCGAGGCCAATCGTGAGCTGAGCCGGGAATTCGCCAAGCAGTGTGCACGGTTCGAGGATCACCCGAACGTCGCAGAGGTCCGCCAGTGCGGCATGATCGTGGCGATCGAGCTGACCCGGGACAAGGCCAGCCGCGAGCCGTTCCCCTGGCAGCAAAGGCGCGGCCTGCAGGTGTATCGATACGCCCTGCAGCACGGCGTCCTGCTCAGGCCCCTGGCGAATGTGGTGTACTTCATGCCGCCCTATGTCATCACAACGGAAGAAATCCGCATGCTGGTGGATGTCGCCGAGCGCGGTATCGAGCTTGCCGTGAAATCCGAAGGCTAGGGTAGGCAGGACCCCGGATCGTTCAATGCGTGCCGGTTCCCTGTATAATGTGCACTGAACACACCGTCGCGTACTGCACATGATGCCCATGAAAAGACTTGTTGGCCCGGGCTTGCTGCTCCTTGCACTGGCGCTGCCCGTGCACGCCGAGCGCTATGCGCTCCCTTCAGGCACCAGCCCGATGATCGGGCAACTGACGATCGCCAGCACGCGTTTCGAGGACACGTTTCTCCAGCTTGCGACAAGGTTCGGGGTGGGCTTTGACGAACTGGTCATGGCCAACCCGGCAGTGGATCCATGGCTGCCGGGCCAGGGCACACAGGTGGTGGTGCCCACACAGTACATCCTGCCGGACAGCAAGCGCGAGGGCATCGTGCTCAACCTGGCCGAGATGCGCCTGTACTACTACCCGGAAAACCCGCACGGTGCGCCGCAATACGTGTATACCTACCCGATCAGCATCGGCCGGCAGGGCTGGGACACCCCCGTGGGCCTCACGCGCATCATCCGGAAAAAGGAAAATCCGACCTGGTATCCTCCGGAATCCATCCGCGAGGAATACGAGCGAAAGGGCAAGCCGCTGGAGAGTGCGGTGCCGCCGGGACCCGACAACCCGCTGGGCAAGTTTGCCCTGTACATGGCGTTGCCCAGTTACGTCATCCACGGCACCAACGAACCGAGAGGGATCGGCATGCGGGTGACCCACGGCTGCATTCGCCTGCGCCCCGATGACATCAAGGACCTGTTTCAGAGGATTTCCATTGACACGCCGGTTACCATCGTCGACCAGCCCTACAAGGTGGCCTGGCACCACAACAAGCTGTATGCGGAAATGCATCCCGGAACCGGGGAGGGTAGTCGACCGGGCTCGAATCTGGCCCAGCTGGTGAGCACCATTATGGGTGCGACGGGGACCGGCAACGGTTATCGCATCGACTGGCAGCTTGCGAGGCGACTGGCCAAGGGGAAGACCGGGCTGCCCACCGTGGTCGGCACCACGCCGCCGCAGTAACGGAGATCACGGTTGAAGATCGAAAGGCCGGAAAACAGAAAGGGCCCGCTAGCGGGCCCTTTCTCGGTTAGTCATGATGAAGGTACGAACTACTTCCCTTTCATCATGGAGTCATGAAACATGCGGTCCATGCGCTCGGTGTTTGCATGGCAGCATTCCTTGGCCGCAGCAGCATCCTGTGCTGCAGCTTTAGCAGTGTGCAGTGCCTCTTCTGCCATGGCGCGCACTTCAGCGAGTTCCGCGGCGGACGGTGAACTCTGACACCCTGCGGTGACGCCAATCGCCAAAGCAAAGACTGCAGAAAAAAGAAGTTTCTTGGCTAGCATATTCTTGACTCCGAAATTTATAAAATAATTAATGTGATTCGCAAATTGACGTATGCCACAACACATCGCATCTCCCGGTGCAGGGCCCGAAATGTACTCAGCACCCCCACTGCAGCAGCACAGACCAAGGTATTGTAAGAAAAAACGTTACAATTACCAAGTCTATTGTAGGCCCGGACCGGCAGACACTGTAATGTGTGGATCCAGGACTTCCGGTACATATTGATGACAAACCCTGATACCACGGACGAGCCTTTCGATGCCGGCTAGCAAATGTCTGGCGAGAGTCCGGGACGTGTTCCAAAAGTGGCGGCTTGCTGCCTGACATGGATATTTCGTCGCGACCGGCCGGCTTGCCGACACTGATCACCCTGGCGGCGTTCGTCGTGGTCGTGGCCGGCGTTCGCGCCGCCGAGGCCGTGGTGGTGCCTTTTCTTTTGTCCATATTCATTGCGATCATCAGCGCGCCGGCACTGTTCTGGCTGGAAAAAAACCGGGTGCCGCGCTGGCTGGCCATGCTCACCGTGCTGGGGGCCATCATCGCCATCGCCGTGCTGCTGTCAGTGCTGATCGGCTCCTCGGTGAGGAGCTTTTCGCAAGACCTGCCGCACTACCAGCAGCGTCTTTCCGGGCTGCTCGCACAGCTCAACGCCCGGATCAGCCAGCATGGCAGTGACCTGTCCATGGACACGGTGACCGCTTACCTGAACCCGGGTGCCGCCATGCAGCTGGTCGCGGACATACTGAACGGTCTGGGATCCGTGTTCGGAAACATGTTTCTCATCATCCTGACGGTGGTGTTCATCCTGTTCGAGGCATCATCCATGCCGCGCAAGCTGCAGGCCGGACTGCCCAATGCGGACCAGTCGCTTCGCGTGTTCTCCGAGATCGCGAACAACGTCAACCGCTACCTGGCGATCAAGACCCTCACCAGCCTGGTGACAGGCATTGCGGTCGCGGGCGCACTGGCCCTGATCGGAGTGGACTACCCGCTGCTTTGGGGAGTGATTGCCTTTTTGTTCAATTACATCCCGAGCATCGGCTCCGTCATCGCCGCCGTGCCTGCCATCCTGCTGGCACTCATCCAGCTGGGTACGGGGGCGGCCCTGCTGTCAGCCGCGTTCTACGTGCTCATCAATGTATCGATCAGCAATGTCATCGAGCCCAAGCTGATGGGGCGACAGGTCGGCCTGTCCACCCTGGTCGTGTTTTTGTCCCTGGTCTTCTGGGGCTGGGTGTTCGGGCCGGTCGGCATGTTCCTGTCCGTGCCCCTGACGGTCACCGCGAAGCTCGCCCTGGAAAGCGCCCCGCGGACCCGCTGGATTGCCGTGCTGCTGGGCAACAAGGTCGAACTTCAACCATAAGGAGGCACTGTTTTGAGTAACCGCAAGAACTTGTTTCACGCCCTGAGTTCGCCGTATCTCGCCGAGGGTGGAAGTTTTACCGTGAAGTCCCTGCCGACCACGCCGCCTGCAGGCTCACAGGGCTCCAAGGACTACAAGAGGAAGCTGAACAAGACCGTCCGGGAGCTGCAGGCGCTCCAGCCCGTGCTGTACGCCAGCAACACGCATGCCGTGCTCCTGATCTTTCAGGCGATGGATGCCGCAGGCAAGGATTCCACCATTCGCGCGGTCATGACCGGCATCAACCCGGCGGGCTGCAAGGTGTACTCGTTCAAGAAACCCTCGGAGCGCGAACTTGCACACGATTTCCTGTGGCGCACGTACCAGTGCATGCCGGAAAAGGGGCGCATCGGCATTTTCAACCGCAGCTACTACGAGGAGGTCCTGGTGGTTCGCGTCCACCCGGAGATGCTGGACAACCAGAACCTTGCGTTTCGCCCCGGCCCGAAAACCCTGTGGCGCGAGCGCTACCAGTCGATCCGCGACATGGAAAGGCACCTGGCAAGAAACGGCACCGTGGTCCTGAAATTCTGGCTGAACGTGTCGCAGGAGGAACAGAAAAGGAGGTTCATGCGCAGGCTTCTCAAGAAGGACAAACACTGGAAGTGGTCGCCTTCGGACCTGGAAGAGCGCGAATACTGGCAGGACTACATGGACGCCTACGAACAGATGATCCGGGCGACTTCCAAGCCCTGGGCTCCCTGGTACACGATTCCCGCGGACAACAAGCCCTTCATGCACTACAGCGTGGCCAAGATCGTCAAGGCGACGCTGCAGAGCCTCGGGCTGGAATATCCCAGGCCGGATGCCGGTGCGCACCGGCACCTCGCCGATGCACGCATGCAACTGCAGGAGGACTGATGCTACCCGGGCGGCCAGGAGAAGGGCCGTCCTGCCAGGAGGTGCAGGTGCAGGTGAAATACCGTCTGGCCGGCCTGTGCCCCGTTGTTGATGGCGATCCGGTAGGCATCGCCGAGCTCCAGGTTGTCTGCGATCTCCTTGGCCTTCAGCAGCAGGTGTCCGAGCAGGGCCTGGTCCTCGTCCGTGGCCTCGGCAAGTCTGGGGATCGGCTTTTTGGGGATGATCAGCACATGGATGGGCGCCTGCGGGTTGACGTCCTTGAAGGCAAGGCACAGGTCATCCTCAAAGACGATGTCCGCAGGGATTTCCCTGCGGATGATTTTGGCAAAGATCGTCTCGCTCATGGCATGAACTCTAGCAGATATCCCGGCGGTCCGTACTGATCTGGGTACCGGTTCAGGGCCCGACGACGAGCGGGGGCTTTTGCGCCTTGGCCCGGATCCAGTTGAGGGAATCCAGCACCTTCGGCCTGGAGACCAGCGAGCGCTCGAGCTCGTATTTCCCCGGGAAATTCATCAGGAACAGGCCGATGACGATGGTGAGCATGCCTTGCCCCGGCAGCACCAGCATCACCAACCCCAGCAGGATCAAAAGAAAGCCGCACAGGTTCTTGAACCCCAGGAGCAGTTGCAGGGGCAGGGACCGCTCACCCAGGGCGTCTCGCCTGCGGCGCTCTTCATGGAAGTAGTCCGCAGGAATTTTCGTCACCAGCCAGGGAATGACCGCCAGGGTGACGATGAACAGGACCAGTGAACCCCAGGCCAGTCCGACAAGCATAAATTTGAATTCGAGCAGGGATTCCAGCATATTATTCAACTGTTCCTGAATTCGCCTGATTCTTGGGCTGGACAAGAAAGCATGTGTCGGGAGGCGATACTTTCTTAGGCGTTTCGCCTGTCCAGTTGGGGTGCAGGCATCCAATCTGGAGGTTGAGAACATAATAATGGTGCAAACTATGGAAATAGAAAAGAGCTTTATTGTCAGCGCGTTCAAGAGGGTTTCGTCGGATTACTTAGTCCGCGGGTGGGAGCCTCCATTTGGGTTCTTCGTTCACTGCACTGTCTTGGCAGGCATTCTTGCGGCAACGTTTTTCTTACCCGGCGCGAGCGCCCAGGAAAATGGCGCCACGCAGCTTGAAGAAATCGCCGTCATTGGATCTCGGAATCAGCAACCGCGCTCCGTAGGGGATTCTCCCGTACCGATAGATGTCATTCCCGGCGAGGAGTTCCGGAGGTCCGGCAACACTGCAGATGCAACTGACAATTTGCTGAAAACGGTTCCGTCGTTCAATGCGACTACCGCAACTGGCGATTCGGACAGCTTTTCCAGACCTGTGTCCATGCGTGGCATGGCGCAAGACCAGATTTTGTTGCTTGTCAATGGGAAACGCCGGCACCGCTCCTCGGTCATCGCGGAATTCGCTCCGGCTGCGGGAACGGGGGCCCAGGGACCGAACATCGGCATGATTCCACCCGTCGCCGCCGAGAGCATTGAGGTCCTTCGCGACGGTGCCGCAGCACAGTATGGGGCTGATGCTATCGCGGGTGTCATCAACTTCCGGTTGAAAGACGCCTCCAGCGGCGGAGTGACCCGGCTTCAATACGGGGAATTCTACGAAGGTGAAAGCAGCGCCAGACTTGAAAGCAACGTGGGTCTGCCGCTGGGCGCCAACGGTTTTGTCAATCTAAGCATTGATTACACGGACAACGATGGCCTGTCTCGTGGCTTCCAGCGTCCGGATGCACAGGCGTTGATTGATAGTGGAGTGATGGGTATCGGAGCCGATTCGCCGTTTAACGACGGCTTGGCACAGAGCTGGGGTCGACCGGAAACCGAAAACCTGTTGCTGTTCGTGAACAGCGGTTACGAGCTATCGGAACACAGCGAAGCGTACTTGTTCGGTAACTATGCGGAGACGGATGGACGGTTCCGTTTCTTTTACCGTCCTCCCGGCCATCCCACGCGTACTCTCTGGTTGGAGGAGCGGGGGTACACGGGATCCGTACTGCAAACCGGGTATACACCCTACCTGGATGGAGAACAGACGGACTACAGCGTTGTGACAGGGGTTCGCGGCCACCTCCCCGGCGATGTTTCATATGACGTCAGCGCTGCAATCGGTTTCAATGAGCTGGACCATTATCTGCGTAACGCGGTGAGTTACGCGATTGACCCAACGCCGAACGACATCGGGAAGCGCTCGTTTTACATCGGCGCGTACGAGCAGGAGGAAACCAATCTCAACGCGGATTTCACGAAACAGCTGACCGACAGTCTGCACCTCGCTTTGGGCGCGGAATGGCGGGAAGAGACCTGGCGACAGCGCCAGGGCGAACCCGATTCGTACCAGGGTGAGTATGAGGGGGGAGGTTTTGGTACTTCCCCGGCCGGGATGCAAGGATTTCGACCGGAAAACTCAGGCAGCTGGTCGAGGCGCAACACCGCGCTGTACACGGAGCTGGAGCAGGATGCCGGCGACCGGCTGTTACTGCAGTACGCGCTTCGGTACGAGGATTATTCGGATTTTGGCGACGTCCTGGTCGGAAAGGCTGCTGCCCGTTTCGATGTCACGGATACTCTGCTGATACGTGGCTCCATGTCCACCGGCTTTCATGCCCCGACACCCGGCCAATCGAACTTCCAGAGAGAGACGACCACGTTTGACTGTTCGCAGGCCGGCGATGGATTCAAAGGGGACTGCATTCTCGGGGTTACCAAGCCGGACAGCGAAGCGGCAGTAGCGCGAGGCGGCGGTCCTCTCAAGGAGGAACAGTCGATCAATTTCACGGTTGGAGCGAGCGTAGATCTGGGCATGTTCGGTAACGTGACGCTCGACCTCTACCGCATTGACGTGGACGACCGGATTTATAAGGTCTCGCCACCGGGGGGAGTGCACACCGATGCTAACGGAAACGTGACCCAGAACATCGCTGCTGCCACGAGCTACTCGGATATAGAGTTTTTCACGAACGTTCTGGACGTGCGTTCATCGGGGCTTGACCTGGTCCTGACGAAAGACATTCATTGGAATGACAGCGTGCAGTCGAATGTAACGTTTGCCTACAACTACAATAAGTTCCGCGTTGAAGGACAGGATCAGATCAACGGTCACACGCTCGTCGATGACGCCCAGGTAGAGAGAATTGAACGCAGCTATCCGCGGCATCGATTTGTGGCCGGGATTGACACGGCGTTCGGGAACTGGGATTTGCTGGTCCGGGCCAACTACTTCGGTAAACATTACGATGTGGACAAGGGGGATATCACGCAAGGGACATCGTCCCCGATTGACCCGGTCGTATTCATCGATGCTGAACTTGGCTACCAATTCAGCGACTCCTTGAAGTTCGTGGCCGGCGGTTCGAATATTTTCGACGAGTACGTTGACCGGATCGATCGCGACCGGTACGAGAACAGATACGGCAATGGATTGCAGTATCCACGCCGGGCGGCACCGAATTATGAGGGTGGTTCCTGGTATGTCCGGACGCAGTACACGTTCTAGGTCCGTTTCCGACTGTAGGTTTACGGAGTACCGGTTCTGAACCCGCCGATTTCAGGAAAGCTGTAATCCAGTTGAGTGCTGCACCTTGCAGCACTCAGCGCAGGGTGAAGGAGATCGGTACGGACAATTCCAACTGGTCCTGGCTGATATTGCCCGGAATGGCGGGGAAGGGAGCCGCACGCCGGATCAGCTTCTTGACCTCGAGGTCCAGCGCCTTGGACCCGGAACTTTGCCGAATCTCATAATGTTTGAGGCTGCCGTCACGATTCAGGGTGAAGGCCAGAATGACGGTCCCCTGATCACCTCGGCGCCTGGCGCGTGCCGGATACCTTTTCAGCCGGTCCAGGCGGTCCAGAATCATCTGGTAATAGCCGTAATTCACCTTTGAAGCTTGGGTCCCGGGCTTCGGGGATGCCGCGGGTGGACTCACTGGCGGTACCGGCTCGGGCGGTACCACTTCTTCCGGTGGGCTGTCTTCCTCCGGGACGGGCTGTTCGAGTTCGGGCACGACCACTTTTGGTGACTCCACCTTCGGTTCAGGGGGCTTGGGTTTTACGGGTTCAGGTTTCGGCTCCGGCGGAGGCGGCTTGGGGGGTGGAGGGGGTGCCGGTTTGACCGGTGCCGGGGCCAGGTTCGTCAGGTCGACCACGTACTGGCTGAAAGGATGCAACGATTCTGCCGAAAGCCCGGTCAGGTTGATGTTCATCACTGCGACGATGTGCAGCAGGATCGCCAGGCTTACGACGTTGAACCAGTGTTTGCTGGTGATTTCCATTTCTGTCATGTGTCCGCTAGATTCTCAGGGTGAGCAGCTGAAAATTCTCGTAGCCGCTTTCCCGGACAATCTCCATCAGCTCGAAAACCCGCTGCATGCCGACGTTCTGGTCCGCCTTGATTTCCAGGGAGGCATCCGGGTTGTCTTCGACGGTCTGTCGTGCCAGCTCGCGGAACCGGTGCAGCGAGATTTCCCTGCCGTCGTATGCGAGCCCACCTTCCCTGTCGAGCAGGATCCGCATGGGTTCGTCCGTGCTTTCCCGGTCGCTGATGGATTCGGGCGGATGCACGTCGAGCAGTTCGGGCTCGGTGAAGATGCCGCCGAGCACCAGGAAGATCAGCAGCAGGAAAATGACGTTGATCAGCGGCAGGACGCTTTCGAAGTCCTGGGACTTCTTCTCCTCGTTCAGCGTCATCGCAGGCGCCCTGTCAGGTCGTGCAGGAACGAGATGTTGTCCGGGGCCAGGGGCACCAGTTCATCGAGCACGAACACCGTATCCTGCAAGAGCGTGTCATTCTCGGGATGGATGAAAAACACGTGCCGGTGATTGGCGGCGAGTTTGCGGTTGGCCAGTTCCACCAACTCGGAGAAGTTGATCTCCCGGCCGTCAAAGCGCAGCTCCCCGTTCCCGGAAATGCGCACTACGGAACTCGTCTGGGAGATGGCGGTGACGGTCTCGTTTTGTGCAACGTTGAGGGTGACGATGGAAAACTTTGCAAAATCCGTGACCAGCATGAAAAACACCAGCAGGATGAACACCACGTCAATCAGCGGCGTCAGGCTGATGAGGTTGCGCTTTTTCGAATCCCCGGCGATCTGCATGATCAGGCCATGCGGCTGTCGGCGGCGGGGATCTGCTCCATGGACGATTTGCCCGTGAACACCTGGGTGGCCGTGTCTTCCATGCGGTGGCGGACCCGGTCGATGACCCGGTCGAAGTAGTTCACCATCAGCACCGCGGGAATCGCGATGGACAGGCCCAGTGCGGTGGTCAGCAGGGCTTCCCAAATCCCGCCGGACAGAATCGAGGGATCCACCTTGCTGCCGGCAAGCTCCAGTTCGCGAAACACCTTGATCATGCCAAGCACCGTGCCCAGCAGCCCGAGCAGGGGACTCAGCGCGGCGATCACCTCCAGCAGGCGCATGTGGCTTCTGAGGTTTTCCAGTTGCAGGCGCGCCACGCGCAGGGTCTCTTCGCGGGCATTCTCGATGGAGGCCCCGACCCGTGCCTGGCTTTGCACGAAGGCGGTATGCAGGACTTTCGCGACCGGGTGGCCGATGCCGTCCAGCATGTCAATCGCCTGGTTCCGGTCAGCTCCCCGCCAGGTCTGCAGGGCGGTATCGGCAAACTTGGACGAGCCCAGGCGCAGTACATAAAACTGCCAGAATTTTAGAAGAATGACTGCAGTTCCGATCACGGAGAATACGAGAAGTATCAACACGACCGGGCCGCCAAGGTTCAATAGCAACTCGAAAGAGCTTTGTAGCTTGTTCATGGTTTTCTGGTTTCCCTTTTCTGACTGTGATCAACGAGGAGTTCAGCCTGCCTTGCACATGCGGGTTCTTCCTGGGTCAGGCTGCATCCTGCCCGTGAAATATTGTTCTGTTTCTGTATGCGGTTGCGGACTCCGGCTGGACATTCACCGCGCATAGTATACCTGCTCCGTGCCGCCTGTCGGGCTGGCATGTACCGCGTAATCGCTCAGCTGGCAGAAGATGCTCGCGAGCTTCATCTGCTCGATGGTCTTGCACGGCACGTCCAGCAGTTTCGGACTGGCAACCACGACCGCCAGGCACTGAGCTCGCGACAGGGCCACATTGAGCCGGTTCCGGCTGTACAGGAACTCAAAATTGCGGGGCAGGTCCTCGGCGCTCGAAGTCACCATGGAGACCAGCACGATGGCAGCTTCCTGGCCCTGGAACTTGTCCACCGTGCCCACCCTGGCACCTTCCGGCAACAGGCTGCGCAGGTAGTTGACCTGCACGTTATACGGGGTGACCACGAGGATGTCCTGCATGTCGATGGGGCGTGTACTGCCATTCCTGTCCCGGAAGGTCTGGCCGAGCAACTCGAGGTAGCGGGACTCCAGGATCTTGCCTTCCTCAACACTCTTCTGGGAGCAGTTCGTGTGTCTTGCACCGATCATGACGATGCCTTCATCGGGCAAATCGGTGTCTCGCAGTATCAGGTTGCGTTGCTGCGCGCTTTCATGGGACCTCAGCTGGCCCTCGTAAAAGGCCCCGGAGATGAAATCGCAGATGCCGGGTTTCAGGCGGTAGGTCTGGTCCAGGAAGATGCCGCGTTCCGGGGCCACGGTCGAGCGCTCACCCAGCAGGAACTCGAGCACGGACAGTCCGGATTCGCCGGGATGGATGCCCTGCACGGGCTGGGGCAGCTGCATCCGGTCTCCCACCAGGATGATATTTTTCGTGGACAGGGCCATGGCCATCACATTGGCCAGGGGAACCTGGCCCGCCTCATCGATGAACAGGTAATCGACTTGTTCCTGCAGGTGCGCATGGGAGAACAGCCAGGCCGTGCCAGCGAACAGGTTGGCGTCAAGATCAATGTATTCCGTGCGGGTCTCGTTCGTGACAAAGGGTCCCTGGAAGAACGTCTCATCGGAGCCGCGCGTGGCTTTTTTCACGCCGTGGAAACGGACCTGTTTCTGCCCGGCAATATCCGCGACCTGTGCCAGCAGGTTGTCGATGGCCTTGTGGGAGTTCGAGGTGATTCCGATTTTCTTGCCGCACTGGAGCAGTTCAACGATGACGTGGGCACTGAGGTAAGTTTTGCCCGACCCGGGCGGGCCCTGGATGAACAGGTAACTGTGGTCCAGATCGCGGATCGCCTGCAGGACCTCTGCCTGCGAGTGGGGCGAGGTAACGATGGGTTGTCCCGCGGTCCTGCCATGGATGCGGGGGATGCGGCGTTGCAGGAGCTCGCTTGCCACATGCACTCGGTCGGGATGACGGGTGACCTGCCGGGCACAGCGGTCCATGGCGGCACGGATGCCCCGGTTGTCGATGGGTTTTTCCGGTCCTGCGCAAAAGCGCTCCGGCAGGCAACCCTTGTCTGCCTTTCTGCGGATGCTGACGGTACGGCGGGCCTCGTCCAGGTCGACGATAAGGCCTGCCGTCTCCAGGGTGCTGGCGTTGACGATCATGTGGCCGACTCTCAGCTTGGATTCCTGGGGCGGGAACCGGAAGGTCTCGATCCAGTAACGTCCGTCGGTTTTGGGGGCACCGGTGCGTTCGAGGCCTGCCAGGCACTCGGTGTCACCGATCAGCTCTTCCTCGAACTTGGTTTGCCGGTCAAAGCGGCTCCACCACTGGGGTTTGGCCTCGCGCTTGTGAAATTCGAGCAGATGCGACAGGTGCTCGCCCAGGGCCTGCGATGTGTCCTGCAGATCGCCGAGACGCTCTTGCAGCGCTGCTCGCTCAGCCAGGGCAGGGTCCTGCTGCGGCGTTAGCGTTCCCGGGTCCGGGTTTGGAGCAGGCCAGGGCATGTCGTCGGGGCGCAGTTCCAGCAGCCAGTTGCGCAGCAGGCGGGTGGAGATACAGTCTGCCCGGTTGTACCTGTCGATTTCTTCCAGCAGGGCATCCTCCCGGGTGGTACGCCACTGGCTGTACGTGAGCATGCTGTCCACTGCCGTGGCCACGGCGTCGTCGCGTTTGTCCATGTAAAAGGTTTCCAGGTGTTTGATGGAATAGCCGGGCTCGGAGGTGCGGATGGATTCGCGCACGACCGGGTACAGGTCCACGAATACTTGCGCGCGCAGCAGGGCGTCCAGCTGATCCTCGCAGGCGGCGTAACGGCAGGACAGACGTTTCAGGGCCGTGGTCTCATAGTGGTTGTAGTGGTAGACATGGGCATGCGGGTGATTGGCAAGGTGGGCCTGAAGGAACGTCATGAATGCCTGCAAGGCCTGTTTTTCCTGCGCGTGGTCGTGGGCCCAGAACGCCTCGAACGCCTCCTCGCACCCACGCATGTAATGGAGCCCGAACAGGTACTCCAGGCCGTCGGGGTGCAGGGGGTCGCCCTCCATATCGAAAAAAAGATCCCCGGCATCGGGCCTCGGCATGCGGGCCAGCCCGGTGCCTGCAGCACCGGGAATCACCTCGAAGCGGTTCTCCCCGGTGAGCGTGCGCTCGCACTGCAGTGCAGCCTGTGAGCGAAGGCGGGCCAGCGCCTGCGGGTCCATGCCCGGAACTTGCGAAGGCTCGGGCATGGCCGCGAGCTGTGCCACGGTACGGACGTCGGCCTTGTGCAGCCTGTCGATCTGCGTGTGCCGGATGTTAGCCACCCTGCACAGGTGATCATCCGCCTCCCAGCGCGCGGCGCAATGTTCCTGCCAGGCGCAGATGCCGCAATGCGCGCAGGGCACCGGGTAGGAATCCTCGGGCAGGTTTGTCATGCAGTGCTCGAAGTTTTGCCGGGCACGGGAGCAGTAGGCAAGGAAATCGGAGACCTGGAAGCTCAGTTTCTCCCCGGCACCGGAGTACAGGTGCATGTGCACCGGGCGAAGGCCCTGCAGGTCCGCCAGCATCGCCGAGTACATGCACAACTGCACGATGTGGCGGGGCCTGGCCGTCTGGGCGAGTTTGGTGTCCAGCACCTCGTAGCTGTGTTCTCCCAGCGACGAGGCGCTCTCGCACTTCACCAGGAAATCCGCATAGCCACACCAGGGCTCGTCCAGAAAGGCCCCCTGGTAGATGATGTCCGCGCCGTCCTGCATGGCAAGGGCCGTGAGTTCTGCGCGTGCTTCAAGGCTGCGTTTTGCCGGGATCACCTCAACATGGTTTCCCTGATCCTTGAGCTGCTGCAGGTAGGCCTGTTCGTGTTCGATGCCCCGTTGTCGCAGGAGCTGCTGGGCGGCATTGGGTTTTTTCCTGGCCATGGGGTCGGTCAGGTTGCGCACGTCCAGGAAACTCGCGTGCGGGCACTCGAGGAAGGTGACCAGGTCGGAGGGCGAGTAGAGGAGTTGACCGGGGGCGAGCCGCTGCATGGTGCGGATTCTAGCGAATGATGCCCGGGACCCCAAGGCATGCGGGCGCTGTGCGGGGCGCAACGCTGTGGCCCGTGTAATTGACTGTAAGAAGTGAGGGGGTCAGGCAGGCAGGGGGGCGGTCATGTCCTTGGCACCATAGGCCAATACATGTACATTGCCGAAATCGCGCTGGTGCACGGCATCCATGATGGATTGCGCCTCACACCGGCAGATCCCGCAGCGGGTACCCACCCCGAGGGTTTTGCCGAGCGCCTTGAGATCGCCACAGCCACGCTCAGCCGCAGCTTTGATCTCGGCTTCTCTTACAGCATGGCACAGGCAGACATACATCGTAGTGAGATTATAAACAATAATGATTTTTAATTACAACCGGTAACGGTAACGATACTTACTATTATTTATAACAGCAACTTATGCGATATACATAAAAAATAACCTGATATATAATTGGCCCAACCCACGAGCGAGAACACCATGCAACCGCAAAACGCCAAAATCATTGACTACCTCAACCAGGTGCTGAAAAACGAGCTGACCGCGATCAACCAGTACTTCCTGCACGCCAGGATGTTCAAGGACTGGGGGCTGCACCACCTGGGTGAGCACGAGTACTCCGAGTCCGTGGATGAGATGAAACATGCGGACAGCCTGATCGAGCGGATCCTGTTCCTTGAAGGCTTGCCGAACCTGCAGGAGCTGGGGAAGCTGCATATCGGCGAGAATGCGAAGGAAATGCTCACCTGCGACCTGAAACTCGAAATGGAGGCCGCCCCGGTACTGCGCGAGGCCATCGCCTATGCCGAATCCATCAGTGATTTCGTGAGCCGCGAGCTGTTCGAGGACATCCTCGAATCCGAGGAAGAGCATATCGACTGGCTCGAGACCCAGCTCGAACTCATTGACAAGGTCGGCCTGGAGAATTTCCTCCAGAAGCAGATGCACACCTAGGACCTGAACGCGCCGTTCGCGCGTCGTCTGACCGTACAGGCAGCCCCGGAGGATGCGGGCTGCCCGAGTTTCGCCTCGTTATCCTTTCTGTGAATTTTCCATACCGTCCGGCCTGAAAGCGCCGGGCGCGTACTGTTGTGGGCCGGGTTATACTTTCCGGCAAATCCCCGGAGACATTGACCCACCGCACGGCATGAAGGACAGCAAAGGTGAGAAAGGAGGGCAGGCGATCAAGCGCCAGAGTACCTCCCTGGCAGACGTGTTCGATGCCATGGACCGTGGCGTGGCGGTGGTGACCGGAAACAAGCGCCTGGCTGCGGTCACTTTGCGGATCTACGAGCAGGCCGCACTCGAGCGGGGACTTGACGCCTGGCCGACCCCGCCGATCCGGCACTGGCCCATCTGGCTGCAGAATGTCTGGGAGGAGGCCGTGGTCTCGGGCGGTGTGCCGGCCCCGGCGTTCCTGCTGGCGCCCCAGCAGGAACGGCGTATCTGGGAGGATATCGTCACCGAGAGTCTCGCAGGCCAGCCCCTGCAGCAGGTGCCGGGCGTGGTGCGCGGCGTGCAGGAAGCCTGGAAGCTGATCCGGTCCTGGAACATTCCACTGACCCGGGACGGCTTTCGGTACAACCGCGACAGCTTCGCGTTCTATCAATGGGCCTCACAATTCGATGCCCGCTGCAAGGAGCGGGGCTGGCTGTCGGAGGCATGTCTTGCCGAGCGATTGCAGGAGTGTCTGGGGCAGGGGGGACTGGCTGTCCCGGACGAGCTGGTCCTGATCGGTTTCGATGAACTGGCTCCGCGCCAGCATCTGCTGTTGAGTGCGCTGCTTGAGGCCGGCTGCACGGTCCGCTGGGTCCGGCTTGCGGACAAGGATGCGCGTGCCGTGCGCACGGTGTTCCCCGATGCGCGCAAGGAAGCGACCGGCATGGCACGCTGGGTCCGCGAACGGCTCGAGGAGAACCCGGCGGCCAGCATCGGGGTGATCGTTCCCGAATTTGCGGCACAGCGCGAATTCGTGAGCCAGGCCCTCGATGACATGCTGGCCCCGCAGGCCGCTCATCCCGGACAGCAGTCCGTCGGGCGCCCCTACAATCTTTCGCTGGGCCTGCCCTTGAGTGCGTACCCGATCGTGCGCACCGCCCTGACACTGCTTGGCCTGCTGAACAAGGCAGTGAGCCTGCAGACGGCAAGCCACCTGCTTCGCTCGCCGTTCATCTCCGGGTGGCAGGATGAAGCCGGCCCTCGCGCACTGCTGGACGTGCAGATCCGGGAGGCGGGGGAGCTGGAAGTATCCCTGGGGACGCTGCGCTACCGGGCATCACAGGAAGACCGGCCGTGGTCCTGTCCCTTGCTTGCAGAGAATCTCGGCCACTGGGTCAAGGCCATGTCGGGCTTTCGCGACACCGCCCGTCCCGGGCAATGGTCCGAACGGTTTGCCGAGGCACTGGAGGCCATCGGCTGGGCCAAGGGACGCCCCCTGTCCAGCGAGGAATACCAGAGCGTTAAGGCCTGGCGGGAACTGCTGGTCGGCTTTGCCACCCTGGAGCCCGTCACCGGCGCGATGCGCCTGTCCGCAGCCCTGGCCCAGCTGGGTGCCATGGCGCGCGAACGCCTGTTCCAGCCGCAGACCGAGGTGGCCCCGGTGCAGGTGCTGGAGCTGTACCAGGCGAGCTGGTTTCAGTTCGATCACCTTTGGATCATGGGCCTGCACGACGGGGTCTGGCCGCCTGCACTGCGGGCGAACCCGTTCATCCCCCTGCCCGTGCAGCGTGCAGCCCGAATGCCGCGTGCCAGTGAAGCGCATGAACTGCAAGCGGCACGCACCGTGACCCGGCGGCTGCTGGCCTGTGCTAATGAGGTGGTGGTCAGCTGTGCCCGGCAAAGTGGCGATGAAATCCTGCGCCCGAGCCCTCTGGTGGCTCACCTGCCGGTGAGCGAACCCGGGGCTCTGGCCAAACCGGATTGGCCGCTCTGGCGCGACAAGGTGTACGAGAGTGCCGGGATCGCCTGGCTGGAAAATGATCCGGCCCCTGTGCTCGGTGATGAACAGGCGAGGGGGGGCAGTGCCGTCTTCAAGCTGCAGGCGGCCTGTCCCTTTCGTGCGTTCGCGGAACTTCGCCTCGGCGCGCGGCCCATTCGCCAGGCAGAAATCGGTCCGGACGCCATGGTGCGCGGTTCATTGATGCACCGCGTCCTGGAAAAGACCTGGGGTGTGCTCGGCTCCAGTGAACGGCTTGCGGCCACGGAAAGCGAACAGCTGCAAACCCTGGTCAGGGACCAGGTGGGCGAGACACTCGTCGAGGTGTCCCGCCGGTATCCGCGCACCTTCACGAAGCGGTTTCAAGAGATGGAAGCAGAACGGCTGCACGCGCAGGTGCTGGAATGGCTGGAACGGGAGAAGCATCGCGAGCCCTTCCGGGTGATCGAACGTGAGGCAAGCCATGAAATGACGGTCGGCAGGCTCGGGGTTCGCCTGCGGATCGACCGTATCGATGAACTCGAGGATGGCCGCCGGGTGGTGATCGACTACAAGACCGGCCAGGTCTCGGCCAGCCAGTGGTTCGGGGATCGGCCCGATGAGCCGCAACTGCCGCTCTACAGCCTGGCCGTCAGCGGGGATGTGGCGGGCCTGCTGTTCGCACAGGTCCGCACCGGCGCGATGGCCTTCAAGGGCGTGGTCGAGGATGAGGACATGATCGGCGAAGTGCGGGCCTGGAACCGGCTGCGCCAGACCCGTGATTCGGGGTCCTGGTTTGAGGTCCTGTACAACTGGCGGGTCGCCATGGAGGCACTGGGAGAGGCCTTTTGCGAAGGTGAGGCTGCCGTGGATCCGAAACAGCACCCGCACACGTGCAGGTACTGCGAGCTGGGACCCTTGTGCCGCATCGATGAAGCCGTGGCCGGGCAGGGGGGGGCCAGGGTTGGCTAGCCGGGTCGCATCGGCGTTCGGCCGCATTGCCGATCACAGGGCGCGTGCACGTGCCCTGGACCCCTGCCAGTCATTCATCGTGCAGGCCCCGGCAGGCTCAGGGAAAACCGAGTTGCTCATGCAGCGCTTCCTGGTGCTCCTTGCCGGCGTGGAGGCCCCGGAAGAGATTGTTGCCATCACCTTCACGCGCAAGGCGGCGGCCGAGATGCGCCAGCGCATCCTGCAGGCCCTGGCGTCGGCCCGCAGCGATGAGGCGCCCGAGGGCGAGCATGAGCACCGCATCTGGAGCCTGGCCCGCAAGGCACTCGAGCGCGATGCGGAGTGTGACTGGCAATTGCTGGACCATCCGGCGCGCCTTCGCATACAGACCATCGATTCGCTCTGTGCGGCACTGGCGCGCCAGATGCCCATGCTGTCGCAGTTCGGCGCGGTGCCGGAGATCACCGAGGATGCGCAGTCCCTGTATCTTGAAGCCGCCAGGAATACCCTGTTCGACCTGGAATCCGGTGCCCCATGGTCGGATGCCATTGCCGTGCTGATGCAGCACCTGGACAACCGGCTGGACCGGCTGCAGGGTCTGGTCTGCACCATGCTCGGCGGTCGGGACCGCTGGTTGCGCCACGTCGCAAGAACGGATGATCCGAAGCTGCAGCGCGACAGGCTGGAGGCCGCCATGGCCGAGCGCATCACCGGGGTGCTGGCTGAACTGGTGCGGCTCTTTCCTGCAGCCCGCGGCACGGAACTGGCCCGCCTGGCCCGCTTTGCCGCCTCGCACCTGCCCGAGGAGGCGGAGTCTGCCATTGCCGGCTGCGAGACCCTTCACTCCCTTCCGGGGTCGCGCTTGAAGGACCGCAGTTCATGGGAAGGGATTGCGGAACTGTTGCTGACCCAGGCGGGAGAGTGGCGCAAGTCGCTGACCAAACGCCAGGGATTTCCATCCAAGAGCAGCGGCCGGGACGCCGGCGAGAAGCAGGAGCTTGAAGACGCCAAGGTGCACATGGAGTTCTTGCTGCGCTCCCTGGACGAGCACGATGATTTGCGTGAGAAGCTGCATATGCTGCGGGCCTTGCCCTCGCACCGGTATGAAGATCGCGACTGGGAAGTCCTGCAGGCACTGGTTTCGGTGCTGCGCATCGCCAGTGCGCACCTGGAGGTCGTGTTCAGCAGGCAGGGACAGGTGGATTTCACGGCGCTGGTGCTGGCGGCGGTCCGCGCGCTCGGCGAGCCGGAAGCCCCGACGGACCTGGCCCTGGCCCTGGATTACCGGATCCAGCACCTGCTGGTGGACGAGTTCCAGGACACCTCGTACAGCCAGTACGAGCTGCTGGTGCGGCTCACGGCCGGCTGGCAGTCCAGTGACGGGCACACCCTGTTCGTCGTCGGCGACCCCATGCAGTCGATCTACCGGTTCCGGGAGGCCGAGGTCGGGCTTTTCCTGGCAGCCGCCCGGCACGGGATCGGCCAGGTGATCCTGCAGCCCTTGCGCCTGACCGTCAATTTCCGCTCGCAGCAGGGCATCGTGGACTGGATCAACCAGTACTTCCCGCAGGTTCTGCCCGCTCGTGACCATATCGATGAGGGGGCGGTGTCCTATGCAAAATCAGCCTTTTTTCACCCGCCGGTCGATGGCCCGGCCGTGGTCCAGCACCTGCTCGGCGAGCGAGATGAAGTGGCGGAGGCCGGCCAGGTGCTGTCCCTCGTGAAACGGGCCCGTGCAGAGTTTCCGCAGGGCAGCGTGGCCATCCTGGTGCGGGCCCGCACGCACCTGACGGAAATTGCCGTGCAGCTCAAGCAGGCCGGGCTCCGATTCCAGGCCGTGGAGATTGAGCAGCTGAACCGTCGCACGGTCATCCAGGACCTGCTGGCACTGGCACGGGCCCTCGGCCACCCGGGTGACCGGATTGCCTGGCTGGCCGTGCTTCGCGCTCCGTATTGCGGCTTGACGCTTGCGGACCTGCATGCACTGGCCCACGACAGTGATGGCAGGACAGTGATCGACCTGCTTGGCGATGCCCGGTGCCGGGCCCGCCTGAGTGAGGACGGCCAGGTGCGTATCGAACGGGTATGGTCGGTGCTTGAGACTGCACTGAGCCAGCAGGCGCGGCGTTCGCTGAGGAGCAGTGTCGAAGGGGCATGGATTGCCCTCGGCGGGCCGGCGTGCATGCCGGACAGGACGGGACTGGAAGATGCAGAGAGTTTTTTCCGGTTGCTCGAGACCCTTGGAGAAGAGGGCGGCTCCCTGGACATCGCGAGCCTCGAGCGGCAGGTGGAGAAGCTCTTTGCCACACCCGACGTGCTGGCGGACGCTTCCCTGCAGCTGATGACCATCCACAAGGCGAAGGGACTGGAATTCGATACGGTGATCCTGCCGGGACTTTCGCGCATCCCGTCCCAGGAGGACAGCCAGTTGCTGCACTGGCTGGAGTACGGGGATATGTCCGGGCAGAAGCTCGTGCTGGCCCCGATCAGTGCGCAGGGGGAAGAGAGTGCCGCGGCCTCGTACCTCAAGCGCCTGGAAAAAACCAAGCGGCGCCTGGAGGACGGGCGCCTGCTGTACGTGGCCGTGACCCGGGCGAAGCAACGGCTGCATCTTCTGGGACACATCGAGACCCGTGATGGGGAGGATGGCCTTGCCGAACCGCACCCGGATTCCCTTCTGGCCCACCTGTATCCTCATGCCATAGACCGCGAGGCGGTACTCGCCGGATCTGCCGGTGCACTTTCTCCTGCCGGGAGAGCCGTTTTACGCGGACATTCCCGGGACCTGGCAGGACCGGGCCAGGTTCGCCCGCGGCTGGCCGCCGGATGGCAGTTGCCGGAGTCCCCGGAATCCATCCTGACCTCCGAAGCTACACCGATGGCCGCGGATCAGGAGGAGGTGATCCCATTCGACTGGGCCGGGGAGACGGTACGGTATGTGGGCACGGTCGTGCATCGGCTGCTCCAGCATATCGGGGCGATGGGCCTTGAACGCCTTGAACAACCCGGTGATGTACGCGAGCTGGAACGTATCGGCTACAGCCTGCTCAAGCAGATGGCGGTGCCCGAGGACAGGCTCGAGCTGGCTTTCTCCAATGTGTGCAAGGCACTGCAAGCCACGCTGGCGGACGAGCGGGGCAAGTGGGTCCTGAGCGGGACGCACAGTGACTCGGGATGCGAGCTGGCGTTGAGCGCCAGAATCGGGGAGCGGGTCGAGCATATTGTGATTGACAGGACCTTCGTGGATGAAGAAGGTATACGCTGGATCATTGATTACAAGGCCAGCACGCACAAGGGCGGCAGCCTGGACGCATTCCTTGACCAGGAACAGGAACGCTATTGCGAACAGCTTGAGCGGTATGCGAACGTCATGACCCGGATGGGAGAACAGCCGATCTGCCTGGGGCTGTACTTTCCCTTGCTGAACGGCTGGCGGCAATGGCCCTTTGCCCCGGACCAGGGCCGGTAACGGGAGCGGGCGACCTACGCAAATGCGAACGATCGACGACATGAACATCGACCACTGGAGAACCCCGCAGGGGGTTTCGGTCCCGGGCGATGAACTGCACTTTTTGCTCGTGCCCGACCCCATCGAGGCGGCCATCTGTTTCGAGCTGGCCAGGCAGGTGCATGCGCACCAGGACCGCATGCGAGGGCAGCCCGGCGAAATCACGATGGCGCTCATGATCAGCCTGGGAGGACTGCTGCCCGGCATTTTGCTTTGCGATCACCTGGTCGAGGGGCGCCCTGAAGGTACTGCGAAGATCCGGTTCGGCACCCTCGGCATCGAGGGGTACGAGGGTCCGGGGCAGCAGCGGGGTGAAACGCAGGTCCAGCAGGAGATTTCCGTGCCGGTCGAGGGTCATACGGTGCTGATCATCGATGACCTCGGGGACAGCGGCGATACGATGAAGCTGGCCTCGGAACATGTGCTGGAAAAGGGTGCCGGCGATGTCCTGACGCTGACCCTGTACATGAAGCCCGGGGCCGCACGGCATTTTGTCCCGGATTTTTTCTTCGGCGAGGTGGAGCAGGATACCTGGATCATTACTCCCAGGGAGCGCATCGAGACACTGATGAAACGGGTCCCGGTCTGGAAGCAAAGAGGCGCGACGGAGAAAGAATGCCGGCGCAGGCTGTGTGAACTGATCGGCTACAGTACGTCGGAAGTGAACTACTACCTGCCCATGGCCTACGACTCGGGCTGAGCAGGGCCCGGTGCGGGGATGGAACCGGTGAGCCGGGAATGCCGGGTCTTGCAGGATGCCTGATCAGGCAAGACTTACGCGAGGGCTTTGGGCAGGGCGGCCCATGCCTCCTCCATGGGAACCACCGGCAGGCCCGCCTTGATCCATCCCGGGCCGCGGTCCGAACCCAGCATGCCCTCCGAGACATCGATGAAGCCGCCATGACCTGCCAGTCGCAGGGCCCGCATGACCGACCCGGACCGGATACCCGTTGCACAGATCAGGGCCACGGGCCGATTTTCGGCAAGATCCCGGGCAGTAAACAGGCGTTCGATAAAGCGCCAGTGATGGATGCTGACCGGCCAGGCCCCTTGTGCCACGCCCGTCTCACGCCATTCCCCGAGCGAGCGGATATCGAGCAGCCGGATCCGGTCCTCCAGCAGTTCTGCATGGGCCTGCTGCACGGTCCAGAGGGTGCGGTTTTCTTCAGGGGCTGCGGTGGCCGCCGGCAGCACCGGCAGGGTGCTCAGCAGTGCAAGGAACTGTCTGCGCCTGAAGTTCATTCAACGGTCTCCTTGGGCCCTTCAACCCGGGTCATGTCCCCAGGCGTGCGCCGGTTCGGGATGCGAGGCTCTCATCACGTGCCATGCCCGGAAGGTTAGCATGCTCGGGCGATTCCGTGAATCGGGCCATCCACCGGCCCGTTAATGGCAGACGGGATGCCGTTCAAAGCGTGCGCCGGGGTACCGGCAAAACTGCAGCCCATCCCGGGCGAGTGCAAATGCGTGCAGGTGGTACAATGCGCACCCCGATACACAATTTTCTGTCCAGAAGGAGTGAGTATGATATCCCACGGCAATTTCCCCACGGCAGTCATTCCCTGCCACCTTGTCCGGAATGCGTGGCGGCTGGGCCTGACCCTGGTGATGGCGCTGATTTTTGGCCAGAGTGCTTATGCAGGGAGCGGACCCTACCTCGGCATCGGCGGCGGGTTCAGCCTCATGGATGATTCGCACGTCAGCGCTTCCTATTCGGACGGAACCCATCCGCCGCTCGATTCAACAACCAGCATCGATACAGGATATGCCGTGCGCGGGACCGCGGGCTATGCATTTGCCAGCGGTCTGCGCACAGAAGTCGACGTCAGCTATCAGAAAAACGATGCCACCCGAATGAACGTCAAAAGTCCCGGAGCCCTGGGGCTGGTGGTCTATGGCAGGGACCGCGGCCTCCCTCCGTCCGCGCTTGGGGAAGAGTATGCCGCGCTTTCGGCCCAGCAACGCGGCGTGTACGAAGAAGCGGCCAAGGGGACCAGCCGCATCAAGGGCGACATCACGATGTTTGCCGTCTATGCCAATGCTTTTTATGACTTCGATCTGCAGTCTGTGTGGAAGCCCTATGTTGGCGGGGGACTCGGGTTTGCCCGGGTGACTATTGATGCCGAGTCCAGAGCCACCGGCGGTTCGCTTGCCGATGATGACGACACGGTGTTTGCGTACCAGATCGGTGCAGGCCTGGGTTATGCGTTATCCCGGTCCCCGCAGCGCGCACTGACCGCCACCCTGGATTGGCGTTATTTCGGCGGTGATGACCCGGCACTGAAGGGTGATGTGACGGGTGCGAAATTCCATGCCGAAATCGAGGGACATTATGCGGGGGCGGGCATCCGCTACGGCTTCTAGCCCGCAGGACCCGGGTCCTGCGGATGCACTAATGCCGCCTGGATGCCATTCCAGAACTCCAGTCTTGCCGCCAGTGCCTTTTCTGCCAGATCCACGGCCCCCGCACGCTTTTGCGCCGACCCGTGACACAATTCATTGAGCAGCCGGATGGCCAGCGGGCCATGCTTGTCTGCATCCAGCCGGGTGTGGCGCTCAAGGTAGGCGTGCAGGTTGGGGGATGATTCAGGGCCGATGCCCAGGCCGCCTTGAATGGACTGGAACAGCCGGGGGACCAGGTCCTCTCTGCCGTAGGCCAGCACGGCCGTCAGCAAGTGCACCTCAGCGCACTCGATGACATCGAACGTGAATTCCATGAAGCGCCTGGCGGGTGCGGGAATGCCCGGGAGTCCAAGCGCAGCCTCGATCCCGTCGGAGCCGGCCGCAGATACAAACGCCCGGACCGGCCGGACATCGGCCCCGGTCTCGGCCATGGCCAGCAGGTAACCCTCGAAATGGCTGGCGTGGGTGGTTCCGGCATCGGAGGTCAAGGCGCAGTCGGATTCCTCGTCCAGCACTAGCTGGTTGACGAAATTTGCAAGGCGGGGATTTTTCGGCGGGACCCACGGTGAAGCCGCCGGTGCCACGGCGTTTTGCAGGGACTTGACCAGGGACATGAAATCCCACACCGCGTAGACGTGATGTTCCATGAAGATCCCCAGGTTTTCATGAGTCGTGATGCTGCGGTACAGATCGTGGGTCAGCAGCTTGTGCCGCAGCATGGTGTACTGCGCTGACACGGGATTCGATTGGGCGACATCTTCAGTCATCGGCAGCTGCCAAATGGCGACAAATGCCTTCGTACTCCGTGCCGGGGTAGCCAGCGACGCATTCTGCAAGGGTCTCGTCCGGGAGTTTCATGAAACGACATGGATTCCTGCATGAAATAAATATCTATATGATATATCTAATGAATATCTGGCTATCAAGATTTCATTGCAGAAAAAATGAAACGAATTTTCACTCCAGTGGATCGGGAAGGTCACTCAAAACGAACTCGCTGTGGCGATAAAAGTCCGGGTCGGCTGGACATCTATCTCGACGAAAGCCGGAATAATCGCGCCACTTAAAACGGCATTATTGGTTGAAATGCGCCAAATAATAGTTTTATTATGGCGCGATATGAATAATCGCGCCGAAACCGATGCCAAAAAAAATTCCCCAGGCTGAATTTGATTCCGTGCTGCAAGCCATCGCGGAGTTTTCTGCAGGAGGCTCGCTAGAAGAGATCAGGTCCGTGCTCAAGGTGCCTCTGCCGCGGCGCACGCTGCAACGCCGATTGCATCATCTCGTTCGGCAGAGCAGGGTGGTCCTGGAAGGCCGTGGACGGGCAAGTCGCTATCGACTCCCCTCTGCAGGCGCAAACGTTCATTTGGCCGAAGGTCTGTCTGCAGTTCAGGCACAGGAACTCCATACAGGCAATCGCATGGCGGTGTCTCCTGAGGGAGAGGCGATCCGGCAGGCGGTTCGCGCCCCGGTCCAATCGCGCCAACCCGCAGGCTATAACCGGGCATTCCTCGATGAGTACCGTGCGAATGTTACCTCCTATCTTTCGCCGGAGCTCCGCCAGCACCTGCACGGGCTTGGCCGCCTCCCACACGATCACGGCCTGTCGGCGACCTATACAGGAAATATTTTCAAACGTTTGCTGATCGACCTGTCCTGGAACTCCAGCCGCCTGGAAGGCAACACCTACTCCTTGCTGGAAACCGCGCGCCTGATTGAATTCGGGGAGGCTACGCAAGGCAGGGATGCCCGTGAAACCCAGATGATCCTCAACCACAAGGCGGCCATTGAGCTGCTGGTGGAGCCGCCTGAGGAAGTCGGTTTCAACCGGTACACGATACTTGGACTGCATGCCCTGCTGTCGGACAACCTGTTATCCGATCCGCTGGCCTGCGGGCGGTTGCGCAGCATTGCCGTTGCGATCGGTGCAACGGTGTACCACCCCCTGGAAGTCCCCCAGTTGATCGATGAGTGCTTCCAGCAGGTGCTGGATACCGCAGCGGCCATATCCGACCCGTTCGAGCAGACCTTTTTTGTCATGGTGTACCTGCCTTACCTGCAGCCCTTCGAGGACGTCAACAAACGGGTTTCCCGGCTGGCCGCGAATCTGCCGCTGGTTCGCCACCACCTGTGTCCGCTGTCGTTTGCGGACGTGTCGCAGCGTGCCTACATCGACGGTACGCTGGGCGTATACGAGCTGAACCGGGTGGAGCTGCTTCGCGATGTGTTCGTCTGGGCCTATGAGCGCTCCTGTGCACGCTATTCGGCGATCAGCCGGTCCCTGGGCGAGCCCGATGCGTTCCGGCTCCGCTACCGGGCGCTGGTGTCGAAAACCGTGTTTGAAATCGTCAGTACCTGCATGGACAAAAAGGCGGCTGGCGGCTTGGTCCGGCAGCGGGCCACCCAGGAGGTCCCCGCTGGCGACCAGGCCCGATTTGTCGAGGTGGCTGAAACGGAGGTGATGAGCCTGCATGAGGGCAATATCGCCCGCTACCGGCTCGGCCCGTCACAGTTTGAAAAATGGCAGGAAGCATGGAACAGTTCGAGCCGGCTGGACGGGATTCGAACGGATTAGCATGCGGTCATCGGAACATCTGCAGGAAGATCAGATAGCTTCCGCCGGCTGCCTTGGCCTGGGATTTGATGGCAGCGTCAACACCTGGATCTGCCAGGTGCCTGATCCATGACTTTGCGTGCACGAAAGAAGGTACGGCCAGAGACCGGAATGACCTGGCTCAGCAGCTTCCGACCTTCAGTGTCCGTGGCGGGCAGTGATGGATCCTGCTGGCATCACCTTCCGACACGCCGCTGATGCTTGCATCCCCCCGGTCGTTGCCGGTAGTGGTCTTGAATGTACATTTGGCACCGAAATTGCACTTGTTGTCAGTCACCGACGTGCCTCGCAACTCACAGGTCTGGCTGGCTGGCGAACTGTTCCATCCCGAATTGCAACCACTGATTGTGGCTTGGGGGGGGGGGCGGAGGACCCCCGGCCATGGTTAGGTTGACGGCCATGATTGCCAGAACCGAAAGCGCGAATATCACCGATCTATACATGACATCCTCCTAGGTTGTAATTCGATTTTCTGATAGCAACGGGCATTATACCCTGCAAGAGCTATTTTGCTAGGAGAAGAGGGGGGCGCGAAGGTGTGCGCCTGTCCCTGCCTGATGTCAGAGATGGTTCACTCTGTGTATGATCGAGTCTAGGCGTTCTTCCATGGATTCGAAAGACAGCTGCTCATAAACATCGTCCTCGTCGTACCGGACCAACCCCAGAACCGTTTTCTTGAGATCCTGCGCTGCCCAGGCGGGATCTTCCATCTTGGACAGCTCGTGGGTCCACAGCATGTCCAGCAACATCTCGACCGCCGTGAGTCTGGCCCTGAGGACGATGGAGTGCGGCTCGACCTGTTCATCCGCAACCCCCTGGATCAGTTCTTCTAGCGCTTTCATGATAGACATGCCGCAATACCTCTCTTGATGGTTTTCGTGATTATATCGCTGACCAATGCAGGGGCGGGAGGCACACCGGGTTTCGCAAGAGCGCATGGTAATCAGCATCCGTCCTGGCGGGTTGGGTGCCCACAGGTCCGGTCCCGGCATCGAACGGTCTGCACATGGACTTTGTCGTATGGGGTATCAGCGCCAGTGAAGTGTACCGATGTGCCCATGGCACGGCCGAGCGCCATTGGCCCCGGCCGGGTCTTCAGGGCCGGGCGGTCCCGAGCCGCTTCCCGGCATTTTTGTGAGCGATCTTTTCCCTGGCGGCCAAGGGGAGGCCGCCGGGAACGCGCGCCGGTTCTGGGCATTGGAGCGGCGCGCGGCCCAACGTGCTGGGCTCTTCATAAAACGGCGCTAGTCGTCGTCCCACCAGCGCCAGTCATCGTCGTCGTCCCAGCGGTCCCTCAACGAGAGGCTGCCGTCGTCGTTGCGGTCGAACCGTTCCACGATGCCCGTGAACGGGCGGTCGTACTCGGTGCGGGTGACGATGGCATTGCCGTCGGTATCGAGCATCTGGAATGCGCGCACGGTGAGCGGGCGCGTGATCTCATACCAAAGCCCCGCGAACTCATCGAGGCTCAGGTCGCCGTCGCCGTTGGCGTCGTGCGTGACGTGGTGTTCATCGCGCAGCCTGTCGATCTCGGCCTGGGTGAGTTTGCCGTCGCGGTCGGTGTCGATGGCGTCGGATATCTCCATCGCGGTCACCGCGAACGGTGCCTTGCCGAGGAATTCCAGGCTGTCGCCGCCCCGGTGGACGGCATAGCTCACCCCTGCCAGTACGGTTCCGCCGAAAACGGCAGCGACGGCGATGGCGGTCAATGTTTTCTTTTTCATCGGTTGTCTCCTGTTTTGGTTGGTCCGCCGGTTGTCGGCGGGTGAGGAGAATATGGGCGCTGAATGTCTCATAACCATGCCGGTAAGGGAGCGAAAGTGTCGCGGGCCGTGCCGGCAGGACGGGCTGACACATCCTGTTACAATCTGTTTGCACGCCATCCGGGGAGCCACGTAAGCTTGAGCCCATGGATACCTCCCCGCACGTTCTGGTGGTGGACGACCACCGTGAGATCCGCGAGCCGCTGGCGCGCTACCTGGAGCGCCACGATGTGCGTGTGACCATGGCGCAAAACGCCGCGGCCGCACGGCAGGCGCTGCGCGCAGCCGCGGTCGACCTCGTCGTGCTCGACATCATGATGCCGGGGGAGGACGGGCTCACACTTTGCCGGCATCTGCGCGAGACGACCCGGATCCCGGTCATCCTGCTGACCGCCATGGGCGAGGAGACGGACCGGATCGTGGGTCTGGAGGTCGGGGCCGACGACTACATCACCAAGCCGTTCAACCCGCGCGAGCTCCTGGCCCGCATCAAGGCGGTGATCCGGCGCACGCACAGCCTGCCCCCCGACCGCGAGCCCCTCCCGGGCGAGACGTACCGGTTCGACCGCTGGACGCTCGACACCGGGAGGCGCGAGCTGGTGGACGGCACCGGGGTGGTGACACCGCTGTCCGCAGGCGAGTTCCGGCTGCTGGTGGCGCTGCTTGAGCGTCCCGGCATGGTGCTCTCGCGCGACCAGCTGCTGGATCTGACGCGGGGCCGAAGCGCTGCGCCTTTCGACCGCGCGGTCGACAACCAGGTGAGCCGGCTTCGCCGCAAGATCGAGCACGACCCGAAGAACCCGGTGCTGATCGCCACGGTCTGGGGCGGCGGTTACCGGTTCGCAGGCGAGGTGGAACGCGGATGAAATTCACATCGAGGAGCCTTGCAGGCCAGCTCGCGCTGCTGCTGTTGATCACGCTCGGCGTGGCGCAGGGCGTGGCGGTGGCGCTGTTCGCCTGGGAGAGCATCGAGGCGGCACGTCACGCGCACCGGGACAATGCCGTCGTGCGCACGGCGACGGTGGCGCGCCTGCTCGGGGACACACCGCCCGGGCTGCACGCGTCCGTCATCGCGGCAGCGAGCACGGAGCTCACACGGTTCTCGCTGACCGGTGAGCCCGTCGTCGCCAGGACAGGCAGCGGCGAGCATGCCGCCACCATTGCCCGCGATCTCTCCGCCGCGCTCGGCACGGGGCCGGAGCGGGTCCGCGTGGCGCCGCCGTGGATGCGCCTGGTCGACGACGGGCATGATGACGATCACGATGATGACGGGGATCATGGAGATCACGGTCACCATGACGACGAGGGACCGTGGGAACTGGACTGGTTCACGGCCTCGGTGGAGCTTGAGGAGGGGCCCTGGCTGAACGTGACAGTGGGCCCGCCGCCCGGGGCGCCGCAGTGGGGTCTGGCGTTCGTGCTCACCTTTCTCCTTACGGCCTTCGGCATCGCGGCGGTGGCAGTCGTCATGGGGTGGCGGATCGTGAAGCCCATGCGCGGCCTTGCAAACGCCGCGGGCCGGCTTGGCCGGGGCGAGGCGGTGGACGACCTGCCGGAAGCGGGGCCGGAGGAGACCCGGGAGACGGTACGCGCGTTCAACCTCATGCGCGCGCGGCTCGACCGTTACGTTCGCGACCGCACGGCCATGCTCGCGGCGGTCTCGCACGACCTCAGGACTCCGATCACGAGCCTTCGCCTGCACGCAGAGTTCATCGAGAGCGGGCCGGTGCGGGCGAAGATTGGCGCCGCGCTCGACGAGATGCAACGGATGACCGAGGACGCGCTCGCCTTTATCCACAAGGATATGCGCCAGGAAGAAACGCGGGTCGCTGACCTTCATGCACTGGTCGACAGTGTCGTCGCCGACCTCGCGGAGCTTGGGCATTCGATCACGCTCGCGGACTCGGAACGGATCCTGGTCCGATGCCGGGTAGTGGCGTTGCGCCGGGCGCTGCGCAATTTGCTGGAGAACGCGGCCGCCTACGGGGTTCGCGCCATGGTTCGTATCAAGCGGGACGGGGCCGAGACCCGCATCGTCATCGAAGACGAGGGGCCGGGGATCCCGCCGGTCGACATGGAGCGGGTGTTCGAGCCCTTCGTGCGCCTTGAGGCATCGCGCAGCCGCGACATCGGTGGCAGCGGGCTCGGACTTGCCATTGCACGGAGCATTGTGCGCGGCCACGGTGGCGATATTGTCCTTGCGAACCGCACCGAAGGCGGGCTGTGCGTAACAGTCGTGCTGCCCGGTGCCGGTGACTCGTGAGCGGCGGCGCTCGAGCACCACGGCCACAGGGGAGAATTCAGGCTTGTGGCCGATGCGATGGCCTGCTCAAAGATACAAATAAAATATTTTGATGTCTTTCATATGGCCTGGATAAATGTCACGCACAAGAAAACCCACACGTGCCGATAGGCAGAATGCCTTGCGTTGAAGGTGGAGACGGGCCCAGGGGACCTGAATCCGGGTGCCTGCATCAATATGCAGACAGTGTCTTGAAGATGGATCGCAGCCTGATGAGTAATGCCTCTGTTGCACGATCCGGAAAGGCCTTGGTTGCCGCTGATATACCGTAGCGGCCCGGTGCAAAATCAATACAGTCAGTGTACCATCCGGGACGAATCCGTCACGGAAAATCTTCTTACTCCGGAGCTAAAAATTTTGACGCTGTAATTTGCGGGGCATTCGGCCCCCAAAATTTCACAGTACTGCGCTACCGGCTTTAGGGCCCTGCAGGCGGCCGCGTCACTCCCGCGTTTCACCGGGGAGTAACACGGCCAGGGCGCTACCAGTGCGCCCCCAGGTAAAGCTGTAGGCGGTGTTCCGGCGTGCGGTCCTCGGTCCGGGGTTCCTGTCGCGTGCCTTGCAGTTCGAGCCCGAAGCGCAGGGCATCCTTGCGTGCGAGGCCCAGGTGCCAGCCGAGGCGGACCTCGCGCGCGGCATCCGACAGGGCGAGGGTGGCCTGGGGGGTGCCGACCAGTTGCCCACGGGCATGCAGCACGCCGTAGCCGAGGGTCGCCTCGAGGCGCCTGCGCTGTCGCGCATTCTCCCGTTCGTCGTTCGATGCCGGCAAGCGGGCAGCATCCGGGCGCAGCAGGGCGTCCAGGGGGGCTCCCAGGGCCTGGTGCAGGGTCATCGACCAGCCTACGGCCGAGGCCGGGTGCGGGTCCCAGGCCAGCGAGGCGGCCAGCCCGCGCTCCTGAAAGCCCGAGTCCTCGTGGGTCAGCAGCCCGCGGGCCCGCATGGAGGCCGTGAGGCCGCGCTGCAGGTCGGTCCAGGCCACCCCCGTGGCGAGGTCCGCGCCGAAGCCGTTCTCGGCATCGCCGCCGTCATGGCGCAGTCCTGCCTGCACCGAGGGGCGCAGGTGCGCCCCGGAGGCCAGCGGCACGTGCCAAGTGCCCTCGAGCGCCAGGCGCAGCCGGGCGAGTCTGGCGGAAGTGCCTGCCAGGACCTGTCCGGCCGCATCCGATTCCGTGCGCACGTACAGGCCGTCGGAGCTGAGCGCCAGTTCCGGGCGGGATCCCGTCTCCCCGGGCTGCAGCACGCCGCGCAGGCCCGCTGCGGCCATCTTCAGGTCGGTGTCGGCCTTGAGCGTCATGCCGCCGTCCGGCTTGAGGCGGACCTCGCCCTTGCCGTAGCCAGCCAGGGCCCACGCCGAGAGGCGCTCGCCGAGCACACGGTGCACCCAGGGATATAGGCCCGTCAGGTCCGCACCAAGATCGCCCGCTCCCGTGGGCGAGCGGTATTCGCCATCGCCGTCCGAATGCGAAAGGATAAGGCCCGCCCGCAGGGACCCTCGCACGAAGTCGGAGCCCAGCAGGCCGGTGACGGCCTCGCCGTCGAGCCGCAGTGCGCCGTCCTCGCCGTCGAGCCGCAGTGCGCCGTCCTCGCCGTCAAAGCGCGTGAGCGCCCCGCGGCCCCACAACGAGGCTTGCCCGCCTGCGCCGGTCGTGGTGGTGTACGAGAACGAGGTGCCGCGCACGGCCTCAGCCCAGGTGAGGCTTCGTCCAGCACCGGGCACGCCCGTCAGCTTGTCCTGCCAGGCCACCTCCCGGATGCGCAGCGCCTTGAGGTCGAGGCCCGCCAGGCGGGCGGTGAAGCCGGTCTGTGTTGCCGTGAAGCGGTCCCCGGCGGCCTCCAGCACCTGGTCCGAGACCGTGCGCCCGAAACGTATCAGCCATGCTTCCACTTCGGGCGCGTCTACAGCCATTCCCAGGTATCCCCGGCCGGCCTCCGACCAGGGGCCGTAGCCATCGGCGTTCATCGCCCGCACCTGGACCTGGTAGCGGGTGTCGGGTGCAAGCCCCGCCAGTTGCGTGCGGGTTGAGCCGAGGGGTGCGGGCCCGGCCTGCCACGCACCGGAACCGGTCCGGTAGCGCACGTTATAGCCGGTGATCGCCGGGCGCCCGGCATTGGGCGGGGCCGTCCAGGCGATGGCCAGGGCGGTGTCGTCATTGGCCGTTGCCCGTACCTGCGGGGCCTGCGGGGCCAGCGGCACTTCCGACACGTCGATCAGCGTGACCGCCACCTCGGTCGTCACGCTGGCCGTGGCAGTGCTCGCACGCACCACGACCGCATAGCCGGTGCGTTGCTCGTAGTCGTACAGGACTTCAGGCCGGGTGCGCAGCTGGCCGGTGTGCGCATCGATCATGAACGCCTCCCGGTCGGCCCCCTCCAGGGTGTATTGAAGTTGATCGCCCGGAGCCGCCCCGGTGGCTGCGACCGGCGCACCGATGTTCATGGCCTGCGAGGCAAGTACATCGCCGATGTTCTCCCGGAAATTGCGCACCGCGGTCTGCGGCGCTGACAGGCCCGGACCTCCAGTGCCGGAGTCACCCGGGGGCACGCCGCCCGGATCACCACCCGGGTCACCGCCGGGATCGCTATTGTCCGGAGGCGTCCCGTCGGGGCCAGGTTCATCCGGAGGCGTCCCGCCGGTTCCGCCACCGCCAGAGTCGTCGCCCGGGATGGTCAGCGTCAGCGTCGCCAGCGACACCAGGCCGTTGACGTCCTCCGCGATGAGGATGATCGTCTCCGTCTCTTCCGGGCCATCCCTGTGAGCGCGGAGCTTGAGCGTGTGCTCGTAGTCGTCCGGTGTGAAGTGTAAATAGGCGGCCCTCAGGCTTCTGTTCTGCCCGTTGTCATCCAGGTAATGTTCCACCTGGGAAGGACTCATTTCGTAATCCTGGCGTCTTGCCGTGCCGAAGGCCGTGACCCGCACCCGCAGGCCGTGGGCCGGAAGGGCGGCGCCCATATTCGGCGCCGTCAGGGTGACGGTCACGTAGCCCGTGGCACCTTCCCTCACGGTCGTGGAGCTGGAGGTCATGACAAGGGGTTCGCCGTCGTTGTCCTCGACTACGATCCGGATGGACCGTTGCGTCTCGTAAGTACCGTCTCGGTCGAGATCGACTTTGACGATGATGGGTACCGTCTCGCGGAGCGGTTCTGCGATATTGTCATCCACGGCGTGGACCTTGACCTGGAAGGTATCCGCGCCCGGGCGGATATAGCCCGCAAAATCGTTCCTGCCCGTGCCTCTGCTGCCTGGTGCGGTGTAGCCCACGGATTCCACCTGGACATCGGGCGAAGCCTCGGTGTACGCGAGGTACGGGGTCCTGGCAGTCACCGCTTCGACCAGCGTGCCGGTGATAATCAGCGACTCGCCCTCCGTCACACGATTGCCGGCAGCACCGGTGATGCTCAGCGACGGTGCGGTCACAATCGACAACTTAAACTGGGCGTCGACGGACCAGTCGTCGAGGCTGACGCCTTCGCAAAGCAGTTGGCTGTCGTCCTGACCGCCAGAATCCAGGAGTTCGTTGTACCCCAGGTGGCACGTCTGGCCGTCGACGACCAGCGCCAGCCAGGTTCTGTGGATGTCCGGGACGGTCCGTTCAAAGGTGACCACGAGCCCCGGATCGCTGTAGGTGATGGCAACGATGCTGTTCGTCTCGCCCTCATACGTGAAGCTGTTCTCCGCAGAGAGGGCGCCCGACGAATCGCAATGGACAGAGGCATCACTCTGACTGCTGTCGCAGCCCAGGAACAAGCCAGGTGCGGCAGGGAAGGTGTCTTTCACGGTCAGGGTGGCCGACCAGATGCTCGTTCCCTGCGCCGGCCCCGCAACGAACGAAGAGAGGACGCCTAGCAGTAGCGCCAGGGCAGAAAGGAGAAGGGAACGCCCTGGACGCGGCTCAGGCCTGCGCGGGGAGCCTGACGCAGGGGCCAGGCGCCTGGCACACATCATGCCCGCTGGGCCGCTGGGCCGCTGGGCCGCTGGGCCGCTGGGCCGCTGGGCCGCTGGGCCGCTGGGCCGCTGGGCCGCTGGGCCGCTGGGCCGCTAATCTATGGTGAAGAAACATATCGCCCCGCCATAGTCAATACCCCCTTACAGAAGATAAAGAAAGGTTTGGAGTCTGGACGCACCTCTTCCCACGGGCACCTGCGGCGTCAGCAGTTGTCTAGCCTGAGACTGCCGTTGCAGTTCACCACCGAGGATGCATTGGCCGGGTCCACTGTGATCGCGCTCCACGTGGTCGCGGATGGATCTTTAATGCATGTCGCCGAAATCTGGCAGTCGCTGTAATTTTTCTTTTTGAACCTTTCACCGGAACAGGTCGCATCCGCAGAACTCTGCCTGTAGTTTTCCTCGCAAATTTCAGGGATGGTTTTCGGCGGCGGCGGTGGCGAACCGGAGATTGCCGGGTTTGCAGCCAAGACCACCAAACCAGCCAGGCTGCACGCAAGTATGAATTTGGGCATGATGTTCTTTTCTCCTGTTTACTCAATAAAAGTCTGCTCGGAATTGCAACGTATGGTCAGCAACTCCCTACCGTCAGGTGTCCGTTGCAGTTGGACAGGCTGCTAACGCTGCCTTTCTCCACGTCGTTGACTGATGTTTGCCTGCGGACAGTGCCCGTAGAGATCGGGTATGGACATGAAGCAGAGAAATTGCACTTGTTGTCGGATACCCACGTATTCCACAACTCGCAGGTGTTGCTGGCGGACGAATTGCTCCAGGCCGTATTGCAGTCACTCACTGTGACCTGGGGCGGGGGTGGGGCTCCAGCCATGGCCAGATTGGCAGTCATGACCCCCACCAGCAACACAATCGTAAATAACAACCTCATAAGCCTCCTGCTTGACGAAAGGCAAACCTATGCATGCCTCACGAAATCAGCAACCATCCAGTTGCAAGGTCCCATTACAGTTTTCCAGATCATCACAATAGATGGCCTCTACCGTAATCGACGTGGTTTTATACTGACTCGCCATGTTCATTGCGCAGGTCGCCGATACGTGAGCCCGGAGCTGATTGACTGTAGTAAAGCTCTCCCCGTTACAGGTATGACGGGCATTGGATGCGTTGTTGTAGTTCTGTTCGCAGAAGAACGCCGCGTCCGTCTGAGGTTGTGGCGGACTACCGGCCATGGCAGTCGTGAAAGCTGCTGCAGTCACTATCAAAAGTACGCTGAACGCAACGTAGATCTTGGGTATCATGGTCTTCTCCCTCCTCACTCTGTAAGTTTGCCCGGGCCTGCAGCGCCTGTTAGCAACTCCCTACCGTCAGGTAGCCGTTGCAGTTGGACAGGCTGCTAGCACCCCCTTCCGAGTAGCAGCAAAGTTGCACCTGTTTTCAGACACCGACGTATCCCGCAACTGGCAGGTCGATGAATTGCTCCAGGCCGTATTGCAGTCACTCACTGTGACCTGGGGAGGGGGTGGGCTCCAGCCATGGCCAGATTGGCAGTCATGACTCCCACCAGCAGCACAATCGTAAAAACAACCTCATCAGCCCTCCTGCTTGACGAAAGATAAATCTATGAATGTCTCACGAAGTCAGCAACTGTCCAGTTGCAAGGTCCCATTACAGTTTTCCAGATCACCACAATAGATGGCTTCTACCGTGACCGACGTAGCCTTAAACTGATTCGCCATGCTCATTTCGCAGGTCGCCGACAGGCGAGCCCGGAGCTGATCAACCGTAGTAAAGCTCTCCCCGTTACAGGTATGACGGGCGTTGGATGCGTTGTTGTAGTTCTGTTCGCAGAAGAACGCCGTGTCTGTCTGAGGTTGTGGTGCGCTGCCTGCTATTGCAAGATTTGTAGCCATGAACGCAATAAGCAGGAAAAGCGAGGCCACAAGGACCAGCACAAATTTATCTGTTGATTTCATAACAATAGGTCTCCCGCTCATATTGAAGAATGAATCTTGAGTTGGCTTTGGCCTTACTTTTATTCGCGATAACTGTAAATATCGGGAGTAAACTTCCAGGGCTTGTACCTGTGATATGGAGGTCCATACATGCACCAGGCAGCCTGTCAAAGATTCGGGCCACAGGTCGTTTTTGTCTCGCCCGATACGGGGCTGGGCGAGCGCCCGGCCAGCTGCCTGAAAGACGCTACGGGGAACGGCTGCTGGCCAGGAGATGACCTGACCTTAATTGGATTGCTGTAGTTGGCCGAGTGGATCGGGCGGGCACGCACATGCGTGCCCGGGGGGATTGCTGTGCATGCATCCCGGGAGGAATCGCATGCCAGGACCGTATGATGTTATCAGGAGTAAAAACCGCATGGACCAGTCAGGACATCGGATGCCCACCTGCCCCAGCGCGGGCGGATCCGCCCCATTTTACTTCCATGGATTCAGGGAGTTATCATTGGACTGGCATGGGGTGGCTGCGGGCTGCAATGGCCGCCCTGCCGGAAAAACGATTCTGCTTTACAAATTAAATCCCGATAGTTACAGCTATCGGGAGTAAAACCTTCCTTCCAGCAAGCCCCGAGCAGGCAGGGAACTGCCTGTTTTGCCAACAGTTATGACTGCAAGCCGCGGAGAATGTTCCCGTGGACGGCAGGCCTTGCCCCCGCGCGGTGACGGACAGGAGTTCGAGCCAGTTCCTGGATCGATTTACTCATTCGTATAATTACAGGGCAGCCTCGCACGAGGCATCGCCTTGGAGAATTCCTCAACTGGTGTAAGGCAGGTGATTGAGCATGCGTTATGTCGCCTCTGTCTCGTTGATCTGTACAACTGTAAACATGAAAGCCATGGGATGAAAAAACAGACAAATACGCAACTCGGGGTTAGCCAGGCCCTAAAGGTCCGGCCTACGCACTGCGCACGCAGCTTCATCGCAGAGATTCACAAACGAGCTGTGAGCAAACAGGCGGATACGGCGGGCATCGCTGGCACGTCGCCAAAGCCGAGCCCAGTAGCGAGAGTCCGGTACAACTCGATTGGTTCTAAGTGGTGCATCAGGCCTTGCTGTCCTCTAGGACATTGACCATAAAGAATATAAACCTATGGCACCAAAAGCTCATACCGAATGTGCGACTGGATTATGCTAGTGCTGGAAAATAGCTTGTCAACGAAACCACCCCGCACTGAGCCAAGCCCGAGTTCGTCACGGGTTTCCTTATTCCTGAGGAAAAGAAAGAATGCAAAGTGTACATTCTTTCGCTGCTGAATTGTGGTCTATCCAAGCTTGCGCTCAATCGGATCGATATCATCGGCAAGCAGCTTCAGGTATTCACTACGCTTGGAACGTGCCTTAGCAAGAGTAATGACAGGGTATTCGCCGAGGATGTCAGCGGCACGTTTTTTGGTGAAAGGCCTGTAATAGTTAAAGAGCCATACCTTGTAGCCACTGGGCTTGATCTTGAGGTATAGGCCTTTCCCGTCTTAGGCTATAGGGTTTGTCCTTAGGCTTAGCATTTTAGTAATACGCTCCTAAGGAAATACACTCCGTAGTACTAAGAGTATTACTAAAATTGTCAGGCATTTACTCGGGCAATACAGCAAATTGGTCTGACTTTATCCGCAGACGAGGGCACCTGTACCTGTATGTCGTTAATTTGGGACTGCATCTTTAGTTGCAGATGCGGCATTTATCGAGCAATACGTAACTATATAAAATTGTATAATAATCCTATTTTATAAATATTTTATGTGTTTTTATATAGTGCTATATAAATTTACGTGGTAATATCTAAAAACAACAATAATTTGTATTTTAGTATAGTTCATGGCTGAAACACCTTCTACAAGACAGAAACGCTTAGCAGCACTATCACGTGGGACATCCGGCACGATCCGGATTGCTGATGCTATGCATGTCCTTGAAATAGAACGCCAGCATGCGTCCAGATTACTGGCTGGATGGCATAAGCAAGGGGTGATCCGTCGTGTTGCGCATGGTTTGTATGTTCCAATCCAGCCATCAGCAATGGGGCAAACACAGGTGCTTGAAGACCCTTGGGTACTTGTACCGGAGCTATATAGACCAGGACATGTTGGCGGTTGGAGTGCATTGGAGTATTGGGAGCTGACGGAGCAGCTTTTCAGGTCAATCTGTGTACTCACCCACAAGCGCGTTACGAATATAAAAACTGTTCATCAGGGTGTTGGATTTTTCATCAAGCATATTCCTGAAAAGCATTTGTTTGGCACAAAAACCATATGGAGAGGAAATACGAAGATACAAATATCGGACCCGTATAAAACGATTCTGGATTGTATTGATGATTTGTATCTGGGCGCAGGGCTACCGCATGTAACCGATTGCCTGATTGAGTTTGCGAAGGTATTTGATAAACCAAGCGATCTTGATGCGCTGCTAGGCCATGCCATTCAGATCAACAACGGAGCGCTTTTCAAGAAACTGGGTTACCTTGCTGAAAAACTTGAATTCAAGCCTTCATTTGTTGATCAATGCAGGAAGAGGCTGACTTCGGGCTACGCTACCCTTGACAAGAGTATAAAGAACCGCCGATTGGTCACACGGTGGAATCTGTGGGTGCCACAGCAAGGATGAGATGATTAGTAGAGACGAAATGATGGCCATCGCTGGCGAAACTGGTTTGATACCCCATGTGGTAGAGAAAGATTATGTACTCGGTTGGCTGCTTGCTGCCATTAACCGAAATCCGGCTTTGTCCCAATCGTGGGTGTTTAAAGGCGGAACGTGTTTGAGGAAGTGTTACTTTGAAACCTACCGATTCTCTGAAGATTTGGATTTCACACTTCAGGATGAGACACATTTCAAAGAAGAATCCTTGCCGTCAAAAGACATTTGTTTTGGGTAGATCACGATTTTTAGGTTCCTCTTTGGCCAGAAGGGCTGCTTTGATGAGGCGTTGTGGGAATCCACGATTCCGTTTCTCATCGAGGTGAGAGACTGGGCAAGACTGCCAGAGCGGTTTCATCGGGAGATCGAGCGGAACCATTTGATCTTGCTCAGAGGGAACACGACCGTGCAACCGATGTATAGGTAAAATGCCTTGGTCCATCTTCATAGGGCTCTGGCGACGGACTTTACAGCCATGAGTCGGGCAGCCCGGGCTTGGATGGCGGCTCACAGAAGCTACTGCTCTGCGATCGAGTAACTCGTACTGCGTCCTCCGCCAGGGTCTTTCCTGAGAGCGCCACGTTCAACCAGATCCTTGATGTCGCGCGATGCCGTGTCCTGTGAGCATTTCGCGATCCTGGCCCATTTTGAGCTGGTCAACTTGCCCTTGAAGCCGTCGAGCAGCTTGTTCATCACTTTGATTTGCCGCTGGTTGAGGGGCTCTTTTGCGAACCGATCCCAGAGCCTTGCCTTGAACATGACGGCATCGAGGGTTTCCGCGCTCCTTTCGATGGCCCGCTGTAGGCATCCAAGGAACCACTCCTGCCAGCGCGTAACGTCCATGTCGCCCTTCTGCGTCCATTCGAGAACATGGTAGTAGTCCTGGCGTTCGACCCTGATTTGGGAAGACATGCTGTAAAAGCGTTGTCGGGTCTTCTCTGAGCGTGCAAGCGCCATGTCCGCGATCGCGCGGGTGATGCGGCCGTTTCCATCGTCAAACGGATGGATCGTTACAAACCACAAGTGTGCCAGCGCGGCAACGAGCAGCGGATGCACATCTCCAGGGTTGGCAAACCACGCCAGGAATCGCGCCATCTCATCTGCGATGCGCTTAGCCGGCGGAGCCTCGTAGTGGACTTTTTCGCGACCTATCAGCCCTGATACAACCTGCATCGGTCCGTTGCTGTCATCACGCCAGGCGCCGATCACAATTTTGGCCATGCCGCTGCGACCTGTGGGGAAGAGGGCGGCATGCCAGTTATGAAGGCGTTCCTCAGTCAGCGGCTGATCAAATTTCTCGGCTGCATCGAGCATCATCTCGACGACGCCTTCAACGTCCCGGTCCGCCGGCACAAGCCCAGCGATGTCTATTCCGAGTCGACGGGCGATGGAGGATCGAACCTGGTCCGGGTCGAGCTGCTCGCCTTCGATCTCGCTCGACTTGCTGACATCTTCTGTCAGGGTTCGCAGATGGGCTTCATTTCTCAGATCAAAACCCAGGGCTTCCATTCTGCCCTGCAGACGACCCTGTTCATGGGATACTGTGGCCAGCAGTTTTGAAAGCTGCACCTGGTCCCATGTGAAATTTGGCCATTGGTCCCTTTCCCAGAGGTAAGGCATTCGTAATCTCCGTATTTATTGAGGAGATTATGAGGGCTTTTCTTCGCAAAAGCAAATAAAGTCCGCATATTTTGCGTAAAATAGACGGTCTAATCTCCGCAAGCACAGTTATTTCTTCTGGTCTTAGTCCCAGCGGCAAGGCACCTTGAGGGTCACAAGTGACACTGAAAGGACCCCCCTTTTGTGTAGAACTGTATTGCTGGGTCAGGTCGCAAGGAATTCAGCCATCTTGATTGCGGGATAGGCATGATCCATATATTTTTACTGATAAGAATATATTCCAGATCGTGCATCATGACGAATCCTGCAACAGCGGTTTCAACAACGAAAATGTCCTCCAAGGGCCAGGTGGTGATTCCCGAGCAAATCCGGGAACGGCTGTCGCTTGAACCTGGCTCCCAGTTTGTAGTGGTGGGCGACAGGGATGTCGTAATCCTGAAACGGATTGCTGCACCAGCACCGGATGAGTTCGATGGCCTGATCAGGAAGGCTCGTTCGCAAGCCAAGTCTGCAGGGCTGAAAAAATCGGATATCCAGCATGCAGTTCAGCAAGCCCGAGGCAGGAAGTGAGGGTTATCCTGGCCCCAAGGAAAAGCACCCCTCTGTGACTTAGAGGAATAGACAATACCCATGGAAGCATCCATTCCTGATTTTGACATTATGCTGCCTGCCACCCTGTTCTACATCTGCCGGCTTGAAAACCAGCGATGGGCCCGGGTCAGGTCACGGGGCATGAGAGGCGAAAGCGTGCTGGCCGGTGCGTTCGTAGACTGGACCTACTTCCTGTCTTTATTATTCTCATGGGCATTTCTGATCGCTTTTGGAATTGAGTTCGGGATCGCATCGGCTGTTGCCTTGCTTACTTTGGTCGTGGTTCTGGGTTTCGTTTATTCCGGAATCTCAACACTACTCATGGAGGGAGAAAGTATTGTTGTCTGGATGCTCGGAACCGTTGGGGTCTGGCCCACGGGTATTTGGTTATCCACGAAACTGTCTTGGTTCTGACAGGCAGAAGGACTCAGCTGTAGGCCCTGTTTCGGCACTTACGGATATTACTTCCCACATTACTATTATCTGATGAGCTATTTACGGATAACGTAAAACCTACTATAGTCTGAGTACATGATCCGAAGCTTTAAGGACCGTGACACAAGGCGCTTCTTTGAAGGTCATCGAATTGCAGCATTCCATGGATTTACTGCACAGGCGACACGACGACTGACCTTGTTGGACAATGCCGAATCACTGATGGATCTCTTGGCTTTGCCAAGCAACCGGCTGGAAGCGCTGCGAGGAGACCGTGTCGGGCAATACAGCATTCGGATCAATGCTCAATGGCGCATCTGTTTCCGGTGGGAAGATGACGGGCCATATGACGTCGAAATCGTGGATTATCATTGAGAGGATCTGGACATGAATGCAGTAAACAGAATGAGGCCTGTGCATCCGGGCGAGATCCTGCGAGAGGAACTAGATGAGCTGGGGCTCTCGGCCAATGCGCTTTCCAAGGCACTCGGAGTGCCCGTGAACCGGGTGACGATGATCCTCAACGGGCAGCGAGGGGTGACGGCCGACACCGCCTTGCGACTGGCACGTTACCTCGGTACCACGCCCCAGGTCTGGCTGAACTTACAAAAGACCTGGGAACTGCGCTGTGCTGAAATTGAAACGAGCCAGGCAATCAACAAACGCGTAAAGCCCAGGCAGACCGCAGCATAGTACGGCAAAGGATAGCCAATGCCCGTTTCCGGTTTTGAGCCGCTCATCCTTACGGTACTTAAAGCCCTGGCTGATGGTGAAGAAGTTTCGGTTTTTGAAAATTGGCCACCAAAGTTTACAAGACTATGACCTATGTTTGCTTGGACCAGATGTGTTTGACCTTTGTGTCGCTGAGAGGCCAGCAAGTATCTGGTATTTAATGTAATACGCTGTTCAAAAATTTGCTCCGTATTACTAAGAGTATTACTAAAACTGCCAGATTTTACAACACAGTTTCGTACGTCACAGGACTTCAGTATTCCATAAGATACTGAATATTTGGATATTATAGGATGATATAGGACGTTATCGGATGTCTCAGTGGTGGGGCGGCGGGAATCAAACTAGCACTGTATGCACTTGATTTAGTGGAGCTTTCCTGGCTGTAACAATGGCTAAGTATTACTTTCTGTATTACTAAAGAAAATTCTGTTTATGAATGAATCAATTTAACAATTCACCATCCACAGGCTAGGTACCATTATTTCCATATCTCAACCTTAAGGTATGCACCTAATCCAGGCAAGCGGGTACGACGACTATTAAATTGGTACCGGCTTTTGATTATCTTGCGAGTTTCTGCAAGTTGCGAAAAGGCAATTTCAGAACGCTGACGTTTCTTAGCTCCACTCTTGGCTTCGACAACTGAAAGATACACAGACTGAGCGCCAATTTCGAGCATAGTTCCATCCCATTCATCCTTTTTCCGTCCAAAAGGGTCACGGATGACAAGTGGCTGGAGAAGTACTATCACAAGCTTACCTGATGCACTGTTAGCTATACGCTTAAGTGCCTTTACCTCATGTGAACGAACCTTATCACCGAGAGTGTCTAGTTTTAAAATCAGATCGTCGATATGAGAGGTGATCTCATCAAATTGCTCTCCATGCGAATCTGTCAGTTTCCACGCGAGTGTGGAATCATCGCTGTGTTCTGAAGCTTCTTCAACTGTTGCAGTCCAACCATCTGGAATCAATGTTTCAATAAGTGTGGGAATAATTACTCGGAGATGTTGCCTCGAACGGTTCATTTGGAACTTAAGGGTGCGGCGCCGTGATGCTTCAACTCTTTCATGATCTCTTGTGTGAGTAGGTAGCATACGTCGGACTCTTTCTAGTGCGAATGCTTCGATTGCCCTAATTAGCCACGTAATCAAACGATAGTATGTCTGACCTACTTGTTGGCCAGTAATATTTCGTGGTCTGTACAATACGTCTACGTGTGTTGAGCGTGAGAATGAGTTTTCATCGATACAAACAAGACTGTTAGGCTTAACAGCAACCTCATTATTCAAGCGGATCACTCTAGCATGCCGATGTCTTCCCTCAAGCAGTCGTGACGAGAATCGAGGAAATGTCAACCGAACTAAAGGTTTTAGGTCCGATGATTTGGGTCGGCCAAGGCCATCTGCCATAATTGATTCAAGCAACTGCCGACGCTTAATTGGTGTACCGCTCTGTTTGCGAAATCGCGTTAGTACTTTTCGTGTCCCAAAAATCTCATATGATCTTTGGGATGCGACAGCACGTGGGTGCAAATAGACCTCATCTGCAACCCACCCTGCAGTAGACTCCAGTACATCGAGGAATCTCCTTAGACGTCGAGTGTGCATTGCTGATTCGGCAAGCTCTTGAATTGCAGGCATCAATTCTAATCGCACAGGAGAATGGGAGTGATATGTGTCTAGAGTAACCATTGCGAGTAGTTGAATGTGATGGGACATCAAGCGTAGTCTTACCAACTTATCTCTCGCAGCAGAATTTGTGAAACTTAATGAACTAGGAATTAGGATCCTATTTCGGATCATTTGCCGAAAAAAATGCTTCCTCGGATCCTTAGGTCGCTTTTCCCGCAGTCGAAGCAGTGTCAACAAATATCGCGATTGCCGATCATTGTATTGTGCAATGACTTCGTTCGCCCATTCACTGAGATCCTGTTCCACGGCACCAGATAAAAGCCAGTCTCTAAGGTCATCATTTTCTAATGCGCCGTTGAGCATTGCTCGCTCAGTGTTATAAGTCCAGTTTGGATGACCAACATTACTAAGGATCACCCAACACTTAAGGAGTTCTTCTCCACTGGAAATTTCTTTTGAAGCTCCGCTCAATTCAACTGAGTTGGAGAGAGCTAGATCTGGATTGTCTTTGTAAAGTTTCGCAACGAGCTGCGTTATTGCACACTGAAGAAGTACGTATTCCAGGCGCTTATGGTTTATACCCGTGAAGGCAACTGTAGCTGCACCAAGATGGTCGATGCGACCTAGCCTCGCTAACTCTTCATCTCCGAAGTAGTTTACTAGTGCTTCGGACTCTTTGTGCAAATGAACCCGGAAGGCTCCAACTGCTGGTAGGTTCGTAAGAATTTCACGCACAAGAGGACATGGATTTTTTGATCAGAAATTTTTTTAAGATAACCGGGTTTAAGTAAATATCTGCGTTCTCTTTTTTAATTTACTAATTGCTAAGGGTATTAGTAAAGCTGTTAGATTTTACAATATAGTCTTGTACACTATTAGATATCAGTATTCGATAAAAGACTGAATTTAAATATGTTATAGAAGGAGTCATCGGCACAGCCGAGGGAATTCTAACGTTGCAAATCTCGTTGTTGACCCAGTACTACTGATTCATGCTTTACTTTGGTATCGCTTGTAGAGTTATGCGACATAGCTAAATGGGCACTAGATTATTTAGGCAAGTTCAACAGGGCTTGTGAGAGTTCACGCTGATTGCTGATTCCGAGGGTTGGCAGGATGGTAATCAGGATATTTGCCACCTTGGTTTCAGTCGAAACACCATCTTGTTCTAGGGCAACCCTTATGTCAGCCTCGTGTAGTGCAGGTCGGATTAGTCGAAAGCGCTGATGTTGCAAAATAAATAACCATCTCTGCACAAGCCAGGGCAGTAGGTTTTCGGCAACTAATTTGTAGTAACCAGTTTGTTGGGCCACTTCAAGAGCTTTGAATGCCAGTTCAAAAATCTCCCTAGGAGAGCCACTTGGGGCTTCTGGCGTTCCTTGACTGTTTGCCAGAATAAGGCTTGCAAAGACTGTGAAGTAGTCTTCGGCTGGACCATTGCTTTGAAGGTGGTCAATCAATACTGGGCGTACTAGGAACCCGTTTACACCTGTCAACTCTCTAAGCGCCACTGGGATAGATGCGAAATGGTCCTTCAAAACGCAGGTGGTCAAATAGAGCAGCACGAGCTTTTCAGACATATCCTGAAGTTCTTCTTGCTGATCCTTGGTAGCAATCGGTAAGGTGCCATAGGTCGGATTTTTGAAGTCAAATCCAGTTGACCCTTTCCCTTTCGCTCTTGCAAATGCAAAAAATGAGATTATATCTTGCAAGGCCTCGACGAAGAGATTTACATCGAGCTGTGACAGAGCCTTGTGCATTTTTGCTGGACCCAACAGTATCAGCCCTTCCAACACTGGGCCGTGTGGTAAGGCCTGCTCTAAATTATTAGTGATCCCGGCATCTAGAACAGCGTCATTTTCGATTTTCGCCAGCATGTACCACGCCATTTCTATAGATGGTATATGGCGCTCTTTAATTCCAGGATCAGGCTCTGGGTTGCTCACGCAACCTGGGTGGATTTTTATTTCTTCTCCATCTGCAAGCAGGCACTTTTCACCCGTAGCATCCTGATCGAGCCAAAGAAGTACATACCCAACTACAACATAGCAATGAGCGGTATGCAGTGTTTCATCAGGTCTTATCTTGTTTACTTCATCAAGCACTGTAACGAAATCTTGCAAACAAGTTCGTCGATCACCGTCATGCCAGCTTGCTAGGGCGGCATCAGCCAGTAATCCAATGCCCATAGCCGTCATATCGGGAAGATTAGATTTGTGGGCAGCGGCGCTGCCAAAGAGGTAATACCGCCGAGCAGCTTTAAAATCACCCTGCTTTTCCGCACTTATAGCTGCATCTCTACCCAAGAATGCTTTTTCGACTTCGTTTAACGGAGCATCACTTTCAATCAACGTCTTGGAGAGGGCAAGACTTCCCTTGTGGTCATCGGAGCGATACAAGACTTTTGCTTTCGCGCGCACAAGTTCGGAGTTGGTTTGCCCGAACATTGAAAGGCCTTCCTCTAGAACAGTGAGTGCACTGTCTTTATCGTTGCCGTATTCATCCAGAACTATCGCCCGAAACTTCCGACAGCAGACGGCAAGGTCGGTTTGGTTCCAATGGATGGCCTGTTTTTCTAAATGCGCAAAGACGGCACTATGGACTGAAGGATCGATAGTGTTTTCTTTGTCTTCGTTTAACCATGCCCCTGTGACCAGCATGTCCACGTCAAAGTCGTCATGACCAAAGGGGGAGAGCAGTCTTGAGCGCAGTTCGGACGAAGAGCTTTCAAGAAAATCGAAAACAACAGAAAGTTCCTCAATTTTCGAGAGTTGCCTTGCTTGATTTACAAACATGAGCCCAATTACAGTGATGCCTCCCTTCTCGAGCTCCTTTATTTCGTCTACAGCTTCTGAGGGAAGCACACAATTCTCATTCTCCAGCAGTTGATCGAGTTCTCGAATAATGCTAATGAAGCTCGTGCCTATTCCAGCCTTAGAGGTCTGAAGCAGCAGTTTTGAGTAGACGATCACGTTCATTACTGCGCGTACCTTATCAGGCTTAACGTTTTTAGCTCCTTCAGAGAAACAACGTAGGACGTTTTGCATTTTTGTTGGTGAGCCGCTTTCCTGGTTGACAAGAAGGGCTTGAGCACCTCGAAACATATGGTTGATCATAGTATTAGCTGGGTATGCAATGGTGTCAGTCCTAAACGTTTTGAAGATAGGTAAGTGAGGAGCAATCGTTTCCAGTTCAGAGAAATCTGAACGAAGTATCGTTAGGCATAGATTGAAGATTGCCGCATTATTCTTGCTGTTGCATGCAGCTATAAGCACAGAATCCATGTCGATAACGTCAAGGCGGTGCCTTTTCATCAGCGAATCTGCAATTGCACTGTTGACTTTCTCTTTTTCATTGGTGTCCAATGTCTTTTCGGCAAAATCAGACAACAACTGGGAGAGGTTGAACCTGTCACCTTCCAGCTGATCAACCCATGAACCTATCAGAGTGTCCAAAACAATTCCGGCATCCGGTATTTTGGGTTCAAGCTTCCCTAAGTCGATGGCAAGTTCTCTGCTGAACCCACCTGTTTTTAGAGAAAGGCGCTCAATCAGTCGGCGGGTTGCTTTTGGCATGTCGGTCAACAGCCGTTCCCGAGTGCGTTTTCTTACCTCACTAATCGCAGGCGGCTCCAGTATCAATGCATTTAATGTCAGAAGTTCTTTGGGATTCCAACCCGCTGCGATCATGCTCTGGATGAATGCCATTGCAAGCTGAGGGTGGCCGCCGCCAGATATTAAGTGAATATATTTTGCCCAATGCGTATTGCTAACCTCACACTTCGTAAGTATTTCCTGAATGTCTTCTTCAGTGAACTCAGATAGAGTTCTAGCAATATCTACTTGCAGATTGCATGCGAACAGGAAATCGCTAGTGGGAGAATTGGAGGAATTTAGAACCAGAAGAACATCGGTGCGATTGGTGGAGTGAACAAGGTAATGCAGACTGTCCAGCACTGAAGGTTCCGTCACCCAATCGAGATCATCGACGATCAAGCCCCGCAGCCCAAAGTCCTTCATTGAATCAGCTGCTTGAATCAATACTCGTGCAACTTGCTCACTTGATTGACCCCGCAGGTTGATACTTGCCCAATCACCTCTGTTCTTGTGCGCCAAAACACGTGCGGCAACAGTTTTACCCATACCGGCAGCGCCAGCAATCCAGCAGAGGCCAATGGATTCCAGGGTTTGCTGTAATTGCTGGATGTCGCTTTCCCGATTTGCAAGTGCTTTCGGCAGTGGTGTCTCGGAGACAGGACTAGGTCTGATAAGTCGCACATCTGAAATGTCAGTTCCTGAGGATACAGTGGACGACAGCGCTTTATTGATCAGTTGGTTTTGGGCCTCAAAACTAGCCCTGCTTAGAGTTACACGTGTGGCCACCTCAAGGTGTTTTTCTAAGCCACTTAGGTCGACGTAGCGTTCTTCGCGGTTGGGGTTGGTTGATAGCTTTAGAAGAGTTAGCAGTATGTCAGCTACGCATCTTTATGTCTGCGAATGCGCACCACCTCTATCGAACAACAGGTTAGAAATCTGCGAATTGATCTGTCGCTCAAGAAGGCTAGATTCAGGTGCTCCGCAATCAAAATGAATCCTCTTGAGAAATCTTTTGCGAAGGTCTTCGTCATCAAGTTCTTTGATAAAGTCCTTTGATTTCTTTGTCAGCTTTGACTCGTCGAGCACCCGCCGCAGATCTGACAGATCTCCAGCCTTGGCTAAATTTCTCCAAGCAAGTAGGGTAGGTGTATCACCAACGCGATGCTCACGTTTCTGTTCTTTACCGATAGTGGATGTTGTGAGATGACGTAGGGTAATCTTTAGGCTCGGATTCTTTTCCTGCAACTCCACAAAGCTATCGATCGAGGCGATGATATCTTCTGAGTTTATTGTAACTTGTCTTGTAGTTTTCTTGACCTGAACGGCCTCAAGCGCCTCCTCAGCGACTATGGCAAAATCCTCTGCAACTTCTAAGTAGAGGAGTTCGTCATCTTTCAATTCTATCCATGCGAGGGCCGATTGATATATCTGGTAAACATAGCCTCGAAGGGAGTCGATCGCCTCTCTTGAAGGATCTCCCGATGGTGTTTTTTTTAAAGACATTGGCTACTCAAGTGAGGTTATAAACGGGCTGACCCATGCTAGGCATAAAAATCAAAAAATCAATAGAAAACCGGTTCAACTGGTGCGTCGGTTTTTTTGTTTATTTTTTGACTGGACAATTTGAGCAGAATTTAGGCTGTATCAGGACACTGCTTCACGAGCCTGACAGCGATAAACTGTACTATGCACCAAGCTTGGGTAGCCCCATACTGACTGCAGATGATCTGGTGGCTCCGGGAAGTCTGCCACGCAACTATAGGCTGCGTGACTAGGACAACAAGCCGGAAAGCTGCGCTCGGACCCCGCGTCACTCCTCAGGGCGCGCAGCAAACGCAGGAGTGACGCGGCCGTCTGCAGGGCCCGGAGGCTGGTAGCCCCGTACTGTGCGTTTTTGGGATCTGAATGCCCGGCAAATTACGGCGTCGAAATTTTTAGCTCCAGGGTAAGAAGATTTTCCGTGACTGAGGAACACCGGATGGTATACTGACCCGTAACAGTTTTGTACCGGAGCCACTGCGGTATATCAGTGGCGAAGAGGCCCCTTCGGATCGTGCAACAGGGGCACAGCGGCCAAGCCGCCGATCCATCTTCAACACCAGCCTGTGTACAGCGGTACCCAGGCATCAGGATTCAGGTCTTCGGGCCGGTCTCCATCTTCAACGCAAGGCATTCTGCCTATCGGCACGTGCGGGTTCGCCTGTGCGTGACATTTATCCAAGCCATGTGAACGGCATACTGCTCTGATCTCAGGATCCGGGCCGTGCTGCGCACAGGGCCGTAATTTTCAATCCAGTGGAGCGTATCCACATAACTTAAAAGGAGGGTATCCCTATCTTCAAATCTCGCCCTGCAAGGGCACCTTGACCGGTACAGGGTCACTCTTTAACAGAAGAGAGTCTGTACGGCCTTGACTGAGGCCCATTCAAGCCATTGAGGGAGTCGTGTCCCATTGAACTGCATCGCGCAAGCGAACCTGTGAGCTCAGGCTCCCGGGTGTTCGGAAACACTCACCATACATAGGAGAACACACGCATGAGGACGTTGAACTACGAACTGAAACAGCTCTGCCGGCACTGCCGGGAGGGCAGCTATGCCACGCAGCGAAATCGAGAACGCATGCTGACGCTGATGGCCAACGAACTGCACGCGATGGGCTACCGCAAGATGCAGTCCAGATCCCTGAAGCCCAAGCACATCGAGGCCCTGGTACAGAAATGGCAAGACAACAGCCTCTCGATCGGAACCATCAAAAACCGGATGGCCGCACTGCGATGGTGGGCCCACAAGGTTGACAAGCAGAACGTCATCGCAAGATCGAACGAGCACTACGGCATCCCGGACCGGCGCTTTGTGGCCAACGAAAGCAAGGCCAAGGATCTCACTGAAAATCAACTCAGCAAAATCAAGGACCAGCACGTGCGCATGAGCCTCGAACTGCAGCGAGCGTTTGGCCTGAGAAGGGAAGAAGCTATGAAGTTTATGCCCAGCTATGCGGACAAGGGAGATCACATCAAACTGAAATCCAGCTGGACCAAGGGCGGCAAGCCACGTGCCATTCCTGTTCAAACGGAAACCCAGCGAGAGGTCCTCGATCGTGCCCGGGCCCTAGCTGGTTTCGGTTCCCTGATTCCAAGTTACCGAAGCTACGTACAGCAGTTGAGAGTCTACGAGGGCAATACCACGAGAGCTGGACTCTCAAGCATGCATGGGTTGCGCCATGCATATGCCCAGGAACGCTACGAGGAACTGACCGGCTGGAAGTCTCCATCTGCAGGTGGACCCGATAGCAAGTCACTGAGTCCGGAACAAAGAAAACTGGACCACGAGGCCCGGCTGACGATCAGCCAGGAACTCGGACATGAGAGAGAGCAGATCAGCACAGCCTACCTGGGAAGATGACTGTGAAGATTGCAACTAAAAAAGTATGAGGAACCTACCTATGAACTACAGGATTGTAAGACTGAAGGATGTCCAGCGCATGACTGGACTTTCCCGCTCCACGATTTACGCCCAGATTGCCAAGGGCAATTTCCCGAAACAGATCAAACTGACCGGTGCACGTTCAGTTGGTTGGCATGAAAGTGCCGTGATCGATTGGATCGAGTCTAGGCAGCAGACATAAAAATGAATTTTGGCTTAATCTAGAGAGATAATAAGTCAAGCATATATGGTCCTATTTTACCTACACAGCTCAGGCTCAGATTATTAAATGTAAGACTGCTCATGGTCAGTATCCTCAGAGGCGTGCTGTTCCATTTGGAATGACACGCGCAGCAGTTGATCTTTAAGCATCTTGATCGTATCTGGATCAAGCTTTGAGCGAAGACGCTGAGCCTGCCATTCTGCTACTGCATCATAGACACAGTGTCGAAAATAGTTAATTAATCCCTGTTCCCCTTCTACATATGAGACATGTGGGTGCTGCATATTAATGATGACTATAATCTTACTATCCTGACCTGCCTCACATACAACGTATGGGTCATGTGGTCCAAAATCACCACTGACTATGTAAACCCATACATCAAGTTGTCCTAAACCAGCACGAATATCTGGCTGCCTCATAGTTTTAACTGGCTCTGCGATTCGCTCTAAACTTTCTCTCAACGCACTTTCTTCGGGTAAAACTGAGATTGAAATTTTATCAATCATTTCTGGTGATAAAAGTTCATCTCGTAATCCAGCGATAGCAAGGTCTACTTCTCCATCAGAAGGTCCACGAGCATCGTCTTGGTCTTTCCAAGGTGTACGCGCGATATTAATCAAATTGGCAATCTGTTTTTCTAGCTCCTTTTCAACTTCCTCCTGATCATCGCCATACCATTGGATGTTGTCTTTTGTATGCGTGACTTCGAACTCGTCTAGATGAATTTCACCAAGAAGGCGTTGATTCAGCAAGTCGTTGCGATTATGTCCAAAAATGCACTCTGGTCGCCAAGCGTCTGGCCATCCACGCACAACTCTATCTGCATGTAAGATCGAGAATCCGGTATCAGAACGTGCACCTCTATCTAAGACACCTGCCCAGCCATGCACAGTTTTTCCATCCACAGCAAAGGAAAACTCATTTTTGAGACGTTCTCCTGCACGATTAACCCGAAGACGGCTGTCAAATTCTTCCCAGACCAAATGATCGTCGTTATAAAAGAGCGCGAGAGATGCATTGCGAAAATCTTGGCGATATATTGACTTCAGATAATCTTTGATTTTGCCAATTGTTCGACCTTTAAATTCACGGTTATGATCAAAGATTTCTAGCCGAGTGTAATGCTCCCTGGGGTCCTGGTTGCTAATGGTGTTCGTTATTAGCTCAGGATTGCCACCTTCAATTTTTCCCACGTCGATTTCAACTGTATATTCATCAGTCTGACCGAGTTTCTTTGTTGTAAGTGTCCAGCGGTTACCAATCCAGCAAGACGCAGTTTTCATACCCATCCCGTAACGACAGCGCCCATTAGGGTTGGCTGGCGGATTGGCAATTCGAAGTGCTTGCTTTAGTTCTGCATAGTCCATTCCCATAGCATTGTCAACAATGCGAAACATCGGTTCGGTACCTTTGCGTTCATAGGTTATGCGAACCTCAAGGCCCGACCCCTCTTCTTTGTAGACTTCGTCTAACGCAGTCTTATGGTTGGCATAGGACTGTGTAGAATTATCAACAAATTCTGCCAATGCATACCAGATTTGATAGTCCAAACGGCGATAGCTTGCAATGGCGTTAAGACCAATCTCTATATTGATAGACATGTGACTATTCCTTTTTTCTAAGTGGGCGAATAGCGTACTCACCGCTTTCTTCGCGGATAAGAGCATATTTTTGATTGGGGCAAATTGGTAGACTGCCGATGGGTGTCAAGTAAGCGTCAGTAGCAGTGTGGTAGCGTTCCCAGTAGGTAATCTGTCCTTCAATTAAAACAGGAAACTTTTCACCAGGGTCAACTGGTAAGGCTGCTGGTGAACTAAGCTTGAGGTGGCGTGGCAGCATTCCAAAAGAAAGTTCTGATAGAACATTGTACGCACCCTTTGGCAGCTCTCCATCTATTACGAAAATGTTTTTGTTCAAGCGTGAGCGAAAAATCTCAAAAACCATCATGTGGATGTCATACCGCCTCAGCTCTTTTTGCCATTCTTCACTCGGTTTATTGACAATAACTAGTATATCAGGCTGATCACCTAGCATCATGCTTCTCAGTTTGTCTTCGTCGAGCGTTGAACGCTTCTCAAGGATATAAGCAACATACTCTTGCGAGTAATTTGCCTCGCGAAGATTGCGAACTTGAGGGATCACATGAGAGTACAGATCATGTCTAGACATTTCGACTTCAATCACGGTCCATCTACTATAATCAGTAGAGATCATTGCCAGGTCTGCTCGTGCAGACCCATGCGGGGAGTAGACAGTTTTCTTGAACGGTATGATTACTGTATTTGTCTGAATAATGTCAGCATTCTGGATCAGCAAGTCTTCAAATTCGGTTTCTGCCAGTGCGGTCGGGGAGATTTCATCAAACCACTCATTTTTGTGATAAAGCCTAGGCATCGGCTTCTGTTCGACCTTCGTGCCATGAGACTGAAGTGATTCCTTCTAGATTTGATTCTTCTTTCCTGAGACGGTTTTGCTCTTCTTTTGTCGCAAAGATCGTATAGACTGATGCCACCTCTTTACCCTCGGCAGTTCGCAGAATTCTCCCAAGTCGCTGTATCCGTTGACGGTTGCTAGCAGTCGAGCTAGCGATAACGGCAACGCTAGCCTCAGGCACGTTAATCCCTTCATCGAGAGCACGACAACAGACCAGCACATCGAACAGGCCTTTGCGAAAGAGACGCAGATTATCCCGTCGGGCTGTCTCACCGATTTCAGTATGATAGACAGTAGCTCGATGTCCCCTAGCCCTTAGTATTGATAAGATGTGATTTACCGCATCAATCCGCTCATGAAAAATAACTGCACGCTCACCTTTATGTAGTTCAACAAGTTTTACTGCAACTGGGATACGTCGTGTGGCACTAACTACAACTGCAGCCCTTCGTTGAAGCAGGAGCTTCAACTTGTCGTCTATATCTTGGTCTTTTTTGGCATGCATAATGCGAGCAATAGAACGAGAATAGTTGTTATATTTTTTTTCCTCATCAGGTAGCAGATCTATTTGTACATTTGTAAGTGAAAAAGGGCTAATGATCTCATCGCATGCTGCATCAACATAGGTATACTGATGAATTATTGGCCCAAGACGTGGTGTGATGTATTTCTCAAAACCCTCGTCGTACTCACGCTCTGGAGTCGCAGAAAGGCCAAGTGTGGCAATAAATTGACCTAGGAGTGCTTTAGCGTTTGCAGGGGATCCGGCACGGTGGCATTCATCAACAATCAAGAACAATCTTCGGTCTTTAGAAAATTTTTTTGTAAATTTCCGAGCTGAGTTAATTACTGCAATAATGATTGATTCTTCACCTTTGCATGTCTCTCGACCACTAAACAGACCGATATCACCAGGTAAAACTCCAATTTCTTCTTGGAGAGCAATCCACCATTGATCAAGTAAGGAGATTGTCGGAACAATAATAAGGGCCTGTCCTTCTTCTTCATTTTTAAAGAATTCTAAAAGGCACATTTGGGCAAAAACCGTCTTCCCACCACCTGTTACAACCTCAACAATTCCACGCTGTTCCAGTTTCCATTTGTCTAGAGCTTCTATCTGCCATTCACGTGGTGGAAACCGAAGTGCCCAATTTTTCATGATAGGTATTTATGAGTTTTCAAGAGGTTTTTTCTTTCGGGTTTTCACCCAAGAAGGCCGTTTTTTCCCACCATTCTTTGCAAGCTTTTTTTTCGTTCGTTCTTCCCATAGAAGCCCAACTCGAGGAAGTTTGAAATAGTTCCGCTTTGCTGGATTTTTCTTTGTATTGCTAAAGTCCCTTTCAGGTGTTTCAAAACGACCGACTGCACCTTTTAGGTAGGTTTCTTGTAGCTCGATACAAAGCCATCGTCGGCGCATTCGTTCACAGATTTCACCTGTCACACAGCTACCTGCAAACGGATCGATAACCAAGTCATCCTCGTCTGTCAACATTCGTATGAAAAACTCCGGTAGCTCGACAGGAAAGCGTGCTGGATGAGGCCTAATTCCATTTTCACGGCAGTAACGCAAATATTTGCTATTACTCTCAGTATTTGCAATAGCAAGCATATTAGGAGGAATAGCAGCTCCGTTGTCTATCTGAAACTGATTGCTAATGTCATGGCCTGAAGGACGAATATTTGGTTTGTATCCGTTGGCTAGAAGATCTTTCATGCTGTCACTGTAAGGTTGGAGGACTCTCCGGTTGCTTGCTTTGGGCCAAGGTGTTTTAGAAAGCCACCAAACTTTATTTACAGCATCCTTGACGCGGATGCGTCGTACTGTCACCCACTCGGCAGGTGTAGGAAGCTTTGCAGGGTTCCACCAGTAAAAGTCTTGGGCAAGCTTGAAACCGTACTCCTCGCATAACATGATTAAAAGCTTGAAGTGATAGAGATGGCGGGTAGGCTCGCCTTTGTTCCATACACCACCAATATCTATTATGAGACTGCCAGATTTTTTCAGGAGCCGGTAAAACTGGGTCGCATAAGGTCGAAACCAATCGGTGTATTCGTCTGCTGGGACGTTACCGTATTCCTTTTCCCTAACTAGGCCGAAGGGTGGGCTGGTAACAATCAAATCAACTGATCCAGCATCTAGATTGGAGATAAACTGGTAGGCATCTCCATGGAAGATTTTTCCATGAGTGGTTTCGTGGAACCACTTAAAGCTCTGATTTTTCTTCGCGATTAGATTTCGTCCTGTTACGTAGACAGTTGCTGGTTAAACTGGAATGTCAAAGCAAATTTTACAAGAGTAACGCTGATCAGATGATAGATAGGGCACTAATGGAATGCAAACACCAAATCATACATGTCGGCAAGAAGATCTTTTGAATTTGTAATTTAAGAACTTCCAGTTCGCAAACTAGACTTTGGCACAGAGATGCAAAGTTTATCTTAATATGTAAGGCTGTTGTTCGAGTATGCTCACCGATTAGCTAATGGCTCTCAATTGCCTTGTGCCTGAGAGGCTAAGGTTCCCTTCTGCAGCAGATTCTATGTGGTCAGACCACCAGCGCATCATGATTCTCCTACGCTCAAGGTATTCAGCACGGTTGTATGCACCTCTGACATCATTTTTGTCTGTGTGAGCTAACGCCGACTCAATGATGTCAGGATCAAAGCCTTGCTCATTCAGTGTGGTGCTAGCCAGAGATCTAAGGCCGTGTGCTACCAGCAAGCGACCAAAACCCATTCGTTTAAGTGCCATGTTGGCAGTTGCGGGATGGGCATGGTTTCTAGGGTTTCTGTCTGCAGGAAATACATATTCCCTATTTGTACTAATTGGTTTCATTACTTCCAGCAATGCCAGCATTTGAGGTGAAAGTGGAACTTTGTGAGGGCGTTTCTTTTTCATGCGCATTGCAGGGATAGTCCACAAATTTTTTTCTAGGTCTATTTCCTCCCATCGTGTACCAGCTGCTTCGCCCGGGCGAGTCATTGTGTGTAATTGCCACTCAATCAGGCATCGGGTAGTTTTCTTGATGCTGGCATTGGCAATGGCTCTCATCAATTCTGGCAATTGCTCCGGACTTAGGGTAGGCATATGGTTTTTTTTCGGCGAAGCAAACGCTTTGCTGACTCCTGAGAGACAGTTTGCAGCTACCAGATCTGTGTTCACTGCATAAACCATGATCTCATTCAATCTCTGGTTTAGGCGCTTGACGGTTTCCAGGGAGCCTTTTGCCGCTATTGGCTCTAAGGCTTCAATTACATGTTTGGCCCTGATTTTGTGGATAGGGAGTTTGCCAAGCTTGGGAAAAATATGGAGTTCTAACGATCTATAGATATCTTCTGCATGTGACTTGGACACCCGGCTGCCTTTAGCCTGAATCCATCGGTCTGCCACTGCTTCCAGTGTATTTTTGCTTTTCTCTGTACTGAGCCTCTCTTTTTCGCACTCATACTCAACGGGGTCAATGCCATCAATAAGCAACCGCCGGTACTCATTTCGTTTCCCCCTTGCCTTGGCTAGGGTAAGGACAGGGTATTCCCCAAGAGTAATCGCTACACGCTTTTTGGTAAGAGGTCTGACAAAATTGAAAATCCAGACCTTGTAGCCGCTCGGTTTGACTTTGAGGTATAAACCCTTCCCATCGGCCAGGCTATAAATCTTGGCTCTGGGCTTGGCGTGTTTGATCTCTGTGTCGCTGAGAGGCCGGGTAGTATTTGGCATTTAATGTAATACGCTGTCCAGCGATTTTGTTCCGTATTACATTGAGTATTACAATAAATGCCAGATTTTACAATATCTCTCCGTACACTATGAGACTATAATTTCAGGTAAGATACTGTTTTAAAATACTTTATCGGATGTTGTCGGACTTTACAGGAAGTCTCAGTGGTGGAGGCGGCGGGAATCGAACCCGCGTCCGCAAATCCTACGCCTTTGGTACTACATGCTTAGTATCGCCTTTGTTTTAGCACCGGCTGCCCGGCGAACGGGGAGAGCCCATGCGAGCCTGAAAAAGGTTTGATGGATCCGCTTCAGGCAGGCTTCACCACGAGCTTGCTGAGGTTACACCCGGGTCCTGTCCCGCAAGCTGAACAGGGCGGATGGCATTAGACTGGTGTTTAGGCAGCTAATGCGTAGTTGTCATCGTTTGCAACTATAGGTTTGCAGCGTGTTTTACGAGGCCAGCTACATCCTCGGCATGCACCTCAGGTTTCGCAACCCACGTCGAAGCCAGGTCGCCCCCTTTGAGATGTCCGTGAGTATATAATCAACTGCTCCATTTTTGTAGGTATTTCACGACATCCAAGGCCGGTTTTATTGCGTGATGGGGCCTTGCATTTTCGCTATGATGCCTGCTTTCAGCTACCCCGTACCAAGGACCTATTGATCCCATGCAGATCATTGAAGGCGGCCAGGCGCTCTCGGAATTCAGGGTTCGCAACCTCAGGGGACAGCTGCAGCACATCTCGGCGAAGGTCGAGGACTTTGCCGCCCGGTTCTATCATTTCGTCGATATCGACCAGGCCCTCACCCCGGAAGAGTCCGGCTGCCTTGCGGCCTTGCTTTCGTACGCCCCGGCATGCCAAACCGTGGAAGGAGACTTCCAGGTCCTGGTGATGCCGCGCCGGGGCACGGTTTCGCCCTGGTCCTCCAAGGCGACCGACATTGCCCAGAACTGCCACCTGGACAAGGTCGTGCGTCTCGAGCGCGGCATCCTGTACACGCTTGCCCTGAGCGAGGCCCTGGACGAAAAAGAACAGGACAAGATCGCCGGGCACCTGCATGACCGCATGACTGAGTCGGTCGGATTCGCCCTGCAGGATGCCGCGCCATTGTTTGCCACGCACCCGGAAGGGGCGCTGGTACGCCTTGAACTGGGTGAGAACCCGGAATCCATGTTGTCGCGCGCCAACCGGGAGATGGGACTGGCCCTGGCCGGGGAGGAGATCCGCTACCTGGTGGAGCACTACCGGAGCCTGGGGCAGGTCCCGACGGATGTCGAGCTGATGATGTTCGCCCAGGCCAATTCCGAGCACTGCCGGCACAAGATCTTCAATGCGGCCTGGGTCATTGACGACGTATCAAAAGAAGACACTCTGTTCGGGATGATCCGGGAAACCTCCCGGCACGCGCCGCGAAACATCCTGTCCGCCTACAGTGACAATGCCGCGGTGATCCAGGGGCACCCGGCTAGCCGTTTCATGGTCGACCCAGGGAGTGGCCGCTACGGCTATGTCGAGGAGGATGCGCACATCCTGATGAAAGTGGAAACCCACAATCACCCGACGGCTATCTCGCCGTATCCGGGGGCCGCCACGGGGTCCGGGGGCGAAATCCGGGATGAGGGCGCGGTCGGGCGGGGCGGGCGCCCGAAAGCGGGACTGTGCGGCTTTTCGGTATCCAACCTAAGGCTGCCAGGCGCCCTGCAGCCCTGGGAGAAGGAATACGGCAAGCCAGAGCGGATCGTCACGGCCCTTGAGATCATGATCGAGGGGCCGGTCGGTGCGGCGAGCTTCAACAACGAGTTCGGGCGCCCCAACATCCTCGGATACTTCCGCACGCTGGAGCTCGATGTGTCCGAAGCCGATGACGGCACGAACGTGCGCGGCTATCACAAGCCGATCATGCTGGCCGGCGGGCTCGGCAATGTGCGGGCCCCGCATGTCGAAAAGCGCGAATTTCCGCAGGGCACGCCGATCGTGGTCCTGGGCGGGCTGGCCATGCTGATCGGTCTCGGAGGCGGGGCGGCATCCTCCATGGCTAGTGGCAAGAGCGCCGAGGACCTGGACTATGCCTCCGTGCAGCGCAGCAATGCGGAAATGCAGCGCCGCTGCCAGGAAGTCATCGAGCACTGCACGGCCCGTGGCCCCGACAACCCGATCCTGTCCATCCACGATGTGGGTGCTGGAGGGCTGTCCAACGCGGTCCCGGAACTGCTGGACCAGGCCGGGCTCGGAGGGCGTTTCGAGCTTCGCGACATCCCCAGTGCCGATGCCGGGATGTCTCCCAGGGAGATCTGGTGCAACGAAGCCCAGGAGCGCTACGTGCTGGCTGTGGATCATGATCGTCTTGATGAATTCGTTGGCATCTGCACGCGCGAGCGCTGCCCGTACGCCGTCATCGGGCACGCCACGCCCGAGCCGGTCCTGATTCTCACGGACCGGCTCTCGGGCGAGACGCCCATCCACCTGCCGATGCATGTGCTGCTCGGGAAAACCCCCGGGATGGAGCGCCGGGTCGCTGCCGGCCCGCTCGCCCAGTCGAAACCGCCGGACCGGACAGTCTCCATGGACGAGGCCGCAGCAAGGGTCCTGCAGCTTCCGGCAGTCGCCGCGAAGAATTTCCTGATCACGATCGGGGATCGCACCGTCACCGGCATGGTGGCCCGGGACCCCCTGGTCGGGCCCTGGCAGGTGGGTGTCGCCGATGCGGCCGTCACCTGCAGCGATTTCAGGGGCTATGCCGGGGAGGCGATGGCCATCGGCGAGCGGCCCCTGGTGGCCCTGCTCTCGGCACCCGCCTCGGGACGCCTGGCGGTGGCCGAGGCCGTGACCAACCTGCTGTGCGCTGATATAGAGGAACTGGGAGATATCAAGCTGTCAGCCAACTGGATGGCCGCCGCCGGTCACCCCGGCGCCGATGCGGAACTGTATGCCACCGTCGAGGCGGTGGCCCGGGAGCTGTGCCCGGCCCTGGGCATCGCCATCCCGGTCGGCAAGGATTCCCTGTCGATGAAAAGTCTCTGGGAAGGGCCCGGCGGGGAGTGCTCGGTCACCGCCCCCCTGTCGCTTATCATCTCGGCCTTCGTGCCTGTGAGCGATGTCCGCAAGACCCTGACCCCGGTCATCGATACCGAGATCGAGGACAGCGTCCTGCTGCTCGTGGACCTGGGCAAGTCCCAAAATCGTCTGGGAGGCTCGGCCTTGTGCCAGGTGTATTCCCGCTTGGGCGAGGAGCCCGCGGACCTCGACGACCCGCAGGATCTCGTCCACCTGTTCCATGCAATCAAGGATCTCAAGCGGGCGGGGCGAGTGCATGCCTGCCATGACCGCTCCGACGGTGGGCTACTCGCCACACTATGTGAAATGAGCTTTGCCAGTCACGTGGGCCTGGATGTCACCCTGGATGCACTGGGTCCCGATCCGGTATCCTCATTGTTCTGCGAGGAGCTCGGCGCGGTGATCCAGATCCGTGGGCAGGACCTCGAGGCCGTGCTCTCCGCCATGGCGGAATATCACCTGGACCAGCACACGCACGTCATTGCTCGCCTGAACATGGAGGATGCGATCACCATCACCTGCAATGACCGCACGATCTATCAAGCGGAGCGCGCTGCCCTGCAGAAATTGTGGATGCAGCCCAGTCATGCGATCCAGCGGTTGCGGGACAATCCCGAGTGTGCGGACCAGGAGCTGGATTCGATTCTGGACCCGGACAATCCCGGGCTGTCGACACAGCTTACTTTTGATCTGCCGGATCACGGAAACCCGCCATCCATCAACACCGGGGTTCGTCCATCGGTTGCAATCTTGCGCGAGCAGGGCGTCAACGGGCACATGGAGATGGCCGCCGCCTTTGAGCGTGCCGGCTTTGAATGTTTCGACGTGCACATGACGGACCTGATCGCGGGCCGGCATTCCCTGGAAGCATTCCAGTGCCTGGTGGCCTGTGGCGGATTTTCCTACGGGGACGTACTGGGTGCCGGGGGCGGCTGGGCCAAGACCATCCTGTTCAACGATCGCCTGAAAGAGGCTTTTGCCAGATTTTTCGAGCGTGAGGGCGTCCTCGCGCTGGGCGTGTGTAATGGCTGCCAGATGCTGGCGCAACTGGCCAAGCTGATTCCGGGAGCCCAAAACTGGCCCCGGTTTGCCCACAACACTTCGGGGCAGTTCGAGGCGCGGCTGGTGATGGCCGAGATCATGCCATCGCCGTCGCTGTTCCTGCAGGGGATGCAGGGTTCGTACTTGCCGGTTGCGGTGGCCCATGCGGAGGGCCGGGCCGAGTTTCCCGCCGATGCGCTGGATGCGTTGGTCCAGCAGGAACTGGTGTCCATACGGTTTGTTGATAACACCCTGCAACCTGCTGAAAAATATCCGTATAACCCGAACGGTTCACCCGGCGGCGTGACGGCATTTTGCAACGAGGATGGCCGCATCACCATCATGATGCCGCATCCGGAACGGCTTTTTCGCTCGGTCCAGTATTCCTGGAGACCCAAGGGGTGGGGCGAGAATGGGCCGTGGATGCAGATGTTTCACAATGCACGCAAGGCTCTGGGGTAAGGGCTGCTGTGAGAATGAGCGATCTCCAGGGGGCTTGGGACGATGGCAAAAACCTGCGTATTTCTAGGTGAGGCGTTGGCCGCCTACGGGTTTCCGGGCGGGCATCCCTTCAGCACCGCACGCCATGGCACTTACCAGGAGGCGTTGCAGGGCCTGGCCCTGTCAGAGGAATGCTGTATCCGTGAACCTCGCCAGGCCACAGCCGAGGAACTGAGCCGGTTCCACGACCGGAACTACATCGAGCGGGTCCAACATCTTTCCGAATCCGGTTCTGGCTACCTGGATGGGGGCGACACACCCGCCTTTCCGGGCGTGTTTGAGGCGGCTGCCACCGTTGCCGGTACGACGCTTGTCGCAGTGGATGCCCTGATGCGCGGGGATTGCCGGCACGCATTCATTCCCATCGCCGGCCTTCACCACGCCCGGCGCAATGCGGCGAGCGGGTTTTGCGTTTTCAACGATATCGGTGTGGCCATCGAGCACCTGTTTCACTCCTACGCGCTGGAGCAGGTCCTGTACGTGGACATCGACGCCCACCACGGCGACGGGGTCTTCTATTCCTATGTCGAGGATGAGCGGGTCATTTTTCTTGATTTTCATCAGCATAGCGCAACTTTGTATCCCGGTACCGGAAAATCGGAGGAGACCGGGGCCGGTCGTGCACGCGGCAGGAAACTGAATGTCGAGCTGTTGCCCCAGTGCCGCGACGAGGCCTTCTTTAAGCAGTGGGTGCGCGCCCGGGAGTTTATCGACCGGTTCAGTCCACAGTTCGTCCTGCTGCAGTGCGGCGTGGACAGCCTGCATGGAGATCCGATCACGGACCTGAACCTGAGCGAGGCTGCGCACCGGTTCGTGACCGAGGAACTGATCGCGTATGCCAACCGGCATTGTGCGGGCCGGCTGCTCGCACTCGGCGGGGGAGGGTACAACCTGGAGAACATCTCGAAGGGCTGGACTGCGGTCACCGAATCCATGGTAAACGCTTGAGCATGCGGCTCTACCTAGCGGTTCGGGGTCACTTTTTAGGCTATACTTCCTGAAATACTCAGGAAAACTAGCTGTTTTCAGAAGAATTTATTTGAGCAGGAGAAACAAGAATGTATACCGCTGACATGAGCGTCGCCAGTTTCGACAAGGAGCTTACCGAAGCGATCCAGTCGGAAATTCGACGGCAGGAAGAACATGTGGAACTGATCGCCTCGGAAAACTACACCAGCCCGCGGGTGATGGAGGCACAGGGCAGCGTGCTCACCAACAAGTACGCGGAAGGCTACCCCGCCAAGCGCTACTACGGGGGCTGCGAGTACGTGGACATCGCCGAGCAGCTCGCCATCGACCGCATCAAGGAGCTGTTTGGTGCGCACTATGCGAACGTGCAGCCGCATTCGGGCTCCCAGGCCAATGCCGCCGTCTACCTGGCCCTGCTGCAGCCACACGACACCATCATGGGCCTCGCGCTTCCCCACGGAGGCCACCTGACGCACGGCAGCCCGGTCAATTTCTCCGGCAAGGTGTTCAATGCGGTCCAGTACGGACTCGATCCCGATACCGGCGAGGTGGACTACGACGAGGTGCAGCGCCTCGCCGGGGAGCACCGCCCGAAAATGATCATTGCCGGCTTTTCCGCCTACTCCAGGGTCTGGGACTGGCAGCGTTTCCGGGACATCTGCGATGAGGTCGACGCACTGATGGTCGTCGACATGGCCCACGTGGCCGGACTGATCGCCGCGGACCTGTACCCCAACCCGGTGCCGCTCGCGGACGTCGTCACCTCGACCACGCACAAGACCCTGCGCGGGCCCCGCGGCGGGATCATCCTGGCGCGCGAGAACGAGGAAATCGCCAAGAAACTGAATTCCATGGTGTTTCCCGGCACCCAGGGCGGCCCCCTGATGCACGTCATCGCGGCCAAGGCCGTGGCCTTCCTCGAAGCCCTGCAGCCGGAGTTCAAGGTCTACCAGCAGCAGGTCCTGAACAATGCCCGGGTGATGGCCGCCCAGTTCATGGAGCGCGGCTACAAGATCGTCTCCGGCGGCACCGACGACCACCTGTTCCTGGTCGACCTGATCGACAAGGAGATCACCGGCAAGGCCGCCGATGCGGCGCTGGGAAGGGCCAATATCACGGTCAACAAGAACACGGTCCCCAACGACCCGAAGTCGCCGTTCGTCACCAGCGGCCTGCGCATCGGCAGCCCGGCGGCCACCACGCGCGGCTTCAAGGAGCAGGAGTGCCGGGAACTGGTCAACTGGATGTGTGACATCCTGGACGACATCGAGAACGAACAGACGGTGGAGCGGGTCAAGGGCCAGGTGCTGGCCCTGTGCAAGCGTTTCCCCGTCTACCAGGCCAGCGCGGAGCAGCAGGCCGTCGCGTAACCGCAGCGCGCATCGACTGACGCTCCCGCGCCAAGCCCATGCATTGCCCCTTTTGCCGTTTCGAGGATACCAGGGTGATCGACTCGCGCCTGGCGAGGGAGGGCGACCAGGTGCGCAGAAGGCGCGAGTGCATGCGCTGCGGCGAGCGTTTCACGACCTACGAGGCGGCAGAACGCACGCTTCCCCGGGTGGTCAAGCGCGACGGCCGCCGTGAACCCTTCGACGAGGATAAGCTGCACAAGGGGCTCACGCTGGCCTGCGAGAAACGTCCGGTACCCACGGAGACGATCGACCTGATCATCAACCGGATTTCGCGCAAGACACTTGGCAGCGGCAAGCGGGAAGTGCGCTCCAGCAGCATCGGCGAATGGGCCATGCACGAGCTGCGCATGGTAGACCAGGTGGCCTATGTCCGCTTCGCCTCGGTCTACCGCAGCTTCGAGGATGTGCGTGCCTTCAAGGACCTGATCGAGCGCGTGGAGAAGGACCTCGCCCCGGAGATGCGCAAGGGCCAGCTCACGCTGATCGCCGACGAGTCGGACTGACACAGCCCTGACCAAAGCCGCATGCACTCCGCGCTGAACGACCATGCCTGTATGGCCGAGGCCGTGCGCCAGGCCGAAAAGGGACTCTTTACCGTGCGCAAGAACCCGCGGGTCGGGTGCGTCATTGCCCGGGATCACACCATCATTGCCCGCGGCCACCATGCCAGGGCAGGCGGGCCCCATGCGGAAGTCCGTGCACTGGAAAATGCCTCCGGACCTGTCGATCGTGCCACGGCGTACGTCACCCTTGAACCCTGCGCACACGAGGGCAAGACCCCGCCTTGCACCGAAGCGCTGGTGGCGGCAAAGCTGGCCAGGGTGGTGGTCGCCATTCTGGACCCGAACCCTCTCGTCAACGGCAGGGGGCTGGCCTACCTGCAGCAAAACGGCATTGAGACCTGTTGTGATGTTCTGCAAAAAGAGGCGCTTGAGCTGAACAAGGGATTTTTCAAGAGGATGCAAACGGGCAGCCCGTACGTGACCGTGAAGTCCGCCATCAGCCTGGACGGCAGGACCGCGCTGGCCAGCGGTGAAAGCCAATGGATCACGGGAGAGCCTGCGCGCCTTGACGTGCATCGGTTGCGTGCCAGGAGCTGTGCGATCCTGACAGGCGCCGGCACGGTGCAGGCGGACGACCCGCAACTGACCGTGCGACTTTCCGGCGAAGCGCTGGGCTTGTCACAGATCCCGGAGCAGCCCCTGCGGGTCGTACTGGACACCGGTCTTCGCATCTCCTCGAGCGCCAGGGTGTTGCAGGCCCCAGGCAGAACCCTGATCTATACTTGCTCGCAGGATGCAAAAAAAGCAGCTGCCTTGCAGGGTGAACATGTCGAAGTCATCACCCTGGAGCAGCGACCCCTGGACCTGGCAGAGGTGATGCGCGACCTCGGATCGCGGGAGATCAATGAGGTTCTGGTAGAGGCCGGTGCGACACTGGTAGGCAACCTGCTGGAGCAGGGGCTGGCGGACGAGATGGTCCTCTACATGGCACCACACCTGATCGGGGCATCCGGTCGGGGCCTGGCGGAACTGCCGCTGATCTCGAACATGCAGGAGCGATTGGGGATGCAGGTCGAGGAGGTCACGGTCATCGGCGATGACATCAAACTGCGCGCGTACCCCGCGCAAGGTTGAAAGCCCAGATGTTTACCGGAATTGTAGAAGAGGTCGGCACGGTCCGCCGGCTGGAGGAAGAGCAGGGATCCCATCAGTACCGGGTCTCCACCACGGCTGCATTTGCCGAGGGCGTCAAAACGGTGACAGCATCTCCATCAACGGTGTCTGTCTGACCGCATACGATGTGCAGGCCGATTCTTTCCGGGTGGATGTCTCCATGGAAACCCGGGAATGTACGACCTTTGGAGCGTCCGCTCCACAAAGTCAGGTCAACCTGGAGCGTTCGGTGACGCCCACCACGCGCCTGGGAGGCCACATCGTCAGCGGCCACGTGGACGGGATCGGCAGGCTCGAGGCACGTGAGGACCAGGAAAATGAATCGGTTTTGTGGATTTCCATCCCGCAAGGTCTATCCAGGTACATTGTCCCCAAGGGATCGGTCTGCGTGGACGGCGTCAGCCTTACGGTCAACCGGGTCGAAAAAAGCCAGTACTGTGTTACGGTGATCCCCCATACGCTGGAGTGCACCACGCTGGGGGGCAGACGAGCAGGGGATGAGATGAATATCGAGGTGGACCTTGTCGCGCGATACCTGGCCCACCTGATCGAGGACAGGGGATAGGCACACATGCAGGGGAGTTACACGTCGGGTGCGGACTATTCGGGCCGGGGTCTTTGTATCGGCATCGTGTCCGCACGTTTCAATGGTGAGATCGTCGAAGCCATGAGGGCAGGTGCGAAGGCGACCCTGCTTGAGTATCACGTGGCCGAGAGCGATGTCACATGCATCCATGTGCCAGGGGCTTTCGAATTGCCCCTAGCCTGCAAGACCATGGCCGAAACGGGCAAATATGACGGCATCATCGCCCTGGGCTGTGTCATCCGCGGGGACACCCCGCATTTCGACTACGTGTGTCAGGGCTGCACCTCGGGCCTGCAGGATGCAAGCCTGCAATCCGGGGTTCCCATTGCGTTTGGTCTGCTGACGACGGATACGCTGGAGCAGGCCGTACAGCGCAGCACGGGGGAGAGCAACAAGGGCCGCAATGCGGCGCTGTGTGTGCTGGAGATGGTCAATGCCCTGAAGTCCGTCCAGGCCGGTGGCTGAAGGCCGGCCTCACAAGCGCCACTGGTCCCGGCGATTTGCCCTGCAGTCGCTGTACCAGTGGCAGCTGGCAGGACACAGTACCGATGAGTTGGTGGCACAGTTTTCAAAAGATGAAAACTGGCCCAAGGTGGACCATGATTATTACGAAGAACTCCTGAGAGAGTCTATCAGCCATGAGAAGGAACTTACTGATATTCTTGTAACTTGTGTCGAAGGATCTATGGCACGTATCGGACCCATCGAGAAGGCCATCCTGTTATACGCAGCCTATGAAATGCGCTACAAGCATGAAGTTCCAAAAGATGTGGTGATTTCCGAGGCGGTCATCTTGTGCAAGAAATTCGGTTCTGACGGTGGCTATAAACTGATCAACGGCGTTCTGGACAAGGTTTCAAGGGAACGCCAGGACGGGTAATTCCGCACGGTACCAACTGGCGGTGCACACTCCGGGATTTTCTGCACAAGGGTTGTTCTCTGAAGGTCTTGGACTGGAATTTTCATTTAAGAAGCTGTATATGGCCTCTTAGTGCATAAAACTCGCCTTAAAAGGCATTCTATTACCTCTTGACAAGAATACTTATATAGGCTATATCTGGCCTATAATCTGTAATTTCCTGCTTTAAAAGGCTAAATCTTGCCATTTAATTCGATATGAAAACAATTCAACATATCCAGACCGAGATCGGATCCCGCCTGGCACGGTTGCGACTGTCCCGCAATGTGACGCAGTCCATGTTGGCAAAAGATGCCGGAATCGGTGTACGCACCTTGCGACGCCTTGAAGCCGGTGAACCGTCGACCCTCGATACATTCCTGCGCATTGCACTGGCTCTGGACCTGGGGGATGCTATCCTCGGCGCACTGCCCACGAGCCAGATCCGCCCGATTGAGCGCGTCTCGCGAAAAGGTTCCGAGCGTCGTCGCGCACGTCCGCAGCCGCAAGAGGATAACGACCCAGCCTGGACATGGGGTGATGACCCTGATGACTAATGCGAACGTAATGCTCTGGGGGCGACGCATCGGGGCGGTATCCTGGGATGAGACGCGTGCCCTCGGGGTCTTCCAGTACGACCCGGCTTTCGTCAGCGCCGGCATCGAGGTTGCGCCCTTGACCATGCCCACCAGGGAGACCCCCTTTGAATTTCCGGCGCTCAACAGGGAATCCTTCAAGGGTCTGCCTGGAATGCTTGCAGATGCCTTGCCAGACCGGTTCGGCAACCGGCTCATCGATGCGTGGCTGGCGCAAACCGACAAGAACCCGGAGACCTTCAGCCCAGTCGACCGTCTCTGCTATATTGGCCGACGTGGCATCGGCGCCCTCGAGTTCGAACCCGCCCTTCGGCAACGGACAAAAGCAAAGGAACTGGAAGTTGCCCGACTGGTAGATTTGGCCAGCCAGGTGCTGGGTGAACGGGCCAACCTTACCGGTCGACTAGGCGGTGAGAACGATGCCGAGGCCCTTGAAGATATACTGAGCGTCGGCACATCGGCAGGTGGTGCACGCGCCAAGGCCGTACTTGCCTGGAACCCGGAAACCGGCGAGTTCCGGTCCGGGCAGCTCGATGCCGATGAGGGCTTCGAGCACTGGCTGCTGAAATTCGACGGCGTTTCGAACAATCAGGACAAGGACCTGGGCAATCCCGGAGGCTACGGGAAGATCGAATACGCCTATGCAAGCATGGCGCGCGCAGCTGGCATATCGATGCCGCAGTGCCGGCTTCACCACGAGGGCGGGCGCAGCCACTTCATGACGAAACGATTCGACCGGACCGATGCCGGCGGCAAGGTCCACATGCAGTCCCTCGGGGCGATGCGACACTTCGACTTCAACGATCCATCAGCCTATTCCTACGAACAAGCGATTATGACGATTCGGGAACTGGGACTCGGAATGCCGGCAGTCGAGGAGCAGTTTCGGCGGGCGATCTTCAATGTGATGGCGCGCAATCAGGATGACCACGTAAAAAACATCTCATTCCTGATGGATCGATCCGGGCAATGGACGCTGTCCCCGGCCTATGATCTCGTTTATGCCCATAACCCGACAGGTGCATGGACCCGCGACCACCAAATGAGTCTGGCTGGTCGCCGGAATGATTTCGACCGAGACGACATCCTGCAGTTTGCCACCTCCACCGGCGTGAAGAGGCGAAGAGCACTGGAAATCGTGGATCAAGTAAGCGCTGCCGTTCGGGACTGGAGCAAGCATGCCGAAGCTGCAGAAGTAGTCCCCCGTGACGAGACTCGAATCAAAAAAACTTTCAGGTCAAACCTGATGTCTGGTCGGTAGAACAGCATGCCTATTTCAATATCGTACGGGACATCGATCTGTACCTGCGACCTTCAGGTGATGGGTCCAGAATTCAGTTTTCGAATGAGCTCTCGACCCTATAAACTAAAATAGTCAGGCTGAGCGTTATTAGCTAGCAGTCAACTAAGAAAGCAAATTCAGATTGGGGGTAAAATAGCACGTAACAGTGTACGTACTTTCGGGAAAAGATTAGATGAGACGGGCGAGCGGATAGCGGGATCGAACCATGCACCTTTAACAGGGTTTTAGCCAGAGGCTAAAACGGGTATCTGTTACTGTTCTGCCTCTTAAACTATATCCGCTGCCCAACCTCCTTAAACAGTGTGGCACCCATGGCAAGTTACTCCTTCGTTAAGTGTGAATTTCCACAATATAGTGGGCCTTCTTAAAGTCTCCCATACTAGATAGAGAGCGTCAAGCGATCAGGTAACTCCTGTATATGATTCTCTTGATTTTAATTTCATAGACTTCTCAAATTCGGTTTTAGGGAAGTTCTCGTTGTAAGTTACACTCTTGGTGCACTGTCCGGTTTTTGTCATCGGGACTGATCTGACGCATTGAGCGAGCAAGATTTATATAAGGCGTACTGGATATTCCCTGTTTGAGCACAATCAGAAAGTTACAGACTTTGCTAGCTCTGAACGATCATGAGCCAGTTGCATGCTGCGGGCATACGCTGTGCTAGAGCAGGAAATCATCGCCCGGTACTTCTCACAGCATTCGGCAGATGCGGATGTTGAGATCGGAGTCGGCGATGATGCTGCCGTGGTACAGCCACCGGATGGCTCGAAGCTGGTGATGACGATGGATACCCTCAATGAAGGGGTTCATTTCCACCCGGACTGCCGGCCCGAGGACCTGGGCCACAAGGCACTGGCCGTGAATCTGAGCGATCTTGCTGCCATGGGAGCAGCACCGCTTTGGGCAACCCTGAGTCTTTCCTTGCCGGAGATCGAAGATTCGTGGCTTGAGGGGTTTTCACGGGGGCTCTATTCACTCGCAGACCGTTACAACACAAAAATCATAGGAGGCGACCTTGTGCGCGGAGCCCGGTCCATATCGATGCAGGCGACGGGGTACCTCGAATCCGGTCGTGCAATCACCCGCGCCGGTGCCCGGCCAGAGGATTTTCTCTACGTGACGGGCACGCTGGGGGATGCGGCCCTTTCCCTGCAGCTCTCGCAAAACCGCGATAATTCCACGGCATCGAAACAGGATCTCGACTACCTGTCAGCACGCCTGAATCGGCCACAGCCGAGGGTGGATGTGGGCCAGGAAATCGTGGCGTTTGCCAGTGCGGCCATTGACCTGTCCGATGGACTGGTGCTCGATGTGCAGCGGATTTTGCAAGGCAGCGGAGTCGGGGCACGAATTGAACTGGAAAAAATCCCGCGCTCGGATGCCATGCAAAGGCAGTGGCAGGACGGTGAGGACTGGAACCTGGTGCTTGCCGGGGGTGATGATTATGAACTGGTCTTCACCGCAGGCGAGGGACACAGCGCAGAGATCGATACCATCAGTACGAAAACCGGATGCCCCATCACCCGGATCGGGCAGGTCACCCCAGGGGACACCTTGGAACTGTTTCTGGACGGTCGCAGCTACCCCCTGCCTGAGCGGCCGGGGTTTGAGCATTTCACCTGACAGAAGACCATGTCCCAGGAGGTAAGACATATTGTATTGAGCAGTCTCGTGCACCTGTTCTCCTTTGGGTTCGGGGCCGGGTTTTCCCCGGTTGCACCCGGCACAGTGGGGACGCTGCTTGGGGTCGCCGTGTACCTGGTGCTGGTTTCATTGGATCCCGTCATCTACGTCATAACAGTCGTGGGTCTTTTTTTGGCGGGATGCTGGGCCTGTGGACAGACTGCCGCAGTGCTGGGTGCCCCCGATCATCCGGGGATCGTGATCGACGAGATCGTGGGCTATCTGGTTACCATGCTGTTTGTGCCTTTGGCATGGTACTGGGTGCTGGCGGGTTTTTTCCTGTTCCGGATTTTCGATATATGGAAACCCTGGCCGGTCTCGCTAGTAGACCGGAAGGTGGCAGGTGGGCTTGGAATCATGCTAGATGATTTACTGGCTGCCCTGTATGCATTGTCATGTCTGCATGGTTTGGCATGGGTTGTGCAACTGGTCTGAGTGGCCCATCGGCTCTGAAAAAAAGATTTCCCAATGTGCAATTTAACTTATGAGACACGCTTTACTAGTATTTCCATGCGAACAGGGCCCTAACTTTTAAGACAAAGGATGATGGTCGGAGAAAGTTGTGTCAGATATGTGAGAATTTGATCAAAAGATGTGGGTATTAACTATATTATCGGTTTCCAACTAGAGGATATTTATTGTGAGTTTAGAAGAAGATTTTGACTGGATTAGTGCAACCCAAGAGTGCACAACAGAAAAGGTGTTTGAAAAAATTGTAAAACGAGTGAAAGAAGACGCTGTCAAGATTCAAAAAATTAAGCCAGATTTAGGCCTATATTTTAGGCACGAAGGGTCGGTGCAGTTTTTTATATCTTCTAGCCCAGGTTATTGGCGATTATATTTTGAGGCAGATAAGAAAAACAAAAGCATCAGATCTGGTACTTACTCTGATACTAGTAGAGAACCTGAAAAAATACATGCAGAGGTTGCAGTAGATTTGAATGAAAAAGGTGAATGCGTTTTAGCATGTAAAGAAACAGGAAAATACTTAACAATATGGCAATTCGCTAGAGAATCTCTTAAGCATCTTTTTTAAGCTGTAATATAATTGCTATGCATAACTACTAGAGAAGAACATTTCAATGAATGTATTAATTATTACCTATGACGTAGACGATGATGACAGACGAGATGCACTGCGGAATGCAATTAAAAAACTCAAGAACTGGAAATTTGTTACAGAATCATGTTACGCAGTACACACAAGCTTATCAGTAGAGGCTTTGTTTGACAGATTCGAACGACACATTAATGAAGTCGATGACTTGTATATCCTATCTATACGAGGGCCATGGACAGGGTATGGGTATAAAAGCACCTTGAGCTGGCTTACTAATCTTTTAGGATGAACCACTCTCAATAGTCTTACCTCGCTTACGAATTCTTTTACCTCCATTCGCATCAAGATAATAGCTAGAGCTTTTTACTCTCATCAGTAACGTCTTGACTCCTCTAGATATGAAGGTTTTTCCCAGCTTTCCTATATAATCCCTTCTTTTTAGAGCCTCCTCACTTCCTGCATGGTTGTACGCACCCGATTTGCCCCGAGCCCGACCGGATATCTGCATATCGGCGGTGTTCGAACGGCACTGTTTAACTGGCTGTATGCCAGGAAACATGGCGGGGAATACCTGCTGCGGATTGAGGATACGGACCAAAAGCGCTCCTCAAGTGAATTCGTTGAGGACATCCTTTCCAGCTTGTCGTGGCTCGGAATCGTATCCGATGTTGAGCCGGTGCATCAGTCCTCGCGCATGCAGCGCTACGCGCAGGTCATCCAGCAGTTGCTCGATACGGACCAGGCCTACTATTGCTACTGTTCCAGGGAACGTCTCGATTCCCTGCGCCACAAGCAAATACAGAATGGAGAAAAACCCCGCTACGACGGGCACTGCCGCACACGAACGCATACGGGCAAATCCAGTATCGATCCGGTGGTGCGCCTTAAAAACCCCCTGAGCGGCAGCGTGAAATTCGAAGACCGGGTGTGCGGTACGGTCGAGGTGCAGAACAGCGAACTGGATGACCTGGTTTTGGCCCGCTCGGACGGTACGCCCACCTATCACCTGTGCGTGGTGGTGGACGATATCGATTCAGGCATCACCCACGTGATCCGGGGGAATGACCACCTGAACAACACTCCCCGGCAAATCAACATTTTCAAGGCGCTGGATCATCCCGTTCCCACCTACGCGCACATCCCGCTGATCCACGGGAAAGACGGCAAGCGGCTGTCCAAACGCCACGGAGCCCTGTCGGTCGGCCAGTACCGGAAAGACGGGTTCTTGCCCCGGGCGCTGGTCAATTACCTGGTCCGGCTGGGGTGGTCGCATGGGGATCAGGAGCTCTTTGCAATGGAGGAGATGATCGAGCTTTTCAGCCTGTCTTCCGTGCAGCCGTCGCCTGCGATCTTCGATATGGAAAAGCTGCTCTGGGTCAACCACCAGTACCTGAAAGGAACCTCGGGCGAGGCACTTCGCGATGAACTGGAAGCCTGTTTCCGCTCCCGGGGGGTGTGTCCCGATGCACCGCCCGAGCTGCCTGCGCTGTTTGAGGTGCAAAAGGACCGCTGCAAGACACTGCAGGAGATATGCGGGGCCAGCGAATATTTCTACCGCGATGTCGAGCGCTATGACGAAAAGGCCGCCGGCAGGTATTTCACCCGGGAAGGGGCCGCAATCCTGGAGGCCCTGAAAGACGGATTGCAGCCAATGGATACCTGGGCTGCGGAAGAGATCAAGGTGGTGCTGGGCTCCGTTGCCAAGGCGATGGACCTGAAGTTTGGCCAGATTGCCCCTCCCTTGCGCCTTGCAGTCACGGGGCAACTGCAATCCCCGTCCATCGATGTCACCCTGGAGCTGCTCGGGGCTGACAAGACATTCCGACGCATCGATCGGGCCATTGAATATATCCGGAGTTTGATATAGGTTGCTGCACTGGATCAATGGGGCTATAGCTCAGCTGGGAGAGCGCTACAATGGCATTGTAGAGGTCGGCGGTTCGATCCCGCCTAGCTCCACCATAACATCCTCCCAAGCCGTCCAAGGACGGCTTTGTTGTCATGGAATCAGCAGGTTGTCTGTAGCGGAAAATTGAGTCTGTTTATCCTGGCAACCATCAATATCTTGAAAACATATTTTTTGTCTCAGCAGATGCAATCGCCGAGACAATTGCAATCAATGTCGGGATAAAAGGGGATGATCGTATTGGAACAGGTGTAGTGTTCAAGTTGAATGGTGCTTATTCTGGATTCACTGCACGTTCATTGTGGGACTGGCTTTCAGAAAACGAATGAGCAAGGTCCATTCAATAAACCAGAAGCCTTTGCCAAGTTTGGATACGACGACGGCGATGGCCTAGTTGTACAAACTCAGGGTGTCGCGAAAATTCTGGAAGATTCCGGGTACGAGGTAAAGCATTCCCGATGGGGCCACACAACACGATCATCTTTTCGATTGTGAAAGATGGCGTTGAGTATATGCCTCTCAATAACACTCAATTTGTGATCGGCTATGACGACCCGCAGATTTATCTACCCGAATCAGTTCAAGACATTCTCAATAGCGAATTTCCGCCAGTAGTGTTCTTTCATTGATGGGCACTAGACGGCAAAAGGGACTCGACGACTTTCGTTCCGAGGCCGCCAAAAAGAAACATACCTGTTGCATTTCCTGCACTTGCGTCAGGAAATGTCGAAAAGCAATATATCAATTGCTTTTTTCTGAAATAGAAACTAATATATTTCTATTATGGTTTAAGCAACATATGTGTTTCATTATGAAGTCGTTATTGAATCAACTCAAAAACCGCCGGATAAAGCTGGGGCTGAAACAGCACGATATGCTGCTGCGCGTCGGTATATCACGCCAGCAATACCAGCGTCTCGAATCCAAGGGCAACCCGAGGCTGGACACCCTGGAACTCATCGCCAAGGGCCTGAACAGCGAAATCCTGCTGATTCCACAGGAGAAGCTACAGGCAGTAAAAGCGGTTCTGGAAGGTAAAACTGTCGGCGGCGCAACGGTAAAAGGGGCGGGCACCGTACAGGAAAAGCGCTTATCGGATGACCCCTGGAAAGACATGCTGGGGGATGACGAATGAGCACGGCGAACACAGATAGTGGCGATGAAGTAAGCGTCCTTCAGCTTACACTCCATGGCCGATTGATCGGCTACCTGGCAGGCTTTAGTAATGGCCGCAATGTGCTGAGCTTTGCCGAGGAATTCACAGGCGATCCTGGCCGCCCCACATTCAGCCTAATTACCCATCCCAATTTTCCGCACGCTGAAAAAGTGCTGTCCAAACCCTGGGCAAGAAGTCAACGACTGCACCCTGTCCTGTCGAACTTGTTACCGGAAGGCTCTTTACGTGAGCTAATAGCGCAAGGGCTGAAAGTCCATGTCGATAACGAGTTTCACATCTTTTCCTATCTGGGCGAAGACCTGCCCGGCGCACTGGTCGCCACCCCGATGGAGCCCGACGACGTGCCTGATAGCGTTCTTACCACTCACGGAAAAGCAAAGGCTGTGAAGTTCCACAAAGGCAATAAGGAAAACAAGTTTTCATTAGCTGGCGTCCAGATGAAGTTTTCCATGAAGGAAAAAGACGGTCGCTACAATCTGTCTAAGGGTGATGCTCTGGGCGACTGGATTATCAAAACGCCATCCACCAAACACAAGAACGTGCCGCCCAATGAATATACCGCCATGTCTTTAGCGGCATTGGTCGGCGTCGATATTCCTGAAATCAAATTGGTTGATCTAGACAAGCTCGATAACCTGCCACAAATCAACCTGCCTGATGAAAGCCAAGCTTTTGCTATAAGACGGTTCGACCGCCAGAACAATGAGCGCATACACATGGAAGACTTCGCGCAAATCCTGGTGAAGTACCCGCACGAAAAATATGACTCTGCTAACTACGAGCAAATCGGCAGGGTGATTTACGAGTATTCCGGCGACGGCCTGGCCGATGCCCAGCAACTGGCTCGCCGGTTACTGGTCAACATATTACTCGCCAATGGCGACGCACACCTTAAGAACTGGAGCCTGCTGTATGAGGATCAGGTAACGCCCCGGCTCTCACCCGCCTACGACATCGTAACAACAAGCGTCTACATCGAAAACGAGGAAAAATACGCGCTCAATATGGGTAAAACCAAAGACTGGTATGCAGTAACGGCGGCCAATTTTCGGTCATGGGCCGATCGAGCGGATATTCCCTGGCGTGCGATAAAGCCACATCTGGATGATGCAATGGACAAAGCTCGCACGCTCTGGCCCGATGCCTTGAAAGATTTGCCTATGGATGAGGCACATAAGGCAAAGTTAAAACGCCACTGGAGTTGTCTCCAGCAGGATTTCCGAATTACAACCGCCTAACCTTCTAGACATCATGGCCTGAACCCGCTACCCGGGCAGGCCATGATGTCTAGGTCCAAACAACGACCCTGAAATACAGGTTGGGAGATTCATGACATGTACAAGTACGAAACCGTCATTTACTGGAGCCACGAGGACGCGGCGTTCATTGCTGAAGTCCCGGAATTGCCCGGATGTATGGCTCACGGTGACACCCCGCAGGAGGCCTTGTCCAACGCCTGCGGTGCCGTTGAATTGTGGCTCGATACGGCCCGGGAGCACGGCGACCCAATCCCTGAGCCCAAAGGCCAGCGATTGATGCATGCATGAAGGATTCCTGATGAAAATAGCGGGTTGCCCCCGTTAGAGATAATTTTGAATCTTGTGTACCCGGAGCTCAGGGTCAGGGACGCTAGGCTCCAGTTCCTTTGCCTTTTTCAAGGCCACGGCGTACTTCCCTGTCCAGTCTTTCTCAGGCAGGCGGTCACTTAAATCCGTGCTTTTCACTTCATAGTTGTCCAGCAATATTTTCCGAATCAGGGAGATTCGGGCATGCACTGCCAGTGCCTGTGCTGCAATTTCCTCGTGGGTCATCGTAGGTCTCCTATGTGCAAATTTTTCCGTAATATACAGGATGCGAGACCACCCGGACATGCAGCACCCTGCAGTTTATCTTGCAGGGAGGTTCTGCGAGTCGCGGGGAACCGCCGGGGTGCTTCTGCAGATGGAATCATGTACATTAGCTGCGGTCCATCGTGCCCGTTCCACATGCCAAGACACACAGCCAGGGCAGGCACGCGCAGTACGACAGTTCAAGTCATGTCTCACACCCGACTTCCCGGAAACTATTGGAGCACGCCATGAGAATCTGCATCATGTTTGCACTGTGCGCAGGGCTTGTTGCCTGCGGCAAGAGCCCGGCTCCCACGATGGAAACCATCAAACAGAAAGGCCGCCCTGGACCCTGCACATGATCCGAACGCCCTGGCCGAGGTTATGTGCAGTCGCGCTCGTCCTGGTCGCAGCGTGGCTCCCGTCCTGCATGATGGCTCGAAGCGGCCCCGGGGCCCAGTTCCAGCCCTCCGGAGAGGGCGTGCCGTTCGATGCCGGCCGGTTTCAGGATTTCAGCGACTATATCCGCCAGACGCAAGATCGCCTCAAGCGTCATAAAGTGTACGTGGACCCGCAGCGTGCACAGGTGGAACTCTCCGCTGCAACACCGTTTGAGCGGGTCCCTGCCGAGGGCTGCCCGCGGGCACGGGACGGGCGTTTCAGCCGGGGGATCCTGCTTCTGCACGGACTGGCCGACGTGCCGTTTGCCATGCGCGACCTGGCGGGCGCCTTTGCAAAGCGCTGTTTTCTGGTGCGGACCATGCTGTTGCCTGGGCACGGCACGCGCGCGGGCGACCTGCTCAACGTCAGCCGCGATGACTGGCAGGCTGCGACAGAGTTCGGGCTGCAAACCCTGAAAGAGGAGGCCGATGCGGTCTTCGTCGGCGGCTTTTCGCTGGGCGGGCTGCTCTCGGTCCATGCCTTGCTCGCCGATGCCTCGCTGGGCGGGGCCTTTCTCTTCTCGCCCGCCCTTGCGCTGGACAGTGCCCGGATGATCGGCCAGACCGTCTGGCTGCGCCACGTGCTGAAGTGGCTGGACCGGGATGACTCGGACGACTATGCGCGCTATGAGGCCATGCCCGTGAACGCAACCGCCGAAACTTTCCTGCTCACCCGGGACCTGGAGCAGGCCCTCGAACAACGCCGCCTGGAGGTCCCCGTGTTCATCGCGTTGAGCCTCGACGATGCCGTCATCGATCCGGCTGCGGTGCGCCGCTACTTCGAAGGCCGCTTTTCCCATCCGGGCAGCCGGCTGCTGGAATACCGCCGCGGCCCGAAAGAGGGCATCGATTCCGGCGATGGCCGCATCCGCTATGTCAACAGCTTCCTTCCGGAGCAGCGGATCGCCGGGTTTTCCCACCTGGCGGTCCACATTGCGCCGAACAATGTCCACTACGGCGCCCACGGCGACTACCGGGCCTGCGGACAGAATTCCGATGAAAGCGCCGCCTCGGTGGCCCGATGCTTCGCGGCACCCAATCCCTGGCGAGGGGAGACGTTTGACGAGAGCCTGGAAATCATCGTACAAGGCGAGCCGCTGGCCCGGCTGACCTACAATCCCCGCTTTGGCGAACTCCTTGACCGGATTGATGAGTTCATCGCGGAGAATGCGTTCTGAACAGAATCATGCCCCGGGTAGGAAACTGAAGCACTGGCCTGTTTCTATAAAAGACGACCTGTGCTGCCTGGACTGAGGCGCATCCAGGTCATCCAGGGCGTCGTGCCCCATATGGAGCCGTATCGCCCGCGAACCGGTACCACCGAGGCGGTCAGATGGCCCGGAAACACCCACCTGACAGGAGAACAGACGGCCAGAAGCTTGAGTCACCCGGTTGAGACAGTTCTGCCGCCGGCACTGAGGACAGCTATGCCACGCAGTGCAACCGGAGCGCATGCTGACGCTGATCACCAACGAACTGCATGGCATGCGCTTTCCGGTCCACACTGTAACCACCTGGTCGTGAAACTTTGCGGTATTCTTTATTTTGCTACATTTCTAGATTGATCAGCGCACTCCTTTACGATATTATTTTCATCAAAACAAAGGTTATTAGCAAGTTTTGCGTTGAAGTTAGCATGACATTTATTACTCGTTCGCTCTCATCCCAGGAGAGCCGCGTCGTGCTCAGCATGGCGGAGCGTGGCAGTCAGGAGATCGAGCGCAGCGAAATCATCGATATGCTCGGTGTCAGTCCACAGGCCGCCGATCACGTGATCCGCTCACTGCGCCGCAAAGGGTGGCTGGAGCGTGCAAGCTGGGGGCGCTACCTGTTCATACCTCCCGAAATGGGACCGGACGCTCTCGGAGAAAGCAACGTCCTGGCTCTCGCCGACCGGATCGCCGAACCCTACTACTTCGGTTATGCCACGGCAGCGATGTACTACAGCTTCACAACGCAACATCGGCACGCGATTCAACTGGTCACGCCTGTGCGTGCACGCAACCGGCGCGTGCTCGATACCGAAGTCCGCATCGTCAATCCAGTCCCAAGAAAGTTCTTCGGGTTTGGCCCGGTCGACATGCTCGGCTACACCGTCATGATGTCTGATCGTGAAAAGACCGTCATCGACTGCATCGACCGTCCAGACCTCAGTGGCGGCGAAGGGGAAGCGGCGACTGTCCTGGCGACGGCTTGCCGCCGTATTGACTGGCACAAGGCAGCCACCTATCTGGAGCGGATGGCCTCCAGGACACTCACGCGACGTTTCGGGTGGCTGGCAGAGCACGCCGGCGCGACGATCCCCGAGGACGTGCGCAGGCATCTTCAGGATCTTGCGAAGGGAGCTGGCAAAGCATTTTTTGGTCCGAGGGTTTCCAAACCTGACGCAATTGGCTATCAGGACAGTTGGCAGCTTACCGTCAATATCGCCAGCCACGAATTAAGCGACAGTGTCGGCATCGCGCGGTGTCATACGGTCGACCGGGAGCGCTGAGCCATTCTGACCCGTCCACAAGTCCAGCGCTACTCAGCCGAATCTGGGTTGCGCGACATTATGATTGCCGAAAAGGAGATCGTACTCACCCACCTGCTCCAGCTGATGGCCGAGCGCGGCATTCTGGGCAAGCTCGCCTTCAAGGGCGGCACCTGCCTTCGCAAGGTGTTCCTCGGAAGCAGGGGGCGCTTCTCGACCGATCTCGATTTCACGCGAATCGAAGAACACGACCATGAAGACATGATCCTCGATTTGATGGAGGCATTTGAGCACCCGTTCCACGGGATCCGTTTCGGTATCTCAGACGACAATTATTACGAGACACAGGACGGATTATCCTGGGGCGTCAACCCGCGTTACACCCATGACTGGAATCCAGGGGGGCAAAGCGAGATCAGGCTCCAGATCAGCCAGCGGGAGGTGCCTACCCTTCCTCCGTTGCGAAACTCCCAATGTGTACAGAGCTACTTCCGGTACCTGCCTTTCGACCCGGTCGAAATCACATGCCTGACGCTGCCTGAGATCATCGCCGAGAAAATTCGGGCCTGCTACCAACGCAGCAAGGCACGTGATATCTACGACCTCAGCGTGTTTGCCGTACGCCCCCTGGAGCAATCACTCATACGCCGGCTTGTCGTGCTCAAGCTCTGGCAGGCACGTGACACCTTCGATCCGGATGCACTCCTGTCGAAATTCGACACTGCCAATGCATTTGATTGGGATGACCTTCAGCAACTGGTTCGCCGAACGCACTCAATCGAGCCTGCCCGAATCACCGCTGCCTGCCTGAAGGGATTCGCCTTTCTCTCCGGGCTGGACCCTGCAGAGGCGAAGCTCGCGGCTGATCCCCATCAGCGCGATCAGTCGTTGTGGAGAAAGCTCCAAAGAGATCTTCCGGTCGGTCGGACTGCGTAGAGTGCGAGGCCTGTGGCAGCATTTTGTTCTATGTCGGGAAGTATGGAGCGATGAGGGCAGAGAGAGCAGTGCGCTGTAAACATCATTCCTGCATAACTGCCCCGCCTTCCCTGAATCTCTTGCTTCAGTTTTGAGGTGGTTGGCGGTAAACAGGTGAGTGTGGAAGTTCAGGGTCAGGACAAATACAACAGGACTTTGGGGTCGTGTTCTGTGAGGGCAAGGATATCTGTGAGTACGTGGCAAGGCACGGCTTTGCTGTCGCGGCGTACAGCGTCAGGTATAAAGACCAGGAACAGCATGCCCGGCAAAACAGGCTCGGAATATGGGGCACCCAGATCAGCTACCATCCCAGATACTGGCGGCGCGGGAAAAAGGAGTATCTCAATTAAGTCCAACCGATCTTGTTGCAGGGGTTGTATCCAGGAGAAGTCAGCATAGGAGAGTAATGCGAAAGCCGGTCGTGCACAGGCCGTGGAACTGGTGATGGACCGAGTGCAGGGCCTGTCCGCAGATGATGTTGTGGATGTGGTTTTTTAGTATACTAAAGCTGCGAACAACTGGAGGGGCGTCATGTTAGGACGAATCCTGACATCTCCTTGGATAAGGCTACGGGATCTGTGGGAGGACCGTCACGGCGCAATTGCTGTGATGTTTGCACTCCTCTTGGTGCCCCTGCTTGGCTTTGCAGGACTGGCGGTGGACGGAGCCCTGCTCTATTCCGTCCAAGGCAAACTCCAGGATGCGCTGGATAGTGCGGCACTGGCGGGTGCGCGGGTGCTGAGAGATCCCGGGCGGGATGCCCGTATTTCCGACTACTTTAATGCCAACTTCCCCGAAGGCTATCTCAGGACGACCGAACTGGACCTGAACATCGATGCAGGTGCCGCGAATGACGGCAGGCTGGTGCTATCGGCAGAAGCGACCGTCCCCACGATGTTCGCACAGATATTCGGGTTCGAAGAGGTTACTGTCAGTGCCAGTACGAGTGTGCTGCGCGAGCCTCGCGGCATGGAGCTTGCTCTGGTCATCGACACCACGGGCTCAATGGGCAATTTATTAGGAGAGGGCGACGGAAGGACCCGGATGCAGGCCGTGCAGGATGCGGCGGTAGAGCTGGTGGATCACTTGTACGGTTCCAATGAAACCGTAACCAACCTGTGGCTCTCGCTGGTCCCTTTCACTGCAACGGTCAATATCGGTTCCCAGCGCACGGACTGGCTCGACGACTACGACCCGGACCAGTATTTGCCGCCGGCATGGGATCCGGGAAGGGAATACGCCGAGTCTGATGCGGTGAGTTTCAATGGCCAGCCTTACGGGGCGACCCAGGTAAATACCGGTGCCCAACCCAACGTCAACGGAGACACGTGGCGTTCACTGCCCAGGGTCAGTTGGAAGGGTTGCGTGCTGGTGCGAGAGGGCGGCTACGACCAGACGGACGCCCCCCCGTCGGATCAGGCGTTTACCAACCAGTTCTGGCCGTCCACTGGAGGACTCGACCTGCGGAATACGCAGGGAAACAACGCTTGGAACTGGGGCAACATCGACGAAACCAGCGCGGCCCAAAATGCGGGACTCGGTCCCAACCTGGCCTGCGGAGAGGCGATTATGCCTCTGACGGCCGAGAAAACCCCGATTCAGGCTGCGATCCGTGAAATGCAGCCGTGGGCGCGCGGCGGAACCATGACCAATCTCGGTCTTCTATGGGGGTGGCGGACGCTCTCGCCGCGCTGGCGGGGGCTGTGGGGAGGCTCTACACCTGCAGATATGCCGCTTGACTACAGCCTGTCGCATATGGACAAGGTGATCATCCTGCTCACCGACGGCGAGAACAACTGGAGCTGGTGGCCGCTCAACAGGCGGCCTCGCGAACCCGACTATACGGCCTACGGCGAATTCGGCGATGAGAGGCTTGGCGTGCACACACTTGCCGAAGCCAAGAGAGAGCTCGACAACCGTACACTTGATCTCTGCAATGCCATCAAATCCGAAGGGGTTACCCTGTTCACGATTACGACCCAGGTGCACGATGCTGACATACAGGCCATGTACAGGGCCTGTGCATCCTCGTCAGAGCACTATTTCAACTCGCCGACGGCCGCGGGCCTGAGCACTGCGTTTCAAAGGATTGAGCGTGAACTTGCCAACCTGCGCATCACCCGATGATGATATTGGTACTCTTTATCGCACATGGGGGTGCACGGTTACGCCTGGACATGGAGGCAGGCCATGACGCGTGCTCTTGACATATTGCGACAGCATGACGGGGGTGCGGCAGCCGTCGAGTTCGCGTTCGTACTGATGGTGTTCCTTGCGGTAATCATCGCCATCATGGAGTTCGGAATGCTCATGTTGAGGCAGACTCTGATGGACAATGCGGTGCATGCCGCTTCGCGGTTCGGCATGACCGGTCTGACGGAAGCGCAGCAACGGGCCGAGGTCCGTCGCATCATTGACAACCGCACGATGGGTTTGTTGGACATGGACGAGGTGAGCATCGAGGTGCTGGTTTACGCAAGCTTCGACCGGATCGGGACACCCGAGCCTTTTGTCGATGCGGAACCGTTCAATGGCGTGTTTGATGACGGGGAGGCCTACACGGATGTCAATGAGAACAGTCAGTGGGATGCGGATCAGGGAAAACCCGGCATGGGGCGTTCCGGAGAGATCGTGCTGTACCGCGTGAGCTACGACGCACCGTCGATGACAGGTTTTCTGGATGACAGCATGTTCGGTGGCGATGGTGTAATACGGCAGACGGCGAGACTCGCCGTGCGCAACGAACCCTTCGACATACGGGAGGGCAGCGATTGAGACCGACAGACTACAAGTGGAGGACGTTGCCGGGTACGGCAGCAACGGCGTTTCGGTCATTCCTCGCGGCGCGGCGCGGCGATGCGGCGGTTGAATTCGCATTTATCCTGCCTGTCCTTGTTGCATTTATGGTATGCACCTTCGAGGGGGTACATCTGGTGATGACTCACCAGAAGATGGAACGCGTGGCCGGCATGGTCGGCAACCTTGTAGCCCGTGCCGAGTCGCACACTGTGGATAGTTTCCAGGCCTGTTTTGATGCGGCCGGCCAGATCGCCTTGCCCTATGACTTGTTTGAGAACGGCAATATCGTTGTTTCCTCCGTCGTGGGTCAAGAGGATGGTGAGGATCCCATAGTGCTGTGGCAACAGGTGTCCGAGGACGGTGTAACGGTGGTAAGCCGTATCGGAAACCCAGGTGCAACAGCCACTCTGCCCGAGAACCTTAACATTGGTGAGGGGCAGGGGCTGATCGTGACCGAGGTCTATTTTGATTACGTTCCACGGATGGCGGCACAGATGTTTCCTGCCCGCAGGCTGTACATGCAGGCGCTCCACAGCCCGAGACGATCCGCAATCATCACGATGTAGGCTGCCTTAGCCATCAGGCACTGACGCTAACCCTGTTATAAACCAGTGCAGCATCGCGGTTCACGCTTGTTTTGTGGATGAACACAGCTCACCCGCTTGAGCGCACCCCCGTGCTCCTGCAGACGCCTTAGAGGCAGGTTCAGATGACGATTCGACCCTTCATTTCTGAACTTAATTCATTGATTTATAGAGATGTTTTACGTTGAAAGCTCGGCGTGCGCACCTCACATGCCGAGCAGTTGCATTTTCTCGATTACCGCATTTAGCCAGCATGCAACCCGCAGTATTGCGATTTATCCCTAAATTGTGCAAAACTATCGTTGCGAACTCACTTATGGCCTTTGGTCGGGCTACCTGCTGATTAAAACACCAGGCAGGAAACAGATCATGAATTCTGCTATTGGAAATAGGCAGGAATACCACTCCATAAGTGTTGTTCGCAATGGCCCGACGCCATTGTGAACGGAATGCATCGGAGTATCGGGGTGAGTACATTCAACAATCAGCTGTCATAGGCAATGGTCAGAATAAGACCATTGGCGAACCCAGGAGGAGAATGACCATGGGAAATACGATAAAGTCTTTAATCTGCGACGAATCGGGTGCCACTGCCACGGAGTATGCCCTGATCATAGGGCTGGTTGCCGTTGCAATCATTGTGGCGCTTACCAACCTTGGCGGTGAGCTCGTAGAGGTCTTCACAGATGTTGAGGAAGAACTCGCGGATATCGACCGAACTGCCCCACCCGCTGCGGACTGATCATTTAGAGCAAGTCTGCTGCTTCATGTCCTGAAGCACCGCCGGAAAGGCTGTGCTTCAGGGAAGATTTAGGCGTTGCATCGTACAAGGCATTATCCATGACGGTCTTGCCGGTAGTACAGTTGCAAGTGGTTCTTCTCATCGCCTTCGTGGGTCTGGTCGGTGCGGGTGCGGTGACTGACGTGCGCAGCAGGCGTATCCCGGATCGCATCAGCCTCGCCGTTGCCTTGGTCTGGGTCATGTATGTACTCGCTGATAATACGGGGTGGCAGAGCGGACTGATTGCCGCTGCCGTCGTATTCGCCATTGGATTCGTACTCTTTGAGCGTGGTTTCGCGGGGGGTGGCGACGTCAAGTTGCTGACCGTGGTCAGCCTGTGGGCGGGTACGGAACTGGTGCTGCCCATGATTCTGGCCACCGCCATTGCAGGTGTGTTCGTATCGACCGCTGTTTGGATTCATGTTCGTGGCCTTGACTTCTTTTCTCTTGGATGGCGACTGCAAAAGACAGGCGATCAGGCAGAGCGGCTCTACGCACCTTATGCCGTCGCCATTCTGATGGGCGCAATCTTCGTTGCAGGCACCAAAGCGGTTAATCTTCTCCATGCTTTGGAGCCTGTCCTGTGATCCGCACGGTCGGGCTGTTCCTGATCCTGATGGCTGTAGTAGGTGGCGTGTACCTGGGAGCGCGCTCCTGGCTGACACCGCCTGTGCAAGAGGTCAGTGAACTTCCGGAGATGGAGCCTGCAGTGGTTGAGGATATAGGTCCGCGTGTTCTCGTTGCCAAACGCCGTCTGGATGCAGGAACATTGATCAAGCCAGCCGATCTGCGCTGGCTGGAGTGGCCACCCGACAAGAGACTTGAGGAACACTATCTCGTCGAAGGTGATGCGACGCGTGAAAGCTTCGAGGGCACCGTGGTGCGCTCTTGGCTGGCCGAAGGCGAGCCTGTGACAGAGGCACATCTGGTGCAGCGTGGCGAGCGAGGTTTCCTATCAGCAGTTCTGGAGCCTGGGTACAGGGCGGTGACCATTGATACCAAGGAAGCCCAAGCGCTCGCGGGCCTCGCGTTCCCGGGCGACCGGGTCGACCTGATCCTGTCGTGCGATCCCTCCAAAGAACGGAGGAAGGAACAGGGGGGTGAGGGGAGTGCTCAAGAGAGATACAAGACCAGGACGCTGCTCACCGACATTCGGGTATTGGCGATTAATGATTCGATCAAGCGTCAGATGGATTCCGAGCCTGCAGAAAAACTATCTGTAACCAAGATCAAGACCGTAACTCTCGAAGTGATGCCGGAACAAGCCGAGGACGTAGTGCGCGCTGCCAAGCTGGGAACCCTGTCGGTCGCCTTGCGGGGTATCCCACCGGAAGGAACAATGTCCGGAGAGTACTCCACTATCAGTCCTGATGTCCGTGTGTCACTGTGTTCACAGGAACCCATACCCATGCCTCGCGTGGAAGTGGTACACGGAGTGGAAGTGGTGCGTGGAATGGGTTCGCCCATGGAAGGATTTGAGGGAGATGACGAATGATCGGGGTTCGGCTTGCCAGACCGGGCGCACTTGCCTTGATACTAGTCCTCATCTTTGTCTGGGCTGCCGATTCTGCTTTCTCGGATGAGGGTCGAGTCATCGAGCCGGGTGTCGATAGAATAGAGATCAATATCGGCGAGGGTGCCTTGGTCCGGCTACCAACAGCAGCAGCATCGGTATATATATCCGATCCTAAAATTGCCGATCTCCATGTGAGGTCGCCGGAGCTTTTCTATGTGACAGCGTTCAGTCAGGGCGAGGCCACCTTCTTTGCCGTTGATGACAACGACACCGTACTTGCCAGTATCGGTATCGACGTCGTCGTACCCCAAGAATTTCGTAAAACACTGCAATCCGTGCTACCCGATTCCACGGTTGACGTACACCAGATTCAAGGTGGACTGTTGCTTACCGGACAGGTGCGGTCGGCATTGGACGCAGCGGAGGCAGAACGCATCACCGCACAGTTTACTGAAGGTGATGAGGTCGTCGTGAACCGACTTCAGGTTGTCGGAGCAAACCAGGTCAATCTTCGCGTCAAGGTGGCCGAGGTGTCTCGAAGCGTGCTTGAGCGTATCGGATTCAGTTTTGATGGTCTGAGGGTGACTGGGAATTTCCAGTTCGGGCTGGCCACGGGACGCGGTTTTCTGGATACGCCCCGCGAAACAATTGAAAGACTGTCCGATACAGGGTTGGCACACCTCGTCTATGAAACGTCGCACGCCGATGTCAATGCCATCATCGATGCGCTCGAGTCCGAAGGGCTGGTCTCGCTGCTGGCTGAGCCCAACCTGACCGCACTCAGTGGCGAGACGGCCAGTTTTCTGGCCGGTGGCGAGTTTCCGATTCCCGTAGCGGATAATTTGGGGACCATATCGGTCGAGTTCAAGGACTACGGTGTTTCTCTGGCGTTCACGCCAACCGTCTTGACCGGGAATCGAATCAACCTGAAAGTGGTGCCCGAGGTCAGCTCCATTACATCGGCGGGCGCCGTTACGGTAGAAGGCATCAGCATCCCCGCGCTCGCCACCCGGCGCGCCAGCACCTCGGTGGAGCTGGGCAGCGGTCAGAGCTTCGCCATCGCAGGGCTTCTCCTGGCCGACTCCGACCATAGTGTCGACAAGTTTCCGGGACTGGGTGATTTGCCGATTCTGGGTGCACTGTTCCGCTCAACCCGATTCGAGCGCAGGGAAACCGAACTCGTCGTCATCGTCACGCCCTACATCGTGCAACCCGTGTCGTATGGCGCCCTGGCGACACCGAATGGGGCGTACAACGGCCCTGACGCAACTGACGAACGTTCCGGCGCGGGGCCTGACCCGGCGTTTATTCCGGGTGGCTTTGAAGTCAAGTAATAGGGGTTCATGATGTTGCCACAAAAAATGATAACCAAGGGTGGTGGATACACCCGTCGATTCGGGTGGCAAGGGGTGCTGTTGATTTGCACGATTCTGCTGGCAGCGGGTTGCTCGCGACCGTTCGATCTACAAAGCCCTGCGCAATCTCCCAAGCTCATTGAATTGCACTGGAACTGGCAGGCTCATCCCGTGCTGTTCGAACCCGGTTCAGCCATGCTGTCCGAAGACGAGAGCCGTCGTCTGGATCATTTCCTGAGCGGAGTTGCGCCAAAGCCTGTTCATCGCATCCTGGTCGATTTCGGAGGCGAAGGTGACTGGACCCGGCTTGCCCGGGAGCGTATCGATGCCCTTACCCGTCAATTGCATCAGTATCAGCCTGATACCGCGGTGCATGCATATGCGGGGGGCGAAACGCCACCTCATGGGGTTCGTGTGCTGGTCGGCCACTATCAGATCGAAATTCCGGACTGTCCTGATCCATGGCAACTGTCCGGGGCGAATCCGGACGATGCGCGAGATGGCACCTTTGGCTGTGCGACGGCAGTTAATCTCAGCCGGATGGTTGCAGATCCATCGGACCTCCAGCAGGGGCGAAGTCTCTCCCCGGGTGACGGACAGGTTCTTTCAGCGGCGATACGCAGGTACTGGGAGGATAATGTCAAGGACCCCGTTGCTCCGGTCAGTGGGGGCGGGGAATAGTAACGGCAATGGTTGCAGACGTTCCAGCAAGACCCGAAAGCAACGCAGTTCCGGTTGCCTTCACCAACGATGCGGTCACAATGGCGGCGATCGAGAAGGCAGTCAATCGTCACTGGTCGGGAGCGATTATGATCGAAGGCGGGCCCGACGATGCGACGGCGCACATGAAAGATGCACACGAAGTGGATGTCGTGATCGTCGATCTGGGGTCAAGCGCACGCATGCTTGAAGACCTCCGGCCCGTGGTGGAGGCATGTAATCCCACGGCACAGGTCATCGCGCTGGGGAGTGCCAATGACCTCGTTCTCTATAAACGCCTCATTGCTGCAGGTGCGACTGACTATCTGGTAAAGCCCATCGATGTTGACGAACTTGAGACCTCACTTCTTGCAGCGTTGAGCCACGAGCGACCGGCGGCGGCTGAAAATACTGCACCGACGGGCAAGATCATCGTCTCCATCGGTGCTCGCGGTGGGGTCGGCGCAACGACCGTTGCGACCAATGCGGCGTGGATGCTCGCCGAGGAGCGTGGACAGAAAACGGTTCTGGTCGACCTCGACCTGCAATTCGGTTCAACTGCCCTGGCCCTCGACCTCGTGCCTGCAGATGGCATGATCGAAACGTTGCACGACCCGGACCGGATCGACCAGTTGTTTTTGGAAAGAGTGCTGTCCTCCAAGACGACACACTTGTCGGTGCTGGCGGCGGAAGAGGGCCTGGATCAAGTCCTTGATTTCAAAGAAGTGGGTGTAGAACGTCTGATTGCCGAGTTGAGCCAGATGTTCCCATGGGTCTGGATCGATGTGCCACGCGTATTATTCCAGATGACAGCCAACGTGATCGCTAGAGCCTCGCATGTGTTCGTGGTGTCTGAACTGTCACTTGCAGGCATGCGCGATACGATCCGCATCTCCTCGTACTGCGACGCCCTTAATGACAAGGCGGAGATCGGCGTGATCGTCAACCGTGTCAGTGCTGCTACGGGGATATCGCTGACTGAATTCAAGAAGGGGGTAACAAAGCCCGTCATTGCCAGTCTACCAGAAGACAAGAAAGCGAGTTCGGTGGTGGTGATCGGCAAGCTCATCACCCAGGTTGCAGAGCGCAGCCAGCTTGTGGAAGGAATTCGAAGGGTGGTGACGAAATTGGTTCCCGAGTCGAAGAAAAAACGGAGACGCCCGACCTTTTTCGGGTTTCGCAAGGAGACCGATCAGTGAAGTTTGCTCGGCCATCCGCCCAGCCGGTGCCCTCGTCTTCGTCCGCTGACCCGCATGCAGGTGATTTGAGAGAGACGGTTGAGGATGTGGCCGTCCCGAATCTGCAGGCCATGGTTGATACGGCAGTGGAAGCCCTTGCCAACGGTGAAGATGCCAGCACCTTGGAGACGGCGTCCCGCGTGGATGTGGCCGCCATGGCTGCCCGCGCAGCCGAAAATGCGCTTGGCTCCGCATTCAAGAGTCTCAATCCCATCCAACGACGCGACCTGATCACCACCGTCGTCAACCGGGTTTTGATTTCGGCCAGACCAGGACGCGAGGTGGTTCACAAACCGGTGCAGCCCGTCACACGTAACGACAAAAAACCCAGACGCCCTGCTAAAGCGCCTGATACCGAGAAACGTAAGGCCTCCAGAATCGTGGAGGATGCACACCCTAGGGTATTGCCGAAGCTTTTGGAGCAGATTGACTTTGGTGCAGCGGCTGAACTTTCGCGCGATGAACTGACTGACCAGGTTTCCGGTGTAATGACCGACATCCTGGACGAGGAAAAGATTCGGCTCAACCAGCGTGAACAGCAGGCCTTGCTCAAGCTCCTGCTTGACGAGATGTTGGGGCTGGGACCGCTTGAGCCGCTACTCGAAGATGAGAGTATTTCCGACATTTTGGTGAACGGCCATGCCCGGGTCTACGTTGAACGTTTCGGCAAGCTTGAATTGACCGACACGGTATTCCGGGATGATGCGCACGTCATGAATGTAGCGACGCGGATTGTTTCCCAAGTCGGGCGGCGTGTGGATGAAGCCAATCCGTTGGCAGATGCCCGGCTTGCCGACGGCAGCCGCGTCAACATTATCATCCCGCCTTTGGCCATTGATGGCCCATCGATCTCCATCCGAAAGTTTTCAAAGCAGAAAATCACGCTCAATGAGATCGAAAAATCGAACGGCATGAACCATGCGATGGTGGTGCTTCTGCAAGTCGCTGCACGCTCGCGCCTCAACATCCTGATCTCGGGCGGTACCGGCAGTGGCAAAACCACACTTTTGAATGCACTCTCCCAGATGATCGGTCACGATGAGCGGGTGGTGACCATCGAGGATGCCGCCGAGCTGGATCTGCTCCAGCCGCATGTCGTGCGTCTTGAGACCCGCCCGCCCAGCCTGGAAGGGGAGGGCCTGATCACGATGCGCGACCTGGTGAAGAATGCCCTGCGGATGCGCCCGGACCGGATCATTATCGGCGAAGTACGTGAGGCAGAGGCCGTGGACATGTTGCAGGCGATGAATACAGGCCATGAAGGCTCGATGAGCACAATCCACGCCAATCGTCCGCGTGAGGCACTTACTCGGCTTGAAAACATGGTGAGCATGGCTCACTTCAACCTGCCGGCAAAGGCCGTGCGTACCCAGATCTCCGAGGCACTCGATGTGATCATCCAGGTTCGCAGAATGCGCGATGGTGTACGACGAGTCACCGACATTGTCGAGGTAGTGGGCATGGAAGGGGACGTAGTGGTCACGCAGAACCTGTTCAGCTTCAAATACGAAGGTGACGACTCATCGGGCAGCATCCGGGGTCAGTACGAGTATTCCAACGTGCGCCCGTACATGATGCCGAAGGCAGAGTTCTTCGGACTTGACCGCGTATTGATGGAGGCCCTGCGCTGATGGAAGGAACGGTACCCGATTGGGTTGACCTGAGCGTTGCTGTGCTACTCGCCGCCAGCGTACTGGCACTTGTAGGCATCCTCGTCTTTCAGGCGGTGTTGGGTCAGCGCAGGATAAACAAGCGTATAACAGCAATAGTACGGCGCTGGCAGCCGCGTATCGTAGAGACCGAATTGCCGTCTATCCGGCTCGATACCCCGTCAGCCAACCCCATGCTTGGGAAGTTATTGCCGAATCAGGACATTCTGCGCCTGTGGTTACTGCAAAGTGGCCGGTCAATCACGGTTGGGCAATACGTGCTGGGATCTGTCGTGACCGGACTCTTGGTTGGCGCACTCATGCTGGTTGTGCTCGGTTTCTCTGTTCCTTTAACCGTACTAGGGGCATGCGCATCGGGGTTTGCACTACCCTACCTCTTTGTTGGTTATCTGCGCCAGCGCAGAAAGCATGCATTCACGAACCAGTTTCCCGAAGGTATCGAACTGATTATTCGTGGCTTGCGTGCAGGCTTGCCCCTGATTGAGTCAGCCGCAATCGTGGCTCACGAAATGCCGCAGCCCATCGGCCCCGAGTTCCAGGACATCATTGATTCGGTACGGCTCGGCAATACACTGGAGGATGCCCTCAAGACTGCCCTGTCAAACATCGATACCCCGGAGTTCAGGTTTTTCATCACGGCAGTCACCATTCAGCAAACTACAGGCGGCAATCTGAGTGAAACACTCGGGAATCTTGCCGACATGCTGCGCAAGCGGAGGCAGATGAGGCAACGAATTCAGGCCGCTGTGTCGGAACCTAAAGCGAGCGCATGGATACTCGGTAGCCTCCCCTTCATCATGTTTGTAATCATTTTCGTTGTGGAAGCCAATTATATTATGACCCTGTTTACTGACCCGCGCGGCCACCTGCTGATTGGGGCAGCGTTGCTCAGCCAGTTCATCGGTGTAGCGATTATGGTCAAGCTGGTCCGGTTCAAGTTCTGATGTCTGACGCACTGATTCCTGCTTCCTATGTCCAGGTGGTTGCCTTGATTGTGGCCCTGGTAGTCAGCGTCGTTGCCTTGGTGATATGGGAAAAGTTAACTGCCTCGCGTTTACTGAAATTTCGGGTGCGCGCGCTCACCAAGATGTATGGCGAGTTGTACCGTACTCAAGACCAGCCGGTGTTTCATTCGATGCACACTCAGCTATTCATGTTTGCTAAGCGTGTGATCGAGCGCTTCGACTTGATGAGAGGGGAGGGGGTCGACCAGTTACGTGAGAAGCTGGCCCAGGCAGGTTGGCGAGGGAAGAACGCCTTGAGTATCTATGTATTCCTGAAGTTTGCGGTGCTGGTGGCCGCCATTACCTGCGCGATCCTGTTCCTGTACATCCTTCCTATATTTGACCTCTCCGAACTCACAAGGCTCGCAGCCGCACTAGGGACCCTGGTGGTCGGTATGTATGCGCCCAACCTGGTCCTATCAAAAATCATTGCACGGCGTCAGGACAAGATCACGAAAGCCATACCCGAAGGACTGGATCTCCTGCTGGTGTGTGCGGAGGCCGGACTCAGTTTCGGTGCTGCACTCGATTATATCGCGCGCGAGGCGCGCCAAACCCTGCCAGAGTTCGCAGACGAATTCACCCAGACATCCATCGAGTTGAGATTTCTTCCGGAGCGTCGATTGGCGTTACAGAATCTGGCACAACGTGTACCGATCCCCGAAATGCGCAGCTTTGTGAACATGCTCATCCAGACCGAGCGTCATGGCACTCCATTGTCGGAAGCGCTGCGCGCGTTGTCTGAGGAGATGCGCACGAAACGGATTATGAAAGCTGAGGAAAAGGCTGCACGGCTTCCTGCTGTGCTCACCATCCCCATGCTGATATTCATCCTGCCCGCACTGTTCATCGTGGTCATCGGGCCGGCTGCGCTGAATCTCGTCGACGTCTTCAAGAACATGTAGTGACTTTACCCAGTGATGTGACCGCCTGGCTTTCGGTGGCTGAAAGAACTGGGCTTGCCATACATCTCTATATCGTCTAGACCGAAAGGACACCAGATGAAATTGAAACGAAATCCCGGCGAGTGGCTTCAAGAAAAGGACGGCTGGCAGTTGCAGAGCATCAAAAAAGGAGGATATGCCGAACGAAAGGTCGGACAAGCAATTGAGTATGCACTGACTCGGGATGCGTGCGCGGTGGCACACAATGTGAAGGGGGGTACACGGTACGGTGATATTGATCACCTAGTGGCCACGCCGCACGGGCTATGGGTGATCGAAACGAAGTACCGGCGTATCCCAGATAAGGGAAAATTCAGTAAAGCCTTGAGAATTATCGCAGCCAACGTCAAAGTCATGCGGGATGAGGCACCGCCTGACACGCGGGTTACGGGGTGTCTCGTCTTCGCAACCAGACTGAAGAAGCCACCGAAACCAACTCGTAAAGTTCGGGGTGAGACGATCAGGATATTCGGCAGGTGGAAAGACCTGCAACGCGAGTTGCGCAAGGAAGCGCGTAAAACGGAAGCTTCCTGGGATCTTGCGAGGTGGGTGTGGAAACTCGGCAAACAGGAGGGTACCGATCATCCAGCCAAGAAAATGGTTAAATCCTGAGGCAAGTCCGGCGACTCAACCGCATGCCACAGGCCCGGAACTGCGAACAGGTTACCTAAATACCACCGCAACGGCTGTGGGAGAATTCGGTATGCTTGAATCGCTATTGCTCTCGAACCAACACAAAACCTCGCGTTTGAGGTTCCTAGGGAATAACCTGCGAGCCGCCGATGGCGCCGTGATTCGGAATCGTTCCAATGATCCCCATGGCGACTACCCTGGATTTGTGACCTGACAGGCCTGCCACCGCTGTGAAGTATTCCAGGATGCGCTCGACCCTCCGTTCGTCGGCTTCCGGGGCCAATGCGGCAGTTGCACGTTCCTGGTTCCCGCTCAGAACGTGCGCCAGCGCCAGATTTGCACGACGGTGCAGATCCGTGCCCGGGAGCGCATTGGCTTCTTCAAGAATGCTGATCGCCTCGTCATGTGCTCCCGACAAGGCGAGGGATAGACCAAGATTGCCAAGCAGTTTCGGGCTACGGTCGAGATCGAGGCCCTCGCGGTACGCAGCCTGCGCAGTTTCCGCATCGCCCATGAGGTCGTTTGCCACCCCGATCCCATTCAACAAATCGGCATCTCTGCCATGTTCACGGGCCTTGTGAAATTGTTCCAGTGCCAGCGAAGGCTGACCAAGGACGAGCAGCGTTTTGCCATATCCGGTGCGGGCTTCAAAGTTGTTCGGGTCGATGGCCAAGACACGTTTCCAGGTGTCCTCGGCCACGCGGTACTTCCCTAGGGCATCCAGTGTCTCAGCCAATCGAAGTAAAGGTGCTGGATCCTGCTTGTCAAGCAAGTGGGCTTGACGATAGAAAGGGAGCGCTGCCACAAATTCGCCCGAATCCCGTGCAGTATCACCCATGCGTAACAGCATCTCACGGTCGCCTCCCGAGACAGTATCGGGCTGAGGGGTCGACACACAGGCGGACAGACAGACGGTCAGCGCGAACAGGGAAACGAGCCCTTTCAGTCGATGGGCGAAACTCCGGGACATGCTCACCCCGGCATCCTGTTTGTCCTGCAGTCTTGGACCGCGCATCTTCCATCGAAACGCGTGAGCACAAACGCCGGCGTCACATTTGCGATCCGTCGATGAGCCGGCAAAATTCGTTTCGCGCACCATGCCCTCCATTTTAACATGACGATCCATGCAAAAGGTCGACGCTGAAGACAGGGTGATCACCGTAGCCCTTTCCACGTGCATTCCGGTGAATGTACCATAGCGACAGCAGTCGAATGGAAGCGGACAGCTGACGAGCGAAGGCTCGAAGTGACTGAAAAACTATCAAACCACCAGATCTCTCGAGAATGAAACCCCCGTATTGGCTGAGCCGGACACTGGTCGCGATTGCGGTCGCATCACTTGGAGTCCTCGCAAGCACATCCCCGGCCTGGGACGAGGTGCAGCGCATGGTTCTGGAATCCCGCGGTACCCTCAGGGACGCCATCGGGTTGAGCACGGAGCGTACGACGGGTCACAAAATTCGAATCGCGGATGCAACGCTTACCGGGTCCGCACGGGTTATCGACGGCGATACGCTGGAGATTCGCGGGTCACGTATACGTCTACATGGCATCGATGCCCCGGAGCGCGCGCAGCGCTGTCGCTCGGGAGGCCGGTTCTGGTCGTGCGGTCGTGAAGCTACCCGTGCGCTTGTCCGCCGCATCGGCTCGCATCCTGTCGCCTGCGAGGCGCGCGACCGGGACCGCTACGGACGCGTGATCGCCGTGTGCCGGGTCGGTGGCAAAGACGTGAACGCGTGGATGGTCGCTGAAGGCTGGGCGCTCGCCTACCGCAAGTATTCCAGGCGTTACGTTGCACAAGAAAGGGCAGCCCGGGCGGCCAAACGCGGGGTGTGGCGAGGCGAGGTGGTCGCCCCCTGGGACTGGCGCAGGGGCAAGCGGCTTGCCGGCACAGAGACGACCATGAAACAAGGCAGCGGGGGATGCAAAATCAAGGGCAATATCAGCAAGGGTGGGGCGCGTATCTACCACCTGCCGGGAGGTCAGTTCTACGACCGGACCCGCATCGACACTTCGCGGGGCGAGCGGTGGTTCTGCTCTGAGGACGAGGCGCGAGCTGCGGGATGGCGGCGCTCGCGTCGGTAACCCACTCGATGCGGGCCTTTGATTGTTGAAAGGGTTCTTGAAGTGCATTCAAACGCATGTGACGTAAAATGCAATTTCGTCCCTGCAATCCCGGAAGTCGATTTTGAAAGTTAAGCGATGCACTTCCTTGAGTTCTTGACGATGTAGAACCGGGGTCGCTTCCTCGCCTGCGCAACCTCTACTTTCGGGCGTGGGAAACTGGAGAAGGCCGCAGTCTTGAACGTGGGATGTGTAACACTTGTATTCTTGTCCAATGTACAATGAAACTCGTGAACCCCACACCATTTATGCGATCGAGGTCAATCCCGTTGAAAAGCATCTCAGTATTACTTCCAGGTTTTCTCCTGCTTTGCCTTCAGGTGAATGCCGCATCCCCTGGCCCTTCATCTGAAGAGTTCTATATTCAGGCGGGCGCAGGCATTAACTGGCTGGATCTGCCGGACTCCAGCCCATTCCTCCGAACCAACGGCCAGGAAGAGGCCCTCGGATTTCTGGATCACTATGACGGCAAGGACGAGGGTGGGATGGTCAACCTTGCCCTTGGCAAGGCGCATGGCCACCATTTCACCGAGCTGCGCGGTTTTCACACCTCCCAAACGTCCAGGCACACCCGTGAGTACTATGAGGATCCCGTCCCGTGGGCGGAGATTCGTGCCCGGTTCCAGGACCGGCACTGCCCGCCCGGTGCAGCACTCGGGGAATGCCTCACCTCGCAGACCCAGCGGCACCTGATTGACTTGATCCGGGATGATCCGCATGTCCGCTCGGTCGGCTGGATCGGAAGGATCGATGGCGCGGCCCTGCCGTTCGGTTCGGCCATCTTTGCCTGGGGCGACCCCATCCGCATCCGCACGAAAAGGGAGGTGGATTTTTACGGCCTGGACTGGGTCACGGGAAGGCGGCCCGGGCAGGCGGGCCGGTCCACTGTCTCAATGCATTTCGGGCCAAGCTACAGGCGTCTGCACCAGGACATCGGCACGTTCGCCTATGAGTCCAACCGCCCTGCCACGGTCAACAATCTCACGCTCAGCGAGGACCTGGAGGCCTCCTACTACGGTGGCGTGATCGGCGCCCGCCGGGATTTCCCGCTGCGACCGGGCTGGAGCCTCACCCTGGACGGCACGCTGGGGGGCTATTACCTGGATGCGGATTATCACGGTGAGCAGCGGACTTTCATTTCATCGGGCGGGTTTGCGATGGATGAAGCCACGAACCATCGCACCAGTGACAGCCAATGGGCCGCAACCCTCAATCTGCAGACCTCATTGAATGTCTCGTTTACCAAAAGCGTGACCTTGCGGATTGGCGCGGGCATCGAGTACCTGTCGGATGTCCCGACGATGCGTTATGCCAGGCTGGGGGAGCGTTTTGGTCCCGGGGAATCCCATTCGCCTGCACGTATCGAATACTCGGATGCCTATGGCTATTTCAGTGCCGTTTCCGTGGAGTTCAAAGGGATCTAGTGTTTCCCGGGCAATTGACTGAAAAGGGAATCTTCAGGCGATGCCCTGCACAACCGGTGTCATCGTCCACAGCTGATGTTCGGGGGGCCTGGCATGCCTTTGGGGAAGGCGACGACGAGGGCGTCAAGGCGCAGCATTCGGTTCATCATTTTGGAGGCCTCATGAGAATTCCAATTCTGGTACTGCTCTCGGTGTGCCTAGGCTCCTGTGGCTTTACTCAGGTGGAAGAAAATCATCGCTCGGCGAGAAGCGTGACGGTAACCGAGTATTGCGAGAACTTCGCCAGAACCTATTCCGGGAGCAACGCCCTCGGCTACCAGGAGCATTCTGCGAGGATTGAAAAGATATCGGATGTCATGAAGTGGGCCTCGAACATGTTTTCACCACCGGATTCCAGATTCACCTCGGGGTATACCTGCCATTTTCAGGCAAGGGAAACAGAAGGGCAGGTTCACGATATCTCGGTGGGAATCTTCCTGACGGGAACTCTGGATTTTGCCGAATACACGCAATGGAAGGGTTTGCAGATCATACCCATCGAGCATGTGGTGGACCCCCGTAACGACAGAAAGGGATTCGGCGTGTTCAAATATCTGGAGAAGCCTTGAGGCCGAAAGGCAGTTTTACTTGCCGGGGTGCCCCCGAAAGATGCATGAGGGCAATGTGGTGAAATGATCCTGCGACAGTTCAGTGTTCAATCGGCTTCAGGAAGTAGCAGATGCAATCCTGCATCGCGATCAACGGGTCACGCGTATACATTGACATGATGACGTCTTGGCGCAATCGGACTTCAGAGTTCTCAATGACGAAATAATCCTCCGTCACATCCCGCTGCTCTGCATCGTTGGCCCGTATTCCGCGCGCGCGGTCTTTCAGGCGGCACACCAGGCTTCCGGCAGGCAGGCATCTGAAGTTGAACGTATCCAGTTCAGGATTCAGTTCCGGGAAGGTGTGGTCCTTGTTCGCGATTTCAGGTTCGACGGTTACACGGACAAAGTTATCGAAGATCTCCAGTGATTCCGGGGATCCCTCAAGCAGTTTGCCTTCGCTCAGCAGTCGCCTGATCAGGGTACCGGCCCGTTCCGAGCTGTCGGGGTCTGCCGGGATGCCGGCCTCAATGGTGATGGACGTGCAGAAGTCCGAGAAGGCCTGGGTCAGGGTTCCCGGGGGCTGCTTCGCCAGGATCGCCAGGGAACTGAACGCACTTGCGAGTGAGCGGGTGGCCCGGGCGAGGTCGGTGATCACGGAATAATGCGGATTGGGGCCGGAGTTATTGTGCACATCGATGGCACACCAGGGCTGTTTCGAGCCTGCATAGGCGATCACGCCTTCCGCCAGCTTGTGTTCCGGGGTAGACCCTCCGTTCCATACGCGGTTGTAGTCCGGCTGGCCGTCCAGTTTGCGCACCCCTTTGCGCGCCGAGAGCACATTGCCCACGAAAACCAGGATCGACGAGGTGCTCGTGAGTTCCGGGTGCCTCGAAAACAGTTTGCGGACCGCTTCCCATCCCGAGGTTTCATTGCCGTGGAGAAGTACCGAGACGAACAGGGGGTCCCTGCCGGGCTTGGTGAGGTCGAACAGCGTCGGGCCGCTGAGGACGTCGGCCAGCTGGGCCGCCGTGCAGTCGAGCACCTCGCCCGGGAGTTCATGGCGCAGGTCGAAGCGCATCATACGGGCCAGGTGTGCACGGGCTGGTCGGTTTCCTGGAGATCGATATAGGCCTGCACCAGGGCACTGAAGTCGGTGCCATGCCTTTCAACCCAGGCCCGCTGCCAGTCGGCGCCGTTGCGGCCGGTTTCCACCCGGGCCTGCAGGACACTCAGGTATTCGTTGATTTCGGTTGCGGGAATCTCCATCGATTCCAGCGCTTCCCTTGCCATGGGGAGAAGCGAATCCAGGATAAGTTTTCGCACGGGGATTTCACCGTCCATCCAGACCACATGGGCATCCAGCCCGTATTTTGCAGCCGCATAGAAGTTGTCCCGCGCTACCGGAAAAGGGATTCTTTCCTCGATCGGGTCTTCGAGGCTGGCCAGTGCGCGAACGAATCCGTAAAACGCAACACAGTTTGCCACGCAATCCAGGATCGTGGGGCCTGCGGGGATGACGCGGTGCTCGATGCGGATATGCGGCTGGCCATCGTAGTCAAAACCGACCAGCGGGCGGTTCCAGCGCCAGATCGTGCCGTTTTGAAAACGCAGATGGGAAAACTTGTCCCTGGGCTCGTCCTGGACGTACGGCAGGAGAATCGGGTGATTGCTCTGGTTTTCGTGAAAGACCTCGAAGAGGGAGTCCTTCGCGTAGCCGTTTCCGAAACTGACCCGCGGCGGGTAGTTCCTGCCGACATCGATCGCCTGTTCAAACAGGGGAATGCGGGTCTCGCACCACAGGGACTTGCCGAACAGGAAAGGGGAGTTAGCACTCAGGGCAACGATCGGCGCAGAGGCCGCCACGGCCGCATTGAAGTCGCCCACGAAGTTTTCCGGCCTGCACTGCAGGTGTACCTGGAATGCGGTCGTGGCCGCTTCCAGCATGACATCGTCGTGATGCATGACCAGTTCATCGGAACCGTGAATGGAGATGTGCACCGGGGCACCGTCGCGCAATGCCAGGATCCTGTCGTTCAGCGCATGGTAGCGGACCATGTCCGACATGTGTCCGGAGTTGAGCAGGCCGGGTTCGATGGTCGGCAGGATGCCCACCGAGACCAGGCGGGAATTGCAGATCTTGGCACCCTCATGGCAGGCTCTCCAGGTGGTGCTCAGTTCGTCGTGAAGCCGGGAAAAGACCTTGCCTGTCACGGACACGGGGCTTCCGTTCAGCTCGACATTGAATTCGGCCAGCTCCGGCACGACCAACGGGTTGTCCAGAACGGTCAGAAGCTCCCGGTTGATCGAGGCGGGCAGTCCGTCGGAATCCACGATGCAGGCTTCCAGCTCAAATCCCAGGATGTCACCCCGGCCGCTGAACCCCTTGTTGGCGAACAGCGTGGCAAGGTGCTCCGTCTCGTTGTCAAGGTTTTGCCGGAACTGGCTGAAATCATCTGCCTCAAAGTGCCGGTGGGAGATCTCATCACCCATATGTACTCCTTTTGTCTGACAATAAACAGGGCAACTGAACGGGCCGTTGAACTGCAATCCGCCCATTATCATATAATTGCACGAGTATCCGGTAGTACCTGATCCATCCAGTCAAGGATTCATGGATGCCAGGAGCAGTTGGTGACCGGAAAACGATTGGAGGAGGCATGGCAAGCCCATGGGCGTGCTGCACCCGTTCCGACAGGCTGCGGCACTTGACAGCCAAAGCTTGGTTATCGTACCGTGCGCCGCCTCTAGTGCAAAGAATCACTCATTTCAGGACAGATTTGCCAGTCGTCCCCATCGTCTAGAGGCCTAGGACATCGCCCTTTCACGGCGGCAACGGGGGTTCGAATCCCCCTGGGGACGCCACTTCCCTGACGATGCCATCCGGTCTTCGGTGCAATCCGCGGGCTCTCGCCCGATGAATCGCGGTGTGCGTTGCAAAGGCCACAGGAACCGGTGGTTCGCAGGGGCTGCATCGCTGAGCCGTACTGTTGCCCGGAAAGTGTACCCTGACAGGTGATGCCCCATGTATAATTTTGGAAATTTGCCTTATACTTTATCGTCTTATGTTCGGCTGAACAGGAAAGGCAAGCACACTGTCGGAGGTGGATAATGCCCCAGAAAAGTACAACGGAAGCCAAGTCCGCAGTTCCAGAGCAACTGGACCAGGAAGCGTTGAATCGCTGGTTTGATGAAAGGCTGGAGCAAAAGCTGCAGGAACGCGAAGAGGCCAGGACACCGCAGCTGTCGCTGATCGCGACCAAGGGAACGCTGGACATGGCGTATCCTCCTTTCATTCTTGCGTCAACCGCCGCGGCGATGGGGTGGGAGGTTTCGTGTTTTTTCACTTTCTATGCGCTGGGCCTGCTGAAGAAGGACCTGGACCTGGAGGTTTCTCCGCTGGGCAACCCGGCCATGCCGATGAAAATGCCATTTGGCCCGGACTGGTTCCAAAGCATGGAATGGAACATACCGAACGCGCTCAGCACGAATCTTCCGGGCTTTGAGAAATTTGCAACCCTGATGATGAAGCAAACCATCAAGGAGAGGGGAGTCGCCAGCATCCAGGAATTGCGCACCCTTTCCCTGGAGGCCGATGTCAAGATGTTCGCCTGCCAGATGACGGTGGACCTGTTCGGTCACGAAAAAGAGGATTTTATCGACGAGGTCGCCGGCTGGGTCGGGGCCGCCTCGTTTTTGCCGCAAGCGCAAAAATCCGATATCTGCCTGTTCATCTGACCGGGCGCAAGCAGGCTCATCCGCCCGCCCTGCGTGATCGCCGCGCGGTTGCATGAGTCCTACCGCAGCTAGGCCACCTTGATCTGCTGGATGATGGCGTGCCTGTTGTCGGTGATGTCGGCAAGCGTGTACTGGTCCAGCGTGTCGATGAAGGCATTCAGGGCATCCCCGAGAATGTGCTTCAGTCGGCATGCCTTGACAATCGTGCACTTTCCCTCGGGATTGAAGCATTCAACGATAAAGAAATCCTTTTCCGTGCTGCGGATCACTTCGCCGATCAGGATCTCATCAGGCCGTTGTGCCAGTTCGATCCCTCCGCCCTTGCCCGGGGTGCTGTTGATATAGCCGGCTTGCCCCAGCTTGTGTACCACGACACGGACGTGGTGTACGGAGATGGAGTACGCTTCGGCAAGCTGGGAAATGGTTGTCAGCTCCCCGCTTGGCTTGCATGCCAGGTAGATCAGGACCCGGAGTGCATAGTCAGTAAATTTTGTAACTCGCATGAGTTGACCCTACCATATTGTTCTACAAGCAAATCCTGTCACAAAAATGATGGTGATTCCGGTAATTCTAAAAGTCTATAAAATATAGATCATATAGAGTATAATCGATTTGTCAGCAATTGATAGATCGATCGATAAAAGAAGGAGGAGCAAAATGAAAAAGCGCAACTACCTCTTTGCGTTGTTTATTTCTATCAGTACGGCGCTGGTTTTGATACACGATGCCATCGCTGGGGACCCGGCTGTGGAGCGTACCCGTGATCAGGTTCACATGCTTGACACCCTTTACAAAACAGCCGTTGTTCTGATTACCGATAAATACGTGACTGACCCTTCCGTATTTTCCGCTGCGAGCGCAGCCGGCGCGCTCTTTCAAACCATGAAAGAGAACGGCTTCCACGAAGTTCGTCTGATCGGGCTTACTGATGTCTTGATCAACCCGGCCGTCAACAATCCACAGGATGCTTTTGAGGAAGAGGTCAAGCACAAACTGCTGGGCGGAGAAGCCACTCATGAAGAAGTGGTTACGATCGACGGCAAACGTTACCTGCGCATGGCGACAGCAGTCCCTGTCGTGATGGAAAGATGCGTAATGTGCCATGCAAACTTCAAGGGAGTCGAAGGTGCGATTGGTTCACTGGTGTATAAAGTGCCGCTGATCGAATGACGCAGTTTCATCTCGCATGAAAAAAGGGGGCTTATGGCCCCCTTTTTTGTTTCAGCGCAGACTTGCCGGTACTAGCCGAACATTTCGGCGGTCATGTTCTTGAACCAGCTGTACGCATAGTGCACCTCGCGTCGAAGTGCTTCCGGAGTGGCATCAGAGGGCGTCAGGCCTCCTCCGACCTTGTTGATCTTGGACCGGTCTTCCGCCAGTTTGTAGACGGCCACCACCGAGATCCCGTAATCCGGTGCGATGATGCTGTAGCAGGCATTCGCATAGGAATTGATTCCGGGCTCTTTCTCGTGCAGGTGATGAACGATCGCCGTTGCGCATACCTTGGCTTCGGTGCTGGCTGCGTATCCGGACTTGGGCAGGCCACTGATGATGCCGGCATCCCCGATGATGTGGATGTCCTTGTGCTTCTTCGATTCAAACGTACCCAGGTCGACCGGGCACCAGCCTGAATCGTCCGTCAGGTCGGCGTCATGCGCGATCTGCGCTGCCTTTTGCGGCGGGATGATATTGGCGACCGAGACCTTGTGGTCGTCGAAGTCGGTGCTGACCTTCATGGCCTTGACATCGACCGCCTTCACTCCACCTCCGGTATCGGCGCCGGGGACCCATTCGATCATGTCTCCGTACACCTTCTTCCAGCCTTGCGTGAACAAGCCCTGTTTTGAGAACTTGTCCTTGGCATCCAGGATCAGAATCTTGGATTTCGGCTTGTGATGTTTCAGGTAGTGTGCAATCTGCGCGGCACGCTCATACGGTCCCGGCGGGCAGCGGAACGGATTCCCGGGCGGTGCCAGCAGCACCACTCCGCCGTCATCCATGGACTCGATTTGCTTTCTCAGCAAGGCAGTCTGTGAGCCAGCGATCCACGCATGCGGCATGACCTCGGCCCCAGCCTCGTCATAGCCTTCGATGGCCTCCCATTTGAGTCCAATGCCGGGGGACATGACGAGCCGGTCATACCCCAGGGTCGTGCCATTGGCTGTTTTCACCTTGTGGGCCACCGGATCGATCATCACGGCCTTGTCCTGGACGACCTTGATTCCATGCGAGGCCAGCTTGTCGTATCCGAACTTGATCGTGGAGATGTCACGATCCCCGCCGATCACCTCGTTGCTCATGAAACAGGTGTGATGATGCGGTTTGGCTTCCACGATCGTCACCTCAATGGATGAATCCGCTTTCGCAATGTACTTGGCGGCAATCGTGCCTCCGACTCCAGCGCCGATCACGACCACTTTCTTTTTAGCGGCCCCTGCAATATGGGGGAACCCAAATCCCACGGAGCCCAGCGCAAAAGTACTGCCGGTGCCCTTTAGAAAATTTCTTCTGGTAAGTTTTGACATGTTCATTTCTCCTGCGATCTCGAGCGCTGCGTTATTTCTGGCTGGCGTAAAACTGGATGAGGTCAGCGACTGAGCCGTCACCGTAGGCTGCATGCGCATCCTTCATCTGCTTTTTCATCTTCTTCGGCATGGCCCGGTCACCACTGGCGAAGTCCGCCATGGTGTACTCAAGATAGGGGATCCATTGCCCGGCCAGCACACCCGCATCGTCCTCTGCGGAACTGCCGCCATTCTCATGGCATTTCTCGCAGTGATTCTCATGAATCTCTGCACCTGCTTTCGCCTGTTTCTTGTTCACATCCTGCTCGGCGGCCTGGAAGGGCAGGCTTGCAAAATGCTTGGCGAGGATTTTGATCTCGGCTTCGGAATAGCCTTTGGCGATCCGGTCCATGACGGTTGAGGTTCGTGCAAAGAATTCCACGTCCTCAAGTTCAGGATCGGCTTCGATGATGGCCTCGACCTTGTCCTCGTCGTTGTCGTATTTATAGGCCAGCATCGCGGCGATGATGTAAATTTCCGACATCCCTGAGATGGTGGGGGTTGCGGGTCCATCACTGATACCACCAGGCCCATGGCAGCCCAGACACGTGTCAGAAAGCATGGACGGGCTTGCAGTTTCTCCGGCTAGGGCTGTACTGAAAGGCAGCAGTACAAGTACACAGAAAAGAAGCGTCTCGCGAACGAGTTTATGCAACATGGTTATCCTCCTATCCCAAGCATCAGCATCATCGATATCCGCACACCGAACGCTTGAGAACCTTCAGTGCAGCTGGTATCGAAATTATTTTGTGCACATAGTAGCACAGTACATCCCTTGCTTTTAGGCCCATTCAGCCTAGTTCAGGGCGACCTCCTCGGCCGAGTCGGGCTTTTTGGGCATCTTGTGGGCTACGCCCTTGTGGCAATCGATACAGGTCTTCCCCCGCGTCTCCGCATTTTTGTGTTTTTTTCGGGCCGAGCGGTCCTGTTCCTTGAGATCCATCGCCGCAATGGTATGGCATGACTGGCATTCGCGGGAATCCGTTTTTTCCATGCGCGCCCAGACCGCGTTCGCCATCGTCCACCGGTACTGCTCGAACTTTTGCTCGTCGTCGATGGTGCCGAGAATTTCATGCCACACGTCCTTGGCCGCACGCAGCTTGGCATACATCTTGGGACCCAGCGAGTGGGGCACGTGACAATCCGAGCATCCGGCCCGCACACCGGATACGTTCGTGTAATGGGCGCTTTCCATCCACTCTTTCTGAACCCACTGCATCGAGTGGCAAGAGGTACAGAATTCAGTGCTGTTGGTAGCTTCGAGTACGACGGATGAGGAGGTTGCGGCGACTGCTCCGAGGATCAGCAGAATTATGGCGGCGGCAAATTTCAAGCAACGATCTCCACGGTGGCCCAGCCTCGAAATAAGCTAATGACAGGGTAAGTGGTAAGAAAGTATACTGGATTACGGTATCAAATCATACGATCCCGCGGGGACTTGAGTACGCTGAAAACCTACTGAAATGCACCGAACAATTGCTGTTTTGATAATTGTCTTCATCGCCTGGCCGGTCACGCTCAGTGCGGAGACTCCAGACCCGTCGGGTGCTTCGGATTCATCTCAGCCGGGCGCGGCAGATTCCCCTGACAGCGGCCCGGGGTCCCGGGCAGCACCGAAGAGCGCGCCCTCCATGCCGGCGAACAACTGGCTTGCAATGTCGGGATCGAATTTCAGTCCATTTCATCCCATGAACATGATGAACCCTGCCATGTACATGAACATGATGCATCCCATGGCGGGCATGGCCAGCCCGATGCTCAACTACCCGGTCGATGCCATGACCCAGATGCAGTTCATGGACATGATGATGCGGTCTATGGACCCGCATATGATGTTCGGCATGTTCGGTCAGACGAGCCAGGCCTACAGGGAAGGGCAGGTACCGGAGCGTCTGCCCGTGATCCCCATTCCGGGATTCCCGACGCAGAGTTACCGGCCCTGGCCCGTGAACAAGGTATCCCCGGGAGTGTCGCGGGAAGCGAAGAAAAATGCATTTCAAACCGCGATGGCAGTAAGCCCGCTTTCCATGCGCGACATGATCAGCATCATGGCCGACAAGATTCCGGTGGATGAAAGCGTTTCCTGGGATGATGCCGTGGAGGCCATGAAGCTTCGGGCCAATGAAATCAACTTCAAGTTTGTAGGCTCCAGCCCCTTGTGGAAGGAAATTGAAGCGGTCACGGGCCAGCCTTCGGCAAGAGTCGAGATGTTCCGGTTTTGCGATGCTGCGACGGCACGCAAGATCCTGGATGTGGTTCCCGAGTTCGTGATATTCCTTCCCTGCATGATCGCATTGATCGAGGACGGAGACGGGAAGCTGTGGGTCATGACGCTGGACTGGGATGTGGGGTGGATGGATTTCGCACAAAACACGAATTCGCACCTGAGCAAGGATTTGCGCGAAGACGCGGTAAGAATCCGTGAGGCCATCGCGTTCATCATGGAAGGCGCGGCCACGGGAGAGTTTTAGCTCAAGTAATTTCAACCAGACGAACCGGAAGGTATTTGAAATGTCATTTAAAAACAGGTTGTACCGATCGGTCACATGCGTGGCCTGCCTATTGATTGTAAGTTTTGCAGGCCTGCACGCCGAAGAAGCTCCGCAGGCGCAGCCTGCCCCGGGCAGCACGGAAAGCATGACCGCCGCCATGCAAAAATCCATGGACCCCAATGTGTGGACACAGATGATGGGTATGATGATGAATCCGCAGCAGTCATCCCCGATCGCCACCTGCGCACTGTGTCACGAGGGTGCAGACGTGGCGCGCTACCAGAAAGACTACGGGCCCATGATGGATGCCATGTGGGAGCCCTACAAGGCCATGATGAACCCGCACATGATGAGTTCCATGATGAATCCGGCCATGTACATGAACATGATGTACCCGATGATGGGCATGATGGGCCCCATGATGGGTATGATGGGGCCGATGATGAATCCGATGGGAATGATGAACCCCATGGGAATGGGAATGATGAATCCGATGGCGATGATGAACCCCATGACCATGATGTACCCGATGATGGGCATGATGGGCGGTATGCCGCACGGCAGCGGGAGTCCCATGATGCCGCCGGGGGCAGGGCAGGCGCCCAACGCCCAGCAGCAAAAGCAGTGGTTTGATCAGTGGTCTGAGATGATGAAGAACTTCATGCCAGGCACCGAATCTTCCAGCCCGCAACAATAGTTCAGACCTGGCGATTGGCCCGTACCGTCAGGTACGGGAGCGGCGGCGCATTGTCTCGCGATCGGTTGTGATACGGCAGGAATCGAAGCTTTACTTGGCGTCTTATATCCAGCACATAAGTCTTTGTATTTCCAGCTTTGATTGAAAGGAAAAAATCTTGGAGACATCCTGTCCGCTTGACCGTGCAGGCTAGAATCTGTATAGAGTTGGCTGCCTGCGAAGTGCAGCTCGAATGCAATTTGCACGTTGCGGCAGGCCGCCTGGTGTGGTGAATTTGGAGGGCTCTCATTGTATACTTGTAAGCTGCCTTAACCGACCTGACTCTAGACCCCATGGAAGAATTTTCTAACCTTCATTTGGTAGCCTTGTTGGGTTTTATTGTCGCCAGCATATTTGGATTTGTTGGCAACAAGACCCATTTCTGCTCGATGGGGGCAATCAGTGACGTTATCAACATGGGTTCGAAGGGGCGCATGGGTGCCTGGTTTCTTGCGATCGGCATCGCGATCCTGGGGGCGCAGTTCCTGTTCATTCAGGGCCTGGTGGATTTGAATGCCTCGATCTACCTGTCGCCCAACCTGTACATACTCAGCTATATCCTCGGTGGCATCCTGTTCGGTGTGGGCATGACGCTTGCCGCAGGCTGCGGCCAGCGCAACCTGATCCGGATCGGCGGTGGAAACCTGAAAGCCCTGGTCGTGATCCTCGTGCTGGGCATCACGGCCTATACGACCATGCGCGGGCTATTGGCCCTGGTGCGGCTGAACTGGGTATATGCCGTCAATGCGGACCTGACCAACCAAGGTCTCCAGGACCAGGGCCTGATCAGCTACATGGGAGCGCTTCTGAAACTGGAGAGTACGGAGTGGCTGCGCAAGATCATCGGGCTTCTGGTTGCGGCAGGGTTCATCACCTATGCCTTCAAGCACAAGGAATTCAGGAACAGTTTCGACAACATCGTTGCCGGGGCAGTCATCGGCACATGCGTGGTGGCCGCGTGGTACATCACAGGGTATCTGGGCCAGGATGATTTTGATCCCGTCACGCCCCAGGGGATGGCGTTCATCGGCCCGACCGGCAATGCCATCAGCTACCTGATGACCTTCACGGGAGCCCAGATCAATTTCGGTATTGCCGTGGTCCTGGGAATGGTGGTCGGTTCCTTTCTCTATGCCGTCCTGTCGAACTCATTCAGGATAGAAACCTTCAGCAACCGGTCTGAAATGATCAGCCACCTGGTCGGCGCCGTACTCATGGGCTTTGGAGGCGTGCTCTCGTTTGGCTGCACGATAGGGCAGGGCGTCACGGGCATGTCCACGCTGGCCATGGGGTCCATCCTGGCGTTTGCCTCGATCATTTTCGGAAGCGCCCTCACCATGAAGGTCCAGTATCATATTCTGGATGAGAAGGGATTTATGGAGGCGTTGAGCACCTCGCTTTCGGAACTGCTGCTTCCCTGGAGAAAGCAGGCGACCTGAGCGCGGCCCGCCCGCCGCAGACAGGCTACTTGATCTGGGTTTCTCCGGCTCCCGAGCCGCCCTGGTTGTCCACCCAGCTGATCCTGACGGTATCGCCCGGCTTGCCGCCGTCAAATTCAAATGACCAGTACGGGTTCTTGGAAATACCCGTGCCCCATTCGGCGCTGATGATCATTTCACCATTGAGTTCTGCTTTGACTTCCTTGATGAAGTGCGCCGGGACCAGCTCCCCGGTATCGGGATCTTTTCTGCTCCCTGATTCCATGACGTGGTACATGATGGCCTTGACCGTGGTTTTGCCATCTTTCACTTTCGCCCTGATCTTCATTGGTTTTTGAGCCATTTTTCCTCTGCTCCCCTGGGTCTAGACGCAACCGCCGGCGGTGACGCGAACGGCATTTTTCGTGCTGTACAGTTTGCCTTGTGCTTTCACGATGGCCACGATATTAGAGCTTTCCCTCAGCTTGATGCGGGTGGAGACAAATGGGCGGGACTTGCCGTGGAAATAGAATCTCGATATCCAGGGTCTCGGGTTCTTGTCACCAAAGATACTGATCCACTCCACATTGTCCAGGTCCGTAGAAACCTTGACTGGCACGGTAGCGCCGTTTTCAGCAACTTCCGGCGCCTGGATCGTAACGTGACCATCCAGCAGCGGCTGGTCCCCGATCAGGCCCTTGAGGGCAGGCAGGTATTCGGTTTCATCGAACGCGGCTGCCGGCCAGGCGGCCTTCGAGATGCGGGAGACAAGCCCCGCGCCCAGGATTAAAACACCCGAGTAGAAGCAGCGCTGAATAAAGCCTCTTCGTGTAATACTCATGAATCCCTCTTCAGTTAATTGATTATTCGGTGGTGTAGTATGTTGCCTGGCACACCAGCCAATGAGTTACAACAGAACCACCTGTTAACATTTTACTACGTAAGCTCCGTAATGTACTAACGTATTTGACAACCAGGCGGTGCATTCAGTTTCCAGAATACCAAAAGCCATGGGCAGGAAAAGAAAACAGGGCAGGGCAGCACCGGGCCGCCTGCCGGGAGTCAAGCTATGAGCAGCTATGGAGCTTTGCTGGTGATTCACGTCAGCACGGTTTTTCTTTCAATTACAGGGTTTCTGGTACGGGGTGTCTGGATGATGAGATCGTCATCCTTGCTGCAGCAGCGCTGGGTCAGGGTAGCCCCCCATATCAACGACACGCTCCTGCTGGTCTCGGCCATCGCCCTGGTGGTCATCACATCCCAGTATCCGGGACCCTCAACCTGGCTGAATGCAAAGATTATTGCGCTGGTGGTCTACATCCTGCTTGGAATCACTGCGCTGAATCGAGGAAAAACGATGCAGGTACGGGTGAGCGCCTGGGTTCTGGCGATCATCGTCTACGCCTATATGGTCCTGGTCGCATGTAGCAAGAGTGCCGTTCCGTTCTAGCCGGTCGGCAGAAGGCATGGCAGCTGCATCGGTGGAATTTCAGGCAGAAAATAAAAGCCCCGATCCACGGACCGGGGCTTTTATCGAGGGGGGAGCGAGACTTCTACTCCAGTTCCTGGGAGTCAGTACACTCCGGTTGCTTCCTGCAAAAGCTGAGGCTGCTCTACGTTATTCCGGGGTTGCGGAGGTAGAGGCATCTGCGACAACAGGAGGATAGAAGGACCTGAACATGCTGGTGTACATGCTGGGATCCATCATCCATGCTGCGGTCTCTTGCTGCCATTTCGGATCAGCGACCTTGTACATGGGCTGATAGAACTGGGGATTCATGGCAGCGGCCATCCACTGTGAATAAAAGGCCGGGTTCATGTAGGCATACATGAACTGGTAGGTCTGCGGGTTCATGGCAGCGGTCATCCAGTTCGCGTAGATCTGCGGGTTCATGAACTGAGCCATGACGCCCATCATTTTGGCTGGATCGCTGAAGTTAACAGCCCATGAATTCCATTGTTTGGGATCCGTTGAGCAATTCATGAGCGCTTGCGCAGTAGCAGGGTTGTTCACTGCAATCATGAATTCATTAAACTTGACTGGATCAGCCATGGTGGCTGCCATCACTGCAGGGTCCGTAAATGCGGCATGCACTGCACATGAAGGAGCAGGTTCTTTTGCAGCAGGCTGTTCATCTTTGGATAACTCTCCGAAAACGGGAGCGATGCTCAGCATCAAAACGCCTGCCAAAACAGAATAAGCTAGTTTGGAAATTTTCATAAGCGGGTCCTCGTAGACTTGGCGCTGTTTAAAATATAAGAATATTCTAATATAATTTTACAGAAATAGAATTAGATATATTTAATACAGAGATAACTGCCTTTTATCGCAGCTCACCAGGTATGGTGCATCTGGTGGTTGGCCGACGAAAATGGTTCTGCCATGGCATAGTCCTCGATATCCCTTGGGCTCTGCGAAAGTGCTGAAAGCAGGGATGCAGAAGCGAGGACACAGGCCATGACCATCGCAAACACATACAAGCGAGAGTCTAGGTACTTCATTGGTGCCTCCAAACGTGTAACGGTTTTAATCCTGTTCGATACATCGAATGGTGCAGCAAATTGCATGCCAGACGGCGTACCGCGTAAATAGGTCCGTATAGAGCCCTTATTCGTGCATGGCGGCGTCATGCTGCATCCAGGTGGGGCACAGATGCACCATCTGGAACAGATGGGCAGTTCGGTGACGGGTCAGGAAGGATTTGGAGGAGGTACCAGCTGCGAGCTCACGTCGCGGACAGTCAAGATCTTGGGGAGTGGAAGTCGGAAATTCGAACAGCTTGTAGCTTGCTTTAATCCATAACTTCGCATAATGTATATTATGTTAAATTAAAGAAAAACAGGAATATCAGGCCCAGTCAGGGCGACTGATACCGCAACCACAATTGCCGGATGATCCCGATGACGCTGATCCCTGCCCAGAAGCTTTGCACAATAATTCCTGACAGATTGAAGTTGTGCAGCAGTGAGATAATAACGAAAGATGCTCCCAGCGCATTCAGGACCGAATAGGCAAAGCTCGCACCGCTCATGCGCTCCAACTGTAGGAGGATGTAGGTCCCGACGATGAAGGAGACACCGAGATTGCCCAGGATGTCATGCCATTCGTAGCTCATGCCTGCCTGCCCCTCGCCTGCAGTTGCCTGGCAATACCGATCAGGCTTGCCCCGACCCAAAAGACCTCGATGATGAAAAGGGACAGGTTGAAGTCATACATCAGGGAGATGATGATAAAAAACGCTCCCAGCGCATTCAGGATCGAATAGATGAAGCTCGTGCTCTGCATCCGGCCCAGCTGCAGGAGCAGATAGGTCCCGATGATGAAGGACACTCCGAGGTTGCCCAGGATGTCATGCCATTCGTAGCTCATACCTGTTTGTATAATGGCGCACTGTAAAGTATTGTGTCTTCATTTCCTGACTGTGAATTTTCCGAATGAGTGCCCCGGTCTCGATGACTAGCTCAACAAAGTTCACAAACACATGCTTTATTGCACTACCCGCCTTCTTTGCCAATAAGGGGTAGAGCTTGCTTGAAACCAAGGCGAGAATTGGCTATAGCGAAAATGGAAAGCGAGAAAATACCCCGGATGTCATGTTCTAGCTCTTGTGCTGCATGACTTTGATTTGTTCAGGTGTGACCGCGCAACATAGATGGTTTTCGGCGACGCACGGCCCTTGATGATCTGCACCGCCTTTTTTAAGTTTGATTCCAGTTCGCCAAATAGCCTGCTGTCCACTTTCGCTCTCCCCTGCTCTGCTGTCTGTACCGAGCCATGCTGACTTTATCGTGGTTCATTGAGCCTCATTTTGTCAAATTCATCAATTGGGCTTGTACTTGGGAAAGAGCATGAGTATTGACTGATCCAATAAGATTTATACTGGCTACACCGACCATTTCTTTGGCTAGTATCATCAGCAGGCTATATATTTTGCAGGTACTGTCCATCATCATCCCGGTGCTGAATGAAGCGCGATTCCTGGCCGGGAACAGGGAAAGGCTTGTCTCCTTGTTGCAAGAGGGTCATGAGGTCCTCATTGTGGATGGAGGCAGCCAGGACGGTTCAGTCAATATCGCACGCGCGCTTGGCTGCAGGGTCTTGAGTACTCGAGCCTCGCGTGGCCATCAACTAGGCTGGGGCGCCAAGCACAGCAAGAACGGTGTCCTTTTGTTTCTTCACGCAGATACACACCTGCCCTCCCATGCCGCAGAAATGATCGCCCAGGCATTCACAAGACCTGAACAGCTGTGGGGCCGGTTTGATGTGCGGTTTTCGAACCCGCGCCGGGTTTTTCGAGTCATCGCCTGGCTCATGAACAAGCGCAGCTGCCTGACGGGTATCGTAACGGGTGATCATGCCCTGTTCATCCAGCGGGAATTTTACTTCAGCTGCGGCGGGTATATGGATATTCCGCTGATGGAAGACGTGGAGTTCTGCCGGCGCCTGAAAAAACATGCCTCTCCTGTCTGCCTGTCCGAACAGGTGGTCACTTCCAGTCGCAGATGGGAGCAAAACGGGATCCTGAAGACCGTTCTCATGATGTGGTGGCTGCGGCTGATGTTTTTCCTTGGCCAGTCCCCGGTAAAGCTGGCCAGGCGGTATCGATAAAATGCGACCCGGAAAGACCGTACTGTGCTTTTGCAAGTACCCCGACCCGGGCATGGTCAAAACACGATTGGCGAATGACCTCGGCGAGGAGCTGACTGCCGCAGTCTACAGGGTGATGCTTGAACACACCGTCCAGACGATATCCCGTGGTGATCATGGATTTGCGCTGCATTGCTTTCCGGACACTTACCACGCCTTCTTTGAGTATTGCCGCAACAAGTACCACGTTCCCTTGTACAAGCAGCAAGGAAATGACCTGGGTGAGCGGATGTTTCATGCGATCCGCAGCCATCTGAAAGACGGCCAGGCCGTAGTCCTGGTCGGCTCCGACTGTCCCGAGCTTGGCCTGGAGCACATCAACGAGGCATTCCGCCGGCTGGAGGCAGGAAATGACCTTGTCCTCGGGCCGACCCGTGACGGCGGCTATGCCCTGATCGGGGCTACCCGGATTGATCGCTTGGTCTTCGAAGGCATTCCCTGGAGTACCGGCCGGGTATTGAGTGAAACTCTTAGTAATATCAAGAAACTGCGATGGAAATCTTCCTGTTTGCCGGAAGTTCGGGACGTGGATACCTTGGAGGACTACCAGTATTTCCTCGATCACGAGGATCATCATCAGCTGTTCGAAGCTGTCCACCGGGACTTCCCGACACCCGGCTGATTCCGTCATGCGCTGAGCCGCCACCGTGCCCCTGTACGGCACTGGGTGCGCCCGGGCAGGGAGAACAATTCAGGGGGAGCCGGGGCCGTGCAGCCGTTCGTTGCGCCGGCGCAACAGCTCGAGGGCTGTCAGCAGCAGAATGGAGACGCATACGAGCAGTGTTGCCACGGCCAGTATGGTCGGGCGAATTTCCTCCCGGATGCCCGAGAACATCTTCCAGGGGATGGTCCTCTGTTCCACGGACCCCACGAACAGCACGACCACGACTTCGTCAAAGGACGTGATAAAGGCAAACAGGGCGCCAGAAACCACGCCTGGCAGGATCAAGGGTACGGTGACCTTGAAGAATGTCTCGGTGGGGCTCGCCCCCAGGCTGGCTGCGGCCCGGGTCAGCGAGTGGTCGAAATTGGTCAGGGTGGCCGTGACCGTGATGACCACGAAGGGCGTCCCCAGCGCGGCATGGGCCAGGATCACACCCAGGTGCGTGGACGCGATCCCGATGCGCGTGTAAAAGAAGTACATGCCGGCCGCGGAGATGATCAGCGGCACGATCATCGGCGAGATCAGCAGGGCCATGAAAGCGGCTTTGAACGGCATCTGCGAACGGCTCAGGCCGAGTGCGGCCAGTGTGCCGAGCAAGGTGGAGATCAGTGTCGCAAAGATGGCGATCACGAAACTGTTCTCTACCGCGTGCTGCCAGGACTCCTCGGTGAAAAACTCGCGGTACCATTGTGTGCTGTAGCCTGCCGGGTCCAGGGCCAGCATTTCCGGTGAGAAGGTGAAGTACGGAAGTGTATTGAAACTCAGCGGCACGATGACGAAGATCGGTACCACCAGGAACACCAGGATCGCGGCGCAGATCACCCGGTAGGTATAGTGCCAGCCCTTCTCGAGCGGTGAATAGTAGATTGGCAAAGCCACGGAAAACCTCAGCCCAGTTTCATGTTGCTGACCCCGACGATCTTGTCGTAGAGCAGGTAAAGCACCAGCACCAGCGCGAGCAGGATCACACCCAGCGCAGCGGCCAGGCCCCAGTTCAGGGTCTCGCTGATATGAACGGCGATGAAGTTTGAAATGAACGTGCCGGTGCGCCCGCCGACCAGCGCCGGGGTGATGTAGTAGCCGATCGCCAGTATGAATACCAGGATGCAGCCGGCACCGATGCCCGGCACGGTATTGGGTATGTACACGCGAACGAATGCGGTGAACGGGGAAGCGCCCAGCGAGCGGGCGGCCCGCATGTACGAGGCCGGGATGGTTTTCATGACCGAATAAAGCGGCAGTATCATGAACGGCAACAGGATATGGGTCATGGCGAAGATGGTCCCGATCTTGTTGTAGATCATCTGCAGCCGTGCCTCCTCGGGGATGAGGCCGATGAAGACCAGCAGGTCATTCAGCACACCCTGTGTCTGCAGCAGGGCGATCCAGGAGGTCGTGCGCACGAGCAGCGAAGTCCAGAACGGCAAAAGGACAAGGATCATCAGCAGGTTGCTGGTACGTGCAGGCAGGCTTGCAAGGAGATAGGCGACCGGGTAGCCCAGTGCCAGGCAAAGCACGGTGATCAGCAGGCTCATCCACAAGGTGCGGTAAAACAGGGACACGTAAATCCGGCGCGGCTCGGGCTGGCGTGCGATCTCGCCGTGGTCGTCGAGGCGCAAGTCGGATGAAGCCAGGAAATAGCTGCCGGTCAGTGCCCCGGATTCCCGGTGGATCAGGCGCCAGACACTGATATCGTGCCAGCGCTTGTCGACCCTGAACAGCTGTTCCTTGAAGGGTGCCCCGGTAATACGCCTGGCCTGGCGGCCTGTTTTCCTGAACAGGCTCGACATGCCCGGCTTTTCGTAGTTCAGGCGCCGCCCTACCCGGCCCAGGGTTTTTTTCTCGTAGGCGGCCTGGACATCCAGGACTAGGGCCTCGAAGATGGACTCATCCGGCAGTTCCGTACTGTTCGCATCCCAGGTCTGGATGGCGACCGTGGTCTGCGGGAGCACGGACTCCACGATCCGGTTGTCGACACTGCGATACAGCATGTCCAGGATCGGCAGGACGAACGTCACCGTCAAAAAGGCCAGCAACGGGAGTACCAGCATCAGCGCACGCAGGCGGCTGCGAAGCAGGGTCCGCTGCAGGCTGACCCCCAGCGGCAGGCCGTCGGCCGTACGTATGACCTCAGCCGATCCCTGTGTCATTCAGGTCGCTGTCCGGGCACATCGCGTGCCGGGCAAGAGCCAGTGCCGGTAATGAAAAACGGTTCCCTCTCTTGTCAGCTCATCATTTCGCGAGCCAGGCGTTGAAACGCTCGTCCAGTTCCGCCCGGTGATCGGCCCACCAGACGTAGTCGAACTTCAGGATCGTCTTGCTGTTTTTCCCATCGGTAGGCATATGCGGTTTCATGTCGATGCCGAGCTCGGCATGCTTGCCCACCAGCGGAGCGGATGAATAGCGTGCCGGTCCATAGGAAATGTACTTGGCCTGGTCGGCCAGGCGTTGCGTGTCGGTGCAAACCTCAGATAGGCCTTGACCGCACCCAGGTCCTTCACTCCCTTCGGCACCACCCAGCCATCGAGGTCAAAGGCCTGCCAGTCCCACAGCATGGCGATGGGCTGGTGCTTCTCCACGATGGCGGAGAACAGCCGCCCGTTGAAAGCGGAGGCAAACACGACTTCACCATCGGCCAGCAGCTGCGGGGGCTGCGCCCCCTCCGACCACCAGATCACGTGGTCCTTGATGGTATCCAGCTTGGCGAATGCCCGGTCCACGCCCTCCGGCGTGCTCAGCACCTCGTACACTTCACCGCCGGGAACCCCATCGGCAATCAGCGCCCATTCCAGATTGTTGATCGGTCGTTTTTCCAGTCCCCGCTTGCCCGGAAAGGCCTCAAGGTCGAAGACGTCCGCAATGGTAGAAGGCTGCCTGCCCTGGAAAGCGTCCGTGCGGTACCCGAAGGTGGTGGAGTAGACAATTTGCGGGATGAAGCAGTTCGTCCCGCCCGGTGTCAGCGTGCCTGTGAAAAAGTCCTTGGACGCCGGTGTGCCATCGGGTGCCGGGGCCAGCCAGGTATCCGGGTCGATTTCCTCGATCAGGCCTTCGTCACACGCGATGATCGCATCCGCGGCCACCATGTCGACAACATCCCAGGTGACGTTGCCCGATTCGACCTGGGCGCGAACCTTGGCCAGCCCTTCCGCCCCGGAGTCATCGTTGATGATGCGGACCTCGGGATGCTTGGCCATGTAGGGATCGTGGTAGGCCTTCTGCTGGCTCGCGGTATAGGCACCGCCCCAGGAGACGATCGTCAGGTCGATGGCGTGGCCGTTCCCGGCAAGCAGCGCTACACTGACTGTCATCACGGCAGTCTGCAAGAATTGTTTCATATGGATACCCCCTTCATGAATTTGTGATCGCCGGATGCTCCAACCTGCAGCAGCTGGCCCCCTGTCATTGCGGTCCTGCTTTTTAACTGGTCATTATACATAGGTGCTTTGTGAGAAATCACATCCTCTTGGACAGGCAGCAAGTGAAACCGGCAGGGATTCATTTCGCAGATGGCCAATGCAACCCTTGACTTATCATAGTGTAGATAGTTTGATATAGGTCTGATGAAACGCTTGATGCCCGTACTGGTCTGTGCCTTGCCCCTTTTCCTGCCGGCCGTGCTTGCCGGAGCGGAATCCGGGGACGATCCCGAGGTCCTGAAGCAGCGCATCGAACAGCTGGAAGGTGAGCTCTCGGAGGTTCGCAAGAAGCTTGCCGAGGCCGAGGCAAAAAATGTCGCGCAGGCTTCCACCAGTGAAGAACCCGTGGTGCAGCCCGTGCACCGTCCCGTGAAAATCGGCGGTGCCCTGGGCATCAATTACGCATACGGCGACTATGACAGTGGTCATCGCAGAAACGAGGACGTCGGAGACGTCGATCTGGATATCTTCCGCCTCAATGCGGACCTGGATTCCGACGGGTGGATCGGTCGTGTCGAGTACCGGTGGTATAACACCTACAGCATGATGCACACGGCCTGGCTCGGTTACGAGTCGGACCACCTTGGCACGATCAAGGCCGGCATTGTCCGTGTTCCTTTCGGGCCCGGACCGTACGGGGTTTCGACCAGCTGGTACTTTGATCAGCATTTCTACATCGGGCTGTCCGACGATATGGATCTTGGTATCCGCTGGACCCAGTCCTACGGCGACCTCGAAGTTGATCTCGCCTACTATCTCCAGGACGAGGGGGAATGGGACGGTGCCAGCCGGGACAGTTCCCGGTACGCCTATGACCTGGTGACCTGGGATCAACAGGCTGCTGCCGATGGCACGTTGTCTGCTAGCGACAGGGAAAACGGCTTTGAGGAAGACGGTCAGCTCAATCTTCGCATGATCTACTCCACCGAGCGTTTCGGAGACCTTGGAACATCCCTGCAGTACGGCTGGCTGAAGGGAAAGAATATCGATGACAGCGGAGCAGACCATTTTGCGATCTCCGCACATGCGGAGAACTCGCTCGGGGACTTCACGCTGCTTTCGCAGCTGTCCTACTACGAGTTCGACATCACGGATGACACGCCCTGGGGAACCGGGGACCTGATCCCGATGGGCGCCTACGACTTTGCCTGGCTGGTCGCGTCCGAGGGCTGGATTCCCGCGGTATCGCTTCGCTACCACGGCCTCGACACCTCGGGCATCCCCTGGATCGACAGCATCACGCCCTTTATCGAGTGGAGCACCATCCTCAAGGAGCAAAGCGACTTCAATGACAGCACCTTGTGGAGCATGGGGGCCCTGATGTACTGGGGCCAGTTGTACATCTATGCCGAGCTTGGAATCTCCGATGGCAACAACTTTGTCGGTGGCAAGGGAGACGACTACACAAACGTCTACGGGCTCGGCGATGTCGGCGCCAACGGCAATGACCGCTGGAACAAGCGGTTCAACATCAACGCGCGCTACTACTTCAGCCTGTTCCAGTAGCGGCTTTCGTTTCCCCTCGCACTAGGCGGCGACCGACGGATCCTGCAGGGTGTCGAGCGCACGGCAGTCATCGGCCGCCCAGGCCAGTTGAACCTGGTCCCCCCTGCTGAAAGATGCGCGCCGGTGCGTATTCGACACCTTGACCACGAACTCGTGGTTTCCGGCAACGGTCAGGCGCACGCGGATATGATCCCCCAGGTAGATCAGTTCCTCGACACGCCCGCGGACCTGGTTGTCCCCGGGCTTTGCGTCCGCGGTCACGGTGATCCGTTCAGGGCGCAGTGACAGCGTGGTCGGCATGCCCTCGCCTTCCACTCTGACCTTCAGCGCGCGGACCACCTCGCCGCTTTGCAGTCCGACCTGGCAATAGGCTCCGTCCACGGACCGCACTTCGCCCTGCAGGCAATTGTTTTCGCCGATGAAGCGGGCCACGAAGGCGTTCTCGGGCTGCTCGTACAGCACGTCCGGGGTGGCCAGCTGCTGGATCACCCCGTCGTTGAACACCGCGATCCGGTCCGACATGGTGAGGGCCTCGGACTGGTCGTGGGTGACGTAGACCACGGTCACCCCCAGGGTTTCGTGGATGCGCTTGATCTCGAACTGCATCTCCTCACGCAGGTTCTTGTCCAGCGCGCCGAGCGGCTCGTCCATCAGTACCAGCACCGGCTCGAACACCAGGGCCCTGGCGACCGCTACCCGCTGGCGCTGGCCCCCGGACAGCTGTGCGGGACGCCGGTCGCCGAAGTCCGGCAGTTTCACCATGTCCAGGGCCCGCTCGACCCGGGTTTCGATCTCCGCTCTCGGGAGCTTGCGCACCTGCAGGGGAAATGCCAGGTTCTCGGCGACGCTCATGTGCGGGAACAGCGCGTAATTCTGGAACACCATGCCGATACCGCGTCGATGGGGTGCGACCCGGTTGATGGGCTGGTTGTTCAGGTAGATCTCGCCATGGGTCGCCGGCTCGAACCCGGCCAGCATCATCAGGCAGGTGGTCTTGCCCGAACCGGAAGGCCCCAGCATGGTCAGGAACTCGCCGGTCTCGATATCCAGGTTCAGGTCCTTGATGACCAGCGCCCGCCCGTCATAGCTTTTCTGGACATGATCGAACTTGACGATGGTCTGTCGGCTTTCAACCATGCAGACCTCCCGTGACAAACCGTTCCGCCGTGCAAATGGTCTCCAGGCCCGCATCCCTTTTGCCGGAACCTTCGTTCAGGACCCGGCGCCACGCCCTGGCGCCCGGCATGCTGTGAAACAGGCCGGACAGGTGACGGGACAGGGTGGCGAGCGGCACGCCGGCATCGAGTTGGCGGCAAACGTAGCCCTTGTAAGCGTCCAGCACATCGAAGCGTGAAGGCATTCGCGTGTGAAACAGCGCAGCATCCAGGCGGGCCAGGAAATAGGGATTTTCATACGCTTCCCTGCCGATCATGACACCGTCCACATGCTCCAGGTGCTGCAGGGTTTCTGACACATCCGACAGGCCGCCGTTGAGGACGATGTCCAGGTCCGGAAAGTCCTGTTTCAGGCGGTATACGAATTCATAGCGCAACGGCGGGACGCTGCGGTTTTGCTTCGGACTCAGGCCGGACAAGAAGGCCTTGCGCGCATGCACGATGAAAATCGAGCATCCCGCCGCGGCCACCGTTTCGACGAAATGATACAGGTCCGCATAACGGTCGTGGTCATCCACGCCGATCCGGGTCTTGACGCTGATCCGCATCGGCACCACGGTCTGCATGGCACGAATGCAGGCCGCTACGGTGTCGGGTTCTCGCATCAGGCAGGCCCCGAACCGGCCAGCCTGTACGCGGTTGCTCGGACACCCTGCATTGATATTGACCTCGTCGTAGCCGAACTTTGCCGCATACTCGGTGCAGCGCTGCATGTCCGGCACATGGCTTCCCCCGACCTGCAGGGCGAGCGGGTGCTCGCTCGAATCGAACTCCAGCAGGCGCTCATAATCGCCGTGCACCAGGGCACCGGCCACCATCATTTCCGTATACAGCAGGCTGTGCTCGCTCAGCAGGCGCGCAAGGTAGCGGTAGTGGCGGTCCGTACAGTTCATCATGGGAGCCACGCAGAGGCGGTGGGGATGGGCAGTGGTCCGGCTCATGGCAGTCCCCGGCAAAGTCATGCGTATCGCCGCTTGAGAAATTCGACCACGGCGCGAAGGCCCATCGCCTCCCCGCCCTTGGGCCGCCCTGCCCGATTGCGCGGGTTCCAGGACATGACATCGAAGTGCAGCCAGGGGATGGTATCGGGGACAAACTCGGCTAGGAACAACGCCGCGGTGATCGCGCCCGCGTAGCCCGTGCTCGAGCAATTCGAGATATCCGCGATGTCGCTGTTCAACAGCCGCCGGTAGGGCCGGTACAACGGCAGTTGCCAGACCGGGTCATGGACACGCGCGGATGCACCGATCAGGTCCTGGGCCACGCCTGCATCGTTCGTGAAAAATGCGGGTACTTCCACGCCCAGGGCCACCCGGGCGGCACCGGTCAGGGTCGCGAAGTCGATGATGAGCTCGGGCTCGTCCTCCACCGCCTGTGAAATGGCGTCACACAGGATCAGGCGCCCCTCCGCATCCGTATCCTCGACTTCGATGGTCTTGCCGTTTCTTGAGGTCAGGACATCGCCGGGACGATAGGCATTGCCGGAGATGGCATTTTCCACCGCCGGGATCAGCACCTGCAGGCGCACCGGCAGGTCGAGCTTCATGATGGCACTTGCGACCCCCGCCGCGTGCGCTGCCCCGCCCATGTCCTTTTTCATCAAGCGCATGCCCCGTGCGCTCTTGATGTCCAGGCCGCCGCTGTCAAACGAAACCCCCTTGCCGATCAGGGTGATGCGCGGGTGACTCTTGCGGCCCCAGTGCCAGGCAATGAGCCGCGGCGGGTGAACGCTGGCCCGACCGACCGCATGGATGGTCGGATAGTTCTGCTCGATCAGCGCATCGCCCACGCAGGCGCTCGGGTCCACATCAAAGCCCTCGGTGAGGGAGCGCATATGCGCCTCCAGGTGCTGCGGCATCATGTCCGATGCCGGGGTATTGACCAGGTCGCGCACCAGGGTCACGGCCTCGAGCAAGGCCTCGACCTGCCGGCGGTCTTTCGCGCCATCGATGCACAGCCTGCGGGCAGAATCGTCGTTTTCCCGATACCGGGTGTAGCGGTATGCCCCCATCCCCCATCCGAGCAGGTACGGGTCGGGGTCCGGCGCGCTCTCAGCGTCTGAGAGGTGATAGTGGCCCGCCGGCAGGCTGCGTGGGCCGTGGCCCAGCGACCAGAGGATGTTTTCACGCTCGGCGATTACCAGTACACTGGCCAGCCGGCCCTGGGTATCCGGGATGCATACAGGGTGATTCGGTTCAGGCCGGATGCAGGCTGTCTGCAGCCAGTTCTGCACGAAGCTGGACTGGCGCCCTTTCCAGCCCTCATAGTCTGTGCAAAATACGACATGGATCGGGATGCTGTCTGCAACCTTTCCTGTATAAAAACACTGCAAGCTGTCTGGGGTCACCACTTCATTCCTCGGTGCAGGGGATTCAAGTACCATCAAAACCTGCTCATTGTAACCATGATCGAACCTGCCTTATCAATAAAAAGCCTCAGCAAGACCTACCGCAACGACGTGGTCGCACTGGATGGCGTGGACCTCGAGGTCAAGACCGGGGATTTCTTTGCCCTGCTGGGCCCCAACGGCGCGGGCAAGTCGACCCTGATAGGAATCGTCACCTCGCTGGTCAACAAGTCGGCCGGCCAGGTCCGTGTCATGGGCCACGACATCGACTCCCATTTCTCGCAGGCAAAAAGCAAGGTCGGCGTGGTACCCCAGGAATTCAATTTCAACAAGTTCCAACCCATCCTCGAGATCCTGACGGACCAGGCCGGCTATTTCGGCATGGGCCGGCGTGCGGCCCGGGCCGCAGCCGAGGAGCGCCTGCACCAGCTGAGCCTGTGGAAGCGGCGCAAACAGACACCCCAGGAACTGTCCGGCGGAATGAACCGCAGGCTCATGATCGCCCGGGCGCTCGTGCACGATCCCGAACTACTGATCCTGGATGAGCCCACGGCCGGCGTCGACATCGAGATCCGCAGATCGATCTGGAATCTGATGCGAAGGATCAACGAGGACAACAAGACCATCATTCTCACCACGCACTACCTCGAGGAAGCGGAACGCCTGTGCAGGAACATCGGCATCATCGACCACGGCCGGATCATCGTGAACACCTCCATGCGCAAGCTGCTGGAGAAGCTCAAGGAGGAAAGCTTCATCCTCTACCTGGAAAACCCGGTCACCGCCTCCCTGGATCTGGAGGACTTCAGCTACAGGCTGCTCGATGCGTATACGCTCGAGGTCGTGCTCTCGCACGGCAAGACCCTGCACCGGCTGTTCGACCTCCTGGACCGCCAGGCGGTGACGGTGTCGAGCATCCGCAACAAGGCCAACCGCCTCGAGGAGCTGTTCCTCACCCTGACCGGACAGCCCGTGGAGCCGTCATGAGCCCGTCGCATCAGCTCATTGCCCTGCGCACGCTGGTGGTGAAGGAAATCCGCCGGTTTGTGAGAATCTGGGTGCAGACCATCCTGCCCTCGGCGATCACCGTGGCCCTGTATTTCCTGATCATGGGAAAGTTCATCGGCTCGCGGATCGGCGAGGTGGACGGTTATTCCTATATCGAATTCATCGCACCCGGGCTGATCATGCTGGGCATCATCTCCAATTCCTACGCGAACTCGGTGTCGTCCTTCCACAGCTGCAAGTTCCAGCGCCACATCGAGGAGATGCTGGTCTCGTCCATGCCCAACTACATCATCGCGCTCGGCTTCGTGCTGGGCGGGGTCGCACGCGGGCTGGTGGTAGGCGTGGTGGTCACTCTCACGGCGATGTTCTTCACGCGCCTGCAGGTCCACAGCCTGGCCCTGGTGATCGTGACGGCCATCCTGACGGCGGCGCTGTTCTCCACCGCCGGCCTGATCAACGGAATCTTTGCAAAAAGTTTCGATGACACCTCGATCATCCCGACCTTCGTGCTGACGCCCCTGACCTACCTGGGCGGGATTTTCTTCAGTATCGACATGTTGCCGGAATTCTGGCAGGGCGTGTCCCAGGTCAACCCGATCCTGTACATGGTGAACGGTTTCAGGCTGGGCATCCTGGGAGTATCGGACATCGACCTGTCCGTCGCACTGGCGGTGATGGTGGGGTTTCTGATGGTACTGTTCTGGCTGGCTCTTTACCTGCTGACCCGGGGCGTGGGTATCCGCAGTTGACCCCGGGATGCGTGGCGCAACCGTTTCAGGCGGCCAGGCGGCTGATATTCATTTTCATCCCGTACCTGGGTCGCATGGTGGTGGCCGCCTGCGGCTCAACGACATGGCCGGGTACCAGCGACAGGTCGTACCGCTGCATGATCAGCGCGACGACCAGCTTGCTTTGCATGAGCGCCATGTAGGAGCCGATGCAGTTGCGGTGGCCGGCCGCGAAGGGGATGTAGGCGAACCGTGATCGCCCGACCGAGCGCGCCTTGTCAAAGCGCTCCGGATCAAAACGCTCCGGGTCTTCCCAGTATTGTTCCAGGCGGTGGGTCACGTACGAGGATATGATGACGGTCATGTCCTTGGGGACGCGGTAGCCGCCGATCAGGTGGTCCTGCAGGGCCACCCGCGAGAACGAGTGCACCGATGAATACAAGCGCAGGGATTCCTTGACGACCTTCTCGGTGTACTCCAGCCGGTTGAGCCGCTCCGGGGTCAGTTCCCCGCCGTCGAGCACCGAATCCAGTTCTTCCCGGATGCGCTGCTTGACCTCGGGGTAGCGGTCGATCACGTACAGGGTCCAGCACAGCGAGGTCGCAGTCGTCTCGAACGCGGTCACAAACAGCGTCAGGACCTGGTCCCGCAGGCTGCGCCGGTTTTGCCTGATCTGCTTCTCCGGGGCCGCGCCCTCTTCAAGCAGGTGTTTCAGAAAACCGATGTCGTCTTGCATGATGGAGGGATATTCGTCCAGCAGATCATATACGCAGCGGTTCAGTTCTCGCAGGGCAAGCCTGAAATTAACGGTTTTCCTCAGGTTCTTCGGGCGCAGCAGGCTGGCCCTGAGATCGGTCATTTCCGGCCAGTTCATGCGGATCTGGTGGTAGATGCCGGCCACGGTGGGAGCCCGCTTCTGGAAACCCCGGCCCATCACCCAGACCCCGGCCAGCAACTGGGTCAGCAGGTTGAACTGGTACTCGAGCTCGATCGGGTCCCCGGCCCGGGCAGGCGCCTGCCAGGTATCGATGAACCCGGCCGCGAGTTTCGAGATCCAGTCCAGCTGGGCGTTCAGCGCCTTGGCCGTGAATTTCGGCTGGGCCCGGGTGCGCTGCTCTTTCCAGACCATCCCCTCGCTCAGCAGCATGCCCTCGCCGATGACCATCCGGACCTGCTTGTAGCGGGTGTTCTTCTTGTACTTGTCGTAGTGGTCGACCAGCACTTCCTTGATCAGCTTCGGCTCGGAAACCAGGTAGGAGTAGTACGCCCCCATGTTGATGCGGGCAATGCCGCCGTATTCGGCAGCCACGTCCTGCAGGAAGGCCATGGGGTTGTGGCGCATTTCCGGCAGGCAGCCCAGCTTGCCTTTACCGGCCGGGCCAGGGGGGAAGACTGGATTGGACATTGGCGGGGGATTCGGAACCGTTCCTCCTGGAGGTCGAGGGTCGAACTCAGGAATCCAGGGACTCAGGCCGGCTCATTGCGGGCAGTTTTCTTTGCTGCATACCCCGTAGATGATCAGCGAGTGATCCGAGATCTTGAAGCCGTTTTCCTCGGCGATCTGTTCCTGCTTGGCTTCGATCGACTGGTCCACGAATTCAACGATCTTGCCGCACTTCACGCAGATCAGGTGGTCGTGGTGGTGGCCTCGCTCGAGTTCGAACACGGCCTGCCCGCTTTCGAAGTGGTGGCGGATGACCAGGCCGGCGGCCTCGAACTGCGTGAGCACGCGGTAGATCGTCGCCAGCCCGATTTCTTTGCCGACATCCATCAGGGCCTTGTAGATGTCTTCGGCGCTCATGTGCCTTTTATCAGAATTTTCAAGGAGTTCCAGAATCTTCATCCTGGAAAGCGTAACTTTGAGGCCGGCTCGCTTCAGGTCCTGGTCTTCCATAAGGGCTCCTCGTTATACCTGAATGATCATCTTCATTTGGAACCAGTGCACTGCATTTTCTATGCGAAAGGCACCCTTGAAGTGTACCAACAAAAAACAAAACCCGCCACGATGGACGGGTTGATGGTTGCCGTTTTCTGCGTGTCCGCTTTGACTTTTTGTTTTAATTTATAACCCAACTAGAGGAGAAAGGGCTTGTCAAATACTTCGCACGCTGGCGAGTGGTCCATGTTCAGAAGTGATTTATGTTGTTATTGCTCCTTCTGGGTTCTCTCATTTGCTTCTCAGTGCTTCAGAGATCTTTGAACCACCGCCGACACGATACCATATTCCCTAAAAGAGATACACCAGAATTCGGGCAATTTTGAAAACGAAACCGGCCTGGGATGAAAACCGGGCCGGCATTGGCCACCGAGAAAAGCCGTGGCGAGCCGTGATTGCTCCAGGCTCTCTGCGATCTCGTCTGGGACACTCAGGCGTTACGAAAATCCCGAGAAACCCGCTTTCCCGCTATCTTGCAACTACAGGAACGGGGTTTGGTAGCCTTGAGGCGCGTGTTGGTGCGGGACATTTTGCCGGTACTTTTTTGAATCAAACCGAGATACCGACAAAAGTATTGTCAAACTTTTCTGGATGCCAGCAAATCCCATAAGACATAGTAAGATGAAAAAGTATATGTATACAGCTGATTTTACTATGTTATATGGACGTCTATGGGTTTTTCAGACGTTCTCGGACAGTTCAAATGGTGCCGGGGCCGGAGTCAAATTTTTAAACTAAAGCACTGCTATATATAAGTATTTTTGTTTTCAATTTTCATTGATGCTGTCAAAAGTATGTTAAGAGCAAATAAACTGTCCGCTTTTTTCCTGTTCCCTGCAGGAGTTCGCACCGCAGCGGACATTACTCGGCGTTGTACGCTGGCAGGTACACTTGTGCGAGGCAGCGGTTGGCTGCTTCCATGTCCGTGATGCCGGCCGCAGCCAGTTCCTTCACCAAGCGATCCTGGTGGGTCCTGAAGGCCCGCTCCGAGAGCCCCCTTGCCTGCGGTAGCGGTCCACCAGCCGCATCACCTCGTCCACCGGCGCACGCCGGTGCGACACCTAGCCCAGGCGCTGGTCGCACAGCCTGTCCAAGGCCGTCGCCTGGTTGAGACGACGTTCCGTCCAGCCCTCATACGCTTCTTCAAACCTCATTCGTCTCGTCTCCTGTAACCACTCCGTCCGTCTCATCGGGCACCTCCTTCGAGACCCCATGAAAACCGGACAGATCATGTGCTCCCTACACCGAAGATGGTGTTGGGGTGTGTGTTTTTATATAATAAATCTGCGAACAACCGGAGGGAAATCGTGTCAGGACGAATCTTGACACCTACTTGGACGAGGCTACGGGCGCTGCTGCTCGGTGCCCTTTTGCTATTCACGGTCGCGCCCGCGCAGGCACAGACGGTAGATCCAGTCACCAATCTGAACACAGCCTCGGATGACACGAAGCTGACGGTATGGTGGATCAATCCCACTTACGCAGACTTCGCAAGGCACGACGTAATTTATTCCCACTACATTCGCTGGAAGGTGCAGGGCACGAGCACTTGGTTGAATATCAATGGGGCGAACGGAAAACCCCAAAGTTACAAACTGTCAGGAGCCAGTGAAATCACAGGCTTGACGAATGGCACAACCTACGAAATCGGGGTCAGGGTTCGTAGATGGGCTATGATGGGACAGACAATTACTTACAGCAACTGGGTATCCACGACCGGCACGCCACGGGAGATCATCCGCCCCATCCTCCCCACCGTCTCGCTTTCCGCTTCCCCGAACCCGGTGACGGAGGGATCGAGCGTGACCGTGACCGCAACGCTGTCGCGGGCGCTGACGCACGACGTGGACATCCCGGTGAGGATCACCGACAGCACGCAACCCGCCAGCCACGGGACGCTGACGAGCATCACGGTCAGCACCGGCGAGACCAGCGGAACGGGCACGATCACGACCAACCAGGACGCCGACGAGATGGACGAGACCTTCACGGTGGCATTGCGCACGCACAGCCTGCCGGCGCCCCTCGCGGCGGGCACCGGGATTTCGGTGGAGATCACGATCCGAGACGACGAAGGGTTGCAGTTGAGCGTCGAGACCTCCCGTCTTACCCCGGCGTGCGGCGAAACGGTCACCGACACCTCCGTGCGGCCGGAGTACGCGCTGGTGCTCACACCCGCCCCGGTTGCGGTGACCGAAACACAGTCCAGAGTGCTTGGCGACGCCAACGGGCAATGGCAGCAGGCGCTGCCGGTCGCGACGTCCGGCCGCACGAACCTTGGTCAAGGCAGTGGTACGTTTGCCGTGCTGCGCGAGACGTTCCCCGGTTTCAGGGGGTTCGAGTTCAGGCTCAAGGACACCCCCGGTGTCACCGCGCAATGCATCTGGCAGTTCGATGGTGATGGCGTCTCCCCTACGGTCCCTGAACCCCCTCCCGGCGGTGATGGCCCCCCGGTGGTGGCCCCGAACCGGGCACAGGTCCAGGAAGCGGTGAAGCGCGCGCTCGCGGCGGTGGCGAGGCGCGCGATGGCGAGCACGCTGGACAACATCGGGGCACGGTTCGGCGACATCGGCATGAGCGGCCTGTCGCTGGCGGGCCGGCGGATATCGCTGCAGAATCTGGCCGTGGAGGACCACGGATCCGGATTCTGTACGGCGGTGCGCTCGCCGACCTGTGCGGCGGTAGCATGGGGCCGTTCGATGACGACCGGAGAGCTGTTCGCCCAGAGCGGTTTCTCGGTGCATCTGGGCGGGTCAGAGAATAGCCTGTCCGACCCGTCTGCGACGCTGTGGTCGGTATGGGGCCGGGGTGATCTCGGTACCTTCGCGGGCCGGGGCGATGCGCGCCAGCGCTACGACGGCGAGTTGCGCACGGGCTGGCTCGGGATTGATGCACGGGCCGGGTCCTGGGTGGCGGGGCTTGCGGTGTCGCACGGCGAGGGCGATGCGGATTACAACTTCGCCGGGGATGGCCTGCCGGGCAAGGGCCGCCTGGACACGAAGCTGACGGCGATTTATCCCTACGGGCGCTGGGAATTGGGCGACGGCCTGGAGCTGTACGGTGTGACAGGCGTGGGCACGGGCGATGCGCGCCACAAGCCGCAGGACGGGGAGACGGAGTCCGGCGACCTGTCGATGCACATGGCATCGGTGGGGATCCGGCGTGCATTTCCCGAGCTCGCCGGGATGGCGCTCGCGATGGGTGCGGATGCGAGCGTCACGCGGATCGAGACCGATGACGGCCCGGATGACATTCACAGGCTCTCCGCCGACAGCTGGCGCCTGCGCGCGGGGATGGAAGCTTCGCGGCACTTCGAACTTGAACGCGATGCCGCGTTCGAGCCGTTCCTGGAAGCGGCGTTTCGACAGGACGGCGGCGACGGCCTTGATGGCAGCGGTGTCGAGCTTGCCGGCGGGCTGCGCTACGTTGCGCCGAGAATGTTTATTGAAGCGCGCGGGCGCTGGCTCGCGACGCACAGCGATGAGGGTGCGCAAGAGCAGAGCGTGAGCCTGACCGCGCGCGCAGGGCCCGGTGTGGACGGGCGTGGCCTGTTCATTGCGCTGAACCCTCGTTGGGGCGCAGCAACGGGCGGTGCGAAAACGCTCTGGAACGAGGAGATGGCGAACCCGCAGGGGCCTGTGAACAAGAGCACTATGGATGCGCAACTCGGGTATGGATTCGTTGTGCCCGCGCAGGGGGTGCTTACACCGTTCGTCGAGGCGGGCCTTGCCGGGGACGACCACCGGCGCCTGCGGCTCGGGACACGGTTTGAGGCGTCGCGCGAAGCGTTGCGCCTGGAGCTTGTGGGCGAGCGCAGCGAGAACGAGACGGCAAGGCCGGAGCATGCGCTCCGACTCGACCTGCGACTGTGGTACTGAGGAGGCGGACATGAAGATACGGACCCAAGGCCGGCCCGGAAGGAAACCGGTTGCAATGAAGGTCCGGACCCTGCAAGCCGCAGCGCTTGCGGGTGCACTGGGGCTGGCCGCCTGCGGCGGGGGTGGGGGCGGTAGCCCCGCGATGCCGCCTGACACCGGCACTCCTGTCGCCGAACCTGCTGCGGCGCTGGTGTCCGGCCTTCGCTTCGACTACACGCTCAGGCGCGAAGGTGAGCCACCCATCGAAGAAGCCGGGTCCGTGGCGCTGTCCTGCCCGGGCGGTGACTGCACGACGGATGACCTGCGGGAATTGTCGGGTGATGACGGCACCGGGATGCGGGACGGCTTCGGGACGGTGACGGGCACAACCAGCGGGCCGGCGCTCACGGAGGTCTTCTCCGGAATTTCCGCAACCGCCTCCGGTGCGTCGTTCACCCGCTATGGTTTCTGGGCCGAGCACGGTTTTGCGGCGGTGACGATCGGGACGGGTTCCCTTTCGGTCGAGGCCAGTGGGCAGCAATGGAGCGGTGACTTCACAACGGCGCATGCCTGGGCGGACGGCGAGGTGTCGGGGGCGAATCCCACAGGCACGGGAAGCGCGACCTGGCGGGGCCTCGCCGAGGCGGTTCGCATTGCCGACTTCACGCATCTCCCCGGGTCTGCGGAGCTGCGGATTGCGGACCTGTCGCGGCCCCGGGTCGATGTCGATCTCGACCTTGACGGCGCAGCGCTGCGATGGACCGGCATGCAACCGGCCGGCGGCAGCTTCGCCAAGGGCACAGCCAGCAGCGACCGCATCGACGGGCGCTTTTACGGTCCGGGCCACGAGGAGGCGTGGGGCGTGTTCGATACCGGGGCGTATGTCGGCGCCTTCGGCGCGAAACGGGAGTGACACGGCTGCATGCAGAGCCCGAATACTGACTGCACCGTGCTGTACGTTTTGGAAAGCTGGATGCCCCGCGAATTACGGCGTCGAAATTTTTAGCTCAGGGATAAGAAGATTTTCCGGATCATGCAACAGGGGCATCAACCGCAAGACTGCGATCCATCTTCAACGCCCTGACAGGACTTTTTAAATTGAACCGAAAAGTACTGTCATTTTTCCCGGATACCAATGAACGTTGCTGGACACTGGAGAACAACGAGAATCGCATAGCACACTGTTAAAATTATGGCTTATAGACGTTTCTGGATTTCCCCGGACATTTTCGGATGGTTCAAATGGTGCCTGGGGCCGGAGTCGAACCGGCACACCCTGTACGGGCGAGGGATTTTAAGTCCCTTGCGTCTACCAATTCCGCCACCCAGGCGAGCAAATTGAGGCTAGGACCGGAATCGAACCGGTATAGACGGCTTTGCAGGCCGCTGCATCACCACTCTGCCACCTAGCCGTGTTACTACTTGCGAAACGCCTTTTGGCTTGCAGGCGTGAACTCCGTTACCCGCCAATATACGACATTTCTATTTTGGGAAGTAAGGGGGATTCCGATGTGCGGGTTTCCGAATAGCGGTCGTCCCGCTTTGACCAGACCCTCCTGACTGCATCCGCAATATACTGGTCATCGGCGCCTTCGCGCAACAGGTGCCGCAAGTCGTGCCCCCGGGTCGCGAAAAGGCAAGTATACAGCTTGCCCTCGGCAGACAAACGTGCGCGCGTGCAGTCCCGGCAAAACGGCTGCGTCACGGAAGCGATGATACCGATCTCCCCGCCGCCATCCCTGTAGCGCCAGCGTTTAGCCACTTCTCCCCGGTAGTTGGGTTCAGCCGGCTCCAGGTCGAATTCCTCACGCAGGTCGCTGACAATCTCTGCCGCGGTATACACGTCGTCGAGGTTCCACTGGTTCGTATGCCCGACATCCATGTATTCGATAAAGCGGACAACCCTGCCGGTGCCGTGGAAATGCCGGGCCATGGGTACAACGGAGCCTTCATTGGCACCCTTCTTCACCACCATGTTGATCTTGACCGGTGCCAGCCCTGCCGTTTCCGCCTCTTCGATGGCCCGAAGCACGCGGTCCGGACCGAAATCCGCATTGCTGATCGCCCTGAAGGTTTCGGGGTCCAGGGTGTCCAGGCTGATCGTGATGCGGTTCAGACCAGCCTCCTTGAGCTGGCGGGCGCGTGCCTCGGTAAGCAGTACCCCGTTGGTCGTCAGGCTGATATCGCGGATGGAATCGAGGGTCGCTAGACGTTCGATCAGTACCGCCAGGTTCTTGCGCAACAGCGGCTCTCCCCCGGTCAGCCGGATTTTCCGGACTCCCATTGAGGCGAAGATCCTGGCCACCCGGGTGATTTCCTCGAAACTCAGCAGTTGCGCCCTGCGCAAGAACTCATACTGGCTGTTGAACACTTCCTTGGGCATGCAGTAGCTGCAACGGAAATTGCACCGGTCGGTTACCGAGATCCTGAGATCCCGGACCGGTCGTGATAGGGTATCGAGCGTCTGTACGGTATTGTTTGCCATGGAGAGAGTCCGGCCGCCACCGGTACTTGATTTCCGGCAGGCCAGTAAAATAATAGCAAACCGCAGACCACGGAGATATGACCACCGCCCGCCGCAAGCTCATCTACCTCATTGCCGGACCGGTGGGCGCACTGCTCGTCTACCTGCTGCTCCCGGACCAGTTCGTCTCCGGGACAGGTGATCTGGCGCATCTGGATCACCCGGCCAAGGCCACCCTGGCCATGCTGGTGTGGATGGCGATCTGGTGGCTGACCGAAGCGGCAGATATCCGTGTGACGGCACTGCTGCCCATCGCGCTTTTCCCGGTGTTCGGGGTTGCCTCGATCCGCGATGCGACCGCCCCCTACGCCTCGCACATCATCTTCTTGCTGCTCGGCGGGTTTCTGATTGCAACCGCCATCCAGCGGTGGGGACTGGACAAGCGGATTGCACTGGGCATCCTGAGCCGGGTCGGGAACTCCCCGGCGCGCATCGTCGGCGGATTCATGCTGGCCACCGCATTTTTGAGCGCGTTCATCTCCAACACGGCCACGACTGCCATGATGCTGCCGATCGGGCTGAGCGTCATCGGCCTGGTGCTGTTCAACGGTGATTCCGGCGAAGATACCCACCGGGAACATGCATTTGCGACCTGCATCATGCTGAGCATCGCCTACGCCGCTTCCATCGGCGGGATCTCGACGGTCATCGGCACCATCCCCAATTCGTTTGCGGTCTCTTTCATCCGTGATGCCATCGATGCGCCCTACCAGCAGGACATCAGCTTCTTCGAATGGTCGAAGATCGGCGTGCCCGTCGTGCTGGTGCTGCTGCCCCTGAGTTGGTGGCTGCTGACCAAGGTCGTCTACAAGGTCGATGCCATCCGGCTTTCCGGTTCAGCGGCGGCCCTGCGCGAGAAAAAACGGGCACTCGGGACCATGGACTATGAGGAAAGGGCTGTGCTCGGCGTGTTCGCGTTCACCGTCGTGCTGTGGCTCGGGCGCACCTCCTTGCAGCAACTTGAGCTCTCCTGGTCCGGCCAGGTGTTCGTGCCGCTTGCCGGGCTCACGGATTCCGGCATCGCGATTTTCGCCGCGGTGCTGCTGTTCATCCTCCCAGCCAGGAACCACCCCGGGCAATTCATCCTGCAGTGGGTGGACCTCAAGAACCTGCCCTGGGGGATCCTGATTCTGCTGGGCGGAGGACTGAGCCTGGCCGCGGCCGTGAAGGCCAACGGGGTCACGGAATTCATCGGTGCACAGGCCCTGGGGCTGTCGTTCCTGCCCGTGTTCCTGATCCTGCTGGTGGTCATCAGCGCCGTGGTGTTCCTGACCGAGCTGACCTCGAATACCGCGACCACGGCGACGCTGGTGCCGATCCTGGCTGCGATCGCCCCGGCGCTCGGCATCCACCCCTACACCCTGATCATCCCGGCCTCGATCGCGGCAAGCTGCGCGTTCATGCTGCCCATTGCCACCCCGCCCAATGCTATCGTCTTCGGGTCGGGCCACATCAGCTCGCAGCAGATGCGAAGAACCGGCATCTGGCTGAACCTCATTTGCCTCGCGGTGATCACGCTGGCGGCCGCAGCACTCAGCGACTTCATGATCCGGCTGGTGACCGGATAGGCGCCCGGCTACTCGCCGTACTTCTCGGAGAACCGGTACTTTTCCTCGACCCCGATCAGGTCGTTGAACTCGGAGAAGCTGAGCAGCTCGTTTTCCATGCCCAGGGTGGTGCCGGTTTCGTGCAGGTGCGCATACAGGCTGCGAAGCACGTGCCCGGCCGCGAACAGGCCGGTCAGCGGATAGAGGATGAGCTGGAATCCCAGCGATTCCAGCTGCGCTTTCGCCAGTACCGGGGTCTTGCCGCCCTCGATCATGTTGGCGACGATCGGCCGGGGGGCCCGCTCCCCGATCCGCTCCAGTTGCTCCATGGAGCCCGGCGCTTCCACGAAACTGGCATCGGCTCCTGCCTCGCGGGCTTCTGTGACGCGCGCGATGGCCTCGTCCAGGCCGTGCACGGCTTCGGCATCGGTGCGTGCCACGATGAAAAAGTCGTGGTTGGCGCGGGCATCCACCGCCGCTCGGATCTTCTGCAGGTAGTCCTCGCGCGCAATGACTTTCTTGTTGCGCATGTGGCCGCAGCGCTTCGGCCACACCTGGTCCTCCAGGAAGCAGCCGGCGGCCCCGGCATTCATCAGGAGCTCGACCGTGCGGTGCACGTTCAGCGGGTTGCCGTAGCCGGTGTCGGCATCGACGATCACGGGGATGGGCACGCTAGAGCAAATGGCGCGTGCGCGCTCGACCACTTCGGTCTGGGTCAGCAGGCCGAAATCCGGCTCGCCGATGGTGGCCGCGGCCAGCGAATAGCCGGACACGAACGCCATCGGGAAGCCCACCTGCTCTGCGATTTTTGCAGACAGGGTGTCGTAGATGCCCGGAAAAGCCAGGGCGCCGACCTGGTCCAAAATCTGTTGCACACGGTTTGCTGTCATGAATAGGCTCCTTGCAGTACTGGCATTCAGTGCCGGACACCGCCAGGGACCCTTGCTTCACCAGGTCCTGCATATGTGCCGGGAAGATGCATGGTTTTGCACAATTATACTTGCCGGATACAGGGTCTAATAGGTCAGGCCTGCAAATGGCAATGCCTGCAGCCCCAGGGGCACTGCGAGTGCCATTCATATTGAAGATCAGCGCTCCGGGGGGGTGGTCACCTGTTGTCTATAGCCCGGTAACGGCCTGCCGCGCCCGGCAATGGCCATGCCCGCGAGTATGACGGTCAGTGCAAGAAACACGTGGAGGCTGAAGGACTCGTTCATCAGCGCAATGCCCATCAGCAGCGCCCAGACCGGAATCAGGTAGTTGATCTGTGAGAGGAACGAAGGCCCCGCCCGGGCAATCACCGCAAAATAGATCAGGGTGGCCAAGGCCGTGGGGAACAGTCCGAGCAGCACCACCGCAAGGAACTCCGTGCTCACCAGCTGGATGGATGCTCCGCCCCCGGCTGCCCACCAGGCGGGCAGCATGATCAGGGCCGACACCGCGATCACGGCTGCGGATATGGCCAGCAGGCTTTCCCTGGGCAGTTGCTTGGCCAGGATGGTATTGAGCGCATAACACAGGGCACCGCCCAGGACGCTCAGCATGGGCAAGAACGTGTGGGTTTCGTGGTCAAGCTCTGTGACCGCCGCCGGGCCGAGCAGGACCAGGATTCCGGCGAACCCGGTCAAAAAACCCAGCACCTGCAGTGCATTCAGTCGTTCCCCGGGCACGAAGAAATGGGCCATCACGATCGTGGCCAAGGGCATGACGGCCATGAGGATCCCCGCGATCCCGCTGTCGACGGTTTGCTGGCCCCAGCTGATCAGGTAAAACGGCAGGCAGTTGCCGAAGATGGCCAGCGCGATGATCAGGGGCCAGAGGGTACGCAGGAAGCCGAACGACTCCTTTCGAATGAGAGCCAGCGACAACAGCAGCACGGCGGCAATGGCAATTCGCCCGGCCGTCACCGTGACGGGTAACAGCTCGGCCACCGCCAGCTTGGTCAGCATGAACGCGCTGCCGTACATTGCAGTCAGGGCCGCGAGGCCCAGCCAATCCAGCGGTGTGGCGTGCTGCATGATGGATTACCTGCCCGGGCAGGCGCCTGCCGGTGCTTCTTTGCAGGCAGTCCCTGTGCGAAGGGTTTCCTGTCGCCGTACCGGGTGTGCGCCACCCCGCGTTCTTCCATGTTCCCTGATGGCTCCCATGCCGCCAGTATAGGGACAGAGGCGAAGGGCTGCCATCCGCACAGGGTGGCATGCCCCGGAGTCCGGGACCCGGAACAGCCGAGCGGCAAGGATTCGGGTACACTGATGCAACTTTTATTCTCTACAATTCCAGGAGTCGCAGGCGCACACGCGCAAGCCGTGGCAAAGGGATCATCGCATGATACGTGAAGTCGGCCTGATCGCCCTGATCGTCGGGCTCTGGTTCGGGATTCGCTGGCTGGTCAGACAGCCCAGGCAAGTGCAGTGGAAGTGGATGGCCGGGCTGGCCGTGGTCGTTCTGCTGGGTCTTGCCGTCACCGGCAGGCTGCACTGGATCTTTGCGCTGGTGGCGGCCATCGTGCCGTTCATCCGCCGCATGCTCGGTCTGATCAGCTACCTGCCGATGCTGAAGGGCCTGCTGCACCGCTTTCGCGACCCGCCTCCCGATTTCTCCTTCAACCGGCAGGCCAGCATGGAAACGCGCTTTTTGAAGGTCGAACTGGACCCGGCCACCGGCCAGCTTGGCGGCGAGATCAAGCAGGGGGCGCACCAGGGAAGAAAACTGCAGGACCTCTCACAACCCGAGCTCACCGCCCTGCTCCGTGAATATTCCCGCCAGGACCCGCCATCGGCGCAGTTGCTGGCGGCCTACCTGCAGCGTTCCGGGCAAACCGGCTGGCAGGACCATTACAGCCAGGGTGATGCGGGGCAAAAACGCCGGGCGGATCGCGGCGGCCTGTCCCGCCAGGAAGCCTATGCGATACTGGGCCTGGACGAAGGCGCCTCCGAGGACGAGGTCATCGAGGCGCATCGGCGACTGATACAGAAACTGCACCCGGACCGGGGAGGCAATGACTACCTGTCTGCCAAGATCAACCAGGCCAAGGCCACGCTGCTGGGCTAGGCCGCCGAGGGTTCCGCCATGTGGCAGCATCTGATGTTCTGGAAAAAGAAGACTCGCGCGCCCGGGTCCGCTCCGGCGCCGGAAAAGCCCCAGGAACGGCTCAGCACCCCGACCAACAGCGCCATCTACGGCGGCATGGGCGTGCTGGAGCTGAAGCTGCGCATGGAGCTGATCGCCGACCACAAGGTCACCTCCGCGAAGGACATGCTGATCCCGGCAAAGCAGCTCTCCGAACACGCCAAGGCCGACCAGGACCGCTTCCTGGAGTCCGCCGAGCGGCTCAGTACCACCAGCCTCGATCTGGCCTACGACTTCTGCCGGTTTGCACCGCCGAGCCTGCAACTGGTCGACGAGGCGCACTGGGACGGCTGGCTCGCCCGGCTGCAGGAACTCCACAACACGGAAGGTGGCGAGGCGGCGAGCGAGGCGATGAAGAACGTGGATGAGTTCGTGCAGTCCATCACCGAGGCGCCGAACAGTGTCTCCCTCGACAGGATCTCGCGCATCCTGGAGAGCTTCGCGACCGGCCTCAACGGCAGGAAGCTTGCCATCGAGCCCGGCACCGCCTGCTACACCGACACCGAGGTCATCCGGCTGCCTGAGGTGCTGAGCGACTTCGATCGCTACGAGGACAATTTCGCGCTGTACAAGGCCATGGCCGTGCACCAGTGGGCACAGACCTGGTTCGGCACGTGGACCCTCAACATCGGCGCTTTCCTGGCGACCTACCCCGATCCGCAACGCGCACAGTCGCTGTTTCACAAGCTGGAGACCCTGCGCCTGGACGCCTGCATCGAGCGTGAGCTGCCCGGCACCTTCCGGGCCATGCAGAATTTCAGCCCGAAGCTGCACACCGACGCGCTGTCAAAGCGCTGGCAAAACGCCATCCGCAGGCTGCGCGATGCCGACATGACCGTGCAGGACACGATCTTTTTCCTCGAGGCCGTGTACAAGGACGAGGCGGCCCCCGAGGACAAGATCTACCAGGGCAGCCTGAATCCCAAGGAAGCCTGGACGGTGCGCGAGGCCCGGGTGCAGCGGGACCGGCGCGCCCTTGAGAAACGCCTGATCGACCTGCAGCACGAGCTCGAGAAATACGGCATGAGGAGCCCGGAGGAGCCAAAGGACGCCAAGGCCGGTTTCACCGTCGAGGAACTGGAAGGCGAGGCCCCGGCGGACGGGCGCAAGATCGAGCTGCAGTTCGGCGGGGACCCGATCGAGCCGCCGGAGAACATCCAGCAGCTGCTGGATTCCATCGTGCAGGACCTGGGCCGGGTTCCGGACGACTACCTGGACGCCGTGGCGACGGAGTCGCCCCTGGACGAGGGTGCGCCAGGTCCCGCGCCGCAGGCGGCGTCCTCGCAGGGGGATGAAGCCACCTGGCTGTATGACGAGTGGGATCACTCGCGCCAGAAATACCGCAAGGAATGGTGCCGCCTGAAGGAGCTGGAGGTCGCCCCGGTGCAGGACGACTTCGTGCCCCGGACCCTGGACAAGCACCGGGGCCTACTGAAACACCTGCACCGCACCTTCGAGGCCCTGCGCGAGGATGACCGGCGCGTCAAGCGCCAGCCGTACGGCGACGATATCGACCTGGATGCGGTGATCGAGGCCTTTTCGGATACCCGGATCGGCCTGGAAGCCTCGCAGAACCTGTTCACGCGCTCGCGCAAGACGGAGCGCAACATCGCGGTCATGTTCATGATCGACATGAGCGGTTCCACGGCCGGCTGGGTCAACGAGATGGAAAGGGAGTCCCTGGTCCTGCTTTGCGAGTCGCTGGAGATCCTCGGTGATCGCTACTCCATCTACGGGTTTTCGGGCTTCACCCACGAACGCTGCGAACTCTACCGGATCAAGGAATTCGACGAGCCCTATGACGGTGCGGTCAAGGCGCGCATCAGCGGCATCCAGGCCCAGGGCTACACCCGGATGGGCGCGGCCGTTCGCCATCTCACGAAACGCCTGCACCAGGTGGAGGCCCGCACCAAGCTCCTGATTGCGCTGTCCGATGGCCGACCGGACGACCAGGACGGCTACCGGGGACCCTACGGCATCGAGGATACACGGCGTGCACTGATCGAGGCCAAGTACCTCGGCATCCACCCCTTCTGTATCACGATCGATGACGAGGCCATGGATTACCTGCAGCACATGTACGGCCCGGCGAACTTCACGGTGGTGGACAATGTCGACAAGCTCCCCTACCGGGTCTCGGACATCTACCGGCGGATTGCCTTCTGATCCCGGCCGGGATACCCAGCCAGGAACGGATACCATGGACAGCAGCCAACGCATGCGCGCCGTGCAAAGCCCGGTAATCCCCCTGGTGGGTGCGCTGGCACGAAAACACCGGGGCACGATTTCGTTCGGACAGGGGGTGGCATTCTACGCGCCTCCGCCCGAGGTCTTCGACCGGGTCCGCCGGTGCCTGGCGGATCCTGCCATCAACCGCTATGGGCCGGTCGAGGGGACCCCGGAACTGCAGCACGCGCTGGCACAGAAACTGAATGCCCGAAACCGCATCCGCACCGGCGAGGGCAATACCATCGTCGTCACGGCCGGCTCCAACATGGCGTTCAACACGGCCGTCCTGGCCCTGTGCGACCCGGGGGATGAGGTCATCCTCCCCCTGCCCTACTACTTCAACCACGAAATGTCGCTGGTGATGGAGCGCTGCAAGCCGGTCACCGTCTCGACCGACGGCCACTACCATGTGAGACTCGAGGACATTGAGGCGGCCATCACGGACCGGACCCGGGCCATCGCCACCATCAGCCCGAACAACCCCAGCGGGGCCGTGTACACGCGCGAGGAACTGGCGGGCGTGAACGGGCTGTGCCGAAAGCACGGCATCTACCATATCAGCGATGAGGCCTACGAGGATTTCTGTTACGACCGCCACGAGCACTATTCCCCGGCCTCAAATCCCGCAAGCTGCGCCCACACGATCTCCCTGTTCTCGTTTTCCAAGGGCTACGGGCTGGCAGGCTGGCGGGTCGGCTACATGGTCATTCCACAGCACCTGCTGGAGGCCGTGAAGAAGATCCAGGACACCATCCTGATTTCCCCGCCCATGGTTTCCCAGCATGCGGCGCTCGGTGCACTGGAGGCCGACCAGGCGTTCGTGAAGTCAAAAAGCGAGCACATGTCACGCAAGCGCGCCATGGTGCTGGACGGGCTCGGGGGCATCGCCTGCCTGAAAAGTGCGCCGGTCTCGGAAGGAGCTTTTTACGTGATGCTTGACCTTGACAGCCCGGTCGAGGACTTGGCGCTGGTGCAGTCACTGATCACGGAGCACGGGGTGGCGACCCTGCCGGGTTCGGCCTTCGGGCTGCACGAAGGCTGTCACATCAGGCTTTCGTTCGGTGCCCTCCCGGATGATGAGATCCAGGCCGGTCTCAAGCGGCTCAAGAGGGGCCTGAACGCAATTTCGGGTTAGCATTAGCCATGGAAAAGACGACCGTGGCTATTCATCCAGTGGAGTAGCACTAGCATCCAACACAAACAATTCACGCTATTCAGCGTTCTGCATGTTTTTATCTCTGATCTTCATCAACCCATCATGACAAAAGCTGTGTAATCTGCATCTTCCCTCGATGTTACATTTCCTAGGGGTTATTGTATAATCCCCTATATAATGTAACACCAAAAGAAAGGCATGCCAGTGGTCCTATCAACCAAACAGGCAGACAAGGTCCTGAAACTGGTCAGAAAAGCAGAGATTCTGCGTCCTCGGGAACTCGACCGTCACGGCCTTCCACGTACCTGTCTGAGCCGCCTCTGTGAGGAAGGCAAGCTGCAGCGTATTGGTCGAGGGCTGTATACCTTGCCGGAGAGCGGTGCTACGGAGCACCGCTCGCTTGCCGAGGCCTCTAAACGCGTGCCCAAAGGAGTGATTTGCCTACTGTCTGCCTTGCGCTTTCATAATCTTACGACACAGTCAGCTTTCGAGGTCTGGCTGGCCATAGGTGAAAAATCTTGGCGGCCGCGCCTAGAGTACCCGCCGTTGCGTATTGTGCGCTTTTCTAAGGCTGCACTGCATGCTGGGGTTGAGAGTCATCAGGTAAAAGGGGTGACAGTGCACGTTTATTCTCCCGCAAAGACTGTTGCTGACTGTTTCAAGTATCGGAATAAAATTGGCTTGGATGTAGCGATTGAAGCACTTAAAGAATGTCTGCGTGCACGACACTGCACAGTTGATGACCTATGGCACTATGCAGCAACTTGTCGTGTTCGCAACGTCATGCGCCCCTATCTGGAATCACTTACGACGTGAATGATAAATACCGCAGAAACAGGGCAGCATCGGTACGCGACCGCCTGTTGGCATTGGCAAGGGAACGAGGTGAAGATTTCCAGTCAGTCCTGATTCAATATGGGCGTGAACGGCTCTTGTATCGCTTGAGCAAGTCTAAATATAAGGATCGCTTTGTGTTGAAAGGTGCAATGCTGTTTATGCTGTGGAGTGATCAGCTGCACCGTCCGACGCTGGATATCGATCTTCTTGGTTCTGGTGAAAGCAGTGAGGAAGCCTTATCTATAGTTTTTCGTGAACTTTGTGTCGCCGATGTTGAGGATGATGGCCTGACGCTGATGGTGGACAGCATTCGAACTGACGTGATCCGTGGTGAGATGGAATACGCAGGGATACGTGTGAAGCTCGCCGGCAGTCTGGCAGGTGCTCGTATTCCGATTCAGGCAGATATTGGATTTGGAGATGCTGTGACTCCTGATGCTAAAGAGATCGATTATCCCACTCTGCTGGATAATCCTGCACCTCGTTTGAGAGCATATCCTCGAGAAACCGTAGTAGCAGAAAAATATCAAGCGCTGGTCAATTTAGGCATTGTAAACAGCCGAATGAAAGATTTTTACGATCTGTGGTTTATTGCCCATAATTTTGACTTCGACGGAACATTGTTGGTTGATGCGATACGCAACACCTTTTCACGTCGCGGGACATCTGTGCCAGAGCACACCCCGTCTGGACTCAGTGCTGAATTCTATGAGAGCGTGCAAAAAAACGCACAATGGAACGCCTTTCTCCAAAGAGGCATGCTGATGGCAGACCCACCGTTATTGGCAAATGTTTGTAGCTTTTTGGGGAGATTTCTCCTGCCTCCAAGCCGTGCACTGGTGCTTGAGCAGGACTTTGCAGCGAAATGGAAGCCAGGTGGCCCTTGGCACTAGTACTTTTGGATTTACCAGTTCTGACATCCTTACCCGCATAGGAGAGTCCCAGGTTGTGCGTACATGCAATCTGATGGAATGGTGCGCACCTTCTACAGGTGCAAAAAATGAGATCATTTTTGACTCATCTGAGCCGTGCCAGCAGGGGTGGACTATTCTATGATGTGTTGGCGGCTACAGCTAGGGTCTAGGGTCCAGGGTTACTCGGTACCAGCGAAGAATGGTGCGTCAGTATCCTGAACCCGACATCCTTGTCGCGCCCGATGACGAACGTGAAACGCGCTGGCACGGTGACCGGCTTGGCCTCCACATAGGAGAACGCGTAGGTCCCGGAATACAGATGAAAGCCATCGCAGGACCGGGTGCACATCGTGCCCCACTCCACCCGCAGGCCATCTTTCTCGAGCAGCTTTTCAAAGTATTCCCTGATCAGCCTCGGACTGTCCCGGAGAGTGTCCGAGAACGTGCCCCACAACACTGCCTCATCCGAATAGAGGCGGGCGATATTTTCCAGGTCGCCTTGATTGAGAGACCGTTGCCATTCGTCCAGGATTTGATTCGCTTCCATTGACTCTACTTCTCGCAAGAACTGAATTGATGCTGTCCAGGCAGGTGATATGAACTGCCCGGTGTGGTTTCGGCTGCAGGCAGAATACCTGCTTATGCTGCAAATTTCACAGGCATCGGGGTACCCATGATAATCCCGCGTTTCTCCATCGGGTACAATTTCGCTATATACTTCGCCTGTACACAAAAGCCAGGCTTCCCGGGGACAGGCCCGAAAGCCGCAAATTGATACAAGGACATTCCATCATCCCGACCAGACCCATGCACCCATCCCGTCAGCTGCCCCTTGCCCTTGCGCTGGTTGCCGTGCTTATCAGCGCACCCTGTTCGGGCACCAGTTCGCAACTGGTCCCACAGGATCGGCATGAACGGGCCACCCGGCTGATCACGCATTTCCTGGACAAGTACCACTACAAGGATTTCAGCATCGACGACTTCCTTTCGGAGAAAATCCTGGAGGCCTATGTCGGCGCACTCGATCCGAACCGGAGCTATTTCCACCAGGCGGATATCGAGAGTTTCGAGGCATACCGGTTCGGCCTGGACGAGGCACTGAACCAGCGCAGGCTTGATGTGCCGTTCGCGATGTTCCGCCTGTACCAGGAGCGGGTCGATGAGCGCGTGACCCATGCGCTGGACCTGCTCGGGCAGGAGTTTGATTTCAGCGTGCAAGAGGCATTTCTTGTCGACCGCTCGGATTCGGACTGGGCCCTCGATGTCGATGGCCTGAACGAGATCTGGAGAAAGCGCGTAAAAAATGACGTGCTCGGCCTGCAGCTTGCGGGCGAGACCCCGGAGGACATCAGGGAAACACTCACCAAGCGCTACCGCAGCATCATCCGGCGCACCCAGCTGGACGCCGAGGATGTCTACCAGCTGTTCATCAATGCATTTGCGAGCACGCTTGAGCCACACACCAAGTACCTGTCTCCCAGGACCTCCGAGAACTTCGCGATCCGGATGAGCCTTTCCCTGCAGGGCATCGGTGCCCTGCTTCGCGCCGAAGGCGATTACACGCTGGTGGAGAGCATCATTCCCGGCGGGCCTGCGGACCTGAGCAACCTGCTGCATGCCTCGGACCGCATCGTCGGCATCGCCCAGCAGGACGAAACCAAGTTCAGGGATGTCGTGGGGTGGCGTCTCGAGGAAGTGGTCGAACTGATCCGTGGCGCCAAGGACACGGTGGTCAAGCTGCAGATCCTGCCGGGTGCGGACGGCCCTTCTGCCAAGGTCAAGGAGATTCAGATCACCCGCGACGAGATCACCCTGGAGGAACAGGCCGCGAAAAGCGAGATCATTGACATCCAGGACGGGCCCAGGCATATCCGGGTCGGCGTCATCGACGTGCCGGCTTTCTATATCGATTTCGCCGCCTACCAGCGTGGAGAATCCGACTACCGCAGTACCACGCGCGATGTGGACCAGCTGATTTCCGAGCTCAGGCAGGACGAGGTCGATGCCCTGGTGCTGGACTTGCGCGGCAATGGCGGCGGGTCATTGACCGAAGCCACGCAGCTTGCCGGCCTGTTCATCGACGAGGGGCCGGTCGTGCAGGTTCAGGATTCAAGCGGGAATGTGAGGGTCCACCGTGACCGTGACCCGAAGATTTCCTACCAGGGCCCCCTCGTGGTGCTGGTGGACCGGTCCAGCGCTTCGGCATCCGAAATCGTGGCCAGTGCGATCCAGGACTACCAGTACGGCATGGTGGTGGGCGAGACCACGTTTGGCAAGGGGACCGTCCAGCAACTGATTGACCTGAACAGCTTCGACCCGGTGGCCAAGGCCGGGCTCGGGCAGTTGAAAACCACGATTGCGCAATACTTCCGGATCAACGGCAACAGCACGCAGCACAAGGGCGTCGTACCGGATATCAATTTCCAGACCATCTATGCGAACGAGGAGTTTGGCGAGCGTGCGCTGGAAAATGCCCTGCCGTGGAGTTCCATTTCCGCAATCCGACACCCCTACGGCATAGTGGACCAGCAGATCGTCGACGCAGCCGTGGACCTGCACAAGTCGCGCATCCGAGAGGATGAGAAATACAGCCTGCTGATGGAGATGATCCAGCTCGACTATGAACTGAGAAACAAGAGCTCGATCTCGCTGCTCGAGTCCATCCGCAAGAAAGAGCACGAGCAGGCCGAGGCGGTGCGTGCCAACCGTGACCGCTTGCTGAAAACCACGCCCGCCCCGTCCGTCGAGGGCGAGGAAGGGGAAGAGGAATTTGTGGACGTGCTGCTGGAGGAAACCGCGCATATCGCAGCGGACCTGGCGAGGCTGCTGGAGGCCCAGCAGGCCAGCGCCTTCGGCGAGCGCAGTTTCTAGCGATCAGAGCAGCTGTCCGAAAATCCTGAACCCCGCCACATACGTTCCGATCGCAGAACCCAGAGTACTCAGTACGAATACCAGCAGTGTCTTGGCGACCGCATTCTTGCGCCAGCCCGGAAATGTCGCGGTGTCCTTGCGCAGTTCCCTGAAATCCCGGACCGTGGGCTTGCGAACGGCCAGTTCGACCGCAGCCGTGACCATGCCCGCGCCGATCGTGGGGTTCAGGGAGGTGATCGGTGCAGCCACAAAGGCCGTGCCCACCGTCACCGGGTGTGCACCGGCAATGGCCGCGCCCAGCGCGGACAGGCTGCCATTGATGAGGACCCACTGCCAGACAAGCTTCCAGCCCAGTTCCGGGCTTTCCCGGAAACCGAAGTAAAACCCGAGCCCGATCAGGATCACGATGATCCACGGGATGAATTTGGGCCACGATTTTTTGGGGCGAACCGCATCCAGCTGTTCGATGAGTGCAGGCACATCCAGGGCCTCGTCTTTCAGGTAGCTCGTCATGCCTTTCAGGTGGCCGGCCCCGACCACCGCGAGAATGCGCTTGCCCGGATGCGTTTCAAGAGTTTGCTGGATTCTTGCCGCCATGTAGCGGTCGCGCTCGTCGATCAGCGGGACGGACAGCTCCCGGCTTTGTTCCGAGAACTGCGTGAACGCGATTTCGAGGACGTCCCCGGCCTTCATCTGCTCGATTTCCTCTTCGGATATTTTCTGGCGCATCAGCGCGCCCATGAACAACCCGGCCACCAGGTACGCGCGTTTCCAGAACGACATGTTCCGGTAGACCCGGTTGAGCGTGATCCCGACTTCCCGGTCGATCAGCACGACGGGCAGCCCCAGCGCAGCGGCTTCCAGGATCGCGGTCTTCATCTCCAGGCCCAGTTCCACCCCCAGTTGCTCCGCCATTCTCTGCTGGTAGGCGCCAAGGGCCAGGTGCGCCGTCACCAGGTTGGCCCGGCCCTGGCGGAGCACCGCGAACAGGTCCATCTCGGCCAGTCGCTCCGGGTGCATCAGCGAGTTGCGCCGGCTCTGGCACAGCTCGATGCAAACGACATCGAATTCCCTTGAGCGAATCATGTCCCGGACCGCTTCGGCGCTGGCGCGCGAGACGTGCGCCGTACCCAGCAGCGTGACACTGCCCTCGCCGAGACGCAGGGACTGCAGCGGCTCGCTCACGGCTCCCGGGGGTCCAGGATCGCAAGAACCGGGGTAATGAAATTACGGAGAATTATGCTGTTACTATTTGTATTCATTATATTTCTTCGAACTTCCCTTCACCTTGTCTTTTGGATAGCGCTGCTGGTTCAGGGCGATCTTGTGCCGCGTGGCTTCCAACAGGTTCACTTCCAGGCGGTCGGCCAGGCGCAGCAGGAAGATGAAGATATCGGCCATTTCCGACGCCACCGCCGCGTGCTTTCCCGCGTCCAGACGCGCACTCTGCTCCTCGGTCATCCACTGGAAATGCTCCACCAGCTCGGCGGCCTCCACCGACAGGGCCATGCTGAGGTTCTTGGGGCTGTGGAACTGTTCCCAGTCCCGCACCCTTGCAAACTCCCGCAGCTCCCGTTTCAGTTCATCCAGGGGTTGTTCGCTCATTCTGTTCATCCCTCCTCCTTCCTGCCCCGGCTTGCCCGCCAGGAACCTTCTCTGCAGCCGCGTCGACTTCATCCGGAGTCGGGCCGTCTCCCGCGTCTCGAATGCCCTCGGCAGGCTGTATGAATTTTCGATCTATCCTGCACATGTCGGGCACTGGGGGTCCTTGTTGATGTTCACGCAATGCCATTCCATATTCAGGGCGTCCACCAGCAGCATCCGGTCGGCAAGCGTTTGGCCCGTATCCAGCAGCAACTTGATCGCTTCGGTCGCCTGCAGGCATCCGATCAGTCCGGCCACCGAGCCGAGGATGCCGGTCTGCGTACAGCTTTCCTCGAGATCCCCCAGGTCCGGGTACAGGCACCGGTAGCAGGCACTGTCCCCGTGCATGGTAAACACCATCACCTGGCCCTCAAACCGGATGGCCGCACCGACCACCAGGGGTGTGCCGGTGTCCACGCAGGCCTCGTTGATGGCGAAGCGCGCCGCGAAATTGTCCGTCGCATCCAGCACCAGGTCGGCCTTCGCGACTTCCTGCCTGAGTCTCGCCCCGGACAGCGCCGCATCGATCGTGTGCACCGCGGTCTGCGCATTCAGTGAGGCCAGGGTCCGGTTTGCCGCCGTGACCTTTTCATCGCCGACGTCGTCGCTGCGAAAGATGATCTGTCTTTGCAGGTTGGATGCATCGACGCTGTCCGGGTCAACCAGCGTCAGCTCGCCGACGCCGCTGCCGGCAAGATACATGGCCGCAGGGGAACCGATGCCCCCGACTCCGAACAGCAGCACGTGCGAGGCAAGCAGTTTCTGCTGGCCCGCAATGTCAATCTGGGGCAGCAGGATCTGGCGGCTGTAACGCAGCAGCTCCCGGTCGCCCAGCTCCGGGCTGTTGACCTCCCGGTTCACTTCGGCCTAGCCTGCGAACATGAGGTCAATTCTCCCCGCGCCGCGCCCGGCCTTCAGCGAATGCCCTTTTCTGCTCGGCGCTCGCCTCTTTCTGGTAGCGAGACTTCCAGTCCGCGTAGGGCATTCCGTACACCGTTTCCCGGGCCTGCTCATAGTCGACCTCGATGCCTTTCTCCCGGGCCGCCGCCACGTACCATTTGGAGAGGCAGTTGCGGCAAAAATCCGCCAGGTTCATCAGGTCGATGTTCTGCACCTCGGTTTTTTCACGCAGGTGTTCGACCAGCCTGCGGTATACGGCGGCTTCGATTTCCAAACGCTCCTGATGGCTGACCGGATCACTCATTCTGTTCTCCCCGATTGTAAGAATCCTGCAGGTCGCGGATGAACGTCCCCGCTGGCAGACGCCCTGCCCTGCATGCCGTGCACCTCCCTGCCGGCGCCCGTACGCGGCACAGGCCGGTCCGGGGATGCCCCTCTGCTATTATATTTGTATTTGGCGAAAGGTTTCATGAGATTCTTCGGGCTTCAGGGGTGCGCCGGTGGGCAGGCATAGAATTACCGGCCTTGTCCTCGCAGGGGGGCGCGCAAGGCGCATGGGAGGCCGGGACAAGGGGCTCGTCGAGGTCAACCGCCAGGCCATGATCGCGCATGTCCTGCGCGCCCTTCGCCCCCAGGTCTCGGAAATCATGATCAATGCGAACCGCAACCACGACGCGTACCGGAAATACGGATATCCGCTGGTGTCCGATGAGCTGGCCGGCTTCCAGGGCCCGCTCGCCGGCATGGCAGCGGCCATGAACCGGGTATCGAGCGACTACCTGTTCACCTGCCCCTGTGACGGGCCCTTGCTGCCGGGGGATGTCGTCGCGCGCCTGTATACGGCCCTGGATGAGCAGGATGCACAGATCGGCGTGGTGCATGACGGCGACCGGTTGCAACCGGTCTGCGCCCTCATCGATTGCAGGCTCAGACACAGCCTGCAGGCGTATCTGCGCGGCGAGGACCGCAAGATCGAACACTGGTATCGCAATCACAGGCTCATCCAGGTCGACTTCAGTGACAAGAAACACTGTTTTCGAAATGCCAACACGCCGCAGGAACTGGATGCGCTGTCCCGGCACCTCGGGGACTCCCCGGCGTGACGGAGCGCATCGAATGCGCCAAACCGGTCCTCGGGCTGTGCGCCTACAGCGGGTCCGGCAAGACGACGCTGCTGGAGAAGCTGCTGCCGGTGCTGCGCGCGCGCAGGCTGAACGTCGCCGTCATCAAGCACGCGCACCATTCCTTCGACATCGATCATCCGGACAAGGACAGCTTCAAGATCCGCAAGGCCGGCGCCCGGCAGGTGCTGATCTCTTCGCAAAAACGCTGGGCGCTGATACACGAGATGGCCCCGGAGGAGACCGAGCTGTCGCTTCAGGAGGCCCTGGCGCGGATCGATCCGGGCAGCATCGACCTGGTCATCGTGGAAGGCTTCAAGGCGGCGCCCGTCAGCAAGATCGAGATTCACCGCCCGGCGCTCGGCAAACCCCTGATGGCCGCGACCGACCGCCATGTCATTGCCATCGCGACCGATGAGCCGGAGCACATGCAGGCTTCCCTGCCGCTGCTGGCCCTGAATGATCCTGGGCAGGTTGCGGACTTTATCGAGCAGTTTATCGCCCGGCAGGCCAATAAAGGCGAAATCTGACCCTCTACTCATTCGTTATAAATGCTATAATTAGGGTTTATAAGAACAGAACGTTGCTTGCTGTAGCAGCAAAGCGCCATAACGACATCTTGTTTGGCAAAAGGCGTTCAGACGATTGAAGCCAGTCTGTTCGTAGAGTGCCGGGACCACGCTGAATTTTCTTCCAGGAAGACAGAGGCCGACCCTGTCGCTTGTGAATGGCCTGTACACGGACACTTTTCGTAACAACCACAAGGAATTGACCTCTCATGGCAGAGCGAACCGTAACGGTAACCGACAACACGACCGGAAAGGCGGTTGAATTGCCTGTGCTGGAGGGCACCAACGGCCCCCGCACCATCGATATTGGAAAGCTGTACAAGAGCCTGGGCTATTTCACCTATGACCCGGGCTTCGTCTCCACGGCCAGTTGCGACAGCCGTATTACGTTCATCGACGGCGAACAGGGCCTGCTGCGCTACCGGGGCTATCCGATCGAACAGCTGGCCGAGCACAGCACCTTCCTGGAAGTCTGCTACCTGCTCCTGCATGGCGAGCTTCCGAACAAGGACGCCTTTGACGCCTTCGAGGAACGGCTGAAGATGCATACCCTGCTCGATGAAAAGATGCGCCGCTTCTACCTGGGGTTTCACAACAACTCGCACCCGATGGCGATGATGGTGGCCACGGTGGGTGCGATGTCCGCCTTTTACCATGACGAGGTCGACGTGCTGGAAGCCGCCTCCAGGGAGGCGGCCGCCTACCGCCTGATCGCCAAGGTGCCGACCATGGCCGCCTGGGTCTACAAGTACACCGTGGGCCAGCCCTTCATCTACCCGGACAACCGTTTCGATTATGTCTCGAATTTCCTTTACATGATGTTCGGGCTTCCCCCCGTAAACTACCTTCCGAGCCCCTCTTTCGTGCGGGCCATGGACCTGATCCTGATCCTGCACGCCGACCACGAGCAAAATGCCTCTACCTCCACCGTACGGCTGGCCGGCAGCTCGGGAGCCAATCCCTATGCCGCGTTATCGGCCGGCATCAGTTCGCTGTGGGGGCCGGCGCACGGCGGGGCCAACGAGGCGGTCATCAACATGCTCGAGGACATCGTGCAGTCCGACAAGGATATCGGCTACTACATCGAACGGGCCAAGGACAAGCAGTCCCCGTTCCGGCTGATGGGATTTGGCCACCGGGTCTACAAGAACTACGATCCGCGCGCCAAGATCATCCGGGAAGTCTGTCACCAGCTGCTCGGCGAACTCGGCGAGGACAACCCCAACCGGCCCCTGTTCGACACCGCCATGGAACTCGAGCGTATTGCCCTGGAAGACGACTACTTCATTGAGCGCAAGCTGTACCCGAACGTGGACTTCTACTCCGGGATCATCTTGCGCGCCATGGGCATCCCTCTGAACATGTTCACGGTGATCTTCGCCCTGGCGCGTACGGTCGGCTGGGTCTCCCACTGGAAGGAGCACATGAGCGACCCGCAGGCCCGTATCGGGCGTCCCCGCCAGTTGTACACGGGTGAGGACCAGCGCGACTACGTGCACATCGACGAGCGCGACTAGCCGATCCCGGCAAAGAATTCCTTCAGTACCGGCGCGAAGTTCGCTTCGTCGATCAAAAACGAGTCGTGGCCCTGAATGGAGGGCAGGCGCACGAACCTGACATCGCAGCCGGCCTTGTTGATGCCGTGATAGATCTCCTCTTGCTGCTTGACGGGGAAAAGAATGTCCGTCTCCACCCCGACCACCAGGGTCCGGATGGAGTGGATCTTGGCCAGTCCCGCATTCACGGATCCTCCGTGCTCGGCGACATCGAACCAGTCCATGGCCCTCGACAGGTACAGGTAGCTGTTGGCGTCGAAGGCATCCACAAACTTGTGGGCATTGTAATCCAGGTAAGATTCGACCTCGAACTCGATGCCGAACCGGTTTTCGTCCTTGCGCGCGGGTTCCACCCGCGCACGGTTGAAACGCTGGTTCCATTCCTCGCCCGCCCGGTAGGACACCAGGCCGATCTTCCTGGCCAGGACCATGCCGTCCTTGGGTTCCTGGTCCGGTTCATAATGCCCGCCCTGCCAGGCGGGATCGCAGCGCACGATTTCGCGCTGGATGGAACGCATGGCGATGGCGAGCGGCAGGGAGCGGCAGGCCGAGGAGATGGTGACGAGATTGCCCACTTCATCGGGGTACAGCAGCGCATAGGCCAGCGAGGTCATGCCTCCCATGGACGATCCCACAACCGCGCACAGATGGTCGACCTCCAGTTCCTGGAGGGCATGGTGGCCGGCCTTGGCGATGTCCTCGATCGTGAGGTCGGGAAAGTCCAGGCCGTACGACCGGCCGGTTGCGGGGTTGATCGAGCCGGGCCCGGTCGTGCCGAAGCAGCCTCCCAGGGAGTTGACGCACACCACGAAAAAACGGTTCGTGTCGATCGGCTTGCCCGGCCCGATCATGTACTCCCACCAGCCCGGTGACGGATCCTCGGCGGACGAGCAGGCATGCGCCGTCGGTGACAGGCCGGTAAAGACCAGTACCGCATTGTCGCGCATCTCCGAGAGCTTGCCCCAGGCCTCGTAGGCCACCACCACCTCGGGCAGGGCTCCGCCGCGGCGCATGTGGAAGTCCGTCGTGCCGTAATCGCCGTGCAGTTCCACGAAGCGGGTGCCCGGCGGCGTCCAGCGGGATGCAGGTTCCAGTGTCTTTGCTGTACTCATGGCCATAAATGTACCTTGTTCCATTTCCGGATGGAACATTACCAAGGGGGCGTTTCCCGTTAAGCTGCCTGACGCGGCCTGAGTGCGAGCAGCAGCGAGAGTGCCAGCAGCCCGGCGAACAGGACCAACGTCTGCTGCGGGATGGTGAGCCCTGCAAAGGTCCATTGCACCTGCGCGCACGAGCCCGAAGCGCTCAACACCTGCCTGAAAACCTCAAGGACCGGCAGGGTCTCCAGCATGAAATACAGGTCCGGTCCGCATTCCGGCACCTGATCCGCCGGCAGGCCCTGCAACCAAACGTGCCTGCCCGCAAGCCCGACGCCGGCAAGGCTGAGCACGCTCGCCAGTATGCCGTAGATTCTCGATCCCCAGGCACCGGGGTTGTGGACCAGGGCGAGGAGAAAGACGAGTCCGAGTGCGACCAGCACGACCCGGTCCAGGATGCACAGGGGGCATGGATCCAGGCCCAGCACCCCTTCCAGGTAGACGATGGCAAACGAAAGCGAGGCGATACAGGCCAGCAGTCCGAGAAAATTCAGTGCGCGATCGCCCGGCATGCCCCAACCTCAGACCGGTTCCGTGCCACGAAGCACGACAGCCAGTTCCCGGTACCAGCCGGTGATGTCCTGCAGCGAGAACGCGGCGTTCGCAGGACTCGGGTTGGGGCTGACAAACACCATGGAAGGTCCGATGGCAGCGGATTGCATGCCCCAGTCCACCGGCGCATCCGCGCGCGCGGTGTGCCGGAAGAAATTCTTCGCAGCCATCTTGCCGTGAAACCAGCAGACGCGCGGTACATACTCGAGGATTTTTTCCTCCAGCACAGGCGCCCACTTCCGGTAGTCCCCCGCCCTCAGGGCCTTCGCAGAAGCCGAGGGGCGCTTGACCACATCCGTGAATCCGATCCGGTAGTGCCTGAAAAGCCTGGCCTGGAATTGCGGGCCGGGGACCACCTTCTCCGGGACCAGGCCGCTGGCGTCCAGTGCGCGCCAGAAGCGGTTTCTCGGATTGGCGAAGTAAAAGCCCTGCTCGACCGAAATCGTGGAAGGGTTGAGTCCGATGGACAGGGCTTTCAGCCCGTGATCGAGATAGTCGGGGAGTGTGTCCATACGGTGTGCGAACGGGTGTCGTTTGAGGTATCGCGGCGCATCCGATACCCTATACCCTGATTCGTATGTCAAAGTAAATGCCCTCATGACCATGTCCGCCGACCCAACACCCTATTCCATCACGGCCATGGAGCTGGGGCCGATGGAAAATTTCGTCTACCTGCTCACGGATCATGCCACACAAAGCGCTGCCGTCGTCGACCCGGCATGGGACGTTCCCGCGATCCTGGAGCGTGCCGGTGAGCTTGGCGTTGCGATCACCGATATCCTGCTGACCCACAGCCACCATGACCACATCAATGGCATCGACTCGCTGCTGGACCGGTATGATGCCGAAATCCACCTGCTGAAGTCCGAGGCCGCTTTCTGGGGCGCCGATCTCGTTCGCCCGAACCTGCACCACGGAGGCGACCGCATCCGGATCGGCAAGAGCGAAGTCGAGATCCTGCATACGCCCGGGCATACACCGGGTTCGGCCTGCTACCGCATCGGCGACGACCTGATCACCGGTGATACGCTTTTCGTCTTCGGATGCGGGCGCTGCGACTTGCACGGCGGCGACCCGGAACAGATGCACACCACGCTGAAACGGTTTCGCGACGAGCTTCCCGAATCGATCGTGATCCACCCGGGCCACCACTATGCGGAACAGGCGACCTCCACCCTGGCCGAGGAACTGCAAGGCAATCCCTTCATGCACTTTACCGAGGTGGACCAGTTCGTCCGCTACCGGATGAAAGTCCACGACCGGACCCGGAACTCGCCCTATACGGCGGTGGCAAAAGAAGAGGTTGAGGCGCTTTCCCGCCAGGAACCGACCTAGACCCAGCCCTGCTCCGGGCCTGCGATCATTCCGTCTCCCGACTCAGCCGGACCAGGAGGTCCGGGATCTCCTGGGCCGCACCGAGATAGGGGGTGGCCGTGATCCGCACCTGCGGGTGATCCTGCCTGGCTTTCTCGAGTTCCGCGGGAATGTCCTCGCTGACATGCCGCCCGGCCGCAAGGAAATAGGGCAACACGGTAATGTGTTTTGCCCCTTTTCTGACACAGCCGAGAACGCCCTCGGAAATGGAGGGCTCGGTAATCTCCAGGAATGCACAGTCGACCCAGTCGAAGCTGTGCCCCGGAGTCTGCGCAAGCCGTACAGCCAGCGTCCGGATTTCATCATTCGAGCCGGGTTTCCGGCTGCCATGGGCGACAAGCAACAACGCATTCATGCGCAGATACTAGCATGAACGCGGGTGCACGAAGGTACCCTGACCCTGTCCGGATTCAGCCCGGCTGGGAGAGGCCAGGCACGGTGGTTGCCTCGGTTTACTAATGTGGCAATCCTCTGTATAACGCACCCAGACAGAGGCCTTCATGACCGAGATCACGCTAGAACTTGCCCACACAATCATCGAGGCTGCCCTGCTGGAAGGCCGCAAGCGTAAGCTGGCGCCGCTGGCGGTGGCCGTGCTAGATGCCGGAGGCCACCTCAAGGCCCTGTCGCGCGCCGATGGTGCGAGCTTCATGCGCCCGATGATGGCGGTTGCGAAGGCATGGGGCGCGATCGGTGTCGGCGTCTCGTCACGCACCCTGGGCCAAATGGGCGAGCAGCGGCCCGTGTTCATGAATGCCCTCGCCCAGGTGGCCGACCAGCGGCTGCTGCCGGTGCCGGGAGGCGTGCTCGTTCGCGATGCCGATGACGCGATCATCGGTGCCGTCGGCATCTCCGGCGACGTCTCCGACGAGGACGAGCATTGTGCCGTGGCGGGCATTCGCGAAGCCGGATTCCAGGCGGATGCAGGAAAGCCCAAAGAATGAGTGCCTGACCCAGGCCGGCAAATTGCAGGGCCCGGGGCTTTTGCACTGAATCGAGCGATCACGCTGCACAGGACCGGGTATACCTACAAGATTTTTATTTCACCGAGTATGTTTTGGGAGAGACTATGATTGAGCCTCATGGATCCGACACCTTAAAGCCCTTGTATGTCAGTGATGAATCACAGCGCGAGCACCTGAAACAGGAGGCGGAGCATCTGCCCTCTGTGACATTGAGCTCGGCAGCCTCCTGCAATGTCGTGATGCTCGGAGCCGGCTACTTCACGCCGCTCGCAGGGTTCATGAATGTCCAGGATTCGATCTCGGTGGCCAATACCATGCATACCTGCGACGGGTTGTTCTGGCCGGTGCCGATCATGAACCTCGTGCACGATGCATCTTCCGTGAGCCCGGGTATGCGCATTGCACTGAAAGACCCTAATGTGGACGGCTCGCCGGTGATCGCAATCCAGGAGGTGGAGGCCGTTGAAGAGCTCAGTGACGCGCAGCTGGCCACCATCGTGGAAAAGACCTACCGCACCACCGACGGGAACCATCCCGGCGTTGCCACCCTCATGGCACAGGGAAAATCGGTGATTTCGGGTCCCGTACAGGTGCTCAGCTACAGCTACTTCCGCGACGAGTTCCCGGACACGTTCCGCACTGCGGTTGAAATCCGTGACGAGATCACCGAGCGGGGCTGGCAGTCCGTGGTGGGTTTCCAGACACGCAATCCCATGCACCGCGCCCATGAAGAGCTCTGCAAGATGGCCCAGGCGGCCACCGGTGCGGATGGCATACTGGTGCACATGCTGCTCGGGAAACTGAAACCGGGAGACATTCCCGCCCCGGTGCGCGATGCCGCCATTCGCAAGATGGTGGAACTCTACTTCCCGCCCAACAGCGTCATGATTACAGGCTACGGGTTCGACATGCTGTACGCCGGCCCGCGCGAGGCGGTGTTGCATGCGGTCTTCCGCCAGAACTGCGGCTGCACGCATTTCATCATCGGCCGCGATCATGCCGGCGTGGGCGACTACTACGGGGCGTTCGATGCGCAGGAGATCTTCGATGCAGAAGTCCCCCCGGGCACGCTGGGGATCGAGATCTTTCGTGCAGACCACACAGCCTATTCCAAGAAGCTGAACCAGGTCGTCATGATGCGCGATGCGCCGGACCATGAAAAAGAGGACTTTGTGCTGCTTTCCGGGACGAAAGTCCGCGCCATGCTGGCGGCCGGCGAAGCCTTGCCGAGGGAATTCGCAAGACCGGAAGTCGCCGAGATCCTGATGGATTACTACCAGAACGCCTAGGTTGCACCCCACGGCCTGCAGGCCGGGGCGGCACTCTGCAAACGCCTAGTTTCCGGGCGGCATCCCGTCCATGAGCAAACCGGGGTCCAGGCGCTGCTGGTGCCAGTTCATCCGCCAGTCCAGATGAGGGCCCGTGACCCGGCCCGTGGCGCCCACCAGGGCAATCGCCTGCCCCTGTTCCACGTATTCACCGACCTTGACCAGGATCTCATGCAGATGCAGGAAGGACGATGACAGGTTCTGGCCATGGTCCACGACCAGCGTGCCTCCTGAAAAGTACATGTCCTCAGCGTAGGTCACCCGCCCGGGGGCGGGTGCGAGGACCCGCGTGCCCGTGGGGGCGGCGATGTCAATGCCGTAATGGGGCTGGCGCGGCTGGCCGTTGAGAATTCGCTGGCTGCCGTAAATTCCCGAAATCCGCCCCCGCACGGGCCAGATGAATCCTGATTTGAAGTCCATGCGGTCCTCATCGAGGCTTCGCGCCGCTGCAATCTCGGCGCTTTCCCTGCGGATCCGCCGCAGGGTCTGCGGGCCCGGGTTCACCTGGGCATTGGGCAGGCCGTCGATGCGCTGGGTGTCATACTCGCGCCCGGCGATCTCGAACGCGTACGAGCGCACGGACTCGTCTTGCGCCCGTACGATAACGGTAGCCCGGGGCGGGTAGTCCCGGCCAAAGCCGAGGATGAATTCGCCGGTGGGAGAAACACGCACCGCATGCCCGTTGGCCCATACCTTAGAGTCCGGGCTCACCTGCCCGAACGCCAGCCCGCCCTGGATCAGGTTGCCGGTCAGCGCAAGATCGCCCGCCCCTGCACTTGCAAGCAGGGACAGCGCAAGCCCGCCCCCCGCGAGTGCGGCCTTGATCCAGGTAGGTATCATCCGGTGGTCGAGCGCCCGTTGTCAGCGAATCGCCGACAGAGATGGCTGCCCGGTCCGTTGACCGGGCAGGAGGCTGGCCGTGGCCAGGAGGATCAGATCGAGAGTGCGCTCAGGCAGGCCCGTACTGGAATGCCGAGGACAGTCCGGCCTTGCCGGACTCGTACCAGTCGATGCCGTTGTCGTGGTAGCGCGCCCGCTTGGACATGTGCAACGTGATCGGGTTGTGCGGCGCAACTGCCAGCGGAGTATGGGCCAGGACGATGTCCTTGCCGTCCTCTCCCTTGATGGGGGAAATATCGTTTTCACCCACGCCTTCCACTACCAGATGCTTCCTCTCGGGCGTGTCCATGATGCTGATATGGGCCTTCTTGACGCTGATGAGATCGCTGATCAGGCTGGCAATCACGCCCAGGTGGCCACCGCCTTCACCGCTCCACAATGCCTTCAGGGCCTTGAACTGCGCATTGCTCGCATGATCGTCAATATACAGGGCTGCGCGCCAGTTGCCCTTGAGAAGGTTGCCCGGGGCATGCAGCCACACGGACACTTTCATGCCGCCCAGGTCGACATCACCATAATGACCCTTGTCGATACGCCAGCCAAGGAGCGCCGTGCATGAACCCACGGTCGGGTCATTCAGCAAAAGACACGGGCAGACGTTGTCGCAGGTGCAGGACTCAAAATAGTTGCCCGTGACTTTCCAGTCCACGGCATGGTCACTCGAAGCCTGCGAGACCCCGAGTCCCGCTGAACCCAGGGCCATCGTGCACCCGGTCGCTTTTAGAAATTTTCTTCGGTTAAAAATTGACATGTTAGTTCTCCTGCCATCTCATCTGAAATCGCACCGGTCTGCATGAATCAAACCAGCCATCTCGCAAAGTTATCTACCGCGTACTATAGCCCAAAATGGCTATTCTTTAAACAGGCAGGCCGATTGCCGAGGGGGTAGGACATTTCATCCCGGGCGGGGTCAGCGGGCGCCCATTCAGATCAGCGGGTTAGACGGTCTTCCTGTATATCTTTGGATGGACGAATCCGCAGCCTTGCCAGGCGGGCCACAGGAGGATTGCGACGGGGTCCGAGGTTGGGAGCGCGCGTGAACCCGAGCCGGGAAAGGCCCGGGTTCAATGCAGGTGAGATCCGCGGCAGTGCGCGCCCGGCTTAGCCCGGCCCGTACTGAAACGGTGATGCCAGGGCAGCCTTGCCGGATTCGTACCAGTCGATGCCGTTGTCGCGGTACTGCGCAGTCGTGGATGTGTGCAGGGTGATCGGATTTCCGGGGGCCACTGCAAGCGGGGTGCTGGAGACGATGACAGGCTTGCCCTCTTCTCCCTCGATCGGGACGATTTCGTTTTCCCCGACCCCTTCAATCACCAGGTGCTTCCTTTCCGGCGTGCTCTCAAAGCTGATGTTCGCTTTCTTGGCACTCAGGACGTTGCTGACCAGGCTCGCGATCACCGCCAGGTGACCACCGCCGTCGCCGCTCCACAGGGCGCAGATGGCTTCAAATTGCGCATCATCCGCAGCCTCGTCGACATACAGCGCCAGGCGCCAGTTGCCCGCCGTCAGGTTGCCCGGTGCGTGCAGCCAGACCGCGACCTTGATTCCGTCCAGACTGACATCGCCAAAGTGTCCCTTTTCGATGCTCCAGCCGACCAGGGCCGTACACGATCCCACGGTCGGGTCTTTCAGCAAAAGACACGGGCATAAATTGTCACAGGTGCAAGACTCGAAATAGTTGCCCTCTACACTCCAGTCTGTCGTCGACATAGCAAACCTCCCGGCCTATTTGGAATAAACTCATCACCTGCCAAAAACGCTGGCAGGACTGCGCTTGAGTATAGCCTAAAAAGGTCAAGCTTGAAATACTGCGCACCGGTTCGATGCCAAGGGTAGCTTCGATACGATGGAGCACGACAACGGGAGATCCGCGTGTCCATGGAGTTCGAGCCTGGAGCCTGGCCGGGCTTTTCTGTACGCGGGCGATCGAGTATGATTGTTGCCGATGATTCAGACTGCTTGCTGGGCTTTCACGGCGCGGTTCGCGTACCCGTGATCCGATCGTTCAACATACTCAGGAAGGCACTCCCATGAATGCTCCCACTCCTCCCGTTGCGGGACTTTCTCCGCAAGACAAGAAGATCGTCATCTCCGGCCTGATCCTGGTATCGGGCGCGTGCTGGCTGTACATACTCTATATGGCCTGGGCCATGGAGAACATGCACCTGGTGGACATGTGGATGCCGCCGATGGCCGGCATGCAGCCCTGGACGGCCTGGGACTTCCTCATGCTGTTTCTCATGTGGTTCATCATGATGATCGCCATGATGACCCCGAGTGTCTCGCCGATGGTCATGATGTTCACCACCGTGAACCGGCAAAAGAAACTCAAGCAACAGCCGTACGCCCCCACTTTCATTTTCCTGACGGGATACCTGGTGGCCTGGGCGCTGTACAGCGCCTTCGCGAGCGCCATCCAGTGGCCCCTGCATGAAATCAACCTGCTCGACCCGATGATGTACAGCAACAGCTACCTGCTCAGTGGCGCGATCCTCGTGCTGGCTGGCATCTACCAGATGACCCCGATGAAGGATGCCTGCCTGAACCAGTGCAGGACGCCGCTCGGCTTCCTGATGGCCGCCTGGAAGGATGGCAAGAGCGGCGCCTTCCAGATGGGCCTGTACCACGGAATGTTCTGCGTGGGGTGCTGCTGGGCGCTGATGGCGGTGCTGCTGGCCGTGGGCGTGATGAACATGCTCTGGGTCCTGCTGATCGCAGTCTTCGTCCTGATCGAGAAAATTCTTCCGTTCTCTCCCACCGCGACCCGCTTGATGACGGGCGCGGGACTGATCGCCTGGGGTGGCTACTGGCTGAGCCTGCATCCCTGGTAGTGAATTTCCGGGGTCTGTGAAACCCGGTCCTGGTCCGGGCTGCGTAACAAGGGCACGGATGCCGTCGACCGAACAGGCAGACCACAGCGGCCTGTTCGAGACGCAATCACCGAGTCTCTCAAGTTTGCGGGAAAGGCCGCAGCGGACCGCTGAACCCCAGCGCCTGCGATTGCATTCTCGCGACTGCGCGCGCACCTGCCCGCACCGTGCAGCACGGGATCAGTAATTCGTGCACGGCTCGATGCCTTGCTCATACAGCCTTGCGCTGCGGGGATGGGCCAGGCACTCCATTTTTGCGCGATGCCGGGCTTGCTCATCGGCGGCTTCGCGCCGCTTTATCCGGCAATATGGATCGCAGTAATCCGGACTGTCGGGATCCTGTTCACTGGCCGAATATGTAACCGGCTCCGGGACTATGACCGGCCCGGCCTTCTCCGCTTCGACGGATTCGGGACCCGGCATGCAGCCGGTCAGCAAGAATGCCGCCAGCAGCCATGCGAAAATCTGCTGTTTGCTGTTTGCCACAATGCCCCCAGTCACGGTTTCATGGAATCAGCGCACGATCCGGTTCCGGTTCTCGCGGAAGGCCGCTTCGGCCTCGTTCCGGGATTTCAGCGCCTCGGTGCATTTTAAGTACGTCGGGTCCGGAATGAAATACCGGGATCTCCACCCGATGTTGATGGATAAAATCGATGGCAGCCATCGCTATTACTCGATGTTCCACCTGCGCGCTTAATCTACAATGGGGCCATTGAAGTGAAACGGATATGACCCAGGAGCAGATTATGGAACAGGCAACCTCATTGCCGATCGACATCGGCATCCCCGAGTCCCAGCGCGAGGAAATCGCCACCGGCCTGAGCCGGCTGCTGGCGGACACCTATACGCTGTACCTGAAAACCCACAACTACCACTGGAACGTGACCGGGCCCATGTTCACGACCCTGCACACCATGTTCGAGGAACAGTACCAGGAGCTTGCCCTGGCGGTCGACGAAATCGCCGAGCGCATCCGGGCCCTGGGGATTTTCACACCCGGCTCCTACAGCCGCTTCAGGGAACTCACCCAGATCGACGAGGAGACCCGCGTGCCGAGTGCACAGGAGATGATCCGGCAACTGGTGCTGGGGCAGGAAGCCGTGGTGCGCACAGCCCGGGAAGTTTTGCCCGTCATCGAAGCGGCCAACGACGGGCCCACCGCCGATTTGCTTACAAATCGCATGCAAATCCATGAGAAAACCGCCTGGATGTTGAGAAGTTTGTTGCAATGAGCAAGGCATTCAGTTGATGATGGCATGCATGCCCATGCCGTAAGGCGCTATAGTGGGCACTGGTTCCATGTGGCAGGGAATACATTTGCTTGCAGAGCAACCCCTACACGCTACGAGAAGGAGGAGACATGTTTGGGTTCGGCAAAAAAAACAAGGACTTCAAGGCGACGATTTTGAACACGGGCCAGACCTTCGATGTCAAAGGCGGCATCAACCTGCTGCAGGCAGCCAAGAATGCCGGGATTGACTGGCCGTGCGACTGCAAGGTCGGTTCGTGCGGGACCTGCCGCGCCAAACTGGTCAACGGCAAGGTCAAGGAGTTGACGGACTTCACCTACACCCTGGACGGAGACATGCTCAAGGCCAACTACATCCTGGCCTGCCAGGCCCGGCTGAAAACGGACGTCGAGGTGGAGGTGGATTTCGACCAGACGGCGGTCAACCCGGAATACATCTGAGCATGGACCCCTGCGGGTGTGGCTGGGCCTGTCGTGCGGTGTGCAGGCTGGCGGATCCCCGGTCCTGGGGTTACCCGGTGGGGTCGGGCCTGTCCTGCGGGTATTGAGTCGTCTTGTCCAAGGCCAGCCAACCGGGCTCGAACAGCCAGCTCCAGCTGCTGAAACAGAAACGGTTCGCCCCCTTTTTCCTGACCCAGTTCTTCGGTGCCTTCAACGATAACGTATTCAAGAATTCGCTGATCATCCTGATTGCCTTCCAGAGCAGCTACTCCGGAACCGACCTCTCGAACTACATCATCAATCTCGCCGCACTGCTCTTCATCCTGCCGTTTTTCCTGTTCTCCGCGACCGCCGGACAGATTGCGGACCGCTTCGGCAAGGCGGAACTGATTCGCAGGATCAAGCTGGGCGAGATTGCCATCATGCTGTTTGCCGGGGCGGGATTCTATCTCGACAGCATCCCCCTGTTGCTGTTCTGCCTGTTTCTCATGGGCACCCAGTCCTCCTTTTTCGGTCCGATCAAGTATTCCATCATTCCCGAGCACCTCAGGAAAAGGGAACTCATCGGCGGCAATGCACTGGTCGAATCGGGAACCTTCATGGCCATCCTGCTGGGCACGATGCTCGGCGGGGTGCTGGTCGGGATGGCAGAAGATGCCCGGGCGCTGGTGTCCGCGACCGTGATCGTCCTGGCCGGGTTCGGCTACCTGAGCGCCCTGCAGATACCCTCCACCGCGGCGGTGGCTCCCTCGCTCAGGGTGCGCTGGAACCCGGCCGTGGAGACCGTGCGCAATGTGGCGGCACTGAGAAAGTACGGACCGGTATTTTTCTCCATCCTGGGCATTTCGTGGTTCTGGTTCCTAGGGGCGACCTACCTCACGCAGATGCCGAACTTCATCCGCCTGGCGCTTGGCGCCAATGCGCAGGTGGTCACGTTTTTCCTGGCCCTGCTGTGCGTGGGCATCGGCGTGGGGTCGCTGCTGTGCGAGCGCCTCTCCAACCGGTCGATCGAGCTCGGGCTGGTGCCGGTCGGCTCGATCGGACTGACGCTCTTCGGCATCGATATATTCTTTGCCACCTCCCTGCAGGCCAGCGGTGAACTCCTCGGCCTGCAGGAATTCATTCGCAACCCCTCCAACTGGCGCCTGTGCGCGGACATTTTCCTGGTAGGACTGTTCGGCGGCATCTACATCGTGCCGCTGTATGCCATGGTACAGGCACGCACGAAGGCCGAGGAGCGCGCGCGGGTCATCGCCGGAAACAATATCCTCAATGCCGTTGCCATGATCGGTTCCGCCGTGTATGCGATCACGCTCCTCGGCGCAGGCCTTGGCATCCCGGCACTTTTCCTCACGGTGGCCCTGCTGAATGCCGCCGTGGCCCTTTTCATCTTCACGCGCGTGCCCGAGTTCCTGGTTCGCCTGATCGTCTGGACTTCGATGACGGCCGTCTACCGCATCAGGACCATTGAGCTGGAAAACCTGCCCAAGCAGGGACCGCTGATCGTGCTTTGCCACCCGGCATGCCTGCTGGATATCCTGATCCTGAGCAGTTGCCTGGGACGTCCGATGCGCCTCTTCGTAGCCCCTGAACACCTGGACTCACGCCTGTCGGCCTTCCTGCTCGAGGCGGTCAACCGCCTGGCCGACTCTTCCAGTCCGCAAGCCTCTGTCCGGGAAGTTTCGGCGCATCAGCAGATCATCGAGGACCTGGAGTTGGGCAACGTGGTGGGAATCTTTGCAGATGAAAATCTCCGACCGGAAGATCAGGCGAAGGATGAGCAACTGCGCACACAGGCTGCAGTGAACAGCGTGCATATCACCCTGAGAAGAAGGTGGCCGAGCATCGAACTGGTCGCAGAGCAGCCGGTCCGCCTGGAGTCATGCAATGTGGAAGATTTGCAAAAGGCGACCCGGGGTGCACTCGTAGTGCCCGGTGCCTGAGCCTTGCGGGGAATATCAGCCCGGCAGCAGGATGGAGCGGGAAACGAGGCTCGAACTCGCGACCTCAACCTTGGCAAGGTTGCGCTCTACCAACTGAGCTATTCCCGCAGGTGACCACTGCCCGCCGGCCGGTCTGCAGATCAGGGTGCAGGGATTGTCCCTAACCCCGATAGGACCGGGCCGCACGGCTAATATAGATCATCATCGACCAAAGTGTAAGGACTACGGCCACGTACAGCAACCCTATCCCGATCTCGAATACGGGGACGCCAAGCACCGGGTAGTAGTAGAGCAGAAAAAGCAGCGCCACCATCTGCGCGGCGGTCTTGAGCTTGCCCAGCATCGAAACGGCCACGGAATCGCGTTTGCCGAGTTCCGACATCCACTCCCGCAAGCCCGAAACCACGAGCTCCCGGGCAATGATGATCAGTGCCGGAATCAGGATGTACAGCTGCCCGTGGCGGTCGACGATCATCACCAGCACCGTGATGATGATCAGCTTGTCGGCAATGGGGTCCAGGAAGGCCCCGAGTTTCGAGACCTGGTCCAGCTTGCGCGCCAGATACCCGTCCAGCCAGTCCGTCACGGAAGCCACTCCGAACAGCACGGCCGCCAGCGGCATGCCCCAGTGCTCGGGCAGGAAATAATAGACGCCGACCAGCAGCGGCGTGATCAGGATCCGGATCAGGGTGAGGATGTTGGCAATGCCGTATACCATATCGAGATACATTCAGTGGCTGTGGATTTCCTGGTAAATGGCCTGGGCGAGATGGCGGCTCACGCCCGGCACTTTCGCGATCTCTTCCACGCCTGCACGCGAGATCCCGCGCATCCCTCCGAAATGCTTCAGCAGGTTCTGCCTGCGCTTCGGCCCCAGCCCTGCAATGCGCTCCAGCGGCGATGAAACGCGTGCGCGCGCACGTCGCTTGCGGTGTCCGCTGATGGCAAAGCGGTGCGCTTCATCGCGGATCTGCTGGATCAGGCGCAGCGCCAGCGAATGCGGCGCAGGCCGCACCGAACGTCCGGTACTGCCCAGGATGAGCGTTTCCTCACCGGCTCTCCTGTGCGGCCCTTTCGCGACCCCGACGATGCAGACCCCTTCGACCTGCAGTTCAAGCAGTGCGTCCCTGGCCTGGGTGACCTGGCCCTTGCCCCCGTCGATCAACAGCAAATCGGGTAACTTGCCCTCCCCTTTCTTGAGCCGCAGGTAGCGGCGTGTCAGCGCCTGGTGCAGGGCGGTGTAGTCATCCCCGGCCCGGACTCCTTCGATGTTGAAGCGACGATACTCGGTTTTCAACGGCCCCTCCTGCTCGAACACCACGCACGAGGCCACCGTGGCCTCGCCCCGGGTATGGCTGACATCAAAACACTCGATGCGCTGGGGCACAAACTCCAGCCCGAGTTCGTCCTGGGTGGCCTCGAAGCGCTGCATGAGACCGGCTTTGGAGGCCAGCTTGCCCTGCAGCGCTCCGATTGCGTTTTTTCTCGCCATGTCGAGCCAGCGGGCGCGCTGGGCGCGCGGTGCACAAACGATCGACACCTTCCTGCCCGCCTGGCTGCTCAGCATCTCCTGCAGGAGTCCGGCTTCCTCGGGGCGATGACTGAGTATAATCTCCTCGGGGATCGAGTGGCCAAGGTAGTACTGCCCCAGGAATGCATTGATGATTTTCTCCTCGCTTGCGATATCCGGAATCCTGGGAAAATAGCTCTTGTTGCCGAGGTTCATGCCGGCACGGATGTTGAATACCTGCACGCAGGCGATCTCGCCTTCCACCTCGACGGCCGCGATATCGACATCGCCGGTCTGGGCGCTGACGTACTGCTGCTCGGAGACCTTGCGCAGCATCTCGATCTTGTTGCGGGCCCGTGCGGCCGCCTCGTAATCCAGCTCTGCGGAGGCCTGGTCCATTTCGTTCACGTAGCGGGCAATCAGCGCATGGCTGTTGCCTTCCAAGAATTCGATGGCCGCCTCGATTTCGCTGCCATAGCTGTCCTCGTCGATCAGTCCCACGCAGGGGCCACTGCAGCGGTCGATCTGGTACTGCAGGCAGGGCCGGCTGCGGTGGCTGAAGAAATAATCGTCGCACGGGCGCACCCTGAAAACCTTCTGCAGCAGGTTCAGGGCGCTGCGCGCCGCACCCGGGCTGGCATAGGGGCCGAAGTAGCGCCCTTTTCGCTCCCGCCGGCCCCGGTAGAAGGTGATCTGCGGGTAGTCGTGCTCGGACGAGATGAAGATGTAGGGATAGCTCTTGTCGTCGCGCAGCAGGATGTTGTAGCGCGGGCGGTGGCGCTTGATGAGGTTGTTCTCGAGCAGCAGGGCCTCGGCCTCCGTATGGGTGACCGTGGTCTCGATGGCCGCCGTTTGCGAGATCATCCTGGCCAGGCGCGGGCTTCGCTGACCGCGGCTGAAGTAGGCGGCGACCCTTTTCTTCAGGTTCCTGGCCTTGCCGACGTACAGCAGCTTCCCCTGCGCATCGAGCATGCGGTACACGCCCGGGTCCAGGCTCAGGGTCTGGATGAACTGCCTGGGATCAAATTCGCTCATGCCGGCCCGGGCCACTCAGCGGAGGTCATCCATCGCGGCCACCGCTTTTGAAAAAACGGCCTCGAACTGCTTTTGATTCAGCCGGCCCGTTTGCGTGTTGTAGCGGCTGCAGTGGTACGAGTCCAGCAGGCTCCACCTGTCCTCGATGCGGTGCAGCGCACCATGGGCAAATGCATAGTGGCTCAGCTTCACTCCCAGTGCACGCAATACCGCATCGTGGGCGATCCTGCCCAGGGCCAGCACCACGCTGTCCGGGCGCAGCCCGGCCAGTTCGTTGCGCAGGTAGGCGTTGCAGTTCCTGATTTCCTCGACCGTGGGCCTGTTGGCCGGCGGCAGGCATTTCACGGCGTTGGTGATCCGGCAGTTCCTCAGTTCAAGCGCATCGTCGGCATCTTTCGAGACCGGGCGCGTGGAGAACCCGAACTTGTACAGCGTGCGGTACAGCAGGATGCCTGCATGGTCCCCGGTGAAAGGCCGGCCGGTGGCATTGGCGCCGTGCAGTCCCGGAGCCAGCCCGACGATCAGCAGCTGTGCGCCCGGATCACCGAAGGCGGCAACCGGCTTGCAGTGATAGTGCGGGTGCAGGGTTTTCTTGAGTGCCAGGTGCCTGGCGATGCGGGGGCATCGCCTGCAGTTTTCCCGGTAAGTCGAGGAGTGCACTGTAGACACCGGACACACCGCACCGGCTCAGAACTGCAACAGCGCCGAACCCCATGTAAACCCGCTTCCGAAAGCCTCGAGCATCAGGGTCTCCCCTTTCTTGATCCGCCCGTCGCGCACTGCCGTATCCAGCGCCAGGGGGATGGATGCCGCAGAAGTGTTGCCATGCTCGGACACCGTCAGCACGACGTGCTCCATGGACATTTTCAGCTTTCGCGCCGTGGCCTCGATGATCCGGCGGTTCGCCTGGTGCGGCACCAGCCAGTCCAGGTCCTCCTTGCCGATCCGGTTGGCCTCCAGGGCCTCGTCCACGATCTCGCCCAGCTTGTTCACCGCCATCTTGAACACGGCATTGCCTTCCATGTAGACGTACGCCTCCCCGGCCTTGAGCTGTTCGTAACCGCTGGAAATGCCGTGCGGCACGTGCAGCAGGTGCTCATAGCTGCCATCGGCATGCAGGTGCGTGGACAGGATTCCGGGTTCGTCGGAGGCCTCGAGCACGACCGCACCGGCCCCGTCACCGAACAGCACACAGGTGCTGCGGTCACTCCAGTCCAGGATACGCGACAGGGTCTCCGAGCCTACGATCAACGCACATTTGGCCTCGCCTGCACGGATGAACTTGTCCGCGATTCCCAGGGCATACACGAAGCCCGTGCATACCGCCTGTACATCGAATGCCGGACAGCCGTGCACGTCGAGCCGCTTTTGCAGCAGGCAGGCGGTGCCCGGGAAGATCTTGTCGGCGGTGGTGGTCGCGAGGATGATCAGGTCGATCTCGGAGTGGGACTTGCCGGCCATCTCGATCGCGCGCAGGGCGGCGCTGGCCGCGAGATCGCAGGTGGTCTCGTCGTCGGCCGCGATGTGGCGCTGCCGGATGCCCGTTCGCTCCCGGATCCACTCATCCGTGGTGTCAACAAGTTCCTCCATGTCCTTGTTTGTCAGTATTTTTTCAGGCAGATAGCTTCCGGTGCCTGTAATTTTCGAATACGGCATGGTCAACGGCTGTAGTTCAGGTATTCGGAGATGTGGGTATCGATCATTTGAGGCACCTGCTTGACGGCTTCCAGGCGTGCGATGTCGATGGCGTGCTGGAACGAATAGGCATCCGCCCCGCCGTGGCTTTTGACGACCACGCCTCGCAGCCCCAGAAGACTGGCACCATTATAGCACCGCGGATCGATTCGCCGCCGGAATGATTTCAGCACCGGCAGGGCCAGTAGCCCGCAAAGCTTGGTGAACAGGTTCTGCCTGAATTCCTGCTGGATATAGTGGGAGATCGTTTTCGCGACGCCCTCGCTGGACTTCAGTGAGACGTTGCCGGCAAAGCCGTCACACACCACCACGTTGACATCCCCGCAATAGACGTCATCGCCCTCGACATAGCCGATATAGTTCAGCCCGCTCCTTTGCAGCATTTCGTTGGCATGCTTCACCTGGTCGTTGCCCTTGATCTCCTCTTCGCCGATATTGAGCAGTCCCACCCGCGGGTTCTCGATCTCGTCGATGGCCGAGGCCAGCACCGCGCCCATGACGGCAAACTGCAGCAGGTGCTCGCTGCTGCAGCCGACATTGGCCCCCAGGTCCAGCATGTAGGTCTGGCCCTGGATGGAGGGAATCGCGCTGGTGATGGCCGGGCGGTCGATGCCTGACAGCATCTTGAGCACGTACCGGGCCGTGGCTACCAGTGCCCCGGTGTTCCCGGCACTGACGCAAGCGTGCGCGGTGCCGTCCTTGACCAGGTCCACGGCCACCCGCATGGATGAATCTTTTTTGCTGCGCAGGGCCCGTGAAGGCGATTCGTCCATCTCGATGCGCTGGCTTGCATGATGCACGCGCAGCCGGTCGGAAGGCGAGGCGTTGATGCGGGTGAGTTCATCGGTGATCTCGCGCTCGTCGCCGACCAGGACCAGGGAGGTGTCCGGGTGGTCCTTCAGGTAGGCCACGGCGGCCTCGGCCACCACGGCAACCCCGAAGTCACCGCCCATGGCATCCAGGGAGACTGTGTAGCGGGTCACGGCAGATCAGGCGGTTCCCCGAAGGCCGTATGCGAGCCGGGCAGACAGGCCATCAGGGTCGGTGGGGCGGGTTTTGGGAGGCCGGTGCGGAAGTGGCTACTCCTCGTCGTCCTCGGATTTATCAGGTTTCACGACCACCTGCCGGCCCCGGTAGTAGCCATCCTGCGTCACGTGATGACGCCGGTGGCGCTCGCCGGTGGTCGGGTCCGTGGACAGGGTGGCAGCGGTGAGCGCATCATGCGCGCGACGCATGTCTCTTTTTGAGCGTGTCTTCCTGTTCTTTTGTACCGCCATGGGATTCTCCTCGCTTCACGAGCGTTTCAAAATGGCAAACGGATTCCTGGCAGGCCCGCTCGCCCTCTCCTTCGAACCCGGCCACGCTACCATACCTGGAACACGGAATGAAATATCCACATGTCTAGGGACCCGCAGCTGGAGCATGGCCTGGCGGAGCGTTGCAGGGCTCAGTGCAGCGCCGGGTTCACGAGAAGTTCGCGAACCGGCCGGGCCAGGGCACTCCCCAGCTGCCTCGCGAACCGCTGCAGGACATCCTCGCGCTGGGTGTAGTCCCGGATGCCCGCAACGCCCACCACCTCGCGCGCCACGTACCCCGGGCTGCCGAAACCGTCCACCAGCCCGATCTCGAGCGCCTGCTCCCCGGTCCAGAACAGGCCGCTGAACACCTCGTCCTCATCGATGAGCCGTTCACCCCTGCCCTGTCGCACCGCTTCGATGAACTGCCGGTGGATCTCATCGAGCAGTTTCTGCACGTGCGCCTTCTCGAATGGTTCTTCAGGAGAAAACGGGTCGAGCAGCCCCTTGTGCTTGCCGGCGATCATGAGCCGGCGTTCGACGCCGAGCTTTTCCATCGCCTCGACGAAACCGAAGCCGTCCATCATCACCCCGATGGAGCCGACGATGCTGGCCCTGTCCGCATAGATCTCGTCGGCGGCCACGGCAGCGAATACGCCGCCCGAGGCACAGACATCGGTGACCACGGCATACAGGGGCTTTTCGGGGTGAAGCTCACGCAGGCGCGTGATCTCGCGGTTGATGTAGCCGGCCTGCACCGGACTTCCTCCCGGGCTGTTGATCTTCAGGATCACGGCCACCGAACGGGGATTCTCGAAGGCCGCCCGCAGTCCGGAATTCACGTTGTGGGCGCTGGCCGTCTCGCCGTCGGCAATGATGCCGGTCATCTCCACCATCGCCGTATGCTGCGTGCCGTCCGGAAGCTCAGAAAGATTCCAGTCCATCATGCCGATGAGGAACAGGCCGAGATAGGCAAAGCCCAGTGACTTGAAGAATATTCCCCAGCGCCTCGCCCGGCGCTGTTCCCGAAGGCCTGCGGAGGCCAGCTTGACGATGGCATCCTGTTCCCAGGAGGGCCCGGCACGCGCAGGCTGCATGCGCTCGCCTTCCAGGTTGATCTCAGGTTCCATATTCGCTCTCCGGCTCGGGACTTCCGCTTGGTTTCCCGTGCATGTCCGCATGCGCGGAGAGGCTTTCCAGGAAGTCGTTCAGTTCGGGGCTCAACGGTGCTGTTATAGCATATTTCACGCCGTTGCTTCGACACCGGAAGGTGAGCCTCGAGGCATGCAGGAACATGCGCCTGAGCCCGTCCTTGCGCAAGGCGCGGTTGAAGGGGAAATCCCCGTATTTCGGGTCCCCTGCCACCGGATGGCCGGCCTGCGCGGCGTGGATGCGGATCTGGTGGGTGCGCCCGGTGCGGATCCTGATTTTCATCAGGGAAAGCCCGTCAAAGACCCGCAGTGGATGAAAGTGGCTGATGGCCTCGCGGTAGCGCCCGTTCGCCCCGTCGGGGCCGGGCCGCTCCGCCTTCTTTTTCAACGGCACGCGGATCTTCCTCGCCCCCTGGTTCCAGGCCCCCTTGACCAGGGCCAGGTACTCCTTTTCGATTTCGCGGTCCCGGAGCAGCGCGTGCAGCTCGCCCAGCATGGCCTTGTCCTTGGCGATGAGCAGGCAGCCGCTGGTGTGGCGGTCCAGACGGTGCGCGAGCTCCAGGAAGGGGGCCTCCGGACGAAGGGCCCGCACCACCTCGATCACACCGAACGGCGCCAGGTGACCCGGGTGCACGGCGATGCCCGCCGGCTTGTTGATGGCAAGCACCGATGCGTCCTCGTACAGGATGCGCGAGCGGATCACGGAGCGGATGTCCTGCGGGATCACCGGTGTGCGGGCCGGTGCGGTGCGCAGCGGCGGAACCGTCACCGTGTCATTCGCGACCAGCCGGTGGGTTTGGCGGATGCGCCTGCCGTTGATGCGGATCTTGCCGGTGCGCAGCAAGCGGTAGATGAGACCCTTGGGGACCCCCTTGAGGTTCGCGAACAGGAAGTTGTCGATGCGCTGGCCTTCCCGGGTGGAATCGATGACATAGGTGGTCGGCTTCATGATGGATCCACAGCGTGCTGGCGCCAGCCCGGTTGCACCGGTGATCGGGAGCAGCGTGTACCGCGACAGTATAACTTGTGAATTTCGGAATAGTTACGTACCATTGCTGTCACGGTGCCAACGATGAAATGCATGTTTGATGCGGCACCGTCTTAAGTGTTGGATTTTCCGCTTGCATGGCCCCGGGCGTTTCTGCCACGGCTGTGGAAGCAAGCTTGAGCCGTACCGGCTGACGGGTTCACAAGGAACCCCGCGAATCGGTTCAGAGTAAAAAATGATTGGTTTATTAAGTTTCACAGTCCACTTGTTCCACGGACCCCTCTCCACTGAACCTGCAGGCCAGGCACATCAAGGCCCTGGGGGAACTCTCATGGAGCGGCATTCAGTACATGCGTCGCGTGGAAAGCGGGCACTACACAGAGTTAGCAATGAAAAGAATCCTAGTCAATGCCACGCAACAAGAAGAGTTGCGGGTCGGGATGGTCGATGGACAGCGACTGTACGATCTCGACATCGAATTACCTTCAAGAAACCAGAGAAAAGATAACATCTACAAAGGCACCATCACCCGGATTCAGCCGAGTCTGGAGGCTGCCTTTGTCAATTACGGTGCCGAACGCCACGGCTTTCTGCCCTTCAAGGAAATCTCGCGCGATTTCCTGAGCGGTTCGCCCAGCAACAACGGAGAACGGGTACCGATCCGCAACCTCATCTCCGAGGGCCAGGAAATCATCGTACAGGTCGAGCGCGAAGAGCGGGGCAACAAGGGTGCGGCCCTGACCACGTACATCAGCCTCGCCGGGCGCTACCTCGTCCTGATGCCGAACAATCCGCGCGCGAACGGCGTGTCCCGGCGCATCGAAGGCGACGACCGCGACGAGGTCCGAAACGTGCTGTCCAAGCTTGACGTACCCAAGGGCATGGGAGTCATCGCGCGAACGGCCGGGGTGGGACATGCACCGGAAGAGCTCCAGTGGGACCTCGACTACCTGCAAAAGGTCTATGCCTCCATCAAGGCCGCTGCCGATTCCAGGAACAAGCCGTTCCTGATCTACCAGGAGAGCAACGTCATCATCCGGGCATTGCGCGACCACCTGAGGGATGACATCAGCGAGATCATCATCGACGACCCGGACGTGTTCCGTGATGCGAAGAAGTTCGTCGAGCAGGTCATGCCGCACAACCTCAAAAAACTCAAGCACTATGAAGACCATGTTCCCCTGTTCAACCGCTACCAGATCGAATCGCAGATCGAGGCCGCGTTCGAGCGTGAAGTCTCCCTGCCCTCCGGCGGGTCCATGGTCATCGATCACACGGAGGCCATGATCTGCATCGACATCAACTCGGCCAAGGCGACCAAGGGCAGCGACATCGAGGAAACCGCACTCAACACCAACCTCGAGGCCGCGGACGAGACCGCGAGGCAGTTGCGCCTGCGCGACCTCGGCGGACTGATCATCATCGACTTCATCGACATGACGCCCGAGAAAAACCGCCGCGAAGTGGAAAGGCGCCTGCGCGAGGCGCTCAAGATCGACCGTGCCCGTGTTCAGGTCGGACACATCTCCCAGTTCGGGCTGCTGGAGATGTCGCGCCAGCGACTGCGACCCTCGCTGGAAGAGTCGAGCCAGATCGTATGCCCGCGTTGCAGCGGCCATGGAACGATCCGCAGCATCGAGTCGCTTGCACTTGCGGTGCTTCGCCTGATCGAGGATGAGGCCATGAAGGAAAGCACGGGCAAGGTCATCGCCAAGCTCCCGGTCGAAGTCACGAGCTTTTTGCTGAATGAAAAGCGCACCGGCATCAGCGAAATCGAGGCGCGCCACGACGTGCAACTCCTGATCGTACCGGACCCGAACCTGGAAACCCCGCACTTCACCGTCGAAAGGGTACGCAGCCAGGATGCCAAACCCGGCCAGAAACCGAGCTACGAGCATATCCCCCAGGAAGAGACCGGGCTCGCGCCCTACCGACAAGCTCCGGCGGCAGTGGAACAGCCTGCCGTGAAATCCATCCATGCGAGCACCCCGGCCCCTCCCTCGAAGACACAGTCCGACCCCAAGGGGCGTGCACCTCGTCCATTGAAAGCCCTTTTCGGATGGCTTTCCGGCGGCAACAAGACTTCGGAAGAGGCCCCGCCGGCCAAGGTGAAGGAGCCCTCTGGCGAGCCCCGCTCCACGACACGCACCCGCAGTGATCAAAGAAGGCGGGGATCACGTGATCATGGGCGCGGCGGCCACCGGCGCAGGGACGGTTCCCGGCGAACGGACGGCCAGCGCAGGGACGGTTCCAGAAGAGCGGACGGCCAGCGCAGGGACGGCTCCAGGAGAGCGGACGGTCAGCGCAAGGATGGTTCCAGAAGGACGGAGGGTCAGCGCAAGGACGGCTCCAGAAAAACGGACGATCAACGCAGGCCGGGCTCCGAGCGAAAAAGCCACGGCAGCCGGGACCAGGCCAGCGCCAAGCCAGTCGTGCCCCCGCCAACAGACTCGAGCAAGTCTGCGCCAGCGGACCCCGACCAGGCGAGACCGGCAGACCCGGGCAAGTCCCCGCCAGCGGACTCCGGCCAGTCGCCACCAGCGAATCCGGGCCCGTCGCCATCGACGGACCCTGGCAAGTCTTCCTCGTAGAAGCCTCGTCGCGGGGCCGCAGCCCCTCTCCCAGGCCTTGCCGAATCAGGCTTGTGCAGGGATTTCCAGCGCGTGCTGGACCTGGATATGCTCCAGCAGGGCGCTGCATGCATCCTCGATCATGTCCAGGACCGCTTCAAACCCGTCCAGCCCTCCGTAGTAGGGGTCGGGGACTTCCTCGCACTCGACATGACGGGCAAACTCCAGCAGCAAGTGCACCTTGTGGCGGTGGACCCGGTGACAGTGAGTCAGCAGATGCTCACGGTTCTGGTGGTCCATGGCAAGGATGAGGTCGAACTCTGTGAAATCGGAGGCCCTGACCTTGCGGGCTCGCAGATGCTCCAGAGAATGGCCCCGTCGGGCTGCCACTGCCACAGCCCGCGAGTCCGGTGGCTCGCCGGTGTGGTAGGCATAGGTGCCGGCAGAGTCTACCGCGATGACCTCCTGCAGCTTGTGTTTTCGGACCAGGTCTTGAAAAACGCCATGAGCCATGGGAGAGCGGCAAATATTTCCCATACACACGAACAGGATGTTGATGTCCTTGCGTGTGGCCGGGCTGTCTGGGAGTTTCATTTCGATCTGCATCCTGGTTGATTCGGGTGCACACTTGCAGGGGATCACCCGCCGGCCGCTAGCGGTCAAACGTCAGCCGTTCCCCCAGAAAGGGTTGCTCCGATACCCGGCCCTGCTCGTACACCACCTGGCCGTTCAAGATGGTGGTGTCGATCGTCGAACGAAAGGTGTAGCCGGCAAACGGCGACCAGCCGCACTTGTACAGGACGCTGTCATCGGTCACGGTACAGGGCCTGGAGGCATCGATCAGCACCAGGTCGGCCCGGTAGCCTTCCTCGATGAATCCTCGCTCGGCGACCGAGAACCGCCGGGCCACGTTGTGGCTGGTCTTCTCCACGATTTTCTCCAGGCTCAGCACGCCGTCATGGTAATGCTCCATGAGGCTCAGCAGGGCATGCTGCACCAGCGGCAGTCCTGCAGGTGACTCCAGGTAGTTGCCGGCCTTTTCCTCAAGCGTGTGCGGGGCATGGTCCGTGGCGATGATGTCGATACGGTCTTCCATGACGGCCTTGAGCAATCCTTCCCTGTCGCGAGCTGTCTTGATCGCCGGGTTGCATTTGACCAATGCACCGAGGGTGGCGTAATCCGCATCACTGAAGAACAGGTGGTGCACACAGACCTCCGCTGTGATGGGCTTGCCCTGAATCTTGCCTTTCGAGAACAGCTCCAGTTCCCGGGCCGTTGAGAGATGCAGGACGTGCAGTTGGGTACCATGCCGGGTTGCCAGGTCCACGGCCTTCACGGAAGACTTGTAGCAGGCCTCCTCCGAGCGGATGACCGGGTGGTATTCCTCTGGAATGTCATCCCCGTATTCGCGCTGGAACTTGCGAAGATTCTCGTTGATCATCGGCGAGTCTTCGCAATGCGTGATCACGGGTACGGGCGCGAATTCGAAAATACCCTCCAGGGCCTCATCGCGATCAACCAGCAGGTTTCCGGTCGAGGCTCCCATGAATACCTTGATGCCGCAGGCGAGGTCTGTGGGCAGGCGCTTGATCTCTTCCAGGTTGTCATTGCTGGTACCCATGTAGAAGGCGTAGTTCGCGCGCGCGCGATCGGCTGCGATCCGGTACTTGTCCCGCAGCCGCTCCACCGTCAGGGTCGGGGGCGAGACATTGGGCATGTCCATGAAGCTCGTGATGCCGCCGGCGATGGCCGCACGTGACTCGGTGGCGATCTCGGCCTTGTGGGTCAGGCCGGGCTCGCGAAAATGGACCTGGTCATCGATCATGCCGGGGATCAGGAACTTCCCGTTGGCATCAATGATGCGTTTTGCAGGCTGGTGCTGCAGGTCGGCACCGACCTGTGCGATCCGCTGGTCCGTGACCAGGACATCCTGTTCGGAGATGACGTGATTGTTGATCAGGCTTGAATTGGTGATTAACAGGTCATGCATGAAACTACTTCGCCGATATCCCCTTAAAACCTGCGGGCCGCATGACGGCGGGAACGTTCCTCATTGCAGCCGGTTCACGAGCCGGTACACAGCAATCAGTATCCCGAAGCCCACGTACATCCCCAGCAGGCAGATCAGCATCAGGATTCCCAGCCCGGGCTCGATGGTACCGGAACGAACCAGCGCGAACACCCCGATTGCAATGCCGATGAATGCAGAAACAGCCGCTGCGACAGCCAGTAATTTTGTCATGAAATCCCGTATGAATTTCCCGCGTCCAGGGTACCAGCCTCACCTTACACGAAAATATCCCGGGATTCATGAATCTCCTGGCGATTATCCCCGGGAAATGGGTAGAGCAGGCCTTGCACAATTTTGGCCATGGATGGCAGAATCAGCGGCCTTTCTTCATGTACCGGTTGTCTGGCTGCAAAGCGGCGTACAGCCGGTGCATTGTTTTCCGGTATGAGTACAATGAGATCGGGGACGTGGGCCTTGTGGAAAGGCTACAAGCGGCGCAAAAAGCAAAGGTAGTCATATGGTATTAACACGCGATTTTAGAACCACCATTTTGGAGCGGGCGCAGACTGATCCTGAATTCCGTGTGGGCTTGCTTGCCGAAGCTGCTGAGTGTTTGCTGAATAACGAACCTGAGGTGGCCAAAACGTTGCTGCGCGATTACGTGAATGCAACTATCGGCTTTCAGGGCTTGGCTGAAATCGTGGACAAAAAACCCACTAGCCTAATGCGAATGCTCAGCGACAAGGGCAACCCCAGCTTGGGTAATATTTCGCAAGTGCTGGCAGCTGTGCGTGAACATGAAGGCGTTCATTTGCATGTGAGTGCTGCATAACCAAATGACTGCTTTATAGATGTCAGTCTACGGGCGTAGCGGATAAGGTTATAGGCAATACCAGCAGAGCGCATTCTGTCAAAAATGCGCACCTGCGGTACACCTGGGCCAACTGGCATGTCCAGCAGGGAACGCCGTTGCAGATGTTGCAGGAACTGGGCGGCTAGTCGGACTACTCGATGATCTTCCAGCACGCCTACTTGTCGGTCGAGCATCTAGCGAAGTATGCCGACTGCCTCTCGCCGCCCCGGCCGGTTAGCCAAAATCGGCAGAGAAGAAGAGCAATCAGGTATGCATCTAATTGCGTGATCCAACAAGTTAAAATGACGCGCCCGGGGAGGTTCGAACTCCTGACCGCCTGGTTCGCAGGCAGCAGGCAAGCACAGACTTTAGGATTTATGCGCTGAAGGCGTGTAATGTATTCAGGAAGCCACCTGCCGGGTACTCCACGGTGTGTGCAAACATTCGCATGGGGCAGATACTCGGCAGGTGGCAGAACGCTTGATTCCTGCCAGGCCATGAGCCTGTAAGAGATGGGGCAGGCTCGTTAGGACCTGCCCCGGTTTTCGTGAGCGTACGAAATTTGGGAGCTTCGATTACTCACTGCAAAGGGGCGAAAATCATACTAAACGCCCCCTTGTTCTTTTGGGAGTTACTCCTTTCTCGCCCCGAAGGCGCCGGCTACAGAGCCGTTGCTAAAGAGGGAATTGAACTCGCCGGCCATCGAACCCGGAGCCGTCGTGGCACTGGCAGGGTCATTAGTTGCCGGAGTCACTGGCGTCGGGCCGTAGAAAGTTCCTGAGATCGACCCATCAGAGTTATCACCGCTGCCGCCCCCCTTGGCCGTACCGGAGAAAGTGTTTGCACCCGTTGCACGGGTGGCCTGCACAGCTACCGACCACGTGTTGGCCTCTCCCCCAGACAACATGAAGTTGTCGATCGTACCACTGACGGTGTTGAGCAAGTTCGGCGCGACAGTTCCCGCTTCGACGGGTGTCGTTTCAGGGTTATCTCCCGTCTGAGCAAAATACGCAATCAACGCCACATCTGCCGTGAAGTGACCGGAAGTGGCTGACACTAGACCGCCGACCGAGTTCTTCTCTTCATTCACGTACACGCCCGTGGCTTTACCTTCGTACGACGCACTCCCTTCGACTGTGTCGACTTCGCTCCCCGTGGAAACCGCAAGCGACGAACCAGCAAAGGTCTCGACCTCGTTGTAGGTGACCGCACCGTCTCCATCGGTGGTCTTCTTGAGCCAGACGCCGTAGTGCAGGTAGTCGTAGTCCGGCTGATCGGAGGTCGCGCCCTCATCTGGAATGAAGACCCAACCAGCAGAGTTGCCAGTAACCATACCCTTGTCGTTGAAGGTTACGGTGCAAGTTGTAGTACCGGTGCAGCGATATGTACCCTCAGCCCCGTTATAGGTGCCGTCGTGCACAGCCTCATCCGTACCCGCGGTGGTCGCGTCGTTGAAGGTGTAGTTGAGAGTTCCACTCGTAGTGGAGCGCGCAAACATCAGGTTTGCATTCGCGGCTCCGGTATTGTCAGCGTCCACCGCGATAGCCAGAGCATTGTTAGTCTGGCCTTCTGCCTCAACAGCTGCTACGCCGGTGATGCCGTTGACGGTCAGTGCTTGAGGCCCCGGATCCGCCGGGACAGCTCCCGCCTGCCACATCGCGAACGCTACCCCTTTGGGCGCTTCAATGTCGGTGCTGACGATCACAACTTCTACCTCAACATTGCCTTCGTCATCAGCTTCCATCGTGCGAGTGTGCATGGTGCGCCCGCCACCTAAATCCTCAACCTGCGTGAACTTCGGATCATCATCGCCCGCAGCATTAGGGTCTGTAATTGTGACAGTCGTGCCATCACGGTCGCGCTCAATTTTCAACCCGTAGACATCATTACTTGTGTCACTGTCGGTATCAGTCACTTCGGTCCTGGCAGTTCCGCCGAGACCGGCATCCGTCATTTGCGCTGCCTCGGTCGCGATAACCTTCGTCTTCGTTTTTGCTGTTTCGGTCGCCGCAACAGCCTCTGCATTCATTTTTCGCTGATCAGCTTCATCGGAAATCATGGCTGTAGCCATACCACCCATGGAAGTGGCCATACCGTCCTCATTGACGGTGATGACACAAGCGACTTCGGCTGTATCTGGACATGAGTATGTGGTATCACCCCGGGTCATAGACTCACCAGGCTCTACCGTAAACGTTCCTGCATCTCCAAGATCGTCGTACCCTTCTGGAAGCCCACTTACATCAACCGTGTACTCTTGCATCCTCAAGCCTGCCAGCCGCTCTTCTTCTTCAACATCGTCAGTCACCATGCTGCTAACCGCTACAGTCGCCTCACCGCCGGTTGATGTAATGTTGCCGTCATCAGTCTGGGCGACGACACAAGCCTCACCGCCGGAAGGACATGAAAAAGTGACGTACCCTATGGTCTCCATCTCGCCGGGTTCAATGGTGACAGCTTCTGTGATACTGACCTCCGGGACCACATAATCGGAACTCGCAGGCAACGTGGGTTTCTCGGGTAACATGATCATGTGGACCGTCGGGGCCATCGGCGTTGGGGACGAGCTGCCTCCACCCCCGCCACACCCGGCAATAAGCAGGAAAAGTGAGGCCACCAGGACCAGCACAAATTTATCTGTTGATTTCATAACAATAGGTCTCCCGTTCATATTGATGAATGAATCTTGAGTTGGCTTTGGCCTTACTTTTATTCGCGATAACTATAAATATCGGGAGTAAACTTCCAGGGCTTGTACTTGTGATATGGAGGTCCCCGCATGCACCCCGCAGCCCGTCGAAGACTCGAGCCTGTCGCCCCCGAGGTCGCCCCCGATACGGGACTGGGCGAGCGCCTGTCCGCCTACCTGAAGGACGCCAGGGGGGCGTTCAGCGAGAACACCGAGCGTGCGGTGCGCTCGGACGTGGAGATCTTCATGGACTGGTGCGAGACGAGAGGGCTGAGTGCCCTGCCCGCCAGTACGCAGACCCTGGTGTCGTATATCGATGCCATGGCCCGGGTCCGGGCCCCGGCGACGGTGCGCCGCTACGTCTTCAGCATCGCCACCCTGCATCGGGCGGTCCAGTTGCAGGACCCGTTGAAGAGAACCCGGGTAAAACTGGCCCTGCAGCGCATGCACCGCAAGCGGGGCCGCCGCCAGGAACAGGTGCGCGGGCTCACCTGGCCCCTGCGGGAGCGCATGCTGCAGGCCTGCGGCGACCGGCTCATCGATGACCGCAACAAGGCGCTGCTGGCCGTGGCCTACGACACGCTGTTGCGAAGATCGGAGCTGGTGGCGCTGGAAGTCTCGGACTTACTGGTGGAGATGGACGGCTCGGGGACCTTGCTGGTGCGCCGGGGCAAGACCGATCCCACCGGGGAAGGCGCCCTGCTGTACCTGGCCCCGGACACCATCAAGTTACTACAAGTGTGGCTCACCCGCAGCGGGGTGGTGCGAGGAAGACTGTTCCGTTCCTTGCGCAAGGACGGCCAGCTCGGGCTGAAGCTCGATGACAGCCAGGTGCCGCGCATCTACAAGTCCATGGCCAGGGCGGCGGGTCTGGGGGGCGACGTGGTGGACGGCTTGTCCGGGCACAGCGCCCGGGTCGGGGCGGCCCAGGACATGATCGCCTGCGGCATCGAGCTGCCGGCCATCTTGCAGGCGGGGCGCTGGAAGAGCACGGCCATGGTGCACCGCTACGGGGAGCGGCTGCTGGCCAAGCGAAGCGGGGCCGCCCAGCTGGCCGAACTGCAGCACCGGCGATGAGCCGGAGACAATGTCGATGACTTGAGCGTAGTGGATCGCTGTAGTTGGCCGAGTGGATCGGGCGGGCAGGCATGTGCGTGCCCAGGGGGATTGCTGTGCATGCATTCCGGGAGGAATCGCATGGCGGGACGTTTGATGTTATCAGGAGTAAAAACCGCACGGACCGGTCAGGGCGCCGGATGCCCGCCTGTGCCAGCACGAGCGGATTCGTCCCATTTTACTTCCATGGATTCAGGGAGTTATCATTAGACCGGCATGGGGTGGCTGCGGGCTGCGATGGCAGCCCTGGCGGAAAAACGATTCTGCTTTACAAATTAAATCCCGATAGTTATAGCTATCGGGAGTAAAACCTTTCCTTCAGCAAGCCCCGAGCAGGCAGGGAACTGCCTGTTTTGCCTACAGTTATGACTGCAAGCCGCGGAGAATGTTCCCGTGCGATGACGGACAGGGGCTCGAACCGGTTCCTGGGTCGATTTACTCATTATATATAACTACAGAACATCCTCGCACAAGGCGTCGCCTCGGAGAATCCATCAACTGGTGGAGGGCCTGTTCATGAGGTTGCGCGCGGATACCGCACGGGGGAGACCGTTTGATGCCATAGTACTGTGGCGGAGAGTGAGGGATTTGAACCCCCGGACCCTTTCGAGTCAACGGTTTTCAAGATCGCCATATTCGACCGCTCTGCCACCTCTCCGGTCAGATCAGGGAGAATACCTGAGTGGAACCAGAAACCACTACGCCGATGTTGTCTAATAAAGTACGGTGATGGCTGTTGAGCATAGCTGTTGAACATAGAATTGCAACGCGCAACGTTTCGCGCGACAATTGTGCATGAGGATTAGGCACAAGGGACTACGGGCGCTAGCCGAGCAGGACCAATCTGCTCGATTGCCCCCTGACCTCATAGACCGCCTTCGCCGAATCCTTACAGTTTTGGATGAGGCCCAATGGCCCCACGACATCAGTACACGGCCTGGCTACCGACTGCATCCGTTAAAAGGCAGTCGTACAGGCCAATGGAGCATCAGCGTGTCAGGCAACTGGCGCGTTGTCTTCAGATTCAAGAACAATGAGGCCGTGGATGTGGACCTTGTGGATTACCATTAGCTAAGGAGAAAAACCGTGACTATGATCAATCCTTGTCACCCAGGCGAGACACTGCGCGATGATCTTGTGGCGTCTGGCCTAACAGTCACTGACGCGGCGGCCAAACTCGGTTGCACTCGACAATCGCTGTCCCGCCTACTTAATGGCAAGGCAGGTATATCACCAACGATGGCACTTGCATTAGAACGCATGGGCTGGAGCAACGCCGCTTACTGGATGCGACAGCAGGCTGCATACGAACTGGCACTAGAACGTAGCAGACAAGCTGCCTAACACCATAGATAGCCTTAGAGAGAAGGCCCATGCCTCATGCAGTCATGGAGACGGCCTACGGACGTAGCGAACTATTTGGGAAGCGCTACGAATTGATGGGCTATTACGTGCAGGGTATCTGATCGCATAACCTGAACACACAAGGAGGGTCGGTCCAGTGATTTACGAGGATGGGGTACACGGCTTGCAAGCTATTTTATTCCCGGTCGACGAAGTGGACGTATATGCTGAAACTGAACCGGGACGGACAGAGAAGATTCCTCGCAAGAAGGCGCTCGTCAATGCGGATACACGCCGGGTTCTTGTGGTGGTAAACCGTACATACAATGTAGTCCTGAACCGCGACGCACTACGTCTGGCAAAGAAATGCTGTATTGCAGCCTTTCCGAATACCGCGCCGGCCAACTGGCACGTATCCAGCGTGGAAGCACCGAAGTCTGGCGGTCACTGTCACATCGATCTCGCGCACAAAGGTGAGTCTCCTCTGTACGACTGGACTTTCTCGCGCGCTGCGCAGGACCGATATGACCCTTTTGTCCGTGTCACCAATAGCTACAATGGCACGCGCCGCTTCTCAATCCATTTCGGTATGATGCGCTTTAAGTGCACGAATGGCATGGTTTTCTGGGACACGTCTGTGAAGCTGTCCTTCACCCATGACGAGCCGGAAATCGAGCGGCAAATTGAGCGGGTAATCGATGAAGCGAAGTTCAGAGCAGCGATCGATCGACATCGCAGTCAATCTGACTGTCTGAACGAGCTTGCAATTCCAACATGCCATTTTCGTCCTATTGTGCTGTCCGTCCTTCGCATTCACAAACCCAAGGATTTGCCAAAAGACCGGGAGACTGACTGGAAGTGGCTGGAGAAGCGCATCGACGCCATCATCGACAAATACGTAGGGGAATTTGGTGCAACCGGTGCAGCGCTCCTGAACGCATTGACAGACATTGCAACCCGCCCACCGAAAGATGAAGGACGGTACAGTTTTATTCGCCGCGAGCGTCACAAACTCCAGCAACTGACTGGCACTTGGTTGGCATCTATTACTGCAGAAATAGGACTAAGTAGTTTCGATTTAGAGACATACCTAGCGGATCACTTGCTCCGCCCCTGAAATATACTTTCGGATGAAGGCGACATTTGGACGGAAAGATTTTCTAGCTCAGAATAATATCTCTAAAAGTCGTTGATAGCTTGTATTAAAGAATCTCGACATGTTAGACGATAGCTTGACCGCGGCAGCCAGCTTGGAGAAGCAATTTCATGAGGTCAAGTGGGAAAAGAGGTCTTCTAGACCAAATCCGACATCCCAGATCGTACTGTCGACACAGATGCGAGGGGAGCCGGAGCCTAGCTCCAAGCGAAGTCCGGCAGTATGTTTGATTGAGACGGTATTGCGCAAGTTCTCGAAATTATCTAGTTGTTCGCAGATGTCCTTAAGCTGCCCACCAATTCCGTCCACAAACCCCATACATTTGCGGACGGTTTCGATTGTCGGTTCCTCGTCAGGGCCAAGTGGCACGATGCAAAGGACCCTGTTTACTGTGGCGGAGAGGGAGGGATTCGAACCCCCGGACCCTTTCGAGTCAACGGTTTTCAAGACCGCCGCATTCGACCGCTCTGCCACCTCTCCGGTCAGGTCAGGGAGAATACCTGAATGATACCGGGAACTGCCAGTGCCGATACTGTCTAATAAAGTAGCAAAGATGACTTGAATTCGCCCGGAAAACCATTATGTTAGTAACATCAAGCATTTATTTTATTCTGGAGAACCCACAGATATGAACGATCCAAGACTGCAAATGAGTAGTGTGAGCCAGGCTAGTGTCCTAGCCACCAACAAGGTGCTGCGCAATACCTATGCACTTCTTTCGGTTACCCTGATTTTCAGTGCGCTGATGGCCGCCTTGTCGACGGTCCTGCACGTCGGTCACGGCACCAGTCTGATCTGTTCCTTTGCCGCCCTTGCGTTGATCTGGTTCGTGCTGCCCCGTACCGCTGAATCCGCAGCCGGTATCGGCGTCGTCTTCGCCTTCACGGGCCTGCTGGGCTTCGGGCTCGGGCCGGTCCTGAACTTCTACCTCAATATGACACATGGCGCCCAGGCGATTGCGACATCCATGGGGGGCACGGCGGTCGTGTTCGTCGGACTGTCGGCGTATGCCCTGACCACGCAACGCGATTTCAGCTTTTTGGGAGGATTCCTGTTCGCCGGGCTGATGGTGGTGCTGCTGGCAGCACTGGCGGGAATTTTCCTCAACATGCCAGGCCTGTGGCTGGCCATCAATGCCGCGGTCATCCTGGTCTTCAGTGGCTTCATCCTGTTTGATACGAGCCGTATCATCCACGGCGGGGTCACCAACTACATCATTGCCACGACCTCGATCTACCTCAGCATATACAACATCTTCATTTCCCTGTTGCATTTGCTGGGAGCCGCAGGCAACGACTGAACCGGGCCGTCGATGGACTGGATGAAGTTTGCCTACGCGGCGCTGATCGTCGCTTTGCTGATCTTCATCTTTCCCGCGGCAAAATACTGGCTGAAGAACAGCCCGAAGGCCGAGCGCGGCGACTGGCAGGCATTCCTGCTGCCGATCAGCCTGGTGGTACTGTTCGTGGTCGGCCTGATGTGGATCGTAGGCCAGTAGGACTCAGAATCCTGGCCCAAGGGGCTGGACGGCCCTAATCCCTGAAATTGTCAAACTGCACGGGGATGCCAAGCCCGGCGTCCCTGAGCAGGTTCATCACCTTCTGCAGATCATCCCGCTTTTTCCCGGAAACGCGCAGCTTGTCTCCCTGGATGGCGGTCTGGACCTTGATCTTGGAATCCTTGATGATCTTGACCATCTTTTTTGCGATGGCCTGGTCAATCCCCTGCCGTACTGCCACGACCTGTCTCGCCCGCAGGTTCGCCTCCTCCACCTGGCCTCTTTCCAGACAGCCCACATCGATCCGGCGCTTGGCCATTTTCTGGATGAGAATGTCATAGATCTGGTCGATCTGGAATTCGGACTGCGCCTCGATGCGCAAGGCAGAATCTTCCTGGGCAACCTTTGCATCCGAGCCCCTGAAGTCATACCGGTTGGAGATTTCCCGGTTGACCTGGTCCAGTGCATTGGTCAGCTCGTGAGCATCCACTTCCGATACGGCATCAAATGAAGGCATAATTCGTGTTCTCCTGTCTTGGCAGCTTGAAAGCAGCTAACATCATACTATGTCCAGACTGGCGATCCTCCTCGGTTCAGGCAATGCCGCACTCGCAATTGCACTGAGCGCCTTTGCTGCCCACGCTCTGCGCCCTGCCTGGCCGGAGCACCGGTATTCGATTTTTCAGATTGCGGTGGATTATCACCTGTACCATGCGCTAGGCCTAGTGGTGGTCGGCATCCTGCTTGCCCAGCACGCAGACCGGGGGCTGCTCAAGGCAGCCGCCGCAGTCATGCTCGCCGGAATGGTCCTCTTTTGCGGCAGTCTCTATGTTCTGAGTCTGACAGAGCTTGCCTGGTCAGGCAGGATCACTCCGTTTGGCGGGGTCGCGTTCATCGCCTCATGGGGCCTGGTGATGATGGCCTACTTCAGAAAAAACTGATTACGAGCGGTGCTGCGGGATAGCGCTAGGCCGATTCGGTGTCTGCGGCCTGCCTCTGCAGCACCCGGATCTCATCGCCAAGTGCAATCGTACCCCCTGCGAGTACCGATGCCGTGACGCCTCCGTGGTTCCACATGGCATTGAATCCACCGTACCCCAGGGCCTTTTCCATCTTGGCGCAGGGCACGCAATCTCCGGTCACCCGCAGCACCGCATCGTTGATCCCGATCTCAAGGTCCTTGCAGAGTCCAAGGTTGATGCCCGACACCACGATGTTGCGCCTGAACACGTCGGGGGCAATGGCCTCCTTGCCCAGCAAGGCGGCGATTACCGGGAGGTATTCGGCCTGGATCAGGGTCACCTGCCTGCGGCTTCCCGCACGCTGGCCCGCCTTGTCCCCCTCAAGCCCGTGACCTTGCAGCAGCGTGGCAGCCTCCACGACGTCCATGGCCTTGCCTGCCGCCTTTCTGAGTCCGATCCACTCGATCCTGCCGCTTTGCGGGAAATGGTCCTTGAGTTCGGTAATCATGGGTAGTCAGGCCCTCGGTATATTTACGGGGAGGTAATGACCTCAAGTCCACCCATGTAGGGCTGCAGGACTTCAGGGACACGGACCCGGGCCTCGCTGTCCTGGCAGTTTTCCAGGATCGCCACCAGCGTCCGGCCCGCGGCCAGGCCGGAACCGTTCAGCGTGTGCAGCAGTTCGGTTTTGCCGGTTGCGGGGTTCTTCCAGCGGGCCTTGAGCCTTCTCGCCTGGAAGTCCGTGAAATTGCTGCAGGAGGAAATTTCGCGGTAGCGGTTTTCACCGGGCAGCCAGACCTCGATATCGTAGGTCTTAGCCGCGGCAAACCCCAAGTCACCCGTGCACAGGGTCACCACCCGGTAGGGCAGTTCAAGTTTCTGCAGTATGATTTCAGCATGCTGCGTGAGTTCCTCGAGCGCACGCCAGGAGGCTTCGGGCTTGACGAGTTGCACGAGCTCGACCTTTTCGAACTGGTGCTGGCGGATCATGCCGCGCGTGTCCTTGCCGTACGAGCCGGCTTCCGAGCGAAAACAGGGCGTGTGGCAAACGTATTTCACAGGCAGCTCTTCCTCTTTCGCGATGGTATCGCGCCACAGGTTGGTCACCGGCACTTCCGCAGTCGGAACCAGGTAATACGGACTGTCCGTGGCCAGCTTGAACAGGTCCGCTTCGAACTTGGGCAACTGGCCGGTGCCGGTCAGGCTCTCGTCATTGACGATGTACGGCACGTAGACTTCCCGGTAGCCGTGTTCTGAAACATGCACGTCCAGCATGAGCTGGATCAGTGCGCGATGCAGCCTGGCCACCTGGCCGTGCATGGTGACGAACCGGCTGCCGGCGATGCTGGCGGATTTTTCGAAATCAAGCCCCCCTGTGCGCTTTCCGATTTCCACGTGACCCAGTGCCGGGGAATCAAATTCCGGGGGCTCGCCCCAGGTACGCACGACGGCGTTGTCCGCTTCCGTGTTTCCGTCCGGGACGCTCTCGTGGGGAAGGTTGGGCAGGCTCAGCATCCATGCGTGAATTTCCGATTGCAACTGCTCGAGCTCGCCCTCGCCCGCTTTGAGCTTCGCATTGATCGCTCCCATCTCCTCCAGGATGCCCGAGACATCCTGTCCCGAGGACTTGCCCTGTGCGATCCGCTTGGAATTCGTGTTGCGCTGGTTTTGCAATCGTTCGGCATCCGTTTGCAGCTGCTTGCGCTTTTTCTCCCGGGCGGTGAACCAGTCCCGGTCGATCATCAGTGCGCGGCGTGCGAGCTTCCGGGCCACTTCATCCAGCCCGGTTCGCAGCATCTTGGGATTCAGCATGAGCGAGGCTCCACGATCAAAAGGCGCGCGCCAGGACCACGCCGAGGTAGCAGGCTCCCAGGCACAGGACGATACTGAGCGTGACGTTGGCCGCCGCACCCATCACGCTGCCCTGCTGGAGCAGATGCAGGGTTTCCAGTGAAAAGGCGGAAAAGGTGGTGAACCCACCCAGCAGTCCCACCAGCAGCGCCAGGCGGATTTCATCCGTGACCATCCAGCGCTCCAGCAGCACGATCGACAGCACGCCGATCAGCAGGGATCCGGTGATGTTGACGAGCAGCGTCCCCAGGGGAAACTTGCCGCCCCACCAGTGTGCGCACTGCACCTGGATCAGGTATCTCAGCACCGAGCCCAGCGCTCCCCCTGCGGCAATGCTTGCTAGCGTCAAATCAGGTCTCCTTTTCCGTGTGCGGGCCGTCGATTACAAGCGGCTTTGATCAATGGTATATTGGCTTGCCGCCAGCCATGGTACCGCAAGTTGGCGCATCGATGATGAAACTCCTGGCGATGGCGCCCTGGCACGAGACAGGGAGGGCCAGTGATCGGTAAACGTGAAGTTCCGTGGGTATGGAAATGCGAGCCAGTCTATCAGAATTGACAAAGCGATTTCATCAGGTCCTGCCCGAGGATGCGGTGCTGGTCAAGCACGAGCAGCTGGCCCCGTATGAGTGCGATGGCCTGACGGCGTACCGCCAGCTCCCCCGCATCGCCCTGCTGCCGGCAACCCGTGAGCAGGTCTGCGCCGCAGTGGCAGTCTGCGCAGAGCTGGAGCTTCCCATCGTGGCCCGGGGTGCCGGCACCAGCCTGTCCGGAGGCGCACTGCCTCACCCGGACGGGGTCCTGCTCAACTTCGCAAGGCTGAACCGGGTACTGGAAATTGACCCGCAGAACCGCACTGCAACCGTGGAACCCGGTGTGCGTAATCTCGCCATCTCGGAAGCTGCACGGCCGCACGGCCTGTATTACGCACCGGATCCTTCCTCGCAGATCGCCTGTACCATCGGCGGCAACATTGCAGAGAATTCAGGGGGAGTCCATTGCCTGAAGTACGGACTGACCGTGCACAACATCCTGGCCCTGGAGGTCCTGACGGTCGATGGCGAAATCCTCGAACTGGGAGGCAAGCACCTGGAGTCCTGCGGGTTTGACCTGCTGGCGCTGATGAACGGTTCGGAGGGCATGCTGGGGGTGGTGCTGCAGGCGACGGTGAAGCTGCTGCCAGCACCGCATGACCGCAAAGTGCTGCTGGCCGCCTTCTCACGCGTACGCGATGCCGGAAATGCCGTGGCTGCCGTCATCTCCCATGGAATCATCCCGGCCGGTCTTGAGATGATGGATCGCTTCACCATCCAGGCCACGGAGCAGTACTGCAGTCCCGGCTACCCGAAAGAAGCCGCGGCCATCCTGATCTGCGAACTGGACGGTTACGAGGAGGAGCTGGCGGACCAGATGGAACGTGCCAGACAGCTGCTCGAACAGAACCAGGCGACGGAAGTGCGCCTGGCAAACGACGAACAGGAGGCGGAGCTGCTGTGGCAGGGCCGCAAGGCGGCCTTCCCAGCACTCGGCAACCTGTCTCCCGACTACTACTGCATGGACGGCACCATTCCGCGCAAGCACCTGGCGGAAGTCCTGGAGGGAATCGATGCGCTGTCCGCAAAATTCGGACTTCGCGTGGCCAATGTATTCCATGCGGGGGACGGCAACCTGCATCCGCTCATTCTCTACGATGCCAACGAGGAGGGTCAGCTGGAGAAAGCAGAAAAGTTCGGCAGCGAGATCCTGCAGCTTTGCGTCAGGATGGGAGGTACCATTACCGGAGAACATGGCGTGGGCGTCGAGAAGCTGGACGAGATGTGCGTGCAGTTCAACCCGGAGGAACTGAAGACCTTCTATGCTATCAAGTCCGCCTTCGACGAGCGCGGGCTGCTCAACCCCGGCAAGGCCATCCCGACCCTGCACCGCTGTGCCGAGTTCGGCGCCATGCATGTGCACGAGGGGAAACTGCCCCATGCCCACCTGCCCCGTTTTTGACGGCCGGCCCGGATGTGACGGATAACAGGGAAATCATCGCAGCCCGAATCCGGGACGCGGCAGAGCACAAGACTGCCCTGCAGCTTCTGGGCGGAAACACCAAGGCCTGGTACGGACGGGACATCCAGGCCACACCCCTTTGCCTGGCCGGGCACTCGGGAGTCGTCGAATACGAACCTTCCGAGCTTTATATCACCGCGCGCTGCGGCACCCCCTTGAGCACGATCGAGCAAGTCATCGCAGAGGAAAACCAGATGCTCCCGTTTGAGCCGCCCCACTTCGGGGCGACAGCCACCCTGGGCGGCGCCATTGCCGCGGGCCTGGCCGGGCCCCGGCGCATCAGCGGCGGCGCCGTGCGTGACTGCATGCTGGGTGCGGAAATCATCAATGGCAAGGGGGAATACCTGTGCTTCGGCGGCAAGGTCATGAAGAACGTCGCCGGCTACGACGCATCGCGCCTGATGTGCGGGGCACTGGGGACCCTGGGGGCCTTGATGTCGGTCACCCTGCGCCTGTTGCCGCGCCCGCAGTGCGAGCAAACCATGGTCATGGCCGAAACGCCCGCCGATGCGATCCGTAAAATGAACGCCTGGGCGCGCACCCCGATGCCGATCACGGCTACCTTTCACGACGGCGAGAACCTCCATGTCCGCCTGACCGGCTCCTCATCGGCGATTGAAAAATGCCGGGACGAAATCGGCGGGGATCGCATCGAATCAAGCGCACCCCTCTGGGACCGTGTCCGCGAGCAAACCCATGAAGTGTTTGCACCCGGTGCGCCCTTGTGGAGGGTCCGGGTGCCGCCCTCAACCGCCCCGCTCGACCTCCCGGAACCCTGTGCAATGGAATGGAACGGTGCCCTTCGCTGGTATTCCACACAAGCAGAAGCTGCCACGGTCCGCACGGTCGCCCGCGAGGCGGGCGGGCAGGCCTGCCGGTTCCGGGGACCGGCCATCGAGCAGGTGTTCCATCCCCTGCCACCCGCACTGCTCAAGATTCATGAGAGGCTCAAGCACGCCTTTGATCCGGCGGGAATTCTCAATCCCGGCAAGATGTACCCGCAATTCTGAATCCCATGCAGACTTCGCTGCCAAAAGAATTCCTGCAGACGACAGAGGGCCTCAAGGCGAATGAGATCCTGCGCAGCTGCGTGCATTGCGGGCTTTGCAATGCGACCTGCCCGACCTACCAGCTGACCGGCAATGAACTCGACGGCCCCCGGGGCCGGATTTACCTGATCAAGAACCACCTGGAAGACCAGAGTGACGCCAGCGTAGGCCTCAGGCATCTGGACCGGTGCCTGACGTGCCTGTCCTGCGAAACCACATGTCCCTCCAATGTCCGGTTTGGCCATCTGCTAGACATCGGGCGAAAACGCATGGACCAGGCCATCCAGCGCCCGCTGGCAAGCCGAATCAAGCGGCACCTGATTGCCCGCGTGTTTGCCAAGCCGTACCTTGTCCGGGCCCTGCTGGCCCTGGCACGACTCTCCAAGCCCTTCCTGCCCCGGAGTCTGGCGACAAAGATACCTATCCGAGCCCCCGCATCCAGAGTATTGGCAGCCAAGGCCGGATCATCCAGATTGCTCACGATTCGCGGTTGCGTGCAGTCGGTCGTCGCCCCGCAGATCAACCAGGCGGCCGCCAAGGTCCTGGAGCGCTCGGGCATCGGCCTTGAGGAAGCGAAAGGTAACTGCTGCGGGGCCTTGTCCTATCATCTGGCAGACACTGCACAGGCCGAGAAAACCATTCGCCAAAACATCGACAACTGGTATCCAGAGCTTGCAGGTGAATACCAGTATTTAGTAGTTGCATCAAGTGGATGCAGCAGCTTCATCAAGCAATATGGAGAAATCATGCAGGCAGATCCCCGCTATGCAAAGCGCGCCGCCTTCATCAGCGAACATTGCCGGGACCTCTCCGAACTCGATTTTGCGCAGGCTGCGAAGCCTGCGAAGGGAGCTTGCTCGGTGGCCTTTCATAGTCCCTGCACACTTCAGCATGCCCAGGGCGTGCTTGGCAACATCGAGGGCTGGCTAGAGGGTGCCGGCTACCGACTGATCCCTACAGCGGATCCGCATTTATGCTGTGGTTCTGCGGGCAGCTATTCCCTGCTGGAACCAGAACTTTCCACCCGGCTGCTGGAAAACAAGCTGGACAGCCTGGAGAAAAGCGAGCCGGATATCATCTGCACGGCCAACATAGGGTGCCTGATGCATTTGCAGTCTGGAACCCGGCGGCCGGTCAAGCACTGGATCGAACTGCTTACTTAGCCGGTACGGAATCACCGGCATGTAGGATGGGTGTGGCTGGCAGCCACCACCCGCTGGATGAGGATCAGGGGTCCTCGGGCTTCCAGACCCCGAATGCCTCGCCCTTGGGACGCATCTGGGCTTGTCTTTGCCGGGTGACATCTTCGTAGACGTACTTCGCAAAGGCGACGATCTCATTCATGATCTCATTTTTCTCACCGACCGGCAGGTCATGGTTCCCGACCATGAAACCCGTGATCGCCGCCAGGTACTGACCGGCCAGGATCGGGTTTTCGGCGCGCTCATCTTCTTCCGTGAGCGTTCTCTGGATCTTCTCGATGAGTTCCCTTGACAGTTTCAGCTGGTCCATGGTGGATGGCTCCGTCGATGTTCAGTTGCGGTTTTCGGTTTTACTGCGGAGTTTGTCCAAATGCTCCCGGATCTTGAGTTCGAGTCCCCTGGCCTCGGGTTCATAGTACCGTGTTCCCCGCAGTATTTCAGGAAAGTAGCACTCTCCCGGGACATAAGCATCCGGTTCGTCATGCGCGTAGCGGTACCCTTGCCCGTGGCCAAGATCCTTCATTAGTTTTGTGGGCGCGTTCCTCAGATGCATCGGCACTTCCTGGCTGCCGTGGGTTTTGGCATCCTTCATCGCCAGCCCGTACGCCCGGTACACGGCATTGCTTTTGGGCATGCATGCCAGGTACACGATCGCCTGTGCAATCGCCAGTTCGCCCTCAGGCGAGCCCAGCCGCTCATAGGTCTGCCAGGCGCTCATGGCAATCTGCAGACCCCGGGGATCGGCGTTGCCGATATCCTCGACCGCCATGCGCAGAACACGGCGCGCGATATAGTGGGGGTCGCACCCCCCGTCAACCATCCTGCAAAACCAGTACAGGGATGCGTCGGGGTCCGAACCGCGCACGGACTTGTGCAGGGCGGAGATCTGGTCGTAAAAGTACTCACCTTGCTTGTCGAAGCGCCTCGTACCCTGTGCCGTGACCTCCTTGACGATTTCACAGCTGATCACTTTCTCCATCTCGTTCTCGTCGATCCAGTCGGAGGCGATCTCCAGGAAATTCAGTGCGCGCCGCGCATCCCCGTCGGCGGCCACAGCCAGCAGTTCCCTGGCCTGCGGATCGATCCGGATCTGCCTGGAGCCCAGGCCGCGTTCCTCATCGAGCAGTGCAGCGTCGATGCACCGGCCCACCTCGGTTTCCGTCAGCCGCTTGAGCACGTAGGTGCGCGCCCTGGACAACAGCGCATTGTTGAGTTCAAAGGAAGGGTTTTCCGTCGTGGCACCGATAAAATAGAACGTGCCATCTTCGATATACGGCAGGAATGCGTCCTGCTGGACCTTGTTGAACCGATGCACTTCGTCGATGAAAAGCACGGTACTGGAAGCCTTCTCCTGGCCGTGCAGCCTGGCCTGCTCAATGACCCGGCGGATCTCCTTGACTCCGGCCAGTACGGCCGACAGGGAAAGAAACTGCGCGTGCGAGCTGCTGGAAATGATACGCGCCAGCGTGGTCTTGCCCGTGCCGGGCGGCCCCCAGAAAACCATGGAGTGCAGCCTGCCCTGTTCAATCGCCAGATGCAGGGGCTTGCCGGGAGACAGCAAGTGCGCCTGGCCGACGAATTCGGCCAGGGTGGCAGGGCGCATGCGGTCCGCAAGCGGACGATAGCCGTCGCTGCGGTCAAACAGGTCAGTCGCCGGGCGGGTGGATGTGTCTGAAATAACGACCTCCTCGATTATACCGCTGCACTTCCCGGTCTTGTCTGAAGCCGGCCAGCAGATTCCGGATGAGGACAGCCGGGGTGCAGGCTCGCCCCGGTCACTGCGAAGGAATACCCACGACATCCACTCCCTGGGGGGCTTCGAACACGAAATACCGGGCGGGAAAACCCACGTTCAGCTCAAGATGCCTGAATTCGATGACCGTTTTTTGCGAGAACTGGTCGTGCAGTTCCATTTTCCGGATTCCCTGGCCGTCGAGGCCGATCTGCACACTGCGAAACTCGGTGTCCTGGACATGGGGGACCAGCCGCACCCAGCTGAGCTTGTCCCGGTCCGGGCCCGCGGAAATCTCGAAATCATCCTGCAGCACGCGGGCATTCATCAGCAGCATGATCGGCGCATGGCCCAGCGCTTCCATGATGGGCCGGGCCATCGCCTGCTGCAGCTCTTCGTCGTAGACCCAGAGGTACTTGCCGTCGGCGAGGATCAGTTGCCTGTGCGGACGTGCGTACTGAAAGCGAAACCGGCCCGGCCGGCTCAGGGCGACCGACCCCTCCGCGGTCTGGACCAGCCTGCCGTTCTCGTCCCAGACGGTCTGCAGAAAGCTTCCCCGGAAAGAATCCACTTTCGAGAAGAATGCATTCAGCAAGTCTACCGCCTCACTGCCCTGGCAGGCCAATGACAATGACAGGAACACAGCTCCCAAGAGTAGTTTCCAGATCCGTATCACGCGCTGTCCTGCCTGAATTCCCGGGCAAGATGAAACCGATGGTGCCCGGCCATGCTCAGTGTCGCATCATACCGGTGGCGGCGCGATGACTTCCCGGCTGCCGTTGGCGAGGACAGCGCTGACAACCCCGCTGTTCTCCATCTCTTCGATGATCCTTGCCGCACGGTTGTAACCGATTTTCAATCTTCGCTGCAGGTAGGAAATCGAGGCTTTGCGCGTTTCCGTGACGATGGCAATCGCTTCATCGTAAAGCGGGTCCAGTTCGCCGTCCTGGCTGCCTATGGGCTCCAGTCCGGGGATGGCATCCTTACCGTCCTCGGGATCCTGGGTAACTTCATTCAGATAGGTCGGAGCCCCTTTCCGCTTCAGGAAGGCGACGACCTTGTGGACCTCCTCGTCGGAAACGAATGCGCCGTGGATGCGGTCCGGCAAGGAGGTTCCCGGGGGCAGGTACAGCATGTCGCCGTGACCGAGCAGCTGTTCGGCGCCCATCTGGTCCAGGATGGTTCGCGAATCGACTTTCGAGGATACCTGGAAGGCGACCCTGGAAGGAATGTTCGCCTTGATCAGGCCGGTGATGACATCCACCGAAGGGCGTTGTGTAGCCAGAATGAGATGAATGCCGGCAGCCCTGGCCTTTTGTGCGATTCGTGCAATCAGTTCTTCGACTTTCTTGCCGACCACCATCATCATGTCCGCCAGCTCGTCCACGATGATCACGATGTTCGGCAATGGATTCAGTGTTTCGACAGGACTGCTCTCCAGCTCGCCGCTCTCTTGCAGGCTGACAAAAGGATCGGGGACCGGCTCGCCCTTGTCGATGGCCTGCTTCACTTTCGTGTTGTAGCCCTGGATGCTGCGTACCCCGAGTGCCGACATCAACTGGTAACGTCTTTCCATCTCGGCCACGCACCAGCGCAATGCATTGGCGGCCTCCCTCAAATCGGTCACCACCGGCGAGAGCAGGTGCGGAATACCCTCGTATACGGCAAATTCCAGAATCTTGGGATCGATCAGGATGATGCGCACCTGCTGCGGCGTGGCCTTGTACAGTATGCTCAGCAGCATGGCGTTCAAGGCCACCGACTTGCCCGACCCGGTCGTGCCTGCCACCAGCAGGTGGGGCATTTTCGCAAGGTCCACGACGACCGGGCGGCCGCTGATATCCTTGCCCAGGGCCAGGGTCAGGATGGATGACGATTCGTCATAGGTCTCGGAGCGCAGGATATCGCTGAGCACGACCAGTTCCCGGTATTCATTGGGGATTTCAAGACCAACGTGGGATTTCCCCGGAATGACCTCGACAATCCGCACGCTCACCACCGACAGTGCGCGAGCCAGATCCTTGGCGAGGTTCGAGACTTTGCTCACCTTGATGCCCGCGGCAAGCTGCAGTTCAAATCGGGTGATCACAGGCCCCGGGTGGACCTCGACCACGGCCGCATCGATACCGAAGTCGAGCAGTTTCAACTCGACCTGACGAGACATGGCTTCCAGCGCATCGTCTGAATACCCTTTCGCATCATCGGCAACGCTGTCCAGCATGGAGGTCGGCGGCAAAGCCGTCTCCACCGAATCGAACAACGGGATCTGGCGCTCCCGTTCGGCCCGCGCGCTGGGTGTGATTTCTTCCACGGTAGGCTCGATTCTGGGCGGGGATTTCTGGATCTTCACCTTCTTGGCCTTGACGACCTTTTCGCGGGCCGTTCTCGCCTGCTTGCCCAGGTGCTTCTCTTTCAGCAGGCTGATCAGCCTCCAGAGCCCTGCACTGATCTTCAGGATGCACTTGCCGGTCGTGTCCAGCAGCCATAGCAGGGAGAAATGCGAGAACACCGTGATGCCGGCAAGAAACAGGGCCAGCAGCAGCAAGGTGGCACCGACGTAATTGAAGACTGCCAGGAATCCGCTGCCGACGATATCACCCAGCACACCCCCTGCGGTATCCGGAAGGAAGGCTGGCTGAAAATGGAGCGCCGCCAGCCCGCACCCTGCAGCCAGCGTCAGCAAGAAACCGGCCCAGCGCAAGCCCAGTGTGCGGTAATCGATCGCCTGCGTATCGGTTCCCCCCCGGTACAGGAGCCACCCGCTGTAGGCCACCATGACGGGCGCCAGGTAGGCGAGATATCCGAACAGGAAGAAGAACAGGTCCGCGAACCAGGCGCCGGCCTTGCCGCCAAGGTTGCTTACAGCCTGATCGAAATTGGCCTGGGTCCAGCCGGGATCGGACGGCTGATAGGTGAGCAACGCCAGCATCAGGTAGGCACCGAGCGCAACCAGTATCAGCAAAACACTTTCGCGCAGCCCCCTCGGCAAGGAAGCCCGATCAGCGGATTTCGATGGCTTTTTCAAAGCAGCTCACACCGAGTTGATCATCTGTCCTTAAATCATCCGTTTAAGATATTGAATTAACTAAAACTATAATTCAATATTTTTGTATCACGGGATTTGCCCAAACCCCGCCATGGGCCTTTTATTGTACAGCAATACCGCTGCAACTCATGTAAAATTCGCCCCCATGAGCACAGGGGCGATGCCGCCAAGTTCGACGTCCAGAGTGTGGTAAATTCACAGGACGATTTCTCAGCCATTCATCCAGTCAGCGCGATACACAAAGGAACAGCGGATGACCGAATCTCGACATTTTCGACTACTGATCCTGGGGTCCGGACCGGCGGGGTACACCGCGGGTGTCTATGCCGCGCGGGCCAACCTGAACCCTGCGATCATCACCGGCATGGAGCAAGGCGGCCAGCTGACCACGACGACCGATGTAGACAACTGGCCGGGAGATGTGGAGGGCCTGCAGGGACCTGACCTGATGGACCGCATGCTGAGGCATGTCGAGCGCTACGGCACGGAAGTCATCTTTGATCACATCCGCACCGCGGACCTATCGTCGCACCCTTTCACGCTGACCGGTGACATGGGGGCCTACACCTGTGACGCCCTGATTGTTGCTACCGGCGCATCGGCAAAATACCTGGGACTGCCTTCCGAAGAGGCCTACAAGGGAAAGGGAGTTTCGGCCTGTGCGACCTGCGACGGCTTTTTCTACAAGGAGAAAAAGGTCGCCGTCATCGGCGGTGGCAATACGGCTGCCGAGGAAGCGCTCTATCTGTCCAACATCGCGAGCGAGGTGATCCTGGTCCACCGCCGCGATGCCTTGCGTAGCGAAAAAATCCTGCAGGACCAGCTGTTTGAAAGAGAGAACAGCGGCAATGTCACGATCAAGTGGAATTACACGCTGGATGAAATCCTGGGGGACGATACCGGGGTGACCGGGATGCGCATCAAGAGCACCCTGGATGCCTCGACACAGGATATCGACCTGAGCGGTGTATTTATCGCTGTCGGACACACCCCGAACACCGCCATTTTCGAGGGCCAGCTGGACATGCAGGGCGGCTATATCCAGGTCAGCAGCGGGCTGCACGGAAATGCAACGGCCACGAGCGTTGCCGGCGTGTTTGCCGCCGGAGACGTGATGGACCATGTATACCGTCAGGCGGTCACTTCCGCAGGAACAGGCTGCATGGCGGCACTGGATGCGGAAAAATACCTGGACAATCTTGCCAATGGCTGAAGCTGCTTTTTTTACCGCCCCTTGACTGCCCAGCGTTCGATTCCCGAAAAAACCGGCCCGGCGCACACCTGCAGTTTCCTGAGTTCACTCGGGGCCGTCCAGGGTGCGGACTGGAACCGCTTGCTGGCCGATAACAGCCCCTTTTTGAAACACGAGTTTCTGCATGCCCTGGAGCGTAACGGCTGCCTGGGGGAAAGCTATGGCTGGTATCCACATCATCTGGTCGTGCGCGATGAGAACCGGCGGATCATTGCGGCTAGCCCGCTGTACGTCAAAACGAACTCCTATGGAGAGTTCGTGTTCGACTGGTCATGGGCATCCGCCTACGAGCAGGTCGGACTGTCCTACTATCCCAAATTCGTGGCTTCGGTCCCCTACACGCCCGTGACCGGCCCTCGCCTGCTGATCCTGCCGGAAATACCCGCGCAGCAAAAAAACAAGATTGCAGCGGCCATGATCGATGCCACAATCCGGGAAGCGCAGCGGCTCGACATGTCGAGCATGCACTGGCTGTTCAACCTCGACGAGGAATGCAAATTCTACAAGCAGAGCAATCTGGTGTTGCGCCTCGGGTGCCAGTACCACTGGCACAACCGGAATTACGGGTGCTTTGATGATTTCCTGCAAGACCTGGTGTCCCGGAAAAGAAAAAAGATCCGGCGTGAAAGGCGTTTCGTACAGGACCAGCAAATCCGCATTCAGCGCCTTCACGGCTCGGAGCTCGACGATACGCTATGGCAGCAGGTACACGGCTTTTACGTGAATACCTTTCACCGCAAACACAGCCTGCCCACGCTCAGCCTCGGATTTTTCAGGGAGCTCGGAACCAAGATGGGCTCGCAGGTCTTGCTGGTGCTGGCTTTCCACGACGAAAAGCTGATTGCATGTGCGATCAATTTTCTCGATGATGACACGCTGTACGGGAGATTCTGGGGATGCCTGAAACCATTTCACGGGCTGCACTTTGAGGCCTGCTATTACCAGGGCATCGAATACGCCATCGAACACCGGCTTTCCTCTTTTGAACCCGGCGCCCAGGGCGAGTACAAAATCAGCCGAGGCTTCCTGCCGACCCGGACCTGGTCCGCTCACTGGATCGCAGATGCACGTCTGAGGGCCGCTATCGGGGACTTTTGCCGGCGCGAAGAACGCCTCATGCAGCATGAATGCAAGGAACTGATGGCATCATCCCCCTACAGGATTAACTAAAACGATTTTCATTGTGCTGAAGTGGACATTCACTGGCTAGACCCCTCGAACAGGCTCGCTCCATTTCCTGACGTAGAAAAAGCCCTGCAAAACCCCGACGGACTGCTTGCAGCAGGAGGAGACCTGAGCGCCACGCGACTGCTGAACGCATATCGCAGGGGCATTTTCCCCTGGTACGAAGACGGCCAGCCAATCTTGTGGTGGTCTCCAGACCCCAGAGGCGTCCTCTATACGCAGCAATTCCGGGTTTCTTCCAGCTTGAGAAAAACCTTGCGCAAGCAGGAGTGGACCGTAACCTTCGACGGTGATTTCAGAAAGACGGTAGCCGCTTGCGCTGCACCCCGAAGCTATGCAAGGGGCACGTGGATTACCGATGACATGACGGAAGCCTATACCGCCTTGCACCGTCTTGGCTATGCGCATTCCGTTGAACTGTGGGATGACCAGGAGCGGTTAATCGGCGGCGTGTACGGGGTCATGATCGGGAAAATGTTTTTTGGCGAGTCCATGTTCAGCTTTCAAACCAACGCCTCCAAGGTTGCCCTTGCGTACATGGTCAGCCACTTACACCGCTGGGGCTGCCCGTTACTGGATTGCCAGTTGCCCTCGACCCATCTGCTGAGCCTTGGAGCAAAAGCCATACCAAGAAGGGATTACATTCGTATCATGACGCCCTTGTGTGATGAGGAGCAGGCCGGTTTCACATGGGCACTGGACAAGAGCATCGATGTCGCAAACTGGAAGACTTAGCAGGCAAACGATTTCAGCAGACGCAGTCCTGCGCCTGGAAAACCCTGTGGATTCCAGGCACTCTCGGATTTGCGTCCGGGCAGGTATCTGACAACAAAAATGTGCTCTGCTAGAATCCGCCCAGATATAGTATGGTATTCTAGGAGCGCAGGCGATGGGGTACAGGGTACAGGGTACAGGGTACAGGGTACAGGGTACAGGAGTGCAGGGTACAGGGTACAGGGTACAGGGTACAGGAGTGCAGGGTACAGGGTACAGGGTACAGGGTACAGGGTACAGGAGTGCAGGGTGCAGTCTTGGGCGAATTGATCAAAGGAAAGCCTTGCAATGAAGATGAAAGTCTCACCCAGCACCTATACCGAACATTACATCTCAGCGCGCCTGCATGACCTTGTCACCGCGGACAACTACATTGAGCATACCTACGTAGGCGACCCCGCACTGGACCCGGTGATGGAGGAAATCTCCACCCTTCCCGATGAAGACCTGCACAGGTTCATCGGCGCCGGGATAGAACGACAAACCGAGGTTTTACGCACCGCTCCCCAGGCACTACGCGACGTTTTCGAGCAGATCAACGAGCCTCCTTCCTGGCTCGACTACGAAGCCTTCAACCCGGCCATCCAGGCATTCTATACCAAGGCCACCGACATACTGCTCGCAATGGTCACCGGCGTGCTGGTCGAAGGCTTTTCGACGCTGATGAGCAAGTCATTCAGTATTACCGGCCGCATGATGCAGGAAAACGATATGAGCATACGGCAACTGAAGCAGGTCAACCGCCATTTGCTGGAAATATTTTTTCCGGGCGGCCTGCTCAGAAAAGGGGATGGCTGGAAGCTGTCCGTGCGCATCCGGTTCATCCATGCCCGGGTGAGACAGTTGATGGAGTCTGCCGAAGAGTGGAATACGAAGGCCTGGGGCGTACCCATCAGTGCGGCACACATGGGTTTTTCAACCGCCCTGTTTTCATACCGGCTGCTGGAGCACTCAAGCGCAGTAGGTGCAAACTATAGCCAGGATGAGAAGGACAGCATCTTCGAGTTATGGCGCTATGTGGGCTACCTCATGGGTGTGCCTGAAACGATCCTGCACACCACCCCGCAAGAAGCACGCAAGCTGTTCAAGATCGGCTTCAAGTGCGAGCCGCCCCCGGACGCCGATGCAGCAACCGTAGCCAACACCCTGATACATCACATCCCCCTGGTCGCCGGGCTGACCGACCCCGGGGAACAGGATTCCATGAGAGAACTGGCCTACCGCATTTCAAGGGCATTGATCGGCAACCATCTTGCCGATCAACTGCATTTCCCGAAAAGCGGCAGTATGGGAGTGCTGCACATGTACCGGGCCAAGCAACTCAGCCTGCGACTGACAAAGGATGTGCAATTGATCAAGTCAGAGAATTTTCTTCAGTTGCTGAACGCTTCCCAGTACGATGAGGGCGGTATGAGCTACAAGATGCCCGACCATGTACTCGCATCAAAATCAAGCGAATGGTAAAACGCATACGACTGCAAAAAGCCGGGTCCTGATTGCGATGCTTTACACCGTTATGCTACGTTTGGCGTACTGTTCATGCCTCCCTGCACCCGGCAGGGATAAAATGACTGCCTTGTACACAATGCAGCGCTGACCGTATCCCACTGGAGAAACCCATGACTGGCGCCTACCCTTCCCTGCAATCGGTTTTGTGGCTGGTCGTTCTGGCCTTGCTGGCCTTGCACGGAGTCCCCGTGCATCCGCAGCCCCTGACACCCGAGGAAATGGGCCTGAAGATCGCGCGTGATACCGAGGTACGTGACCAGGGCTTTGGCAACCTCACGGCGCAACAAACCATGATTCTGCGCAACAAGAAGGGGCAAGAGAGCCTGCGCCAGCTTCGAGTGAAAGTCCTGGAAGTACCCGAGGATGGCGACAAGAGCCTGTTTGTTTTTGACAATCCCCGCGACGTGCAGGGAACTGCGCTGCTGATCCACGGCCACAAGGTTGCCCCGGACGACCAGTGGCTCTATCTGCCTGCCCTGAAGCGTGTGAAACGCATCAGTTCTTCCAATCAATCGGGCTCTTTCATGGGCAGCGAGTTTGCCTACGAAGACATGAGCAGTCCGGAGGTGGAAAAATTCACTTACCGCTACCTGCACGATGAACCATGCGGAGACCTGACTTGCACGGTCATGGAACGCTTTCCGGTCAATAAGAAATCGAGCTACAGCCGCCAGGTGATCTGGCAAGACAGGGAGGCTCTGCGCGCATGGAAAATCGAGTACTACGACCGCAAGAACGCGCACCTGAAAACGCTTACCCTGAGCGATTACAAGCTGTACCTGGAACGGTACTGGCGTGCCAGCCAGATGACGATGGTCAATCACCTGACCGGAAAAAGCACCGTCATGACCTGGACGGATTACCAGTTCCAAGCCGACTTGGATGATCGTGACTTCACGAAGACCGGACTGAGACGAGCACGTTAAAGTCGTGCTGTGCAGATCCCTGCAAACCCTGATCCGCGCAGCCTGCCTCTTGACCATGGCCTGGAGCACGCAGGCAGGTGCAGGCGGCGAGATGGATCGGGAGCTCTTCGGGCAGATCAGGATCGAAAACCGCTGGTACCCCGAAAACCCTGCCTACCCCGGCCAGTCGGAGCTTGCCAGCGGGATCGTTTTTGAACCGGAACTGTACCTTGAAAGCGTCCATGGCTGGAGCTTCACCCTGGTGCCGTTTTTGCGCTACGACAGTGCTGATCCCCACCGCAGCCATGCAGACTTGCGTGAAGCATATTTCCTGCTGCTCGGCGAAATTGGAGATGGCGAGTGGGAACTGCGCCTTGGCGTGGACCGGGTATTCTGGGGGGTAGTCGAGTCCAATCACCTGGTGGATATCATCAACCAGACGGACCTGATCGAGCACCCGGACGAAGAAGTCGAACTGGGCCAGCTCATGGCGCACGCCACCTGGTCCGGCAACCTGGGTGTCGCCGAGTTGTTCATCCTCCCACACCACCGGGAACGTACCTTTCCAGGCCGCGAAGGCCGCCTGCGCTCATCACTCGTCGTGGATGACGACCACCCTTCCTACGAACATGGAGCCGAGGAATGGCATCTGGATTTTGCGGCCCGGTACAGCCAGAACTTTGGACCGTTCGATGTTGGAATAAGCTATTTTGACGGCACCAGCCGGGACCCGCTCCTGCGGCCCCAGGCCAGCCGGAAACACGAGGGGGAACTGGTGCTTGTTCCACATTATGAGCAGATACGCCAGTTTGGAATCGATGCGCAGCTGACGACCGACGAATGGCTGTTCAAGCTTGAAGCCATCCATCGCTCCGACTCCCAAAATCTGCGTTTTGCAGAAGAAGATTATGCCGCTTTCGTGATTGGTGCCGAGTACACCTTCTATTCCGTATTCGAGTCCGCCGCTGACTTCGGAGTGCTTGCTGAGTGGTGTTACGACGAGCGCGGCAAGGATGCAACGAACGTCTTCGACGATGACTTCCTCGTCGGCATACGGGCAGCCTTCAATGATGTCCAGAATACGGAAGTATTCGCCAGCCTCCTGAAAGACCGGGATTACTCCACCAGCGCCTTCGTGATCGAGTTCCGCCGCCGCATCACCAATCAGTGGTCCGCGGATGTTGAGCTTTTTTCACTGCTCAACGTGGAACGGAAGGACGCCCAGCTTGACCCGATCCGCCAGGACAGTTTTCTGGAATTTCGCCTGAACTACAACTTCTAGCCGCATGGCGGGGCGGCCCGAACGTGCAAAGACCGCAGTGGCGCTACCGCTGCTTGCAGCAACGCAGGAATGCCCGACAGCCCGATTTGCCCGGACTAGACCACTTCGCGCAAGGAGGCAGGAAGGCCAAAGTGCACATTCTCGACGATGCCGTCCATATTCGAGATTTCCAGGTCGGCAAACTCCTTCAGCTTGGCGATCAGTTCCTGCACCAGTTCCTCGGGTGTTGATGCTCCCGCCGTAATTCCAATGGCCTCGATCCCTTGCAGTAACTGGGGGTCGATTTTTGCCGGGTCCTCAACCAGACGACTGGGTGTGCCGCTGTCATTGCTGACTTCGCACAGGCGATTCGAATTGGAGCTGTTGTGAGCCCCCACCACCAGCACCAGATCGACTTGGGCCGCAAGGTCGCGCACGGCGGCCTGGCGATTCTGGGTTGCATAGCAGATATCTTTGATGTTCGGGCCCGCGATGTTCGGGAACCTCCGCTTCAACGCCCTGATCACGTCCCGTGTGTCATCAACCGACAGGGTGGTCTGGGTCACGTAGGCTACCTTGTCCGGGTCGCGCACTTCCAGCGCCTCTACATCCTGCACATCACTGACCAGATAAACCGGCCCGGGGATCTGGCCCAGGGTGCCTTCAACCTCGGGATGATTCTCATGCCCGATCAAAATCACATCGTAGCCCTTGGCAGCATAACGCTGGCCTTCCTTGTGCACCTTGGAAACCAGCGGGCAGGTCGCGTCAAGTGACTCAAGGCCGCGTTCTGCTGCATCTTGCTGGACCTTCTTGGACACGCCATGGGCGCTGAACACGGCAATCGCATTGTCGGGGATCTGGTGAATTTCCTCCACAAACCGCACGCCCTTCGCTTTCAGGTTTTCAACCACCCTCCTGTTGTGGACGATTTCATGCCGTACATACACGGGCGGCTCATAAAGCTTCAGTGCCCCTTCCGCAATGGCGATCGCGCGGTCCACACCTGCGCAAAAGCCGCGCGGCTGGGCCAGAATCACGCGTATTTTCTGTTTTCCCTCATCCGGATTGTCGGGGGGGCTTACTTGGGGTAATCCATCCATCGGTGTACTCTCAATGGGTCCTGCTTACCGCTGGGACCTTGCCTGTTCAAGGTGCCTTTCTTCGACTGGCGGAAGACCGTAGGTCAGCATCCCGAACAATAATTTCAAAGCCAGATTTGACCGTACCATGGCACTGGTGACAATGGTAACCATCCACACGCTACGACGCGAAATCTTTACCTCTTGCCCGCTCCTGAATGCCGGGGTCGCATGGATACGGCGCAGGGTCAGTACAGCCATTCCCAGCGCCCACAGGCAATGCAGCCGAATGCCTGTTTCACGAGGCGGAATGATCATGATGAACCGCAGTGCATTTGAAAGATGATGCCGGGCGATCGCGACCAGTTCAATCAGTCCCCTGGTAAAGCCAGGGTCGTTCTGCGTGGCGGACAGGGAGCTCAAGTTGAAGCCCGCTGCAAGGAAAATATCCTGCGGCAGCCAGCAGGCTCCGCGGTGTTGGTCATCCCATATATCCTTCAGTATGTTTGTCATCTGCAGGCCCTGGCCAAAGGAAACCGAGAGTGCGAGCAATTCCTCGCGTCGCTCGTTGATTTCCTCGGAGTAATCGCAGAACAGCTCGGTGAGCATCTCGCCCACGACCCCGGCAACGTAATAACAGTACTGGTCAAGGTGAGGCAGGTCATTCAGGCCCTGAATGGTTGCCTTTTGCTGAAATTCCGCCATTCCCCGCGACATGATTCTGACACAGCGCTCAAGTGCCTTGCGCTGGGTATCGCTGAATCCCTTCGTGATACGAACCACCCGCGCAGTATTCGCGATCAGGTCGTGCTCACTTTCAGTCGTCGACGAAGACAACAGCCTGCCGAGATCACGCGCAAAGGAATCCGGCTCCTGCCTGCCTGCAACAATCTCGGCAAAGCGCTCGGAGAACTCGCGCTTTTGTTCTGCAGAGAGCGCGGGTTCGTCTTCGATGGTGTCTGTAATCCGGCACAGAAGATACGCATTGCCGACCACGTCGCATAATCCATCCGGAAGCTGCGGAATCGTCAAGGCAAATGTGCGGGACACCCCTTTCAGGGCCTTTGCCTGATAGGCAAAGTCATTGCTCGCCAACGCACTTAAGGCGGACACCATGGCTTAGTCTCTATTTCGCTTCACAGTTGAATGGCATTGTACACTCGCGTTGGGTAATAGGAAATTGGCGGTAAACTTCCGATGCCGGGTCTGATTGAATCTCTTGCCCGTGTGCAGTGGCTGAAGAGGCCGCAGAAGCGGCTCCCGGCCTGCCCTGGCCTGCCCTCAGCCAGATCCAGTCACCTCCAGAGCCCGTGCCCCCAGGCCATCGTATGGGCAGCTGTTTCAGTGCCGAAAGGGGCGCTCGTCAATAGTGAAAATTTGATAGATAAGGTACAATAAATTTTGTATAGTCTGTGCCAAGCGAATATCTTCGGAGAAGTACCATTCAAAATCATCAAGTAGAATTGCAGGTCGATCAGGTTGAGGGGACCGCACTGATCATAAGCGTGACGGGCCGTATTGACGGCGTCAACGCTCAGGAATTTTACAATAACCTCAACAAGGAAATTGATGGCTCTGACAATCCAGTAGTACTGGACCTGGAGAATCTGTCCTACATCAGTAGTGCAGGCTTACGTTCAATCCTGCTTATTGCAAAAACGCTCAAGGGTAAAAACACGAAGTTCATGCTGTGCTCCCTGCCTGAGCCCATCAAGGAAATTGTCGAGATTGCAGGTTTTGACAAGATCATTGACGTACTTCAATCTCGAACTGCGGCAGTAGACGCGATAAAGGGTTAGGATCACCATCGGAAAATCCGAATGACAGCCTTGCTGTCAACCCCTGCCTAGATGGAAGTGCCAAATTGCGGACAGCGCTCAGGCTCGGGAATACTTGTGAAGAATCAGCAGCACATGCCAAGTTTGCCGAGTCCATCGCAAGGCTGGATTGGCATTACGGAGTCAACCTTCCCACCACTAGAGAAATTGCCACTGTGACCCGAGAACTGCACCTGGCAGACGAGACGATTGATGGCGTCCTGATTATCCATGTAGGTGGCCACATTGATGGCGTGAATGCCCGGGAATTCCAGAGTGGTCTTGACCACAGGATTCAGAATACAGATGGGCCCGCCATCCTGGATTTCGAAAAACTTACCTACATCAGCAGTGCGGGACTGCATTCAATCCTGCTGATCGCAAAGATATTCAGGGACAAAAACAAGAAATTCATGTTGTGTTCGCTGCCGGCCCCCGCCCTGCAGGTCATACGGACTTCCGGCTTTGACAAGATTATCGATATACGAGAGTCACTTTCTGAGGCCATGGCCGCGGCAAGCGATTGACCCGTCAGGAAGGTGCAACTGCGGCACCTTCTCCATCCGCAGGTTCCTCAGCAGTCTCCGCGACTTCGTGGGCGACCTGCTCCACTGGTAGAACAACGATCATGTCGGTGTATTCACCTTCCTTGGTGTCCACACGGATCTCACCCCCATGCTCGCGCATGATGTCACTGGACAGCGACAGTCCCAGGCCGGTTCCCTGATCCGGTGGTTTGGTTGTATAGAATGGATTGAAAATGCGCTCCAGCGCCGACTCGGGAATACCGTTGCCATTGTCCCGGACATGCACCTCCACATGATCTCCGACCTGCCGGGTACTCAGCTTGAGTGTCGGCTGATAATCCTTGGCACCATCACCGCCTTTCGCCAGCAAACCTTTTCTTTTTTCGTCCGTGGCGTAGCAGGCATTAGTCACCAGATTCAGGAACACACGGCCAAGATCCTGCGGGCGCACCATGATCTCCCGTAAACCTTCCTCGTAGTCTTCCTGGATTTCCAACTGGAATTCCGTGTCAGCAGCACGGGCACTGTGGAATGCAAGCAGTACATGATCATTCAACAATATATTCAGATCGATTTCCTGCCAGTCCCCGCCGCCGCGACCCATCTTCAGCATGTCCATGACAATACGGTTTGCACGCTTGCCATGCTCGTGTATGCGTTGCAGATTTCCCGTCAGGTCCCCGGCCACCTCCTTGACCAGTTCATGGTCATACTCATCTTCCCCGTTCCCTTGCCCGGTTTTACTTTTGGTCACTTCTTCCAGCAGTTCTTCCAGCAGCTCTTGCGAGACCTCCGAAAAGTTCATGATGAAATTCATCGGATTTTTTATTTCATGCGCAACCCCCGCCGTTAACTGGCCCAGTGCAGCAAGCTTCTCGCGCATCACGATCTGGTCCTGTGCACGCCCCAGTTCCTCGTTGGTTTTTGCCAGTTCCTCATTTTTTCCTTTCAGTTCCTCGGCGAGCGTCTCCACCAAATTGAGACGCTGCACTTCCAGTGCATTGTTTCTGAACACATCCAGTGCCTTGGCCAGCTGCGCAATCTCATCGCGGCCGTCGACATCAATTGCAACCTCCAGATCACCGCCGGCCATTTGCTGCATCTGGCTTGATATTCTGTCGAGGCGCCTGATCAGGCGACGCTGTACAAGCAGCCAGACGAACAGGAACGCACCACCAATGCTGACGAGATTGACAGCAAACAATATCGTTGTACTGGTATCCGTTGCCGTGGTCGCCATGTCAGCCATTTCTCCTGCAGCCATGCTGGAGTCATCCACGAAGCTCTCAACCTGTGCAACAACGTCGATTCCCAAAATCTGGCTGTCATTGAGCAAGTCGACCAGTTCTTCATCAACGGTGAGTTCCCTGTAACGCAAATCAAATCCGTTATTCTCCCTTCTGCCAACCGATAACAGATCAAGAAAGACCGAAGATAACCGGTTATGGACCGGCGTATCCCTGAGTGCGTCAAGCGAGCGCTCTGCGCTGCCGACAGTGGCCTCAAACCGTTCCCGCAAAGGCTCCAGCAAGGCTTCGTCCGTTACGGTAAATGCAGTAGCCAGCAACTGCGTGGCAACGGCAGCTGCTTCACGCAGCTCGACCAGGCGGCGGTAGGTCAGAAATTCCTGTTCCGAGAAATGAACAGAGAGAGGGGATCGTTCCTCGTCGAGAGACCGGTAACCTGTCATCGTATAAAACATCTGGTCATCGATTTCCTTGATCAGGATGGTTGTCAACTCGCCCTGGACCGTCTGCAACTCATCCCTGAGATCGATAATCCTCTGGCGAACGTCAAAACGCTCCCTGACCAGCAGTTTCACCTCTTCGATATTCTGTACAATCCCGGCACCACCGGTCTCAATCTGTTCCGCCCTGGCATCTCTCCCCTGGTTTTCCAGCATGATCGAAAGTTGCGCCTTGAATTCATCTGCCTTCCAGCCGGTGGTTGCAGCAATGGTTTCGAACTGTTCCGGAGTCGCGGTGGTCAGGCGCGGCACTGCTGCAACCAGGGCTGCCGTCTGCTGCGCGATCGCAAAAGCAGAAGTCATTTCGGGGACATTTTTTTCACTGACGTTCTGCTGGATTTTCCCGATGTAGTCCAGAAAGAAGAGCGCCAGCAGGCTGATTATGATGATCAGCGCAACTGCACCGCCAAAGCCCACATACAGCTGTGTGGAAATGCGGCTCCAGAGTTTTGAAGGCATGCTTCCCGGCCCTAATTCATTGCAGTTGCGTAGCCCCTGCCGGTGAGGTGACAGAGGTCAGTGATGTCACGGGCGAATACTGGCCATCGGGACCAATCACTGTCAGAAAAACGTCATCCGAACCCTGATTATCGCTCTTGCCATAACGCAATCTGAATCCATCCAGGTCAAAACTTTCATCCGTCCTGAGTACTGAATCGATGCAGCGGCGTTCTATCTGCTTGCCGCAATGCAAGACGACATGGGCTGCCAGACGCCCTGCCAGATAACCTTCAAATGATATAAACCCCGGTTCAATTGCCGGATCGTATGCCCTGAGTGCCGCACGGTAGGCCGCCGATGCACGGATCGAATCCCCTCTCGGGAAGGGCACAACCTGCGTCACCAGGACTCCCGACCCGTGTGTGCCCAGCTCCCTTGCCAGGGCGTTACTGCCTACGAAAGACAGTGTCATGAAAATGGGGTCCATGCCAAGACGTCTTGCCCACCGGATGAACGCCGCTGTCGGTTTGTAGGGACCGATGATGATCACGGCCTGCGGTTCGGTGGCGCGCAGGTCAAGAAGAGCGGTCTTCACTGCGATCGTGTTTCGGGGAAACACACCCGTCCCTGCCACTAAAAGCTCACGACGCTCAAGGGCTCGCAGCACCCCCTGCAGTCCCGCACGACCGAAAGAGTCGTCCTGGTAGAGAATTGCAATCCGGTCAAATCCCATGTCGGTGGTGAGTCGCTCCACCATCTCCTCGGTTTCCTGGTAGTACGAAGCCCGGAGGTTGATCACCGTGTGGCGGGAATTGTCGCGCAGGTATTCTGCACCTGTCATGGGTGCCAGATAGGGCACATCACTGCTCTCGGTGACCGGTACAGCAGATTGGGAAGTGGGTGTGCCGACTGCACCGATCAGGGCAAAAACGCCCTCTTCTATCAGCTGCTGCGTATTGGTGACCGCAGCTTCCGGCTCGTAGGCATCATCCAGCGAACGCAATTCCAGACGACGCCCATGCACACCGCCCTGGTCATTGACTTCCTTGAATGCAGCAAGAATTCCTGCCTCCATGCTTTTGCCAAGTTCGCCAGCAGGGCCGCTGAAAGCCGCAGATTGCCCGAACAGGATACGCTCGCTGTTCACGCCGGGAGTAGTGATGATGCTTTCCCTGACCTCCCCGGCTGCAGCGCCTGCGAACAGGGCAGCAAAAATTGTGGTAGAGGCTTTTCCGGGAAATAATCTGCGCAGAGCCTGCACCTTACTATATCTTCTTTACCAGGGTTAAGTGGTTGCGCTCGCTGTTGCGCTGGTAGCGCAACTCCGTCATCAGCTGCTTGGCCAGCCGGATACCGGCGCCACCAACACTGCGTTCCTCGAGGGAACTTTCCACATCCAGCTCGGGAGCATCCTGCAACGGGTCAAAGGGGCTCCCGTCATCCGTAATCTCGACCGTAATGGTCTCGCCCTCCCTGGAAAGCCTGATCTCGACTTCATGTTCCAGATCATCATCATGCGCATAGCTGACCACGTTCGTAAAAAGCTCCTCCAGCGCCAGCTGAATCTGGAGCAGTGCATCCATGGGGAATTCATGCTGCTCGCCGAATTCCTCCAGTGCTGCCTCAATCGTGCGGATCTCTTCCATTCGATTGGCTACGATTAGCGTACGTGAAGCTTGCATCACTCTATTCCGGATTCCTATGTGACCCGCATGACCAGGCAGGTAATGTCATCGGACTGCGGGTTTTCTCCTGCAAAGTCCCTGACCGACTGGAACACCGTATCGGTAACATCCTTGGCGTTCCCGAACGTGCTGTTGCGGAAAACCTCGAAAAACCGGTCCATCTCGAACAATTCGCCATCCTCTCTCTCGGCTTCCGAAACCCCGTCTGTGTAAAAAACAATCATTGAGCCGGATTCCAGAACCACCGATTTTTCCTGATATTCCAAATCCGGCATCACCCCAAGGGCAGTTCCTTCGGTCGACTCCAGCAGCTCAATGGCCTTGTCCGGCTTGACGACCACAGGCAAGTTGTGACCGCCGTTCGAGTACACAAGCTCTTTGTTCTGGGGGTCGTAAATTCCGTACAGCAGAGTCACGAAAGTCATGTCGGCATTGCTTTCTGAAAGCATTCTGTTGACTTGCTGCAGTACCTTGGCCGGAGAACTGGAAGTTGCAGCACAGGCCTTCAGCAACGTACGGCTGGCCATCATGAACATGGCGGCCGGCACCCCTTTGTCGGACACATCAGCGATCACCACACCGATCCTGCCATCCGAAAATTCATAGACATCGAAAAAGTCGCCGCCCACCGAACGTGCCGGCACCATGCTTGCATAGAGATTGAATTCTTCGGAAGTGGGGAACGACATCGGAAGAATGCTCTGCTGCATCTTCCTGGCTACATCAAGCTCGTTCTGGAGTGCAACCAGCTTGTCACGTGTGCTCAGCGCCTGGCGCCAAAGCGTGAGATTCTCGACGGTACGCTCAATGGTAACCTTGAGGTCCGTGAAGTCTATCGGCTTGGTGACAAAATCGAATGCACCGCGATTCATCGCAGTCCTGATATTTTCCATGTCTCCATAAGCAGAAACCATGACGGCGCGGAGATCGGGATCGACGTCCGGTATTTGCGCCAGCAGGGTCAGCCCGTCCATGACGGGCATGTTGATATCGGACAGCACGATGTCATACTTGCCGTTCTCGCGTATGCTCTGCAGGGCTTCTGCACCATTGTGTGCAAATTCGAACATGTAACGACCGCTGCGAACTTCCCGCCTCATTTTCTGCAGCATCAGCTGCTCTAAGTCCACCTCGTCATCCACAACAAGTATCCGGACTTGACTATCGCTCACTTCATTCCCCGTCTCAGTAATCTGGCTTCAAGTTAACATCAAACCGGTGCAAATACTGGTCACCTGCCCACGAACGACACATCGAAAAGCACTGCGAAATCATGCACCGCGACTTCTGATAAACCACGCGAATTATATCAGTAAAACCCGCCGCAGGGAGACGAAACTGTCAATACCGGGGTTCAATCCCGATTAGGACCGGAATCCGGTTTTGCATGAGCGTAAATTTTTGCGCGCCCGCCGGACCGGGCAGGCCCAGGGAACCCGCACCCCCGTCCTTTTCAGCCCGCTTGCGTTCATCGCTTTGCACGGGTCATCATTACTCCACGGAAAGTCATTCCCAGGGACCCCGTGAGTTTTGCACGGCTCATGGGGATTCGTGTGAAGCGGAGAACAACGATGGAAAACCGGACTCGATTTTATATTCATGGTGAATGGGTCACACCCTCGACGGGCAAGACCTCGGATGTCATCAATCCTGCCACGGAAGAGGTCATAGGCCGTGTCGCCATGGGCGGTCAGGACGACGTGGACGCGGCGGTGGCCGCTGCAAGATCGGCCTTTGTTTCCTATTCGCAAACGACGCAAAAGGAAAGGGTCGAGCTGCTGGAAGGAATCGTCCATCACTATCGGTCCCGCATGGATGAGGTCGCGCAGGTGATCAGCGAGGAAATGGGGGCGCCGATGAAACTCGCGAATTCGGAACAGGCGCCCATGGGACTGGACCACCTGGTTACGACGCTTGAGGTCTTGCGGGCATTCAGATTCGAGGAAGACATCGGTTCTTCTCGCGTCCTGCGCGAGCCCATGGGAGTTTGCGGATTGATTACCCCCTGGAACTGGCCGATCAACCAGATCACATGCAAGGTCGCACCCGCCCTTGCCGCAGGTTGTACCATGATCCTGAAACCTTCCGAAATCGCACCGTTCAACGCGGTCCTGTTTACTGAAATCCTCGATGCTGCAGGTGTGCCGGGCGGTGTGTTCAATCTCGTCAACGGGGACGGGCCTACCGTCGGTGCAGCGCTTTCCTCGCATCCTGATATCGACATGGTTTCATTTACGGGCTCGACGCAGGCCGGAATCCAGGTGGCCCGGAACGCTGCGCCCACCGTGAAACGGGTGGCACAGGAACTGGGCGGGAAATCCGCCAATATCCTGCTCGACGACGCCGACTTTGAACACGCGGTTGCACGGGATGTATCCCGGCTGTGCACGAACTCTGGCCAATCCTGCATCGCTCCATCACGGATGCTGGTCCCTCAACGACGCATGCACGAAGCGGCATCCATCGCCGCGAAGGCAGCGGAAAAAATCAAGGTCGGTGACCCGTCCAAAAAGGGCACGCGGATGGGTCCTGTGGTCTCCAAACGGCAGTTTGAACGAATCCAGGGCCTGATCCGCTCGGGTATTGATGAAGGTGCGAACCTGGTTGCAGGCGGTCTCGGGCGCCCGGATGGCCTGACCGCAGGCTTTTACGTAAAACCCACCGTGTTTTCCCATGTCAGCAACGACATGCAGATCGCGCAGCAGGAAATTTTCGGGCCCGTCCTTTCCATGATCGGTTACGCGGACGAAGATGATGCCGTGCGAATCGCCAACGACACCGTCTACGGGCTGTCCGGGTATGTCTCCTCGGCTGATCCGCAACGTGCGCACGCGGTTGCCCGCCGGCTCCGCGCAGGAAACGTCTACATCAATGGAGCGCTACCCGACTGCAGGACACCGTTCGGCGGGTACAAGCAATCCGGCAATGGACGCGAATGGGGGCGCTACGGCCTTGAGGAATTTCTCGAGACCAAAGCCGTCGTGGGCGGCGGCCGGTAAAGCGCGATACCCGCAGAGGGCGCCCAGTTCCGCCGGCTCGGCAGGCGTTCCCTGCGGGCCTACAGGTTTTCCAGTATCGCCCGCCTGACCGAATCCAGTTCTGCATCGATGTTCATGAGTTCGGCACTGCTTTGCCGAATGGCGATGTCCGGGTCTTTCAGGCCGTGCCCGGTCAAGGTACAGACCACGGTGCTGCCCTGCGCAATATTGCCGTGCTCGATATCATGCAGTGCGCCGGTGACGGAGGTGGCCGATGCCGGCTCGCAAAAAATGCCCTCGCGGGTCGTCAGCAGCTTTTGCGTGGCCAGAATTTCCTCATCGGTGAAGGCATTGAACCAGCCGCCTGATTCCTTGACCGCGGCCTGCGCAAGGTCCCAGCTTTGCGGATGCCCGATGCGGATAGCGGTGGCGACCGTTTCGGGTTTCTCTACGGGCTTGCCTGCAACAAAGGGCGCCGCCCCCGCTGCCTGATAGCCCAGCATCCTCGGCCTGGATGCCAGCCCGGATGCAGTGACCGCCTGTCTGCCCCGGTTGTGAACGTCTGCCGCAAGCTCGCTGTAGCCCATCCAGTAGGCTGAAATATTGCCGGCATTGCCGACCGGGATGCAGTGGAAATCCGGTGCAAAGCCCAGCGCTTCGACAATTTCATAAGCGGCCGTCTTCTGGCCCTGCAAGCGGTACGGGTTGATCGAATTGACGATATTGACCGGCGCGGTTTCTGCGACTTCCTTCACCAGGCGCATGCCGTCATCGAAATTGCCGCGGATCTGCAAGATGATGGCTCCGTGCATCATCGCCTGTGCAAGCTTGCCCATGGCGATGTTGCCTTCCGGTATCAGCACAAAGGCCTTGATCCCCGCCCTTGCGGCATAGGCTGCCGCCGATGCCGAGGTATTTCCGGTGGAGGCGCAAAGAATGGCCCGGCTGCCCTCGTGAACCGCCTGGCTGACCGCCACCGTCATGCCCCGGTCCTTGAATGAACCGGTGGGATTCAGTCCTTCATACTTGAGGTACAGCTTGATCCCCTTGCGGTTGGCCGGCTCGAGGTTGCGGCACAACACCAGCGGGGTATTTCCTTCGCAAAGACTGACCGCCCGACTGTCCCCGGCAAGGGGCAGTATGGAACGGTATCGGTCAATCAGCCCGGTGTAGTGTTCCTGGTCCATGTCGCGCCCGAAATTCAGGAAAGCGTTTCCAGCCGAATGCGCATGACGCTGCCGGTCACCGTTTCAAGCTCTTCGATCTCGGAGATTGCGCACTTCATATTCTGCTCATTCACCCGGTGCGTGAGAATCACGACGGGCACACTGGCAAGGTCGGACTGGGGCTCCTTCTGGATGATGGCCTCGATACTGATCGTGTGCACTGCGAATATCCGGGTGACATCGGCCAGCACGCCGGGCCGGTCCAGAACATGGATGCGCAGGTAATAGGCCGTAGAAACCTCGTCCATGGAAAGTACCGGAATATCGGACAGGGCATCCGGCTGGAACGCCAGGTGCGGCACGCGGTTCTCGGGGTCCGAGGTGAGTGCCCGAACCACATCCACCAGGTCCGCCACGACGGCGGACCCGGTCGGCTCGGCGCCTGCACCCGGGCCATAGTACAGGCTGGCTCCCAGGGCATCTGCCTTGACCACCACGGCATTCATCACGCCGTCCACGTTTGCGATCAGGCGCCGCTGCGGGATCAGGGCCGGGTGTACACGCAGTTCAAGACCCCGGTCCGTGCGCCTTGCGATCCCCAGGTGCTTGATCCGGTAGCCGAGTTCCGCGGCATAGGAAACATCCTTGCCGGTGACCTCGGCAATCCCTTCGGTGTAGACCTTGTCCAGTTGCAGCGGCACACCGAAAGCCACCGAGGCCAGGATCGTGAGCTTGTGCGCGGCATCGGTACCCTGGATGTCGAAAGTCGGGTCGGCCTCGGCATACCCCAGTCGTTGCGCATCCTTGAGCGCGGCATCGAAATCCCGGCCCCGGTCTCCCATTTCGGTCAGTATGAAATTGCCGGTGCCGTTGATGATCCCGGCCAGCCATTCGATGGAATTGGCCGCCAGCCCTTCACGCAGGGCCTTGATGATGGGGATGCCGCCGGCCACGGCCGCTTCAAAAGCCACGGACACCCCCTTCTCCTGTGCACGTTGAAAAATTTCATTGCCATGGTATGCGATCAGCGCCTTGTTGGCCGTCACCACGTGCTTGCCGTGATCAATGGCCTTGAGCACCAGCTCCCGGGCCTTCTCCGTACCGCCCATCAACTCCAGCACGATGTCTATATCCGGATTGCAGACCACCTGGTTTGCATCCTGGGTCAGGGTCAGCGCGGTGATGTCACAGGCACGCGGCTTCTCCACATCGCGTACACATGCCACGGAAATCCGGATACCGCGGCCCGCCCGGCGTGCAATTTCATCCGCATTGCGCGACAGGATGCCTGCCGCCCCGGCGCCTACCGTACCCAGGCCCAGTACACCGACTTTTACAGCTTCCAGCACGTTCTCACTCTCACTTCAGGTAATTTTCAGCATCTTGCGAATGCTTCGCACAGCTTGCCGGGTCCGATGCTCGTTTTCAATCAGGCTGAAGCGCACGTGGGCATCGCCGTACTGGCCGAACCCGATCCCCGGCGATACGGCCACGTGGGCCTCCTCCAGCATTCTTTTCGAGAACTCCAGTGAGCCTTCCTCGCGGTAAGGCTCGGGAATCCTGGCCCAGACGAACATGGTCGCCTGCGGCTTCTTGACGGCCCACCCTGCACTTTCCAGGCCCTCGCACAATACATCACGCCGGCTCCTGTACGTCGAACGGACCTGCTCGACCACTTCAGGGGGGCTGTCCAGTGCAGCGATGGACGCCACCTGTATCGGCGTGAATATGCCGTAATCGACATAGGACTTCAGCCTCGACAAGGCGGCGACCAGGGCCGGATTGCCGCACATGAAACCGACCCGCCAGCCCGGCATGTTATACGTCTTGGACAAGGAATAGAATTCGACGGCGATTTCCTTCGCACCCGGCACCTGCAGTATGGAAGGTGCCTCATAGCCGTCGAATGTGATTTCCGCATAGGCAATGTCGTTCACCACCCACATGTTGTGCTCTCTTGCCACGGCCACGACCTTTTCGAGAAAAGGCAGGTCCACGCATTGCGTCGTGGGGTTGCACGGAAAATTGAGAATCAGCATTTTCGGACGCGGCCACGAGTCCTGTATGGCTTTTTCCAGTTCGCGAAAAAAATCCTCGTCCTCGGCCAGTCGCACGTAGATGATATCCGCGCCCGCGATCACGCAGCCGTACGGATGAATCGGATAGGCGGGGTTGGGCACCAGTACGGCATCTCCCGGGCCCAGCGTGGCCAACGCCAGATGGGCCAGACCTTCCTTTGAGCCGATGGTGACGATGGCTTCGGTTTCGGGATCGATTTCGACATCGAATTTGCGCCGGTACCAGTTGGCCACCGCCAGGCGCAGCTTGGGAATTCCACGGGACAGCGAATACCGGTGCGTGTCTTCCCTGAGTACGACTTCTGCAAGCTTTTCCGGGATGTGCCGGGGCGGAGGCTGGTCCGGGTTGCCCATGCCGAAGTCCACGATATCCACTCCACGGGACCGGGCACTGGATTTCAACTCGTTTACGATCGTGAATACGTAAGGAGGGAGACGGGAAATTCTTGCAAAGTCTTCCATAGACAGATCATCCTAACCGGAACCGCGTATAATACGTGATTCACTATTTGCTGCCTATGCCCGACCCCTTGCTGCGCTGATGGACCTGACCCAGGATTTCGCTGACTCGAGCTTTGTGATCACCGGCTATCAGGCAGGGCGCGTGCTGATCAACAACGAACCGTTCTGCGAAAGTCTCATCGTCTCCCCGGAAAGATTGATCACTGCATGGGAGGTCACCAGTATCCGGCAACTGGACCAGGACCGCTGCTCGGCCATCCTTGAATTGCGACCGGAAGTTGTACTGCTGGGCTCAGACGAGCGGGGAAGGTTCCCCGACGGGAAAATGATTGCGTGGTTTGCGCAGCAGAACATCGGCCTGGAGTGCATGAACCTGGCCGCTGCCTGCAGGACCTACGGCATCCTTATCGCGGAAGGCCGCAGGGCCGCCGCCGCCCTGATTCTTTCGCACTGAAGTACTCATCACTTGGGCAGGTAGCGAAGCGGGTTAACGGGCTTGCCATGGCGGCGAATCTCGAAATGCAGCCGGGGGGAGCGTGCCCCGGTACTGCCCAGTTCGGCAATTTTTTGTCCGCGGGTCACCGAGCGTCCTTCCTTTACCAGCAGCCTGCGATTATGCGCGTAGGCACTCAGGTACTGCTCGCTGTGCTTGACGATGATGAGGTTGCCGTACCCCGGCAAGCCGTTGCCGCTGTACACCACTTTTCCCGAGGATGCGGCCAGGACCGCCTGCCCGGGCTTGCCTGCGATGTCAATTCCCTTGTTGCCCCCACCCTTGGGGGAGTATTTCTGGATGATCTTTCCGCGGATCGGCCAGACCCAGCCATGCTTCGCCGGCCGGGACGCCTTCGCCTGCTTGGCGGCCGGGGTCTTTTTCCTTGCCGCAGGAGACGGCTGTTTCGCCTTAGCCTTCTTCTTGGGGGCCGTTGCAGTCTGCGTTCGGGTGCCGAGGGGAATCTTGGGGCCTTTCAGCTGCAGGCGCTGGCCCGGGTAGATCGTGTAGGGCTTGGCAATGCGGTTCCATGCCGCAAGCTCGCGGTAGTCCAGGCCGTGCTGGTAAGCGATCGAGTACAGGGTCTCGCCTTTCAGCACCTTGTGGTCATTCTGGGCGTACTTGTAGTAGACCGGTATTTCCGGAGGCGAGGCGCAGCCCGCCAGCAGGGCGAAAAAAATCCCCGCAACGACCTGTCGGAAGCCGGCAGCCATCAGAAATATCCGAAATAAACGAGCATGATCACCAGTGCGAAGACAGTCGCCCAGCCGATCCTCTCCACGTACTTGCGGACCCAGGGTTCAAACCTGGGGCCTGCGTACCTGAGCAGTCCTGCGACCAGGAAAAAACGGGCGCCCCTGCCGAGGAACGAGGCCAGCACGAACGGAAGTATGGCCAGGGAAAGCAGTCCCGCGGTGACGGTGAACAGCTTGTAGGGGATGGGAGAGAATCCGGTGACCACGATGACCCACACCCCCCATTCGCCGAACCAGGCCCGCGTGGTCTCGAATTCCGGCCAGTAGGAAGAGGCCCGCAGCCAGGGTTCAATGTACTCGAAGGCAAACGCCCCGATGAAATAGCCGAGCACCCCGCCCGCCACGGAAGTGACCGTGGTGAGGGACGCAAACCACCAGGCCCGTGTGGGTCTTGCCGCGGTCATCGGGATCAGCAACACATCCGGCGGCACCGGGAAAAAAAAGGATTCCGCAAAACTCAGCCCCCCCAGGTAATAACCGGCACGGGGATGGCCGGCCCAGGTCATGATGCTTGCGTAGAACCGAGTAAACAATTTCATTGCAGACCGCTATGTATGCACGTTTCCCTGCACGAGCGGCACGAAACTGACAGGGCCAAGGCTTTCCTGCTCCAGCCGGTTTCCCGTCTTGCGCAACAGCAGGAGGTCCTGCGCTCCCGAGGGCTCGCCCACCGGTATGACCAGGCGGCCGTTGTCCGCCAGCTGGTCCACCAGGGCCGCCGGGATCTCGTCCGGGGCGGCAGTCACCACCACGGCATCGTAGGGCGCATAGTTTTCCCAGCCCCATGCGCCATCGGACAGCTTGAACCGGATATTGCGCAAGCCAAGCTGCAGCGCGCGCCTGCGCGCCTGCTGGTAAAGCGCCTCGATGCGCTCAACGGTGTATACCTGTTCCACCAGCCCGGACAGCACCGCGGCCTGGTACCCGGACCCGGTGCCGACCTCCAGCACCTTTTCCGGCGTACCTCCCTGCAAGACGGCCTCGGTCATGCAGGCCACGACATACGGCTGCGAGATGGTCTGCCTGTGGCCGATCGGCAAGGCCGTGTCCTCATAGGCGCGGGACGCCAGGGCTTCATCGACAAACAGGTGCCTGGGGGTCACGCGCAGGGCATGCAGGACCTGCCGGTTGCGGATACCGCTGTCTTGCAGACGTGAAATCAGGCGGTCTCGCGTGCGCTGCGAAGTCATGCCGATGCCTTCGTGCGGGTTCGGTTTCAGGATCACTGCAAAACCTCCCCGGTCAGGTGAACTTGCATGCAGAGACCCACTGCGCGATCGGCTGCATGGCCTTGTAGTGGGTGAGGTCAAGGTGCAGGGGAGTGACCGAGACGTAGCCGTTGCGGATGGCATGAAAGTCCGTGCCGGGGCCCGCATCCTGTTCGGGACCGGCAGCACCGACCCAGTAGATCGTATCACCGCGCGGATCGACGGACTCGATGACCGGTTCCGCCTTGTGCCGGCTGCCGAGCCGGGTGGTATCCATTCCCTGGATGGCCTGCATCGGCAGGTCGGGGATGTTGACATTGATGATCAGGTCCTGGGGCAGCTGCTGTACGGTCAGCTTGGAAATGATTTCGTGGCTGACCCGGGCACAGGCCTGCAAGTCGCCCGGGCGGTGGGAATTCACGGAAATGGCCACGGCCGGCAGCCCGAGGAAGCGGCCTTCCATGGCGGCGGCCACCGTGCCCGAATAAATCACGTCATCGCCGAGGTTGGCCCCCAGGTTGATGCCTGCAATCACGATGTCCGGCTCATCCTTGATCAGGCCGGTGATGGCGAGGTGTACGCAGTCGGTCGGCGTCCCGTCCACGCTGTACCAGTTCTCGGCAATGCAGTGTGCGCGAATCGGCGCGTCCAGCGTCAGGGAATTGCTGGAGGCGCTGTGATCCCGGCTTGGCGCAACCACGGTGATTTTTCCCAAGGGAGAAAGCGCTTCGGCCAGCGCCTTGAGTCCTTCGGATCGAATTCCGTCGTCATTGCTGAGTAATAGATGCATTTCCGCTACTGAAATCTGCTGCTGCGGGAAGTAGAATTGAGCAAGCGTCCGATCAGGAATCCTAGCAAAATAATACACCGAAATGGAATGCAAACATGGCAGAGCAAGGAAGTGGTCCAGGTAGGAAAGCGCGCTTTGCAGACCTGGTGAAGGGCGTCAGGCCCCTGCACTCGGATCACTCAAACCGCGCCGAGGACACTGCGCCCAGACCGAGCGCCCTGCCCCGGGAAACGATGAAAGACCATGGACGTGTCCTGGAAGAGTCCCTGGACGCCAGCCTGGAGTTCGAAGACATGCAACCCGGGGACAGCCTGTCCTTTCGCGACGACAGGATTCGGAAAAATACCTTCAGAAAGCTCAAGAAAGGGCAGTACAGCATCGGCGCGGAGCTCGATCTGCATGGCCTGACCTTGGCCGAAGCCCAGCTTGCGCTGGTGGATTTCATCCAGGCATCACGTGAAAAAAACATCCGTTGCGTGCGGATCATCCATGGCAAGGGCCACGGCTCGAGCAACCAGGGGCCCAGGCTGAAACCCATGCTCAACCGGTGGCTGCAGAAAAGAGCGGAGATCCTGGCCTTTTGCTCGGCGCGACCGGTCGATGGAGGCACCGGGGCCGTGTACGTACTGCTCAAGTCCCTCGACTGACGCCAGCCCGTATCCCGGTGAATCCCTGTCCTAGCCGGGCACATCGTCGACCGTCTGACCGGCATCCTCTTCTTCGACCGCCCTGCCTGCATTTCCCCCGGCTTCGATCACTGGCGGGTGCACCTGCATACCCGGTGGAAAATCATCCACTGCAATGGCCGCGCGCGTTGCAGCCCGTGCCCGTTCGACGAGTTCGGCCTCCTGCTGCGTGATGATGCCTTGTGCGACTGCCTTGCCCAGCCAGTCCTGCGGCCTGCCCCGCTCCGGGGCGGAGATGCCGGCTTTCGCAAGCTTGAGATCCGCCTCCTCTGCAGCGACGACGGCAGCCAGGGCGTGCTGCACCCGCCCGGCGACATCTTCAGCGTCGGTGCTCTTGAAGATTCCCCTGGTGAGCCGGTCCCGGGTGGCAGACGGTTCTATGAGGATTTCAGCAACACGTTGCCCCAGTGCATCATCCGGGTAGTGCAGACTCCTTCCCGTCGGAAACACCACGGCGCGCAAAAGCTGCCCGACGATTCGCGAGGGGAAATTGCGCATGATCTCGTCCAGTGCATGCTGGGCATGGTAGAGGCAGTACCTGGCGCTCCACTCGACCAGCGGGAAATCCGCTGCGGGCCTGCCCGTCTCCTGGTAGTGCTTCAGAATGGCGGAACACAGGTACATGTGCCCCAGGACATCCGCAAAACGACCGGAGAGTTTTTCCCTGCGCTTGAGGTTCCCACCCAGAAACAACAATGCAAAATCCGAAACAAACGCATAGCTTGCGCTGATCCTGGCCAGCCGCCTGAAGTAACCCTGGGCAGGCCCTGCTACCGGGCTGGGCGCCAGCCGGCTGCGGGTCACCCCGTACAGGAAGGATCTCGCACCGTTGCGAACGGTATAACCCATGTGCCGGAACAGGACCTGGTCAAACTCTCTCAGTCCGGCCTCCTCGTCCGGGTCAGTCGCGGCATGGATCTCGGCCATGAGATAAGGATGGCATCGCATGGCGCCCTGCCCGAAGATGATCAGGCTGCGGACCAGGATGTTCGCGCCCTCAACGGTGACGCTCATCGGCATGGACTGGTAGATCTGCGCCAAGTAGTTGCTTGGCCCCAGGCAGATTCCGCGGCCCCCGTGCACATCCATGGCGTCATTGATGACCTGGCGCATGCTTTCCGTGTTGTGGTACTTGAGCATCGCGGTCGCCACCGACGGCTTCTCCCCGTGGTCGATGGCCGAGGCGGTCAGCCTTCGCCCGGCTTCCATCATGTAGGTCAGTCCCCCGATCCTGGCCAGCGCTTCCTGCACGCCTTCGAACCTGCCGATCGGGATTCCGAACTGTCTGCGGACCCGGGTATAGGCACCGGTCATGTAGCTGATGAATTTTCCTGCCCCTGAACTCAGGGCGGGCAAGGAAATGCCGCGACCGACGGAGAGACACTCGACGAGCATGCGCCAGCCTTTGCCGATCTGCTCCTGTCCGCCGATCACCCAGTCGATGGGAATGAATACATCCTCTCCCCAGTTCGGGCCATTCTGGAAGGAGGCATTGAGCGGGTTATGCCGTGTGCCGATACGCACTCCCGGGGTATCGGTGGGAACCAGGGCGCAGGTGATGCCGAGGTTCTCCTGGGGGCCGAGCAGGCCGTCCGGGTCGTAGGCCTTGAAGGCAAGCCCCAGTACGGTGGCGACCGGTCCCAGCGTGATATAGCGTTTTGCCCAGTTCAGGCGCAGACCCAGGACCTCCTGTCCCTCGAACTCGCCCCGGCAGACCACGCCGGTATCCGGCATGGCGCCGGCATCGGACCCGGCATCCGGTCCCGTCAGGGCAAAACAGGGAATCTCTTCCCCTGCGGCAAGCCTGGGCAGGTAATGGTTTTTTTGCGCCTCCGTGCCGTAGTGCAGCAGCAGTTCGGCAGGTCCCAGCGAATTCGGCACCATGACCGTAACGGCCGCACTGGCGCTGCGGCTCACGATCTTCATGACCACGGACGAGTGTGCGATGGCGGAAAATTCAAGGCCTCCGTATTTCTTCGGTATGATCATTCCGAAAAACCTGTTTTTCCTGAGGAACTCCCAGGCTTCGGGGGGAAGATCGTTCAACTCACTCGTCATTTCCCAGTCGTCGAGCATCCGGCAAAGCTCGTCCACCGGCCCGTCCAGGAAGGCCTGCTCTTCCTCGGTGAGCGCCGAAGTCCTGTGCCCGATCAGTTTTTGCCAATCGGGGTCGCCCTGAAACAGTTCCGCTTCCCACCACGAAGTCCCTGCCTCAACCGCCTCACGCTCCGTATCCGACAGGGGCGGCAACACCTTGCGTATGTAGGCAAACATCGGCCGGCTCAAAAGCGCGATGCGCAGCCCGGACAAGTTGAGCAGCGCCAGAAAAACGAACAGCCCCCACAGGACGATACCGCCGACGACGGACAGCATGCCGAACAGGGTCAGCAGCAGCAGGCCCGCGCCCAGAGTCCAGGTCCAGACCTGAAATGACCACCTGGCCCGGCTCAGGCCCAGTACCAGTCCACCCAGCACCAGGCACCAAATAATGAATGTCACCAAAACTCCTCCGACTCGGCCATGCCTGAAGACCAGGCACCACGTATCTGTATTGTACTCCAACAGGGAATGCGTCCTGCTCTCCGGAGCGGGCGGGACAGAATCCTACGCCCGGCTTCATTCTGCAAACCTGCCCCGATTATAATGGTGCTTCACGACCCCGGGGGATGCCGATGACTTCTACTGACCAGCACCATGACCCCAGCTGCATGGATGACTTCGATCCGGCATCCCTGGATGCCGAGCAGGCGTTGGCGCAAATTGTCGATGCGGTAAGCCGGGCGCGTGAGGTCGAGACCGTGGCGCTTCGGGACGCGCTGGGGCGTGTAATCGCCTGCGAGTCGCGTTCACGGGTCAATGTGCCCGGGCACACAAACTCTGCCATGGACGGGTACGCGATCCGCAGCGAAGACATTCCCGCCCATGACCGGGCCACACTGTCCGTGATCGGAACGTCCTGGGCGGGACGGCCCTTTGCGGGACCTGTGCGACCCGGAGAATGCGTGCGCATCATGACGGGTGCCGCCATGCCGGATGGCGCCGACACCGTGGTGATGCAGGAGCGTGTCGAGAAAAAGGACGATTCGATCGGCATCGGCAGCGAAAACCAGCCCGGGCAAAACGTTCGCCAGGCCGGCGAGGACATCCGGCTTGGCGAGATCATTCTGGAAAGGGGCAAGCTCATTCGCCCGGCGGAACTGGGCTTGCTGGCTTCTGCAGGCATCGGCGAGGTCACCGTGTACAAGAAATTGCGGGTCGCTTTCTTCTCCACGGGCGATGAGCTGCGCCCGGTCGGCTCCGAGCTGCAAAAAGGCCAGATCTACGACAGCAACCGCTACACCCTGTACGGCATGCTGTCTCGCCTGGGGGTCGAAATTACCGACCTGGGGGTAATCGGGGACGAAAGAGATGCGATTGCGCAGGTCTTTTCGGATGCCGCAGCCCGGGCAGACGTCGTGATCACGTCCGGCGGTGTGTCCGTCGGCGAAGCCGATTTCGTCAAGGAGATTCTGGAGCAGCAAGGCACCGTCCATTTCTGGAAAGTCGCCATGAAACCGGGGCGCCCGCTCGCGTTCGGGAAGCTCGGCGATGCCTGGTTTTTTGGTCTGCCGGGCAATCCGGTCTCCGTCATGGTGACCTTCTATATGTTTGTACTGCCGGCTCTTGAGAAAATGATGGGAGTCCCCTACCGGGAACCCCTGACCGTGACGGCCACCTGCTCTTCCAGGCTGCGCAAGCGCGCGGGGCGCATCGAGTATCAACGCGGCATTCTGAGCCTGGAAAAAAATGGCGGCCCGCAGGACCGCGGCTACCGGGTGTCGAAAACCGGTCCGCAGGGCTCGGGCGTGCTGCGTTCCATGTCGGATGCGAACTGCTTCATCATCTTGCCCATGGAATCCTCAGGGGTCGAAGCCGGTGACACGGTCCGGGTGCTGCCCTTTGAAGCCATCGTCTAGGCCCCGGTCTATTTCAGGGCCACCCCCTCACAGGGAAATCCTGCGCCAACCCGCATAGGCAAAGGTCATGGACGGGGTTCTCCCTCATCGCCCGTGAGCCAGCGTTGCCCCCCCGGCAAATGCTCCTTTTTCCAGATCGGGGATTTGGATTTCAGGTCTTCCATGATGAAACGGTTGGCCGCATAGGCGTCTGCCCGGTGCGCTGACCAGGCGGCCACGCACACGATCGGGTCATTCGGGAACACCTGGCCGGTGCGGTGCAACAGCAACAGGCCCAGCAGTTCCCAGCGGCGGGCAGCTTCCTGCGCGATCTCCTGCAGATGCTTCTGGGTCATTTCCGGATAATGTTCCAGGTGCATCGAATGCACTGGTTCACCGGCATTGAAATCCCGCATCGTGCCGACGAATACAGCCGTCGCCCCGAACTTCCCCGGCCTGTTCAGGCACTGCTCCTGGTAGTCCCGGACTTCCCGCCAGGGATCAAAGGCCGTATCACGAGTCTCGATCTTCATAGCCGCCGATTTTCCCGAAAACCGTGTGTTTGACTGTATTCACCGTAAAATACTACTGTACAGGATCGCGATAGCCATTGGCAGGATGCAAAAGCATGGGTGATGACAAAAAGCGTGACTTCATTTCTCTGGATATTGCCGTACTGACCATTTCCGATACGCGCACGGAAAAAGACGACAAGTCCGGAAAAATCCTCTGTGACCGGTTGAGCTCGGCCGGCCACAAGGTGCACGGGAAAGTCATCGTCCCGGATGACAAGTACCGGATCCGGGCAGTCGTATCCCCCTGGATCGCCGAGCCCAAGCCCGACGTCATACTCACGACCGGGGGCACCGGCGTGACCGGAAGGGACGGCACGCCCGAGGCGGTCAGACCGCTGCTCGACAAGGAGATCACGGGCTTTGGCGAGATGTTCCGGGTCCTGTCATTCGAGACGATCAAGACCTCCACCCTGCAATCCCGCGCCTTTGCGGGAGTGGCCAACCGGACCTACGTTTTCTGCCTGCCCGGCTCCAGCGGGGCCTGTGCCGAAGCGTGGGACAAGCTGATCGCGCATCAGCTCGATTACCGGACCCGCCCGTGCAACCTGGTGGAATTGATGCCAAGGCTTTAGCCAAGGACCGGTGCTCCCACCCATGAATCCGCAGCTGTCCAGAATGACCGGGTCACACCGGCCAATACCCTGAATCCCCCGTTGTGAGCGCAAGCAGATTAGCCCCCGAGTGGGAGCCCCAAGATGCCATCGTTCTCGTCTGGCCCCATCGACACTCGGACTGGGCACCCACGCTGGAGCAGGTCGAGCCTGTCTACCTGAAGCTATGCAAGTACATCGGCAGGCATCAGGCCATCATCCTGATCGCCTACGACGATGCACACGTGCTGGAAGTCCGGGGCAAGCTGGATGAGGCCGGCATCGGCTGCGAGCGCATGAGTTTTGCAGCGATCCCCACGAACGATACCTGGATACGCGATTACGGGCCCGTGTGCACGGCCTCCGGACATCGAAAATTCCTGCTCGACTTCCAGTTTGACGGCTGGGGACAAAATTACGCTTGGCGGCTGGACAATGCGGTGAATGCAAACTTGGCTCAGGATGTCGAGTTCAGGGCCTCCTACCAGTGTATCGGCCAGGTGCTGGAAGCCGGCAATATCGAAATCAACGGGCACGGCGAGTTACTGTGTTCCAGGGGCTGCTTCAGGCGCACCTGCCCACTGCCGGATACCGGGTTTGCAGCCCTCGAGACACAGCTCGAACACTGGCTGGGATGCCGCAAAGTCCACTGGCTGGATCACGTACAGCTCGCGGGCGATGACACCTGCGGGCACATCGACACACTCGCACGATTTTGCGCCGATGACATCATTGCCTACACCGCTTCCCATGACCCGAAAAACTACAACCACGAAACGCTGGAGCGGCTCTCGGTACAGCTTTCAGAAATCAATCGGCAAGCCGGCAACCGGTTCGAACTGGTCCCGCTGCAACTGCCGGACCCGCCCACCCTGGGCGGACAACCACTGCCCGCCACCTACACCAACTTTCTGGTAACCAACGACCTGATCCTGGTGCCAGTCTTCCACGACAGGCAGGATGATGATGCGCTCAAGCTGATTGACGAGCTGTTCCCAGACCGGGAGATCGTCGACATTGATAGCAGCGCCCTGATTCACCAGCGCGGCAGCCTGCATTGTGCCGCCATGCAAATACCCGGAGGCTTCATCGCGTGAACACCATCCACGTCGCACTGGTGCAGCAGCGCATGCTGGACGACTGCCAGGCCAATCTCGAAGCCAGCCTGGCCCAGGTGCACGAGGCTGCGCGCAGGGGCGCCCAGCTGATCGTGCTTTGCGAACTGCATACCGGCCTGTATTTTTGCCAGGAGAAATCCGCCCGGCATTTCAGGCTTGCCCAGGAAATCCCCGGACCACTGACCCGTCGGCTGGGCCAGGCTGCGCGAAGCAACCATGTCGTTATTGTCGGCTCGATCTTTGAGAAACGGGCCCGGCGACTTTATCACAACACGGCCGTGGTCATGGAGCAAGACGGCAGCCTGGCGGGTGTTTATCGAAAAATGCATATCCCGGATGGCCCCGGCTACTTTGAAAAATATTATTTTGCACCCGGGGATACGGGCTTCATTCCGATTCAGACCAGCCTGGGTAAACTTGGTGTCATGGTCTGCTGGGACCAGTGGTTTCCGGAAGCTGCCCGCCTGATGGCGCTTGGCGGTGCACAAGCCCTGATATTCCCAACTGCCATCGGCTGGGATCCGGGAGACGATGACGGGGAAAAACGGCGCCAGGTGCAGGCCTGGAGAATCATCCAGCAAAGCCACGCCATTGCAAACAGCCTCCCGGTCATCTGCACAAACCGCGTCGGGCACGAAAAGGATCTCTCCGGTACCACTGGAGGAATAGATTTCTGGGGACAATCGTTCTTGGCCGATGCATTCGGCAAGATCATCGCCCAAGGGCCGGCCGATGTCGCCAAGACGCTGCATGCCGAGATTGATCTTGACGAGACAAAGCGCTGCCGGCAGGTCTGGCCCTATCTGCAGGATCGGCGCATTGATGCCTATGGTGATATCAGCAGAAGGTTTGCAGAGGAACCGCGGGCTCCTGGCCTGAAACCATAAGTCACGAAATCTTAAACCCGGCCTGCAGGGACAGCGTGGCCGCGCATGAGCCGAACATTTGTCCGAGGTTCTAGCCCCTAGCTCCACCTCATCCGGAGGATTTCACGGCCCAGATCGATGGATTCGGGACCGGTTAATCAATACTCAGTAATTCATGCACCCGTCATGTAATCAGCTCACCACAGAATATTCATACGACTTCTGATAAGCTAAATCCCCATCATCGGTTGGCCTGTGGAAAGAAAGGGGTATTGACTATAGTGGGACGATCTGTTTATTCATCGATGATCAATAACGGCCCAACGGCCCAACGGCCCAACGGCCCAACGGCCCAACGGCCCAACGGCCCAACGGCCCAACGGCCCAACGGCCCAACGGCCCAACGGCCCAACGGCCCAACGGCCCAACGGCCCAACGGCCCAACGGCCCAACGGTAAGAGGTTAGTCCGGCGTCTGACCACGGCGCTGCGACCAGCTTCCTTTTCTCCATCTCCGGCGAACTCTCCAGACAAGCCTGACCCACCTCCCCTTGCCCACCTGCCGAGGCAGACGGCGGCGGCTCTGGCCATCACCCTGATGCTCGTGCTCGCAGGTTGCGGAAGTGGAGGCTCATCTTCCCCCTCGAACAGTCCACCCGATGCACAGCCGCCGGATAGGCAATCGTCGCCTACGCAACAACTGCAGCCGGTACAGCAACCACCGGAACCGCCACCTGCGCAGCAACCACCGGACACACAGCCGCCACCTGCACAACAACCTCCGCCAGCCCAGCAACCGCGGGACACACAACCGCCAGCACCGCGGCAGCCACCGCAAACGGCACCGGCGATTCAAGCAACTCTGGCACGCGCCACGGCACACGGGATTGCCAGCGCCATCGTCAGCCTCCAGGACGAAGCGCTCGGGCATCAGTTCACCAGTTGGCCCAACGCCGACCGCCCGCTCACGTTCGGACCCCCGTACGCCGATCTGCCGCTTTCCCTGCATCGGCCGAGCAGAGGGGTCCTCGGCGGCGAACTTGACAACGACGGTGATCTGTCGACTCCTACCAGGTTCGCCAATGCAGACGCCCCTCCGGCAATTTCCGGATGGACGGGAAGCGCGCGGGAATGGATCCGCACGGACGACGACGGCGTCACGACCACGGACACAGTGACCGTGTACTCGAAATCAATTTCCGGGAAGTCGTACCTCGCCTTCGGATGGTGGTCGCGGGTTCCCGACTCGAGTGACGTCGACATCGGGACGTTCGGGAATGCCCCGTTCCGATCCACCCTGCACATCAGCCGAGGGAACGACCTGGCGTTGCAGGCGGCGTGGCCACGCGGCGCCAACGTCTTCGTCGCGGGCCGACATAAGTACTGGCCCGGCGGTTTCGAGCAACTCAAGGCGCTGTCCGGCACCGCGACCTATACCGGAGCCGCCGCCGGCCTGTACTCGGAGCGCGCGGTCGATGAGCAGTACGGCGCATCTGGCGCGTTCACGGCGGACGCCACCCTGACGGCGAATTTCGACCATGCGCCGTACTTGGCCCTCTCGGGCAGTATCGACAACTTCAGGGACGCCTCCGGCAACTCACTGGGAAACTGGACGGCGACGCTTGCCTACGGAGGGGTGACCGGGGCTACTTGGAATGGCGGAGGTTTCGTGTCTCATGGCAACACCGCTGGGGCCGCCGATGGGCGTAACTGGAGCGGCGGATGGGTCGCCCAGTTCTTCCGCCGCACCGCCGCCGATCTGCAGACAGCAATCCCCACCACGGTGGGCGGCGCGTTCCAGACACACCATGGCACGCCTGCGATGGCGGCGTCGAGCGACCAAGGCTTTGTCGGCGTGATCGGTGCTTTCGGAGCCGAGAAACAATAGTGGCGTGGGATACGGCGGCACCTTGTTTTGCTGGCCACAACGTGGGCTGGCTGCACAATAACGGCGGTTTCCGACTTGAACGAGTTCAGGATATCAGACTGCAGGGCCGATCCTGCAGCCCGATCGTCCCCTCGCTGCGATAGCGGGCCAGCCACTTGCAGGCGGTGCGTACACTGACGCCACAAGCCTGAGCGGTTGCCGATGCGCGCAGATCCTCACAAAACACGAAAACGACTGGACCCCGCCCTAACCGGCGGGTTCATGCTATATCCGGGCTGCTAGGCAAGGACCAGCATCACCAGGTACGGGACCACGAAAAACGAAAGCGTAAACAGCTTGTATACGCCCATCATGATGTAGTGAGCCCTGTCAAACGCCTCTTTCGACATTGAAAACCAAGTGCGGTGCACGTTGTACACGGCATCATGGGCCGTGACGAAAACCAGGAACCAGACAAGAAGCAGGCCAATATTGGCCACGGCACACCAGCCCAGCACAGTGCGCGTCAACTCAACATCCACGGGAATAGCTCACTGCAGACAGCGGCATGCACCATTACTGAAAAGACTGTATATGGGAAAAGTGCTGCAACCCTATGATTCAAAATGGAAACAGATCGTATCCAGGTGTCGCCATCCTTCAGGGGTTTTCACGCGACGCCGGGATTGTCAGGAAATCATGTTTTATCTGAGTATAACTATACGTGTTATACTCGAATATAACAATCATTACCTGATCCGGAGTGACAGCCATGACTACCGTTACCGTGCGCCAATCAGGCGGGGCTGAAATTGTGAGCATTCCAAAAGCGATCGGCAAAGCCCTGGGCCTTCATGTCGGCTCTGAACTGGAGTTGTCGATCATTGATAACAGGATTGTGCTCGATCCCGTGGTGGAAAAGACGAGTCTGGAAGAACTGCTCGCTGGCAGTCCCCGTGAAAATTTCTGCATCACGGATGAGGACCATGAATGGGTCGATGCCAGGCCGGTGGGCAAGGAATTTTGATGTATATCCCGGATAAGGGGGACATTGTCTGGCTGAACTTTGAACCCAGCGCCGGGAAAGAAATTACAAAGCGCCGCCCGGCCTTTGTGATTTCCAGGAAGGCGTTCAACGAACACACTGGCTTTGCCATCATGGCGCCCATTACAAGCACTGTCAAAGGGATCAGGCTCGAAGTCGAACTGGGAAATGCCAAAACAAAGGGCGCCATTCTTGTCTATCAGATGAAGTCCCTGGACTTCGGGAACAGGCATGTTGAGCTGATCGAAAAGGCCCCGCCGGCAACCACCAATAAAGTGACCGAATTGGCGCAGATCATTACCAGGTGATTGAAGTTCAAGGCGCCACCTCGCTGATCACAACGGCCACTTGGCTGGAACCGCTGGTCTTGACGGGCCGCACGCTTCCATAGAAATCCCCGGACTGCGTCTTTGCCTGTCCGGACTTGGAAATCCTCGCCACAACCTCGACCTGCTCCACGCTGGACAGGTTCATCTCCGCAATCATCGCCCTGGTGTCATCCAGGATGACCCGGACCGGAAGTGCTGCCGCATTCATTCTTACCAGGGCCAGCGGCATTGGCGGGCCCTGCAGGGCTCGCGCGTAAACGAACAGCGTGTCGGAGCCTGCAACCTGTTCGTGCAGCGCCGCGCTGAGTGAAACCTGCACGTCGATGGAAGCCGCGACATCCGGCTTTTGGTCTGAAGAAACCGCTTTCCCGACCTCCGGCGTTGCGGTCGCAGTACCCGGCTGCACTTTTTGCCAGGCATCGTCCAGGTAAACCTGCAAGGTCGAGCGCACTTCCGGCTGGTCGTCCGGCACCTGGCGCATCAGCCTCTCCCAGTACCCCACGGAGCTCGGGTAATCTTGGAGGAGGTAGGAAGCAAAACCGGCATACCACAGGGCGCGTTCATGGTAGGGGTCAATCTGCAGAGCCCGCACAAAGAATGCCAGCGTACCCTCGTCAAATTGCTGTCCCGCAGCCAGCGCCTGCGCCTCGGCATAGTCGACGAGGATGTCGGCGTCCGTACCCTTGGACAGCATATACGCTCGTTCGTAGGCCTCGACGGCCCGGCTGAAATTAGCCAGCGCCAGGTACGACCGCCCCAGCATGGACCAGCCCGCCAGATCGTCCGGATCCTCCCTCAGTTTCAGTTCAAGTCTCCGGACTGCCTGCTCTACGGTGAGCATCCGATCCTGATCCAGGGTCCTGGCCTGAAAATCACCAGACAGCGAAGCCAGGCCATTATCGGTCTTCAGGTACATGAACACGGAAATCACGGGAACCATCAGCAAGACGGCCACCGCCATCGTCTTGCTGTTTTTCTTTAGGACAGGCGGCTGGTAATCGGCAAGATCATCGATCAGCGTGCGTTTCAGATCGGCCCGAGCGGCTTCAAACTGCTCTTTACCAATCAGGTCTCTTCGGAGGTCTTCATCGAGCTCCCTGAGTTTTCTGTCGAACACCGCCCGGTTCACGGCCTGGCGGCTGTGATCCGCCCGTGGATCTTTAGCGGCCAGTGGCGGCAATACAAGGACGAGCGCCACCACGATCAGGAATGCACTGATGACCCAGAATGTAAGCACCGGACTATTCCTCGGGGCGGCTCAGGATCGAGTCGACTTTTGCCTGCTCAGCCTCGCTCAGCGCTGCGCTGCCTACACTTTTCTGCTTCCTGACCACCTGCGCCAGTGCCGCCAGTGCGATCACGAGAAAGACCAGGGGGCCAAACCACAGCAGCCAGGTTCTTGGCTTGACCGGCGGCCTGTACAGCACGAAATCGCCATAACGGTTGACCATGAATTCCGTGATCTCGGAATCCGTGGCACCGGCCTGCAGCATTTTCTTCACTTCGTCCCGCAAGTCCTTGGCCAGGTCCGCATCGGACTCGGCAATGGTCTGGTTCTGGCAAACCAGGCAGCGCAACTCGTCCAGCAGGGCGTAGTAGCGTGCCTCATGTTCCGGAGCCAGGCCGCCGGGCTGTGCCAGCACACCAGCACAAAGCAAAAATACGGCAACCAAGCAGCAGGTCTTTCGCATTTACAGGGTCTCGTTTTGCAACTGGCCGATCAACGGCAACAGCTTTTCCTCGACATCCTGCCACGTGATCACACCGATATGCTTGTAACGGATAATGCCGTTTTTATCGACCACGAATGTTTCCGGGACCCCGTACACCCCCCACTCGATCCCGACCCTGCCGGATGCATCCACTGCACTTGCCAGATACGGGTCTCCGTGCTCGATCAGGTACTGCCGCGCATCGGCGGTATCGTCCTTGTAGTTCAGTCCGTACAGGATGACCTCATGGCGGTGTGCCAGTTCCGTCAGCACGGGGTGCTCCTCCCTGCAGGCCACACACCAGCTCGCCCAGACATTGAGCAGGCTCACCTTGCCGAGGAATTCACTCTCTGAAAACACGGCCTCGCTGTCGGCAAGTCGCGGCAGTGAAAACTGGGGTACCGACTTGCCAAGCAGTGGCGAGGAGACCTCGGTGGGGTCCCTGTACAAGCCCACGAACAGGAAGCTCGTGAGTATGAAAAACAGGATGACGGGCAGGAGATACTTGGACATACCCAGATTACGAGACAGCGGCAGCCTGGCGCTCGTGCACATCCGCTGCAGTCGTCTTTTTTCCCCGTTTCAATCTCAGCCGATAGCGCCGGTCCAGGGCTGCCAGAATCCCGCCAAATGCCATCAGCGTGGCGCCAAGCCAGATCCACTGTACAAAGGGCTTGTAATAGAGCCGCATGCCCCAGGTCTGATCGCCGACCTGCTCACCGAGCGCCACATACACATCGCGCAGGAATCCCGAATCAATCCCGGCTTCTGTCATGGGGTCTTGCTGGACCAGGTAGGTGCGCTTTTCCGGCAACAGCAGCGCGACCGGTTCACCGTTTTTGAACACGCGCACGGAGGCCTGCTTGGACAGATAATTCGGACCCTGTACGTCCTGGACTCCATCCAGCTGGAACACATAGCCGGACAGTTCCGCTTTTTGGCCCACCTGCATGGGCAGCTCGCGCACCTGTTCAAACGCGCTTACGAAGGTCACCCCAAGCACAAACACCCCGACGCCCAGATGAGCCACGGACATGCCCCAGGTGGCGTGCGGGATCTTGCCGAGGCGATGCAAGAGGTGCGCCCCGCGCCCTGTCTGGCGAACGTTCTTGAACAGGTAATACCCGGCAGAGGCGATGGACCAGGCTCCCAGTGCAGTCCCCAGCGTGACGAGGATGGTGCTTTTTCCTGCGACCATGACTGGCAAGACCAGCCCGGCAACAAGTCCGATCGCAGCGATCTTGAACAACCTCCTGGAGACTTGCCTGACCGGCGTGCTTTTCCAGCGCATGAAGGGCCCGATCCCGATGACGAGCACCAGCGGCAGGGTCAGGGCGGAGAACACCAGGTCAAAATAGGGTTTGCCGACAGACAGCGACGGCAGATTCAGGGCGCTGACAAACAAGGGATACAGGGTACCCACCAGGATGGTCAGCATGGCCACCAGCAGCAGTACGTTATTGATCAGCAGTGCGGTCTCCCTGGAGAAGATTTCAAATTGTCCCGAGGACTTGATGGAAGGCGCACGCAGGGCGTACAGGCTCAATGAGCCGCCGATGACCACCGCCAGAAATATGAGGATGTACAGGCCACGCGCAGGGTCCGTGGCAAACGCGTGCACCGACACCAGCACACCGGATCGCACGAGGAAAGTTCCCAGAAGGCTCAGGGAAAAGGCGAGTATCGCAAGCAGCACGGTCCAGTTTTTCAGGCTCGATCGCTTGTCGGTTACTGCCAGGGAGTGAACCAGTGCCGTGCCCACCAGCCAGGGCATGAACGAGGCATTCTCGACAGGATCCCAGAACCACCATCCGCCCCAGCCCAGTTCATGGTAGGCCCACCAGCTGCCAAGCGTGATGCCGATGGTCAGAGATACCCAGGCATAAATCACCCAGGGCCGCGACCATCTCGCCCACACTGAGTCCAGCTTGCCGCCCAGCAAGGCCGCGATGGCGAAGGCGAAGGCCACCGAAAATCCCACATACCCCATGTACAGCATGGGAGGATGCATCACCAGACCGGGATCCTGTAACAGGGGATTGAGGTCCCTGCCCTCGACTGGAGAAGGAAAGATTCTCTCGAAGGGGTTCGAAGTCAGCAGCGTGAACAGCAGGAACCCGACACTGACGAAGCCCATGACTCCCAGGACACGGGCCACCATGTCACGGGGTAGACTGGAACTGAAAATCGTCACCGCCACCGTCCAGAACCCCAACATCAGGACCCAAAGCAGCAAGGAGCCCTCGTGTGCACCCCAGACCGCGGAAATCTTGTAGTGAAGCGGCAGGGCCGTATTGGAGTTGTTGGCCACGTACAGCACGGAGAAATCATTGCTGATGAAGCTGTAGGTCAGGCAGACATAGGCCACGGCGATGAACAGGAGCTGTCCGCGGGCCGCAGGCTTGGCCACGGCCATCCACTGGGCCGTGTTCGTCTGGGCACCGAGGATGGGCACCAGCGTCTGCACGAATGCCAGGCAAAGGGCCAGGATCAGGGCAAAATGACCGATTTCAGGAATCATGGGGTTTTGCGGCCGAACTCCGCCATGCTGCTCGGAAGGGAGTCGCGGTATTCTTTCAGGCTGGCCGCCACTTCGGGGGGCATGTAGTTTTCATCATGCTTGGCCAGCACTTCCTGCGCCACGAACACCCCTTCCTCATTCAGAACCCCCTGGGCGACGATGCCCTGGCCTTCCCGGAACAGGTCGGGCAACAACCCTGTATAGCGTACCGCGATGGACTGGCTCAGGTCCGTAACACCAAAATCCGTCGTCAGCCCGTCGTCCGCCGTGATCACGCTGCCGGCCACCACGAGCCCGCCGATCCTGAACAGCCGGTCCCCGGGCACCTCACCGGCTGCGACTTCGGACGGTGTGTGAAACAGCATGATGTTCTGGCGCATTCCGTACAGGGCCAGCGCCACGGCGCAACCGAGCCCCGCCACAAGGATAACGGTAAAGATCATGCGTTGTTTTCTCTTTGCGCGCATACGGTCCGAAACTATGGCTCCAGGCTCTCTTTGATTTCCCTGACAATCCTTTTCTTGCGAAGGCGTGCAAGTGCCAGGCCCGCCAGCAGCGCCACCAGGGTCACGCCATAGGAACCCCAGACGTAGAGTGCCTTGCCGTCCATGTAGAAGAACTCTTGCATAATCAGTATCTTGTCAAATTATTTTTAACCCAGTTAGTAAGACGCTCCCGGTACAAGATTGCATTTCGCATGCGAATAAGCAACAGGCTCACGAAATAGAACTGGAAGGCGGTGGCCATGACCAGCAGCGGGTACAGCATGCTCGGGTGCACAGACGGTGTCTTGGAAATCAGTTGCATATTGGGCTGGTGTAATGAACTCCACCATGTTACCGAATAGTGGATGATGGGTATATTGATGACCCCGATGATGGCCAGGATGCTGGCCACGCGGGCCGCGGTGCGAGGCTCCTCGATGACCGAGTGGACCGCGATGATGCCGAAGTACAAGAACAGCAGGATCAGCTCCGAGGTCATCCTGGCATCCCACTGCCAGTAGGTCCCCCAGGTCGGCTTGCCCCACAGCATGCCGGTCACCAGGGCCAGCGCCGTGAACATCGCACCGATGACCGCACACTCCGATACCACGATCTCCGACAGCTTGGTCCGCCAGACGATGGCGATAAAGCCGGCGCCCGCCATGACGACATACACGAACATCGACATCCATGCGGACGGCACGTGAACATAGATGATCCGGTAAGACTCTCCTTGCTGATAATCCGCCGGGGCCACCAGAAGTCCCCAATAGAGCCCCACAAGCATCAAGACCGCGGTCAGGCCCAGCAACCAGGGTACCCATTTCCCGGACCACTCGTAGTAGTACTTCAGCGAAGACAGTCTATGCAGGAATTTCCACATCGCTTAACTCATACTTATTTTCAGCGAGGCGCTGATTGCAAGCGGCGCCAGCAGCAGTGCCAGAATCAGGCCCGCTCCCAGCATCGCCAGCTGTCCCGAAACCGCCAGCCCGTCTGCAGCCGCACTGACCGCCAAAGATGCGAATATCAGCACCGGCACATAGAGCGGCAGCACGAGAAGGCCCAGCAATACGCCGCCGCCGCGAAACCCCGCGGTGAGTGCGGCGCCAATGGCACCGACCAGGCTCAGGATCGGTGTGCCCAGCAGGATCGTGATCCACAGTACCGGGACGGCCTGCACGGGCATGTGCAGCAGCAGCGCCATCAGCGGCACGATCGCCAGCATGGGGAGCGCCGTGATCAGCCAGTGTGCGACCACCTTGCCCAGGATCAGCAACGAGAAGGGATGGGGGCTCAAAAACAGCTGTTCAATGCTGCCATCCTCGAAATCCTGCCTGAACATGCTCTCCATGGAAATCAGGGCCGCCAGCAGTGTCGTGACCCAGACGAGTCCCGGGGCCAGCCTGGCCAGAAACTCGGCATCCGGGCTGATCCCAAGGGGAAAGAGGGTCGCCACGATGACGTAGAACAGGACCGGGTTCATCAGGTCCGCGCGCCTGCGGTAGGCCAGCAGAAGGTCGCGTCGGATCACAGTGACAAATACGCCCAGCATGACTTAGGACAGATTGATCCGTTTGACCCGATGTTCAGGAATCTTCAGTTCGCGATGCGTTGTGACCACCAGGATCCCCCCGTTTTCAAGATGCGTCTTCAACACCTGTTCGAAGCTTGTGATGAACTCCTTGTCCAGCGCCGTCAATGGCTCATCGAGCACCCAGACGACTTTTTGCTGCAGTTGCAGCTTGGCCAGCGCCAGTCGCCGCTTTTGTCCGGCGGAAAGCTTGCCGGTCATCATGTTTCTTTGCCCGAACAGGCCCGCGGTGCGCAGCACCTCCCTGATTTCAGGCTCCTGGCTGTTTTCGCCGGCCAGGCGCTGCATGAATGCAAGGTTCTCCATCACCGTCAGGTCCGGCTTGACCCCGGACTGATGGCCCACATAGGCTACCTGCCGGCGGTAGCTCTCATGTCCGTAAATGGAGTCACCGCACCAGGTGACCCGGCCTTTGGCAGGCCTGTGAAATCCGCAGAGGATTCGGAGCAGGCTCGTCTTGCCACTGCCATTGCTGCCTTTTACCACCAGGGTCTCTCCTGAGACCATTGAGAACCCCAAACCGGAAAACAGTTCCTTGCCGCCTCGTACGCACTTCAGATCATGGGCTTCGAGAACCCTGGGTGCTTGAGTAGGCATCGCATCGAACTTGATCAGGTAAAATACGGAACTGGCACAGAAAACGTATTAACCAGCAAAGAATCTTAACATGCAGGGCCCTAAAAAAAATGAGCGAATTGGGTGCGCACGGCACACCGTGCGGGCGATGCGGGTTCCTTCCCCAAAGACATCCGACACAAAAGGCGGGGTATGCCATGATCCGCAGGTAGCGGCCTGGATTCTCCCCTATTCCGGGCTTGCCTAGCTTATGGACATCTTTCACCCCCCACAGCCTGACAAGACCTGCCCTCGGGTCACCTGGGGACAGACCTATGGCTGCAGCAAGAGCCTGGCGCTCGCAAAAGCCATCGAGAGGTTTGCAGGCATGACCCTGGTGATCACCCCGGACATCCAGAGTGCCGTCACCCTGAAAAGCGAACTGACTTTTTTCTGCGAGGCCTCTGCCGAGATTTTCCTGTTTCCGGATTACGAGACCCTCCCCTACGATGCCCTGCCCCCCCACGAGGACATCATTTCGGACCGGCTGCTCATCCTGCGTTCACTGCTGGATGCGCGCTGTCGCGTCCTGATTGTTCCGGTCGCCACTTTCATGAGCCGGCTTGCACCCGAATCGTTCATCCAGGACCGCATACAGAATCTTGCGACTGGCGATCAGCTGGACCCGGAAGAATTCAGGAACACCCTGGTTCATGCAGGCTACCAGTACGTACCCCAGGTCATGCTGCACGGGGAGTTTGCCATTCGTGGCTCCATCATCGACCTGTACCCCATGGGCTGCCCGCAACCCTACCGGATCGACCTGTTCAATGACGAGATCGACACGATCCGAACGTTCAGCCCCGAAAGCCAGGTCTCGTCCCACCAGGTCGACCGGTTCCAGGTCCTTCCCGCGCGTGAATTCCCCACCGGCGAACATGCCGTCAGGCGATTCAGGAAAAACTACAGGGTCCAGATCGAGGGGGACCCGAACAACAGCGTGATTTACCGGGAAGTCAGCAACCACAACCTGCCGCGCGGAATCGAGTACTACTTCCCGCTGTTTTTCGAGCAGACCCGTACCTTCTTCGATTACCTCCCCGGGGACTGCCAGCTGGTCCTGTTCGAGGACAGCACCCGGATTGCGGAGGAGTTCGAGAGCGAGGTATTTTCAAGGTACGAACAGCGAAAACATGACCCGGAACGCCCGCCGCTGCATCCCGGTCAACTGTGGATTTCCGCCACGGAGCTCGAGTGTGGCCTGCAGGCATTCCATACTATCCAGATCCAGCAGTTCAAGCTGGAACGCCCCGGGCCCTGCGAGTACAACCTCCCTACCCGGGCGCTCCCGGCCCTTGCCATCAATTCGCGGGTCAGCCAGCCGGCCACGGAGCTCGACCAGTTCATCCAGACCAGCCACTGCAAGATCCTGTTCCTGGCCGAATCACCCGGCAGGCGGGAGTACCTGCGTGATGTCCTGAAGGGATTCGGCATATCCCCCGGGGTCGTCGAGAACTGGCAGGAATTCATCGATGCTGATCTCTCCCTGGCCATCACCACCGGGCCCCTGGAGGAAGGCCTGCTTCTGCCGCAAGACCACATTGCGATCGTCACGGAAAACAACCTGTTCGGCGCCCGCGTAAAGCAGAAAAGGAAACACCGACGGCAGATACGCGATGCCGAGGCGCTGATCCGGGATCTTTCGGAACTGGGTCAGGGAGCGCCCATGGTGCATGAAGACCATGGTGTGGGCCGCTACCGGGGGCTGAAAACCCTGAGCCTCAGCGGAGTGGAAACGGAATTCCTGATGCTGGAGTATGCCAACCAGGATCTCCTGTACGTACCGGTATCCTCACTTCATCTGGTCAGTCGGTACACGGGAGCCGCGGAGGAAAATGCACCGCTTCACCGCCTCGGGGGCGAGGCCTGGAAGAACATCAAGCGCCGCGCCGTGGCGCGCACCCGTGATGTCGCCGCCGAACTGCTCGACATCTACTCGCAGCGCGAGGCCAAGAAAGGCTACCAGTACACCATCAACCACCAGGAACTGAACCTGTTCGGGTCCACATTCTCCTATGAAGAGACTCCGGACCAGCAAAAGGCGATTGACGACGTCATCGCCGACATGGAATCGATGCGACCCATGGACCGTATCGTGTGCGGGGATGTCGGCTTCGGCAAGACTGAAGTGGCCATGCGGGCCGCCTTCGTGGCCGCCCTGTCAGGAAAGCAGGTCGCCGTGCTGGTGCCCACGACCCTGCTTGCCATGCAGCATTTCCAGAGCTTCAGTGACCGGTTTGCCGACTGGCCGGTGCGAATCGAGCACATCTCGCGATTCGTGTCGGGCAAAAAGCAAAGTGCCGCCAAGGCCAACCTTTCTGACGGGAGCATAGACATCGTGATCGGTACGCACAAGCTGTTGAGTGCAGACATCCGGTTCAAAAATCTCGGCCTGGTCGTGGTTGACGAGGAGCAGCGATTCGGGGTCCGCCAGAAGGAGATTCTCAAGAAAATGCGCGCTGAAGTGGATGTCCTGACCCTGACAGCCACCCCGATTCCAAGAACGCTGAACATGTCGCTGAGCGGATTGCGCGACCTGTCCATCATCGCAACGCCACCCAGTCACCGCCATGCCATCAAGACCTTCGTCGGTACCTGGGACACGCATACCATACGCGAAGCCTGCCTTCGTGAACTCAAGCGCGGCGGGCAGATCTTTCTGCTCCACAATGAAGTCCGGAGCATCGAGAAAACTGCCAGGGAGATTCGCCAGTTGCTGCCGGATACCGCGGTCGGGGTCGCACATGGCCAGATGCCCGAACAGGACCTGGAGCAGGTCATGGTCGATTTCTACCATCAGCGCTTCAACGTCCTGGTATGCACGACCATCATCGAAAACGGCATTGACATTCCGTCGGCCAATACGATCATCGTCAACCGTGCGGACAAACTTGGACTGTCCCAGCTTCACCAGATCCGCGGACGAGTGGGCCGGTCCAGTCACCGGGCCTATGCCTACCTGATCGCCCCGCCCAGACCCATAATGACAGCCGATGCCGTAAAACGGCTGGAAGCCATTGAAGCACTGGAAGAGCTGGGGGCCGGGTTCACGGTAGCCACGCATGACCTGGAAATCCGGGGCGCCGGTGAATTGCTGGGTGCTGAACAAAGCGGGCAGATTCACGAAATCGGGTTCAGCCTGTACAACCAGCTTCTCGCCCGTACCGTAGCTGCGCTCAAGGCAGGTGAAATGCCCTCGGCGGACCTGCCCGCCGATCACGGCACGGAAGTGGACCTGGGGGTACCTGCCCTGCTGCCGGAAGATTACGTGCCTGACGTGCACACCCGGCTGATGCTGTACAAGCGAATCGCGAGCGCCAAAGGCATGGATGACCTGCATGACCTCAAGGTGGAACTGATCGACCGCTTCGGCCTGCTGCCGGAATATGCAGAAAACCTGTTCAGTGTCACACAGCTCAAACTGCTTGCAGAACAGTATGACGTGACCCGGATACGGGCCGGTGACAAATCCGCACACCTGAGTTTTGCAAAATCACATAAGATAGACGTTGGCAAGCTGCTGGCACTTGTCCAGGAAAACCCTTCCATGTATAAGCTGAGCAGCGCCGAGAAACTTACGATCCACGCCGAAATGGAGGACGTGGCGCAGCGCCTTGAAACGATCGGAGGGTTGTTGAACGGCCTTCGACTCAAGCAAGCCGCCTGAATCCCGAGCCTTGATGATGATGAAATTTCGCACACGGGTCAATTCCGTCCTGTTTCTCTCCCTGCTGTGGGCCTGCCAGCCCGGCCTTGCGAAAGACTACGTTGTCGAGATGATTTTCTTTGCCAACACGTCGGACCCCGAACAGCCCCTGGTGCCGTCAGACGAACCCTGGGCACCCCCCGATCTGCAGGATGCCGTCTTGCTGGATGACAGTGCGCTGCTGCGTGATTTTCTGCCCCTGCCCCAGGAAGAACTGAAACTGACCCGCCAGGCCTTCGTGCTGGGAGCCTCCGACAAGTACCGCATCCTGGAGCATGCCATCTGGCTGCAGCCCGGCCTCGCAAAAAGGCAGGCCATTCCGGTGCGCATCCAGGCCGGTCTGGATTACAGCGATCAATTCGGCGAACCCGAACCGCTCTACCCGGTCATCGAGGACCCGGTGCAGGAAAAACATGCGATCAACGAACTGGACGGTACGGTCAAGGTGGTCCTCGGGCGCTACCTGCATGTATTCACGGACCTCGTCTATCGCAGGCCCCTGGTCAAGGACACGGATGCGGAACCCGCGACACCGGATCTTTTGGGGCACGACCACGTGCTGGCAGATTTCCCCTTGAAGGTGCACCGGAAGATGCGCAGCAAGGAACTGCATTACATTGATCATCCCCTGTTTGGCATCCTGGTGGAAATACGCCCTGCCGAGAGTGAAGACGAGACCTCCTGACTCCAGGCTTTTCGGTGATGAACAAACGGTGGCACGGCCAGTCAACTGCAGTGCCGGGCTCGCAGGTTCCGGTTCAGGAGCCCAGCTGTCCTGCGCAAGCACCCAGTAGCTGCCGGACGACGACAATCTGCTGGCGTACCGTTTCCTGGATTCCGGCCACATCGATTTCTTTCCTGCTGTCCTCGCAGCCTGCGGCCCAGTTTACGCAGAAGGCACAGGTTGCATAACACAGACCCAGCTCGCTTGCCAGGGCGGCCTCGGGCATTGCCGTCATCCCGACGATGTCACAGCCATCGCTGGCCATGCGCTTGACTTCAGCGGCCGTTTCCAGACGGGGACCCTGCGTGACTCCGTAGGTGGCACCGTCCAGCACGTCAAGACCGATTTCCGCAGAAGCCCGAAGCAGGGTATTGCGAAGTTCGTGGCAAAATGGCTCTGTGAAATCGATGTGGGTCACCTGCTCGAGATCCTGTTCAAAAAAAGTGTGTTTGCGGCCATAGGTGTAGTCCACCAGCTGGTCGGGGAGGATGATTTTTTTCGGGCAGGCTGCCCGGCTGATGCCGCCCACCGCGGCGACGCCGACAACATGCGTCGCGCCAATCTCACGCAATGCCCAGATATTGGCACGATAATTTACCCGGTGCGGCGGGATCGTGTGCCGGGAACCGTGGCGCAGCAAAAAGATCGCTTCCGCACCGCCCAGCTCCACGGTTTTCAGCACGCTGGTGCATGCCCCAAAGGGAGTATCCACCCGCTGCTCCCTGACTGTCTCCAGGTCGCCGAATGAATCAAACCCCGTGCCCCCGATGATCGCGAGACGCTTTACCGCCATGGCGCGCCTGCGGGCTTGGGCATCGGGCGCAAACTGGCTGCGGGTGCTGCGACAGCCCCCCATGCATTGCAGGCACAGGTCAAGCGGCTAGGATCGAGGCGGCGGGGCTTCATCTTCGGTGTGATCCAGGTGCAGGACCTGGGTCGGATAGGCAATACTTGCATGGTGCTTTTCGATGATCCCGGAAATCTTCAGCAGGACATCCTGCTTGACCTCGTGAAACCGGATCCAGTTCGTGGTTTTCGTGAATGTGTACACGAAGAAGTCCACCGATGAGTCACTGAACTGGTTGAAGTTCACGATCATCGTCTGCTTTTGATCAATCTCCTCGTGCTGTTCCAGCATGTCCTTGACTTCATGGACGATCGCATCCATGGAATGAATGTCGTCGTAACGGATCCCGATGGTCTCGTAAATCCTTCGATGCGACATGCGCGAAGGGTTTTCCACGATGATGCTCGCGAACACCGAGTTCGGGATGTAGAGGGGCCTCTTGTCAAATGTCCTGATCCGGGTCTGGCGCCAGCCGATTTCCTCGACCGTGCCCTCGATCTCCTTGTCCGGAGAACAGATCCAGTCACCCACCTTGAAGGGGCGGTCCAGGTAAATCATCAGGCCGCCGAAGAAGTTGGACAACAGGTCCTTGGCGGCGAACCCCACCGCGATCCCGCCGATTCCCCCAAAAGCGAGAATTCCGGAAATACTGAAACCCAGGGTTTGCAGCATGACCAGGGCAGCGGTGATGAAAACAGACGCATTGACCAGCTTGACCAGCGCATGGGTCGTGGTCACGTCCACACTGCTCCCTTGCTGGGAGCGCTTGCGGATGTAGGCCTTCTCGAATTCCCGCACAAAGCGGATCAGGAACCAGGTCAGTATCGCGACGACCGAAATATCACGCAGCGGATCGATCGCCTTGAAAATTTCCGCTTCGGTCCTGCTGGCGACGATGTCGGCAGCAAACAGGATCCCGACCACCCAGATCAGCACCTGCAGGGGCTTGCGAACGGCATAGACGAATGCATCGTCCCAGGGATTCGCCGAGCGCTGGACGTTTTTTTCCAGCCTTCGCAGGAACAGGCTTACGAAAGAGTTGAACAACAGGACGGCGAATACGACGACAAACACCTGGACCACCCAGGTGGGCGTGCCATGCGACCACAGGCCTGCGAAAATCTCGGAGAGGTAGGTGCTGTCCATGCTGCTTTTGTTACCGTCGGATGTGTGCCACTAAATCAACAGGTCACTGCTGGATGAATCCAGATAGGATTCTACTTGTAATACCGCAGATTGCCATGCCTTCCTGGTACGCAGATCCTGGTTGGGAATGGCATGCCTGCCGCCATGCATGCGGGCCAGGCGGATCTGGGAGGCCGGATTGTCCTGGTTCGTCAACTGCTCCGCCACCCGGACCGCCCGCTCACTCTCATTGCAGATCAGCACCATGTCACAACCCGCTTGCAGGGCTTTGCGGGCACGCACGAGATACTCGTCACTGCAGGCCGCGGCTTTCATGCTGAGATCATCGCTGAACACTGCACCCTTGAAATCCAGCTGCTCGCGCAATACCGCATGCAGCCACTTCCTCGAATAGGTGGCCACTTCCTGATCGATCCTTTCATAGACAACATGTGCGCTCATGATTCCCGCGATGCCCTGGTTGATCAGGCGCCGGAACGGCAGAAAGTCCTGCATGACGAGATCCTGGTAGCTGCGGGTATCCACCGGCATGTCGATGTGCGAGTCTGCCGCAACACCGCCATGCCCCGGGAAGTGCTTGCCGACGGCCTGCATGCCCGCACTGCGCATCCCGCGGACATAGTGCATCGCCAGCTTCGCGACAATTTCCGGATCCCGGTGAAAAGCGCGCGCGCCGATCACGCGGCTGACCCCGAGATCCAGGTCCAGGACCGGGGCAAAGCTGAAGTCGACCCCGACCGACCGGAGTTCTGTGGCCATCAGCCAACCGGTGACCTCGGCCAGTTCACAAGCCCTTCGCGAGTCCGCATCATGGACCTTGCCCAGTTCTTGGATCGCGGGTAACTGCGTGAATCCCTCGCGAAACCGCTGCACAGGCCCGCCTTCCTGATCCACGGCAACCAGCAACCTCGGGTGGCGCAGGGCGTGAATTTCACTGACCAGGCTGGTCAGGCTGTCCACTGAGGTAAAATTCCGGCTGAACAGGATCACGCCTCCGACCTGGGGTGACAGCAGCAGTCCTTTTTCTTGTACAGACAATGAATCTGTACGAAGATCGACCATGAGTGGACCTAGCGACATGGCACGAAGGATTCGCCGGCCCTACCGGGACCTGAAAGCCCGAATCCCGCAAGGGATGCGCTCTCACCCTTTGCGACCTGTATCCGGGAAGACATCATCGTTTCACTATCCACACCATGCATCATCTAAAAAACCGAACCGCCGCAGGTCCATGCAGGACACCCTCGCCGGGTCACTGCATGGTCAAGCTGATTCACTGCGGTATATAGTATGCACCCGGAAAAGGAATACCTGCCAGATTTGTGCAAGCGGGTCTTGAGCCCCCTACACCAGCCAGAATGATTGAATCAGCTTACCAGGAGCTGCTGGAAACCCGGCAGATCGTACAGGATTCGGACCAGAAAAAAACTGTCCTGGCACTACAGGCCCTGCATCGCAGGCTCGATCATGATAATTCAAAACCGGGACTGCTGAACCGCATTGCGGGCTTTCTGCCTGGCAGGCTGGACCCTGAAGATATCCGAGGACTGTACATCTGGGGCGGAATCGGCCGCGGCAAGACGTTTCTGATGGACCTGTTTTTCTCCAATTTGCACATCCAGCAAAAATTGCGCCTGCACTACCACCAGTTCATGGATGAGGCCCATGGCCTGCTGAAACACTGCAGGGACGAGGCCGACCCGCTCAAGCGGGTCGCCCGTCAATTTGCCGACAAGGCCAAGGTGCTGTGCCTCGATGAATTTTTTGTGAACGATATCGGGGATGCCATGATTATCTCCGGGCTGCTGCAGGGTCTTTTTGATCACAAGATCATCCTGGTCACAACCTCCAACACGAGACCGGATCAGCTGTATGCGAACGGGCTGCAGCGTGAACGCTTCCTGCCCGCGATCGAATTGTTGCAGACGCATACCAGGGTGATTCAGCTCGACGGCGAGACGGACTACCGCTTCGAGCTGATGCAGACCGAAGGGATCTACAACACCCCCATCGACGATGCCTCGCAAGACTGGCTTGAACACCACTTCCTGGACCTGTGTGCCGAGAAAAACGACGGCTCCTGGGGGAAGATCCAGGTCAGGAACCGGAACCTGCAGAGCATCCGTCACTCGGAGAAGATTGCCTGGTTTGATTTTCGGGAACTGTGTGCTGAGCCGCGCAGCACTTCGGACTACATCGAGCTGGCTAGGCGCTTCAACACCATCCTGATTTCGCACGTGCCCGTCTTCAGGAACCACGACGACCAGGCCAGGCGATTCATCAACCTTGTGGACGAGTTTTATGATCGTAATGTAAAGTTGATCCTCTCAGCCGAGGCCTGGCCGGATTCACTGTATCAGGGCTCACGGCTCAGCGAGGAGTTCAGGCGCACGGTCAGTCGGCTGAACGAAATGCAGTCGCTTGAATATTTGGAAAGACAACATCACCCGGAACAATAATTCTACAAGGAACACTACATGAAACCCGCAGTACGAATCGCTATCACAGGGGCCGCAGGAAACATCGGATATGCCGCCGCATTCCGGATTGCCGCCGGAGACATGCTGGGCGCGGACCAGCCGGTGATCCTGCAACTGATCGAAATCGAACCGGCCTTGCAGGCCTTGCGGGGGGTCGAGATGGAATTGCTGGATTGCGCCTTTCCGCTGCTCGAAAAAGTGATCGTTACCACGGATATTGATGTCGGCTTCAAGGATGCGGACTATGCCCTGCTGATCGGCTCGAAACCGCGCACCAAGGGCATGGAGCGCAGTGACCTGCTAGGGGACAACGGGAAGATATTCGCACCGCAGGGCCGCGCCCTCAATGACCACGCCGCTCGTGACGTGAAAGTGCTCATCGTCGGAAACCCGGCAAACACCAATGCCCTGATTGCCGTGAACAACGCACCAGACCTGTCGCCCACACAGTTCACTTCCATGATGCGGCTGGACCATAACCGCGCCCTCAACCAGCTCTCGCTCAAGACGGACACGCCGGTCGCCGCCATCCACTGCCTGACCGTGTGGGGCAATCACTCGCTGACGCAGTATCCCGACATCAGCCACTGCAGCATCGGCGGTCAGCGGGCCAGTTCGCTGATAGACCTGTCCTGGTACAAGGAAACCTTTCTCCCCAGGGTGCAAAAACGTGGCGCGGAAATCATCAATGCGCGCGGAGCCTCTTCTGCGGCATCGGCCGCTTCGGCAGCGATCGACCACATGCGCGACTGGGTTGTCGGCACCTCCGATGACAACTGGACAAGCATGAGTATCGTATCCAGCGGGGAGTACGGCATCGCGGAAGGACTCATGTATTCATTCCCCGTACGCTGCAAAGATGGCAGTTACGAACTGGTGCAGGGTCTTGAAATTGACGACTTCAGCCAGGAGATGATGCGGGCTACGGAGAAAGAGTTGCTGGAAGAGCGCGACGCGGTAAAAGACCTGCTTTGACAGCCTGCCCTAGCTTTTGGGTGCTGCAGCCAGCCAGTGGCAGGAACGCCATTCTCGCAGAAATACTGCTCTTTTATTCAAACACTTAGGGTAAATATATAATACGAATTGTCAGGAATTTTTCAGGCAGATAAAGGGCGCGATCAAGGGGTCAGCATATCTTCTGTGATCAACCGGTTTTGCCGCAAAAGATTGCTGCTGACGAAAGAATGTCCCTGCCGGTCACAATACGACAGCCACTTGAACAGGAAACGGTTCAGGTGCCACCTTCCTGGCAAGGAAGGGCTACCCGCCCGATGCCTGCCAATGCGATTGCCCGTGCTTTTGCTGCGAAAGGACTGGCTGAGTACTTCGGCCTGCCGTGCATCGTAGTACATTCTCAGCTTGAGATTCGGATAAGCCTGAACGCCGCTCTTCGCATCCGTGAAGTAATAGGTCAGCGCAATGGTCGAGGTGTACCGGGTCTGCTCCAGAACCTGGAGATACAAATCCATGCCCGAAGGAATCCGGGAGACCGCAATGGCAGGCATGGAGTCCTTGTTTCCGCATAATTTGCGCAGGCGGATGTAATTTGCCTCGTACATCTCCATTAGCCCAGCAAACGTATTGGGCGACGGATCCGCCAAAAGCCGTTTTTGTAAGGATAGGTCTCTCATCGTCAAATATGCTTCGCGACGTCGGATTATACTGGCATACAATCTGAAAACGCTGCAACCATATCAATTAGAGCGGACCGGGCGAACACGCCCGAGACGATTTCAGGTACGAATGAACTCGATCACCTTGTTAACGTGGCGATCCTGCGATTTCCTGTTCCCGGTCACCAGAGCATACAACTCGGGGTCCTGCATATCCAGCATGGCTTCAAAGGCACGCTTCAATGCCGGCTCAA